>JAEXDA010000046.1 GCA_023401925.1 Bacillota bacterium
GCGCCAAGGCGCAGAGTGTGAGAGGTGCTTTGCAAGGTAATTCGTGATATCGGTTGCCGTGAATAGGAAACGTCTAGACCAGAAAACATAGTCGCAAAGTGCTTCGTCATTTCTCTGCGCCTCCGCGGGAGATATTCTTTTGATTTTAAATCAATAGATAGCTGATAAATCACTACATTCAAATAATCTGCTGAATTAACTTTATAATCAGGTAAATAATTTTGAAAGATTCGAAGCTTAATGTGTTATAAAAGCTGTTGGTGATGACCAACAGCTTTTATATTATGTCTTGGAAAAAGATCAGGGTTCAATATGTCAGACATTTTTTGAAAGATGCTATGTCAGTGGCAGGAAACTTGAGGTGATAGGCGAATAAAGAACCGAAAATGGAGGTGGACAATTTGAGAAGTGATCGAGTTTTGCAGGGAATCGAACGTGCGCCTCATCGCTCTTTGTTTAAGGCAATGGGGTATACCGATGAGGAGTTGACAAGACCGTTAATTGCGATAGCCAATTCAGCCAACGAAATCATACCGGGTCACATTCATTTGGATACGATTGTTGAAGCCGTTAAAGCAGGAGTGAGGATGGCTGGAGGTACTCCGATTGAATTTGGAGTGATCGGCGTCTGTGACGGTATTTCCATGGGTCATGAAGGAATGAAATATTCCCTGGCTAGCCGGGAATTAATCGCCGATTCAATCGAGAGTATGGTGATGGCGCACTGTTTTGACGGGTTGGTATTGGTTCCGAACTGTGATAAAATCATACCGGGGATGTTAATGGCGGCCGGGCGGTTAAATTTGCCGAGTATCGTCATAAGCGGCGGCCCGATGTTGGCCGGTAATTTTCGGGGTGAGCGAGTCGATTTAAACCATTTGTTTGAAGGTGTCGGCGCTGTATCCGCCGGTAAAATGACGGAAGAAGACCTGAAGGAGCTGGAGGAAGCTGCATGTCCAGGTTGCGGATCATGTTCCGGAATGTTTACCGCCAATACCATGAACTGCATGGTGGAAGTATTAGGAATGGGATTACCGGGAAACGGCACGATTCCGGCGGTGGATGCCGGCCGGGTGCGCCTGGCTAAAAACGCCGGTATGAAAATTATAGACTTGGTCAAAAACGATATCCGTCCAAGGGATATCATGACCGAAGAAGCTTTTACGAATGCGTTTACGGTGGACATGGCGATCGGAGGCTCCACCAATACCGTTTTGCATTTACCGGCAATTGCGTACGAAGTGGGAATTTCATTAAGTTTGAACTGGGTCAACGAAGTGGGCCGCAAGACGCCGCATCTTGCTTATTTAAGGCCCGGCGGGATTCATCATATTCAAGATTTGCATGAAGCCGGCGGTATCCCGGCTGTGATGAAAGTTCTTAGTGAAAAAGGGTTAATCCAAACAGAAACGAAAACGGTAACCGGTCAAACGACCGGGGAAAATATTGCCGGCGCCAAGGTTAAGCGGCCTGATGTGATTAAAACCATCGACCAGGCTTACCATAGCGAAGGGGGACTGGCTATTTTATGGGGTAATCTCGCTCCCGACGGTTGTGTGGTCAAACAATCGGCGGTAGCCCCTGAGATGATGCAACATCAAGGTCCGGCCCGGGTTTTTGATGGGGAAGAGCAAGCAATTCAGGCGATTTGGGATGGCAAGATCGTGGCTGGAGATATTATCGTAATCCGGTATGAGGGACCGAAAGGTGGACCCGGAATGCGGGAAATGCTGGGGCCGACTTCATCCATTGCCGGAATGGGCCTGGATAAAGAGGTTGCGCTATTAACCGACGGGCGTTTCTCGGGGGCATCACGGGGTGCATCCATTGGGCACATTTCACCGGAAGCAATGGAAGGAGGCCCTATTGCTCTGGTGCGGGAAGGAGATATCATCAAAATCGACATCCCCAATCGAAAGATTGATGTGCTGGTAAGCGAGGAGGAACTGGCCAAACGTAAAGCGGAGTGGAAACAACCGGAACCCCGGGTAAAGACCGGTTATTTAAGCCGCTATAGCCGTTTGGTAACCTCGGCAAATACCGGGGCGGTGATTAAGTAGACCGGGATTTGCAGGACCCAAAGCCTAATTTATAAGATTCCACCATAGGGAATGGCTTGGGACGAAAAAGTCAACGTTTTTAGGAATGCGGGGCCGTCTCTTTTCAAAAGAGGCGGCTTGAAATTTATAAACAGAATAACAGTGGGAGATTGTTGAATTCGATTAAATCAAATGCTCGTTAATTAAAGATTTAATAAATGCTAGTCTCCGAAACTGTTTATTGACGAGTGTTACAAAATTTATAATTAAATATTGACAATTAATATGTCTGGCATTATTATAGAATGTAAATATTGAATTTGGAATCCGGAGGATGAAAAATGAAAATATCGGGAGCGGAAATCCTGTTGGAGTGTTTACAAAGAGAGGGAGTCGATGTTATCTTTGGTTATCCGGGTGGGCAGGTGATACCCCTTTATGATGCGTTGTATGATTCTAAAATTCGGAATATACTGGTACGCCATGAACAGGGTGCTGCCCATGCGGCAGACGGTTATGCCAGAAGCACCGGAAAAGTCGGAGTATGCCTGGCCACATCGGGACCGGGAGCAACGAATTTGGTGACCGGAATTGCCAATGCCTATATGGATTCGGTGCCGATGGTGGCCATCACAGGCCAGGTGCCGACTACCCTTATCGGTGGTGATTCCTTTCAAGAGGCTGATATTACCGGTATCACGCTTCCGATTACCAAACATAACTATTTGGTTCGGGATATCAAAGATTTACCGAGAATTGTAAAAGAAGCATTTCATATTGCCCGGACCGGACGTCCCGGACCGGTTTTGATAGATTTGCCCAAAGATTTGCAAGTCTTAAAAGAAAATCCGGAATATCCGGAGACAATCGATTTGCCGGGATATAAGCCGAATTATATCGGGAATGCCAGGCAGGTGAAGGATGCAACGGAAGCGCTTCAAAATGCCAAAAGGCCTTTGTTATATGTTGGAGGCGGTGTGGTTACCGCCGGAGCCCATCAGGAGTTGCTAAGCTTAGCGGAACTTTTGGAAGCGCCGGTTACAACCACTTTAATGGGGATGAGCGCTTTCCCGAGTAACCACCGCTTAAATCTGGGGATGTTAGGTATGCATGGTACGGCCGCCGCCAATTTTGCGGTGAGTGAATGCGACCTGCTTTTTGCCATCGGAGCCCGTTTTGACGACCGGGTTACCGGAAATCTGGAGACTTTTGCGCCTCAAGCTCAAATTGTTCATATTGATATCGATCCGGCGGAGATCGGCAAAAATATCGGCTGCGCCATTCCCATCGTGGGGGATGTTAAATTGGTCTTGGAAATGTTGCTGGAGCGCTGTTCGGGGACCCGTCATCCGGAGTGGCTCGAACGCATTTCCGGCTGGCGAAAAGATTACCCGCTGCAATATGAGCCCAAGGGGTTAAAACCTCAGAAAGTCATTGAGGAAATTAGTAACATCACCAAGGGGGAAGCGATTATTTGCACGGAGGTTGGCCAGCATCAGATGTGGGCCGCCCATTACTATCAATTTACCAGGCCTCGTTCTTTCATTACTTCCGGGGGCTTAGGCACCATGGGGTTTGGGTTCCCCGCAGCCATTGGAGCGCAGATTGGAAATCCGGACCGGTTGGTGATTGATATCGCAGGTGACGGCAGTTTTCAGATGAATATTCAAGAGTTGGGTACCGCTGTGGCTCACCAAATTCCGGTGAAGGTCGTTATTTTGAATAACTTTTATTTAGGGATGGTTCGCCAGTGGCAGGAGTTTTTCTTTCATAAACGGTACTCCGCGACGGTCCTTGAATCCAATCCCGATTTCGTGAAAATAGCCGAAGCCTATGGCGCCAAAGGATTTCGCGTCACAGAAAGCAAAGATTTAAAGGATGTTTTAATCGAAGGGTTTGCAACTCCCGGGCCGGTCATCATCGATTGCCAAGTGGATCGGGAAGAAAATGTATTGCCGATGGTCCCGGCCGGGGGCTCCATTAACAAAATGATGGGGGTGAATAGCTGATGCGTCATATTATATCTGCCTTGGTAATGGATCGTTCCGGGGTGATGGCCAGAGTGGCCGGCCTTTTCAGCCGCCGCGGCTATAACATCGAAAGTATCGCCGTGGGCCATTCCGAAGAGCCGCAACAATCGCGAATGATTATCGTGGTCGATACCGCGGAAGACCAGGTTGTCGAACAAATTGAGAAGCAGCTGTATAAACTGGTCGATGTGGTCAAGGTAAACGATATCCCGGTCAAGGAAGCGGTGGAACGGGAATTGGCCTTGATTAAAGTCAACGCCGGGTCCCAGAACCGGGCCGAAATATTGCAGATCGTCGATATTTTCCGGGCTAAGGTTGTGGATGTCAGCAGCCGGGCGGTTGTGATCGAGATTACCGGCGGAATTGAAAAGATAGAGGCTTTGATTGCCCTGTTACGGCCTTATGGAATCCGTGAAATTGTCCGCACAGGACAGATCGCCATGTTACGCACACCCAAAAAAGGGGATAAATAAAAGATCAGAGGCGAATCTAGTTCTTTATAGAGTATTCATTGAGGGAGTGTCGCAAAACTACTTTTTAAGTGGTAAGGACACTCCCTTGTTGTGGTATCTTGCTCCTTTGAATCACAAAATTTTTACCGCGGAAAGAATCCTTTGAGGGCCGGAAAGCATCCTTGAATGAGTCAAGCGATCACTTTTGCGATGGAAAGGATTCTTTCAACGAGAAAAAGGATCATTTTTGTCACGGAAATCATTTTTTTAGAGAGAAAAGGACCGATCGGAGGGGGAAAAAGAACTTTTTTGGAGCCGGATCGACTTTTTGAACGACAGAAAAGACTTTTTATAGGAAGAATGAATCGATTCGGTTGCGGGATTGATCCTTTTTGTGACCCGATCGGTCCTCCGGACGACAAAATCCCTCCTTTCGGTGACGCAAACGATTCGGGTAGATATACGCAACGGTTCGGTATATGTGCGCGACTCTCGGGTAGATATACGCAACGGTTCGGTATATATACGCGACTCTCGGGTAGATATGCGCAACGGTTCGGTATATATACGCGACTCTCGGGTGAACATACGCTGTTTATTGTAAAATAAAAAAAGAGGACAAAGTCATCCTCAATTTAACCTGAGCTACTAAAAATTCACTCTGATCTAGAAAAAGCTCCCTCCGGGGTAAAGCAATCTGGTCTTATAATCCCATAGCCCGTCAATACCAGGAAAGGGCTATTTTTTCAAGCCGTGAGCCGTTCCATCCTACACATAAAAAAGCCGTCCCCACCGCCGGATATTGGTAAAATCGTCAACCACTTATCCCAAGGATCATCCAAATAACGAACCGGCATTTCCGGCAAAAAGGTCCCAAAATCAACCGCCTGAAACTCGGGGTGTTTGGAAAGAAACCACAGAATTTGTTCTTTATCCTCTTCCGGTTCCAAAGTGCATGTGCTGTATATCAGGCGTCCGCCGGGCCGGACCAACCGCGAGGCATTTCTCAGGATTTCCCGCTGCATGGCGACGAGATTTTCAATATCTTCCGGTTGGCGACGGTAACGGGCATCGACCCGCCTCCTTAAAACACCGGTTCCGGTGCAGGGAACGTCGACTAAAACCGCATCGGCCAACCCTCCTCCCGGAATTTTAAAATTACGGGCATCGGCCAGGTAAGGCCGGATACTTTGTAATTTCAACCGTTTGGCATTTTGCGTGATTAAATCGATCTTATGAGGATGATCATCAATACTCCAAATCGTGCCTTTATCGGCCATTAACTCGGCGATATGCGTACTCTTCCCGCCGGGCGCGGCGCAAAGATCGATGACAGTCTCGCCGGGCTTTGGCGCGACCAAATGGGCTACCAGCATTGAGCTTTCATCCTGAACAAACACTTTCCCGTTTTGAAAGGACAACAGTTTATCCAAAGGCCCGGACATCGATTTAACTTGGATCGCTTCCGGTAAGAACAACCCCATCGAATATTTGATGCCGCTCTCATCGAACTCATCCAAAACTTCATTGATCGATCCCTGATATTGATTGAACCGCAAAGTTAAGGGAGGCTCCTCATTGTTCACCTGCAACATCTGTTCCGTCCGGGCTTCGCCGTAACGGTCAAGCCACCGTTCAATCATCCAGCGGGGCTGAGAATATTCGATCTCCAAAAATTCCAATAAGTTCAAGCGACGGTTGGGCGGTTTTAATTTGTCCTTATTTCTTAAATAAGCGCGGATGACCGCATTCACTAGCGGAGCCAGCCCCTGAAAAGGCGAGTTCTTGGTTTGTTCAACGGCGCTGAAACAAACGGCCCGGGCCGGGATCTCCGGTAAATACATCAATTGATAAAGAGCGATCCGCATGATATTTTTAACCGGCATTTTTAAAGAATCAAAAGGACGGCTGAGCAGCCGCCCCAAAAAATAATCCAGCTTATAGAGATGCCGGTATACCCCGTAGGTCAGTTCAGTGCAAAAAGCCCGTTCACGCTGCTGGGAATCTGGATGCTCACGAAATACTTCCGGTAAAGCTAAATTTAAATAGGAAGCCCGCCCTTCAACGCGGTTTAAAACCAGTTCGGCCAACTTGCGGCCACTGATACCATCACTCATCCCGATTTCCTCTAAGCAACAACATTCGCACCAATTGCAAAATCGCCATGGCAGCGGCGGCCACATATGTCAATGCGGCTGCACTAAGTACTTTACGAGCTCCCGCTTCTTCTTCACCGCGCGTCAAGAAACCGGTACTGGTTAACATCATCAAACCCCGGCTGCTGGCGTTAAATTCCACCGGAAGAGTAAGGACTGTAAAGAATACAAAAAAGCTGAACAAAATGATGCCCAAGTCAATCAGGAATTTATTGCCGCCGAAGACCAGACCGAGAAAAAACAAGATATAGCCTAAATTCGAACCAAAACTGGCTACCGGAAAAATGGCGTTACGGACAGAAAGCGGTACATAAGCGTGAGCATGTTGAATGGCGTGTCCGGTTTCGTGCGCAGCCACACCCAAAGAAGCAAGGGAGCGGCCATGATAAACTTCCGGAGATAACCGTAAAATTCTGGAACGCGGGTCGTAGTGATCCGATAAAGTTTCCGGTGTCAGCTCAATTGGAACATCGGATAAATGGTTGCTATCCAATAATTCACGTGCGACTTGGGCTCCGGTCTTTCCGGAAGCCGCCGGTACATCCAGAAATTTGTTAAAAGTTGATTTGACTTTTACCTGGGCATAAATTGCTAAAATAACTGCCGGGATTAATAAAAAAAAGGTCCAATCGAAAAACATCGCTTTCTCCTCCTTGAATATAATTCTTTACACTTCACAAAAAAGCATACCGCATTTTAAGCAACGGCCATTGGCGCATTCTTGGGCTGTCATGGCCCTTTTGCCGGCGGGTTGCATTTTGGTGATTAATAAAGGCGCATCGCCGCAAGCTACAAGTATTCCTTGTTTTTTTATAATTTGCAAAATCGACCCCGGTTCAACCGGCGACGCGTTCGAACAATTGCAATCGGAGATATGAGTCTCTATAATTTTAAAACGTTCATTATTTAAATAAGTTTCCGCACCCGGGAGAGGGGATAGGGTCCGGACTAAATTATGAATCTGAGCGGCAGAATCCGACCAATTGATTCGTTGTTGTTCGGGTTTTAATTTCGGAGCCATCGTTGCCAAAGCGGGATTTTGCTTTTGGCGAGGCGCCTTACCTGCAGCAATGTCATCCACTGTTTTCACCAGCAACTCTCCGCCGATTTCAGACAAGCGGGCATAAAGGCTTTCAAAATTTTCATCCCGGGTAATCGGCGTCTGTTCCTGATAGATAATATCCCCCGTATCCCATCCTTCATCCATATACATTGTGGTAACACCGGTTTGAGTATCCCCATTCAAAATACTCCATTGAATCGGCGCAGCCCCTCGGTATTGGGGCAGCAACGAACCATGCACATTCACGCAACCATAGCGGGGTCCAAAAAGAATTTCCGGAGGGATTTTCTGACCGAAAGCCACGACGACCACTAAATCCGGATTTAAACCGTTGAATAACCCCATAAAATCAGGACCGGTAACTTTTTCAGGTTGCCAGACCTGTAATTGATGTTTTAATGCAATATTTTTAACCTCGGAAGGTTGAAGCCCCATACCACGCCCTTTGGGACGGTCAGGTTGAGTAACAACGCCGATGATTTCATGTCCGCTTCCTAATAAATGTTCAAGACTGACCCCTGCAAACCCAGGAGTTCCCATAAATAAGATTCGCAAGACTTTATTTCTCCTTTGGCAAAAAATCAATAAACAATATACCATCCAAATGGTCGATTTCATGCTGTAAAGCCCGGGCTAAGAGCCCCTCCCCAGTAACGGTTACCCTTTTGCCCTCCAGATTGACATAAGATACGGATACCTTTTGGGCTCTGACAATGTACTCATTACGGCCCGGTATGGATAAACACCCTTCCACATCCTTGTTTTCCCCTTCACAAAGGGTTATTTCGGGATTAAATAATACGATCGGCCCCTCGCCGACGTCGATCACCACCAAACGATCGGAGATTCCAATTTGAGGAGCTGCTAATCCCACACCATTCGCATTGTACATAGTTTCCAGCATATCTCTAACCAACATCCGTTGACGCTTGGTAATTTTAGTCACTTCTTTAGCCTTTTGGCGTAAAACCGGGGCTCCCTCGGTCAATATTTTTAAAATGGCCACATTAACACCTCAGTTACGTATTGTTATCTATCGAAAATATTACCGGCTACAAGCCAGTTCCGTTCAATAATCGATGAAAAGAATTCCATCCAAATGGTCAATTTCATGCTGCAACACCCTTGCCAGGGGGCCGGTTCCATGGATGGTCATTTTTTTGCCATCCGGATTTAAAAAAGCAACACCAACCCTATCAGGCCTAGTAACATATTCACAGCGGTCGGGAATGGATAAGCAACTCTCGACTTCCTTTCTTTTACCTTCTTTGTCCACAACCACCGGATTGATTAAAACAAGCGGCCCCTTGCCGATGTCGATAACCACCATTCGCTCTAAAATGCCAACTTGAGGGGCTGCAAGTCCCACGCCATTTTTTGCGCCATACATGGTTTCCAGCATCTGCCGCGCCAGCAGACGGTGTCGCTTGGTAACCTTGCCGATTTCTTTTGCCTTTTGACGCAACCTCGGGTCTCCCAAGGTCAAAATCTCTAAAACGGCCACCTTATATAAGTTCTCCTTCTATATTTAATCCTTTATACTACCAAATAGGGGTTACGGTCTTTAATCACCCTAACCTGCTGATGCTTTTGGAGACTGAATTCCTGCCAGGCTTCTTTAACAACCCGCTCCAATAAATCCCCCCGGTCGCTCTTGATTAACATTTGCCAACGGTAGTTGTTTTGAATTTTGGGAATCAGGGTAGGACCAGGCCCCAATACTTCGATATTATATGGAGGAAGGTTCTCCAAAACAAGTCTTTCCTCAATCCCCTTAAGGATTTTACGAAACCCATTGGCCGCGGTCATGACTTTAAGTTCATCCAGGCCCGAAAAACCGATCTTAACCAATTCCATGTAAGGCGGATAAAAAAGTTCGGCCCGGTGCCGGATCTCTTCCTGATAAAACCCAAGATAATCATGGTCTTTGGCAAGCTTTAAAGAGTAATGTTCACTATCATATGCCTGAAAAATGACTTTCCCTAATTTTTCACCCCGTCCCGCCCTTCCGGCAACCTGGGTTAATAATTGAAAGGTACGCTCCGCCGCCCGAAAATCAGGAATATTTAAAGTGGAATCGGCCGAAATTACTCCCACCAAGGTCACTCTGGGCAAATCCAAACCTTTGGCGATCATTTGAGTTCCTAACAAGATGTCAACCTCACCCGAGGTCAATTGCTGATAAATCTGCTGGTGAGATCCTTTTCTCGCTGTGGAATCCACATCCATTCTTAAAATATGGGCCACCGGAAAATTAAGTGCCAATTCTTCTTCTAATTTTTGAGTCCCATGGCCAAAATAACGAATTCGCGTACTGTGGCAATGTGGACAGATGTCCGGAACGGGCTGCCTATAATCACAATAGTGACACCGCAAATTTTTTTCATTTAAATGATAGGTCAAAGCGACATCACATGCCGGACAACGCAAGGACTTTCCGCAATCCCGGCATAAAATGAATGTTGAATATCCGCGCCGGTTTAAAAGCAGAATAATTTGTTCCCGATTGGCCAGGCTCTCCCCAATTGCCCTAAAAAGTTCCCGGCTCAAAACATTTTTGTTCCCGTCTTTGATTTCCTGGCGCATATCCACTAAATTGACTGCAGGCAGCGGATTCTGATTAAACCGCTTCGCTAAATGCAAATATTGGTATTTTCCGCTTTGCGCATAAAAAAATGATTCCACCGAAGGAGTTGCGCTACCGAAAATAACCTTGGCCCCGGTTAGCTCCCGCAGTTTCTCGACCACCTGCCGGATGTGATAGCGGGGATTTTCTTCCTGCTTATAAGTGGTTTCATGTTCCTCGTCAACAATAATCAATTGAAGCTTTTCAAATGGCGCAAAAACAGCAGAACGAGCCCCCAGGACAAACCGGGCCTTCTTTTCTTTGACTCGATGCCATTGATCATACCGTTCTCCATCCGACATATTGCTGTGGAGCAGAGCAACAAGTTCTCCAAAACGATCGCGGGCCCGTTTCAAAGTTTGAGGCGTCAAGGCGATTTCCGGCACCAAATATAATACCTGACCGCCATGGTCAATCACTTCCGCGGCCATTTCAAAATAAATTTCGGTCTTACCGCTGCCGGTTACCCCATGTAATAAAAACAAACCACTGTCAGCAGCCGCGGAAATTTTATGATAAGTTTCCCGTTGTTCGGGACTCAATTCAATTTCTCTAGCAACAATTTGTTGTTCAAAACCTGCCGGGTTTCGCTCTGCTGTGAATTGGGAACAATCGATGTAGCCTCCGCCGAGTAAACGTTTTACCACGGATGAACTGACTTCTGCTGTGGCACAGAGTTGAGCTGAAGTCAATCCTGAAGGCTCTTTCAGTAAAGCATTTTTTACCCGCCGGCCGGTTACCGATCCGTCCTCAATATCAGGAGCCACCCAGCGATATAGTTTGCAGACTTTGGCCTTGACTTTGGGATCGGCAATCCGGTAACATCGCTTTAATAATTGGTTTTGAATTAAAAAATCCCAGATTTGCGGTAAGGAATGGAATTGTTTACTCCACTGTTTTTGATTCCATTCATGCTGGATTCCGGTAGTTATAATCCCGATTGCTTCCCGGGCTTTGGTGTCAGAAAAAATCCGGCCTAATTTTGTTGCAATCGTTTGGATATCCACCGCAGACTGGTAATAAACTTCCCTTGATAAATTATCGCCGGGAGGTATACATAATTTAACAACATCAGCACGAGTGCAAAAATAATAATCGGAGAGCCAGTCGATTAATGCAATATGAGTGTTGCTAAGTAAGGGGTAATCATCAAGAAGCTGCGAAACAGCCTTGAGGTTTTTAAAATCGGATTGTTCAGTAAATTGCCAAATATAGCCGACATTGGGCCGATTCTGAAATGGCACCCTGACCCGGTGTCCGATTTGAATGTTTTTTCGAAAAACCTCGGGTACTTCATAATCAAACAGACGATCCAGATTCTGGGCCTGAGAAGTGACTAAGACTTTGGCGATGATATTGTTCATTAATTCGAACGACCCTCAACTTGTTTAAAAAACATACTTCTCCTTATTCTCCGTTTTATAGAAAGGACAATACTTGAAAAAATAACCTTCCAAGCAATTCTTTCATCATTATTATAAAACAAAAATTCCAGAGTAACAAGGAACTGAGATATTTTTTACAAGGTAATTCGTCTGTCAATCCTCCGGTGAAATATCTTCATTGGAGCAACACTTGACTATAAGAGGTTAATGTAATATCATTTTATGTTGAAGTCGCAAATCAAAAAGGAGATCAGCCAACAACTATGAAAGACAATACATTCAAGGTTATTGCAACATACAGGAATAATAGTAGAAAAGAAGCCGTTATGATGTCGGAAACTCCCGAGAAAGCAATCGAAAAAGCAATCATAGGAAATCATTTACCACTCAATTTTATTGATAGTTTGCCGATTTTTTGGAGAAATTATAACCCAATCGAAAAAACGCTCCATATTATTCATTCGGAACAAAACTTTGCAATTCGTCTCACCAATAACAGCACCTACGAAAAATCCATTTTCAGTGATAATGACCTTTCCAATTGTGATATCACTTCAGTCATAGTGGAGAAAGCTTAATCTTTTCACATAAGGGGCTATCCCAAAAATAAATGGTTGCGTTAACGCACATGTGATTAAGAAATACAATATATTGAAGCTGGCATATCCAACGATGCCGTATATTGTATTTCTTGCTTTTTAGACAGCCTCTTTGATATTGTTGAAAAACCAAATGGGTCGGATACTCAAAAAAAAACCCTTAATCGCTAAGGGTTTTAAAATTAAATAAGTTAATAGAAACTTTTCACAGTAAACAGCAAGCTCTTGAATGCGATTGGATTTATTTAATTCCTACTTTTGTTCTTTCTATTTTAATCTTACCGGAATGAATTTCCCGTAGCGCTGTAGATACTGCTTTATTTGACTTTTCTTCGCTTGTTTGTTCTTCTTCGAGAATTTTGCGAGCCCGTTTAGCAGATGCTGTAACCAAAGTATACCGACTATCGACATGTGTTAAAAGCTCATCGAGCGGTGGATAAATCATCTTATTCCTCCTTGTATGGTCATCAAAAGCGTATGTGCGTGATTACTGTAGCGCAACCTATGTACTTAGATTATTCGCCATGAAAATTTTTATACAAGAATCCAGGTTCTTGGCGACTGACTTTCAGCCGTTCAGACTGAATAATACATTCAATTTGCCGGCATGTCAAGTCAATTTCTCGATTTACGATAAAATAATCATATTCGGGAACCGCTTGCAGCTCTTTGTCGATATTCTTAAGGCGTAGCATAATTTCCGATTCCAATTCGGTTTTTCTGCCCATCAAACGCATTTTTAATTCACTCAGCGAAGGTGGAGCCAAAAAAATTAAAATGGCTTCTGGTAATGCTTTTTTTATCTGAGCAGCCCCCTGCACATCAATGTCGAGGACAAGATCCAAACCACCGGTAAGCATTTTTTCAACGTAAGATCTGGGTGTTCCGTAATAATGCCGATAAACTTGAGCCCATTCCAGAAAATCGCCTGCCGCGATACGTTGGGTAAACTCAGAATCTGAAAGAAAAAAATAATTTTTACCGTCAATTTCTCCCTGACGCGGGGCCCGGGTTGTGGCCGAGATCGAGTAATTTAAATTGGGTAGATAATTAAAAAGATTACTTATAACGGTATTTTTACCCACTCCCGACGGTCCAGAGACTACAATTAACAAACCGCGCGGCATAAACAATTCTCCTATTCTTCGGGGTCTATCGATATATCTTTGGAATTTAAGCGATGAGCGACTGTTTCGGGTTGGACCGCCGAAAGAATCACATGATCGCTATCGGTAATAATAACTGCTCTGGTACGTCTACCATAAGTAGCATCCACTAACATGCCCTTGTCACGGCTTTCTTGAATAATTCTTTTGATGGGCGATGACTCGGGGCTGACAATAGCAATAATACGATTGGCGGAAACGATATTTCCAAACCCGATGTTGATTAGTTTAATCTCCATAGTTTTACTTCAGGGCTCCCTTCTTAATTACTGCCAAGTCTCTCTATTAAAGCCTGCCTTTGGCGGTTTCCGAGGCCCTGAATACGACGGGTCTCATCAATACCGATATCATTCATGATCTTTTTTGTTTTCACTTTGCCGATACGCGGTAATGATTCTAACAAATAGACTACTCTCATTTTTGCAACCACATCGTCATTAATATTCTCAAGCACTTCTAAGATGTTAGTCTTCCCATTTTTCAGGTTTTGACGGATTTTTGCTCTTTTGCTCCTTACTTCTTGAGCTTTTTTAAGAGCTTTACGTTTTTCCTCTAGTGATAGTTTCGGTAAAGCCATTATTTTCACCTCCTATTCAATGTTTTGAATTTGTTCACGTATTTTCTCCAGTTCAGCTTTGAAGTTGATCACCAGTTGTGCAATAGTAATATCACTTGCTTTTGAACCGACAGTGTTAATTTCCCGGTTTAATTCCTGAATTAAAAAATCCATTCGCCGGCCTATCGGTTCAGTGATTTCCAAAATTTGGTGAAATTGTTTCAAATGGCTCTCAATACGGACCAATTCTTCGGTAATGTCGGATTTATCCGCAAAAACGGCAACCTCAAGGGCCAATCGGCCTTGATCGACCTCGATTCCTTCAGTAAGTTCCGTGATCCGTTTTGTTAGTTTTTCTTGATAAGCTGTAACCACTTTAGGGGCTTGTACCAATAATTCTTGACGATAATTTTCCAAGGTGGACAGCTTACCATAAATATCGCGACATAATCCATGTCCTTCTATTTTACGGTTTTCAATTAAAAATTGCAAAGCCATATTTAGAGCTTGCCTTACATTTTCAAACAATTTTTCCTGGTCGATATCGGGTTGGTGATATTCAAGAAGTTCCGGTAATGTGATCATTGTTTTGATGTCAATCTCGCCTTCAATTCCGCAATTCTCTTTCAGTTCTCGGATGACTCTCAAATAAGAACGAAGATAGGATGGGTTTAATTCTACTTGGTCATTGATGGGAGAGAGTTGCTCGATGGTTACCGATATTTCAACTTTACCCCGTGAAATCTTACCGGAGATCTCACGCCGCAATTTGTCTTCTAGAAAGCTGTAGCTTTTGGGGATTTTAAAATATAATTCTAAATAACGGTGATTGATTGACTTAAGGTCGATTGTTACATTGAGATCTTCACTGAAAAATACCCCTCGACCATAACCTGTCATACTTAAAGCCAAGTTAAATGTGCCCCTTCTAAATTATTTACAAATATTTATGGTATTCAAATCGTAGCTATTTATATTCCACTCTTTGTACCAAATTCCTCCTTTTTTCCAGGAATTTTCCGTACAAAGCGGGAACTTTTTTACCCGGGTACCGTTACAACAAGTATTAACAACAAGCATTTCTGGGACAATATGGATTGGAAAAATAAAAACGAGTCTATTTCGATCCAAACGGAGGTTTTAAGATGAATCGAAAATATCTTGGTTATTTCGCAATAGCATTAATTTCTTCATTCTTTACAGCGGCTCTTTGTGTGGTTTTGTTGCCTAAAATGTATAATCCGAATAATCCTGTCCGGCTAAATTACGCAAGTCAAGCCGGTATTAAAAAAATTGAATATCTCAACGAACAAGTCGGCAGCAACTCCATTATCAATGCCCGGCAAAAGGCAGCCCCATCTGTTGTCTACATTGATACCGTAGCAGTGGTAACCGCTACACCCGATATTCCTGAGGAGTTTCGTGATTTCTTCCCGCCGGGACTTTTTGGTGGAGGACAACAACAAGTTCGGGGCGCCGGGTCCGGGTTCATTATCCGTTCCGACGGCTACATTTTAACCAATGAACATGTCGTTCGAAACGCCCAAAATTTGAAGGTGACTCTCCAAGGCGGCAAAAAGTTCGACGGCCGGGTTATCGGAACCGATCCTCAAACCGACTTGGCTGTTGTCAAAATCAATGCCAAAAATTTACCCACTGCCGATTTGGGGGATTCCGACAGTTTGGTTCCCGGACAATGGGCGGTGGCTATTGGTAACCCTTATGGTTTTCATGATACGGTTACTGCCGGAATCATCAGTGCTTTGGGACGATCGATCGATGATCCGAACAACAGGGGCTACTTGATTCAAACGGATGCGGCAATTAATCCCGGTAACAGTGGCGGGCCTTTGGTCGATCTTTCCGGAAAAGTTGTCGGCATCAATGAAGCGATCATTGCCAATGCCCAAGGTTTGGGGTTCGCAATTCCGGTCAACTTGGCGAAAAAAGTCTCAAAAGAGCTGATCGAGAAGGGTAAAGTTCAACGTCCGGCTGCTCCGTGGCTGGGAGTGTCTTTGACGGCGCTCAATGATCAACTTGCCAATTATTATGGATTAACCAGTCTGGAAGGTGCGATCATTCAAGTTTATTCAAACAGTCCTGCCAGTAAGGCCGGTCTTCAAAACGGCGACATCATCAAAGAAGTAAACCATGTTAAAATAAAGAGTCCCCAGGATGTCGTCAAAGAAGTGAGTAAAGCGAAGGTTGGCGCGCAAATCGAACTGTTAATCCTTAGGGATGGCGCGATGCGGGTGATGAAAGTGAAGTTGGAAGCCAAGCCCCAACAATTGGAGAAGAATACCCATACCCCTAATCAAAATGGGTTTCCTTTCAACCGCTAAATTTAGTAAAAACTGTTTATACAAGTTTCATAAACTTTTGGTATAATTAAAATCAATAAAATATGAACTCTATTCCTTATGAAAGAAGGTGGACCGATGTCAAACATTATTGCTGAAGCATTATCCCGAACACAAGTCGCTCAAGATCGTACCGAAATATTTGAGGGCCTGGTAAGGACTTATGAAAAACCCTTATTTCAGTTTGCTTTCCGTTTGTGCGGAAATCACCACGAAGCTCAAGATTTATTGCAAGAGGGTTTCTTCCGGGCTTACAAATCGTTTACTAAGTTTGAAGACGGTACCGCTTTTGACCGTTGGCTTTATCAAATTATTCACAACCTGTATATTGATCATTACCGAAAAAAGAAAAACCGGCCGCTGGTTTCCTCCATCGATGAACCCAGCCCGTATCTGGAAAATGAAAAACCAATCGAAATTGCCGACTGGACCAGTAATCCGGAACAAGAAGCAGTCCGTTTTGAGTTAGGAGAGCAAATTCAAGCCGGATTGGCCCAGTTGCCTACTGAATACCGTTCAGCCGTTATCCTCTGTGATATTCAGGGTTTATCTTATGAGGAAATTGCTCAAATTCTTCGGTGTTCAATAGGGACGGTTCGTTCAAGAATACACCGCGGTCGCAAAATATTGCGCCGGGTCTTGCTTCCCTATGTTCAAGGTAAGGAGGTTAAAGAAAGATGAATTGTCAACACACCCAAAATCTAATTTCATCTTTTATTGATCATGAACTTAGCGCCGATGAAACTCGGGAATTAAGAAGACATTTATTTACTTGTTCCGAGTGTGAAAACGAGTATCAAGAATTGCTTCATATTAAAGAAATTCTGGAAAATGTAATTCAGGAACCTCTTGAGTTTGATCCATTGAAAAATTTACATTCCCGTTTGGTAAACGAAGAGGACTCCTTCCTCTCGTTTTCAAACCATAAAATATGGATTCGCCGTTTGGGTATTGTCACTGCTTGCTTCGTAATCTATTTTGTTACCAGTGCCATCCTTTTCCCGGATAACCGAAATGCCATCCCGCAGCTATCTGCAAAACGTTCCCAGTTGAAGAGCACTCCGGTCGCCTGGGATCAAAATATCTCGATTGACCAATCGGTATCGGTTTATCAAGCCTCTCTTATCTTGCCTTAATCCGGTATCTTGGAAACTATACTGTGGATTTGATAAATGCAGGAATAGCACTAGTAAAATGTTCTCTAAATAACTACTCAATGTTTTACTTAAGTAGAGCGTATTTTCCCCATTTATTTACGATACGCTCTACTAGGTCGCGGAGACAGTAGAGAAAACCAATATCCAAATACTGATCATAGCACAAAAGGACAGACATGTTCTTTTGGCTAAAATAATAACCCGTCTAAGTCGTCTCAGACGGGTTTATAGCTTGTATTGAACTTTTCTTAATTATTTCTTGGCGACGGAATCTTTTAAAGCTTTACCGGCTTTAAACACCGGAACTTTACGAGCAGCAATTTTAATTACTTTACCGGTCTGCGGATTGCGACCATTCCGAGCTTCTCTTTTTCTAACATCAAAGCTCCCAAAGCCAATTAATTGGACTTTGTTGCCTTTGGTAAGAGAGCCTTTGATGGCCTCCATCATTGCATCAATGGCTTTACCAGAAGCTTTTTTAGTTAATTTGGTTTTAGTTGCCACTTTGTCGATAAGTTCTGTCTTAGTCAAACAAATCGCCTCCTAAATTTAATGAACTATTGGGGTAACACCTGCCTTGGCTGCAACTGTCTTTCTGACCCCCGCTAGATTAATATTCGGTAATAATTATATAAACTTTATAGTTAATTTTAGCGGTTTTGCAATTTTATAATTCTTGAAAGGCATCTTAATACTGGTCATATTATAACCCATTTCTTTAAACTTTAATTTCATAAAGGATTGAGAGATTGTGGAATCGGACTCACCCCATAAAAAAGAGTTTCACAATCTTCTGCATGACCCCCCCCTTATTTCCCAGACAGTAATAAATAAAAAAACTACAGGTAACAATCCTGTAGTCAGTGCGTTAAGTCACCGGATTCGTTAATTGGTAGTAAGCTCTCCAAAAACGAAACCACTTTTTATTGATTTTCTTGTTTTGTTACGGAAGGACTGTCATCTTCTTCATCGGCCTCTTCCAATTCGTCAAGTGCTTCACAGACCTTGGCAAACTCATCATCATCTTCAATGTCAACGAGAACTTCTTCTCCTTCTTCATCTGCTTCAATACGGAAAATCACAGCCTCTTCTTGATCCTCCTCGCTGTCTTGTTCCTCAGGTACCATTACTGCATACTTGGCCTCGTCGACTTCCACGATATTTAATAGATTAAAGCGATGTTCATGCCCTTCTTCATCAACCAAAGTTATCCAGTTTGTTTCTTGATCAGCCATTTTTATTTCCTCCTATTTATATTCATTCGCCAATTTTTTACGGCAAATTTTCTACCAAACTTTACAGTCTATGCCGGTCTGATTTAGATTATATCATTTTGGAAATTGAATTGATTCTCTCATGATATCAATTTGAGCTCACTTTGCTATTTTACCCTCTCAAGTCATCTTAATACCTTTTTTAAAATCCAAAAAGTTTTGTAGAATAATAGTGGCAGCGACTTGATCGATTTTCCCTTTCCGTTGTTTCCGTGACAAATCAGCCTCAATTAACAAACGTTCCGCTGAAGCTGTCGATAATCGTTCATCCCAGTATTCGATGGGAATACCCGATAACTTATTTAAGGCCATACCAAAATTCCGTGCTTTATCTGCCATAATTCCTTCCGTGCCATTCATATGTTTGGGTAAACCTAAAACCACACCATTAATCTCGTAGTCTTGAATCACCTGCTGAAGATAATTTAAGTCTTGTTTTAAAGAACCCTTTCGGTGCCAAACTGAGAAAGGTTGTGCCGTTAACTCCAAAGGATCACTGATTGCAAGTCCAATTCTCCGTTCTCCTAAATCCAGTCCCAACCAACGCATATTTATTCTCCAAGTTACTTATTTTCCGATTATTTTTCATCCACCAATGAAATAAAGAAAGAATTACTTTCGGATCTTAATTTATTTTTGGGCCTGCCGGAAGTAAAATTCGAATTTGAAAGCCAAAGTTCGGCAAGGTAGACCGTGAGCCTTCAATCTTAAATTTAGTATCCGCAATCTCATTTTGACGGGCCAAAATATCCTGAGCCTCCGTGACAAGTTTTCCCTTGATTAAATTTCTAATTGTGCCTGGATTCAGCAGACCTCTGATTTGCCCCTGCCCTTCCAGTTCTATTTTTGCAATTTGATCATCATATTGGATAAGATGCATGGATACCAAAGTTGCTTTATGATCTTGGTCCTCAAAATGAACCGGAATTACCTTTTTAAATTGACCGCTTAAAAATTTCTGTATTCCTACTGCAGTAGGAGCCAAAATCTTCACTTGATACTCCATAACGGTTTCTACAGAATCACTTTCAGCGCCAATATCCGGTTTGCTGGTTATATGAATGATTTCGGTTTTTATAAGATCTTGTATATAAATGTAGTCTTTATTAAGCATGCTCCGCGCTTGATCGGAGAATGAAAGCTGCAATTGTTTACCGGCCTCATCCTCACTCTTTTTCACATCATTCAAATCCACAATCGCCACTTGTTTATCAATGCCATTCCGTGTGGGGAGCGGATTCGTTATCTTCAATAGATTGTTATATCTTCCTTCGATGCTATTAATTGATTTAGCCGGCTGATTGCCGACTGTGCCTCTTTGATCCGCGGTTATAGCAACTTCCGCTTTTCCATAATTCTCTCCGATTACAATTCCCAGTTCTTTTTTGGTGACTTTTTTAGGGATTAAAACGTCGCTATCGGTCCGAAAACGAATTCCGTTTTTCCCGTAAAGGATACTTCCTTTGGGAAGTAAAACCGGTTGATTCGAACCGTTAATAATCATCACTTTACCAACAGCTGCCGTAACACCGACAAACTTTCGGCCGGTGGTCACAGTTTGCGTGGTAACCGTAAAATTCTGTATCAAATCTTCTGCCGGTATATTCCCATGAACAATATCGGCATCCGTGAAGGCGCTTCCTATTTGAACCGCTGATTTAAAAGTCAATGTTTTAACTTTAGGGTATACGGTGACGACTGCCTTGGGTTGTAAGAACCACCATATGGCCATGACTAAAGTAAATAGCAGCAGGACCATTGCAGGTATCATCCGGCTATATTGAGAAGTTTTAAACGATAAAGGCTTTCCGTTTTGGGACAAGGGCCTGATGGTGCTTTTAACTTCCTCCCCGGACTCTGCTTCATAGGGTAAAGGGCCGGCACTCACTTGGTCATCACGGTTCCAGACTGTTGAAATCCCCAAACGTTGTGCTAATGAAATTAAGGTTGGTTCAACCCCGTTGATAATGATTTCTTTTTCCTCTTCTTCAGCGTAAAATTTTAGTAGCCGCAGGTTGATTTCATTGGTCAACAAGGAACAGTTCTCAGGCACTTCGATCATTATCTCCGGTTCGGAACTGTTAATGATTTCCCTTGCCAGTTGCTCAATTTTATAATCGGGATTCAATTGAATGGTTTTATGAATCCCCATTGGAATCATCTCCTTTATCCACGTGGACACGTGCGTTCCAATCTTCCAAAACCAACAGCAAAATCATTGGCAGTCCGAAGATATACATGGTCGTGACAGTGACGATTCCAGAATCATTAATTAATAATGCCACGATTGCAGTGAGCGTTAATCCAAAAAAACCTCTGGTTTCATACGGATATTTTTGAAGAAAACGAGATACGATGAAAGGTGGTTTTTTATATAAAATGGGGATTGCCAATAAAATCAAAAGTAAAACCTTAGTCCAAAACGTATAGGCGATTAAACGAAAATTTAAATCTAATTTTCGCTTGACCAGATCCGTAATGGTATTGAAGCCTTGACTCCGGACAATATCTAAAAATTGTCCAAAATGAGTCATATTGATATTATTAAGATAATAATCCCACAATCCTACCAGTACCAATAGAGAAACTGCGGCGGCAATCAAGCCGACAATGTCTTTCCAATGAATCGGCCTACCCAACCAAAGGTATGTGGTAATGCCTAAACCAATAAGGGCGGTAGCGCCGCCCCCAACACTTGAACCAAGATTGGGATGAGCAAGAAATATAGCTATGAAGCAAGTAATAGCCCACAATATTTGTTTCTGATAACCGGTGATCTTCTTTAACTGTGTTGATACCGCTACAATTATAGCTCCTAATAAAAAACCCATATATTCATTGCCGACTCCATAGAAACGGGCACCTGCAACGGCTGAATATCCAAAAAACGAACGTAATTCCAGAAAACCATTAAAAAAACCTTCCAAAAGAATTACTACAATCGTTAACAAGGCAATACCGGATAGGATTAACAAGGGTTTACCTTTGGACCAATAGCGAACAATAAGCCAAATCAACATGGCCAGTCCCAATGTCCATCCCAAGATGGCAAACCAATTGAGAGGATTGATGGCGGCTTCTATCAGAAAAACAACCGGAATCGTAGTCAAATATAAGTAAGCATTTGCTAGATAATTAAATAAAGTAGGGTGCTTGGACCAAAAAAATGCACCCACGACTCCGAAAAGTATTAATCCAATCAATATATAGGCATAAGTTGTTAAAAGAGGCCATCGCACACTATAATTTTGAATTAATTGTTGCTGTTCGTCCCGGATTGTCTGCCAATCGCCTGACACTCGCTGCAATATGTGCCCGCTAAAATAACGTGACTTCGGAATATTCAAATAGTGGAGAATGGTAATTGGCAAATCATAACAGGTAATAATCCCTGTTTTTCGAGTGCTTGGAGAATAAAGAAGTCCACTTTCAAAACCCGGTCCTAGAATAACCACCGGGCTTAGCCGTTGTCCAGCTCCGGTATTCCGTAGTGGTGCCTGCGCGGTAAAAAGCAAAGTCAAAGTTTGGCGATGGTCAATTTCCTCAAAAAATCGTCCCACCAAAGAATCGTAACGGTGTAATACCTGCCTTCGGTAATTTCCCCATTGAGGCTCAGTCAGATAAAGACTAAAACGTTCCAACCGTTCTAAGTCACCGAGCGTCACGGCTATTACATTCGCTTTCCCACGAAATTCATGCCAAGTATTAAAAACCTGCTCATTATCAGTACGATGACCAAATGGGAAAGAAGAATCATCCTGGATGGAGTCTACCCCAATATTCCCCAAATCAAGCTGCCCTTTTTGATCCATTAATAAAAGCGCACCGCTACGACTAATCAAATCGGCATCAGCATTTCCAATGGCTGCCGTTTTGAATAAACTCCGATGCAGTAACTCTCCAAATAACCCAATATTAGGAGTAATATCCTTGCTATTGAGTTGAATCAATTTAGCCAATCCTATATGTACGATACCCGACGAAGGCGCCTTATACCCCATAAGAGATTGATATAAATCTCCAGCCGGTATCCGCCTGAATTTTTCAGAAGCTCCAAACAGCAGATAATTTTCTTCAGCAGTCTTTACTTGGGTACCGCTGTTAAAAGTAAAATAAATTTGATCCAGATTCACCGGTTCCGAAAGCGGAGTCGTCATAATCCCTGTAGCGCCATTTTTTACTAACCGGTAGAGGTTAGGATATTGGGGCGTAATATCCTCGAGAGTTAAACGAGGTATATCTAAAATCAATACTCCCTTGGAATTGGCTACGCATAATGCAGGCTTGTTTATGGTAAATATTATTACCGAAAGCAAGAAAAACACGAATATCCGGCGCAACACGTTTAGCCACCCCTTGTCCAAGATTAAAGCCTGTCCACTTTTTAGATCTTTTGATGTCAAAAAAAAAACGGATAAATTCCGCTTTATCTCATAATACCCAATCCTCTCCCAATTGTCAATCAGGCTCTGAAAACTTCAAATCAAGTTTTTCAGAAATCGGTTCCCCGGCAGCTGAATTTTGATCATGAAAACAAATTTCATAAAAACTCCTGATAATAATACCCACAATGGCTCCCAAAGGAACTGCAAAAATCATCCCGATCAGGCCGAAAACCGTTCCTCCAAACATAATCAAAAAAATAACAGTGGCCGGATTTATTCGTAGATTATAGCTAATAATCCGGGGAGCTAAAAAAATCGCTTCAATTTGATTAATGACCAGAAATAGAATGATCACGTACAATACAAGCCAAGGGGATTTAAGCAAGGCAAAAACAATTAAGGGAATTGCACCAATGATCGGCCCGAAATAAGGGATAACATTAAAAACACCAACAATAAAGCCTAGAAGAATGGCGGATTCAAATCCTAAAAGGCTTAATCCAATTGCAAATAATGCTCCAATGATCAAAATATCCAGCAATTGGCTGCGGATGTAATACTTAAAAACCGCATCAATCTTCAAAAATGCGTGGGCCCAATGACTACTCATGTATTTTTGAATCCATTGCAAAATATTTTTTTTAATTCGCGGATAATCTCTACTGAAATAATAAGCGATCAAAGGGATCAGTAAATAAAGAAGAGATTGAGAGAAAGCCTGGATTACCGTTTTGCCTATTTGAATAAAAAAATCTTTAAGAGCAGTTGTAACTCGTTGGGTTAAGTCGTCGGTCATTATCTGCGGATTAAAAGGAAGCTTCCATTTGTTTACCATTCCACTTAATTTATTTTGAATATCTTGTAAATCCATCAATACTTGGGGCAACTTTTGAATTAATGTCGTCAAATCCCGGATAAGGCGAGGAATCAACGTTTCTAAAACCAACACACCCATTACCAGGAGAATTCCATAAATTGTAATGATTGCCAAGTCACGGCGGGCTCCTCTTTTTTGCAAAAATTCAACCATCGGGTTCAAAGCATAGGCCAGAAAAAAGGCCAAAATAAACGGCAACAAAATAGCCCGTGATAGGTAAATGACCATCAGAATAAAAGAAATAATTACAATTAAAAAAAATAACTTTTTTAAAGTCAATCTTGGTCTCCATGATTCTTTGGCGTTCCACGCAAGGGGCAAATAAAAAAAGGACTGCCCGCTAGTCTTCACGGAATCATCCAATATTAAGAACAGCTTCCAAGTTAATATTGCATAATATCGTATATCAAGACGAGGAGACAGCCTATTAACTCATTATGAAGTCCGGTGTGCCAGTTTCCGTGAAAATGCTTGAGTTCCATTCTTCACAGCAGAAGTCCATCTTCTGGCACTATCCTGCATCATTTTTGCAGTTTCACGGGTCCGGCCACTAAATTGGTCCACCTGCCCATTCATGTTTTTCATGACGCCGGTGTTTTTCCGCATTAACATAACGATTCCAACTGTTGCCCCAATTACGCTTCCGGTTATAATCCCCCTGACAAGCTTATTCATTTTTAATACCTCACCTCTTTCCAATAGGACGATTGATGGATATTATCTCCCATTTCAAGAGGGGCTAATCATAATTTTATGAAATTGCCTTATCAATCGTCCCACCGCCCAGCATTAAGTCACCTCTGTAAAAAACCACAGCTTGTCCCGGAGTGACCGCTCGTTGTAAGGTATTAAACTCCACATTTACCTGACCTTTATCAATCGGACGGATGGTGCAGGAAACCGGTTTGGCGCTATAACGGATTTTCACTTCAACTTCCTGTGGAGAATCCAAATCCTGAAAAGCAATCCAATTCATTTTTGAGGCAATCAATCCTTTGCTGAACACCTCTTCTTTGGTTCCGACAACAACTTCGTTAGTTTCGGAATTGATTTTAGTCACAAAAAGAGGGATCCCCTTTGCAATTCCCAATCCTTTTCGCTGGCCAATCGTAAAATTAAAAATTCCTTGGTGATGTCCGAGAATCTGTCCTTTGGAATCAACAATCGCTCCCGGTTTAGCATAACCCGGTGAATATTCACCAATAAAGCGGCTATAATCTTGATCCGGTACAAAACAAATTTCCTGGCTGTCCGGTTTATCGGCTACCCTCAATCCCAACATCGCCGCCTTTTTGCGGATTGCGGTTTTCTCGTAACTTCCGAGAGGAAATAAACTACGGGACAATTGTTCCTGATTAAGGCCGTATAAAACGTAACTCTGATCCTTCGTACTGTCGAACCCTTTTCGTAATAACCAACGACCGGTCACCGAATCCTGATCTTTTTGCACATAATGACCGGTTGCTATGTAATCTCCGCCCAAAGATAAGCTTTTTTCAAGAAGGTTGTCAAATTTAAGACTATGGTTACAGACAATACAGGGGTTGGGAGTCCTGCCCTGAAGATATTCGTTCACAAAATAATCGATGACTTTTTCCCGAAAGGGTGCTTGAAAATTCAGTACATAATAAGGAATACCCAGCTTACCGGCAACGGATCTGGCATCCTCCACTGCTCCTAAAGAGCAGCAACCTCCCTCCACCTCAGTGCCATAAGGTAAATCACTGGGCCATATTTGCATGGTGACACCTATGACTTCATATCCCTGTTCAAGCAAAAAAGCAGCCGCTACGGAACTATCAACGCCGCCGCTCATAGCCATGATGACCCGAGCCATATTTCCTCCTTGTTTCTCACGGAATTTGAAAAATTTTTGATACCAACTAAGAATTCAGAAATTAGCAGTCAAATCCCTGAATGAAAAAATTTGAATAATCCTTTTTGGTTACTGGCTCTGACTCCTGGATCCACTTCTTTCTGAATCATACAGCGGAGACATTGACCGCAATTTATTGACGATTTCCGGCAGAACTTCCAGTAAATAATTAATTTCTTCCCGGGTATTGGATTTACCTATGGTTATTCTAAGAGAACCATGAGCAATTTCATGGCAAAGGCCCATAGCCAAAAGCACATGAGAAGGCTCAAGCGACCCGGAAGTGCACGCAGAACCGCTGGAAGCTGCTATTCCTCTTAAGTCCAGATTCAGCAGCAAAGATTCACCTTCAATATACTCAAAACTAAGATTTACATTGCCCGGTAAACGCTCCGTCCGGTGGCCGTTCAAGCGCAGGTGATCAATCTTATTGAAGGCAGTATCAATCAGATAATCTCTTAAATAAGTAGTTTTGCTTTGATTATCCGACAACTGGCTGTTAGCCAGCTGTATAGCTTTGGCAAGGCCGACGATACCGGCAATGTTTTCTGTGCCTGCCCGACGGTTCCGTTCCTGTCCTCCACCATGGATCAAGGAATGAATCCGGGTACCTTTGCGAATATATAAAGCACCCACCCCTTTAGGGCCGTAAAACTTATGAGCAGATAAAGAAAGCAGATCAACGGACAAATCATTAACATTGACCGGAATCGAACCCACCGATTGAACCGCATCGGTATGAAATAAAATTTTTCTTTCCTTCAAAAGCCTACCAATAACGGCAATTGGTTGAATTGTCCCTACTTCATTGTTGGCATGCATAATAGAGACTAAAACCGTCCGTTCTGTAAGAGCCTTCAATACATCCCGGGGGTCGACCAAACCATCTGCGTCCACAGGAAGATAAGTAATTTCAAATCCTTGTCTTTCAAGATATTTGCAAGTATCAAAAATGGCATGATGTTCAATGGATGAGGTAATGATATGATTTCCTTTGTCCTTATAAGCTGATGCAATTCCCTTGAGCGCAAGATTATCGCTTTCAGAGCCGCACCCTGTAAAAATAATTTCCCTGGGTTCCTCGGCTCCAAGTTCTTTGGCCACAATTACCCGGGCATCCTCAATGATTTTTCTGGTTTCCCTGCCAAAGGAATGAATACTGGAGGGATTGCCAAAGGAATCCGTAAAGTATGGCAACATAGCTTGTAAAACTTCCGGGTCAACCGGAGTAGTCGCCGCATGATCAAGATATATTTTTTTCAAAACTCCTCAACTCCCAAAATTAGCATCCATCAATTTCTTATTGATTGAGGTCTCTTGAAAGCACATCATAGTTTTACCTGTCGATGCCTTTTGTATGTTGATGATTCCATTCATTCGATTGGTGCCAGTTGATTAAGAAAGTCCATAATTTTTTTTACAGAACCCAAAGAATGATACTGAATAATGAGTTCACCTTTGTTCAACATAAGTTGCTCCACGCCGGAGAACCGAAGAAGCTTTTTGAAATCAACGAAATTCCAGCATTCCTTGGCGATACTTAAATTATTGGTCAAAATAAACCATTGATTATCCAGGATGGTATCCCCCGTTAAAAAACGCTTAAAATCTCCCCATTCTCTTTTTTTCATCCGCAGAGGGTAAAACTCTAACACTGCATCCCCACAACAATCTTGGTTATGAATGTTCATCCTTATTTCTAATCCCGAACTGACTTTTAAAGAATCAACCGAACCTTCCAAAAAACGAATTTTTAACTCCATTCCCCGATACATCGTATGAATTTGGGAATAAACATTCCCGAAAAAGATACTATTTTTTTCAGGAACCGTGTTTAAGTGAGAAGCCAGTTTCATTAATATATGACGATGAAACAATTTCACCGGCCAATTGGTAATGAAAATTGAGATGATAAAAAAAGCGATCAATAATAATCCTAAAATATACATTGCCTAATTCCTCCGCTATCTATGGACCAGCCTGAATTTGATTTCGATGGATAGGATATTATTCGGATCCGATTATTCAACAAAAACCGGATAGTCACTTGATAAACCGGATAACCAAGGACATGACCAGGACAAAAAAGAAACCAATCGTTACAGCGAATACTCCACTTTGTTCACGGTCATTTCGTAAAAAATTGAAACCTATGAAAAGGCCAACAATACTTACAGCAAACATAATCTTTGCATTAGCTGTCGCTGTTACAAATAGCACTATTCCGGCGGAAATCACATTATATTGCAAGGCTGTAATTTTCATTCGTTTACCTCTGAGCCTCACCCACAAAGAATATGATTTTTATATGCTTTACAGTAAAAATTTCGAATTACGCCCTACTCGCCCTTCTCTGACAGGTAAGTTAATGTCAAAAAAACAACGAAAACATAATCCGCCTTACTTTTTATTAAAGACAATCCCATCATTAAAACGGGCGTTATACGCATCAAAATTGGGAACAATTCGGTGATAATCCTGTCCTACCAGTGAGGAATTGATTATATAATCAGCCGAGGCCCGATTGCAAGCAACTGGGACATTCCAGACGGCAGCAATCCGAAGTAAGGCCTTGACATCAGGGTCGTGGGGTTGCGGTTCCAGGGGGTCCCAGAAAAAAATCAGCATATCAATTTTTCCTTCGGCAATGAATGCACCAACTTCTAAATCCCCCCCTAAAGGACCACTTTTAAATTTATGGACATCCATTTCCAGTGTGGTTTCCAATAATTTTCCCGTGGTACCAGTTGCATAAAGATGATGTTTTTTTAAAATATCTTTATATTCTTGAGCCCATTCCAGTAAACTTTTCTTTTCGTGATCATGAGCAACCATGGCAATATGTTTCGACTTGAGGGTTTGCGGATCATGATTTGGCATATTCTATTTCCTCCGTATTTACCATTTCTTTCATTATACCTTACTTCATGGCAAAATGCTTGGAATTTATACAAATTTGATCCTGGGAAATAAAAGCCGGAGGCTGTCCAATAAGCAATTTAAAATCAATAAGAAATACAATGTAAAATACGGTTTCAATTGTATTTCGATATCGCTAAATTACTTATGAGACAGCCTCCGGACAGACGCTCTCCATCCATTAAAACTTAAATAAGTTTACATGGTAGAGATGAAAACAGTCTTAACCCAAGTACTTATCAATTTCTCCCGTGATTTCTTTTTTCGGCCTAAAGCCAACCAGTTTGAACGCTGGATTACCATCTTTAAACAGGCAAATCGTCGGGATACTCATAACCCCATATTCACTAGCCAATTGCTGATTATCATCAACATTAATCTTACCCACTTCAATTTTCCCGGAATATTGAGAAGCGATCTCTTCAATGACGGGTCCCACCATCTTACAAGGCCCGCACCAAGGCGCCCAAAAATCAACAAGCACTGGAACTTTGGAATCCAGGACTTCTTTTTGAAAGTTACTTTGATCCAAATCAATCATTTGCGAACACTCCCTTATCATTGATAGCTTTAGCTGGTCAGTTTAACTTTTCCAGTTGCCATTTTGGGGTGGACACAAGCAACTGCAAATGTCAAATTCATTATTTCCATCAACTATACAGTTCATTCCTGGATAAAATTTATTTTAAACAC
This sequence comes from Bacillota bacterium, assembly GCA_023401925.1. Taxonomy (GTDB): domain Bacteria; phylum Bacillota; class UBA4882; order UBA8346; family UBA8346; genus UBA8346. The sequence continues at coordinate 29,614 of JAEXDA010000046.1, forward strand.
CGGCAATTTCCGAAAGCTATCAACGGCTTTCACACTCACGACACTTGGTAAACTTGAAGCAGATTGGTTGATCCCGGTTCGTTGGTTCGAACTCCGGCAGTTAATACGATTAAATCATCTTCCTGAATAAAACCGTTCTTTTTGGCCGCTTCGACACTTCCATCAAGCATCCTGTCAATATCATTTGCAACTGGGACAATTAAAGGGTAAACACCCCAGGAAATCGTTAATTGTTGAGCCACTTTTTGAGATGGAGTAACTGCCACAATCGGAGCCTGCGGCCGATATTTGGAAACAGTCCTCGCTGTGCTTCCCGATTGAGTCGAACTAATGATGGCGGTGGCTTTCAAATCCAGAGCCGTTTGACAAGTCGCATGGCTGATAGCATCGGCAACCGTAGGAAAAACACCAACTTTCTTCTGGTCCAAAAGTTGATCATACCGTAAAGAATTTTCAATCCGCTGGGCAGTCTTGGCCATCATCTCTACGGCTTCTATAGGATATTTACCGGCAGCCGTTTCTGCGGAAAGCATAATTGCATCCGTACCATCTAAAATAGCATGAGCAATGTCCGTAACTTCAGCCCGTGTCGGCCTTGGATTTCGAATCATCGACTCCAACATTTCGGTAGCGGTAATAACCGGCTTCCCAGTCCGGTTACACAGATCAATCAAAGTTTTTTGGATGATAGGGACTTCCTCCAGAGGAACTTCTACCCCCAAATCGCCCCGGGCAACCATGATCCCATCGCAAGCTTGCAGTATTTCTTCACTGTTCCTGAATCCTTCTTCATTTTCTATTTTAGCAATTAAAAGTTGCTGACCACCCAATTCGTTCACAAGTCTGCGGATTTCCAACAGATGTTCCGCTTTGCGGGCAAAGGAAACGGCGATAAAGTCGACCTGCTGCTTGACGACAAATTCGATATCGGCCGGATCTTTTCCCATCAGGGCCGGCAAATTAACTGAAACGCCCGGTAAAGTTACCCCTTTACGGGAAGTCAATTCTCCGCTATTTAAAACCTGGCATTCAACTTGACCATCCTTTAAGGCCACCACACTCAGATTGATCATACCATCAGCGAGTAGAATTTTACTTCCTACTTTTACATCTTGGAGCAAGGTTGGATAATCGACATAGATAAAACCTTCGGTTTTATCCTTGGCCGGATCGGTTGTTAAATCAAGCCGATCACCCTCTTTTAATAACAGTGGTTCCGTTTTGAGCATTCCGATGCGAATTTTCGGACCCTGAATATCGGCTAAAATTCCAACAATTACTCCAAGCCGCGCGGCGGTTTCCCGAATTAACCGGATCCGTTCGGCATGTTCCTCATAGGTACCGTGGGAGAAATTTAAGCGAGCAATATTCATACCCGCTTTAATCATTTTTTCTAAAATTTGCGAATCTGTGCTGGAAGGTCCGATCGTACATATAATTTTGGTCTTTTTCACAGATACCTCCTAAACATTTGCCATAATGTTAACCAACTCAAGCTCCGAAGGATTGAGTGATTTTCTGGAATTAATGGCTTCATCTAAATTACAGACGCTTATTTGATTATTCGTATATCCAACCATCTTTTCACTTTCTCCTGCCAATAACAAATCGACGGCTTTTGCTCCCATCAATGTTGCAATTTTACGGTCAAAAAATGTTGGTGTGCCACCCCGTTGCAAATGGCCCAAAATTGTAATCCGAACATCAAGGCCGGTCCGTAACGATAAGTAATTGCCCACTTTAAAAGAACTGGAATGTTCGATATTGTTCGGGTCACCAAATAATCCTTCAGCAACCAATACAATACTATGCGACTTCTTGCGCGAAGTATTCTCGAGAATTTGAGTCGCCAGACGTTCCAAATCGCATGGGATTTCCGGAACCAAAACCGCCTCCGCACCCCCGGTTAAAGCTGCTGATACTGCTATAAATCCATTATTCTTTCCCATTACCTCAATAACACAAGTCCGGTTATGGGAGGAAGCAGTATCCCGCACTTTGTTCATGGCATCTAAAACCGTATTCACGGCAGTATCAAATCCAATGGAATAATCGGTACAGCCAATATCGTTGTCAATCGTACCAGGGAGTCCCACAGTTTGAAATCCCATTTTATTTAATACCTGAGCTCCGCGGAAAGAACCGTCACCGCCAATAATGACCAGTCCATTCAGTCCAAGCTTTTCCAATTGTTCTTTGGCTTTTGCTTGCCCTTCCGGGGTTTTAAATTCAAGGCAACGGGCTGATTGAAGGATTGTACCACCCCGTTGAATAATGTCTCCTACCGAACGGGAATCCATCTTAACCATATCGCCTTCCAAAATACCGCTATATCCCCGTTTAATGCCATAAACCTCACAGCCATGAAAAAGCGCTTTACGAACGATGGACCGAATCGCAGCATTCATGCCCGGAGCATCGCCACCACTAGTTAACACTCCAATCTTCATTTTTGCCTCCGTTGTCCGTTTAGTTTTCGTTGTATTTGCCATAATTACGATACCTCTTATATCTGTCTTCCAACAACATTTCAGGGGACATTTGCAATAAAGATTGCAAATGTTTCAAAACGACAGTTTTTATATTAACGGCCGCTTCAGTTGAATTTTTATGAGCTCCCCCTAATGGTTCCGGAATTACTTCATCGACGATTCCGAGTTTTAAGAGATTTGGAGCGCTAAATTGCAAAGCTTTCGATGCTTCGTTAGCCTTTGAAGCATCCTTCCACAAAATTGATGCGCAAGCTTCAGGAGAACAAACAGAATAATAAGCATTTTCCATGATTAAAACTCTATTGCCGACACCTGTTGCCAAAGCGCCGCCACTCCCGCCCTCTCCAGTAATCACCACCACAATAGGAACTTTCATGTTAGCCATTTCCCGGATGTTACGAGCTAAAGCCTCAGCCTGACCGCGTTCTTCGGCTTCAATTCCGGGATAAGCTCCTACGACATCCACCAAACAAATAATGGGTCTATTAAATTTATTAGCCTGTTGCATCAGGCGTAATGCTTTACGGTACCCTTCCGGATAAGGAAGTCCGAAACTTCTTAAAATGTTTTCTTTAGTGTCCCGGCCTTTTTGTTGGCCTAAAATCGTAACCGGAATTCCCTCAAAAAAAGCTACTCCTCCTACCATAGCCGGGTCATCCCGAAAGCTCCGGTCGCCATGAAGTTCAATAAAATCAGTACAAATCATTCCCACATAATCAAGAAAAGTAGGACGTTTAGGGTGACGGGCTATTTGCATTTTTTGTAAGGGTGTTAAATTTTTATAAATTTCAGTACGCAGGGAATTGGCCTTTAATTCAAGCGCCAGGATCTGTTCTTCCATATCAATTCCTTTTTCCCTGGAAAACTGTTTAATCTCTTCAATCTGTTTTTCTAATTCTAATACAGGTTTTTCAAATTCCAATATTGGACCCTGATTAATTGCCATCAACCCCACCTCCATTCGTATGCACTTTAAGTAGCTGAGTTAGGGTTGCTTTTAAATCCTTACGGTTGACAAGAATATCGACAATCCCGTGTTCCAATACGAACTGGGATGATTGAAAACCCTGCGGTAATGTTTGCCGAATGGTTTGTTGAATAATGCGGGGACCGGTGAAACCAATCAAGGCGTCCGGTTCGGCAATGATAATATCTCCCAGTGAAGCAAAACTTGCAAATACTCCTCCCATGGTAGGATCGGTTAAAAGTGAAATATACAAACAACCCGCTTCCGACAACCGGTTCAACGCCTGACTCGTTTTCGCCATTTGCATAAGGGAAAATATTCCCTCTTGCATTCTGGCCCCTCCGCCTCCGGCAGATACAGCGATAAAAGGCAACTTTTCTTTGGTGGCGTATTCAATTGCCCGGGTTATTTTTTCACCAACGACCGAACCCATGGAGCCAGCCATAAACCCAAATTCAATAATAGCAAGGCTCACTGGAATGTCATTAATTAACGCCCGTCCAATAATCGCACCCTCATTGAGTTCCGTACTCTTCTGAGCTTTTTTGATTCGCGGCTCATACTCAGGAAAATTCAAAATATTGATCGTTTTTAAATTGGAGTCAATTTCCTGAAAGCCATCTTGATCGACTAATAACTCCAACCGTTCTTTGTAATTAATTCGAAAATGAAAATTACATTTCGGACAAACTTTTAAATTTTTCTCCAGATCTTTATGGTAGGTAATTTGAGAACAGCGGTTACACTTTACCCATAATCCATCCGGAATTTCTTTCTTTTCTACGGCATCAATACGGCCATTGAATTGTTGTTGCTCACTTTTAACTGTAATGTATTTCGGTTTCGTTTTAAAGAGATCTTTTAACAAAAACTCCACTCCTTAAGCTTATCTTAGTATTCTGGAGCATTTTACTAAAATATCATAATTTCTATAAATTGCCATTAACTACATTTATTTCGTGATTCTAAGTAAATATCCTGCTCAATTCATTTCTATAAATCAAAACCTTTGAAGCGCATTGTTGATAACCTCATTTGCTTCCTGGATTTCCAATTGGGTAACCATGACTTCTACATTTTGTTCTTCCTTCACAGTTGAATTAGATTCTTTCAATTTCACCAGAATACCTTCTATTTCCAATAGTTGTTTTAATATTGCGGCTATTCTTCGATTTGGCGCTATGTAAACAGCAACCCACATTGAAAGAATCCCTCTTTCCAATTTAAGCGCAAAAGCGCCTATATATCAGGATAAATTAGTATATCAAGCTTGTCAAGTAAAAAAAACGAGAATTAACACACTAGTAATCTTCTTGTATTCATTTTTAATAAAAAATTCAGAGTGTTCTCTATAAAAAAAAATAAAAGCCTTTTAGGAAACCAAAAAAATCCAAAAAATATAAATCCTTCAAAAAAGCGATTGTATCAAATTGCATTCACCAAGTTTTTAAACAAAGTACCCCGTTCCTGGTAATTTTTGAACATATCATAACTGGCACAAGCTGGCGATAATAGCACAACCTGGCCTGGCCCGGCAAGTTTTGTTGCCGTTTCAACCGCTTCTTCAAAAGTTTTGGCCGGAACGATTGGAAAATCTTCCGAAAATTTCCTAACTGCGGCAATTATCTGGGGTCCGGTAACGCCGATTACAATCAAGTGCTTACATCGATTGACAATGACTGGGGCAAGTTCATCGAAGGAAAGATGTTTGTCATAACCGCCGGCAATTAGAATCGTAGGTCTGGTCATGGCCATTAAACCGGCAATAGCCCGATCAGGTGTCGTGGAAATTGAGTCATTGTAAAAAAGAACCCCGTTTTTTTCCCGAATAAATTCCAAACGGTGTTCGACTCCAGCAAATTCTTCCACAACTGGGGTTAAGTTCTCGAGAGGTACTCCGCTGATTCGTGCAGCCAATGAGGCCGTTAATATATTTTCAACGTTATGGTCACCTAAAAGTTTCAGACGATTTCTAGTGGTCAATATCTCGGTATGGCCGCCCAGCCGAATCACCAACTTATCGTCTTCCAAACAAGCTCCTTCATCAAGGTTCCGCTTACGACTGAAATAATACAATTTTCCTTTTACCTTGCCGGAGAGGCCACGGGTAATTTCATTGTCATAATTGAGAATGGCAATATCCTTGCTGCTTTGATACTGTAAAATATTGCTTTTGGCTTGGATATATTCCTCCATGGACGCATGAATATCCAGATGGTTGGGTGTTATATTGGTAATAATCGACAATTGTGGACTTTTGCTAACCGTTTGAAGTTGAAAACTGCTAAGCTCGAGAACAATCTTAGAGGAATGATTCATGGCCGGCAACTGGTCCATCAAAGAGCGTCCAATATTGCCACCGACAAAAGTTGCAGGAAAAGCTGATGCCATCATTAATCCAATTAACGTGGTTGTTGTGGTCTTACCGCTGCTGCCGGTAATCCCCATAATTTGACCCGGACACTTCTCAAAAAACAACTCCATTTCACTGCTGAAAACTGCTCCCTCCAAGCGGGCTTTTTGTAATTCCGGCAAATCCTTTTTCATACCCGGAGTCACATAAATAAAATCAAAACCGTGTAAATAACTTAAATAATCATCGCCCAGGCAGTATTCCAGCTTTAAATCACTTAATTTTTCCATATAATTTTGAAGTTGCTCTGCTGATTTCTTGTCAAATACCGTTACCTGTGCGCCTTGTTCTACTAAATATCTGATTAAAGGAGTATTGCTAACGGCCAAACCGATTACTGCAGTTTTTCTAAGAGTTCCCATCATCCATCACCAGTTTTCCAAATTATTATTGACTAACCATTCATAGTATATCGCTACTGGAAATCAAAAGACACCCCTCAAGCCAAAGCTTTACTTCGACAAACAAAACACTCATCCTTCCCGTGTGTCCTAAAAAAAGCAGAGGGCGTTTCCGCCCTCTGCTCTTTGTTGTTTTTATCAAATCGTATTGCTACAACCGAGCACGTTAACGATTTTATGTTTAACCATTGCCTTAATGGCTTCCCGGCCTGGAGACAAATATTGTCTTGGGTCGAAATCGCCAGGTTTTTCGGCAAAGTGCTTCCGGATTGAAGCAGTCATGGCTAGCCGTAAATCCGAATCGATATTGATCTTACATACCGCCATCGAAGCCGCTTTCCGCAGCATTGCTTCGGGAACACCTTGTGCGCCCGGCATTTGACCGCCATACTTGTTAATCATCTCAACAAATTCAGGGATAACCGAAGAAGCTCCATGGAGAACGATAGGGAAATTGGGTAACCGTTTTTCGACTTCTTCTAAGATATCGAAACGCAGTCTAGGTTCACCTTTAAACTTAAAGGCACCATGGCTCGTCCCAATCGCAATAGCCAGAGAATCAACTCCGGTCCGCTTAACAAATTCTTCAACCTGATCAGGATCGGTGAACGAAGCATCCTTTTCAGATACGTTTACAGCATCTTCAATACCAGCGAGTTTACCGAGTTCCCCTTCAACGACAACGCCTTTTGAATGGGCATAATCTACCACTTCTTTGGTAATTTTAATATTCTCTTCAAAGGGATGTTTGGATCCATCAATCATAACTGAAGTAAAGCCGCCATCAATACAGGATTTACAAACTTCAAAATTCTCGCCGTGGTCTAAATGAACGCAAATCGGTAATCCGGTATCTTCAATAGCTGCTTCAATTAATTTCATCAAGTAGACATGTTTGGCATATTTCCGAGCGCCTGCCGATACTTGAAGAACCAACGGTGTTTTTTCTTCTTTGGCAGCTTCGGTAATGCCCTGAACGATTTCCATGTTATTGACATTAAAAGCGCCAATAGCATATCCGCCCTTATAAGCTTTTTGAAACATTTCAGTTGTCGTAACTAACGGCATTGACATCACTCCTTCGGAATCCTAATTTTATGCGAGCGCGCATGCTTGCGAGCTTTCCAGTCAAACCTATTTTACCAGATTTAGGTTTAAAAGCAAACTAGTTTTATAAAAAATATCCAGTATATTATTTCCCTTCTTCGAGCTCTATTATCCCGCAACACTTGCCCAAAAAGCAAACCCCGGATTGTCTTCCCCTTCATAGGAGGCTAAACAGCTTTCTTCCCGGGTTAGTGCCTCAAGAAAGTCACCGTTGATAACGGCCTTGGCTTTGCCTACAATCTCTCCCCGTTCCACCAGGAGGCATTGGTCCGCTGTTAAAGAAAAATGGCCTGAACTTGCATCCTGGGTATGTAAACCTAAAATCGAATATACTATCATTCCCTGTTGAGTTTGCTTAATTAATTGTTCCCAGGTATCCAGGGTTCGACTGGTTTTGATGAAAAACCCCCCAGAAGGAATCGGTGTAGGAATGAGTCCTGCTTTTTTGGCATATTTCAGGCTAAGTATCGGCGTCTTCAACCTTCCCTCACTAATAAAGGAGGCTTTACCTCCAGTCACACCCTCACTGGTACATGGGTACGACATTGCCCGATAGGGCAATAAAGTATTGACTTCTAGAGATAAATCTTTTCGCAATACTTGTTTTTCCTTCTTGAAATCTTCAAGCTCAAAGCGACTTTGGCGATTAACGACTAAACTACCGTAGAGATTCGTTAATAAAAATTGCCCCAAAAAAGACTCAAAAATCCCCGGGGGGAAAAGAAGTCGCATCTTTCCGCCGGCTTCCCGCGGAGGACTCCCAGCCAATAACGAAGCAATATTAGCGGTATTTTCAATCACCCGGTTCATTTCCAATTCTGTGGGCCATTTTTTTTCTCCATAACTTTCCCCATAACAATCATTGGCTTCAAAAAAGAAATCCACCGGACTCTGAGAATAAGTCACTTGTAAGCCTTCGGAATTTAGAATGATCCGGGAACCCTCATAGCAACGAACTTTTCCATCTATTTTTTTAATACCGCGCTGGCTCAAAAATTGTAATCCCTGTTCCAATAAATGAAACGGCAAAGGATGTTGATGGTCGATAATGTTTTTGACTCGCTCATCAAAGAGTTCCACTTGAGGGATATTTTCAGGCTTATAAAGACCCACTCCATCAGGATCATAATAAGCGGTTGCCCGCCAAACATCCATATATTCCGTGAAATTATCAACAACAGCGGAGTCAAGCTTGGCTGAAGTGAATTTCTGACCCGCCCAGATAAGATATATTTCACCACTAATACTTCTTTTATATCCCGGAGCCGAATATGGACCGCCAATCCGATTATTCTTGAGACCAACTTCAAATCCTCTGGTTTCATACAAATCGATCCGCCAAGCTGTTAATTCCCGATTTTGTCTTGAATAATCATTTAATCGTTCTGCTAGACTCATTGCCAACTCCATTTTAATTCCCCCCAATTGTTACTTCGGGATTTTTATCAATGACCAAAAAATAATGGGAACCACCGCAGCTTGGCACTCCTTGTCCCATTTTACCACAAGTCCCGATAGCGTCGATCTGTAGCTGACCGATGGCTGCTTTGACGGATTGCAATACCGATAAAATTTTGCCACTGAAAATTGCAGGCTTATAAAGGACGGGTTCCTGAGATAACTGGTAAATTCCCGAACAATGAAAAACAAAATCTCCAAAGGCCGGGTTGACCTGACCGCCTTGAAACCCCGCCAAATACAAAACATTTTCATCAGCATTCATTAAATGGTTATCGATTAAAATATGGTAAAGATCTTTCGGAGTCACGGACTCAAAATCTTGGTTAAGGGGGAGCGGCTTTTCCATTTCAATGCGAATATTGCTCATTCTGGCAATCGGGAGATGAAAGAAATTTTCAACCCGTTCAGCCCCGGTGTACGGAACGCCTGCCCGATCTGCTGAAAAAATATCGGAAAGGCCCGCATTCAGTTTTCCATGATCGACAATTTTGACGGTCTGACGAATTTCGCCCACTGCACTTATGGGCTGATAGGCATAATCACCTTCAAGGGGCCCGTCAATAATTGATAAATCCGAGTCAGCCACGGTCATTCCGGTTTTAAAATGCCCCTTTTCGCCAAGAATGGAACTTTCGATCGAATCTGTTTCCGCGGCATGGCCAAAAGCCTCATGGGCGAGTCCTTTTGCCAAAGCATAATCAATCACTAGTTTATAATGTCCACCTGCCAGCTTAGAAGCTGATAATAAATTCAATGCCAGCTGAGTCGCTTTTTTGGCCCGCTCTTGAATTTTACGAATGTTCTCCTGTTTGATGAGCACACCCAAGTCAATCCCGGACAAATTGGCAAAAGTGGTGGCTGTGTCATCGGTGGATTTAGCGGTAATGCTATGATACAACATCGAACGGGGCGTATTGAATGCCGTATCGGTGCCGTCAGAACGAATAATCCGCCATTCTTCGTCGGTTAGACGCAGTAAAGTACGGACAGATAAGCGGGAATCCGTAACCGTTAATTCGTTGTTCAGTTCTTTTAGCCGGGTTTCGATCTCCGTCAGGCTCAATGTACCGTATGGATTATCTAATTGAATCTCTCTTCGGGTATGATGTTCCTTGAGCTTAAAAATCTCTACATTAGGTTCCCCTTGAAAACTTTTACTCTGCTCGGCCAGGAAAGCCGCCTTCTCGAACAAGTCTTTCAGAATCTCTTCGTTAACCTGATCGGCAGCCGCAAAACCGATATATCCTTCGGGTGTAAAAACCTGAAGGCCCATTCCTTCCAGATTGCCGCTACTAATTTCTTCCGTTTTGCCGTTATTGATATGAATTCCTAAATCTTTTCGGCTTTGCAAACGTAAGATAAAATACAATCTCTTGGCAGTACCAATTTTTTTAGCTAAATCGATAATTTGATGATATTGATCAACTCTCACTTTTCGGCACCTCATTTTTTATCAATTGACAATTGAGAATTGACATTGATAAAGGATAATGTTAAAAATCTTATTGAAAACCCATTCTCTTTCAAATACCATCGCGTGGCATGGGCAACTTACACCTATTATGAGCTTTGTTTTTAATCTCAATTCTCAATTTTCAATTCTCAATTGATTTCATTTAAACAGGTGTTCAGCCCTAATTTTTGTTTCAGCGGCAACAACTTGCGGAGCAAATATATTGAACAAGCCTTCGCCAAAAGCCTGGAGATCAAGTTGTGGCAACCAAGAAAACAAATCCACTGTTAAGAATTTTTGTTCAGGGAAGACCTGGATTAATAAATAGGAAGCCTCATTGATTTCTCCAGTAATCCGCAATCCTTTTTTCAGCGTCTCAAAACCCAATCCAACTTTCCCGTTATGGGTAGTGGAAATTAAACGGTTCATTTCCGTTTCAAGCCCCTCGGGATCCTCCCAACACGGATTTTGGCACAGATAAAGGTCGGCCATATAGTGCCGCCCAAATCCCGTCTTCAATCGGACAACCCTCCCCCTTCGTCATTTTCATATCTCTCTATCATATGTAAATGAACGAATAGGGGGAAACGCGTCTCGATAAATTGTTTTTATTCAGTTGATTTTTTTAATTCTTCTTCCAAGTCAGCCATCAATTGCTTCATCCGATCAACAAGCGGTGTTATCCGGGCTAAATCGCCTTCCTGTCTGGATTGCTTGATTTGAAGGTGTAATTGCAAAATAGAATGTTCCAAATCTCCTACAGCTTTTTCGAGTCCAAAATTATTAAGCTTCGGCCTTGTCATCTTAGTATCCAAATGAGCCTCTGCGTTTAATACGAAACGTTCACCCCAACGGGGAATAAGGGGATTGATATTAAAACGCTGTTGGATGATACCGGCAAAATCTTTTTGAGCGCTATTTTCACCATGAACAATAAAAATCCCTCTTGGTTTTTTCGTAAAACCATTCAACCACTCCAACAAACCCGTTTGATCGGCGTGGGCCGAAAAACCTCCTAGGGAATGTACTTTGGCTTGAACATTGACCTCTTCACCCATAATCTTGACGACTTTAGCGCCTTCCAAGAGCCTTCGTCCCAAAGTTTCTTCAGCTTGGTAACCAACAAATAAAATATGGGATTCCGGACGCCACAGGTTATGTTTTAAATGATGTAAAATTCGCCCGGCTTCGCACATCCCGCTGGCGGAAATAATTATCGCCCCCTTGGCAGTGGCGTTTAATTGTTTGGATTCCTCAACGCTCCGCACAAAACGAAGATTCGGAAACTCGAACGGACTTTCATGGGCAGCGAAGAGTTCCAGAGTTTCTACATCGTAACACTCCGGATTATCCCGATAGATTTCAGTGATGGAAACCGCCATCGGACTATCGATATAAACCGGTACCCGCGGAATTTTCCCATTACGAAGTAAACCTTTGATGTAATATAACAAATCTTGGGTCCGGCCGACTGCAAAAGCAGGAATCACCAAATTTCCGCCTGATTTAACAGCATCGATAATTATTTTCCCCAATAATTCGACCTTTTGATCCTGATCTTCATGAATTCGGTTTCCGTAAGTGGATTCAATCAGCAAATAATCAGCATCTGCAATTGGGGTCGGATCCTCAATAATCGGTTGATTTTTTTGGCCTAAGTCACCGGAAAATACTATCTTGGTGGTCATTCCGCCCTCGGAGATAAACACTTCAATTATCGCCGATCCCAAAATATGACCGGCATCCCAAAAGCGAACCCTCACTCCGGGTAAAGGTTGAAATTCTTCCGAATACTGTTTTGCCCTAAACTGGCCCAAACATACTAAAGCTTCCGCTGCCGTATATAATGGTTCCTCCGCGGCAACACCGGCCCTTCTACGCTTACGATTGCGCCATTCAATTTCCATTTCTTGAATGTGACCGGAATCAGGGAGAACAATTTTGCATAGCTCTACTGTTGCTTTGGTAGCATAAATCTCTTTTTTAAAGCCCGATTTGCATAACTTCGGGATAAGGCCGGAATGATCAACATGGGCATGGGTTAATAACATAAAATCTAGGGCGCCGGGATTGAAAATAAAATTCTGATGGTTGAGTTGACGTACTTCTTTCGGACCTTGAAACATTCCACAATCCACCAGGAAACGGCCGGAAAGGGTTTCCACCAGATAACTGGAACCTGTAACGGTTCCAGCGGCACCGCAAAAGGTAATTTGCATGAGTTTCCTCCTCTACATGAAGTCAAAGATTTTTTATACCAGTTCCCAGCCGAAAGAAACCATTTCGTTTCATAAAAAGTTTTGACAAACCGGCTGCTCTCTGCTATACTTATACCTGTACCTTTTCCGGGGTGTGGCTCAGCTTGGTAGAGCGTTCGGTTCGGGACCGAAAGGCCGGAGGTTCAAATCCTCTCACCCCGACCATTCAACAATCGATGGTTAGTAAAAATAAAAGCCGTAAGGCTTTTTTTTTATAAAGACTTCGGCTTTTTTCGCCAATTCCCTCTATTTTCTGGAATAAAGTTAGTGTTAAATGACATCTCGGATCAAGGCCGTGGGACTCACTTGTTTTTCACTCCAGTGAAAGCAATTGATAACCTCGGTTTCAGCTACACTTGCCCCAACTTTATCTCGTGCATACACTTCTGCAATAACAGCGCCTTGCATTACATAGTCTCCCACTTTGGCTGAAAGTTTAATACCGACATCCGGTTTGATAATATCCTCCAATTTGTTTCGTCCGGCGCCTAATTTCATAGCGCAAAGCCCCAGCGCCCGGCAATCAATCCGCTCAATCCAACCATCTTTAGGAGCTAACACCGGATGGACCACCGGTGCCAAAGGTAAAAGACCCGGTTCTTCCACAACTCGCGAATCTCCTCCCTGGGCGATTATCAACTGTTGGAGTTTCGCAGCCCCGGCCCCACTCTCTAACATCTTCTTCATTAAATCAGCTCCTGCTTCCGGCGAGGCTGAACGCTCAGCCAGATAGGCCATATATCCACCCAATATCAGACATAACTCCGTTAAATCAGAGGGACCTTCCCCCCGTAGCGTCTGGATTGCTTCCACAACCTCCAGACTATTACCGATAGCCCGGCCCAATGGTTCATTCATATCGCTTAACACTGCCTTAAAACGGCGGCCCGCCCGGTTGCCGATTTCCACCATGGTTCTGGCCAGCTCCAAAGCCTGATCATAATCACGCATAAACGCACCGTCGCCGAACTTAACGTCCAGTAAAACTCCGTCTGCGCCAGCCGCCAGTTTTTTAGACACAATACTGCTGGCGATTAAGGGAATACTTTCAACCGTAGCTGTTAAGTCTCTCAATGCATAAAGTTTCTTGTCTGCCGGTACCATATGTCCACTTTGACCAACCAGGGCAACACCGATTCTCGCCACTTGGCTTAAAAACTGTTCCCTGGGTAAACTGGTTTTAAAACCTGGAATTGCTTCTAATTTATCTATTGTCCCTCCGGTATGGCCTAATCCTCTACCGGACATCTTGGCAACGGGTATTCCGGTCGAAGCGACGAGCGGGATCAATACCAAAGAAGTCTTATCACCCACACCACCCGTACTGTGCTTATCAATTTTGGACCCGGATATTCCGGATAGGTCAATCATTTCTCCGGAACCCGCCATCTCCAAGGTCAAGTAGGTGCATTCATCAAAGGTCATTCCTTGAAAATAGACTGCCATACACCATGCGCTCATCTGATAATCCGGGATTTCCCCCGCCACAAACCCATGAATGAGATAATGAATTTCATCGCGGGTCAGTTCTCCACCTTCACGCTTTTTCCATATTAAATCATAAACTCTCATGTTTTGCTGTCACCTCAAGTTATTGCGCATTCACCAAATCATGCTCGCTTAAGCTCTTTTATAGCAAATTTTTCATCCTTACAAAATCCAACCTTGAATTCTATAAAGCGATCCGGCTGGCAAATTCCTCTCCCACCGGCCATGGTTCAAGATTAAACCAGGCACATAAAGACGCAGCGATATCTGCAAAAGTACTCCGGGTGCCAAGGTTAATACCCGCAGGTAATCCAGGTCCCATTATCAACAGAGGTGTATATTCCCTTGAATGATCCGTGCTGGGAGTAGTGGGGTCACAACCATGATCTCCCGTAATCATCAAAACATCACCTTGATCAAGTTTGGGTAAATTTTGACCCAGCCAATGGTCAAAATCCTGTAATGCCTGGGCATACCCTTTCGGGTCATTTCGATGACCGTAAAGCATATCAAAATCAACGCAATTCGCAAAGACAAGTCCCTTAAAATTGCGTTCAATGAGTTCACTGAGAAATGCCAGAGTCTCGGGATTGTTATGGGTATGGTTGGAATCGGTTAATCCTTGAGAACTAAAGATATCTTCAATTTTCCCCACGCCATAAACCGTAAAACCGGCTTCTTTTAAACGATCAAGCACCGTTTCTGAAAATGGTTTCAGCGAAAAATCCTTCCGCCCGGGTGTACGATAAAAAGAACCCGGTTTTCCGAGAAATGGCCGAGCAATCACCCGGCCTACCCCATGTTTTCCTTGCAACATTTCACGGGCAATTTCACAAAAACCATACTGTTGCTCCAATGGAAAAATTTCCTCATGGGCCGCAATCTGAAAAACACTATCTGCCGATGTATAAACTATTAATTTTTTAGTATGGATATGTTCTTCGCCGAGTTCAGCAATAATTTCCGTCCCGGAGGCCGCTTTATTTCCAAGTACGCCATGACCCGTCCTTTTGGAAAATTGATGAATGATTTCATCCGGAAAACCCTGGGGATATACGGGAAAAGGCTGTGGAAGAACCAGGCCAGACATTTCCCAATGTCCGGTCGTGGTGTCCTTTCCTGCCGAGCGTTCCGCCATTTTTCCATAAATCCGGCCTTCGACTGCGGAAGAAACGCCTAAAATTTCCGTTAATTTACCAAGCCCTGCCGCTTCCATGTTCGGTAAGCTCAAGCCTCCCAAATCTCTGGCGATATGGGCCAAAGTATTGCTTCCCTGATCCCCGTAAGTTGCAGCATCAGGTAACTCACCCACGCCAACACTGTCCAGTACAATCAAGAAAATGCGTTTGATTTTCATTTTTTGCTCCTTGGTTTCATTAATTTCTGTTATTATTAAAAATGGGGGCCGGTTTCCCGAGATAATAACCCTGTCCATAGGTCACGCCGATTTCTTTCAAAATCCGTACCGTTTCGGCGCTTCCAACGAATTCGGCTACAGTTTCCAGGTTGAGGACTGTTGCCAAATCTTGCATTGCCTGAACTAAATATCGCAAGGTCATATCACTATCCAAAGCACTGATGAAAGCACCATCCAACTTTAATTGATTGACCGGTAGATTCCTTAAATAAGAGAACGAATTAAATCCGGCTCCAAAGTCATCCAAGGAAAATAAGCATCCAAAAGCCCGTAGACGATTGATCCATTCCTGAGCTGATTTTAAGTCACGAATTACCGATGTTTCCGTGATTTCAAAACCGATTCTTCCCGGCTCAAGCCCATATTGGAGCAAACTATCTTCAATATACTTTAATAAGCCTTCGTCGGCGAGGCTGCTTCCGGAAAGATTGATGAATAACTGGAGATCCGGATGTTCTTGCAAAGTATACAATACATGGCGGACCATCCAGCGATCGATTTGCGGCATCAATCCAAATTGTTCGGCGGCCGGTAGAAAGAGGTCCGGAGTAATAACCGTATCATGACTCTTCAGTCGAATTAAAGCTTCATAATGTTTGATGCGATTGTCTTGCAAGCTGACTACCGGCTGGTAAAAAATCAAAAAGCCGTCCACTTCCAAAGCGTCTTTTATTAAAGTCACGATTTCATTGGTTTGGGATAACCGGACCATGGTGTTATCCTCGGGATAATATAATACTGCCCTGTTGCGACCCTGCCGTTTAGCGGTATACATTGCAGTATCGGCTTGAGACAATAGCGTTCCCTGATCATGATTGCCGTCGATAAGCACCAGTCCGATACTGAGTCCCAAATGAAAGCTATGATTGTCAAATACAAAACGTTGTTCCTCGATGGCTTGACAAATCCGATCCGCTATGGCTTTTGCTTCATTGATGTCTTCACTGTCAAGCAGTAATGCAAATTCATCCCCGCCGATCCTGGCAAGCAAATCATATTCACGTAAATGTTCCTGCAATAAGCGTGTAAAAGCGACCAGTACTTTATCGCCTATGGTATGACCCATCGTATCATTAACAACCTTGAAATTGTCAAGATCCATCATCATAAAGGTGCTGGGCTTGCCCCGGCGGGCACGAGCAACTCCCTTTTTCAAAGCATTCTCCAGTAACCGCCGATTGGGTAGACCGGTTAACTGATCATGGGTCGCTAAAAAACCCAACTGTTTTTCCTGTTCTCTCCGCTTGGCGTCAATCTCCTGCAAATGAGCGGCCATTTTATCGAAGGATTGAATCAAGAAATCCAGTTCATCGGAAGGGCGAATTGGCTTAATATCTTTAGAAGGATTGGACGACCAATCGTTAAGGCGAATATCGAAATTTCCTTCCGCTAATGCATTAAAACCATCTAAAATTCGAGCAATTCTTTTACCCAGTAAGATATTGGTTAAAACATAAATCACCACCAATAAAGCAAGAATCGCTGCGCTTGAGCTTAGTAAAGTGATTAAAAAGACCTCTCGACTTTGTTTGGTTAATAAATTTTTGGAAAAGGAGATTTTTACATAAATGGTTTGGTGAAGACCTGCACGAGCTTGTAAATAGGCATCCAAAGTTTTGGAAGTCTCCAAAAAAAACTGGGACTGATTTCTTAAAACAGGCAGTGTCAATTTCTTCCCAATTCTTTTGATGTTTTGATGCGCTAAAATTTTTCCATCTTGATTAAGGACTGCGACTTCGACAATATCCCGGGAGCTATTATAAATCTGCTCGCAAAGATTGCTAAAGCCATATAGAGAACTCTCCGTACCAAAGACTCCTATTGTGTAGTTAACTCTTTCCAGTAAAGGACTTACTAAAGCTGCTTCTCTTAAAAACACTTGATTTACCATGTGATGCCGGTTTAAACTTTGGAAAAGCGCAGCATCTACCGTAATAATAATTAAAACAGTAATCCCCAGAGTTCGGAACATGTTCATAGAAATTCTTGGGGTCTTCATTGCAAATACCTTTCAAAGTCTTTTGCTAATTTCGCGATAACCATGTAGGTATTAATTATTTCGCCGCCTTTAAACATTTCCCTTTTTGAAAGAAATTTCCAGGAAATATTTTAAAGAGCTATTAGAATAAGTATGACTCTTTTTTTATTTTTCCATAAACTCCAGCCAATACCTTTTAAGCCCTGAAAATTATTAAAGTTTAAGGCACGAAAAAAGCCGGCAAAAAGAGTTCTTTGGGGGCCGAACCTCCAAGATCCTTTTTTACCGGCTCCTTTGCGCCAAAATCCGAGTAAAATTTAAGGATTCAACTGTTCAAGCCGTTCTTTAATTTTCGCTGCCTTGTCTTTAAAAGTTGCCAGTTTCTCCCTTTCTTTAGCAACGACTTGGGCCGGGGCTTTGACTACAAAGGATTCACTATTAATTCGCGACTCAATCTTCCCTATTTCTATCTCTAATTGAGCATGCTCTTTTGATAAGCGTTCCTTTTCTTTTGCCAGATCGACCAATCCGGCTACCGGCATAAAGATTTTGATGCCTGCCGCGACAGCGCTAATGGATTTCTCTCCCTGATAGCTCTCATCGCTTATCAACTTAAAATCACCCAAACCGGCCATGCTGGAAATATATTGCATATTCCGTTCCAAAACCGCCTTTTTATCCGCTGAACTTACAAACACGGCTTCGACTTTCTTCTGAGGCTGAACACTGGCTTCCGCCCTGATATTACGAACTGTCCGAACGACTTCAATAATGGCTTCCATTTCGGCTTCGTCCGTTATAAACTGATTTTTCTCATTTCCAGTAGGCCATTCCGTGATCATGATGCTTTCGCCTTCATGAGGCAAAGCCTGCCAAACTTCCTCGGTTAAGAAAGGCATAAAGGGGTGCAATAATTCCATGGTCTGCCGTAGTACCCTGGCTAAAATGGATTGAGCAGTCTTTCTTTCTAAAGAATTCTCCTCCTGATAAAGTCGAGGTTTTGAAAATTCAATATACCAATCACAATATTCATTCCATAAAAAGTCATATAACAGTGAAGCCGCGGCCCCTAAATCAAAACGTTCCAAAAGCCTTGTGACCTCGGCCGTCACTGTTTCCATACGGGATAAAATCCATTTATCCGGAAGCGTCAACCACTCTTCGGGTAAAGAAACGTTTTGCCCTTTGGCGAAAGAATTCAGCATGGTAGAATGCAAATCATTGACCAAATCACCCTGTGTTTCCATTTCTTTCTCATAATGCATCAGTACGAAACGGGCGGCATTCCAAATTTTATTGGTAAAATTACGGCTTCCTTCGACTTTCTCCATTTGAAAGCGCTGATCCTGGCCCAAAGCTGTCCCTGTAGCCAAGGTGAAGCGTAAAGTATCCGCTCCAAAATTATTGATGACATCCTGAGGATCAACAATGGTTTCCGGTCGGGATTTGCTCATTTTTTTACCAAACTTATCAAGAACCAGTCCGTGAATTAACACTTTCCTGAATGGTACTTCTTTTTGGGACTCCATCCCCATGAAGATCATCCGGGCCACCCAGAAAAAAATAATGTCTCTCCCGGTTACCAACACCGAAGTCGGATAAAAATGCTTTAATTCTTCGGTTTGCTTAGGCCATCCCAAGGTTGAAAAAGGCCACAGTCCGGAAGAAAACCAGGTATCTAAAACATCCGGATCCTGCTCCAGCTTTTGACTGCCGCATTTGGGGCATGCCGCGGGATCGGTGCAGGAAACTATTACCTCATGACAATCACTGCAGTACCATACCGGAATCCGGTGTCCCCACCACAATTGTCTGGAAATACACCAATCCTTGATATTTTCTAGCCATCCCAGATAAATTTTGGTAAAACGTTCCGGAACAAATTCGATCCGGCCATCGAGCACTGCTTGAATTGCCGGCTCAGCCAAGGGCTTCATTTTAACAAACCATTGTTTGGAGATTAAAGGTTCAATAGTGGTGTCGCAACGGTAACATTGGCCTACCGCATGGGTGAGTTCCTCAATACCCATCAAATAGCCTTCCTGTTGTAAATCCTTCACCAGGGCTTCCCGGCATTCATAGCGGTCCATTCCGGCATATTTACCGGTGTCCCCAGTCATCTTGGCGTCAAAATCGATGACGGTAATCTGTGGCAGATTATGACGCATACCCATTTCAAAGTCATTGATATCATGGGCCGGAGTTATCTTCACAGCACCGGTGCCAAAACTCATATCCACATAGGCATCGGCGATAATCGGGATTTTGCGGTTCATAACCGGCAGGATGACTTCTTTTCCGATCAAATCTTTGTAGCGGACATCATCAGGATGAACGGCCACCGCCGTATCCCCCAGCATCGTTTCGGGACGGGTGGTGGCAACTTCGATGAAACCGCTGCCATCCGCTAACGGATAACGAATATGCCATAAATGCCCCTGCCTGTCCTCATGTTCCACTTCAATGTCAGAGATGGTGGTATGACATTTGGGGCACCAATTAATCAAATAGCTTCCGCGATAGATTAATCCTTTTTCATAAAGTTTGATGAAGATTTCACGGACTGCCTCCGAACAGCCTTCGTCCATTGTAAAACGTTCCCGGTCCCAATCACAGGACGCACCCATTCTTTTCAGCTGTTTGATAATCGTTCCGCCGTACTGCTCCTTCCATGCCCAAACCCGTTCCAGGAACTTTTCCCGTCCTAAATCATGTTTGGTAAGCCCTTCCTTAGACAAAGCCTCTTCTACTTTGGCTTGGGTCGCGATACCGGCATGATCGGTTCCCGGCATCCAAAGGGCATTATAACCTTGCATCCTTCTCCAGCGTATTAAAACATCCTGTAAAGTATCATCGAGGGCATGCCCCAGATGAAGAACTCCCGTCACATTAGGCGGTGGAATTACAATGCAATAAGGTTTTTTATCCTTCTCGACTTCAGCGTGAAAATACTTTTTTTCAAGCCAAATCTGGTACCATTTTTCCTCCACGCTTTGAGGGTTATAAACCGTTGGTAAACTCATCCCCATAAACCTCCCTTTAAAATTACGATCCCTTTACAACCTGTTTCTTGAATTCATCAAAAGCTTCGCTCCAAACTAAAAAACGATCCGGAACAATAAAAAAAGACCTCGCCTAAAAGGACGAAAGTCTTAACCTCCGCGGTACCACCTAATTTCCCGAATTTACGGGCTCTTTATGCTGTAACGGGCGACCCGGCCGGAGCTATTGAAACGCTCACCCAAACATTTTGCAATAACTTAGAGCGTTCGTTCACTAACCGGCAACTCCCAGGCGACCTTCAACTTTTCCCGGGAAGGCCTCGCACCAACCGGCCCTTCGCTTGCCCGCCAAAAGTTTACTCCTCCTGATCAATGCAGATATAAATTATCTTATTTGTTTTTTTAGATTATACAATTTACTAATTTGAGTGTCAAGTAATTAACCGCCTAAACATATACCTTCTCCACATAAGGAGATGTCATGACCCCGAGCAAACTCCAGTAATTCGGGAGAAATTGAACCGCCTCGCCGACTTTGTGGTCTCCTTGAGCCGCTATCACCATATAATCACTACTGCCGCCCATTATCCTAAGATCCGGATCCAACGGTTGCAGCCCGGAGAGGGGTGTATCCTGATGGCCCAAATTGATCAAGAGCCGAATTCCCGAGTCCACCTTGGGAAAATCCGGTTGCCGGCCAAATGCATCCATCCCGATTTCCCCATCCGGCTGATCCGGCTTCCACTGCGCCTGTGTGATCTCAGCCTCTACAATAAAAGCATCGGGATATAACTCCGGAAGGGTAGTTCCGTTTAATGTTTCCCGGCCCAGAAATATTCCTTCCCCAATCCGCAAATGATTGACTCCGGGAGGAATTTCCCCGGAATATAATAAAGGCAAACTGCTGGAATTTCCGCCGGAGATATATTCCAGCCTTATTCCGCATTCCTTTTCGATATCCCGGGCTAAATTTACTAATTTTGTTAATTTAGCGGGCGATGGCTTAACCCCTGCAAAACAGGAAAAGTTACTCCCAATCCCTTGAAGCTGGATATTGGGCAATTGAGCGCAGCGGCGTGCCAGTTGGAGTAAATCATCTTCCATGACTCCTTCACGCCGGTCCCCCAAATCAACCATGAATAAAACCCGGTGAGGAGTATTCGACCGACTAAGCGCTTCCAAAGCGGCCGGCTCCGTGTTCAAACTAATGTCGCTGTATTTTACAACTTCAGAAATCCGGCTAAGAGCCGGCAGTCGCAAAAGCATTTTTGAAATACCAGGGTACGATGGGAGAACTGCTAAATTCTCCAGCCTGGAATCACCAATATCAGTGAGACCTGCATCGATCAGGGTATGCAAAATCCGGCTATTTCCGGCCACTCCTTTGACCACCGCAGTCAGGGTAATACCCGCCTGCAGACACCGTTGTTGAACTTTTTGATAATTATAAACCAATTTTTCCAGATTGATCAATACGCGGGGCAGGTTATTCATTTTTGCGATTCCCTCAGGGAAATCGTCTTGATTTTCCGGAGATATTGACGGACAACCTCTTCATAACCCCGTTCCGTTGGTTGATAATAATGGCGACCTCTGATATTTTCGGGCAAATAATCCTGTTCCACATAACCGCCTTCATAATCGTGGGGGTAACAATAACCGACGCCATCTCCCAATTTAGCCGCACCCGGATGGGAGGAATCCCGCAGGTGAGAAGGGACGATTTGGTTCTCTTCATCCCGGACATCCGCCATGGCCTGGTGGATTGCCTGGCAACTGGCATTGGATTTAGGAGCGGTCGCAATATAAATGGCCGCTTGGGCCATAGGAATCTGCGCCTCGGGTAAGCCGACCATCTCCACTGCCTGCGCTGCCGCGGTAGCTATCAAAAGAGCCTGAGGATCGGCGTTCCCTACGTCCTCGGCTGCATGAATCATCATTCGCCTGGCAATAAACTTGGGATCTTCTCCGGCTGTGATCATCCGGGCCAGATAATAAACTGCCGCATCCGGATCCGAGCCCCGCATGGACTTTATGAAAGCCGAGATTGTATCATAATGGGCCTGTCCGTCTTTATCATAAACCAACGGCCGTTGCTGGATACAGTCGGCGATAATTTCAATGGTCAACTTGCGGATACCGCTTTCCGGCTCGGGTTTAGTGGTTAAAACAGCCAGTTCCAAAGCATTCAGCGCCACCCGGGCATCCCCATTGGCGACATTGGCCAAATGAGCGACAGCGTCCTGATCCATTTGCACATGAAACTCCGCCAGCCCTCTTTCTTCGTCAATCAGCGCTTTATGAATAATTGATTTCAAGTTTTCGCCGGTCAATGAATACAATCGAAAAATCATGCTTCGGGAAACCAAAGGCGAATTAACCTCATACAAAGGGTTTTCGGTGGTAGCACCGATCAACAAAATCGTACCTTCCTCAACGGCAGGCAACAAAGCATCCTGTTGTGATTTGTTAAAGCGATGAATCTCGTCCACAAAAAGAATGGTCTTGGTTTGATACAATTTATAACGATCTTTCGCTTCGCCAATGACTCTGCGGATATCGGCCACCCCGGCTGTAACCGCGTTAATACTTTCAAAATGGGCTTTGGTTGTTTGAGCAATAATCTGTGCCAAGGTTGTTTTGCCGGTGCCGGGCGGCCCATAAAAAATCATCGAAGTCAGCCGATCGGCCTCAATGGCCCTTCGCAACAGACGTCCCGCGCCCACAATTTCTTCCTGGCCCACAAATTCATCCAGGGACCGCGGCCGCATCCTGGCGGCAAGCGGAGCTTCTTTCTGTTTTTGATCTTCGGAAATACTTGAAAATAAATCCATCCTGAATCACTCCATCAATTCCATCGAAATGTGCTTTCCTGTTGATCTATCTTTTACCTAAAGCCGGATAATCCTGCTTATTTTGACAAATAAAAACTCAGACGCGGGAGTTTCCACCAAAGGCTTTCAAAAAGCCCAGATTCTCTCTATGTAAAGATTTCCGGTCGATAAACCCATTGAATGCTGGTATAATGGATTTTACATGTGCAGTGTTGAAGGGAGGTATGAATATTGTCTTTGATGATACAATTGCCGAAAGTAGGCAAGCAAAGCTTGATTTTGGGGGTGATTTTCTTTTTAATGATAAGCACCCTTACCTTAAGGGCGGACGAGGACCGGCCTCATCGGGATAAAAGTCCTGACGCTCAAGAAATCAAGATAAGCAGCATGATGAAAACAGAGATGTTATTCACGCAGAATATTCTTCAGCAACAAACGTTGATAAATTCAAAACAATCAGCGCCGCCGGTTCAAAAAACGGCCCTAAAGCCCCAACCAAATCCGGAGACAGTTGCCGCCCGGACCCGGCCGGTTGGAGAGGATGAATTGCCGTGGCTGGCCCGAATTATTCATGCCGAGGCCGGCGGGGAAACAATCAAAGGGCAGGTAGCAGTGGGGGCGGTATTGCTAAACCGTATAAGATCAGGCAAGTTTCCCCGGTCTATCAAGGCGAATATCTTTCGTCCCGGAGAATTTGAATCCGTGTCCAACGGCTATATCTGGTCTAACCCCTCGTCTTCTTCCTACAGGGCGGCCCGTTTAGCTCTTAGAGGATGGGATCCCACTCACGGTTCGCTCTATTTCTTTAATCCGGCCAAGTCCAGTTCAAAATGGATTTGGGGCCGGCCGGTTTATACCGTGATTGGACAGCATAATTTCGCCGGATAGCTTTCTATCTATGACAACTATGACAAATCCGTTGAATCTTTGATTTGTGTCTCCGGTGTCTCTGTGGTAATGCTTTTTAAACCACAGAGACACGGAGACACAGAGAAACCGACTTTAGTTCATCACTGACCCATTTTCATCATTCGTCTTATTTAAATCCCCGGCCGGGTTGTTTTTTTGAATTTTCATCAACTCAACGGAGCCTTTTGAACTGACCAAAAACCGGAATGTTCTGCCGTATTTTTCCTTATAATCCAGTTGCCAATGGTCGTAATTATAATGGATTCCTTTTAATTTGCCGAGTTTGATGTCTTTATAGGCCGCCCAGGTCTCAACGGCCCGTTTGGCTTTGGAAAGGGTGGTGATTTCCCCGACTTCAACCTCACCATCACTGCTAAAAACGTTCCAATCATATTTGGGGGAAAATCCGGCAACCTGAGCGGGTAATTCCCAATCCCCGGCTTTTAATCCCACCCTAACCCGGTATGGTCCGGACAATTGCAGCTTTTTAATATTACCGGCATGGAAGGTCAGATCAATCAAACGATGAGTTGGCGACCATACAAACGGTAATACCGTGGTACCCACCGCCACCCAATGGCCGTTTTTCATGGCCTCAAGGTTTCCGGTAATAATAAATTGCCCTTCCTGGTAGGCTTTCAAGCCAATACTAAAATGGAGTTCTTCGGACAGGTCGTCATGATTGTTGTCTACTAAAGTAAAACTGCCGGGAACCTCCAATTCCACCTGCTGATCCAGGACTACTTCCGTAGGGGCGGCACCGGTAGGGATCAAGAACATCATCAGAACGATCAAAATAGCCGATGCGACCAGTATTTTTTTCGCCAATTATATCACTCCGTCTTATTTTCGGAGTAATTTCGGTAATTGTTCTGACAATCCTTTATGTAATATCCGCCAACTATGAGAAGGCTAACCTTTTGAGAGCATTTATCACATCAGACTTATTCAGCGGCTTTAAGAAAAAATCATGGGCACCGGCTTTTAACCCTTGAACAATAGCGTCCTTGGAGGAGCTGGTACTGCAAATAATGATCTTGACCTTGGAATCAAGTTCTTTAAAGAAATGAATCGACTCGATCCCGTCCCATTCCGGCATGAATAAATCCTTAATGACCACTTCCGGATGGAACTCACGAAATTGCCGGCAAGCTTCTTGATAAGTCCCCGCTTCCGAAACTTCATAACCGGCTTCGAATAGAAAATCTTTTAGCATCGCCCGGAGTAGAGGTGAATCATCAACAATCAGGATTTTCACCATAGCCCCCCCAGTTTTAGAGCAAGTTCTCCTTGAGAAATTACTTCAACAAGGTATATCAATATCGGCTCTCTCCGAAAGGAATTTCGGGACTACCCACATTCAAAAAGACAGTATGTTATTCGAGAAAAAACTTCGCTCTCCTTCCGTTGTTTCCAGAATTTTATCAACTGGGCGGCAACTCGCCGTTATGAACTTCATAGCTCCAATTCCGCCCTTGATTATTATCCCAATTTAAGGCGTCATCCCGAAAACAAAAATTAAATTTGGATGGCTCATCGACCTGAATTGTCACCGACCATCCTCCATCGCGGTTTTTTTTCATTGGAAGATCCACGATCTTGTCCCATTCTCCCGATCCATATCCGGCATGGAGAAAAATTTTATTTGCGCCGCTATCGGCAAGAAGTCCCTTATATTTGATCTTCAATTCTTCCCCAAGAGTGATCGGCACTGGATCCAGATAAATTCCATCCACTGTTTCTTCGATTTTTTTACGGGGCATCGACTCAAACCTCCATTATTAAAAAGTAAAACCATGAGTTTTTAGTTTATCCGTAAAAATAACGAATTAAACATTGAATTCATTCAAAGTAAAATCTGAATATTTTTATCCCATGAAACAAAATTTAGCCAAATTGTGGATTATAATTTCGAATTGTGATAGTATTTTTAGTTAGTAATTGAAATAAGAGGTGTGAAAAATGTCTCCTCATTTTCCCCAACCTTTGGCGGTTACCGAATTTGGCCGTAAAGCACAGATAAATATCCGTTTATCGGACTTTGAGATTCCTCCTATGCAGGATATCCTTTTAATCGGAAAAAAAGCACCCATCGGACCGGAAGCCGTTCGCAGAATGGTTGATGCAATGTCGCCGGAACAATACGAAATCATAAGCCTGGAGCACAAATTTTTTGAGGCCCTCGTTATTAAGAAATCTTTGTTAAAGCAAATAGCGAAGGAAAAATTGTTGCCCGTTATCTTGGAAGAAGGAGAATTAATCGGCTCGGAAGAGCTGGTAATCAAAGCACAGATCAATATTGTTTATGAAATAAACCGAGGTATTTCCTTGTGATGACCAGCATAAAAGAAATAATGACCGGTGGAGTCATTACAATAAGTCCCGACTGTTCGGTACGCAAAACAATCGAAATGATGGAACAGTATCAAATCGGATGTTTCCCCGTGGTGGAAAACAATCAACTCTTAGGCCTGATTACTTCCAGGGACACCAGAATCAGCCATCCAAACCGCTTGGTGGCCGACGCCATGAGTAAAAAGGTCATTACACTATCATCAAAGGATTCCGTGTGGGAAGCGGAAAAATTATTGAAACAATATCAAATCGAACATTTAATTGTCACGGATGATAACCATCTGGTTGGGGTGGTTACCAAGGCGCAGCTATACGCTGAATTGGGGAAATATGTTGATTCCCTTACCGGTTTATATACGGCTGCTTTTCTCCGGCATAAAGCTTTGGAATTATTGCACGAAGGAAAGGAAATTACCATCATTTTTTTTGATGTAGACAACTTCGGAATGGTTAATAAAAATTTCGGCCATATCATCGGCGATGAAATCTTATGCAAAGTCGCTGAAATCCTATTAAATTCCATTGATGGCGACACGGATTCCTTATGTCGCTATGCCGGCGACGAATTTTCAATCTTAACCATTCAACATTACAATGTGGCGTTGGATTTGACGGCACGGATAACGGATGCCCTCCGGAACGCAGACTGGCCCAATAATCTCACGGTGACTTTGTCGAGCGGTATCGCCGGAGGAACACCCATTGCAGGCCATCACGAGGATTTTGTTAAACTTATCAATAAACTTATCAATAAAGCCAGTTTGGCTTCTACAAAAGCTAAACGCGAAAAAAACGTTTCTTAAAGCCTAAACCATCAAGTCTCCCGCCAAGGTGTCGGCACTATAAGTGACGCAGACGCAGAGAAAAGACGAAAGACATTGTTGGTGAAAACCTCTAACCCCTGCGCGAGAACAACGCCCTATTTTTATCCTTTTCGATTGCCCCGGTAACTGCGAGGGTGGACGACTATCCAGAAAATACGTTTGCCCAAATTTCTACCCTTCTCTTTACTTAAAGGGAATTCGCTAAAATCTTCGGCCTATATGGAATTGCTTCGAAGCCTAAACGTTCAAAACCCCAAAAGCATGCTAATTGCCTTTAAGGGGAATTGTGAAACAATTCCTTGAAAAAACGCAAAGCGTTTTTTAGGGCTGGAGTCGGGTTTAGGTTCGTTTTCTTCCTTTCATGTGGGGGCTGTCGAAAAAGGAATTTATGGTGGATAATCTTTCAAGGTAAAAAAACACCCCCTTCCCTTGAATCACTAATTTAAAGCCTACAGGGACCGGGGGTTCGTTTGATCATCGGCAAATTTTCTGCCTATCCTATCTAGAAAATACTTCGAGGCCCAAAAAATCAAATCTCCCGCCGAGACGCAGAGAAAAGACGAAAAACATTGTTGAAAAAACCTCTGCTCGAGTAAAAATACCCTAATTTTCATCCTTTCGATTGCCCCATCTAATGCTGGGGTGGGGGACTACCTTCTAAATTTGAAAAAATTAAAAGAAGCGAATCGAAAATCACGGGTGTATGCACCTTCACCCTTTCCAGGAATCCCGGAGGGGTACAATCTGGTTGAAAACCAAATGTCCGGCCTGTGAATCCGAATCAACCACGTAATAACCCTGGCGTAAAAATTGATAGTGATCGCCTGGCTTGGCTGTTGCCAAACCCGGTTCCACCAAACACTGGGTTAGCGCCTTCAGAGAATCCGGGTTCAAATTGGATTTATAGTCGCCCTCGGCGGCGTCCGGGTTTACCACCGTAAACAAATGGTCATATAACCTCACTTCCGTCGGAATGGCATGTTTGGCGGATACCCAATGTAACGTGCCTTTCACTTTGCGGCCATCGGAAGACCACCCGCCGCGGGTTTCCGGATCATAGACGCAATGAACTTCAACCACTTCGCCGGAGGCCGGATCTTTCACCACATTGGTGCAAGTTACATAGTAAGCGTGCTTTAAGCGGACTTCCTTACCCGGGGAGAGCCGGAAAAAACCTTTGGGGGGATTTTCCATGTAATCTTCCTGTTCGATAAATATTTCCCGGCAAAAAGGCACTTTTCTATGGCCGAGTTCCGGATTTTCCGGATTGATCTCCGCATCAAACTCCTCCACCTGGTTTTCGGGATAATTGTCGATGACTACTTTCAGCGGTCGCAAAACTCCCATCACCCGCGGCGCTTTAATATTTAAATCTTCCCGCAGGCAATGTTCGAGCAAAGCGATATCGACCATGCTGTTGCTTTTGGCCACGCCAATCCGCTCGCAGAAGTCCCGGATCGATTCCGGAGTATAACCACGGCGCCGTAAACCGGAAATGGTCGGCATCCGGGGATCGTCCCAGCCGCTGACGTAATTATTTTTAACAAGTTCCAGGAGCTTCCGCTTGCTCATTACGGTATAATTCAGGTTCAAACGGGCGAATTCAATCTGGCGGGGCGGCGTTGGAAACTCATCCCGGAATTGCTCCACCACCCAATCATAAAGCGGGCGGTGATCTTCATACTCCAAGGAACACAAGGAATGGGAAATTCCTTCGATTGCATCCGAAATGGGGTGGGCGTAATCATACATCGGGTAAATACACCAGGCGTCGCCGGTCCGATGGTGAGTGACCCGCCGGATACGGTAAATCACCGGATCTCTCATGTTGATATTGGGGGACGCCATATCAATTTTGGCCCGTAGTGTCCGGGAGCCGTCCTCAAATTCTCCCGCGCGCATGCGGCGGAATAAATCCAGATTCTCCCCCACGGAGCGGTTTCGGAAAGGGCTTTCTTTCCCCGGTTCGGTCAGGGTGCCGCGATAGTCTCTCACCTGGTCGCCCGAGAGATCACAAACATAGGCCTTGCCGTTTAGAATCAATTTCTCGGCGCATTGGTAAAGTCCTTCATAATACTCGGAAGCATAATAAAGCCGATCCTCCCAGTCAAATCCCAACCAATGAATATCTTCCATAATGGAATCCACATATTCGGTGTCTTCCTTCACCGGATTGGTATCATCAAAACGGAGATTACACTGGCCTCCGAATTTTAGCGCGATTCCAAAATCAATGCACAAAGCTTTGGCATGTCCGATATGCAGATATCCGTTGGGTTCAGGAGGAAAACGAGTGTGCACCCGTTTACCATGTACTCCGGTTTGCAAGTCTTCCTCCACAGCATCTTGAATAAAGTTGGAAATTACCGGATTCGACTTTTCGGCAGGATCATTCTCCGCTGTTTTCAAACTTCCATCATTCGCTTTCTGGGTTTCCATTGATAGGTCTTCCTCCTTCAATTAACTAACAGGTCAAACACTCACTTTTCAGGCAAAAAATTCAAGGGTTTTTCTTCCAGCGATCTTACATTTAAATTCTATTATAAACAATTTAACGCCATTTGCCAACGTATTTTAAGAATTCATTCCTTGAAAAAAGGCGGCCGCGGACAAAAAGTGCCATAAAAATGCCATAGAGCTTGTTTTTATTCCCCTGGTTGCCGGGCTCCTTTAGGTTAACCGGAAAACGGAAGGAAATGAAATCCTGGGCTCTTTTAACAGCAGTGTTCAAAGCCTTCAGCACGAAATAGTATCTACGTTCACTCCAAATCCATTGACAAAGGAGCATTTTCATGTTCTTAATCGCTTTTATGTTATTATGGTCCTATACTTCAAGATATGAAAGTTCGGACAATCGCTAAAAACCATCAGGTAAAGCCGGGCGCTTTAAATCACCGCCCGGCTTTACCCGCCAAAGAAAGCCAACAGTTCCCCGTTAGCCATCCGCGGCGAGACTAAAAAATATGCCCCAACATAATCTGGTACGAATGATCTCCCTCTTCCCCATAGCTATATCCGATATAAATCTGTCCAAAAATCGTCGCGCTTAAAAATCCCACCGCAATATCACTTTTTAAATCCCGGGAGGACCAATCCTCAAAAACGCCTCCGTTTTCATACCACAAACCCAGGTAAATGTTCCTGCCGCTCATCGGTAGATACCCCAGGGCTTTGAGATAACCGATATTTCCCAATACATAATTGCTTCCCGATAATTCATTGATATTGTAACAACCCAGGCGAAAAGGTCCTCCCAGATGGAATTGCTGGGTCCAGGGAGGAGCCTCCTCAAACGATCCTCCCGCAGCCACCATCGTAAAGACCATATCTTTGGCTCCGACCGGGAAACACTTTATTAACTGGGATTCTACCTGTCCAAAAGAACCGCCGCTTCCCGGAACACAATCATACCAACTGGCCTCCGTCTTCCAATCCAGGCCTTTTTGGGCTAATATCATTTCATCATTGTTATTAAAACTCCAGACAAGATGGGTCCGGCGGATAGTCCCATTTAAATCCGAAGGAATTTCATTACCGGACTGTCTTCGGAGGGTCTGATTTCCAAGCGAATAACCAACCCTCAGTTCGGCGCTTTTTTCAAAGCGATATCCGCCATCCAACCCGATTTCCGAATAGTAATTTTTATAGGAATTCATGGGGTATCCATCCTGAAAATTACTGAGATTCGTTTCCTCCATTTTGATAAAAGGCGCTATAAAGAAATTACTTTTGCGGAGGGGTTTATAGAGCTCCGAAAACAGGTAAATATCACTTCCCACTCCGATATCGGTGCGCAGTTCCGAGCCAGGTCCGTTGATATTGAAAGCGGTAAACCGAAAACCAGGATTCACTTGGCTTTGTTTCTCCCCGATTTCAATATTCAGGGCGAAATCGATGAAAGGCGGACCATAGGGTTTTTCAACCGCAACAATCGCTAAAGTAGGAACTCCACCCCGGTCCTGATACTCATATCGTAAGCTTTCATAGAGAGAACTTCCCAAAATATCGGTCAAATCGGCTTCCAGTTCATCCGGATCCAGCAACTTTCCCACATGATTACGCAGCCGGTTTTTAATCATCCTGCCATTTTCGGATGACGTCCCCAAAACTACGATCCGTTCGGGCACGGGCTGGACGTTTTTTTTGCGCCGGTTGCGCTCCGTGATATACCGTTGCCATTCTTCCTCGCTCAAGGAATATTTCTTAAGACCGGAAGCCTCGGCGGCTGCGGCTTGATATCCGTAAACGATAAACTGGTCGATGGCTTTCCAGCTCAACATCGACAGCTTGCCGCGCTGAGGCTCCAAAACCACATCCGCAATGGCTAAAGAGCGCTGACTGTTGTTTTCGACAATCGCATCAATGGCGTTTAATAAGACAATGCTCCCTTTGGAACCGCTTGGTTTTCCCCGGTTGGCGTTTAAATGAACCGCGATAATGACATCGGCGCCCATTTTCTTGGTAACATCCGTGGGAACATTGTCATAAATACCGCCATCCACCAACTGCCGCCCGTCCCGCTCCACCGGTGTGAAAACATTGGGTACGGCCATGGTGGCGCGCATCGATTCAGCCAGAGAACCATCTCCCATAACTACGGTTTCATTATTCATAATATCCGCAGCCACGCACCGGAATGGGATCGGCAGTTCATCAAAGCTCCCAATCGAAGAATAAGGAAGCGTTATCCTGCTCAAGAGTAAATTAATCCGGTAGCCACCCAAGCCCTGCGGAAATTTTAGGCTATTCCCCTTAAAACCCATTTCCAGCTCGGCCGAATAATTCCGCCGGTCTTCTTTGCGCCGGAAATCAATATTTTTTAACGGAGGCGCCGAATCAAACAACCGGTTCCAATCGATCGTCTTCAAGAAGACCTCGATTTCAGCGGCTGACATTCCTGTGGCATAACAGCCTCCAATTAATCCGCCCATACTGGTGCCAGCCACATAGTCAACGGGAATCCGGTTTTCCTCCAGCCATTCCAAAACCCCGATATGGGCTAAACCCAATGCGCCGCCACCCCCTAAAGCAATACCGATCTTAGGGCGATCCAGGGTGGGGTTGTCAGCCAGGACGGGGTGGAATTTCAAAGCAAAACTCAGTAAAATGAGGCCTACCATCAGTATAATGACGTACTTCCCGCAAAAGACTGGTTTTTGAATCGATTTAGACCTTCTTCGTCTCAATATCTTCTTCACCCCGGAATTTTCTTCCCAATTTAAAGTTCTGCATTTTCAATTCATTTTAAGTATTTATCATCCGAAGTCAATATCCTTTTTGAATTCACTGGATAAGTGTTAACGAAAGTTAAATTTGTGCAATCAGGACACAAAAAAAGAAAGGCTTTTAGCTTCAGCCTCTCTTTTTATCGAATAAATCAAGGTTACTATCAATTGGTAATCGTTAAGGTAATCATTTGTGATAAAGGAGCCGTCATTCGGACATTCACCGGAGTCGTATAGGTATAACGAATCGTCTTTTGCGATTCCGCGACTTTTGACACACCGGTCACCAAATCAACCGGAGTGCTTTTTAAAAAAACTCCACCAGCACTCAACGCTCCCGAAGGGGCCTCTAAGGAAATCAAGAGGTCGGAATCTTTCGGCAGTACGGTATTTAAGACTCCGGTTATTTTTTTATGTTCCTCATTGGTGGTAATTCGATAGGTAGAAGTTGCATCAATGATTTTAACGGTTTGCGAGTGGACGGTCACTGTCTTTTCATGGGTGATGTTCAAATCGCCGGCAAGCGCAATCTCATTGACCGCCTGTATGCTAAAGGTAACGGTCTGCGAAGTATTGCCGTTTGCCGTAGCGAGGCTCCAGGTACTTGCCACAAAGAACACCATTGTTAAAACCATGAATCCATTTTTCATTATTTTCCACCATACCTGATCATTTATTTCGGCGACCCGGCTGCCAATAGCTTTGACGAATGTTGCGCACTCGTTCCACCTTAGGCCCGTGGGTTTTGCGTCTCCAGCTTTCACTGAATTTGCCATTATCGGATAAATTGTCGATACTGCCGTGATGGTGAAAATAAAAAAACTTATCTTCGGCGACCCGGCTGTCATATGGTTTAACGAATGTATCCATTCGTTCCACTTTAGACCCGCAGTTTTGCGTCTCCAGTTTTCACTGGATTTGCCATTATCGAACAAGTTTTTAATAATTGTTAATTTATTATATCACCTTTGGGAATTTAAGCAAGACCGATCATTGTTGCTTTTTTCATCGAATCACGCCTTCCTCGATGATTTGAATTTTCCGGATGACGGGAACGGCTTTAAAAACGATTTCTTCAGTTTGTCCCGGTTGTAAATCCAATTCAAATTCATTATTTTCAAAATTGTAATTTTCCAATAACCCTTCATCATAAGCCTTGATCTTCCATTTGCCGGGCCGCATCCCGAAAAAAATAAATTCCCCGTTTTCACCGGTAACCTGTTGAAAAGTTTCCAAACCATCCGTTAACTCAATGAGGACATTAGCCAGGGGTTTTTCTTCGTTCCATTCCCCGGACCCATTCCCGGTATTTTGGCTTTCCTTTGCCCGATATAGGTTGCTGCCTGTTACGTATAGTCCGTCATTGTTTTCTTTGGGTTTTGCCGTTAACAACAGCGATTTTCCCTGAATCTTGGCAGCCTGAACCATTCCAATCTCAATTTTGTTCACTTCGCCTTTTTTCAACTCCACAACCAGAGGCAGTGGTTGAACGGGGACCTGATCGAACCCGATAAAAGTTTTATCCATCAAGATAGTATAGTTTCCGGGATTTCTGGCGGTATAAGTAAACTCTCCCTGTTCATCAGTGACAACTTCGACTCCATTGATCAATAAAATCACTTTTTTGAGCGGAGGATGATCCTTCCGGGCGGTGTCAAACACCTTGCCGTTTAAAACGCACAAATCGGTCCTTTGACTGACCGGTATATTCACCGGCAGAGTATAAGTTACCAGTAAAGATCCTTCAAAATTCCTGTCATTCGAAGTTGATATTTGAGAGAGCTTTAAACTCCAGGAAAATTGCTGATAAGTATATCGTACATTCCCTATCAAGTAATCCCGTTCCAAATCGGGTTCCCATAGAAAGTTACTTCTTTGATATTGAAAATTGAGGCCCAGGTGATTGGTAACCCGTAAATCGGCCATGACGCCAACATTATTGTTGGAATCCAGCAATAATGGAAAACTATGATTTCCGATGTTGGCATATAACAAATAACTTCGTCCCGGGCTGGGTGAATAGTTGATATTCAAGCCATAAATGCTAATATCCCGGTCTTCGGCATCATCCCCTTGATCGTCATACGCTCCTCCCAAAACTGAGGCGCCAAAGCGCCACTTTGAATAAAGTTTCTGGACCCCGACTTTGAACGTCATTGCTTCATAAGCTTCCCCCGGAGAAGGCAGCCGGTTGTTGCTGCGATAACCGCTCAAAGCATATGAGATTTGAGTCCCGGGACTGAGATCATGGGAAAGTACCGCATTGTAATAGGATTCATCATGGGATGAATATCGGGGGTTAAGATTGAGGTTATCCCGGAAGGAATGGTAGAAAAAGGAGGCTTGGTAGCGGTTGAAAAAAGAATAAGCAGCGGACAATGTTGTCAAATCCGTATCATGATAATTGCCGAAAAAGTTCGGCGCTGCATAGGTTTTTTCCAGCGAATAACTCCAGACATTGGAAAATTGTCCAAGGACATTGATATGATAAGCATCCCCCCGGGAGTCCTCTTGGTTTTCGGAATGATCAAAAGCATATTCCAAATTCACCGTATTATCGGCCAAGGGCTTTATTTCGGCCTGAAAACTATAAATCCGGTTATCCTGTAAAACGTCCTGATCTTGGAAGTCGTAAGCCGAATGTAAGAAATTGGTCCGAAGCTGAAGCTTGGGACTCAGTTGATATTGATAATACAAACCGGTTTCTTTTCCATCCGGATTATCCCTGTTCTTTTCAGGATAAATCAGCCCCATCCTCGAATTTCGGTTGGTGAGATTGAAATTCATCTTATAAAGCGCATCCCAGCGTCTGGTGAGGGGTGAAAGAACAAAGCCGGCATCACCGAGATTGATATCATATTGATCATTGGATAGGCCAAGCTGAAGATGTTGTATCCCTTTCTCCGGATATCGGTCCGTAAAATCGGAGGCCGAAAAGTACATCTGTACTCTGTTGTTTCCCGCATCATCGATAGTCCCGCCCCCTGAAAACTCCAAACCGTACCCCGGCTGATTGCCGTCGATTCCAGTGGTGATTTGCAAAACCGACGGGATCCGGTGATAAGGATCAAACCGGCCGTTGATGGTCGGTACAATGTCTACCCCAATGGTGTCTTCTGCAAATGATACCCCGGAGTTTTTATCATAGGCCTTCACGGTAAGCAGGTGCGTAACATTGGTTTCGATTTTGGCATTGGTTTTTACCTTGATCGCCAGGGTCCGGGATTCCCCCGGCTGTAAAGCCATTTCCAGTGGCCAGTATTGAGTAAAATAAGATAATGAACTGTTCACCTGAAAACCCAAATCCAGCGGAGCGTTTCCGTTATTTTGGTATTGCAGCGTTATCCCACAATCTTCACCCGCTATCACGAATCCCGGTTTGTCCAAAACCACGGATTTGATCGTGGTGACTGAAGTGAGAGAAACGGTTACCGTATTGGTGGAGGTTTTCGCCGATGCATTGGTTGCAGTGAGGGAATAATGAACTAAATAGGAACCGGCCAGGGCCGCGTTGGAAAAAACGATCGATACTAATCTTACCTGCTGGTCATGGGCTTTGATTTGAAAGCCTGTGGGAGGCACGAGCACACGGCAGTATGGAGGTAAAACCAATTCCTCCCTGAGATTCAGAGTGGAACCACCGTGATTGATTACCAGATAACTCAGGGTTAAAGCCTTGCCCGGCTCGATTTGCAAATTTTCTGGAGCAATTTGCTTGATTTCCACATCCCGACCCACATCGGCCCGGACTTTATGGCAAAAGGGGCTCCATACTAAGACGGGTATAAAGAAGATGAACAAACAAAATTTGAACTTTTTCATTGGATGATCATTTCATAATTAGCGCCAAAAACGTATTGATCCCCATTGTCAACAATAACGACTGCCTTATATTCTCCTTTGGGAATATCCGGAAGCAGGATTTTATGACTTACCGAACAGGTGGGAAAAATCCGTTTTTTCTCACTGCCGAATGTGCCGAGAGATTTGCCGTTTTTGTTGTACAGTTGGACCAGAACCGTTGGATTAAGCCATCTTTCTCCGGTATTTTGGATGTCGAACTGAAATACCTTATTCCCGTTTTCAGCGGAGATTTTCTTATTTAAAAACGCAATGGAGCGGGTTCCGGTATCTTTGATATCCGTAATAATTTGAACACCATACCGGACGCTGGTTTGGAGTCCCAAAACGTATTTACCTTTCACATCAGGATTATCCCCGGCGGTTTCAACCGGCTCCACCATGATCAAACTCCAATAAGTTCCACGAAGATCCTGATTTTTGGGTACTTGAACGCTATAGTTTACCGGAGCGGTCTGTCCCGCCGGAACTGTGACCCAGGC
Organism: Bacillota bacterium; assembly: GCA_023401925.1. Taxonomy (GTDB): domain Bacteria; phylum Bacillota; class UBA4882; order UBA8346; family UBA8346; genus UBA8346. The sequence goes on from JAEXDA010000046.1 coordinate 66,541, forward strand.
GGTGCTTAATGCGACCCATTTAGCATTGGACAACGGGTTACTGCCGGGAAGACCGTAAGAATTACTGCCGTCGGCATAAAACAAATAATCGGTTTGATAAATCTTTACCTTACAGGGACTGCCACCGGCATTTTTGATGATAATCGCGCCATTGTAGCTCTCTCCGCCACCCACTACTTTTTCCTGGGTTAAGGAACCCAGAACTTTTATATCGCCACTGGCGAAAACGTTTTGATGCTCTCCCAAAAACAGCAGTGAAAAGCTTAAAACGGATATCCAAAAAAGAAAGGCCTTTTTCATTCCATTCTCCTTCTTTATGAATTACGGGATGACAGTATAGACGACACCGCTCACATAATGATTGGGATCGGTTGCCAGTGACACTCCGGATAGTTGGTACTGAATCGGAATACAGCGCACATCGCCGGTACCGCTGCATAAGAGGATTTTCGCAGCATTCACAACTTGAAAGGAAAGTCCGCCTCTCACCGTAACCCCTTCCTTTCCATCACCCGGACCCGCTCTTCTGACATAAAGCACGAAGCTAGAGGGCCAATTCATTTCCGAACGGTTGATATAAACTTGCCAGACCGCGTCTTTTTTTCCGCCGACAATGGATAGAGTCGTGGCTCCGGCATCACTTTGATAGGCATTGACCAGATTTGAACCGGCTCCCGAAGCCAAATTGGCGGAATTGACCGGGTTGGTCCATCCCCCCATCACGATGATGTTGTGTTGCTCCGCTCCAAATACCGGCTGAAAAGAAAATACCGGAATCAAAACCCACAAAATGATCGCCATGAAATTCCGAGTAGCGTTCTTGGGTGTAAAGGTTCTACCCATCCTTATTTGTTTCATTGCCCCCCGCTTCCAGCCCGCTATCTATTCGAATCCAACAGGCTGTCCAAAAAATAAAATATCAATTGGTAACCGTGAGAATAACCGTGCGCATTCCCGAGGAAACCATACCGGCTGCAACCGTACTTGAAAAAGTATAGGTGATCGTTTTTCCGGATTCTGCGACTTTCGATATCCCTGTCACCAAATCCGCCGGTTTCGATGATAAAACAACCTCTCCGGTACTCACCGCTCCACCGGGAGCAGCCAGTCTGATTTTAAGATAAGTATTGGCGGGCATGTTGTTGTTTAGCATGCCGGTAATCTTTTTATTGGATTCATTGGTGGAAATACTATAGGTGGTCGTAGCATTCACCTCGTCGGTGGGTTGCATACCGGGGATAGCCGAATTGATTTTCATGGCAGCCGGATTCCCGCTTACTGTAAAAGTAGTTATCGGAGCCACGGGAACATGAATGATTTGCACGGCGCTCGAAGCTGCCAGTGTTATTTCCGTCAGGGCACAGGTTAAAATAAAGCCAACCGCAAGCAGGATTTTAAAGTTCTTCTTCCTTTTCATGCCAATTACTCCTACAGCATAAGTAAACTAGTATAATATCACCTAGGAAATTTTAAATTTACTCCATGAGAGGGTAATAAAAAAGGGCAGCCGCAGCCGCCCCCGACCACTTCTGATGGAATCAATTTACAACGGTAAGTGTTACTTTTCGGGTTGTGTCATTAATAACACCGGCGGCTACCGATGCCGTGAAAGTATAGGTAATTGCTTTTTTATCGGCAGCGATCCTACGAATTCCATTCACCAAATCCCGCGGATTCTTGTTCAAGGAAACATTGCCCAAACTATTGGCGCCGTTGGGAGCGGCTAAATTAATCATCAAACTGGTATTGGCCGGCATATCCTCACTGAGAGATCCGGTTATTTTCCGGCTTTCTCCATTGGTTGTAATGGAATATGTAGTGGAATTGTCCGTCACGGACAAAAGATCGGAACCGGCTGTAGCACTGTTGATCACTAATGAAACTTGATCACTGCTGGTAGAAATGGAATCGATCTCCGCAACCTTAAAAGTTACGGTTTGCGTTGCGGAGTTTGCAGCAAACGCATAAGTTGAAAAAGCGATCACACCGATCAATCCCAGAAAAACAAACATTCTAAACTTCTTCATCGTAAAATCCTCTTTCTTAAAACATTATAACCTCATGATTTATTATAGAAGGCTGAATAGAGGATTGTCAATAGTTCGAGATGAGTATGCTTAATTTTAGCACCAGTAAAATTTGTGAGAATTTTATGTCAACTATCTTTAAAACTAAATCCCATCACTCTTTCTATTTCGGATCAGGGCTAAAAATCAGAAATGACCAATGTTTCTACCATTAAAATCTTTAGCAGGACCATAGAAAAGTTCCTCATGTAAAAAATTCATTGACTCATTTCGATTCCTTTTCTTCCACCCGCCAAAGGGAGAGCTTTAAATCAACCAATCCGTTGGATTTAAAGTAAACGCCTTCATGTTGCAACATTTGGCGCTGCCTTGCAACGCCGCCGAATACATCATCCGGCGCAAGCCCTCCTTTACTGTTAATAACCCGATGGCAAGGAAGTTTTAAAGATTCCGGCGCATGAAACATAGCTTGTCCAACCTGGCGGGCCCAATGGGGCGAACCCAGTATCATGGCAATCTGCCCATAGGTCATGACCTTGCCGGTTGGAATTCGGGCTACAATCTCATACACATGGTGAAAAAATTCCAAGTTTTTCATTGTCGCTCCCATCAAAATTTAAATGTCGTTTTCGCTATTTTAAGGAAAAATTCCAGAATTGTCAAAAGGGAGCATCTTGATCCTGGATAGGACTTTCATCATGCCTAAAGACTAATTCTAAAATATTATTAAATTCTCGGTTTTTAGCAACTTGCCGCCTGAATTTTCGTTTATAATAAAATAACTATCAGGTGTTTTTAAAATTTATTTCACCTTATCTAAAATATGGTTTTATGTTACGATGACGATGTGGCGATCACAGGGGGGCCCATATTTTGTTTGGCTATGTTACTGCCAATTTCGAAAAGTTAACACTCGAAGAAAAACAGCACTATCAGGCCTACTATTGCGGCCTGTGCAGGGCGCTGGGGAATCGCTGCGGTGCGCTAAGCCGCATGACCCTCACTTACGATATGGCATTTCTGGTTTTATTTCTTACAGCAATCTATAAGCCCAATACCGCCATGGAGGATGGGCGATGCTTAGCCCACCCGTTTAAGCCACGCCGGCATTGGAGAAATGAGATCACCGACTATGCCGCCGATATGAATCTCCTGCTCGCCTACTATAATCTCCTGGATGATTGGGCCGATGAACGCAAGGTTCTATCGCTAGGGATAGCCAAACTGTTTCAAAGACAATATAATCAAATTGTTGCGCGGTATCCAAAACAATATGCAGTCATCAACGACTGTTTGAACGAACTGTCCGGAATTGAAAAATCCGGGGAATTGAACCCGGATATTCCCGCCGAATGCTTTGGAAACCTAATGGGTGAAATCTTTGTCCGGCAGGAAGACGAATATGCCGAAAATTTGCGTTCCTTTGGCAAAGCGCTGGGTAAGTTCATTTATATCATGGACGCCTGCCTTGATTTAAAAGCCGACATCAAGAAAGAACGCTATAATCCTTTAATCGCCGTTCCATCCGGGAATTTCAGGGATATTTTAAATTTACTGATGGGGGGCTGTGTGGAAAAATACAAACTGCTGCCCATTCATGAGGATAAAAATTTGATTGACAATATCCTGTATTCCGGCGTTTGGACAAGGTACGAAGCAGCAAAACAGCAACCAAAGGAGACCCTTACGCAATGATCACCGACCCCTATAAAGTACTTGGAGTATCTCCAAGTGCTTCCAATGAAGAAATTACCAAGGCCTACCGCAAACTGGCTAAAAGATACCACCCGGATTTAAATCAAGGCGACCCGGAAGCCGCCAAAAAAATGAGCGAAATTAACGCCGCTTATGAACAAATAAAGAGCGGTAATGTTTACCGGTCAACCAGCGGTGGAGGTTACAGCGGTCAAAGCCAATACGGCAACCAGAGCGCCGGTGAAGGAGGGTATGATCCATTTGGTGGCTTCGGCCCGTTTGGAAATTTCGGTTCCTATGGAAACCCAAGAGCTGAAAATCCCCAATTTGATCCGGTTATTTCCTATCTGCGCGCAGGATACTATCAGGAAGCCCTTTACGCCCTGTCCACCATCACCGACAGAAGCGCCCCATGGTACTATTATAGTGCAATTGCCCATGCCTCTATCGGTAACATCATCCTGGCCTTAGACCATTCAAAAACAGCCATCCAGATGGAGCCGAACAATCTGGAATACCGGCGGCTCTACAATATCATTCAAAACAGCGGACGCGTATATCAACAGCAAAGTGAAAGTTTTGGAATGCCGGCCGTCACTTTGAATCAGATTTGCCTGGGACTTTGCCTTACCAATTTATGCTGCATGTTTTGTGGACGGCAGTGTTAGTGAATGGAAGGAGCTTTGCTCGATCCACCAACCGTCAAGCGGTTCCATCGACCTAAAACAATAAGGAGGAATACCCATGAACTGGTTCAAAAATTTCATGATGGGAAGATACGGCGGAGACCAGCTTTCTGTCTTCTTAATCCTTTTTTCGGCAGTTTTGACCCTAACGGCTGAATTCGCTAAAATACCGCTATTGGCAGGAATCGGCTATATTCCCCTCGGTTTTGCTCTTTTTAGAATGCTATCCAGAAATGTATCCAAACGGAGCATGGAGAATTACAAATTTGCCATTCTGATAAGCCCCGTTTATTCCTGGTTCCATAAAGCGGGGGAACGATTCCAAAACATCAAAACCCACCGTTATTATCGCTGTCCAAATTGCAAACAGAGCTTAAGAGTACCCCGGGGGAAAGGGAAAATCGTTATTACCTGCCCAAAATGCAAAAAGGATTTTAAAGGAAAATCATAAAACGAGGGCCCGGTTATCTTCCAAAGTGAATAATCTCGGATCAATCCTGCAGGCAAGCAACGGCATCATCGCCAGTCACAGGTAATACGATTAAAATTCGGGTTCCCTTCCCAGGCGCGCTTTTCACGTGGATTTGACCCTGATGGACATCAACGATCCATTTCACAATGGCCAGTCCCAATCCACATCCATTTTGAGTTTTGGGACGCACTTTGTCCACTTGATAAAAGCGGTTAAAAACTTTGGGTATTTCCGTTTCCGGAATACCTATGCCGGTATCTTCGATGATTAACTTAATCCGATCCTTTTCAGCCAAAGAATTGATGATGATTTTCCCTGTTTCCGGAGTAAACTTGATGCTGTTGTCCAGCACCGCCCGTAACATCTCTTTTAACAATTTTCGATCGCCAAAAAACGAAATTTTTTCATTATGTTCCACGACGATTTGATGACTTCCGGCAATGATTCTTGTTTCGCGAAAAACTTCATCCATCAATTCAGCGAGAGCAACCGGTTCTTTGCAGAAATTACAGGCGCTACTGTCACTCCGGGCTAAAAAAAGCAATTTTTCGATCAGCTCCGCCATATTGGCGGCTTCATTTTTGATTACCGTAATCGATTCTTGCAGGATCGCCTTTTCTTCCTTGCCCCAGCGATCAAGCAAATTGATATAACCTTGAATTACTGAAATCGGAGTCCGCAATTCATGGGAAGCATCGGAGACAAACTGGTTTTGCCGTTCAAAAGATTGTTGCAACCGATCAATCATCGCATTAAAAGTAGTTGCCAAATCGGTTAATTCATCCTGGGGTCCGACAACGTTGATCCGTTGATTTAAATCGTTGATACCGATACTTTGAGCCGTCGCTGTTATATGGGAAATAGGTTTTAACACTTCGCGACTGATAACGTATCCGGAAAGAATCGAAATCAATATACCGGTGAGTTCAGCCCCAAGCATCAGCAATCCCAAAAGCTTCAAGAAGTGAAACTCGTTCTTTAGGCTTTTCACCACCTGCAAATAGGCGTACGATTGATTTTTTGCCTTGATCATCCTGTTCTGGTACAATAAATTCCGCTGCAGAATTGCAATTTTATTGGTTTTTAAAGGGATTTTTTCAGGAATTTTAAGGTTGAATTTGGGGGATTCATTGATAACTTTTCCTTGTTTATCAACTATTTTCACATAAATATTATCATTGGACGGTATCCCCAAAACAAGATCCTTATCGACCAAATCCGCCCTTTGCTGCCCGGACTGGCCAAATTGTTCAATAATCATATCCCCGGTATCGGTAACCTGGGCAACCGCTTGTTGCATCAAAAAATAATGGACGCCATATAAAATGGAACCATTGAGCAGGGTTAAAATCAAAAAGAGTATTCCTGCGTAAATAATGGTTAATTTCCAGGAAATCTTGGCAAACCGTATTTTATAAAATTTCATTCCGCGTTTTGCCCGCACACCTCCTTCATGACATATCCGACTCCCCGGATGGTATGAATCAATTTATCTTCAAAGGGGCCATCGACTTTATCCCGCAAATATTTAATATAAACATCCACCACATTGGTGCCGCCATAATAATCATATCCCCAGACTTTTTCCAGGATGTTTTCACGGGTCAGGACGATTCCTTGATTGGCGATCATATATTCCAACAGGTCATACTCTTTTTTGGTCAACTCAAGGTTCTTCCTCTTTCTAGTAACTTGATGCCGAATCTGATCCATTACCAGATCCTTAAAATACAACTCTTTTGGGGAAGAGTCCTTCGTCTGATGCCTTAATGCGACCCGTAGCCGGGCCAGTAACTCTTCGATGGAAAATGGTTTGGTAATATAATCATCCGCTCCGGTATCAAGTCCCATTACTTTACTTTCGATATCATCCTTGGCCGTCAGCATGACAATGGGGATGCTCGAAAAATGCCGGATACGGCGGCAGACTTCCATACCGCTAAGACCCGGCAACATAATATCCAAAAGAATTAAATCATAATGGTTTTGCTTGGCCTTTTCCAATCCCTCCCGGCCATCGGTTCCAAGGTCGACTTGATAGCCTTCGTGGCTCAATTCCAGCTCCAGGAATCTGGCAATCTGTCTCTCATCTTCGATAATTAATAATTTAACGGCACTCATGAGTATTCTCCAAACCAAAAGTTACATTCTTTTGATTTCATTGTAGCAATGTCATCCCATAAAAAAAAGAGATCGGCCGAAAATAATTTAAAATCATTTAAAAATACAATATATCGCTCATTCAATACGCTAGTCTCATGAAGGACGCAATCGAAATTTCATCTTCCTAAGCCGGCATTCTGCATATCTCTTTTATATTCCATCGGATTTTTCTGATAATATTTTTTGAACATATCACTAAAATGTTTCGGGTCATTGAAACCAACTTGTTCAGCTATTTCATAAGTTTTACAATCCGTGGTAAGCAGAATTTTTATGGCCCGTTCCATTCGAACCTTGAGTAAATAATCCTTAAAATTCTGCCCGGTATGTTTTTTGTAAAAGGTGCTGAAATAGTTTGGATTCATGCAGGCAATGGCGGCAACACTTTCAAGAGTGACGTTCTGCTGAAAGTTATTTTCAATATAATCGTTAACTTTCTTGATATCCTGGACTTCCTTACATTTTGTGTTGATACGGATATGGCCCAAAATTTCCTGGATATATTGAAACAGCCCTAAGGTAAGCTCTTCAAAAGTCGTGACTTTATTTAAATCATCATTGCCTTTTTTATTGACCCATGCCAGGTAAAAGCCAATATTAGATAATTCCCTGCTTAAATTGTTCGTTAGCCATAAAACGTAACGGATGGCTGATTCTTTATTGCCGTGAGATAAGTCCCGGATTATGTTTTCAATTTTGGATAAACTATGATCCAAGATTTCTTTTTCATTGGTTATCAATGCATCCCTCAGCTTTTTCTGTTCAAGATAGAGATCTTCTTCGCTGAATTCATTTTTATAATTCCCATCCCAGTCATTGATGGAGCCATTACCGGAAAAAAACTTCCGCTCCAAGGCCTTAAGGGAGGAAAGATATGACTTGCGAATATCTTCAATATTCGAAACGGTTTCACCGATACCGATTGAAATTGTTTGATGAAGATTATTTTTAACTTCCTCTTTTATTGAGCCGGCAATGGTCCGGCTTGTTTGCAACAACTGTTCGGCGGACTCATGATTAAGAATTACTATCAACAGATCGTCCTTATAAAATACATTTCCCGCCTGTATATTCTGGATAAAGTCATGAACCCAATTCAATACCGAGTATTGGATAAGCTGAACCTCTTGAAGAGATAATGATGGCTTTTTTTCAGCCAAATCATCAATTTCTATCGATAAAACCATAAAAAATTGCCGTTTGATGTCGATACCATAGGCACTGTAATCCTCGCTCAATTCCTGAAGGCTTCCATAACCATGAATCAATCTTGCCAATAAAGTTTCCCGGTAAGTATTTTTCCTCTCATTTTCATAACTTGATAACTTATTTCGGAGATTAACCTCTTCAACTTCTTTATCAATCAATAAAACTGCTTTCCGGATGGTTTGTTCAAGCTGAGTCTTGTCCACCGGCTTGATAATATAACCGAGCGCTCCAAAAGTTACAGCATCTCTGGCATAGGAAAATTCCTGATAACCACTAAGGAAGATGACCTTGGTCGGCAACTGGCTTTTTTTTATTGATTTCAAAAGCTCTATTCCGGTTTTTCCGGGCATGCAAATATCGGAAACCAAAATATCGGGGCGAAGTTGAAACAGCAGTTGCTCCGCTTGATTACCGTCAAAGGCTTCTCCTACGATATCCGCCTGAAAATTCTTCCATGGTAATAACTTTTTCAGGCCCTTAACAATGATGGGTTCATCATCAGCCAGTAAAATTCGAATCACGACAATTTGTGACTCCTTTCATAACAGGCATTACAATGGTTACTACAGTGCCAATTTTTTCCTGGCTCTTGATAACCAGGCCGAATTGCTCTCCAAAATGAAGCCGCAAGCGATCGTGAACATTCTTTAAACCCACATTCTTCCAACCGTCCTGTGTGGGCTTCCCCATTGTTTCACTGGCCAACAGACGGGTAATTTCCGCCAAAGTTTCCGTCCTCATACCGACTCCATCGTCAAAAACGTTGATTTCCAAATTGGAGTCGGTGATTGCTCCGGAAATCATCACTCTTCCCCTGCCTTCTTTTGGTTTAAGGCCATGATTCACGGCGTTTTCGACTATCGGCTGAAGGGTCAGCTTCAAAATGCTCAAATTCATCAATTCATCCGGAACATTCAATACTAAATCAATTTTCCGTTCATACCGGGCGCGGACAAGTCCACAGTAATTTTGAACGATTTCGAGCTCTTGCCCCAAAGTCACGGTATCATGTTCATAACCGATTATATATTTTAACTGAACCGCAAGCGCCTGAATCATGTCCGCGACTTTTTCATCTCCGGTATCTATCGCACTCATGCGGATGACTTCCAGTGTGTTATATAAAAAATGCGGCCTGATTTGAGTCTTTAAAGCAGTTAATTCCGCTTCCTTTTGTTTTAACTGCGCCACATAAGACCGGGCGATATAATCCTGCAATTCATGGAGCATGTTGTTAAATCCCTTGGCCAGCTGACCCATTTCATCCTGGGTATCCGCTTCCACGCGGACGTTAAAATCACCTTTTTCAACTTTTTTCATTTGTTGGAGCATCTTTTGAACCGGCACCGAAAAGCCTTTAGAAAATGCCAAAGATACCGGGATCAGTGCCCCAATGCAAGCAACAATCACCAATACCAGAAAATTTTTAATCGCATTCACTTTCTTTGAAAGATCTTTCTGGTATACTTTGCCGACAACCGTCCAATTTCCCCTCGGTACTCTCTGCGTTATGTAATAAGCAGCTCCATCACGAAAAACTCCGGTATAATCTTTTCCGGCGAAGATTGCCTTTCGCTGCAAATACCAATCCAGCTTGGTAGTGATTAGATGATAACGATTGCTGTAGATGCAACAGCCTTGATCATCAACGACATAAATTTCCCCATGTTCCCCCAGTGAAAGCCGGCTAAACAAATCGTTAAACACTTTTAAATTAACATCGATAAAAATAGCTCCCAGGATATTATCATTGTCATTGATTTGACTATGGTCCCAATCATAATAATTGCGTGCAAACGTAATCACCCAATCCGCCGAATTGGTAAAATATTTTTCCCGGTGGGGCGGCTGGATGACAAAGCTTTTGGCATAAGCATTGATCTTTTTTAATTGTTGTTTAGGATTAAAAGAATCGACGTTAAATGGTGAAACGCCGCGTGAACTATAATAAGTATTGAAACTGTTATCGATTAGAATAACCGTTTGAATATCGGATTTGGTGGCCAAAATATAGTTTACAAAGTCGGTGGTCATGTGCAAAGTCTGATATTCATCAACCTTATTCTTTCGCCGACTGGCGGTGGCTTTGAGCAGACAACTTAAATTACCGTAACCACTGATATTATAGGAGTACATCAGTTGAGTGATTTTGTTATAATCATGCAACATATTGTCCAAGCTTTTACTGGTAAATTCCAATAATTGCTGGAAATTGCTTACGGAAACCCGTTCGATGTTTCGCGAAAAGGTTTCCAAAGCGATATAACTTAAAATAAGCAATGGAATAAGTCCCACTGCAATAAAGGCCAAAGTAAACTTCTGAAAGATACTTTTGATTCCCAGGGGTTTTTGTTTCAAATGCACTCCATCCATCACCCTTTGATCAAAAACCTGCTTCTCCGGCTCCCTGCCATCAATCTTTACTCCTATGTTACATATACGGTATTATATAATATAATCCTGCAGTGTTACTCTTTTAGGATCGGTCCGAACATTATTCCCCCTGTTTAAAAATCAGTCCCCCGTTAAAACAGCCCTTCGAATCCATTTAATTGCATCAAAGCCTCAAGAAAAAAATAATCCCCATATATCAAAGATGTTTCCATCTCCCTCCCCCGGGCATGAAACGCCGTACATCCCTTAATAATCAGCGCTTCATCCTCATCCCAATTCGTATAATTTTTGTACAGGGACGCGATAATTTTTTCCGCGCTCATCCGATAATCGGCCTGTTCTTCCGGGATAACCAGTTTGGATAAGAGCAGTAATCCACCGGCGGCTATTGCTGCCGCACTGGAATCTTTATAAATATTGATATCGGCGGGAGCTTTAAAATCGGCAAATGGTACTTGGTCCTCCGGTAAATAGGAGATGAAATAGCGGGCCACTCTTTTGGCCGTATTGACAAAATCCTGCCTTCCCGTATATTTGGCGCCAATGGCAAAACCGTATAGTGCCCAAGCGGCCCCGCGGCTCCACGCAGACTCGGGAGAATACCCCTGTCCGCCGAAATTTTGAATGTATTTTCCGGTGAATGGATTAAATTCACAAATATGCTTTGACGAGCCGTCGTCTTGAATGAAGTTTTTAATTACCGTTTGGGAATGGGCCTGTGCGATATGGGAAAAACGTGGATCTTTCGTATATTCGGAGGCCCAGTAAAGAATCGCCAGATTCATCATACAGTCAATAATGGCCCAACCGACATGGTCGTCATTCCAAGCCCTGATAAAAGAGCCAACATGATTAAAACGGGAAGCCAGAATGCTTGCAGCCAAATAGCCGCGTTTAGCCGCCGTTTGATTACCGGTGAGTTTATAATCAGCCACTGCAGAAATGTGCCACATAAAACCCACATCATGATGTAAACCGTAAAAGTTGCGTAGTGCGTTATCCAATTTTTCTTCAATGCGAACGGCCAAATCAGCATAAGTTTGCTGCTTGGTTTGGCTGTATGCCAGCCAAAGGATTCCCGGCCAAAAACCGTTGGTCCACCAACAGATATCCGTCTCTGTTTTATCGTCGAATTTTCCATCCCTGGTCCAATATGGGATCTCATCGCCAATCCTGGCGCTGGTTAACTCCAGCTTCACCAAAACCTTATTCAAAGCTTCTGCTTGATTAAACATCCAAAGCACCCCTATTTTTTATTCTTTCCCTTTCAAGTTACCCCTTGACAGTACCGGCGGTGATGCCTTTGACAAAAAACTTTTGTAAAAAAACAAAGATGAAGATAAGCGGAATCATGGAGCAAAAACTACCGGCAAATAGTACATCCCAGCGACTTGCCAATTCGCCGACATAGGAATAGATTTCGACATTGACGGTCTTCGCCTGATTGGATGGCAACACCAGCAGCGGCATTAAAAAATCATTCCAGATACCCAGTCCCTGCAAGATAATCATACTGGCAGTGCAGGGCCCCAGCAAGGGAAAAACGATCTTCCAAAACGTTCCGAAACTAGTGCAGCCGTCGATAGCCGCCGATTCCTCGATTTCTTTGGGAATGCCTTTGATAAAACTGGTGAAAAGTAAAGTTCCAAAACCGGTGGCGCCGGAGATATAGACAACTATCGGTCCATACACCTTGCCAAACAAATGCAACCATTTCATTTCCCGGAATAGTGGAATCATATAAGCCTGAAACGGAATCATCATTCCGCTAAGGAAAAAGAGATAGACCCAAGAAGTGATCCAAGATTTCCGTCGTTCAATGACATAAGCGGCCATAGGAATCACCAGAATCATCAAAGCTGTCGAGGTGGCCGTTAAAAAAGCGCTCATGACAACCGCTTGCGGAAATCGGGTTTGATTCCATAAGTAAATAAAATTGTCCAAATGCAAAGCGGAAGGCAAAGCAATTGCATCCCGCATAATTTCACCCTGGGTTTTAAAAGCCGAAATCGTACTGAAATAAATGGGGTAAAAAAACAGAAAAGCGATAATTCCAGCCAATGCAAACAACAAAATGTCCAGCTTTTTCTCCTTTTCCATCGGCCCTAAATTCCTAATAATTCCCATGTTACAGTTCCACCTCCCGTTTCCTAAGCAAACTTACTTGAATGGTTGCAAATATCAATGTAATCCCGAATAGCACCATTGCTAACGCAGTTCCATAACCCTGTCTGGCATCGGCAAAAGCAACCTTATAAATCTGATAGGCAATGGTTTCCGTGGCAAATCCGGGGCCGCCATCGGTCATAACGGCAATCTGATCGAAGACTTTTAAGCCGCCGATCAGGGAAAGCGTGAAATTAACGGTTAGCGTGCCGGCCAGTAAGGGAAACGTCAGATGGCGAAACTGTTGAAATCCGCTGGCGCCATCGATTTTTGAAGCTTCCAGCAATTCCTGGGGTATTCCTTGCAAGCCTGCCAAATAAATTATCATGTAATAACCGGCGCTTTTCCATAGCAAAGTGATCATAATGGAAACCAAAGCAATGTGGGGATCGCCCAACCAATTCACCTTAAAAGCTCCCAGATGAATCAGGTCAAGCATTTGGTTGATCACTCCAAAACTATAATTCATCATCACCGACCATATGAAGCCGGTGATAATACCGCTCAAGAGTACCGGAAGATAAATCATGCTCCGAAAAAAACTCTTGAACCACCGTATTTTATCGACCAATAGCGCAAGCATCAATGCAATTATATTTTCAAGAATGGTTACGGTTATTGCAATCCCCAACGTATTTTTCAAAGCCACGTAGAATCGGGAATCATGGAACATGTCCGTGAAATTCCGCAAGCCGACAAATGGCATCAACGCGCTCAAACCGTCCCATGAAGTGAGACTGTAATAAAAACTTGATATGGCGGGAACCATTACAAATACGGTATACAATAAAAAAGCGGGCAATAATAAAAAATATGATATTTCCCGGACAAAGCGGCCTTCTTTAACCATGCTGTTTCTCCCTTTAATTTGGAAGCTGCCGCAAAAGTATTTCAAAATCGATGAGATTGACATTGTTTTGCCCAATAAACATCTGAAAGTTAATAGATTATATCTCTCTATCGATGAATTTCCTTTTGCAACAGCTCCGTTTTCTACAACTGATTCCTGGCGGATAAAGCGGGTTCCCCCGGAACCGGCAGCGCCGTATCATTACGGACTATTTTTTTAAAGGATTAAAATCGCGTGCTTCTTTATCAAATTCTTCGTCCATCTGTTTTAATCCATCGCGGACACTGACCATTCCCAAAGCCATCTCCTGAACTTTCTTGTAAGTCCAGTTCCGGAAAGGCGGCGGCAATTCATTGAAACCCGCTCCCTGATTCCAGTTGAGAGCTTTTGGAGCCTTGGCATAGGCCGTCAACATCTTTTTCATCACCGGAGTCATTTCATAGTCAGGAGTCCATTTCGTTGTGGGAAAAGTATTTGAGACCTTGCAATACTTCGTATATTGTTCCTTGCTCATAAAAAACCTGACGAATTTGACAAAAGCTTTTACTTTTTCAGGGTTTTTGGCGGCTGTAGCCGATAAAGCCCACCCGTCTTTGGTAGAACCACCCGTTAAATTGATCTTGCCTTTAGCATCCGGAACCGGGAACCATCCGAGCTCAAGACCAGGATCGACGCTCATAATCTGCTGGATCTCAAAAGGTCCGGAGTAAAGCATGGCAGCTTTACCGCTGACCAGAATCGATGGGCATTGGGCTTCCGTGGTACTCATGAAACTTTGTTCCACATATCCTTTGGTAAACAGTTCCACCAATTGTTTCATTCCCGCGGCAAAATCGGCGTCGCTGAAATGGACTTTACCAGCATAGCGCTGGGCGATCCAGTTCGGATTTTTAATACCGACGCTGTCAACCCAAAACTTGGAAAACAAAAAGCCCATATGCCAAATATCTTTGATTCCGGCAACAATGGGGGCTTTGCCTTTGGATTTGATTTTTTCACAAAGCTGCAGGAATTCGCCGTAAGTTTTCGGCTCCTGCCAGCCATTTTCCAGAAAAAGTTTCTGGTCGTAAAACATGCCCATAGGGTACATCGCCGCGAACGGCGCCGTATAAACCGTGTCATAAATAGGAATGGTTTTTGCGTACAAGCCGAGCAGTTCTTTTGGTAAAGGAGCTAATTTACCGGCCCGGACAAACATCGGCGCGTCCCGCATTTCCATAAAATCCGGAAACTCGCCGACCGAATCCTTAATCTTCAGAATATCGGCATAAGCGCCCTGGGAAATTGAAAGATCCTCCTCGATTTTAATACGGGGATTAACCTTCATGAAAGCGATAATGGATTCATGAATCAACTGTTTATTTAATGGATCACCCGGAGCATAAATTACGCTCAATTTCACTTCCTTAGGAGCCGCCATGGCGAAATTACCCATCAGTAACATAAGCACCAAACAACAGACTCCAGTGATTGCGAAAACCCTTTTTTTCATAAACTCTTTCCTCCTTTTAATCCGAAAATCTTTTATAATATAATTGTAACTTTAACGTTACAATTTCTAAAGGAACTTTTTCCAGAAAAAAGGGGACTTTTTTCAGGTATTGAACCACTAAAAAAGTACCCCCGATAAAGGCGGTACTTTTCAAGCCGACTATCCTTATGAAGATTCTCTCCAACCCATTACTTTTTAGCAGCTTGGGCTGGGGTTGTTCCTGTTTTCCCAGCGGCTGGCGCGGCATCGCCGACATCCTTTAAAATTTTGCCGGAATTTCCGCCAATCTTAAGGGTTCGATTGCCGTTTGCTTCCGAAAGCTTTACAATATAGATTTTACCGCTTGATTGAACACTGATTACTTTGGCGTCCTTATGAGCGTTTAATGCAATTTTGGTAGCATCATCCTGAGTGAGTTTCAACTTTGCTGTAGTACTTACCGGAGCTTTTGCCGGTTTGGTATTACCGGCGGCAAATACCGCTCCTGCTGAGATAACCAAGGCAACGACTAAACTTACAATCAACAACTTCCTACTTTTCTTCATTGGCTTTGTTCTCCTTTTCATCAATTTTGAATCCATGGTTATCTTAGCCAACAAAGATTAGAATCCAGTTATAAAAAAATTAGAACTGGATTAGAATTGAATGAGATTTTTTCAGCCGTAGTGTTTCAACCCTCACCGGGAGCGCTTTTGCTCCAAATTTCGATTCTGTCTACGCCAGAAGTGCTTAAAAAACAGGCTTCCTGTTATTTTAGACCCGTTTCTTCCTTGCCCCGCAGTTTCCAACGCTGCTTCAATGAACTTCCTTTCTTTTAAAAATGCAATTTTGACAGTATTGGCTAATATTTCATCGGAGACCGCCCCGGAGTCAATTTCCTGAGTGAGCTTTTCCAATTCTCCTTCAAGTGCGTCGCGTTCTTCAAGAAAACGACGTCCATCGACTTGACCCGCTAAAATTAGGCGATGGAGCTTTTCGCGAATCTTCCAGTATTCAATCGCGGCCGGGACTTCCTGCTCTGAAAAGAAAGGAACTCCTTGGGCCATCCATAATGGCTTAAATACCGCAATACACGGAGTGGATGCCCCGGTCACCCAATAAGTGCTGCGATTTTGAGTAATGGAAGCAATATAGCTTCCCGTTGTATGATCGCCAATGAATCCGCCGCCATGCATGCAAACACTTTCAAGCGAATGGGTGGAAAATTGGCGGCCCTGGACTTTACTTTCATGGCTCCGCAGGATGTTTTTCATGGTTGCTATGGTAATCTGTCCTCCTGCCCGCTCCAGAGCAGCTTTGCAAGTTTCCAAACGATGCCTGGCGCGGCTGAAATGAGTAAAAATGTGATCGCTGTAACACTTGCGGAAATTAAAATCTTGACGGCTCCGGCACCATCCTTTATCAACCGCATGGGCCACCAAATCGGGATGACTTCTGTCAAAATCCCCTTCTATCGTCAGGCAATTGGAGATGCAATAAATATCGCGTACTTGTTTGGCAACCCAGTAAGGACCGGCGGTCTCCAGCACCCAGGCTGACGAGGGATCGGCGATTAAAAACGAATTGTGATAGGTAAAAGGCTTTTCATAACCGCAGTTACCGCCTTGACCGTAATGTTCCAACAACTCCGCAATCAAAACGACAGCCTGCTCGCTGGTGCGGCAGCGTTCCAAGGCAAGCCGGGCCAAATCCATCCCGAGCAAACCCGTTTTTTGGTATTTTTCTTTGGTGAATACCGCTTCATTGCCGATATTAAGACCGAATTCATTGGCTCCCATTTCGCAGCCCCAAATCCAGGAGGGCTTTAACAATACTCCCTCATAGGTCTCCTCCACCTGGGGAATGGAGATATAAGTGACGTTTAATTCTTTCTCAATGCCGGCGAGATCATGCTTCCGCCGGGGTACATGGATTACCAAATGCGGTTCATTCGGTTGCCTGTCGCTGTTCTTGGCAAATAGAACCGAACCATCCCGGGTGGAATTCCCCAAAGCAACCATCGTGTCACACATGAAACGTATCTTCCTCCCGTAGGCTATCTTTCATTGAGCCTTTCCGCTTACGGCTACATTTGATAATTGAATGGTTTGCGGGCCGCCGAAATGGTTCTCCCTCTGCAATTCCTTTGAGAGAATCATTTCGGTCTGGACTTCCCGGATATTGCCGGAAATCGACCCCCCGGTTACAAACGTGGTGCCTTTGCCGTCAAAATAACGGCCGAGCCGGATTTCACCGCCGAAATCACCGTTTAGGGGGTCCATCTGGAAATCCGAAAAAGCCAGTAATTCCAAATAAGGCCGTTGTTTCATCTCCGGAATCGATTGGCTACCCCCGCTAAAAACCATATTCCGGATATTTCCGGTCGGAGGAACCCCCAAATATTTACAATATTGAGTATTGCCCCAGTAATTTAAAAGTTTGCCCTGCCGGATGATTTCGACGCTGTCAACCGGCAATCCATCCTCATCAAAAGGAGTACTGGCTGTGGAATTCTCCATAAAGGGATCCAACTTCATACTGATGGAATCACCTTGGGAACTGTTATCTATCCCCTGGACATTTTGACCCGGTTTCAAGGTTGAGGTTTGCTCATAAACACTTTGAGCGGCCGACTGGGTGTAATAGTACTGCAAAAAATCATGGACCGGCTCTCCGGTGAGTAGTACCGGATGACGTTTTAAGTCCGGGGTTGAAACGGCCAAGGCTTTTTCCCTGCTTAACTCCAACATTTCACGGACAACTTGGGTAAATTGCCCGGCCTGGAAGGTTGCAAAGTGAAAGTCTTTATACAATTCGACCTCTTCACCGGATTCCCGCCAGTTGGTTATGAGCTCCAGCTCACCCCGGTAATGCTCTTTCTGCAAATCAACCCCCTCGGAATTCATGATCCGGGTGGTGATTTTATTCAGAAACAATTCCGCCGAATTAATCCCGCCCCGCTCCAGGGTGTCCCCTTCGAAAAGTGCTGCAGTCAATTGGGAAATCCCGTCCGAAAGTGAAGCCCCTGCGAAACTGCTCACCGGGACTTGCTGCTTAACCTGCCTCGGCTCTACCAGGGGATAAAATTTATTTTTCACGAAACCGGCTGCATAAGCCGCTTGGTTCATGGCGGTCCGGACTTCATCCTCACGCATGGTGGGATGAATCTGGATTGTGGAGGAACCCCGGTAATCATTGCCATCGGCTGAAAAATCTTTATATATCGTGGCCTGAAAATAATGAACCTTTTTACTGCGGTTCATATCCAATTCCTTTTTGATAAAAAAAGCTTCCATCGAATCGGTTCTTTGTTCAACAATTTTATAAACTTTGATCTCCGGAATATCCCTCAATATCTTTTGAAGTTGTTCCATGGTAAGCATTGGCACCACGCTCCCGATTTTAAATACATTCCGTCAAAATGAAAAAACTTTCTTTACCCCAGTCGCACCCTGGTTTTAATATAGGGGCCCCCATCGGAGACCTTCACAAATTCTTTATGACCTTTCCCGCAAGCGCCGGAACCGAAAAGTTCCGCTTTTTCCGAAACCATCGTCACCGCGGAAAGCACCTCCGGGACATATCCGGTCATAATTACCGGCGATACCAGATTCCCGGTGAGTTTTCCATCCACAATCTCTTCCCCCTGCAAGACCATACATTGGATTCCCCAATTTTTGGGGTCCTCCATCCCGCTCATCATGCCCTCCAAGAGGTAGCCATGGCGGATGGAAGCTATCATCTCAGGAAGACTATCCTGTCCTGGACTAAAGAAAGTATTGGTCATCCGGGCATAAGCTTTGCGTTCATAAGATTCCCGTTTTCCGTTACCGGTAGGTTCCGTACCCAGTCTCAGGGCGGATAAGCGATCGGAAATTCCGGCTTTTAAAATCCCTTGGTCAATAACTACCGTGTCCTTGGCTAACACGCCTTCATCATCAAAAAGATACGATGATACCTGATGGGCGGCGGCAGCGCCGTCATGCATAGTAACTAATTTGGAACCAACCGGTTTCCCCAGGTACTCCCGGGCTTTGGCGCGATTTTTGACGAACATATCCATCTCTACCCCATGGCCAAAAGCCTCGTGAGCAATCAGGCCTGAAACCTCGGGTGAGCAAATTACATCATATTCACCGGGAGGAACCGCCTTCGCATCCAACAACTTCTCGGCCTGAGTGATCACTTTGGCAACGGCGGGTTCCATTTCATCCAACAATTCCGGACCTTTGAGGCCGGAAAAACTGCCGTAACAGTAACGGGTATTTCCTTCCCGCCGTACAATCGGGATTAAGTATCCCTGGCTCCAAACATAACTCTGCTCAAGCCGTTTAGCCGTGGAGATAAATATCTTAGATACATGGACTTCCTCATAACGGACCCTGAAGTCTACCGACCATTTGGAAAGCGCAAAACCTTTTTGATGAAGGGTAGTCATGCGGGTGACTTTTTCTTCGGCACTCACCTGCTGGGGCAGCTTTTGGGCTTCCCCGTAAAAACTTTTCACTAGCGCCTCCTCTTCGATGAGGGGGTAACGGGCAATTTTGATTCCTAAAGGCCCCGGTTCCAGGGGAACTTGAATGCGGGAGCGAATCTCCTGAATAAAAGAATCGAGATCCTGAGAAGGGATTTCATTAAAAGAAAACTCAGAATAAATCGAGTCGTGGTAAACCCGGATCACAAAGCCCCGTTCGGTCCAACGCGACTCGCCAACCTGAATGCTGACCTTTTGAACGGCATATTGTTTTCCAACACTGTCGATACCCAATACCGAAACATAGGGAAAATGCCGGGATAATTGCGTCACCAAACGGCTCAGGGTTTCGGTTTGGGACATCAGATAAGGCGACATGGCGACTTTCATTGAAATCCTCCATTCTTAGCTCAAATACGGGAATTCACCGGTTTGGTCCATCTCGTTTTGAGTCTTCCTATGTAAAATATGAAATTACCCAAATTATATACTTTGTATTTCCATCTTTTAAGAGGTTTCCCTTTAGCTTGCCGGATTTTTTCCAGTCAATTTTGGGGTTCGATTAAAACCGCCGGACAGTTTAATCATATTGCCGGTACTCTCCGGATTAAATGCGTTTCCACCAAGAACGATGCTCCAAATACCATTGGCTGGTATCCTGGATTCTTCGATGTCAAAAGGGTATGGTTGGGATTTTATTTTAATTGATTTCAATAGCCTTGTTCAAGACACATTCTACTCAGGTCGATGATTTCCAATTCTCCTCTGAGATTGGGTTTCAAATTTTGGGCATATTCGACCGTATACCGGCAATAAATGCTTACTGGTTACCATCTTAAAGGATAAAGCCGGCTGCCCGACCCTCCGGCAAGAATAATCGCTCTCATGTTTCAACTCCCTTTGGAAAATAAAATGAAAAGTTCGATATGGGATTTCCACTTGTAAATAACCAATCCTTTTCAAAAATATTTTTTTCCGGCAGAAAACAACGGTAGGGTTAAATCTTCTTGTAATAGCGATGCCCTCACAAACTCGCTAAACCTCTCCATCGCATTGTCTACCCATCCACTGGAATTTATGATACAATACTTTATTGAGAGGTGAGCAAGAATGGATGATAATAAAGTGGCCGTTCTATTGGAAGACTTAATGTCCCAATTTCGTACGTTCGGTGAAGGATTGCAATTGCTTAATGAGAAAATGGATACTCATATCGAGGAAAACCGTAAAGAATTAAAGGCAATCCAAAGTAGCCTGGATCAAAATCATCAGGAGCATCAACAATTAATGCAGATGATTAAAGAACTGGACACCGAAGTTGTTCAAATCAAACGGGTAAAATGATTCTTTTTCTATTTTCACTTTGCTTCATTTTAAACCGGCTATCACTTTTTTGCATGAATGGCATCTCGTTTTAACTCACTCTGATGATTCTCATGGATCCCACGTCAGCCTTCAACTTAAAATTCTCGCCAACTCCTCTTTCCGCTAACATTACCGCTAAACTTCAATTTCCGAAACCAGTTTAATCTCTGGGTCATTTTTAAACAGACTTTATTATAATTACCGAAAAGTGGCTCGAAGAGAAGTAAATCTTAAAATCCGTTCTCCTCCTCTCTTTGAAGGCTTTTCTTTATGCCGTATGCAAAACCCAGATCGTGCTCAAAAAATTTTCACTTTAAACCTGCCCGTCTTTTCAAAGTCCACTTCAAAAATCAGAGCCCAACTTTTTAGTTAAGCTCCGTTTTTTGGCAAGATGAAATTTTTAAAGTCCACAGCTTTTAGCCTTCTATTGCAATTGTTTCCGATTAATACTTCTTGTTTTCCATTGTAATCCAATCCACATTAATATTGATGAAATAAAGGTGATAATTAAAAATATTAACTTATTAAAAATTACATGTTTCACTGTAAAATTTGAAAATAGTAGCAAAACTCCGCTGCTAGGTACAATAACCACTGCAAGTAATTGTTGAAAAACACCTGCAATATAACTTTTTCCATAGGATATTATCCCTATAATCAGGCCAAGTATGCCCACAGAAGAGACAGATAACATATTTTTAATTACAGAACCTTGTGGCGTTAGTTTTGTCCCAATAAAAATATATATAAACCACATTAAAACTGACAATATTCCGCCACCAATAATAAAGTCTCCTAATGGAACTAAAATTGTGAAATAGACACAGAAACATATTATTTGGGATAAGAGGGCAAATATATTGTTTTTTAACAAAATATCATCTCCAGATAACGTTAATTATTATCACGGACTATGGTTTTATAACATTTGTTTCTTCATTACTATCAGCCATCCGCAGAGTGATTCAACATGTCGCAGTCACTACTCGTCCCACTTCGGCCTGGGTTGTTCAACAGATTAAGGAAGCGACTCCTTTTGGGATGCAACCAGAATACTTAATCCATGTAATGACCGCATTTTCGTAAGTAAGGAATTACAACCATTTCGATCTAAAGTTACCATTAAAATTTCTGCATCGTGAAAATTCGGAGTATAGCCGAAAAAATTTGTTAATGATTCTATATTATCTATTTTATCAAACATACTATAAACTCCTTTCAGTCACTACCTCAATTAATAAAAGAAGTCCGTCTACCCACGAAAGTAACCGGACTTCCCCATTGAAAACACGCCTCAAACCGGCAAGGGTTTATCGCCGGTATTGTTTGAGCCAATTTTTTATGGAAAGATTTTTTTGAAGCGCACGGGTCAGCCAAGAGGTTTACCTGACTCGTTTCTCTGTGGTTACCCACCCTCTCCCCGGCAGACGACTTCTTCGGTTAATGGTAGGCTGATGGTTAATTTCCATAAACAATAGCTTTTATCGTCTCCAAAGGAACATTATAATCTAGTCTCATTTGGTATATTGGTTCAAATTCATTTTTTAAGTAATATTGCAATTTTTTATAAAAATCTTCCAGGAAGCTCTCTATTGGTTTATTCATCCTATCGCTATTCCATACAGTCTCAATTTTCCCCCATTCAAATATCCGCATTATCTCCAAATCACTCCATTCAGGTTTAGTTGCGGTTTTTCTCTTTTTCAGCTTTATACCCGGTAATACTACTTTATCAAATTTTTGAAGCAATTGAACTATGTTACTAAATTGATATTTATTTAAATATATACTCTTTAATTCTAACGTTGGCCAATCATTTAACATCAAATCCTGTTCATTTTTATTACTATTTCTGTATTTACTCGTATCTGATTTTCTATCCCATTTGGTGTACCTTATCACACATCCACCCATATTTCCTTCTTCAGAAATCCATTCCCGATTTTCTGAATAAATAGACCATGAAATGGTATGTTGAGTAGGTACCCACATTCTAACCCGCAATACTTGTTCGAATTTATATTCCTCATCACTTTCCGTTCCCTTAATACCAATAATTGGAGGTTCTTCGGTTAAAAAATCTGTAAGTTCCTCATAACGAAGCATATATAAAGGTATGATTGCAAGACAAACTGGTTTTATTATTAACGCATTTCCTTTTTCTATAGGTAACAACTTTACTTCACCCCCGGTGTAACATCGCCTACATGCTGTGCAGGCCCTACCTGATGGTACTTTGAGTAAACGCCCCCAGTTAAAAAACCAGCACCACCAACAGATTGGGCTGTTATTCCATCTACAATCACTTAATGGATTTGCCATTACTCTTTAAAGATTGGTGAAATAATAATTTTTGTTATTAACTGTTGTAATCATTAAGAATACCTTCAATTAGACTTCTTACGGCTATTGTTTTTTCAATCAATAACCGTTTCTTGAGAATAGCTAATAACTCATTTTTGTTTGTATCGGAAATTACATCTTTGATAAGATTTACTATGACACAGCGATTCTCATAGTTTCTATTATTTATTTCATTTAAGAGTAAATTCAAATATTGTTCTTCCCCAAAATTAAACAACGCTTCATAAATCCGAATTTTTACTCCTTGATTTTTCTCGCTTTTTAACCGCTTTTCCAAGAAGGGGATTAATTTCCTGTCCGGTATGGAAGAATCTCTTTTGGCGATTTCTACCATCGAACCAGCAGCATATCCTCTTACTAAACTACTTTTATCTTTAATAAACCTTTCTCTCAAGAGAATGAATGATTCTCTTGTTTGTCCATTACTTAAAGACTCACATGCACAGATTCTAACTAATTCATTTCGATCGGCAAGAAGTTTCATTAAGATTTTTTCAGCATCTAAATCATCATAATTAAAAAGAATTTCGGCAACAGTCCATCTTACTTCATCGTCCGTATCATCCGATAAAATTTTTAATAAATCGAATGAATTATCGAATTCATTTTTATCATTTTGCCCGATATTCCTTAAGTGATTAACCTTTTCTTGAATATTTAGATTCTCTATTTCTATTTCATTGGCTGGCATAATAATTTTTCACTTCCATTAACCCAGTGTCTCTTACCCTATTTTTCCCCTATTTCGACATGAAGTCAACATCCGCCGATGGATTCTTTGAAGACTACAATATTACATCCCTGCTGCACCTCAATAACAATTGCGCCTCGGAATGAAAGGAACCAATTGGTTTCGTCTTGTTCAAAATATTCAGAATCTTCATTGCCGGTATAATTACAAAAGATTTTTAGATAAATATCATCAAAAAAAACAGTAAGGTCACCACAGTCATCCGTTAATTCAACCTTTGTAATCTTTTTATTTATAATCCGTTTTAAACCCGTAACTAATGGACCATCTAAATTGTTAGGTTCGGACGCTCCTGTGATAACGTGTCCGTTGCTTTGTAAACGCCATTCGCAAAATACTCCTAAATGATATTCACCGTCATACTTATCCAATTCATAGGGTAATTTTTTCGGAAGAAATTTTTCGTTTTTAATTTTTTCACCCAAATATAAATGAATATGTGAA
The DNA here is from genome assembly GCA_023401925.1 of Bacillota bacterium. GTDB lineage: Bacteria > Bacillota > UBA4882 > UBA8346 > UBA8346 > UBA8346. Next base: position 91,072 of record JAEXDA010000046.1, read on the forward strand.
GCACTAGGTGGACCTGATAATACACCCCAACATACTTTTCCAACGAATTGATTCATTATATTATCTATTTCCATTTACATCTTACCTGTATCATTCTTTTATTTTTAATTAACACCATAATAATCTTTTGCTGCTTCCAAAACCTCCGGGCTAGACTCTCATAATCCGCTACCGCCGCGCCGTTCTTTGAAACCTCGGTCAGCCGGTTCAACAAATCGTACGTATATTGCCAGTATTCGACTCCATCTTCAGAAGTGGCGGAATACCTATCGTGTTATCACAATATAGATTCCCTTTCATTTCCAGATTTCCTGCCTTCTCCTATGTTTCTGTCTATTCGATTAGCCATTGCAGAATGAAATCTATCTAACCAAAATAACCAAAGCTTGAAAAAATGAAAGCCGATTTTTCCTCTCCACGGATTCCACCGGCTGGGTAACTTTTCGAGCGGCCAAAAATGGAACCTCCGCTCGGAACGAGCGGCAAAAGTCGCCGACACCCATGGTTTTTCGGACTCAAAGAGTCCGCGTCTTCCTTTTATCCCGCCGCCTTCCTTGGCGCGGGAACCCCGGGGACTGGCCGGCTCCATCGTAGAGCCGGCCTTCTCGATTCATTCCACGATGCCGACGGCTGAACGCCGTCCTAACTTTAAGCCGCGTGGTCTGCCTCCCTGCCGACCATATCGGAGTTTAAAAGTTGGGCCTGTTTTTGTTGGCTTGATTCTTTTCGAAACTCTGGCATCATTGGAAATCTGCGGAAATCTGCCTTTTCGCCTTGAAATGGAAATCCGTGTAATGTTGTTCCGTAACACCGTTTCCCACCCCATTAGCGTGATCATTCTTTTGTTTTGCGGCCTAAAGACTTTTAGCCGCAGAGATACGGAGAAACAGAGCAAGACCCTAAACATCCTCGCGAACCATCTTCTCACTTTCTTTCCGGACTTTCTAGCCCGCATCCCGCAAACCTAATGGCCGTGATGTTATTGTTGTTATCGTAGTTTGCAGAAAGCTTGTTCCACTGTCTACCAATCCACTGAAATTTATGATACAATACTATAATTGAGAGGTGAGCAATTGCATGGACGATAATAAAGTGGCTGTGCTATTGGAAGACTTAATGTCCCAATTTCGTACGTTTGGTGAAGGATTAGATGGTCTTAGAGACGAGATAAAAGATTTTAGGAAAGAAACCAATAATAGACTTGAAACCATCGAACAAGAACTCATTAATTTTAAAGCTGAGAATCGTCTGGAACATAAGCAAATAATTCAAGCGGTCCAAGATTTGGATAACGAAGTTAAAAGACTGGACACAGAAGTAGTCCAAATAAAACGGGTAAAATAACTTTTTGCAAAAGACCTATTTATGGTATTATTTCGCATTATGACAAATTCAATAACAATCTTATTGTCCTTCTGCAATTGGTTTACATTCCTCATCCACACTCTTAAACTCAAACTAATCTCTCACGCCGCCCTGGAACTGGAAAACATCGCTCTCCGCAGCCAATTGGCGCTTTTCCGGCAGCAAACACTTGACCATAAAATACCCAAGCCTCGTCCAACTCCGGCATTCCGCCAGTTATGGGTTTTTATTTGAATATTTTTTATTTCATCAAGGCATGATTAGTTCTGTAAAAAGACAATTAAATACTTTAACTTTTCCTTTCTCTATGTATTTAGTATCAATATCTTCAACAATTATTTCAGCTATATCTTTAGTTATTTGCTTGTAATTTTTTAAAACAAAAAATTTCTTTACGACATTAACAACATCTTGAACATCCTCGCTATAGTAGTCTATGTTTTCAAATTTCCATTTATTAGAATTACAATTTAACATAGATTTACTAACAAAGTAGTAAAAATAATTGTTAAGAATGCTGATGAATAGATAAAGATCAAAACGTGTACCACCTAGAGACCCAATTAATTGAACATCATCATCCATAATTGATTGGCCCTTATGTAATAACACTCGATATTCATAACAATTACTGGATTCTAAATCCGTCCAATCAAGTATGCTATATTGCTTAAGAATTTGCTGAAGTTCTGCTTTTAAGTTTTCTCCTGAATTCAAATTATCAAGATTTTCCTTTCTATTCTCCATGAGCATTATATACTGAGGTGATCCCTTATATTTTGAATCGTTAAAATATAACTTCTTGGGATAATATGTATATATAACATTTAATACTTCATCTAAAAAAGCCACCATTTCCCCCTTTTTCAATTTTCGATTATCGGTTTTGTCAAATCGCTTATCATCTAAAAGCTTTTTAGCCATTTTAGCATTTTCCACACCATCTTTTGGGCTTTATCTATCTCGTCGTAAGACTGTCTCTCCATTCATCCGGAAATTCTCTATTTCTGTGATCTTCGTGTCTGTGGTATAATCTTCCTTTCGCTTATGCCGTTTTCACTTCGACTGTGCAGATTCTCTCTTCCATTTTGTAAAGCTACACAATTACCTCCTTGTCCTTCATTCAATACCTTACGTTCTTGATTTACACCCTCAGACTCAAATCCCGTGCCGCCCTTATCCTCGCTCTCCGCAGTCAATTGGCACTTTTCCAACAGTGGCGGTATAGGTGTCGTGTTATTACAATAGGTATTCCCTTCCATTTCCAGATTCCCTGCATTCTCCTATGCAATGGCTGTTTCCCAACCTTCTTCAGTCGGTTGGAGTCGGCCTTACCATATGGAATCCTTCTCATCGAAGCTCAAAAAAAATGAAAGCCGATTTTTCCTCTCCACGGATTCCACCGGCTGGGTGACTTTTTGAACGGCCAAAAAGTCACCAAAAAGCCGCCGACACCCATGGTTTTTCGGACTCAAAGAGTCCGCGTCTTCCTTTTATCCCGCCGCCTTCCTGGCGCGGGAGCCCTGGGGACTGGCCGGCTCCATCGTAGAGACGGCCTTCTCGATTCATTCCACGCTGCCGACGGCTGAACGCCGTCCTGGCGTTAATCCGCGTGGTCTGCCTCCTGCCGACCATATCGGGGTTTAAAATATTGGGCCTATTTTATTGGCTTGATTCTTTGCCGATTACCCTTTCCATTCTCTAATTGCCGACTTTGGGTCATGCAACAGCTTAGAGAAGCAACTCCTTTCGGAAACCAACCGGAATACCTGATCCATGATAATGATCGTATTTTTGTAAGTAAGGAATTACAGGCATTTCTGACAAACACCGAAATCGAATCCATAAGAACAGGATTTCATTCCCCTGGCAGAACGGGATCTGTGAAAGGACTGTTGGTATTTTACGCCGGGAATTGCTTGATCATATCATCCCTATGAATCAAAAGCATCTCGAATATCTACTTCGTACATATATTTATGATTATTACAACCCCCACCGGACTCATCAAGGGATTGAGCGGCGGACTCCGTTTCCTTCGGAAAGATCGACAAAAACATCAATTAAGAACACATCGTTGATTTCCGAGCCGGTTCTAGGCGGGTTGTATCATAATTACCGCAAAGCCGCTTAAAGAAAAACCCGATCTTCTCCCTCAATCAAAAAATTTTTGCTTCAATTCAGCCTATTTTTCTAAGATCCACTTCAAAAAACAGAGCTTAACTTTTATGTTAAGCCCTGTTTTTTGTCCAGATGGAGTTTTTGAAGTCTACAGCCTCCGGTTGGCTCGCTCTCCATTGCCGGGAGTGACCGACTTGAGCAGTTAGTTGTTGGCGTCATATTCAAAGGTCTTGATGACGCTTCCTTCGGTAATGGCCGTGATGTTATTGTTGTTATCGTAGTTTGCAGAAAGCTTGTTCCAAATCCACTGAAATTTATGATACAATAATGTTTATTGAGAGGTGAGTATTGATGGACGATAATAAAGTTGCCGTTCTTTTGGAAGACTTAATGTCCCAGTTTCGTACGTTTGGTGAAGGATTGCAATTATTAAACGATAAAGTCGACAGAGTTGAAACCAAAGTTGATAAGATAGACAAGAAACTTGATGCCCATATCGGTGAAAACAGACATGACTTTGAAACCAACCGTCAAGAGCATCAACAATTAATGCAGATGATTAAAGAACTGGACACCGAAGTATTCCAAATCAAACGGGTGAAATAACTCTCTTTTTCTGTTTTCACGATGACTCCTTTTAAACCGATTATCACTTTTTTGCATTTATGGTATCTTGTTTTAACTCATGTTCTTAAAGACTCGCTTAAATACCGCGGCCGCCCTTGAAATAGAAATCCTCGCCCTCCGCAGCCAATTAGATCTCTTTCAGCAGCAGACGCTTAACTATAAAATATGAAAACCGAAACTGACACCAGCTTTTCGGCGGTTATAGGTAATCATTTCAAAACTCTGGCCCGATTGGAAGTCTGTTCTCTTAGTCGTCAAACCGGAAACAGTCATTAGCTGGCATCGTACGGCATTTCGCTTTTATTGGGCCACAAAATCAAAGCGCCACGGCAGACCGGCTATATCTTCGGCTACCATTTCGTTAATAAAACGCATTCATAAGGAAAATCCGCTCTGGTCACCCGAACGAATTCACGATCAACTGATGAACCTTGGCATAACCGATACGCCTGCTCCGAATACCATTGCCAAGTATCTTTCCATCCAAAAACCTCCCAGCGAAAAGTCGTTACAGTCTTGGAAAGCCTTCCTTGCCAATCACCGACAAGGTATTTGGGCAATGGATTTCCTAACGATTCCCACAATATTCTTTAAAGTGTTATATGTCTTGATTGTCATCAGCCATGATCGTAGGGTGATTAAACACTTTGCAATCACTTCCCATCCTACCTCTGCCTGGGTGGCCCAACAACTCCGGGAAGCAACTCCTTTCGGAAACCAACCGGAATACCTGATCCATGATAATGATCGTATTTTTGTAAGTAAGGAATTACAGGCATTTCTGACAAACACCAAAATTAAATCCATGAGAACAGGATTCCATTCACCATGGCAGAACGGGATCTGTGAAAGAACAGTCGGTGTCTTTCGCCGGGAATTGCTTGATCATGTTATCCCTATGAATCAAAAGCATCTTGAATGTTTGATTCGTGGATATATCCATGATTATTACAATCAAAACAGAACTCACCAGGCAATTAATCGGCAAACACCGCTCTTCCAAGCCGGTTCTGGGCGGGCTGTATCATAATTACCGCAAAGCCGCTTGAAGCCAAGTAAATCTTAAAGCCCAATCTCCACCAATTTTCAAGGCTTGTTTTTCCATGCCATTTTGCCAAAACCTAGATCTCAATCAAAGAATTTTTGCTTCAAATCAGCCTATTTTTCAAAGAACCACTTCAAAAAACAGAGCCTAACTTTTTAGTTAAGCTCCATTTTTTGTCCAGATTGAGTTTTTGAGTCCACAACTGTTTGGCTCTCTTGCTTTGTAAGGCTTGTCGGCCATACTCTTTTCGAAGAATGGATAGGCTCTCCCGAGTTGCTGTGTCATAACTATGTGTAACGCGCCAAGGTCTCAGACCCCGGGGAAGTTGTGATATTCTCGCCCTTTTTTCTGATTATCACAATATTGCCTTCTGCATTCAAAACAGCATCGGCCTTCCCTACTTTGTGTATTTCGTGGCTCAATCTCTTCAAGCTTCCGGTTTTCGGCCCGCTACCTTGCTATCTACGCTTAAACCTTTAGGTTACCCTATTGGCTCCAAGACTCGCTACTGGTGGTTGGCTATTCCTTTCCAGATGGGATTCCCACCCATTATATGACACGACCTCGCTCGGCCGCACTTTGAAGTCTACAGGTTTTGGCGTGGTTCAGAGTAGGCCTTTTTTTTAATGGTTTAATTTGGTTAATTTTTTTCTGGGTAAAGTTTAAAAAATTCATCAAACCATTCTTTACGATTTCTTTTTATTAGACCAATCGCTTCACGAAATGCAATACCATTCAATTTTTTTAAATCATTATACTTCAGATTTTGATGCTTTAACCAAATAAATGCTAATGATTCACCACAACTTGCCTTCACCATTTCATCATATTCTAATTTATTTGATACATTTATTAAAACGTCAATAACATCTTGTTCATCGAAATTCCCTAATTCTATAGCAGCATCATCTTTTTCAGCAATAGAGGCTGAAGGATCTAACAAAATTTCAATTAAGGCGTCTTTATTGTTCATAATCCTATTCTCACTTTCCTAATGGAATATGTGTCCCCACCGTTCTTCCACCTTTTTCACCAGTGAATGGATTAACATATACACCCTCATCTAATCTTGCATCAAAACGAGGAGTCTTACTTAAAGGACCAGGCCCTCTCTGGTACTTGCTTCAGGTTTAATTTTTACTCTCCAACTAAATTCACCATCCTTAACTTGACCCCACATTTCTACTCCGCCTTCAGTAAATTTCTGAACCCACCCATTTTGTTTAGCCCATTCTCTTAAATTTTCTATATTTTTAGCTATAATACCTGTATCCTTAAGAATTCCCTCGAAACCAAATAAGTCTACCGTCCCTGTCAATAACTTACTATCTGGATCTCCAAATATTGATTTGTATACCTTTTGACCATCAGGATCATTTTTAAACCAATCTTTTAACTGTTCCAATGGAGTATCCATCATTTTCATTACTCTAAATGTTGAATCTAACTTTTCTTTATAATCTGGATCCTCCTCAGTTATTCCCTTGCCTTTTAAATAATCTTTGGCCTTATTTATTAGTTTTTCATTTCTGGCTTTTTCTGCCTGGTCTTGTGAATCTTTAAGCTTATTATACCAATCTTTAATGTTATCCAAAAAGCTCTTTTTAGTTTTATCTTTATCATTATTATTTGATGAATCCGATGAGCTTGAACCTCCCGACCAATTGTATTTTCCATCGTTATAACCACTATTCCCGCCTTGATTAGGCTCACCGTACCAACCCACATCTAATCCGGTAGGATCAGTATTTGTCAATGGATTATTGGCGCAATATGTGTAAAGGTTCGGATTATTCGGATCAGCCACCGGATCTTCGGATATAAACCTTCCCGTCTCACCGTCATACCATCTCGCATTGTAATAATACAACCCTGCATCACTATCATACTCTTTCCCCGTAAACCCATGAGCCTCATCAAAGTCGCCGTTGCTGGTATACTTGGTGCCAAACGCAAAATAGTCGGCGTTAAATACCACTTTACCGCTCTGATCCGTCACCGCCTTGACACTACCCACATTATCGGTATGATAATAATACACCTTGGCACTCGAATCCCCAATCACTCCATCCACTCTGGCCAAATGCTTACCCAAGGCATAAACGTACGACCTCACCCTGCTAACGGATATTCTCTTTTCAAAGATCGGTTCCGTGCCTTCAAACACATAATGAACAGTCCCGCTACTACCCCGTTTAACTTCCCGGAGTCCATCCGGGCTATACTCATACTCCGATACAACCGTGCCGTTCTTCGAAACCTCGGTCAGCCGGTTCAACAAATCATAGGTATATTGCCAGTACTCGACACCCTCTCCCGAGGTGGCGGTATAGGTTACGGTGTCTCCGTTAATATTAAATTGATTCCCTTTCTTCACCAGATTTCCTGCCTCATCATATTTGAAGGCAAATTTTCCGTCAGTCTGCAACCTATCAGAGTTTGCATAATACAAAGATTTATAGGTATTCGAATGAATCAAGGTCACCACCTGGAAAGTCCGGTTGCCGGCCTTATCATATTGGTAATCTTCAGTTCTTAATGTTGCTTCTTGATATACCCTGAGCATCTTCGCCAAATCATTCAAAAATGTTGCCTTGCTCTTTGCCGTAAATCCGCTATCCCGCTCATCGAATTTCACATGGATCTTTAGATACCGGGTAGCCACACTCTCCTTAAGAGTAATGGTAATAACCCCGTTGCTATCCGTGGTGAAACTCCAGTTGCTTCTGGACGCCATGGTGTAAATGGTGTTATCCGGGGAGGTATAAAGATCCAGCGTCCTTTGAGTGACCCGATGCGCCCTGAACTTACCGTCCGGGATGATCTGGATTTTCTTAATGCCCGGCGCCACGGCGCCAAAGTCGATCCCGATGGAAGAGGAGTTGTAGTCCAGCCCCATCATGGCGGTGAGAACCGGGGTAAAGTCCATCATCTTGGCCCCAAGGTAGTCGCCCTTCTTGATGCCGTAAGTGCCGGGAGTCGGGTCGCTCTCCATAAATTTTCCGGGAGTGACGGAACTGGTCAGTTGGTTGTTGGCGTCATATTCGAAGGTCTTGATGGCGCTTCCTTCGGTAATGGCCGTGATGTTGTTGTTGTCATCATAAGTATACTACTGTTGCAGGATGCTGGCCCCGTTTACGGTGACTTGATAATCCTTCAGCCTATCGGAGTTAACCGTAATAAATGAAAGCCGATTTTTCCTCTCCACGGATTCCACCGGCTGTGATACTTTTGGAGCGGCCCAAAAGTATCCAAAAAGCCGCCGGGACCTAGGTCCCGGTCCTCCTCTTATCCCGCCGCCTTCCTTGGCGAGGGAGCCCTGGGGACTGGCCGGCTCCATCGTAGAGCCGGCCTTCTTGATTCATTCCACGATGCCGACGGCTGAACGCCGTCCTGACGTTAAGCCGCCTGGTCTGCCTCCTGCCGACCATATCGGGGTTTAAAATATTGGGCCTATTTTATCGGCTTGATTCATGATATCCTATCCTCACGATGATTCCTTTTAAACCGATTATCACTTTTTTGCATGAATGGTATTTCGTTTCAACTCATATGCTTAAAGACTCGCTTAAATCCCGCGCCGCTCTTGAAATGGAAATTCTCGCCCTCCGCAGTCAATTAGCACTTTTCCAGCAGCAAACGCTTAACCATAAAATACCCAAGCCCCGTCCAACTCCGGCATTCCGCCAGCTATGGATTTTTATCTCTAAACTCTGGCCAGATTGGAAGTCATCTCTTTTAGTCGTCAAACCGGATACCGTCATTGGCTGGCATCATACCGCCTTCCGCTTTTATTGGGCCAAAAAATCAAAATCCCACGGCAGACCGGCCATATCTTCGGCTACCATTTCGTTAATAAAACGCATTCATAAAGAAAATCCGCTCTGGTCACCCGAACGGATTCACGATCAACTGACTCATCTTGGTATCACTGATGTGCCTGCTCCGAATACCATTGCCAAGTATCTTTCCATCCAAAAACCTCCCAGTGAAAAGTCAGTACAGTCTTGGAAGACCTTTCTTTCTAACCATCGACAAGGCATTTGGGCAATGGATTTTTGTACTGTTCCTACTGTTTTCTTTAAAGTTATCTATGTTTTGGTCATCATCAGCCATAACCGCAGAGTAATCGAGCATGTTGCAGTTACTACCCATCCCACTTCGGCCTGGGTTGTACAGCAGATTAGAGAAGCGACTCCTTTTGAGATACAACCAAAATACTTAATCCATGATAATGATCGTATTTTTGTAAGTAAGGAATTACAGGCATTTCTGACAAACACCAAAATCAAATCCATGAGAACAGGATTTCATTCACCCTGGCAGAACGGGATCTGTGAAAGGACTGTTGGCATTTTGCGCCGGGAGTTGCTTGATCATATTATCCCTATGAATCAAAAGCATCTTGAATGTTTGCTCAAAGAATACATTAATCATTACTACAACCCCCACCGGACTCATCAAGGCATTGGACGGCAGACTCCTTTTCCTTCGAAAAGGCCGACGAAAACATCCATTGCCGAAACAACTTTGATTTCCAAGCCGGTTTTGGGCGGGTTATATCATAATTACCGCAAAGCCGCTTGAAGCCAAGTAAATCTTAAAGCCCAATCTCCACCAAATTTCAAGGCTTGTTTTTCCATGCCATTTTGCCAAAACCTAGATCTCTATCAAAGAATTTTCACTTCAAAACAGCCTATTTTTCAAAGTTTCACTTTAAAAATCAGAGCCTAAATTTTTGGTTAAGCTCCATTTTTGACCCAGATGGATTTATTTACCCGTATTCATCGGTACTATTCGGCAATCCGACTCCCTATCCACTGTTTGGCTCTCTTGCTTTGTAAGGCTTGTCGGCCATACTCTTTTCGAAGAATGAATAGGGTCTCCCGAGTTGCCGTGTCATAACTATGTGTAACCTGCCAAGGTCTCAAACCCCGGGGAAGTTGTGATATTCTCGCCTTTTTTTCTGATTATCACAATATTGCCTTCTGCATTCAAAACAGCATCGGCCTTCCCTACTTTGTGTATTTCGTGGCTCAATCCCTTCAACCTTCCGGTTTTCGGCCCGCTACCTTGCTATCTACGCTTAAACCTTTAGGTTACCCTATTGGCTCCAAGACTCGCTACTGGTGGTTGGCTA
>JAEXDA010000062.1 GCA_023401925.1 Bacillota bacterium
TCGTTTACTACCCGTACGAGATGTTGGGTCGGTATGTGTAGCTCTATATCTGTCGGTAGCATCAGTTGGTTAGGTTGATAGTTCTTAAAAGTTATTTGTTGATGGTTTTCTCTTTTCATATCTTTATTTTAACATATTCTACCATCCAATGGTACTTTTGGGACAGCCCCGCACCCTCTCCTATCGATGACGATCAAAGACGCCGGTTCAAGGAGAGGGTATCCAGCAAAAATGGTGTAATAAAACTCCAAAAAAGGTAATTGTAAAATAATCTGGGATATTCTAAAAAAACAACCAAAAGGCTTATCATGAACATTCGAAAAATAGTTATCGGCCAAAAAGTCAACCCTGCTAAAAAAGAACGGGCCAAAGAGTTTCGCCGAAACCCGACTTCTGCAGAGAGAATTCTCTGGTTTTATTTGCGTAGCCGGAAAATGGCAGGATATAAATTTCGGAGACAACAGGTGATAGCCGGATTTATTGTCGATTTTTATTGTCATGAATTGGGTTTGATCATAGAGGTCGATGGCGGGATTCATCATGCGCGGAAAGTTTACGATGCCGAGCGCGATAGAATCATTCAGTCCAGGGGACTTACTGTAATCCGGATTACAAATGACAATATTCAAAACGAACTTTACCCTACATTGTTATATCTTCGAGAGACATGTATCAAATTAAAAAGCAGTAATTCATAAAACCTCACCCTCGCCTTCATTGGAAGGCGCACTCTCCTAATGATGACGATTAGAAGAAGCCGGTTCGAGAAGAGGGTACTAAGTTTTCGGTCGAGCACTGATCACTGAACACCGTTCACCCCTCTCCGTGAATCAACCCTCTGAACTACTTCTCCCGGAGAGGGGCCGGGGGTGAGGTAAAAAAAAGCGGGAGATTTTCATCTCCCGCTTTTCCTCTTATTTCTTTAAGATTAGAAGGTTACTTTGAGTTTGATGTAAGTATCGTTGTTGGTATCATTTAAAGTAGTAGTGTTCGCAACGGTCTTGAATTGACCTTCAATGGCTGCATTAGCGTTTAATTTGTAACCAAGACGGATACCATAAATATCCAGGTCTTTCTTCCAGCCAGCAACATCGTCTTTGCTGTCTAAATCATACTCAGCACGGGCATAGAAAGGCATGTCAGCGGATTCGAGAGTGAATCCGACAATGGTGACGGTATTGTCAACGTCTTTACCGGCATCATTGGTTATAGCATTGGTAGAATAGCTGATATACGGTTTAAATACGCCGAAAGCATAGCTGACGTTTGCAGCGATAATACTTTTGGTTTCGTATTTTGATGTGAAGACATCTCCATCAAATTTGACCTTAGGTTGAGCATAAATCAATCCTACGCTGAGAGCATCTGCTGTATAGTCAAATCCCACAGCCACTGCGCCATCGCCAGTTTCTCCATCAAGTGCGTTCGTAGTAAGTACTCCAGCATTTTCCTTTGCAAATACAAAATCATTGTCATAACCATAATACAATTTACCAGTGAACGTATCGGTGAACTTATAGGAAGCTAACAAACCGGCTTCTGCTTTAAAATCGCCATAAGCTGCATCGAGGATATCTTTCGGGCCGCCGAAACCAAAGCCGAAATAACCGACTTGGAGATTGAAGGCGTCATATTTCAATTTAGCCCATAATTCATCGTTGAAAAATCTGGAACCACCATTCTCGGAACCGCCATTGGTTTTAATCGCCGCAAATACTTCCAAGTTGTCATTGAGGTCTCCGGCAACGGTAACTTTGGACTCGATGAAGTCGGTGCCTTTATCAGGTTTACTGGAAATAGCTGAATCCAACGTATCAGCAGCTTCGGTTTTGTAACCGAAATTGAATTCACCGCCAACAGCTACAGCGGCCATGGAAACGGCAGCCATGGAAAGAACCATGATTGCGCTTAAAGCAACAACTAATAATTTTTTCATAAAAAACTTTCCTCCTTATTTGTCTAAATACTGAATTGGATCTTGCATATTGCTAACGTTGCTCTCTACCACCTCCCCCCGATATATCGCAACCGGATGACATTACGAGGTATCCTTGTTGTCCTCATAACTCATTCGGAAGACTCACTATCCAGATACTGGAAGCCCATAAAGAGATACTTTTACCAATAAATTTATAGTATGAGTTTTTACATAACTTGTCAAGGAAAATTTTATGAAATGTCCCGCCATTGTTTCACTTTGGTTCACATAAAATATTCCTGATAGATCTTATACACAAAACCGGAAAAACCTTCCTTTTGATTACCATTTTTTTAAAAAATTATTAACATCATTCAAAACAAAAACAAAGAGCAGAGGCTATAAGCCTCTGCTCTTTGGAAAGCTGGATTCTTTTTTGATTTGATTTTAGAAAACGTAGTTTAACTTGACTGAAGATACGGCATCGGCGCCCATGGTGCTGCAGTTGTTATACTCGATGTTAGCGCCTTTGGCGATTTTGTAACCCAGTCTGAAACCAACATTGGCGTCATCTTGGCCATCGGGTTTCACAACCTGATATTCTGCGCGGCCATAAATTTTGTTGCCGTCATAGAGAGCGCCGAGAACTGCGTTATCTTGGCTATCGCCGTTTACTTCGGGTTTCATTTCATAATCGACATAGACTTTGGCGGGAGCTAAATTGTAATAAGCGTTGATGGATTGGGTTGCTTTTGCTCCGTCGACATCGCTGTTGATATAATTGAATTTAGCGCCGAATGCGGCTACATCGTAAGCAACGCTCACTGCATAGGCATTAATCATATCACTGTCATTGGTAACGCCATCGTCCATTCTTGCCAGATAACCGCTTACGGTAACCGGTTCGGCAACTTTGCCGGACACAGCAACGGAAGCTTTGTTTTTCAGATCACCCAAAGAATTGATGATATCCACATCACCGTCTACGGTGTATCCAAAGTAACCAACCTGAACGCTGCCGAAACCTTGATTGAATTTCACCCATGATTCATCAACAAAGGTGTTCGGAGTGCCGCTTCCAAGCAAATCGCCTGATTTCAAGGTAGCAAAACCGGTGATGTTGTCGGTGATGGCGGCTGTGACGCCGATTTTAGTATCGGCAAAGGCATCCGTATCGGTACCTGCTTCTTGGGTTAATTCCCAACCATAATTGAATTCTCCGCCTACCGTAACATTGGCGGCCATGGAAACCGCAGCCATGGAAAGAATCATTCCTGCGCTTAAAGCGATAACGAATAACTTTTTCATATCGAACTTTCCTCCTTAATAATTGCATCTTGATTTGATATTTTTAAATCGATTCCGTTTTCGATTCCCAAAATCCGTAATGCTTCTCGCTAGTAAGCCATTCCTCCCTTCGATATATCGCAACCGGAGGCTGTTTGCGAGGTATCCGTGTTGTCCTCAAAAACAATCCCGGATGACGTCAAAAGGAAACGTATTACTGAAAAGTAAAATTATTGAAGTATGAAGCAATAACTATCCCGGATACACATTTTCCGGACCATCCGATAATATCATCTTGAGCTGCATTTTTTATCGCAGACTAAAAATTAATCACAAGTTCCCGAAAACCTTTTGGTAAATGTTAGCTGCGATCCGCAAAACCGGTAAAACTCCATTTCGTCTCCAACATTTTTTGAACAAACCGTTCATCATGTCTTTGACACTCCCCAAATTCATTTTTTTGCTCCGAATTCCTTTAGGTAAATTTTGCGTCAAATACCAGATTGCATGGGGTTTTTGCCTTTCTCATCCTTTTTTAAGCTTCCTCATCAGGTTATTTTAAGGTCAAAACAGTATCATAAAATCCCCTGTTGGATTGCGCCTATATCACTTTTGGCCCTATCCAACCTCACCCCGTCTTCCTTCGGAAGCCGACCCTCTCCTATCGACGACGATCAAAGAAGCTGCTTCAAGGAGAGGGTACTAAGTTTTCGCCCGTTCACCCCTCTCCGTGAATCAACCCCCTGAATCACCTTCGCCCGGAGAGGAGCCGGGGGTGAAGTATAAAAAAAGAACCGTCTCATCCCGGACGGTTCTTATACCTATATATATTGAATTAAATTTTAAAGAAAAAATTGGCCTAAAAAAGTTAACGAAGACAAGATTTACAGGATTAAGACCTGGTAAAATTGAGCTGCAAAAAACGGATAATTCATAGGGTTTTAAAAAAATCCGGTAAATCAATAAATATAATATATAGCTCATTTAATGTATTTCTTCAGGCATGTCCGCCGGCACGAATTTACTTTTAAGGCCGCCCTCTAATACATTAAAGAGTATATCAGCATTCCATTTGTTTGGCTAAAAATCCGGCCGTGGTAGCCGCAATCTTGGCTTCCATATTTCCCATGACAACTCCCGCCTCTTTGCAGCCTAAAATAACTGCTCCGATCAGCTCATCTCTGGCTATAACCGGCGCTATGACTTGGGCGGCAAACTTTTCTTCCCCTTCCTTTTCACAGATGGGATAACACTCTCTTAGCTCCCCCGGTCCCGGCATTACCGTAACTTGACGCTCTTCTATCGCCTTTTGCACGGGTTTTGAAATAAGTTTACCAAAATAATCATCTTTAGAGGCCCCCGCTACTGCAATGACCATGTCCCGGTTAGTAACAAGCGATATAAAGCCTATCGACTCATAAAGAGCTTCCACATAGATTTCCGCAATTTCGATCAAATCAACAAAAGGTGAATATTTCTTAAGAATAACCTCTTCTTCCCCATTTACAAAAATCTCTATCGGATCCCCGTTTCGAATTCTTAATATTTTACGAATATCACTCGGAAGAACCAAGCGGCCGATTTCATCAACCCGCCGAATCATTCCAGTGGCTCTCATTTTGGTCAACTCCTCATAAATATCAAAATATAATGCTTATTTGATTAAAATTCATTTTTTGATGACAAGATCGATCCTTTTTCATTTCTTTTACATTTACCGCCTAAAATATAGGATTGTTTCAAGATAAAGTTTACCGGTATTTTTAGTATTTTTGTTTTCCATTGTAGTAGACTAATATGTACAATGAGTGTAGATTGGGTGTTAATCCCTTGTCGGTTCAATGTATATTTTGTTGCATAAAATATTCACTCAGTTAATATTTTATGTAAACACGCTAAAAATAATCAACGCCCCTTCCCAAACCGCTCGGAAGGCCGTAGTTCACGCCATCTCCCCCTTGGCCGATAAAAAACGATAGCCTCCAGCCGTAAAGGATTCTGGAGACTATCGAAAACACCGCGATTTCATATTATAATGGGAAAACCCACTTCAAGCTTAGAAATTAACGATTAAGCGCAATTTACTGGTATCACCATATGTAGCGGTGCCACCGTTGTAGGTATAATAAGTTTCACTGGTTCCCACTTGGCGATCATATTGAGCGATTACGCCATTAGTGAATTTATAACCAAGACGGAAGCCCCAAGGATTTCTTGCAGCCTCATCCGTTAATCCTTTCTTGGTGTCATATTCAAAACGGGCGAATACAGGGATATCTTCAGATTCAAAGGTTGCTCCGACGATTAATGATTCCGGATCTACATCTGAGGCAAATTCGTCAATAATCGTTGCCTTGCCATAATGTACAAATACTTTGGTGGAATCAGTCGGCTTTACATATGCATTGGCAGCATAAGCGCTTTTATAAATGAAATTTTTGTTACTGTAAACACCTTCTGTTGCATCATAGTCTCCGGTACCCTTAAAGTCTTTATTTTCCGCTGCGGTATAATATGTATCGACGCCAAAACGATCCGCCGCATAGGCGAGATTTGCCGCATAGAAACCAATTCCATCCTGAACCGGGCTGAAAAAGCCCATCGCGGATACATGATCGGTTAATTTGAAAGTGGCCTTCACTTGAGCGGAATTTTTGACATCATTGCCGCCGAAAATACCGTTGATGATATCGACATCATCTTTGACGTTAAATCCAAAGTACCCAAATTGAAAAGTACCGTAGCTTTGAGTGATTGTGAAGTCGCCTTCGTCAATACCCGCTGTACCTGATACATCTCCACTGCGGATCGGATCCCAGTTGTATACGACTTTTGCTGATACGCTATCATTGAGTTTTACATTCGCAGTAAGTTCGGTATAGCTTACATTATCCCCGCCATCACCGGCCCAGTCATATCCGGCTTTGACAACACCGTTCAAAGTAACTTCCGCTGCCATGGAAACGGCTGCGAAAACGAAAACCATCACTACACTTAAAGCAATAACCAATAATTTTTTCATAAGAACTTTCCTCCTTATTTCGTTTTAGTCCTCAATAGCTGGTATACTTCCCGACCTGCCTTTGCAACTGTTCTCCACATTCCCCCTTTTGATATATAACCTCATCCGGCACTGCAGGAGGGTTCCTTGGTTGTCCTCAGCGAGTCCGGAAATTTAATATTCAAACATCGGAATGTAAAAACTAATGAAATACGAATAAGTATGGCTGCTTTGACATATTTAATGAATTTTATTGCTTATTGCATAAAATGTAATAACGATTTTCATTACATTGTTTGCACATTTTCAGCATCTTTCATTGTAGTATGCCAATATGGACATTGCGTGTAGGTTTAGCGAATATTGAATAGATAAAAATAATTTTTCAGTTAACGCTTTATGTAAACTATAAATTTCCGATCCTCCCCGCTAAAATAAACAACGACCTTCCAAAATCTTTCGGAAGGTCGTTGTTTATTAACACCTTAAAAATCGAACCCTTACTCTTTACAATCGACTATTGTCTTCTTATTTTATGGTTTCATGGATAACTTGTTCTTTCGACAGTACCGTATCCCATACCAAAATATCCACCCGTCGGTTATAACTCCTGGAATCCTCATCATGACCTTTTTTAAGTGGATAATCCTTACCAAATCCATAAACAACAAGCCTTTCGGAAGCAATTCCCTGATCCATCAAATATTTTTGAATGGCCTCGGCACGCTGCTTAGATAATACCCTGTTATATTCCCCAGTGCCACGCTCATCGGCATGACCGCTGAGAATAACCTCCATCTTCGGGTTATCTTTTAAAATTGCAATGTTCTCCGTCAACGTCCCGGTTTGGTCAGCCCGAAGGACCGTCTTGTCAAAATCAAAATAGACCGATGCTAGCTGCTTATTAATTCCCGCTACCTGCGTAGAAGATGGTTCCGGAGTTGAAGTTTTTTCTGGCGTTCCATTTGGAGTCTCAGTTTGGGTCACTGTTTCCACCGGTGCCGGAATCGAGACCGGTTTACCCCAATTGCTTAGAAATTCAACCATTGCGGTTTGATTCTTTTCCTGGGCGATCTGTAGGGCAGTCTTGCCATTGTTATCGACGGCATTGATATCAGCCCCTTTTTCCAAGAGTAGCTTGGCCATTTCAATATTGCCCTTTTCAGCGGCATACATTAAAGGGGTCTTTCCATCATTATCTTTGGCATTGACATCCGCTCCCCTGTCAATCAACAACTTGGCAATATCGGTATGGCCAAGATATGCCGCCAACATTAAAACGGATTTTCCATCATCGGCTTTTAAATTGGAACTCAATCCTTGATCCAGAAATCCTTGTACTTTAGCGGTATCACCCTTTGTAACTGCCTCAACCATTGCTTTCTCATTGTTGGAGCAACCCACCAAAAAAACCAATAATAAGGCCATCAATGCCATGGTCAACTTGGTAAACAATTTCATAACCATTCCGCCACCTTTCTACAAAATCGAATTTTTTTATTCCATCTCAGTCATTGTATTAAACAACCATTTACTTCATTAGGTATGATCAATTATTCCAAACTCATACACGCTTGATTGCAATGATCCCTCCTTATCATTATTCATTATAAAGGAGACATATTGCCAGACCATGACTAAACTTTGAAAATTTATTTCGGAAATATTGCCGAATATTACAAGAGGGTAAAGCAAAAAGTTGATGACGATGTTAGCGGGGAGCGCACCTTGAAATCAAAATTAGCTAGGAGGATTAAAGGATGGAAAACTTATGGTAAAAGCAGTACCCTTACCCAACTGACTTTCAACAGTAATGGCGCCGCCTTGTAACTGAACCAGTTTTTTTACAATCACCAACCCAAGACCACTGCTTCCTTTTTCTTGCAGGCGGTTACGGCTTTGATTCTTCCCTCGGTAAAACCGATCCCAAATTCGCGGCAAGTCCTCCTCGGCAATACCAGTTCCATTATCTTGAATGGTTAGAACCACTTTGTCTTGACATTGACTATCTACACCCACTCTGATGCTCCCGTTCTCTGTAGCTTTAATCGCATTCTTAAGAAGGTTTCGGATAATTTGTTCCATCCGGTCAACATCGCCGATAACGATTGCCTTTTCCGTTTTCTTATCCAATAGAAGCAAAGTATTCCTGCTAATAGCTTCAGCCTCGAACGATGTCATCACGTTTTGAGTTAGGATAATCATATCAAGCGGTTGCTTTTCTATGGTCATATTACCGCTTTCCAGCCTGCCTAATACCAGCATGTCATCGACCAGCCTCGCGATATGAACCGTTTGAGCGTAAATCGTATCTAAATATCTTTCCAGTAAAGCTTGGTCTTGCACCATTCCATCGCGGATTGCCTCAACAAAGCCCTGAACTGATGTTAGTGGGGTTCGTAACTCATGAGATACCTCCATAAATAACCGGGCCTGTTCTTCTTCCATTCTACAGTTTTCCGTCTTTATCTTTTGCAATTCTGCCGCTAATATATTAAACTGACCGGCAAGGATATTGATTTCATCCAAGGATTGCTCTTCAACCTTTATCGAATTGAGCCCTCTGCTAATTTCCGATACGTCGGCGGCCAAACGGGAAATTGGCCTGGAAATATACATGGACAAGTAAATGGAGTTAAAGATAACCACGATCAGTAAAATGATTCCTCCAATCACCATGTATAAATACATTTTGTTTAGGGCAAAGTCAAGCTTCGGAGGATTCATTTCAAGCATGACACCGTCTTCTATGGTATTATCTTCATTCCACAGGGGAATCATAGCAACAAAAGTGGACCTTCCGCTCTGTCGGTCCACGGATCGAGTCATTGCGATTTCCCCTTTGCCCAGCAGTTCGATGAAGGTTCTCTCCACCGCGCCCACTGAGGTTGCATTGTGCTCTCCATAGGCATCCACAATATTTCCTGTCTTGTTAAAAACCGTAACCTTCCTGGCGTTAAAAAGATCGGCCAAAAATTTTAACAGGCTCTGCTTGCCCCGGTTTTGATTACTTCTTTGATAAGCTTCAAATCTTTGATAAGCCGCTTTGGCATTTTCATAGTCTACTTTACTAATAACACCGGCCTTAAACAGACTGCGGGCTTTTTCCCAATCTTTTTGTACGGATTCGCTGTTTTTCCTAGCCTGTTCGAAATTATCGATCGTCCCCACAGGGGCCGCAAGCGACACACGCGCTTCCTTCACCTTTAACTGAAGCATGGCGAAATTAACCAAGTTGGCCTTGCGTAACACCTCTTGTTGAAACTGACTATAGATTACCTGTTTCATAACAAAATTGGATAACACCAATAAGAAAATGAAACTAAAAGCAAAGACAGTCATATTGGAAAATAATATTTGGGTATAAATATTCTTATGGAATGACTTTGGCAACAACCTTTTGATAACAAGCCGAAATCTTTGAGTACTGGCCTTCCTATAGTGCCTTTTCTTATTCTGACGTGTTTGAGTATTCATTGCTGCGTAGTCTTTCCCTCCTTAATAGGAGGTGTAAATTGATATCCCACACCCCAAATCGTTGTTAAGTACTCATAAGACAAGGGTTCCAACTTTTCCCTCAACCGGCGAATATGGACGTCTACTGTACGTTGATCTCCAAAATAATCGTATCCCCAGACAATTTTCAGCAATGCCTCCCGGGTTAAAATCCGTCGCGGATTCTGAGCCAGGTGGTAAAGCAAATCAAATTCCCTAGGGGTAACTTTGATATCTTCGCCATTTACTAAAACTCTCCGGGTATCAGCCTGGATATCCAGTCCCGGGTAATTCAATTGCCAGTTGATACCCTTTTCGGTTTCCACTGTTTGAGTACGGCGCAGAACCGCTTTGATTCTAGCCATCAATTCTCTGGGGCTGAAAGGCTTGGAAACATAGTCATCGGCTCCCATTTCCAGTCCTAAAACTCGGTCCGCTTCTTCCCCCTTGGCCGTAAGCATGATGATAGGAACCATTCGTACTGCCCTTAAATCGCGGCACAGAGTGAGCCCGTCCTTACCCGGAAGCATAATATCCAGGATGACGACATCAGGATTTTCCCGTTCAAATACGGGGAGAGTCAGATCGCCATCAATGACCCCGATTACTTGGAAGCCTTCTCTTTCGCCGTATAACTTGACCAATTCCAATATGTTTTGGTCGTCATCAATTACCAAAACTTTGCCTAAATCCGGCATATTTTTTCTCCTTAACGTTATCTAACGTTAACGATCTCTTTTCTTGCTCACGCTATCTTCAACGTCAAGTCAATGAACTGCTAATGATGATAATTATAGATAAATTTAAGGAAAAAAGCAATGAAGGCATTCGCCCAACAACCATATCAAAGGTGGAAAACTCTCACCAGTAAATCCGGGAGTATTTTTACCCGATACAAAATAGTGAAAATGAGCTAAGAAACAGTTGCCTCTTAGCTCATTGGTCTTTAATCTATCCCATTTCAAAAAATCTTTTGCCCTATTACTTGGTGTTAATAACCGTCACGGTTTTTGTATTGACTAGATACTCTACATCTACGTTGGAACTAATTTTAGCAACCAATCCAGTAAGATCCGAGGGAGTTCCATCGATTTGAATCTTGCTCTCACCAGCAAGACTCAGTACCAATTCGCCATTCTCAGTAGCTACCGTAATGGTATTGGCATTACCATCAACCGCTTTTAATGCACCGCTGGCGATAGCGGTATCCCCTTGTCCAGCTTCAGTTTGGCCCATGACAGAACCGGTCAGTAAAGTTGCGCCCAGTACAAAAACTGCCAATATAATCATTAATTTTTTATTTTTAATCATTTTTAGTCCACCTTTCTTATTCTCAATTTTATTCATGACATCATTGCGATTTTAAAATATTTGCAACCTTTGATAGACTTTGGTGGAATGTCCCTCCTTTCTTAATTTATTATAAAGACCACATATTTCCTGGCAGTTTCCAAATCTTGAAAAGTTATTTCGAAAATATTTCTAATTATTACAAAAAACGGACCAGGATTTATCGGATTTACGGAATTAAAGGGGTTGAGCCAAAAATAAAATAATTGGAATTGTTACCCAGAGGTAACCAAACCTATGAAAAGGTCAAAAAATAAAAGCCCCATCGCTACTACATCAATGCCCTACCCAGGAACGTAAGGCTTTGGAGACGAAAGAGCTTGCTTCGTAAATCATGATTTGCCAATCCGGTGAATGCAGGTTGTCAATCTTGTAAACCCCGGTCAATTGTGGCTATTCATCCAGGTTAATCTTTGATGACGGACAATCAATTTATCCAGCTTAATACTGCGGGCGAGGACAATGGAGTTAGTACAGCCGCAGACGTCATATGCTTCTTGGAGCTGTCTTCGTCCCTCGGCGATTTTCCGTTCCAGGGATGCAATTGTTTTTGGATTGATTTTTCTCATGGCACCCTTTACATAAAGTTAAAAGTGAAGAGCCTGCCTTTTCCACTTGCCCTTTTAACTTTATTTTGAATATAGTATAATGGTAATAATTGAAATTTTTGGGCAATAGCAAACCAGGGCGCAAAATGGATGATTCTGAGCCGGTGGTTTTGTTGTGTGTTTTTATTTTAATTAAGTGAATTGTTTGTATTTACAAGTTTATTATATTCTAAAATCAAAATAATTTCAAGGAGAAATTCTTATTTTGGAAGAGGACTTTAATTCCATCGGGAAGAGAATACAAGCCTTACGGGAAGCCCAAAATCTAAAACGCAAAGATATCGCGATGTTATTGGGTATTTCGGAAGGCAATTTACATTCGATGGAGAATGATAAAACCCATCCGTCAGCGCCGGCTTTGATGAAGCTGGCCAAGTATTTTAAAGTAACTTCGGACTGGATTTTATTTGGCGATCAGGTTCATGATGACGGACAAATAACGAATGATATTTGTTTTCATGTTGCTGTTCCAGACATTGAAATGGCTACCCATTTTTCAAGGATCATCGAGATTTGGAAGAATGGTGATGAAAGAATTAAGGCTTGGGTATTGGTTCAATTAGAAATGGAATTTTCAGAAGCAGCAAAGAGGATATTGAAGGACAAAAAATAAATGCTAAGGATCATTCTCTAATTTGTTGAGATAAAAAGAATCACCCAGTTTATTTTGAATAATGGTAGGGTTTCCTCTAATCAACACCTCCTCTTTTCAATCAGTCAATAAAAAATGCATATTAACGGCCCTCCGCAGTTAGTTTGCGAAGGGCTGTTCTTTTTGCATCCATTCATCCCAAATATTTTAAATCGTTATAAATTACTGTATCTATATCATCGTTACATTTTCATACTCTTCATGGTATCGTCATAACTGGCATCGCCTTTTTGATTCTTTTTGGACGCGGTCATCACATCCGGCAAAGCCTTTTGAGCCTCTCCGCTCACGACGGCAATTTGCCATGTAAAATCGGTTTTATTCTCCAGTTCATTCAAAGGAATACTAAAATCGACTTTATTCTTTTCCACCATTACTTCACCGTTTATGGCATGACTGACCCCGGTTTTGACATTTTTGACAGAGGCTTGCCATTTCCCGTTTCGATTGATAACGGATACAATATAATCAGCACCGATCTTGGGCCATTTCCCGCCGGTCTCCTTATTCATATCGGTATCCAAGCCTACCATCCAGCCGGCGTTATCATCTAATTTAGCAGGTAAATCCATCTTGGTTGTCAGAAAAACCGTCACTTTTTTCTCAAAGAACAGGGTGTTCATTTTCCCGGGAATCAAATAATCTTTGAACCCTCCGGTCATGGACTCGGCAAAGATTAGCAAGCTGAAACCTAAAACCGCCATACTGCCAATGGTGAATAACAACCATGTTTTTTTCATTGAAAATCCCCTTTCATCTTTTGTAATGTCCTTTTCCGCCATAAGAGATATATCGCCGGATAAACCGCCAACTCCATCAGGAACGATACCAAAATACCCCCAACCATCGGCGCCGCGATCCGTTTCATTACATCAGCGCCGGCTTCTGAAGCCCCGGCCCACATGATGGGCAACAGGCCCATAAACATCACCGCCACTGTCATCATCTTCGGCCGGATCCGTTTGACCGCTCCTTCATGGATAGCTTCTTTCAAATCGGCCAGGGTGTTCATCTTCCCCCCTTTCACTAAAGAATCAAAGGCTAAGTCCAAATATAACAGCATAAATACTCCAGTTTCGGCATCCACCCCCAAAAGGGCGATAATACCGCACCAGACCCCGATGGACAAATTGTAATTCAGTAAAAAGAGCGTCCAGACCACGCCGATCAGTGAAAACGGCACGGCCAGTAAAATAATGGCTGTCTTTACATAGGACCGGGTATTGAAATAGATTAATAGGAAGATAACCAGCATCGTCAGGGGTAAAATCAACATCATCCGCTGTTTAACCCGTTCCATCGATTCGTATTGGCCGCTGTATACGATGGTGTATCCCACGGGCAGTTTCACATTTTTGCGGATGGTTTCTTTGAGATCTTTGACATAACTGCCGATATCACGATCTCCGCTATCCACGAACACATAGCCCGCCAGGCGACCATTTTCGTCCCGGATCATGCCCGGACCGCTGGTTAAACTGATATCCGCCAATTGTGCCAAAGGTACCTGTACCCCGTCCATGGCCGTAATATAAACATGTTGGATCTTTTCCACCGTATCCCGTAACTCGCGTGGGTAACGTACATTAACCGGAAACCGTTCCCGGCCTTCAATGGTTTGGGTGATATTTTCACCGCCTACCGCGTACATCAGATTCATCTGAACTTCCGATACGGACAAACCGTACCGGGCTATTTCATCGCGTTTCAAATTAATATCGACAAAGTAACCGCCGGCGGTCCTTTCCGCGTAAACGCTGCGGGTACCTTTGACCATCGGTACATGCTCTTCGATCTGCTTGCCGATCTTTTCGATTTCGGCGATGTCGTCACCATAGATTTTAATTCCCACCGGCGTCCGCACCCCGGTGGTGAGCATATCCATCCGGCCTTTGATCGGCTGCGACCACATGTTGACTTGACCCGGTATGGACAGGGCTTTATCGATCCGGGAAACCAGTTCGTCCTTGCTAACCTGATCGGGCCAAAAAATCCGGAACGGCCCCCGCATCAATCCGGGGAGAAAACTATACCATCTTTTTTGGACCGGCCACTCTTCCTCGGGTTTCAAAACGATGGTCGTTTCCATCATCGAAAACGGCGCCGAATCGGTGGAGGTTTCGGCCCGTCCCGCTTTCCCGAAAACCGTCTCCACCTCCGGGAAGGACTTAATGATCTTATCCTGTACCTGCAAAAGTTTGCCGGCCTCGGTAACCGATATCCCCGGCAACGTTGTCGGCATATAGAGGATCGAGCCCTCGTTCAACGGCGGCATAAATTCGCTGCCGATAAAGAAAAACATCGGCATGCTTAAAAAAAAGGCCATTGCGGCAATAGTAATGATTCGCTTGGGGTATTTTAAAACAAAATCAATTACCGGGCCGTAAACCTTAAATAGTGTTTTGGAAATGGGATGCTTTTCTTCGGAATGAATCTGGCCCACCAGAATTTTATTAACCGCATTCCCCAGCCAGTGAGGTTGGATTTGAAATTTCTTGACCCGGATCAGCAAGACCTGAATCGCCGGAACCAGCGTAATCGCCAGCACCGCTCCGAAGAACATGGCGAAGTTTTTGGTGAAGGCCAGCGGCCGGAAGAGCCGCCCTTCAACACCCTCCAGGGTGAAAATGGGTAAAAAGGAAACCCCGATCACGATCAGTGAAAAAAAGGAAGGCCGTCCCACTTCTTTAATGGATTCAATGAGGACTTCCCGGTAATCTTCTTTCCCGCCCCGCAACTGCCATAGATTTAAATGTTTATGCCCGTTTTCAATCATCACAATCGAAGCGTCCACCATCGCTCCGATGGCGATGGCAATTCCGCCGAGGGACATAATATTGGAAGTCAGTCCCAGATACTTCATGGGAATGAACGATAACAAAACAGCGATAGGAAGAGTGATAATCGGGACCATAGCCGAGGGAATATGCATTAAGAAAATCAAAATCACCAGTGCCACGACAACCATTTCTTCAACCAGTTTTTTGCTTAAGGTGTCAATCGACCGCTTGATTAAATCGGAGCGGTCATAAACCGGAACGATTTCCACCCCCTCGGGAAGTTTGACATCTTTCAGTTTTTCTTTCACCCCGGTGATGACATTCATGGCATTTTCACCATAACGCATGATAATAATGCCGCCAACTGCTTCCCCTTGGCCGTTAAAATCGGCTAAACCCCGGCGCATATCCGGCCCGAAGCTGACGCTGGCCACATCCTTCACCTTAACCGGGAAACCGTTCATCGACTTGAGAACCACCTCGCCGATATCATCTTTTCCCTTGATATAACCGCGTACCGTCACCATATATTCCCGCCCGGATATGTCGAGCAATCTGGCGCCTACCTCCTGGTTGGCCTCCCGAAGCGCTTTCACCACCTCGCTGATGGAGAGTTGATAGACGGCAAGCGCATTGGGATTCAAAGTAATCTGGTATTGGTTGACAAACCCGCCGATGGAGGCGACCTCCGCCACCCCTTTGACCGATTGGAGAGCATATTTTAAGTGCCAATCCTGAAATTTGCGCAAATCGGCCAGGGAATTTTTGCCGCTTTTATCAACCAGGGCGTATTGATAGACCCAGCCCAGTCCGGTGGCGTCCGGCCCCAACTCCACTTTCACATCCGAGGGAAGTTGCGAATTCACTTTCGAGAGATATTCCAGCACTCGGGAACGGGCCCAATAAACATCCGTCCCATCGTCAAAGATAATATAAACGTAAGAATACCCATAATCCGAAAAAGCCCGGATGTCTTTGACCTTGGGGGCGCCCAAAAGGGCGGAGACAATCGGATAGGTCACTTGATCTTCAATAATTTGGGGCGGCCGGTCCCAACGGGCATAGACGATCACTTGGGTATCCGTCAAGTCCGGGATGGCATCCAGCGGAATCTGATTCATAGCCCACATCGCCCAGAAAATGGCCCCGGCAATTCCTATAAAAACAAAGGTCCTGTTTCTTGCACACCAATCAATGATCCGTTCTATCATCTATTGTGTCCTTTCCTTTCAATGGATTACATCTTCATGCCGCCCATGTTGTCGGTTGCCGATTTTAACTGACTTTCCGAATCAATGAAGAAATTTGCCGCGCTGACGACCTTTTCTCCGGCTTTCACTCCGGAAATAACTTCATAAAATCCTTCCGCCCGCCGCCCGACGATAAGCTCCCGAGGCTCAAAGTAACCCCCGCCCGTATTGACAAAGGCAATCTGTCGCCCGCCGCTATCAATGACAGCTTCTTCTGGTAATGCCAGTACCGTCCCGATTGGCACCTCGATTTCCGCATTGACAAAGCCTTGATGGGATAGCCGACCATCATTATTCTCCGCCAAAATACGGGTCCGGACGCTTTGATTACCCGGATCAACCACTGTATCGAGTGAGTCGACAACTCCATAAAAATTTTTCCCGGGTAATTGGGGACTGGAAAGTCGGACTCGTTGTCCCCGCTGAATGTAGGGTAGATCGTTGGGATAGATTTGAGCATAAACCCATGTCCGGGCTGAATTTGTTCCTTCAATCAGTGAATCATCGGGTTTCCCCTGCCCCGCCAACGCTCTGATTTGAGCATCGCTATATCCGGCAATGATTAGTTTTTTTCTAGCCGCATCCAGTATCACCAGGGCGCTTCGCCGGCTTTCGTCGCCGTCCGCCAGACTTCGATAATATTGATAAGCGCTTATATACTCCTGCTGGGAAGAGTATAGGTCCGTATCATGTGAAATGACACCGTAGGCCCGAATGAGCCGCTTCAGGGTGCGTTTGCCTGCAGTCTCCGTTTTCACGCCGATCAGTTGCTGCTTTCTGGAATCAAGCTGAACCATACTATATCCGGCGGGTTTAGAGTCCCCTTGCCCCATATCCATAGCGTTCATGGAACCCATGGAGTCCATAGATTCTTGATCCATTTTCATGGGTTCGTTTGACGAATTACTACTCATTTCGATTTCACTCATGGAGTCCGCTTCCTTACCCATATCCATCTGGCTCATGGAATCGTCCCCCACTGGTTTGGCTGATTTCATTTGGTGATAAACTGTGATTCCTCCAAGCGACAGACCCATCAATACTACTAACCCCATCCCAACCCATTTTAATTTCATAAGTTCTCCCCCCATTGCAAAGCTTCCGCCGTGAAATAATCGAGATACACCCGTTGTTCCATTAAAAGCTGTTTGGTTTTTTCCAGAGCCAAAGATGAATCATAAAAGGTTTGGAATGAATCGATCAATTCACTAAAACCAATCCTGTTCACCTGGTAATCCTTTAACGCCACTTCAAATCCTTGTTCTGAAGTTCTTTGAATGGTGGATTGATACAAAATGAGTGTTTCATTCGCTTTCTTCAGTGCCGTATATCGGGATTGAACTTCACTGGTGACCATGTTCTCCGTTTCTTCCCGTTCCCGGGCTGCCCCTTCACTCATCAAACCTGCGGCCTTCGCTAAAGGAATTTGCTTGAACGAAAGGAACAGGGGTAACGGAACCGAAATTCCCAGGGTATAAGTTTTATCCCCACCGGCCATAAAGTCGAGGGCTCCTTTGATCGTGAAGTCGGGGACGAGCTCTAATTTCATCTGCTCTCTCTCTGCCTTGGCGCTGCGTTCCATGGCTTCTTTCATCCGTATTTCCGGGAAATTGGCCAGAGCCATGTTCAGGATTTCTTTTTCCGAAGGGATTTGGGTCAGAGGAGAGAGGGTATAAGAAAAAGTAATCTCTGGAAGAATAGTCCCTCCCAGCATAGCAGAAAGCTCAGCTCTCATTCGGGCCCGTTCGGCTTCCATCGCCAGAATTTCCGTTTGCACCATGGCTTTCATATTGTTGGTCCTGATATATTCCGATAAAGTGGCTTTTCCACCGCTATATTGGGCCGCAATAACCGCCCCCATAGCCTCCAGTTGTTTCTGTTTCCGTTTTTCGATGGTAAGGCTTACATCGATGGATGCAATACCGTAATACATTAAAGACACATCTCTTTTTACACCCAACCGTTTCAGCTCATAGCTTTCATTGGCGACCCCAGCGTCTGCCTGTTGCCGTTTGGAGGCGGCATTCAATTTGCCGGGAAAAGGAACCATTTGACTCAAGGCCACCTCTGTTCCTTGGGTTGATGAATCCATCACCGAGCCGAGCGGGTTGTTCATCGATTCCACCATCAACTCCGGATCAGGCAGGACCGATACGGTCCGGACTTTAATGGCAGCCGAGTCAGCAGTTTTTTTTGCGGCAATAATTCCCGGATTGTTTGAAAGCGCAATCGATATCAAGGAATTTAAATTTTTCCCCGATGGGGATGAATTCGAATCGGCAAATGCCGATGTCCCGGCGAGTAAAAACAACATTCCCAATCCAAAAGCAGCGATACTCTTGATCTTTTTCTGAAATAACGTTGAATTTCGCGGATTCATTCTATGGACGCTCCTTTCATTTTCAATTCAAAAAGCTCTTTAATTTAACAAATGGGTTTACTAATGTTTCATGATGACCACAGACTAAAAAATCATTGGGCCAATTGAATTTCATAGTCGAATTATACGAGTTTAACCTTAACGTAAGCTGAGAGAAACCTTAAAATACCCTGAGAGTTCTTATCATTGTTTCATCTGGAAACCAACCCAACTTATCTCCGAATCTATCGGTTTAAAACCGGGATGGTTACAGACACCGACAAACCCCGCGGCTTCTTATTGCTCAAACTGATACTACCGCCGTGATAATTAAGAATTGATTTTACGATTGCCAATCCCAGACCGGTTCCAGTTACTTGAGACCTAACATTGGTAGCCCGGTAAAAGCGGTTAAAAACTAACTCGATTTCATTTTCGGGTATGCCGGGACCATCATCACTTATTTCCAACCAGGCCAACTTCCCTTGTTGGAAAGCCTTGATATGAATTTGACCGCCCTCCGGTGAATATTTGATTGCATTATCCAATAAGATTACGATGACCTCATGGAATCTTCCCGAATCGCCAGTTATCCAAATCGGGCCGGGTGTTTCCAAAACAATTGTTTTGTGAAGGATTTCTTGTCGCAATTGGTAACTTTGTGAAACTTCATGAACAACTTGACAAAAATCCAGTTTTTCCAGTATCAATGAACCCGCGGCTTCAGCCCTGGTAAGCATCAATAATTCGTTCACGAGTCTGGTCATCCGGTTGGCTTCGGAAATCGTATCTTCAAGAGCGGCCAGCCTTTCATTTTCCCGTGCCTTAACAGCTCGCTTCATAAACTCCAAATTTGTTCGAATGGAAGTCAAAGGTGTTCTTAGTTCGTGGGAGGCATCCGCCAAAAATTTTTTCTGGGCGGTATAAGATATCTCCAGTGAAAGGAGCATTCGATTTAAGGCGCCCGACAATTCGCCGAATTCATCTTTTTCACTGAAACTGTTAATTCTCCGACTCAGTTCCCCAGATATCGCTATATTCAAAGCATCCTTCGTCATCGTTTTTACCGGATTCAAGGTTCTTCCCACAAACGCCCAGGAAATAATGGCGCAGGCAATAAGGGCAATGATCCAGGTAATGCTTAAGGTGACGGTAAGTTCAGACAAGGTTTCCTTTACATGCATTAACGACCTGCCCAAAACTAAAATTTTTTGGTTTCGGATGGGTTTGTAATAAACCCGATACGGCTGGGAGTCTAAGCTAATCGTAGCATACGAATCCCGTGTTATTGGCGAATGGAACTTTAAGAAATTTTGTAATTGGCTAAGACTTCTTTTGGATAAAATCGGATATTCGGAATCTATTTTTTTATCGAGGGGAATCACCAAGGAAAATGAATCGAGCAGATTCGCATGGAATGAACTCCGGGAGGAGCTTGAAGGATTATGTTGATCAGCAGGGGAGATTTCTCGATCGATAAATTCATTGGAATGGCTGGCCCAAGACTCAAGAGAGCCGTCTACTTCTACATAAAGATGATATTGGAAGGCCATAAACAAACCCATGATGAAAACCAATAAAAATCCGGCCAATATGATCGTATGCCAAACCACTAAATGTTTTCGAATATTCATCGTTTTACTTTATCCTCATGGGATACATCTTGCCGGTAGCGCCGGCAATCCAGGATATATCCCATCCCCCGGACCGTATGGATGAGACGGTCCCCGCCTTCCCGCTCCAATTTCATTCGCAGATAAGAAATATATACTTCGACAATATTGAAATCACCCCCGAAGTCATACCCCCACACCCAATCAAGGATCGCCTCCTTGGAAAGTACTTGCCGGGGGTTTGACATCAGGTAGAAAAGAAGTTGATATTCTGTGGCCGAGAGTTGAATACGACTTCCATTTCGGGTAGCCGTCATATTCTTGGTATTTAGAACCAAGTCTTCAAAATTCAACGTATCCAGCGATTTTTGAGTA
Source organism: Bacillota bacterium (assembly GCA_023401925.1). Classification (GTDB taxonomy): domain Bacteria; phylum Bacillota; class UBA4882; order UBA8346; family UBA8346; genus UBA8346. Next base: position 20,689 of record JAEXDA010000062.1, read on the forward strand.
TGAATGTTGTTACGCCTCAACAACACCCGAATCCTGGCAATCAGCTCTTCAAAAGCAAACGGTTTGACGAGGTAATCATCGCCTCCATTTTCCAAACCCAGCACGCGGTCACCGACTTCATCCCGAGCTGAAAGGAAAAGAACCGGAATCGCTGACCTTTTTTTGATAGTCTGACAAATATCAATTCCGGATATATCGGGCATCATTACATCCAAGATAATGAGATCGGGCTTTATCGACTCAAATAATGCAACTCCCTCCTGACCGTTATTGGCAACCTCTACCTGAAAATTTTCATAGGTCAAAACTCGCTTTAAAGAACTGGCAATCATTTGATCATCATCGATGACTAAAATTTTTGGATTCATTTCAATCTCCTCATTCACTTTTTAAAAGGACTGATAAAATTTGCTCTTACTACAGTACCTTGGTTTGCCTCTAGCCTTAATTGATGCAGATAGAGTGATAACGTTCTCGTAATTCATTATATCTACCCCATGTGAAGATTTTAAGGAGATCAAAATGTACAAATTTTGGATGTTTTTTCGGTATTCATAGGAACACTCCATTAGTTTTTTACCATAAGAATATCCCAGTGATTATCCGAAATTAAATCGAACAAAGTCCAGATAGCTAATTTTCTGAGTAATTGCAATTGTTTCGACAATAGTTTGTACTATTGACCCGGACAGTAGTGAAAATATATCTATTTCCCTACAACAGCCCCTCTGCCCCACATCGCCCCCAAACCCAATCCCTGCCGTGATTTAAGCCGTGGGGGTACCCTTGGGCAAGGCGTTTAGAAACAAATGATTCCTTGCCGAAACGATTTCGGGGATGCTTTCTGCCGTAAAAACAGATTACGACTCAATTACCGGCATTCTCCGGTCGTCTTACGAAATTTAAGAATCCACAGTTGGAATGAAAGACCTTCCCCCTAGCAGGCCAACGCTTGAAACCAAGACAGCGTCCGGGTTTGTTGGCCAGTGGGGCAAATGGGGGTTGCAAAAAATATATATATAATTCTTTATACTCAACTTTCGCAGTTCGAATTTGCCAGCAAAACCTGGAAAACGTTAGCTCTAGTAGAGCGTATCGCAATAAATGGTAATCGGAAGAAGATACGCTCTATTTAAGTAAACCGTTCACAATCCTTGAGGATATATATCGAACCGTTGCGTATATCTACCCGAGAGTCGCGTATATATACCGAACTGTTGCGTATATCTACCCGAGGGTTGCGCATATACCGAACTTTTCTTTTGAGGTTTGGGGGTTTGGTACCTAATTGGCTCCGGGAAACATTCTGCATCAGATCGAACCAGTTTAGGACCCGATTTTTTCGAAAGTGTAGCATGCGTCCGTCACTTGTGACGCGCTGTTGCCCGGGGTGCAAAATCTCTTACCTGGAAAAGGGTTAGGGATGGGTGGGCCAAAGGAAAAGAGTTTATGCCTTTTTTAAATGAATGAACGATATTGGGGGTCTCGGGTTTCACCGGCTGAGTGACTGAAATGAAAGGCAATGGGGGTTGATTTGGAAGAATGATTGATGGGGGTGGATAGCGGTTTCAGACCAGCTAGGTTGATTTTGTGTCTATTGACCCTTCCCTTGAAAGTTTTTAGAGGGTTTTCGACATTCATGTCCTTTCGACGGACAATTATATTAGGCTTCCCGTTGGCGACCACGCGGCTTGAATGCAAGCCGGGTTTTTTCCATTCAAAGAGGCGGCGTTTTTAGACGTCGTGTCTTAAATATCAGGCAGAGATGGCGCTTCCTTGAGGGCAATTTTGCAATGAATGGAGTTTACAAAATTATGAAGGAAGAAAGAGGGAAATATAGAATTTTTCATAAAAGGGATAATATGGATGCTTCTTGGTATTTGCTAAGGAGGTAGTTAATGCAAAACTTTATAAATCAGAATAAAGTTTTTATAAAGTTACTTTTTACATCTTTTGAGCCCAGGGAAATAATCTGTTGGGCTGGTTCCATTCTGACGATATTCATTTCGATTGGAGTTATCATCTACCATATCCAAAAGCAGAAGAAACTTATTCCAGTTTTGATATATACAACTGTCACAAACATCATTTTGCTTTCTTCGTTCTATGGTATAATGGAGGTAGGAAAGAATAAATCACGGACCTTTTGGGCTCTCATTGATATTACGTCGTTCTTGTTTCTTTCGATTTTTTTGAAGGTATTATTGGCATTTTTGATCTTTATTCTAATTCATTTAATGCTTCACCCGGGCGATCTAAGTGGATTTGTAGCGAAAATTATGGGCTTGGAATTATCGTTTAAAAAAGAAGTCAAAAACGCTCTGAAAGACTTTGAACAAGCCCAAAAACAGATTGAATATATAACAGCCCTTAATAAAGCAACAGTTGAATTTATAGCTCCTTCTTTTGAGGATCAAATACTTAAAAGCCCAAAAAGTATTGGAGAAGAAATTCGTTCGATTGTCAAAGATATTTTATTATCCATATATAATTCTAAATCAAAGGCAACAATTGAGGTCATCCCCATTACAGAGGAGGCTATTGCTGCTTTAGATATTCATATCGCTGCTCAGGTCCGGTTAGATTGCCGGAAAAATATTAATGTAGGCAACGTTTATGATGATACACTCGGAATTGCGGTTTTTCGGGGTAATCTTGAGGATGATGAAACTGTCATTATTCTTGATGCAAGAAATGCCGATTGTTTACTAACTGAAGGTGAATTAAGCGCCGCTTCCAATTTGTATTTATCCATATCAACGATTATGACGTGGGCTGGGGCTTATCAAGATTGTTTAACATTATTAGAACGCACGGAATTAAAAAAAGGAGAATACTTGGATGGCTGTTAATACTTGTCGGGTTCCTCCCGTTTCCAAAAAACCATTTAAGATTGAGAGTAATAAGCCGGTACCGAAAAATGTATCCTCCGGGATTCAAACTTTGCGAGAGATAGCGGCTTCTTACGAAAAAAAGAGGAAATAGTATATTTACCCCCGATAGGGTGAAAAATACCTCGTATAAAGGGGGTATTTTTTTGGGGTTTTCACAAAAGAAACAACCGTCTGGTGTTAAAGTGATTCAATCAAGCGGAGGATCGAGCAAATCGATTCAAGCGGGGATTGATAAATTAAAAAAGCTTCTGAAATAACATTTCAGGTTTAAAGAATTTGTTTTAAATGCCGACAGCGTAATATGTCCTGTATTCGTACCACGTTTGCCGTCTTCCTCGTGGCGAATTAGTATTTAATAACTAAAAATTTATCTACCGAAGCTTTTCGCCATCCTTTACATTAATTATTGGGTATACATTTTAAACAGTTGTCAATTTCAGCCACGATTTTCCATGAATTTGAATTTGATATTTTTCCCCGGGCTTCGGCGGGTGTCATATGATGCATGCTAATAAATAAATAACCGTTATTTTTAAGCAGCCTGCGTAATTCCTGCAGAAATATATCGGCGTCCCGAACCATATGAAACATATCCATCGCAATGATGATGTCCGCCAGATTGTCTTCAATCTGTCCAATATCCTTAACCAAGACAGGCACGACATTTTTGAGCCGATAGGTAACAATTTTCTTTTTTACCGCTTCGATTGCCTGCTCGTGAATATCCACAGCATATACTTTTCCCTTTTCACCAATCAATTGGGATACTTTCTTCGTGTAACCCCCGGAGCCACAGCCGTAGTCGATGACAATGTCTCCTTTTTTAATGCCGAATTTATCACATTCTTTATCAATCGGTGAAATCATGTCCCGTTCTTCTAACCTCGAAATCATGCGTTCAACAAGAAATTCATTTTCCGGTTGCGCTATTTCGTAGAGCTTTTTTTCTTGCAGGTATCTTTCCATTCGGCTCTCTGCTTCGATCATTACTTGGTGAATCGCGCATTTGCTTTCTTGAAATTCACATTTAAACAAAGCACCGTTTCCTTCAATGGCAGCGATTACATCCATAAAAGAAACCTCGTCCATCTTTTTACTTAATGCATAACCGCCATTTACACCTGAAGCGGATTCAATCAATCCCGCCTTCACGAGTTGCGTGAGGATCTTTGAAAGATACGTTACCGACACCTTAAAGTGTTCGGCTAGTTTTTGGACACTCAATTTTTCATTGCCATGTTCAATCATGAAGACCATTGTATGCAAAGCATAATTGGTTGCTTTGGAATATTTCAAATGGTTGCCCTCCTAAAAAAGATATTACAGATATTATATATCTATAATATAAAGAAATCAATAGATTTTGGCAATGAGTCATGGAGCAATTTCAAAAACAGAACCTTGGTTAAAGTCAGTCACATTCATCGAGCCATAAACCCCTATATAGAGTCTGGTTTGAGGCAGATTCGCCCCCAAACTGACATAAAAAGCTGACCCGGAGCTAAAATTGTAATCGGTTCAATAATACGAAAATCATTGAGTTTACAATCTGTCCTTACCCGGGTATAAGCTAAAACTCCTCCGTTTTCGAGGCCCGCCATTTAACTGTAAAATCCATTCTTCAAGCGTATCGATATGATCATATTGGATTTCCCGATTGCTCCACTTTAGGTTCAAGGTTCCGGGCTCACAGGGGTTAGGCTTAAAAAATCAAGGTAGAGCCCCCGGCTCTTGGCTGGCAGCGTCTGGTTTAATAAGAGCACCCGGCCCCTGGGTTCCGGTTACTGAATAATGAAGATAAAACAGGCCGTTATCATAAAATTCGGGATGAAATGCCAGTCTTACCAATCCCCGTTCGTCATATTTGCAGTCCGAAGCGCCTAGTTTTATGATTCGCGGACGAATATCCAAAAAGGTCCGCAGACTTCCGTTGCGTATGAAAAAGATCTCTCCGGTCTAGGTTGCGATAAATAAACTTTCGGACAGGTCACCGGGAAGGATGGCTGTTTTCATAACAGTGGGTAGATTGATTTCACGGGCAATGGGCCGTAGGCTAGCTTGAACTTTAAGCAACGGATGTTACACTCCTTGTTTTACATCCATCTAAAGAGGCGGCGCTTTTCGGCGTCCTGGCCTCAAATGGCGGGGAAAGTTAATTGGGTTTTTAAGTCCTGATTGGACGAGTTGTTTAGTAACAGAATGAGTTAGGGTGGGATATTTTTGCAAATGTTGTTTTATGGAAAAAGCAACAAGGAATTTGGGGATAACGGTGGAATTGCAATATTATGTTATGACATAATTTTCTTTGTAATATGTGAGATTGTATACAATTTATCCATTCAATAATTTATAGTTTATTATATATTTTGTTAGGAGAAATTTATGTCAAACGAATATAGACATAATCATTACGTTCCAGAATGGTATCAAAAACGATTTATTCCATCAGAACAAGAACGGCGAGAACTTTTTTATTTAAATCTCAGGCCTGGGATTTTTATAGATCCAAGAGGAATGTCTTATCCTAGAAAAGCTGTACGACGACAAGGTTGTAATTATTGCTTTGCAGAAAAAGATCTTTATACAATTAAATTTGGTTCTAAAGAATCACAGAAATCGAAAAAAATTTTTTAGGGCAATTGATGATAATGGTCGTAAAGCAGTAGAATATTTCTCAAATTTTACGCATCCGTCTGTCAATAAAGATGCTTTTCGAGATTTACTGGTATATATGAGTACACAAAAAATGAGAACACCTAAAGGGCTTAATTGGTTAGCAAACCAAGCTAGGACTACTGATAGATATCAGGTTTTAAAAACGCTTTAATAATATCATTTAAAATCTTTCAATCCAAGCAAATAATCAGTGGATACATTAAAGAATTGAGCGATTTTAATAAGGGTAGCATATTCCGGTTCCCGCTGATTATGTTCATATCTGCTAATGGTTTGTTTCTTTGTCCCTAAACTAGCCGCGAGTTGTTCCATAGTGAGATTGGCTTCTTCTCGTAATTGTTTGAAGCGTTCCCCGAATTTTGTTTGAACTATCAAAGTCAGCCACCACCTGCATCTAACATTATCTAAAAAATTTGAAAGAAAAGTATAAAACATTCTTGATAGTCACCCATTGGGAGACTATAATAAATTTGTCACCTAACAGGATGCGAAAATTCAATATTTTAGTTATATATTCTGACTGGATTTATATTTGCAACAAAATTCGGATAGGTCGTTTTGTGCATATCAATTTTATTATACACGAAGTTTGCTTCTTTTTTAATAGAAGTTCTTTGTTATGAGAAATATGGTAATATATCGCTTTATTTGATAGTATTGTTTTTCCTGACTGAAAGGAGCCCCGCCATGAAATCCCACGACCACACTGTCTATTCCATCCTGAGCAACGGCAAAAAAGTCCCCATGATCCGCCTGTCCGGCCAGTGGCTGGAGCGATGCGGTTTTAAACCCGGCTGCAACTACACAGTCAGCGAATTGTCAGGGTGTTTGCTGTTGATGGTGGATAAAAATAAAAAGTGAAACGGGTAAAGAGCGATGTTTTTTATTGTGGGATATGTGCCGGGGAACTTTCATTTGGACAAAAATAATCAACAATCATAAGAACTTCTGCCTTTAAGGAGGGAGGCAGGCACCGCTTCTTTACACGGATGTAAAATAGCGGTTGCCCCCGGAAGTCTTCAATTTATTGCCAGTCGAAAGGCCACGGAGGGCGAAGACCCACTAAAAACCCTGGATGAATAAGAGGAGGACCGGAACCTAGGTTCCGGCGGCTTGCCGCTCGTTTCACGAGCGGAGGTGACATTTTTGGCCGCTCAAAAAGATGTCATACGATTTGTCAAGAGACAAAAGGATAATAACCCAACCATTTCCCATAAAATGGAAGCATACGCTAATAAGCCATATTTATACCTTTTGCATCTTTAATGGTTACCGTCTTCCTTA
>JAEXDA010000077.1 GCA_023401925.1 Bacillota bacterium
CCTTTGAGGGGCAGCTTGTAAAAGAAACGCGGTTGGCGGGCTTTATTTCGAAAAGTCTTAAGACTTCGCTAGTAACGTGCCCTTATAGGGCGGTGCAAGCCACCCGTTTGACGGGTGGTCTTGACTGTGCGCAGAGGCGTAAACTAACGGGTTGTGGGTTGATAGTAGCAAACACAACCTCCTGCTCTATTAAAGAACAGCGAGGTCAGAAAAAATAAATTTTTCTGTCACAGAAAGGATCGATTGAACGAGGGAAAAGATCATTTCTGACGTTGGAAACGGTCGATGTGTAAACGTGGTAGCATGCTTTTACAAAAATCCAGTTGACAACCGGATTAGGCAGAGATATAGTGAGATGGAAAGAAAAACTTTGATTAGCAAAGGCAGGTGAAAGGTAATGGACGGAGACCCTAGTAATTGGATTTTCATTGGTGTTTATGGCTTTATATGGTTTCTGATATTCCATTGCCTGAGACGGTCTTCGGATTTAACTTTCTAAAATAATTCTCTTTTTTGGCTGGCGCCTCTCCCGATGGAATCACAAATAAAATTTCCGCCTTAGAAACATTCTAATTGGGAAGGGGGAGTTTGCAGTGCTCCGCACATATCTTACTGTTGAAGACAGATTAACGATTCTTGAAAATCTCTCCGAAAAAGGTATTTGGATTAACTTAATTAACCCACCCGAAACTGAGCTCGCAAAAGTCGCAGTTACGGGAGGAATCAATCCTGATTTATTACGGGTGGCCCTTGACGCTGAAGAGCGTTCCCGGATTGAGGTCGATGAAGGACAACTGCTCATTTTAATCAATGTGCCGATCGCCGAGGGCGATAATGGTAGTTTGCTGTATGATACCATTCCGCTGGGGATTGTTGTCGCCGAACACTGCATTGTTACGGTATGCCTAAAAGAGAATCCTGTCGTTACCGAGTTCGAATATGGTAAAAACCGGGCTTTTTATACTTTTAAAAAAACTAGGTTTGTATTGCAGATACTCTTCAAGACAGCCACTTACTTTCTGCGGTATCTGCAACAGATTGACAAAAAATCTAACGAGATTGAGAACCAATTGCACGGTTCAATGAAAAACGAACAACTGATTAAACTCCTTAACCTGGAAAAAAGTTTGACCTATTTTACAACTTCGTTGCGGGCCAATGAAATTGTGATGGAGAAGCTTTTAAGACTGCAGCTTAAATCACCGACAGCCAATGTGGACCCGGATACTGCGATGACCACCCAAATTTTAAAAATGTATCCGGAAGACGAAGAATTACTCGAAGATGTCATTACTGAAAACAAACAGGCGATTGAAATGAGTCAAACTTATAGCACCATTTTAAGCGGGCTGATGGATGCGTTTGCTTCGATTGTTTCGAATAATCTAAACATCATCATGAAGTTTTTGACTTCGGTTACCATTGTAATGGCCCTTCCTACCATGGTGGCCAGTTTTTATGGGATGAACGTAGCCGTGCCGTTTCAAAATGTACCCCATGCTTTTGCCATTGCGATTATTATTTCCATTATTTTATCAGTGGTAGGAGTGATCCTGCTTCGGTGGAAAAATATGTTTTGAAGGAAATTAAAGACGGAACAAGTTGAATGAACTCTAAGATATTATTAGGAAGAAGGTTGTCATGTCTTAAATATGGAGGTCATGGCGACCTTTATTTGTGATGGAAAGAAAGCCAAAATGTAGAATTGACCTGGGAATGCTTCCTTTTCTCGCTTTAATTTAACTTGTTCCGGATGGTTTCCCCTATTGATTGATAGGGTTAATTTGATTTTTTGGGGTTACAATGAAAAAATAAGGTGGTGATGATGGACGGAATAAAATCTAAATTGGGAATCGTTATCGTTATATTGGATGAATGGTGTTTTGCCGGAGTGTTACTTGATAAATCTCGCAAAATGAAGAACCAGTGAGGCGGGTGTAGAGTGAACGATATAATAAAAGCGATTATTTTAGGTGTTGTGGAAGGGTTGACTGAATTTTTACCGGTTTCTTCTACGGGTCATTTGATCATCGCCAATGAATTCGTTAATTTTAGAGGCGGATTTGCCAAAATGTTCGATGTCGTCATTCAATTAGGAGCGATACTTTCGGTTTTGGTCTATTTTTGGGATAAGCTTTTTCCCTTTGACCGGAATAAGACGGCCTCAGAGCAACTTGAAACCTGGGATATCTGGAAGAAAACGATAGTAGGGGTGCTTCCGGCCTTGGTAATTGGCGCAGTATTTGGCGAGTATATTGAAGAAAAGCTTTTTAATCCGGTAACCGTTGCGGTGGTATTATTGGTGGGAGGTATCGTTTTGATTGGTATCGAACACAGGAGACCGCGAAATAAAATGAATTCTATCGTTCAATTGTCCTACCCGACGGTGATTTTAATTGGTTTCATTCAATGTCTGGCGATGATACCCGGGACTTCCAGGTCCGCTGCAACAATAATCGGAGCAATGCTTCTGGGTGCGTCAAGGGTTGTAGCCGCGGAATTTTCTTTTTTCCTGGCGATTCCCACATTATTTGCCGCATCTGCTTATTATTTGATAAAGACCGGGGTCTTGCTCACCATGGTGCAAGTACAGACACTCGTGGTAGGCTTTGGCGTTTCGTTTTTGGTGGCATGGATCGTTATTGCCGGATTTATGAAATTCATTACGAAAAAGGATTTTAAGTTTTTCGGTTATTACCGGATTGTTTTGGGTGTTGCCATTTTGATTTATTTTCTTGGATAATGTTAATTCCGTAACAAAAGATTTGATTTGGCGGTTATGAATTGAATTGGTATAGGAATTAAAACCGCCAAATTTTTTTCTAATAGTGCCGCAATCAATCTTTTTTAGATTTCTTGCCCGCTTTCAGGAGCGCTTCCCGTTTGGCTGCGGCTTTGGCGGCAACTATCTTGTCGGCGCGATATGCACCATAAAAAAATAATCCAAAAACGACAGCGATGGAAATAACAGTACCCCAAGTCAACGATGCACTCATCTTGCCAACCTCCTTTTTAGGATAATTATTATAAAAATAAAAAGGTGGGAAGCTCTATATAAGAGCTTCCCACCCCGGAAGCCGGTTTCTCTTGAAAGCGAAGGTGCTTCAATAATTCGAAGATATTCGCCCAACCGATGAAACAACTATTTATCTTTATCAAAATCATATCACATTATTGGGAAGATTACAATTCTAGTTGTTGGTATTTTTGGATGGGTTAGGATTAGTACCGGGTTGTTAACCTAGTCCCGGGGTAATAGTGATTTAATATTTCTGAGCATTGATAGCCGTCAGCCGCCATACCGGCAGCGCCGCATTGGTCCATTCCGACGCCATGCCCCCACCCGCCTCCATAGAAGATGAAATATTCGGGTAATCCGTCTTCGCCTATTTTAGGTTCAACGATAAAGAGATTACTGCGGAGGCCGCCTAATTTTGAACGGATGGAATCTCCCCGAATCGTATAATCCCCTGTTGTGCCGATGATTGAAACCTGGGATACCGTTCCTCCGGCTCCTCTTTTCGAAACCAGAAGCGATTTTATCTGGCCAATTGTAGCATTCATTTTGATGCGGTTTTCCATATCCTTCCTTGAAACCCATAAGGTCCATCGATATTGGCTGCGGCCTGAATATTTCGGATTGGCGCTATAAGCTTGGGGGCGGCTGGTTAGCCAGTTAGCCATCTCAGCGGGTCCTCTGGAAGTGGTTTCGGATGCTGAGAATCGATCGGGAACCGCTTGAAGATAAGGTACATCAAAGCCCCATATATCTTTGCTGCTTGAAGAGTATCCTCCATTGTTTGCCGTATAAAAAGCGCTGATAGGCTTGGTGTTGTATGTTAAAATCTGGCCCCGCGTTGCATCGACTGCTGCGTTGGTGGAAGTTTTTTCAAACAAAACTCCTCGATATACTTGGGATGATACGGTAGCCAACAAATCAAAGCCTCTGGCCTCAAAGGTTTTTAAATTGGAGATGGCATAAGTTCTGGCTGCAACTGCCTGAGCCTCAAGTGCGGAGGAAGGCCAACCGGCTTCCATTTCAGCGGGGACAACTCCATATAAGTATTCTTCCATATTGACGCGATTGACGATGGTGATGCCTTTTTCGCGGGACAATAAATCAAAACCGCCTCGATAGACTCGATCTTCCCGACCGGACCAAAAAGTTCCCTGACCGTATTCAACATCAAATAAAACGGTGGTAGCAGCGGGACTATCATATTTCAAGCAAATGGCTTTGTCGCTCGCGAATACTAGTTTATTTTGGTCATTCATGATTTGAATCTTATCGGCGCTCTGCTGAATGAATAAGACCGATTGGGATAATCCTTGATACCGGTTATCCCCGGCTAGGATTGTAAAGTTGCCGCCGGTTTTGAGATAAAAGTTGCTGACTTTTTCCGCCAAGCCGATTCGAATATCCGGTATTTTTTCGCGCTCTTTAAGAATCGGAATAACTTGAGGCACTTTTGCGACTAAACGGCGCTTTTGGCCTTCCTTTTCGGGTTTTGTGATTAATTCCGGATGATCGGCCAGAAGTTGTTTGAGCGTGAATGTTATATTTTGATCCCAGGGATAGATGGTTTTGGCGTTTATCAATAAGTTGTAAGCTGACGAATGATTTTGTAATGCAATGTAGACCTGGGCTAAAGGAAAGTAAAGACTTGTCAAATTCGGTTCTTGAGAAGCTGCTTTTTTAAAGGATATGGCGGATTTTTGATAGTCGCCGGATTTTTGATACAGTTCGCCGAGTTTATAGTGAGCCATGGGGTTGAACGGTTCCTTAGCTAAGGAATCGGTCAGTGTTTGAAGGGCCTGACCTTTTTCCCCTGATTCTGCAAGGGCCAGACCACGCCAGAAGAGCTCGTCGGCGGTTAAGTCGGGATATTGGGATATTTTAATGGTTTCATCGTATTTTCCGGCTAAATAGTTGATCTGAATTAAATTACGACGGTAATTCAGATTATAGGGTTCTTGATTGGCTAAAAATTGAAGTTGGGATATTGCGGCGTTATACTGGCCGGTCTCCCGTAATAATTGGATTAAATCAAGTGTTATCTTTTGATCGTTTGGATGGTTTTGAAGCAATTGGCGAAATTTATCTAAACTCAAGTTGAGGTTTTTTGAGTAATAGGTGGAAAAAACGCTATCAAAATCCATATCGGGGGTTGTAGCCTGAAGGGTGTTGGATACAGACACACTCAAGATAGTCAGTGCAAGCAGAAATACGGCTAAAATTAAAAATGATGACGGTTTGCGCATTTTTTACCCCCGGTATTTTTTTGCTTGTAGTTTTTAAAAAATATATCATAACGAGAGAGATTACAATAGAGGATTTATCTTCCAGCGGCATTGGTTATTATAAATATCAAAGGATTGTCATATTTTATAATATATTCTTACCGTTAGGATATGCTGTGATATATTCCGCTATGATAAGTATAAACCTTATGAGCGATTGAGAGTCAACTATTTTTTTTAGAAAGAGGTCAATATGAATTAATCTTATTTTAAAGAGATGTAAATTAAATGTCATAAATATAATTGTATAATGTATTTTATTAAGAGCTGAATTGACTATATGTAATGTATATGTTAGACTTTGAAGAGCTAATGTATTGATTCTTGATTGGGATTACAATAATATAGCATTGTGATCGCCAGGGGATGGTAGTCGATAGCTTGAGAGGTTGTACAAATAAAGATATGAAAAACGAGTCCATGCATTCGGCTTAACCAACAAGAGAGGTTTTGATCTGAAAGCAGTCGATGTATTTATTACGCTGCAAGAACTGGAGAAAGCGGTGACGGCAAAATTTTATCAATGAAGTCACTGAAGGTTTAGGTAAGAACAGGTCACCGCGGCGAAAGTGTTATTGAAGAATTTATTTTTTTTATAGGCGAACAAATTGAAAGGAAGAAATAGCGGGTGGAAGATTCGGAAAAATACCTGGATCATTCCAAGTTGAATGTTGTGGAATTGTCCAAGATTTTAAAAAATGTCAGCAAAATATATCAACAGCCGGGCTCTGAAAACCGATTGAAGGAATATAAAGAATATATCCGGGTTCACGGCTTAGAAAACATCGAAAATATCCGGCCGGTATTTCCAAAAATCAATCGAGAGGCAGCTCGTATTGAAGTTTTTGAAGCGGTTTGTCATTTGAGCTTGGAACACCCCACTTGGGGCTGTGAACATCTCAGTGAGGCTCTTAAAGAAAAGAACATCAATATGAGCGCATCGGCAATTTATAATATTTTAGTCAAACATCAAATGGGGACTAAAAAAGAGCGCTTGGCTAAAATTATTGAAATGGTTTCCGATCATTTCGAGGATCTCTCATCTGAACAAATGGAGGCGCTGAAAAAATATGATCCCTGGTTTCAGGAACGTCAAATCCGGGGAAAACAACCGGGCGATTTATTGGCACAAGATACAATTTTTATTGGATTTTATCAAAATATAGAAGAAATCTACTTACAGGTTGTTGTAGACTCCTATAGTAGTTATGCTTTTGGATTTCTCCATATTGATAAAAATGCCGATTATGCGGTAGCCATTATCCATAATGAGGTATTGCCTTTTTTTCAAAAAAAGCGATTAAGGATTAATGGAATATTAACGGATAATGGACGTGAATATTGCGGCAAGGAAGGCCATCATTATGAGCTTTATTTACGGTTGAATGATCTTAAGCATATTAAAACGGCGACCAAACAATGCAGCAATATTTTTATCAAGCAATTTAAAAAAATTGTCATGGATGACTTTGTCAAACCTGTTACGGGATCCAAGGGTGTGGAAAATATCGAAATCCTTCAAAAACAATTTGAAAAATGGCTTCTTTTCTATAATTCGGAGCGGCCTTATCATGGTTTTCCCAACAATGGAGAGCCACCGGCAAAATTCATGGGGAAATAAAATAGAACTCAACTATCGGCGGCTGAATCCCTCGCACATGTTGAGAGGATTATTTATTATAAAAAATCGGATCAAACGCAAAAAAAGATATACAACACATATTGTATATCTTTTTTTAGGTATTGGCATAGAGATCCCATAAACATCAAGGGAATAATCAGTCTGAATTCAAGAAACACCGCATATCAATATTCGGTGGGTTATTGATTCGGAAAGGGATCTCAAGTGGATGGAAAATAAGGATTCAATTTTGAAAGGGACGGCATTACTCACTGGGGCAGGTATTATTGTGAAATTATTAGGGGCTGCTTACAGGATCCCGTTATCCCGTTTAATTGGTTCTGAAGGGATAGGCTTATATCAAATGGCTTATCCGGTTTATTTAATTTTCCTTTCCCTTTCGACTGCTGGATTGCCCATAGCGATTTCGAAAATTATTGCTGAACAATCGGCAAGAGGGAAACAGGAGGGGATTGGTAGAACTTTCACAGCGGCTTTGATTTTATTAATTATAATGGGCCTATGCGGAAGTATGATTATGTTTTGGGCCGCACCATGGTTTGCTGAAAGGGTGGTGGCTGATTCCCGGGCGGTTTATGCAATGCGGGCATTAGCGCCGGCAATTTTTTTGATGAGTTTGATTGCGGCTTACCGCGGTTTTTTTCAAGGACAGCAGATCATGGCACCCAGTGCCATTTCACAAATTATCGAACAATTTGTAAGGGTAGCCGTAGCGTTGATTTTAGTTTGTCTTTTATTAAAGAGCGGAATTGAACATGCAGCCGCCGGGGCCGCGTTTGGTGCTTCAGCAGGGGGCGGGGCGGGTTTGTTTTTTCTGATGTTCAAGCAATGGCGTTTAAGAAGAAGAGTGTTTTTTCATCTCCGGGAAAAAAATCGGGAAAGTCTGTTTGGAATCATGAAAAGATTGATACGCTTTGCTTTACCCATATCGGTGGCAGTCATTTTGATGCCCCTTTTACAGACTATCGATTCGTTGATTGTCCCGGCTAAACTTCAAAGTATTGGTTATACGGTGGGTCAGGCCACATCAATGCTGGGAATATTGGGTAATGCTTGGGCTGTTATGTATCTTCCAATGGTTGTAACATCCGCGATTGCGGCCAATTTAGTACCGGCAGTAGCTGCCAGTAATATAAAAGCAGCTGGGCGGGACCAGGGTTTAAAGATCGAGGCCGGTCTGCGGCTGGCTTACCTATATTTGATGCCGGTTGCGATATTTTTGTATTTATTTGGGAAAACGGTTTACCAGATTATATATAATACATCGGGAATCGAAATTTTATCATGGCTGGCTCCAGCGGTTTTCTTTTTGGGGCTTGAGCAGGTATCGGCAGGAATATTGCAAGGCTTGGGTAAACCTAAAATTCCCTTGGTCAATTTTGGGGCGGGAGCTTTTTTGAAAATCATTGTGACTTTAGTGACAACGAGTCTGCCAGGTCTTAATTTAGCCGGAGCTGCTTTGGGAACAGTATGTGGTTCCGGATTTACGGCATTTTTAAATTTAATGATTGTGCGAAAATTGACCGGCGTTCGATTTGTTGGTCTGTCGGCAGCATTCTTTGGGGGAATATTTTTGTTGTTTGGCGGTTTTCTGGCACAGCATTATTTACAACTCCATTATATTTTAGAGTTTATGGAAATAGGTTTTGGGGGCATTTTATTATACGTGGGCATCTTGCGGATTTCGGGAGGAATTAATTCCCAGGATCTCGAAATGATAAAAAAATATTTTGCAAAAAGGAGTAGCAAACATGGTTATCGAGGCATTGCCTAAAGCGGGTAAAGATTTGAAGCAATTGGTTGAGATCATGGCGGTTCTACGGCAAAAATGTCCCTGGGATAAGGAACAAACTTATCAATCCTTAAAACCATACGTGATTGAAGAAACATATGAAGTATTGGAAGCGATTGATTCCGGTAAAATGGACAAGCTACAGGAGGAATTGGGTGACCTTTTACTTCAGGTTGTTTTCCTGGCGCAGTTGGCGATGGAGCAAAAGCAGTTTTCTATGGATGAAGTTGTTGAAGGTATATGTGAAAAATTAATTCGCCGACATCCCCATGTCTTTGGAACAACTAAAGTGAATGGGTCGGATGAGGTACTTAATAATTGGGAGAAGATCAAACAAACCGAAAAACCGGGTGAACGCCCATCGGCCATTGACGGAGTCCCCCAAGATCTTCCTGCATTAATGTATGCGGAAAAATTACAACACAAAGCGGCTAAAGTCGGTTTTGACTGGGATGATTTGGAAGGGCCATTAAGTAAGACAAAAGAGGAATTTGCGGAGTTTGAGGAAGTTTTGCGTAGTCAAGCTATCGTTCAGAGCAGGGATTCGATGAAGGAAGAACTTTCTGATGAATTTGGCGATATCTTATTTTCATTGGTGAATGTGGGGCGTTTTTTGCATATCAACCCGGAGATAGCATTACGGGGCACAATAGGGAAATTTACCAAACGGTTTCATTATATGGAGCAAGAGGCTGCAAAAGTCGGCAAGGATTTAAAAGAAATGACTTTGGATGAAATGGAACTTCTTTGGCAACAGGCAAAATCTTTATCGGTAGATTGAGGGAATAAAAAAAGACTAAAATTGAGATGCTAGCTCTATTGTGAAAAGAATCGAATGGAAGGTGAAGGTATGATTCGGAGGATTCCGGGGCTAGTATTCATTTTTTTATTAAGCCTTCTTTTCATTGCGGGTTGTCCGGGGAAAGAAGGAACTTTATTTAAAAATGTGGTGACCCATTTTGGGGAGCCCCCTAAAATAACGGTTTTTATGAAAGAGACCGGGGCAAAAAAGCAAATGGATATCGAGGAATATTTAACCGGAGTGGTTGCAGGTGAAATGAAACCGGGCTGGCCATTGAATGCATATGCAGCACAAGCGATTATTGCCCGTACTTTTACAATGGAGTTTTTAGCGCGGGGCGGAACCCGTTCGATTCATGGCACGGATATATCCACGGATGAGAAAGAGGCCCAAGCTTATAATGGGGCTAATATTACACCGGCGATCCGGAAAGCGATTAACATGACTCGGGGATTGGTTTTGGTTTATAAAGATCATTATATAAAAGGATGGTATTCGGCAAGCTGTGGGGGGAAAACGGATTATGCCAGGGAGGGATTGGCCTATAAAGGTCCCGAACCACCCTATATAGTATCCGTAAAATGCCCTGAAGAAAAGTATATTCCCAAAACGGAATTATTCTGGGAAGCATCTTTTACCGGAACAGAAATTAATCATGCCTTAAAAAAGATGAATTTGAGGGAAATTGGCAAATTTAAGTCCCTGGAGGTTATGAAACGAAGTAAAACAAACAGGGCTACAGTATTGAAGTTTATAGGCGACAAGGGAAGCGCTGAGGTGGCCGGCGGTGACTTCCGGATTAATATCGGTCCTGAAAAAATGCGTTCCATATGGATATTGGATGAAATTAAGAACCGGGGAGATTTATTAAAGTTGAAAGGTAGGGGCTTTGGCCATGGGGTTGGGTTATGCCAATGGGGTTCCTATGCGATGGCAAAGGAAAATAAATCCCCAAAACAAATTGTTAAACATTATTATCCGAAAACCAATATTGTAAAAATATGGTGACGCAAACCGGTCAAACGAACCGGTTTTATTATTGCTTAACTTATTGTATGAAAGATTGAATTGGTCTATCTTCCTTGCAGTTAGAATATTTTATTTTGAAAGCCTTAGGCAGAGTATGCTTTGAAGGAGTGAAGAAAATGGAAGATAAAAAAAAGACCAACGATCTAATTCATCAATTGACATTAGCCAATCGCAGTCAATTAATTGTAGAAGGAGTAAGCAATCTGGGCTGTTACGATCAGGAGCAGATAATTTTAGAGACGGGCTTGGGAGTCTTGGAAATAAAAGGAGAAGGCTTACATATTCAACAATTAAGTTTAGATTTGGGTAAAGTTACGGTTGATGGCAATGTTTACTCCCTGATGTATACGGATGAAAATGCCTTGAAAAAGGGGAAGGGATTTTTAAGCCGTTTAATTAAATAATAAAGAAGGTTATATTTGGTGGGGAGGCGTTTTTAGCAGGATAAAACAAATTTGACACCGAAATAAATCATTAATGGTTTGATTTCTACTACCACTGGTCAAAGCCGGTAGTTTAGGGACGACTAAACTAAAAAAATGGATTCGGCAGTTGAAAAGGTTATGTTTAGTTGAAAGAACCAATATTGATTCGAGGTGTCCAATGCCTTTAACCAGTGTATCGGCGGCAAGAAGAAGGCGAGCCCATTCCCGTTCATTTCCCGAGCTTTTCCAAAGAATTATTATTACCACATTTAAATTTATTCTTAGTCCAATTATTGTTTTCGCAGATTCCTTTCGCCGTAAAGAGACACTGGATGGAACCTGGATTTTTTCATTTTTTTTATTTATTACGGTAGTTCTGGGACTCACCGGGGTCGGAATTTTAGTCACTGAAGGCCCACTCATGAAAACTATGAGAATGATGACTGCGGCTACGGAAAATCAAGAAAATCTGTCTGGAGATTTACAGCCTGTTATCCGGATGATTAATCGTAGCGCGTTGGCAAACAATGTGGATCCCAATTTAGTCTATGCTATTATCAAATCAGAGAGTAATTTTTCGCCCCGGGCGGTTTCGCCTCGTGGCGCAAAAGGGCTTATGCAGCTTATGCCGGATGTTTGGCGAGAATACCATAATAAGCCGGGAGATGATGACAAGACGGATGATATTTTTGCCCCTGAAGCCAATATTGATGTGGGGGTGAGATATTTGAAAGATTTGTTGGACCGTTACCAAGGACGGGTTGATTTAGCTTTAGAGGCCTATAATGCGGGTATATCCAATGTTAGGCCGGGGAATGAACCCAAATATAAAGAGACAAGAGGTTATGTTCAAAATACCCTTGGATTATGGCAATCGTTACGTCGGGAAGCCATTAAACATGAGCTCCAAATGTCGCTCTATTTGCAAAAGGGATTGAAGTGTTTATTCGGAATTTCCTTTTTATGTTGGCTGATTTTATTTTGGTGGGCACGGTTTCGGTTCTTTGAGAAATAAATTGGTATTATGAGATATCATTCTAAAAAGTATAAAAGTTCCTCTCTTCACATATGTTCTTTCGGGAGGAATTAAGAAATGGAATTTATATATCTACAGCTAAATACTTTTCTGGTACTCCTTTTTACGGGTATTCTGTGGGGAATCTTTTTTGATTTATATCGGGTTTTTCGAAGCCGGATTCGAGTCAACCGAGCTATCGATGTTATTGGGGATGTTATATTTTGGATATTGGCTGCAATTCTGATTATCCCGTTTATTTATTGGGCAACTTGGCTTGAGTTAAGACTATTTGTCTGGATCATTATTTTATTAGGGCTAATTCTATATTTCACCTGTTTAAGCAGCATTTTGATACCGGTTTTTAAAATTTTCTGGCAGGCCGTTAACTGGTTTCCTGGAATTATAATAAATATCTTTAGTCGGTTGAAATCCAATTTGCGAAGACTGATGCACTTTCTAAAACATTAAAATCTATAGGAATTTGCCGCGTACAACGAATTCACTGTTTAGATTGATTCCGGGTACTTTAGAACCGGAGCTGATTGCTTCAATAATCATTTTACCTGCTTGATTACCTTGCTCATACGCTGGATTATTGATACTGCTGATGGAAGGGTAAGCTTTCTGAGTGAGGGGTAAATTATCTCCTGCGATGATTTCTATGTCAAGATTAATTCTGAGTCCCGCTTCTGAAACCCCTTTAATAACTCCATAGGTGGTGGGATCGCTTGAACAAATAACTGCCGTTATATCTGGATTTGACTCTTTTAGTTTTTGGAATGAACGATAACCGCCTTCAAAAGAAAAATCTCCTTCAGTGACCAATTCCGATCGATAGTCGATGTGGCTTTCTTGTAAGGCCATTTGATAACCACGAAGTAAATCTTCCTTACCCAAAATAAAAAAGTCATGGGGTTTATTAACTAAACCGATATGGCGATGGCCAAGAGAAATTAAGTATTTGGTTGCAGCATAAGCCCCAGGAGTGAGATTAATATCTACAAAATTTGTTTTCTGTTCTTCAAAACAAAGCCCAAGAGTTACGTAAGAAAAGTTTTTTTCATTAAATTCATAAATGATTTCCTCAATACCTGCAGAAGGATAAAGGATGACTCCATCGACGCTCCGGTGTTTTACAAGACGAACCGCTTCGTTTAAGGCGTCTTTTTTATAGACAGGAGCCGAAATAATAACCTCATAGCCCCTGGTGGTTAATAAATCGTGTGCACCGCGCAGTTGTTCCATCATATTGGGATCCTGGAATACAAAATCCGACCCATAAGGAATTATAAATCCCACAATATTGGAACATTTTCTTTTTAAACTGGCAGCAATTGCATTAGGGTGATAATCTAGCTTTTTAATGACTACATTAACCCGTTCCCGGGTTTCCTCCGTAACCAAATGCGGTTCATTAATAACCCGGGAAACGGTTTTTGGAGACACGGCAGCTAATCGTGCAACATCATATAAAGTCGCCATTCTTGCTTCACTCGCTTCATGTCAGTTGTGTTATTTGATCTGGAACCATAAATCTGGAACCAAGATTTTGAGATGTTGCTGTAGATGGTACCATAGAATTCTTGGTTTATTGATGAATGGATCAGGTTTCACAATATACTTCAACAACTCCTGTCATTTTACCTGCCGGTACTATTTTTCCAGACAAACTCTCTCCGTCTACTTTAAGTATATAATGGCCGGAACGGTTGTTTTTAATATGGATTTTGTAAAGTACACCTCTAAATTTTCGATCGATTTTAATTTCTTTGAATCTCACAGGGATGCACGGATCAACCCGCAGTCCATCAAATTCAGGACGAATTCCTAATATGTACTGTGTAATGGCAACATAATTCCAGGCCGCGGTTCCGGTTAGCCAGGAATTTTTGGCTTGACCATGGTGCTTGGCATCGCTGCCTGCAATCATTTGGGAGTAAACGTAGGGTTCCATTCGATGTAGATCACTGATTTCTTCGCGATACGCGGGAGCAATTTTCCGGTAATATTCGAATGCTTGGTCTGCTCGGCCAAGAACAGTTTCCGCTATCATGATCCAAGAATTGTTATGACAGAAGACTCCGGCATTTTCTTTATATCCCGGTGGATATGAACTGATTTCACCCAATTCAAGACGATATTCCGTGTAGGGAGGATTTAATAAACGAACACCGTGGGCAGTATCCAGTCGTTTTTTTACCGAGTTTAAAGCCTTGAGGGCGAACCCGTTTTCCACGCCAATGCCGGCCATGACACATATGCCTTGCGGCTCAATATAAATCTGGCCTTCTTTGTTTTCGTGGCTGCCTACTTTGTGCCCGGCATCGTCATAGGCCCGTAAAAACCATTCGCCATCATATCCGTCATTGATAATATTTTGGCGCATGTTTTCAACGATGTTTAATACGGAAATTGCTTCGGGATCAAGGCCTTGCCGGCGACAAAGTTCCGCGTATTCCGGCCCTATATGGACAAACATACCGGCTATGAAAATGGATTCGGCAACTTTACCGTCTTTGCTGGTACATACTTGAAATGATTCATCCGGTGTTTCAGAATAACAGTTTAAGTTTAAACAATCATTCCAGTCGGCATGACCAATGAGTGGTAATCCATGGGGTCCAACGTTGGTAGCGGTATATCGTATTGAACGGCGTAAATGCTCCATTAAGCTTTCGGCAAGATCAGGGTCATTATTAAATGGCACTTGCTCATTTAAAATCGAATAATCTCCGGTTTCTTTAACATAGCCGATAACTGAGTAGACGAGCCATAAAGGATCGTCATTGAACCCGCTGCCAATATCGGAGTTGCCCTTTTTGGTCAAAGGCTGATATTGATGATAAGCACTACCATCAGGCAATTGAGTAGCTGCCAAATCTAAAATTCTTACCCGGCCTTTTTCGGGTACCATACCGACAAAACCCAACAAATCCTGATTGGAATCCCTAAAGCCCATACCGCGTCCAATTCCAGACTCAAAATAGGAAGCACTGCGGGAAAGGTTAAAGGTGACCATTGTTTGATAGGGATTCCAGGTATTAACCATCCGATTAAGCTCCGGCTCAGTACTTTCCAATTTATAAACGGAAAGTAAGTTGGACCAGTATTCTTTTAATTCTACCAGCGCTTTATCAACTTGGCTAGGTGTATTATATTCAGCAATTATCTTTTGAGCCGGCTCTTTATTAATAATACCGGGTCTTTGCCATTTCTGAGCATTGGACACTTCAACATATCCTAAAACAAATATGTATTCTTTACTTGCTCCCGGTTCAAGAGTTATTTCCAGGCAATGGGAGGCAATTGGAGACCAGCCGTCAGCCATTGAATTATTTGATTTTCCGTTTGCAACAGTTAGCGGGTTATGAAGACCGTTATATAAACCTATAAATGATTCTCGATCGGTATCAAAACCGGCAATGGGTTGATTAACGCTATAAAACGAGTAATGGTTGCGGCGTTCCCGGTACTCGGTTTTATGGTAAATGACATTTTCTTCAACCTCAATCTCACCGGTATTAAAGTTGCGTTGAAAATTGGTCATGTCGTCATAGGCGTTCCATAAGCAAAACTCAACAAAAGAAAAGAGTTTAAAGCTTTTTGTTTGATTACTTTGGTTTGAAACGGCTACCCGATGGATTTCACAATTTTGACCAACGGGAATAAAATATGTAATTTCCGCTCTCATTTGATTTTTTGAACCGCTGATTTTAGTGTAGCCCACCCCATGTCTACATTCGTAGGAATCCAAATCTGTTTGAACAGGCTGCCAGGATGGAGACCAAATATTTTCGTTATCTTTAATATAAAAATAGCGGCCGTTGACATCGAATGGAATATTATTGTATCGGTAACGGGTGATTCTGCGGAGGCGAGCATCTTTGTAAAAACAATATCCGCCGCCAGTATTGGAGATCATGCCAAAAAAGTCCTGAGTCCCCAGGTAATTTATCCATGGTGATGGTGTTTTAGGGGTGGTGATAACATACTCTTGTGTTTTATCATCAAAATGTCCAAATTTCATTTGAAATCATCCTTTGCAATAGTATAAAAGCAACAATATTGGGGAAGACATCGAAGTCATTATAGCTGGTGAAAAGAAATTTGTCAATGATGGGGTCTGGGTGAAAACAGTTTGAAATCAATAAAGATTAGCGGCTTTTTAGATGTGGAGGGGCTTTGAATATTCAGGATTCCTTGGAATCCTGAATGATAATGGCAAAAGCCATGATGGTTATAAACAAGCCTCCACGTTAACAGAATGAAAACAATGAGAAACGAAATTGTAAAAAAATGTTTGACACCGGTGACATCGTTGTGATAAGATAAAAACACTGACATGGATATAATTTACAGCAAAGGTAAAAATAGTAGTTATGAGCTGCTGATTTATAAAATATGAAATAAATCAAATTGTAATAACATAAGACTTATTTCATCGGCATCCTGATATCGCTTGCCAATTGGCGATGGGATAAAACTTTTATTTAGTAATATATTATAAAATAGGCGAGTGGGTTTTGTAGAAAGCTGGATCATAATCAAAGTTAAAGATTGAAAGCGACACTAGATGATTAAGGCCAAGCAGTGTAAGGAATAACACCGATAAACCCTGAAATGATATCGATGACATAAAATACCTCTGCTGTTTAGCCCGAGAGGGTTTATAGCCATAGAACCTTTAAGCGGATCCGACAGGGGAAGGAGGTGAAATCTTACTTTTATTTGGTTGCATGGTTGGGATTGCAATAAAACGAAACAAGACAAGTTTATTGCGAATCTCAAAATGGCTCGATCCCTAAAATAAAAGGAGGGTTTAAATTTGAAAAAATTACTTTTTCTCATTTTGACTGTGAGTTTAACATTATCGATGGTGGTTGCAGTATCGGCAGCAACGTTTACAACCACTCTAGGCGGACGTATTGCATGGGATTACTTTAGCGGCGATGATGCTTTTAAAAATGACCATATATTCCTTGATAATTCCGGTTTAAAAATGCAACTCAAAGAGACGGTCAGTGATGAAGCAACCGGAACTTGGGGGGCGATCGGAGCAAAATTGGACGGTTGGGCAAATGGAAATGTTGATACCCAGACTACAAGTGTCCACAATATTTATGATTTTGGTGTCAATAAGTTTTTAGGATCCAATTTCAATATTTGGTATACCAACTGGGAAAATGAAAATGCCAAACGTGGTCAGGATCGTATTCGTGATATCGGACTTGGCAAATATCATGAGGATCATGTCTTCGATAATACAATCTATAACTCAATCAATATTGATTATAATTCCGATCATTTCCTTGTGAACCTGGGCTATGTCCCTGACAAAGGTAGTATGACCAGTTCTGAACAGGATGGATTAACTGATCTTGCACAAACTGTGATAAGTAACTTAGATGCTGTTAATGATGCTGATATAATAAAGAAGATTAAAGCCGATGACTCTAATTATAAACATAAAGATGTTACCGCCTATGACAAATACAATATTTCAACGGGTTCATTTACCTATAAGTTTGAGGGCGGTAGCGATATTTATGCCGGTTATTTCAGTAAAGGAAACGGCGATCTGGAAAGCACAGTTGGAGGAGATTTTAAGGTTGGTTCGATAACCTTTAAAGCCGATTATTTGAATTTGAATCCTAAGGCGGATGGCAAAGATTCAGTTAGCCAGACTCAAATTGCTGCCTACTTTGATGCAATTAAACTTGATGTTGCCCTATTATTGGACGATAAATATACCTTTGGGGTTGATGGCGGTACCGGCTGGCAAGTCCGCTATAACGGTCTACTCGACGGCAAATTTACCATTGCTTATAGAGGCTTAAACGCTGAAGATGATGCCGATCAACTCACTAAAAATTTAACCGATTTTTATATCGGCTATAAATATGGTATTTTCGAGACCAGACTCGGCGCCGGTACTATTGGCAAAGGTAACAGCAAACAAGATATAGTTTACGCATCTGTCTATGCCAGTTTCTGGTGAGATTAGTTAGTTGTCAGACCGGGGGACTGTCTCGGTGAAGATAGTCTCCCTTTTACCAAAAATATAATTTTCGTGAATCCTGTGAAAATCTGCTGATATTCGCTAAGCGAGAATTGATATATACATGCGTATCGCTTTGAATTTATGGCGAAATTGACTAAAGTCTGCCTACTTAATGTGGAGGTTTTATACAGGCATGGCTTAAAGAATTAGTAAGGATCTTGATTTGAAATGTATAATTGCAAATTATTTGCAATATGATATGATAAATGTTGTAGTTTGTAATATTATGCTTATTCTATGGATATCGGGAGGACAAGATGAAGATTAAATTCTCATTCATATTAATACCGATAGTGCTATTTATTTTGACACCGGCCATAATAGCTGATTCCAATAACCCGGGAAATGATATGGCAGCGTCCAATATTATTCAAAAGATTGCTTTCGTATCGAAACGGGATGGTAATTTCGAAATTTATACCATGAACGAGGATGGTACGGAATTAAAACGGCTTACCAATAATAAAAACGATGATTTAATGCCTCGATGGTCTGCCGACGGCACAAAACTCCTCTATTTATCCAAGAAAGGCAGTAAATATGAATTATGGATTATGCATAGCGATAGCAGCGGCCAACTGAAGCTGGCCAATGAATGCATTACAGATTACCCGCCTTTATGGTCGCCGGACGGCTCCAAAATTCTTTTCACCTCCAAAGTTCACGGGAGAAATGCAATTTTTGTGGTAAATACGGATGGTAGTGATTTGGTACGCTTATCTGAAAATGGATTAGAAGGATTGGCGCCTTCGTGGTCGCCCAATGGTACTAAGATTCTTTTTCTTCAAAAAATAAAAGGCGATACGGTTATGTTTCAGATTAATCCGGATGGTACCGGCAGAGAAAAAATGATTAGAAAAGCAGGTGTATGTTCAGCTTCGACGTGGTCCCCGGATGGTAAAAAAATCGCTTATATTTTTAGAGAACAAAGTTTTATCGGCACTAACAACAAGCTTTATGTCATGAACTCCGATGGTAACAATAATGTCAATATTACCGATGTCAGTAAACAAGTCGAAAAAATTAGTTTTAACGATGATTTGTGCTGGTCCCCGGATGGGAACAATATTGCTTTTACCAAAGTCGCCCGGGTAGACGGGAAAATATCGGATACTGGCGGTGTTACCTATGTTTTTAACTATGGAATCTATATTGTTGCTGCAGATGGGAATTCCAATGAGAATCAATTGGAGGTTACCGGCGAAGAACGCGTTAATCCCATATGGTCCCCTGATTCATCAAAGGTTGCTTATTTCTCGGGTTCGAAAATAAATATTTACACGCTTAAAAGTGGGATATTTAATAATATTCAAGTTAGGGCAGCGATTCTCTTAAGTCCTATCCAATGGTCTTCAGATGGTCATAAGATTATATTTGCAGCGAAAAATAGTTCATTTCAAAAATCAGGAGTATATCTCGTCAATATAGATGGCAAAGTTACAAAACTGACTGAAGCCGGCGATTATAATCCGGTTTGGGCCCCACCGAATACTAAATAAAAGAGCCTATTAATTAAGATAAAAATAAGCCAACATGCCATTTTAAATATTAGTATATTTATACTGAGAATAAAATTGTTTTTATCAATTTAGAGATCGTTGTCAAAAGAACAAAGGCAACTTGTGGTAGGAACTTTCCTCCGACCATTTGCTAAATTAGGACTCCTTCTTGGGGGGGTCTTAATTTATTGATAAAATTAAAGGCACATTTTAGTTCTTGCAAAGGATTTAATATTTTTGTAAAGAATTACTGAACAGTGTGAAAAGAATGGTTAAACATCCGGTATTAAAGGGCAAGCAAGGTTTGGATAAGTGTGCAGAGGCTTGAAAGGAGAAATCGGCTTGCTGTTCATAGCGATGGTCTTCCTGATATTTGCCTTATTTGTGATGGTTCACGTTTTTCGAGGATATCCGGCCATTTGGTTGGGTTTTATTCTTTTGACTTTTGGGTGTTGCATTATTGGCTTAGCGGGTTTAATTCCCCGCTTCGGAAATTATGAATTGAATACAGCTCTTGCTTTACCATTGGATCAACCGAGCTGGGCCTGGCGGATAGTGGGCGATTTATCTTTGTATGATTTCATGCGTTTCAGGTTGTGGTCTGCTTTAGGGTTTGTGACAGCATTCGCAGGTTTTGCTTATTCATACTCATTTCAGCATTGGAAGACTTCGGATATACCGCTGATGGGGATAGTAGTAGCTATTGACGCTTATTTAATAAAAAGTTACGATCCTCAGTATTTGTTTAAGCTTTATATTAAGGGAACTGTTTTTTTGGGTAATTCAGCGGAACATGCCCGTTATGAACAGCAACTTCATATTAGGGATGCGATTGCTTTGAGTTTAATCATTATCATACTTTTTTGGGCGGTCCGAAGAATTTTTATGGTTTTCACAAACTCAAATATTCTTCAAAAGCGAGTGCAAGCGTTATGTGTTGGAGTCGGAAGCCTACTGCTGGCGGTTTTTTTTGTTTTATTATTTTGTTTCGGACGAAGCAATGTTTTGAACGCTTATACAATGGCCACTTCATTGTTACCATTGGGTGCCAAATATCCGGTTTTTAATTCATTCTATGTCATTGCTGTTCCTCTGGTGACCATTGTAGCAGGTAGTATGGTTTTATTGGCCATTTTTCGGTACGGTTTTTTAGGCACCTCGCGAATCGGAACCAAAAAATTGGAGCAACAAATTAATGTTGCCAATCAAGCGGTCCGTTTAGCCCTTCATTCTTTTAAGAACCGTTTTTTGGCGGTCCAAATGGCCATGAATATGGCTGCTTTTCAATTGGATGATTTGAAAGACGAAAGGGCGGAAAAGGCAATGGCCCAAATTAAATCAGCCACTGATGTCTGCGGTGAAGCATTAGCCAGTTTGGACAAACTGCATGCTCAAGCTAAACAATTTAACGTCAATCCGCGCTGGATTAACCTACAGGAACTGGTTGAGGATGCCTTGCACAATTGTAGTTTGGATTTAGCTGATGTCATCATAACCAAAAGATATCTAAATAATAAAATTGCAGTACTAGGAGATTGCGAACATTTAACGACTGTGTTGGAGAACATATTTAATAACGCCAAAGATGCAATGATAGATCTTGGTGAGGGTAAAAAGTCACCCAAGATTCTGATTATAATCGGCCTTGAATATGAATGGGGTTATATACGAATTATTGATAATGGAATTGGGATTTCCCGGAAAAATTTACATAAGGTTTTTAGGCCTTTTTTTACCACCAAACCTTCAAAAAGCAATTGGGGTTTGGGATTGACCTATTGTCACCGCGTAATTAAAAGTCATCGCGGTTTTATTAATTTAAGCAGTAAGCCTGGAGCTGGAACGACGGTAGAGATTGTTTTGCGGTGTCGAGAAAATATCAACGCAGATTCAAATTTATGGAAAAAATTGGTATTGTTGTTTAGAAAAAGTCGGTCTAGTCGTTCTTGCGATAACCTGGGATAATAAAAACGTAATCAAATGTTTTTTTTTGTTTAATATAAAGTTTGGCTGTTTTTATTGCAAATTTGATGGTGTAATTGCAGCTGCAAAAAAGGAGATTGGGAGATGAGCAAAGGTTTAACGGGAACAGTGAAAATTAATGACATCGATATCAAACCTACCCGTGGGTTTTGGCACGAAATAGTGAAGAATAGGGCTTTGTTTTTAATGCTTTTACCTGGCTTTTTAGTATTGCTGTTTAATAATTATTTACCTATGTTTGGTATGATTGTAGCGTTTAAAGATTTCCGGTTTTATGACGGGAGTTTTTTCTCCAGCCTGTTCAAGAGTGAATGGAGTGGATTTGGAAACTTTAAATACATGTTTGCATCTCCGGATGCTTTTATCTTTATCCGGAATACCCTGCTTTATAATTTGGCTTTTATAATTTCTTGCACCATTATCGCCATTGCTTTTGCCATAATGCTCAATGAAATTTACAGTCGTAAGTTGTCAAAATTATACCAAAGCGCGATGTTTTTGCCTTATTTCCTTTCATGGATTGTTTTTAGTTATTTGGTGTATGCTTTTATCAGCCCGGATAAAGGCTATTTTAATATGACGATTTTTAAGTTTTTAGGAATCAAACCGGTGTTTTGGTATTCGGAATTGGAGTATTGGCCGTGGATTATATTGATCGTCAATGCCTGGCACTGGGTGGGCAATAACTGTATTATTTTTCTGGCTTCAATTATTGGAATTGATCAGGAAATGTATGAGGCGGCCCGTATTGACGGGGCAAGCAGGTGGCAACAAATAAAGAATATTACTATACCACAAATTACGCCGGTAATTATTGTCATGGTTTTAATATTTGTCGGTAGAATTTTTAATACTGACCTTGGCTTATTTCAGCTAATTCCCAGAGGTGCCGGCGCATTGGCTCCAGTAACTTGGACGCTTGATGTTTATGTATATAATACCTTGTTACGGAATGGAGACATCGGAATGTCTTCGGCAGCAGCTCTTTTCCAATCGGTGGTGGGCTTTATTACAATCTTAGCCGCTAATTATGCTGTGAAAAAAATCGATCGGGATGCCGGAATGTGGTGAAAGGTGAAAGTAGTCATAGATTTTATCATTAATTTGAAAAAACGGATGTATTAAAATACATAAGGCATTGAGGAGGTAGATCATGGGGAGAAGAGATATTGTTGATTTTAATAAGTTAAATAGTATAACATCGAAATCCAATGTAATTTTAAATATTATTTTGGGTGTTTATAGTTTTCTTTGCATAGTGCCGCTGGTACTAATGATTTCAGCGTCGCTAACGGATGAGAAATTATTGGCAATACAAGGTTACAAATTCATTCCGTCAGCAGTTACCAGTTATGCTTATAAATATATCATTACGAACACCCCCCAGGTCATAACTGCCTATGGTATTACAATCTTGGTTACCCTAGTCGGGACAATTTTAGGAGTAATAGTAATGTCGCTATATGCATTTCCCATTTCCCGTCAGGATTTTAAGTATAAAGGCTTTTTTACATTCATTCTTGTTTTTACAATGCTGTTTAACGGCGGTATGGTTTCAACATATTTAATTGGTGTCAATGTACTCCATTTTAAGGATAATTTATGGGGACTTATTTTTCCGTATTTGATGAATGCTTTTTGGGTCATTATTTTACGGACGTTCTATAAAACCAATATCCCGGATTCTTTGATTGAGTCGGCCAAAATTGACGGCGCCAGTGAATTCGTCACTTTCTTTAAAATTGTTTTTCCGCTTGCGCTGCCTGGTATTGCCACAATCGCTTTATTTGCGATGGTACAGTATTGGAATGACTGGTTTTTAGCATCATTGTATATTAACAATCCTAATTTGGCGCCTCTACAATATTTGCTATACCAACTTCAGAGTTCTATGCAGTATTTGCTGCAGAATTCCAGTTCAATGGGTGGAAGGGCAGCGGATGTACTGGCCAAAATGCCTTCGGAATCGGCCCGGATGGCGATGGTGGTTATTGGAGTCGGCCCGATTATTTTAACCTTCCCGTTCTTCCAAAAGTACTTTGTCAAGGGCTTGACAGTTGGTGCGATCAAAGGCTGATCCCAGAGGCTGTCGCAAAACGATTGCAGAATCAAAGAGATATATAATATATAGCAGCAATAAACGTGTAATAATTTATATATTGTATATTCCTATCGATAATTTTATTTTGCAACAGCCTCCGGTTAAGCAATAAATTATATCAAATAAGGAGGAGTATGAATGAAAAACATCAAGAGAATTACGGTTTTGTTGTTATTGGTTGGAGTATTTCTGCTTGGAATGAGTACTTATGCAGCCGCCCCGTACGAAATTAAGTGGTATTTCGTCGGTAACGGCCAGCAAGCCGATGTGAAACTGGTTGAGGCTGAAGCCAGCAAGTATATCCAAAAGAAGGGCCTCAATGCCGCAGTGAAGTTGCAATGCTATACTTGGGGCGATGAATATGACAACCGGATGCGGATGATTATTGCTTCCGGTGATCCCTTCGACATTTGCTTCACTGCTTCCTGGGCAAATCTCTACAAAGTGAACGTCGCCAAAGGCGCATTTTTAGATATTACTAAACTTGCTCCCAAATATATGCCGAAGGCTTGGAAGCAACTTCATCCTTCATTTATCAGCGGTTCCGCTATTGACGGTCATAATTATGCGATCCCGGCCAACAAGGAATTAGCTCATCAATGGTGCGTAAGCTTTAATAAAAATTTTGTCGATAAATATAAATTCGATATTTCGAAAGTTAAAACTTTAGAAGATTTAGAGCCCATGTTAAAGGTAGTTCATGAGAAAGAACCTGGTATTTGGGCCTTCCAAAATCTTTTTAATGAGAATGCCGTCCGGGTGCTTGACTATGACCGGATCTGCGATGACTATGTTCCGCTCGCGCTTTACAATGACAGTAAGGATATGAAAGTATTCAACTTTTTAGAGACCAAAGAGTATAAAGATTACCTTGAGCTTGCCCGTAAATATTTCCAACTGGGATATGTACCCGCTGATGCGGCTACTACCTCTGAATTTACTACCGACATGAGAGCCGGTAAAGTATTTTGCAAGATCGAATCCGGGAAACCTTTTCATGATGAAGAAAGAACTGCTGCTTGGGGTGTTCCCATTGTTGATGTCAACCTGACTCAACCGGTTGTTCAGACTCGTGATTGCACCGGTTCCATGCAGGCTATTTCGAAAACTTCTAAGAACCCGGTTATGGCTCTTAAATTCCTTGAATTATTCAACACGGATAAATATCTGAATAATCTTATTAACTTCGGCGTCGAAGGAAAACATTGGGTAAAAGTGAGTGAGAACAGCATTGATTACCCGAAAGGAGTAACTTCTCAAAGCTCGGGTTACACACCCGGAACTCCTTGGATGTTTGGAAACCAATATCTCAACTATTTCTGGAAGGGCGAAAATGCGAAGAAATGGGATGCCTTTAAGAAATTTAATGGTTCTTCCATCGCGGCCAAGAGTTTGGGTTTCAATTTTGATGCCGATCCGGTTAAAAATGAAATGGCTGCCTGCCAGACTGTATGGGTGAACAGTGTTGCCCCGCTAAACTGCGGCGCTGTTGATCCTAAGACCTTGCCAGATGTTATTGCCAAATTCAAAGCTGCCGGTCTCGATAAAATTCAAGCCGAAGCTCAAAAGCAATTAAATGCATGGTTAGCGAAAAAGAAATAATGCAGGTTGTTTTGTAGTAATGCGTTAAAATTGATAAGGTTTCAAATAAGGCTAACGCTTTTTAGATTGCGTTAGCCTCATTTCTAGATATGAAAGTTAAGTAAATAATAGTTTACACAATGAATGGAACAGGATAATGATAAAATAAAAAGAAATATATCTGAATTAAAGAATCGGATCAATTTTTCAAGGGAAAATGCTGTTGGTCTATTCCAATATATAGAAAGATTCTATATGGGAAGTGTCAACGATGGACGGGTTGGATCAAAAAGATAAAAGTCAGACAAATCACATAGCGGTCTCAAAGTATGTCAAGTTTATGATTTGGCTGTTTTTAATATGCCTGGTTTGTAAAGTGCCTGTTTTTGGTTTAAACCCCACCGTAAAGCTGACGATCTGGACTCATCAACGCCACATGGTCGATTTGATCAAAGAATTAATCAATAATTTTAACCATACAGTGGGACGCCAAAAAGGAATTGAGCTTTCCATGAGAGTGTTGGGGGATGACTCTTGGCCGATGTTCCATCAAGCTCAAAAAACCGGAACAGGCCCGGATTTGTATAGCAGCGGTTATGTGACGAATTATCCGGATAATTTTAAAGCCGGCGCTCAGATGTGGTTTGATGATTTTTCTGATTTTAAAAGCTGGAAAGCACAATGGCCAAGTTGGTATTGGGTTGAAGGGATGACAACCTATCAAGGCCACGTATATTCAATTCCGGCTCAGGTATTCAATTCCCGGTTGATATACAACCGCGACTTATTCAGGGCCGCAGGTCTCAATCCAGACCAACCCCCCCGCTCCTATCAGGAAATAAGGGAAGCAGCTAAAAAAATTAGCAAAATAGGCCGGGGAGAAACTTATGGTTTTGCCTATTGCGGAGCGGAGTCATGGCCGATGGAATGGTTGCCCAGCCAATGGGCTGAAGCGAATGGAGAACCCGCTTATTGGGATTGGAAGCGGGGGCGTTGGGCCATGGAAGGTTATAACAAAGTTTTTCAATTGTTACTTGACCTCAAAAAGGATGGCTCGATGTTTCCCGGTATTGAAGTTTTAAGTAATGACGCTTTGCGGGCCCAATTCGCCGAAGGAAGAATCGGGATGTATATGGGAGAATTTTGGGATGTGGGCGTGTTTAACGCGCAATTTCCCGCTAAATGCGATTGGGGCGTAGGTCCGATACCCACTTTTGACGGCAAATTTCATGGCAAACCAAGAGCAATGATCCTTAGTGGCATGTGGAATATCAACGGACAGACTCAGCATCGGTTTGAAGCCTGGGAAGTTGTCAAATGGTTTAACCGTTACGAAGTACGGGCATTAATGTATGAAAGGGGCAAATGTATCGATCCCGATCCGATAGTAGCTCAAAAGTATGTAAAGCATCGGCCAAAAGTACGAGGATTTGAAGCCTTTGCCAACACTTTGAATCAGGATTACTTAGCAACATATCCGATTCTTCCGGGCTGGAAAGCACCAAAAGAAAATCCCTGTACGGTCTTTAGAAATGTTTTGGTTCATGGCGGTGACCTTTATAGTAAATTAAACAAACTGGATTTTGAATGGAATCAGCAATTAGAAGATTACTATCGGAAGAATCCCGCTATAAAAAGGGGTTGGAATATTTATTCAAATTTTGACCGGATGACGGGGAAAATGGGTGCGCCGCTTGTTAATCCCAATTTAAGCAACCCGGTTAAGTAACGGTCCGCTTATCCTTATCCATGGAAAGAACCCTTTTAATGTAAAATCTAAAGAAGAAATCAGTACTGGACGCATAAGGAGGAGTGTAAAGTGCAGCATAGCATGGGTCAATCCATGTCATCACGGATTCGTTTGATTATTGCCGACGATATGTTGCCGATCCGAGAGTACTTAAGCATGGTACTTTCGCATGAACCGGATATGGAAGTGTTAGAAGCGGTTGGAAGTGGAAGTGAGGCAGTTGAACGGGCACTGGCAACGGAACCTGATGTAATGTTAATGGATTTGGAAATGGAGACTCCTCGAGCCGGGGTTGAGGCCATTTCACGTTTAATGAATTATACTGAAAATATTCGCTGTGTGGTGCTTACCCATTTTGGTGATGATGAAACGGTATTTGCTGCTTTTGAAGCAGGGGCAACCGATTATGTATTGAAGGATTCGTCAGCTGCTGAAATCATTGAAGCAGTCCGGGCCGCTGCCAATGATATGTCGCCTATCCGTCCTCGGATTGCCCGAATGATTCGTTCCGAGTTCAGGACGATGCGTTCTGAAAGAGCGAGTTTGGTAGCGACATTGAATATTGTTTATCGTTTAACACCGACCGAGCTCGGAATACTAAGGATGCTGGCGGAGGGAAAAGACCGGACTGAAATTGCCAAAATTCATTGCGTAGAGCCTTCAACGATTCGGACTCATGTGGGGAATATTTTGAAAAAGTTCGATGAGTCTTCGGCTAAGGATGTAGTGACGCGTCTGCGTAATTTGGGGATCTTCGAAATTTTCACCAGTCAAAAAAATTAAAATTTAAAAAAATCTTTTTGAATGGGAAATTTTTGGGGAAATAAAAAATCCCGAAACTCGGGATGATTGATTATATTGGAGCTGGTGAAAGGAGTCGAACCTTCAACCTGCGGTTTACGATACCGCTGCTCTGCCATTGAGCTACACCAGCATGAAATATATATTATTGTATCATGTCTCACTTGTGAAATCAACGTAATCGATAAAATCATGAAAAAACTTCCAGGATAGCCTAGAAGTTATCGACATTTGGAGCGGGCGACGGGATTCGAACCCGCGGTCCTCGGCTTGGGAAGCCGATGCTCTACCACTGAGCCACACCCGCATTGTACAAAATATTATACTCTAAGTGGTTTGAAAAATCAAGATCACAAGAAAGGAAAATTGTTTAGTATTATTTTCCTTTCAAGATAGATGAATAATTGGTGAAAAACCAAAAAAAAATGAGTGATAAAAAAGGATTTTTTGCTCTCTGGTCGAAATTCATAATCGTGTTTATCAATCATATATTTAGGTACGATGAGTATCTAAATTAAGACTAGGAGGGGTTTTAATGAGTTATAAAATTAGTGATGATTGCATCAGTTGTGGCGCTTGCCAATCCGAGTGTCCAGTTGAAGCTATCAGCGAAGGTTCGGATAAGTATGTTATAGACCCTAGCAAATGTACCGAGTGTGGTTCTTGCGCCGATGTTTGTCCTGTTGGAGCGCCAACTCAAGGCTAAAGACCCCAAGCCCCCTTTCGGGGGCTTTTTTACTTTATATACCCACTGTATTCAATCAGCACTGAAACTATTGAAGCAATGAATTCACTATTTGATTGACTAATTTTCCGTCAGCCCTTCCTTTAAACTTTGGCATTAGCACAGGCATAACTTTATTCATGTCTTTTTTACTAGAAGCGCCAACCTGGGAAATAACTTCTTCGATGAGTTTTCGTACTTCGGCTTCAGATAATTGAGCGGGTAAATATTCTTGGACGATTTGGATTTCTTTCTGAAGGTTTTCTACCAGATCTTTACGGCCTGCCTTTTCAAACTCCACAAGGGAATCAGTTCTCTGCTTCACTTCTTTGGCTAAGACTTCAATGACTTCTTCGTCATTTAACTGATGTCCCCGCGCTATTTCCAGATTCATGACTGCCGCTTTGGCTAACCGGATAACCGAAAGTCTAACGGTATCTTTGTTTTTCATGGCAGTTTTTAAATCTTCTTGTAGCTTTTCTTTTAAAGTCACTTTTAATCCTCCTCCCAGAGATTAACATAAGATATTTTATTTCTAGAAGGAGTATGGATTTCCTGCTAGTATTTTCATTGTAATCTGAATGAGTGCCTTATCTGGCAAAAAAGTGTTTCCCAATCTTTTGAATAATACGGCGCGTCCAAACATATGACGTAGGTGACAATACTTTTGAAGGGTTATAGAAAAAAAGAGCCCCCCCGGACGGATCCCATCCCCCTAACGCAGCATGGGCAGCCTTGCGGGCGGAATCAGTAGGCGGTTTATTGAATTGACCATTGCTTACGGATTCAAAAGCGTGAGGTTGATAAACTACTCCGGCTATTGTTTTCGGAAATTTGGCACTTTGAATGCGATTTAAGATTACCGCTCCGACAGCGACTTGCCCGAGGTAAGGTTCAGCGCCTGCTTCGGCTTGAATAATCCTGGCCAGTAAATCGCTGCCACCGCTGTAAGCAGTACGCCTTGACGCGGCTGAGGTATCCCGCCAAAATGAATAACTTCCCGCAATACTTCCAATAAGGAGAAGAACGATAACGAGCCGCAAATGTATTTTTTTCAATTGGATTCACTTCCTCAGATGTTTTTTTTATTATTCCATCATCGGAAGCAGAAAATACAAGTGTCCCAAATGTTATTTTGAAAAGAAAAGGCAAATTAGATGTTTAGTTTCTCCAATATTTTTTTGAGCGTATTTTCTGTAGGCATTATTACCATTTGAATTCGAATCTCTAAATTGGGGATTAAATATTCAAAATGAATCAATAAGCTATCGATGGCGTAGACTTTAGCCGAATAAACCAGTGCCCGATCCAATTCGTTGACACGGGTTGGTGGAGCAAACCACCATTTCAAGGAAGTTTTTTCAGTCAAAGTTCGCCAAAAGGCATTGGATAAAATATTGACCAATTCGGCTAAAAAAGAAATCTCAACCCGATTGATATCGCTGAGGCTTTTGATTTTCCGGTGGCCGTTGATTTTGTCGACAAAAAAGATGGCGTCGGATTCGCGGAAAAAAGTATAGATTTCCCCACTGATTTCTCCAGAAAAACGCATATGATAACCAAGATGATTGGAATAAAACAGTTTGATACGATCAATCATCATTGTTAATGGAAGGAAAGATAGGCAATTCAAATGGATATCATTGTAGCTTCCTAAGAAATCCCGAAGGGAGTTAACAGATTCGGCAGCCCCTCTTTGAGCAACCTCATAGAGTGTCTTAATTTCTTGGGGAGGTAAGAAATAATTTTCTTGAATACTGGCTTCGTTTTGTTCGATAGCGATGTTAAGCATGAAAAAACGCTCCTTTTACATTCTAAATTCATAGTTTGGCCTAAAATGAATCAATAGAGAAATGGTCTCCCTGGATTTTAATCAACCATACATTGTTAATCTTATATCTTTGATTCATTGCAGCTGAATATAAGTTAATTAGATTCGCGGTTTGAAATGATATTCCTTTATCGATATTAGGCGGAATAAGTCGATAATTAACGGATTGGTGATATAATCTGTTGTAACGGTAAAATTTAATTTATCATCGCAATAAAATGCCGGATATAAGATAATTGTGTCGTTTTTTAAAAGTTTTTGGTTCTGTCCCATTCCTTTTGGTATAATTGAAACATGAAAAAATTTGATAATGAGTATTATTTAAAGGTCATGAATATACTGCGGAGTGATTTGGGAGAGCCGGATACGTTACATCAAAGCAGTCCTTTGGCCTATACCAGTTCTGCCCTGGAAGTACTGCTTGCTACGATTTTAACCCAGGCTACTTCGGATACAAATGCTCTTCGGGCTTGGCTGAAATTTAAACAGGTATATTCAGAACCGGAAGAAGTATTACAAAGTGGAGAACAGCGGTTAATGGATGCAATTCATTCCGCTGGATTAGCAAACCAGAAAACCAAGACAATTATGGCTGTCCTTCAAGAAATCCAGAATAAATTTGGGATCTGTTCCCTGGACTCTTTGAAAGAAGACTCGAGGTTAGCTTGGAGTTTTTTGAATCATTTACCGGGAGTTGGTCCGAAAACAGCTGCCTGTACTTTGTTGTTTGGACTCGGCTTTCCGAAATTTCCGGTTGACGTCCACATTCAACGTATTGTGAAACGATTAGGCTGGATTGATGACAATCTAAATCCGGAGCAAAGTCAGGAAGTTTTGTCATCAAAAGTACCTGCGGCGTTTCATCAAAATCTGCATATATTGCTACTTAATTTAGGCCGTCGCTATTGCCGACCGCATCAGCCTTTTTGTAATGATTGTCCATTAAATGGCGAGTGTCCGAAATCGTTTTAGTAGAGCGTATTGTAAATAAACGGCAATCAGAAATGGGAAGATACGCTCTACTTAAGTAAAACGTTCACAATCATTGAGTAGTTATTTAGAGAACGTTTTACTAGTTTACATAATGTATATTTTGGTGTTATAATGAGGCTAAAAGGAGCTTGCCATGAGAAAAA
Source organism: Bacillota bacterium (assembly GCA_023401925.1). GTDB lineage: Bacteria > Bacillota > UBA4882 > UBA8346 > UBA8346 > UBA8346. Next base: position 31,477 of record JAEXDA010000077.1, read on the forward strand.
ATTGGGTCTTCTTAATCGTGGTTGGGCTGACAATAAGCCTCATGATCATGATTGCCATAAAAAACAATAGATATTCTTCGTTGAATCCGAATGAAATGAAAATTGTAATGAGGAAACAAAATGATTGGATGAAGGTAAAAAGTAAATCTCAACTTGTATTTTTAATGAATCAATATGTCAAGCAAATTCACGATTTAGAAAGGAATTTTGGGAAAATCGGTCGACAAGGCTATAAAATTTACACAAGCACTGAGAGTCAACAACTGTTTGAATATTACCAATCCTTAGCATCTTTGTTAGATTACCTGAATCACGGTAATGCGGATAATGTAAAGAATCAATGGGAAGGTTATCAATTCTCCAAAGATGGTAATGCACCTTATCGGCGGGAACAAGTCATTCAGGTTTTGGCGGAATTGAATCACAATAAAGTTCCCAAGGTTTTTTTGAAAGATTTAAGTATATATATATTGCCATATACAGTACCTGGCGTTAGTGGTTTGGGTGGACCAGGTTATATTTTATTAAGTGCTCAAAACATTCATGAGACATTGATTGATAATCAGCTCTCGGTCACATTGTATCATGAAATCGGACATCATGTTAACTTTACTTTTATGCCCAAGGATAACCATCAAGGCGATGCGCTATGGGCGGAATTTTTGAAAATACGCGGCGGCGCTTGGCATGGGCCTGGAAACGTTAATACTGGCGCCTGGGGCATCTCTAGTGAAGAAACTTTTGCTGAGGATTTTCGGATGCTTTTTGGAAATAATCAGCCCTATTTTGGTGATTTGGCTTTGGGAGATCCCCGTACCGATCCGAGGAGAGCTGCCCGGGAAAAAAATTTTTTGATGAATTTGAAGAATGAAAAGATCAAAAACGGATATCGGTCACCCTGGATAGTAGAAGAAGGACTTTTCTTTTGGCAAAATCAAAACCTAATGCTGTTTGTTGGTTGGTCATTGCTCGGTTTGTCGATGTTCTTTATTCGAAAATATCGGAATCCCCAGGAACGAGTACTCATTTTTGGGCAACCGAAATCAATGGCAGGTTTTGAAATTCATGGGTAAAATGAAAACATCATATTTTGTAAAAAGGGACAGTCATGGAAAAAAGACGGTCCCTTTTCGTTGTATTGTCAAGGCAGGAAATTGGAAATAAGGGCACGAATTGGTCTAATTCGAGTAAAACTTAAGCATCTTTATTAAATAGGTCTTAGAAGGTGAGTCCGTTGAAAGATTTTGGCTTAAAGTCCAGGATTGGGAATATGTCCTTGCATTCGCGATTAGTGCTGTATTTTGTAATTATTTCAATCATTCCAATCATGATGATTGGTATCATATCCTACAGAATTGCATTGAATATTATTACTGATCGAGCAGTTCAATTCAGTAAACAAATGATCAATCAGGTAACCGGCGAGATCGATAATTTATTACTGGATGCCTATCGGGTATCGGTGATGGTCGCTGATGATCCAACAACTCAAATGGTACTTAGAAAACCTTTGGAGGGAGATATTGCCAAACGCTATTCAACTGATTTAATCATGGATACCCGTTTAAATTTCATCCAAAGCAATTATCGAAATGAGTTCTTTGGTTTCTATGCTGTAGGCGCCAATGGCAGTAAATACAAATCCAATTTTTACTCAGTGAAAAGTAATGATCTAAGGCAGATGGATTGGTACAAAAAGATTATTCAGTCGAAAAAACCCATCTGGTTTAAAACCCATAAAGGCTCGTTTGTAGTGGAAACTCTTGACCAATTATTGGTATCCGTTGGATTTCCCATTATTGACAAAGCTACGGGAAAAACTTTAGGTGTAGTCGTCATTGATATCGACGAAAATCTTTTCTCCGCCTTAACCAGCTCTAGGCTAGGAAAAACCGGATTTATGTTTATTCAGGATAGTCAAAATAATGCCATTACTTATCCGGATAAATCGGTGATTTCACTTAAAATCCCAGTTCGAAAAAAGGAATGGCAATGGATGGAGAATTTTCAAAAAAAACAATACTTAACAATTGATGGATACCGTTCCATGATATTCTATAAAGCTTCGACGGTAAATGACTGGAAAATCGGAGGGGTCTTGCCTCTTTCGGATTTCACAAAGGAAAGTCGGGTAGTAGGCCTGGTAATTACAGGAATGTGTCTGGCGGTTTGTATCATTGCTTTGTTCATTGCCTGGATTATTGGAGGAACTATTGTCAATCCGATTCGGAAATTGATATTTTTAATGCGGAAAGCCGAAGACGGTAATCTTTCGGTAACCATGAATGTTAAATACAACGATGAGATTGGCCAGTTGGGCAAGAGCTTCAATGTGATGTTGGGAAAGATCAGTAAACTGATGGATAAAGTCTTTGAAGAACAACAGGAAATTCGCAAGGCAGAATTTAAGGCATTACAAGCGCAGATTAATCCGCATTTTTTGTATAATACTTTAGATTCTATCATTTGGTTGGCAAGAGCCCATCGGGATAACGAGGTAGTTGCCATGGTCAATGCCTTGACGAAACTATTTCGAATTGCTCTCAGCCGGGGGCAGGAAATTATTACAATTCAAGAGGAAATTGAGCATGTAAATAGCTATTTAACCATTCAACATATCCGCTATAAGAATAAATTTACCTATGACGTTTCCGTCCCGGAAAATCTTGTCCAATATAGAATTTTGAAACTCATCTTACAACCGATTATTGAAAATGCTATTTACCATGGCATTAAGATGAAACGGAAAGAGGGTCATATTTCTTTACAGGCCCATGAAAGTAGTGAATGTGTTGTTTTTGAGATCCAAGATACAGGCATTGGAATGACAGAAGAAACCCTGGTCGCTTTAAACAATACATTAAAAGATGTTTCCGGAGAAAAATTGGAAAGTTATGGCTTGCGGAATGTGAATGAGCGAATTAAAATTTATTTTGGTAAGGATTATGGATTGAGTTTTACCAGTCAATATGGTATTGGAACAAAGGTAGAGATAAAAATCCCCAAAATAATGGAGGTCGAGGATAATGCTAAAAGTGGTCTTGGTTGATGATGAAGAAATCATTCGAGAGGGGCTTTTAGTATCTGTTCCATGGGAAAAATTGGGGTTTAATGTCGTTGGGCAGGCGGAAGATGGTGAACAGGCTGCACAAGTTATTGAAGAGACAAACCCGGATGTTGTCATTACTGATATTAAAATGCCCTTTGTGGATGGTTTACAACTTATTGAAATGGTCAAACCACGATATCAGGATCTTTATATCATAATTATCAGCGGTCATGATGAATTTCAATATGCTCAGAAAGCTCTGAAGCTCGGAGCCTTTGATTATATTTTAAAGCCGATTGACTTGGATTATTTGGAAACATTATTGCGAAGAATTGGCAGGGATAACGAACAACGCTGCCTGAAAGATGGAGAAGTATATACCTTAAAAGAAAAGTATGCCAGTAATTTGCCGCTTTTGAGGGAAAGGTTTTTGTGGGATATTATCAATGAAAATATTGAAGAGCAAAAATTCACTTCCAGACTCGAAGATTTAAAGCTCATAAGAGAGCAATGCTATGTAGTACTTATCGTTCAATTGGATAATTATTATGTCATAACTTCTGAAATGGATGATGCACAGCGCCGGCTCATGGAAAAATCATTTGGGGAAACCGTTAAGGGGTTGTGTCCCGTTGAACAAAGTATGGTATTGTCTGCTAAAGCTGTTCATGAATTAGTCATTATCGTTTGGAGTTCCAATGCGGAAGAAATTAAAACAGCATTGGCAGGTTTATCGGAGAAAATTCACCAAAAGATTAGGGAACTTGATAAATTTACAGTCACAATCGGGATCGGAAACATCGCGATGTCCTTGGATTCTTTGGCCCAATCCTATCGCCAAGCTGGAGAAATTCTTGATGATAAGTTTGTCTTAGGGAAAAATTGTGATTTGTATTTTAAAGATTTACGTCAGCTTCCCAAAACGGAATTAAAATTAAATGATTACGACGAGACAACTTTGGTTTCTGCAATTAAATTAGGTGATAAGCAAGGAGTTAATGAAAGATTGGCTGCTTTAGCGGCCAATTTGCGGACCAATGGCGGCTCTCATCTTTATATGCAATTTATTATGGGTGATATCTATCGACAGGCATTGAAAGTATTAAAAGAAGCGGGAGGGTCTGGTGAAGAATTATTTAATGATCCTCTCGAAGTATATCATAAAATGATAGCTTATCAGACTGTCGAAGATATGACAGAGCAACTTGCAGAAACACTCTTTAAAATTATCGATTACATTTTTATGAAAAGGAATAATAAATTTTATCAGTCGACTGAAAAAGCCAAAGAGTTTCTAAAGCTAAATTATGCCAAGGAAGATTTGACATTGGAAGATGTAGCTCGGCACGTTAATTTGGCTCCCAGCTATCTTAGCTTTATTTTTAAGCAGGAGGCTGGTACCAATTTTGTAGATTTTTTAAATCAGATCCGACTCGAAAAGGCCAAACAACTTTTGATGATCTCCGATTGTAAAAGTTATGAAGTATCTTATAAAGTTGGCTACAATAACCCAACTTATTTCAGTACTATCTTTAAAAAGTATGTTGGTGTTTCACCAACAGAATATAAAAACCGGTTTAAAGGTAGCAAGGTCGGTAAAGAATAGTAGGGTTTCTATTGAATAAGAGTTGATTTAAAACACCTTCGGGTGTTTTTTTATTTGCTTTTCAGTCTGGTTAATGGATGCCGCGTATTGCAAGACGTTTTCGTAATAATAAAGTTAACACAGGCTTTTAGGACCGAAAAAATGTTAAATGTTTTTTAAAAATAGTTGATTCATTTTTTATGAATTAACAGCTAAGATGAACCTAGACTTTAGCGCCTCTATTGGTAATGGAGGTTCGCAAAATCCGTAGTTTGATATTTAGAATCTAAAGGCGTTAAGGTTAAAAATTGTTTATATTAAAGGAGGATAATGTTTGATGAAAAAAAGTATGCTGGTAGTGGCTGTACTGTTATTAGTCCTAATCATGACCGTCAGTGTATGCGGTGCCGCTAAAAAGTATGTGATTGGGTTTTCACAACTTGGTGCAGAGAGTGGTTGGCGTGATGCTGAAACCGAATCGGTTAAGTCGGCTGCTGTTAAAATGGGTATTAATCTGAAATTCTCCGATGCGCAACAGAAACAAGAAAACCAGATCAAAGCACTTCGGGCTTTCATTGCCCAAAAGGTGGATGGTATTTTGCTCGCACCGGTTGTGGAATCCGGTTGGGATGATGTCTTAAGAGAAGCTAAGGATGCTAAAATCCCGGTTGTTTTATTAGACCGCGGTATTGCTACCCAAGATGATTCTCTTTATGTATGCAAAATTACTTCCGATTTCATTTGGGAAGGAAATGCCGCTGCCCAGTGGTTAGCTAAGAAAATGAATAGCAAAGCGAATATTGCAGAATTGGAAGGAACTCCTGGCGCTTCCGCAGCAATCGATCGCAAAAAAGGCTTTGAAGATGCCATTAAAAAATTCCCGGGCATGAAAATTGTTAAGAGCCAAACGGGTAACTTTACCCGCGCAGGTGGTAAAGAAGTCATGGAGGCTTTCTTAAAGGCCGATCCATCAATCAACGCGGTATACGCCCATAACGACGATATGGCTTTAGGAGCAATACAGGCTATTGAAGAAGCAGGCAAGAAACCCGGAGTAGATATCATCACTGTTTCGATTGACGGCATTAAACCGATATTCGAAGCCATGGTAGCCGGCAAAGCCAATTGCACGGTTGAATGTAACCCGTTACTCGGGCCGATTGGATTCCAAACAGTCATCGGCGCTATTAACGGTAAGAAATATCCGAAGTGGGTTGTGCAAAAAGACGGTGTCTTCCCGCAAGAAACAGCAGCTAAAACATTGCCGACCAGAAAGTATTGATTGAAAGACCGGTTTGCTTTCTAATCATTGGAGCGGAAAGCAAGCCGGTATTCTAATTTCTGCAATTTTCTCCCTGGTTTTTAATCCGGGTGCTAAATAAATTGACAAAGAGGTTTACCATGACTGAAATCATGCCAATTCTTTCTGCAAATGGAGTTAGTAAGAGCTTTCCTGGTGTAAAAGCTTTGACGAATGTGGACTTTATTTTAAAGCCGGGAGAAGTTCATGCCTTAATGGGAGAAAACGGGGCGGGCAAATCGACCCTCATTAAGTTATTAACCGGAGTATATCAAAAGGATGAAGGGCAAATATTTTTGGCTGGTAAGGAAATCAACCCTGTTTCTCCCGGTCAGGCTCAAGAAATGGGTATTAGTACTGTATATCAGGAAGTCAATTTGATATCGACACTTTCTGTTGCTGAAAATATTTTTTTGGGCAGGCAGCCGATGCGATTTGGAATGATCGATTGGGAAAAGACTAAAAAGGGAGCAGAGGCTGCACTACAACGACTCAATTTATTTCTGGATGTAAAGCAACAACTATCGTCTTTTTCAATTGCAATTCAACAAATGGTTGCCATAGCCAGGGCTTTAGATTTTTCCGCTAAAATTTTAATTTTGGATGAACCAACATCAAGTCTGGATCAAAATGAAGTTCAGCAGTTATTTGCAGTAATTAAGAAGTTAAAACAAGAAGGATTAGGAATTATTTTTGTAACCCATTTTTTAGATCAGGTTTACGAAATTACTGATCGGATTACGGTATTAAGAAATGGCAAATTGGTAGGGGAGTTTCAAACCGCATCCTTACCCAAAGTAGAACTGATTGCCAAAATGATGGGGAAAGACTTGGTAGAATTGGATGAAACCGCAACCAATAATCTAGCCCAAAAAGAAACGGAGAAAGCGCCGTTTGTTGAGATTAAAAACCTGGGTAGGAGAGGTACCATAACGCCCTTTGATATGAACATATATTCCGGTGAAGTCCTTGGTTTGGCTGGTTTACTTGGTTCGGGACGTACTGAAATCGCGAGGCTCTTGTTTGGCATTGATAAAGCAGATCAAGGAGAGATCCGGATTAATCATAAAATGATAAACATGTCTTCACCTAAAAAAGCAATTGAATGCGGGTTTGGTTTTTGTCCCGAAGATCGGAAAACATCAGGTATTATCGAAGAACTTACAGTGAGGGAAAATATCATTTTAGCTCTTCAGGCTAGTAAAGGATGGTTTCGTCCCCTCTCTCGAAAAATCCAGCAGGAAGTCGCTGATAATTATATTCGCGCTTTAAATATTGCCACCCCAAACGCAAACCAAAAAATTAAGCATTTGAGTGGTGGCAATCAACAAAAGGCCATCGTTGGCCGATGGCTTGCCTCCCATCCCCAATTATTGATTTTAGATGAACCAACCCGGGGTATTGATGTAGGAGCCAAAACGGAAATTCAAAAATTAATCCTTTCCTTAAGCAAAGAAGGTATGTCCATTATATTCATTTCCTCTGAATTGAGTGAAGTTGTACGATGTGCGCACCGGGTTGCCGTTTTACGAGATCGGGTCAAAATAGGTGAGTTGACAGGTGAGCAAATTGAAGAGCATATCATAATGCATACAATTGCAGAAGGATAAATAGCCATGGAAAACAAAATGAATCGCTTTCTGAATAGTCCTAATGTTTCAACCTTGATTTGGCCGCTCATTGGCCTTGCAACAATTTTATTATTTAATTTGTTATTTACTCCTCATTTTTTTCATATCCGGATGATAGAAGGACACTTATACGGTAGTTTGATTGATATTATGAATCGTGCAGCGCCGGTAATGCTTTTGGCTATTGGAATGACGTTAGTTATCGCAACGGCCGGTGTTGATATCTCAGTTGGATCAGTGATTGCGATTGCCGGAGCAATTGCCGCTACATTAATTGACTTAAAGGAACCAATGATTATTGTAATCATCGGGCCACTGCTGGTGGCAATATTACTTGGAACATGGAATGGTTTTTTAGTTTCAATAATTGGAGTTCAACCGATTGTGGCATCGTTGATATTGATGGTTGCCGGCCGAGGTATTGCTCAATTGATAACGGATGGCCAAATTTTAGTTTTTGAAAATAAAGGCTTTGAATTTATCGGAAACGGTTTTCTTTTTAAACTGCCATTCACGATTACGATTGTCGGAGTCGTTTTTGCAATAACCCAGTTTTTAACCCGGAGAACAGCCTTAGGCTTATTTATCGAATCAGTTGGTTGCAATCCTGGAGCCAGCCGGTATGCCGGAATCAGTGTTCGTTCAATAAAACAGGTGGTTTATATCTTTTCGGCGTTTTGTGCAGGAATTGCCGGCTTAATCTGCGCAGCAAATATTAAAGGAGCAGATGCAAATAATGCAGGAGACGGATTGGAACTCGATGCCATATTAGCAGTGGTAATCGGTGGAACCTCGATGGACGGCGGTAAATTTTCTTTAACCGGTTCGATTATCGGCGCTCTGATTATGCAGACATTAACGACGACTATTCTTACTAGAGGAATCCCAGTCGAAGTAACTCGTGTTGTTAAAGCATTGGTTGTGGTGGCAGTGATTCTACTCCAATCAGAGACATTCCGTAATAGTCTTAAAATCAAGTTCAGGAGGGAAGCTGCATGAAGCTGCCTATTAATCGTAAATTCATTCCTATCATAGCGACCATTGTTGTGGCCCTATTTCTATATTTTGCGGTGGGTTTACGTTATACCGGTTTTATATCCTTGAGGGTTTTCGTCAATTTCTTCATCGATAATGCCTTTTTGGGTATCATCGCAGTGGGCATGACGTTTGTTATTCTTTCGGGCGGTATTGACCTTTCTGTTGGATCGATGGTCGCCTTTACAGGTGTAATGACTGCCTTTTTAATTGAAAAACAACACATTCATCCATTGTTGGCGATTGGAGTATCGTTGTTTTTAGGCTCTTTGATTGGCTTTTTAATGGGTTCGATGATTCATTACTTTAAAGCTGCTCCTTTTATTGTGACCTTAACCGGTATGTTTTTCTGCCGTGGATTGGCCAATATCATCAGCTTGGAATCAATCCCGATCAATAATGATTTTTTCAAACAACTAACCCGATTGGGAGCGGTATTACCGGGTAATATTAAGGTACCCGCCATCGTTTTCATCTTTTTCTTTGTATTTATTGTAGGAATTTATCTGGCCCATTTCACAAAATATGGCCGTAATGTTTACGCTTTAGGGGGGAATTCCCAGTCTGCCTTATTCATGGGGCTTCCCATTGGTCGCACCAAGCTTCTTGTTTATACAATGAGTGGCTTTTTATCGGCTTTAGCCGGTGTGGTTTTTACGATGTACACTTCAGCCGGTTACGGTCTTTCCGGACTGGGCCTGGAAATGGATGCAATTGCTTCGGTAGTAATTGGGGGTACTCTTTTAACTGGAGGCGTTGGCTATATCGCTGGAACTCTTATAGGGGTGTTAATCCAAGGCATTATTCAAACCTTCATTACCTTTGACGGAACATTAAGTTCATGGTGGACCAGAATAGCGATTGGTTTATTGTTGCTAATCTTTATACTTTTACAAAGGGTCTTTACACGGACATCGGAACAATCGAAACATTCCGAAGCCAGTTTTGGGAAATTAACGGAAGACAGGGCGTTGGTTTAAAAAAATTCTCATCAAGAAATCATAGTCGTTGCTAATAAAATTTAAGTTATCGCAATGTTCAATGATAAGAAACCCTTGAAAGATGTGGGGCTGTCCCAAAAGGAAATTCGTGCCCGATGGCACGCAAGATCAAGAAATACAATATATTGGTGCCGGCGTATCTGATGGGATCAGATATTGTATTTCTTGGATTTTAAATTACCTTTTCGACAGCCTCTATCTTTTTTTATTAAAGTCTAAATCCTTGATTCCTGTAAGTCAGACGAAAGCCAGGTCATTTTTAAGTCGAGTCAATGATAAAATTTATCGTAAATGGGAGGAAATCCTATCCTATTTAAGAAAGATCTTATAATAGAAATAGTAAAAAGAGTTGCCATGGAGTAAAAATTCTCTTCAAAAAACGGTTGCATATTTGAATGAATGAAGCATGATGAAGGGTGATCCGTATGAAGAAAGCTCATAATAGGATTAATTTTTGCTTCATGAAAGTTGCAAAAAGGATAAATCGGGTAAGCCGTTGGAACCAGCTGTATTCATTTCAATGGGCAAATACGGCAAAAATTATAATCTGGATTTTCCTAATAAGCGGATTAGGCGCTCAACTATTCGCTGTTGGAGCAGAAAAGAAAATAGTTGTCGGTTTTTCGCAAATGGAATATAATAATATGTTTCGAATTACAGAAACCAATAGTATCAAGGGGGAAGCCAGGAAGCGCGGCTACCAAGTATTGTTTACAAATGCTGCAGGGAGCACCACGAAACAAATCTCCGATGTCCGAGAGTTGATCGCTCAGAAAATAGATTTTTTAATACTGGCCCCCAGAGAGTATGAAGGAGCGGCGCCGGCTCTCAAAATTGCTAAAAGAGCGAAAGTTCCGGTTATTTTAATTGATAGGGATGCAGCGGGAAAGCCAGGTGTTGACTATGTCACGTTAATTGCATCGGATTTTATTCAAGAAGGCAAAAGGGCTGCAGAATGGTTAGCCAAAAAGATGAGTTATCGGGCTAACATCATAGAATTGGCTGGTACACCGGGAGCCTCCGCTGCTCGGGACCGTGCGGCGGGATTTCGCCAGGGAATTATCAGGTATCCGGGAATGAAAATCATTACTTCCCAATCCGGTGATTTTGACAGAACCATTGGCCAAAAGGTCATGGAGAATATAATCCAAGTATATAATGGGAAATTCAATGCAGTATATGCCCAAAATGATGAAATGGCTATCGGTGCGATTCAAGCATTAAAGGCAGCGGGTATCACACCAGGCAAAGATGTGATACTGGTCTCAATCGATGGTGAGCAGGATGGGCTAAAAGCGATTGTAGCCGGAGAATTAGGTGCTTCTGTGGAATGTTCACCGATTTTTGGTCCAAAGGTGTTTGATGTCATCGAAGATCTTTTAAAAGGAAAAAAAATTCCTACGCGTATCATCAATACCGACCGTTTCTTTGATGCCGGCAATGCTCGGAAGTTTATTGAGGATGCCTATTAATCAGCTAAAGTACTTTGCAAATTTTTTTACCATTCTTAACATCGAGGGTTTGGGGAATCTTGAATGATGTAAAAAAAATCCAATAATGATACTTTAGTCCTATTAAAAACGAAGGGGATAGGACCGATATACAAGAACAGGATTAATTTTAATCTTTCGGAGGAGATATTATGACAACCAATGGTATGAACGTTAATGAAGTTATCATCAATACCAGGGTTAATAAGGTAGTCGGCATAAAAAAATATCAACAGGTCAAGGAAGCTATGTCGCAATTTGATTCCAAGTTACAGGATGAGTTAAATAAACAAACCCCTAAAATAGACCATAAGATCAAATAAGAGGGAAAACCCTGTAATTGGAATTTTGGAATAATAAATAGAGGAAGGAATATAAGGGAAAATATTGTATATAAATCCTAAGTGATAAGAAAAGTATGAGTTTTAATTTAAGGAGGCTGTTTGGCAATGAAGAAATGGTTGGGCGTATTGATAATCGGCATAATTTTCCTTTGCGGTTCTTGGAGTGTTTATGCCAACCCGGTCAAATTCGGCGATCCTCACAGAGGTCCTCAAGGAGGACCCCGTAATGGATTTCGTGATGACCGCCGGGAACGGGAACTGCAAAATGATAGCCGCTATGTTATTCATCGGACAGCGGAGGTTATTTTTGAGGCACAACGGGCTGCGGAACGTGGGCGTCGTTCATTTGGACTCGCCCGGGCGGTTGTTGCCCAACAACGTGCTCGTCAACTTTACATGAGTCGAAATTATCAAGACGCCATATTCTTCTCGATGCGAGCTCGCAGAATAGCAATTGAGGTCATTCGGGCAAATAATTTCAGAGTTCGTCCCGAATTTTTCACGGATCGATTGGAATCAAGATACGACCGTCAGGGTCCCAGTGACGATGAGTTGGACCGACGGATGGATCGGGATCGGGGAAGACCGGGCAGAGACGATGATGCTATTCATATCAGGATTGAGTTGGATTTATAAAAAGGGAATTGACTGTTGTCAATTTAAATAGTCACTTCATTCGTAAATATGCGGCTTGAATAAGTAAATAGAAAAACCGGTCCTCTCAGGAACGGTTTTTTGATGTGACATTCAGGTTTGATTTGTAATGAATGAGTGAGGGTAAGGGAAATTTACGTTGTGGAAATTCCAGTGTCGGCATGTTTTGTGAGAACATTCGGAAGTTGGGCAATCAACATCCCAAATAGCATGAGGAGGCAACCTAGATAGCCTCTAATCCCCAAATTTTCGTGTAAGATGAGCAATCCGCCCAGACTTGCGAATACGCTTTCCATGCTCATAATGATGGCTGCATGAGAAGGTTTGGCATGTTTTTGGCCGAAAACTTGAAGCGTATAGGCAATTCCTACCGAACAAATACCGCCATAAAGGATTGGTATCACTGCTTGTTCAAGCCCGGTTATTGTTGTTTTCTCAAAGGCAAATGCAGCTGCCATACTGAGAAAGGAACAGGTTGAAAATTGGACGATACATAATTTTAAAGGATGAACTCTCTTGGTATAATAGTCAATGACCAAAATGTGAGTAGCCCAGAAAAAAGCGCCCAATAATTCTAACAAATCGGAAACGTTGATTGTAAAATTTTCAGTCACGCTTAAGAAATATAATCCGCTGGTTGCCAAGACCACACCCAGCCATACACTTAAATGAGTGCGTTGCTTTAAAAAAACTCCCAGAATAGGCACCAGAACGATGTATAGCCCGGTAATAAAAGCAGCCTTTCCGGCGGAAGTGTGGACTAAACCGATTTGCTGCAAGGATGCTCCGGCAAAAAGGACAGAGCCGGCAATAATACCGGCCAATGTCACGGATGACCTTTTCTGCTTTGTTGGATCGTTCAGCGGTTCCGGATTTTGTTTTAAAGAAAAAATAAGCAATGGAATTAAAGAGAGCGCGCCTAAAGCAAACCGGATGCCATTAAAGGTGAAGGAACCGACATATCTGGAACCGACCCGCTGGGCGACAAAGGCAAATCCCCATATAGCGGCGGTTATTAAAAGTAATAGATTTGAACGGATTTCTTGCTGTTTCATCATCAACGCTCCCTGTAGTTGCAAAGGATTCTCCTGGCTGCGGCTTTGGCCGTAGGAGGTGTTTCACTATGAGTTAAGCCCGAGGTAATGGCCGACTTCATTCGAGGCCTTGCGTGCCGTTTCCAAGGATTCTCCTTTTTCTTCCCGGTAATCTTTAATAATATTTTCCGTCCCCGAGGTCCGTTTTAGGACCCATACGCCGCCGCTGAGCACGACTTTAATGCCGTCCCCGACAACTAATCTTTCTATCGAACGATTGGCGATGTTCTTGCCGGTTAAAAGGGATTTAACCCGGTCGGGATCTCCAGCCAATTGGATGAGGAGTTTTTTCTTTTCAGGATCAGCAGGAACGTCCTGGCGTTCATATTGATAAGGACCGTATTTTTTGACCAGATCTCCATAAAGAGTTCCGATATCTTTACCGGTCCTGGCCATAGCTTCCATCATTAAAAGCACGGCGGCGATCCCGTCTTTTTCGGTTACCCAGACACTACCATCCCGCCTGGGGAATGACAAACCTGCGCTTTCTTCGCCGGCAAGCACATATTTACCTGATAGTAGACCTGCTACATAATGCTTGAATCCAACATTGACCTCATAAGAAGGCCGTCCGTAATTTTTGGCGATTTCTTCAATCATATGGGTTGTCCCAATGGTACGGCCCACTCCCATACTGGCGTTAAATCCGCGATGAGCCGCCAGATAGTCGAACAATACACACAATACATGATTAGGGTTCAAAATACCAGTACTGTCCTCACCGCCGAAACGGTCGGCATCATTATCATTGGCGCCGATAAAGGGGACTCTCAGTTTTTCTCTGATCCCCTGAACGGCTTTCATAACATAGAAAGAGGAGGGATCGCCGCGTAACTTGCCATCCCAATCATAAGAACGATTGGAACAGGCCGGATCCTCATCGGACAAAGCAACTTCGATACGGGTGCCGTATTCGGCATTGACAGCCTCGTAATAGCCGTGGGATGAACCACCCAAGGGAGTTACCGCAAATCTATCACTTTTGATAACATCGACATCCACCACGGTGGCTAAATCTTTTACATAAGGGGACAGTAAGTCAACTTCTTTGATGGAGCCTTTTTGAACGGCATCTTGATAGGAGATGCGTTTGATCTGCCCGGGATGATATAAGTAATAATTCCCCTTTTCATCAATGGGTTGGGTGCAGGTGTTGGGTCCGCCGTCCAGGCCATTACTTTTATATCCGGCATCTTCCGGTGGGTTATGGGAGGCCGTGATAATCACGCCTTCTACTTTTTCACCTCGGGCGATGTGAGATAGAATGGTATGGGAAACGACCGGCGTGGGAGTGCTTCGACCGCCCTTATGGATGAACACCGGCATGTTGTTTGCCGCAAAAACTTCTGCCGCCGTAACCTGAGCTAAATCGGAAGCAAAACGGACATCTTTGCCCATAATAATGGGACCCAGCGGCTTGTTCTTTAAGTGATCCGGAAGATAGGGACCAAAAGTTCCTCTTTCATTACGGATATCCACTAAAGCCTGGGTCATTGCGGCAACATGAGTTTCGGAAAAATATTTTCCGGTATGGCCCCGGTGTCCTGAGGTACCGTTTTTGATAGGTTCCAAATCCCCCTCAGGATGCGTATACCACTGGGTAATTTGTTCTTTGGTATAAAGATCTTCCTTGCGGGCCTTCTGGCCGGCCAGGATATGTAGCGATTTATCAGGCATTGTCATGCCTCCTTTGAGCCAAAATAAAGTGATTTTAATACGCAGTTCAGAATGATTATTAGATTTTTTTTTCCAGAATCCTTTTTCGTTTTAAAAATGACCTCTGTCAAAGTCGAAGTTTTACTATGTACCAAAAAATTATTGAATATACCATGGTTCGGTAGATATTGTAAAAATTTTCTGCTCGAAGTAAGATAGGAACAAAGAAAAAAGGGGTGCGCTAGTAGAGCGTATCGTAAATAAAAGGTAATCAGAAATGGGGAAGATACGCTCTACGTAAGTAAAACGTTCACAATCATTGAGTAGTTATTTAGAGAACATTTTGCTAGAATGACATTTGGGGGAGCACATTAATTGGCGCTTTGGGTGAGGAGAAATTTAAGCAACTGTATTCGGAGAATAATTTATTATCATTTTTAGTTCAAAATCGATAGGAGGAGTGTCATGATCTCTTTAGGATTTCAACAAATCGGGATTATTGGATGCGGACACCTGGGCCGGACAGTGGCACAAGTGTTGCTGGACAATCATTTTCCCAAGGAAAATTTGAGAGTATCTTACGGCGGCAGTGTCACCACTCTTGAGAGCATCCGGAAGAGCGGATTGTTGGAAAACATAACCGATAATGATCAGCTTTGTAAAAAATCGGATCTGATCTTGATTGCGCTTAAACCGCAGAATTTTAAAGAATTGAAAAAGTTGGTTTTTCCTAAGCAGGCGGTGGTTGTTTCTTGCATGGCCGGTATTGCCGTTAACGCTTTCTAAAGCGTTTTGGGAATTGATGTCTTCCGGATTATGCCCAGTGGACCTGACACAATTCTCAAAAAAAAGGGTATCGTCGCCCTATTTCCCTATCAGGATTTACTGGGGCGGTTCTTATTTGAAATGGGTTTTAAGGTCTATAAACTGAGAAGGGAAGAAGACCTGCATATTTTTACAGCGGGAGTCTGCCTCCCGGCTGCCCTCCTGGCGGCCAAAAAATTAAACGGAACGATTGATAATGCAATCTTGGAAATTGCAAAAGACTACCCTGATTTTGGAATAATTTATCAATGGGCGATAAATGCCCTGCCCAACCTGGATACAGAAGCTGAAAAAGATGAATATATTCGCAAAATGACGACCAAGGCCGGAATCACGGCATGCATGATTGACAGCATTTATAAAAACGAGGGCTTTTTAAGAGCTATCAGAAATGGGATAGCCCGAAGTAAAGCCATTTCGGAACAAACCGATCTATTTATCCCATGATATTTACTGGTAGGTAACGAAATTCCTATTTTTTCCGCTATCATCTCCGGCTGGTTTTATTGTAAGATGTAGGCAATAAAATAATGTTGAGCTATGAAAGATAGTGGCAGTGCAAAGGGGGATATAGTAAGAATGAGAAAATGGGTTGTAAGTTTGATAGTTTTGGCTTTTTTGGTGACCGGTTCGATTGGAATCTATGCCAGGCCCCATAATCGGTTTGGAGATGGACCACCCGGGAGATATTACGGTCCACCGGGCCCTCCGGTGAGACCTTCGGAAAAAAACGATGCCGCTTATGTTATTCATCGTACGGCAACAACGATTTCCAACGCCCAGAGGGCTGCCGAACGTGGCCGCCGGTACGAAGGTTTGGGAATGGCTATTGCCCATCAACGAAAGGCCAGGAATTTGTATTGGGAGGGTGCTTACAGACAAGCGATTTATCATTCCCTCCGCGCCCGGGATTTAGCTTTTCAGGTCATGGCAATTAACCGGCAAAGGCCGCTCCGGGATTATTATTTCGACGATAGGGAAGATTATTATGTTCAAAGGGCTCCGAAGGGAAATAAAATCGATATCAGTATCGATAGTGTCAAAGTGTTGGGCAAGGGAGACGCATTGGTCCGTCTTCACTTTGGATTGGATATCGATTAATAACTTACTCAGAGAAAAAGGATAAAGGAAATTATTTAAATAAAATTACATTTTCCGTACATTTTTTAACTGGTGAATAGAATCACCGGTTTTTTATTTTCATTCCATTAAAAATATAAAAATCAGCGAAGGTTATCGTAATTTATTCACGGAAATTTATTGAGAAAGACGGTAGATATGGATTGACTCATTGGGGAATTTGGTATTAAATTATCAAAAAAGGGTTTTTAAGATGAAAAGAAGGGGGGTAATTGTATGGCGATTGAATGGACGGAAGATTTGGCAGTTGGCGTTGATAAAATTGATGATCAGCACCGGGAATTGTTTCATCAGATTAATCAATTGCTGGATGCCTGCAATCAAAATAAAGGCCGTGAAGCCGTTGGTAAAATTATCGCCTTTTTAGGGGAATATGTGGTCACCCATTTTGGTAGTGAAGAAGAGTTGATGCAAAAATATCATTATCCCGAATATAAGGTGCATAAAACCCATCACACCCAATTTATCAATAGTTTCAAAGAATTAAAAGCCAAGTTTGATTCGGACGGCCCCGGTCCTCATATTGTGATCATGACCAACCGGGTGGTGGTAGGTTGGCTGAATAGTCATATACGGAATGTTGATAAATTATTGGGGGATTTTTTAAAAAGTCAATTGTAAGTTATTTCTGTGTCTCCGTGTCCGATTTCATTGGTCACAGAGGCACAGATTTCACAGAGGTTAATCCTGATGTTCGCCCTTGCCCTTGTCATGGTTTGCAAACGAATATGGCTCGCCTTCACAAAAAATTGGAAAATCAAAAAGTCCTTGTCTGTTTGGCTAACTTCTTCAATACCTGGGATAAAGTATCGACCTCTTCCTTGGTGTTATAAAGGCCTAAAGAAACCCGGACGCTTTCCGTCAATCCATACCTTTCTAATGTCGGCTGAGCGCAATGGTGGCCTGTGCGTACAGCTATACCTTCTCCTTCCAAGTGGTGCGCCACCTCATCCGGTGTGAAATTCCTCATAATGAATGAAAGAACGCTAATTTTATTTTGCGGGGTGCCGATGATGCAGAGACCTGGGATTTTTAACAGAGATTCCATCGCATAACCGGTTAATTTTCGTTCTTGCTCTTCGATTTGATGGAAGCCGACTTTCTGAAGATAGTCAATGGCGGCTCCTAAGCCGATTGTATCGGCGATATTTCCGGTTCCGGCTTCAAATTTATAAGGAATGTTGTTATAAAGGGTATGATTGAAAGTAACATTTTTAATCATGCTCCCGCCGCCTTGCCAGGGCGGCATGGACTCCAATAAGGCTTTTTTCCCGTATAAAGCTCCAATACCGGTGGGTCCGTATATTTTGTGTCCGGAAAAGACATAAAAATCAGCGTCCAGGCTTCTGACGTTCACCGGTAAGTGAGGAACGCCTTGTGCACCATCAACCAGAACTAGGGCCCGGTTGGCATGGGCGGTTTGAATCATTTCCGCTAGGGGATTGATGGTCCCCAGTACATTGGATACATGAGTAATGGCCACCATGCGGGTACGCAATGAGAAGAGCCTTTGATATTCGTCCAGCAAAATCTCGCCGCGATCATTGATTGGAATGACTTTGATTACCGCTTTTTTTTCCTGGCGCAAAATCTGCCAGGGCACAATATTGGAATGGTGCTCCATTTGGGAGATGAGGATTTCATCGCCGGGATGAATATTCATCCTACCCCAAGCCTGGGCAACCAGGTTGATGGCTTCCGTCGTTCCGCGCAAGAAAATGATTTCCTCCGGAGAAGATGCCCCCAGGTGTCGCTGGACCTTTTCCCGGGCGTTTTCATAAGCCGAGGTCGCTTGTTTGGCCAGGGGATGAGTTGCCCGGTGGACGTTGGAATTGTAGCCGGCGTAAAATTGGCTTAAACTATCAATGACAGTCTGAGGTTTTTGAGTAGTTGCCGCATTGTCAAACCAAATCAAAGGTTTCCCATTCACTTTTTGATTGAAGATCGGGAAATCTTGGCGTAATGCCTGGATTCCCTTGGATTGGTTGGAAGAAGCCGGTGATGGTTCCCCGTTCTCCTCCTTTGGCGGTTTCGGCAGAAAATAATAATCGTAATTAGGATTTGAAACCAATCGGGCCGAGGCCGCATCGGAAGAAAGTGATTGGGCCTCCTGTGATTCGGTTGATAAATCGGACGGCGTCATCGGTTGAAGATTTTCGGTTTTTGGTGTTTCCGGACTTTTGCCATGATATAAATCATTGGCCCAATGAAGAATCACCTCGGGATCTAAGATATTGGCTGTTTTTTGTTGATTTTCACGGATAGGTTGCTCCCCGGTTAAATTACACATCGTCATGATAATGACCCACCTCAACATTTTCCAACATGCCGAGAGCATCATGAGTTAATACTGCGGTTGAAAAATACAGACTTAAGACGTAATGAGCGATGGACTGACTATCAATTCCGCTAAATTTAACAGTCAAACTGGGCGCGTGTTGTTCCTCCGGGATGCCGGGTTGGTGGATACCAATAACCCCTTGTTCGCTTTCGCCCACTCTCATCAACAGGATTGAAGTTTTGCCGCCCGCAGCCTGAGTCCAGGCTTTACCATCAACCAACAGTTTATCGCAGGGAACGATGGGTACACCCCGCCAGGTAATGAAAGGCGATCCAAATAGATTGACGGCAACGGGCGGGACTCCTCTGAGGGTACATTCACGGCCAAAAGCGGCAATTGCTTTCGGGTGAGCTAAAAAGTAGGCCGGTTTTTTCCATACCTTAGCCAGGAGTTCATCCAAATCATCAGGAGTGGGGACGCCTCTTCTGGATTTAATCCGCATTTGGGGAGCCACCGAATGAAGCAGACCGAATTCTTGATTATTCACAATTTCCCATTCCTGGCGTTCCTTCATAGCCTCAATGGTCAGACGCATTTGCTCGTTGAGCTGATGTAGGGGATTATTATAAATATCGGCGACCCGGGTATGGATCCGTAAAATGGTTTGAATGATATTTAACGGAAATTCCTGCGGGTTTTCCTCATAATCGGCGAAGGCATGGGGCAAAGCCGGCTGGCCTTGATGGCAAGACATTAATTGGATGGATTTTTCACCATATTCGTTGCAATCCGGGCTGTCGGAAGCTTTCCGGATGGCGTTAACGCGATAAGTTCCGGCTTCAACCGCTACCCAAGGCAGAAATGTCAGTAACCAGCGAGGTGAGATCCCTTCCATCATGGGGATGGACATTGTAGTATGGGATAAGTTAGCGGCTGATTTAATATTTAAGCAACTTTGAGTTGTCAGATCATCATTTTTGTTCACTGCAAACGACCTCCATTTGTCATTTACGATTTCCTCACATTCAGTAACAATATATGATTATGGATGGGAAAACGCCAGTCAAAATGCGCGGGACGAAGGCATGGATGTGAGGTGGTGGATAAAATAAGATTATTTTTGTCTGGTAGCCATGAAAAAATAGTAAAATGATTTTGTAGCTCACGATCCGAATACTTTTTTATCGTCACTAAATTGACAGGAGGTTTTATGGGTATGGAAGATCAAGATAACAACAGCCGTCCGCTTATTGAAAAAACAGCCGAACGTTTAATACAATATATCATCAACCAGGACTTAAAAAAAGGGGAGAAACTTCCAAATGAACGAAGATTAGGAGAGTTGCTGGAAGTTGGCCGCGGTACATTACGCGAAGCATTGCGCATATTGACTTCCCATAATGTTTTGGAAGTTCGCCACGGAGCGGGCATTTTTATATCCGATAAAAATGGGGTACCCGATGACCCGTTGGGGTTAACTTTTATAAAGGACAAGCGGAAGTTAATCAATGACTTACTGGATTTTCGAATTTGGATTGAACCGAGAGTTGCCGCATTAGCCGCCCAAAATGCAAATGAAAAAGATGTCCAAGAGTTGGAACAATTATGTAATGAAGTGGATGAATATATTTTGGCTGGTAAATCTCACATTCAGAAGGATGCAGAGTTTCATGGTAAAATTGCCGAATGCAGCCGCAACCTAATCATGCCCAATCTTTTGCCGATACTCCATAGCGCGATCAACCTTTTTGTAAAAGAAACCGGGTGCACTTTACCAGCCGAAACAATGAAAACGCATCATGCCATTCTGAATGCAATTAAGGAAAAAGATGCAACAGCAGCTTATGATGGTATGTTTTTACACCTCATATACAATCGCGATCGTTTACGGGAAAGACTATTTCTTAACCAAGCGGTTGATTGATAGCAAAAGATGAAGTATAATTTCATTAAAAGTGATCATACCTCTTTGGGTGGAAAATTACATTTGGGAAAAGGGGATATTTATTCAATATCCTTTTAATTATGTTCATTTTTAACAAAACAAGAATGTCCAACGTTTGGTTCATGGTATAAAAATGGCAAAAGAGATATTATCTATTTATGCTGATGGAATTAATTTCACGAATGGGCCCATTGAGTTCGCTCACTAAGAATCTAAAATTTTTCTAGAAAGGATATTCATCTATGATTAGCCAGGATGTTCGTAAAATCGCCCCGGAAATGGATCCGCTCCGGATGGGCATGGGATGGAAAGTAGAAGATCTTTCGAAACCGCAAATTTTAATTGAAAGTACTTTTGGAGATAGCCACCCGGGTAGCGCCCATCTTTTGCAACTGGTTCATGATGCCGCAGAAGCTGCCTATCAGGAGGGAGGCAAGGCATCACGGTACTTTGCGACCGATATTTGCGATGGCATGGCGCAAGGACATGATGGAATTAATTATTCTTTGGCTTCCCGGGATACCATTTGTAATCTGATTGAAATTCACGCCAATGCCACGCCGTTTGATGGGGGAGTGTTTATTTCAAGTTGTGATAAAGCAGTACCCGCTCACCTAATGGCCATCGGACGCATTAATATTCCGGCGGTTTTGGTGACCGGCGGCGTAATGCAAGCGGGCCCCGATTTGTTAACCCTGGAACAGATCGGAATGTATAGCGCGATGTATCAACGGGGAGATATCAGTGAGGAAAGATTAACTTATTACAAACATCATGCGTGTCCATCGTGCGGCGCGTGCTCGTTTATGGGAACTGCATCGACTATGCAGATAATGGGAGAATCGCTCGGTTTGATGCTTCCCGGTAGCGCCTTGATGCCCGCAACTTGTGGCGATTTAAATGATGTGGCAAGAAGGGCGGGCCAACAGGCAGTTAAATTGGCGTACCTGGGATTAAAACCCCGGGATATGGTCACCATGAAATCTTTTGAAAATGCGATAATGGTTCATGCGGCAATTTCCGGATCAACCAATACCTTGTTACATATTCCCGCAATCGCCCATGAGTTTGGGTTGGAGATCGACGCCGATATGTTCGATAAGATTCACCGCAATGCTCACTATCTTTTAAATATTCGCCCGGCGGGAAAATGGCCCGCGGAATTTTTTTATTATGCCGGCGGTGTACCCCGGATCATGGAAGAAATCAAAAGTATGCTCAATCTTGACGTGATCACGGTTACCGGCAAAACATTAGGCGAGAACCTCGAAGATCTAAAGAAAAACGACTTTTATGAAAAATGCGATACCTACCTTAACAAACTGGGTATGAAGTATATGGAGGTCATTCGGCCATTTGGTAATCCAATCGGTAAAAACGGCACCATCGCCATTTTGAAAGGAAACCTCGCCCCGGGAGGGGCTGTGGTCAAACACAGCGCAGTACCGAAGGAAATGTTTCAAGCTGTTTTAAAAGCCAAACCCTTCGACTGCGAGGAAGAGGCCATTGAGGCAGTGATTAAGCATAAAATTCAACCGGGTGATGCCGTATTAATCCGCTATGAAGGACCTAAAGGCAGCGGAATGCCGGAAATGTTTTATACTACCGAAGCGATCTCTTCCGATCCGGAACTGTCTGCATCCATTGCCTTAATTACCGACGGGAGATTTTCCGGGGCATCCAAAGGTCCTGCAATTGGCCATGTTTCACCGGAAGCAGCCGATGGTGGTCCCATTGCCTTGGTGGAGGAGGATGATTTGATAGAAATTAATATTTCTGCCAGAACGCTCCGGATAGTCGGTATTCAAGGCCAACCCCGGACCGAGCCGGAAATCGAGAAAATCCTGGAACAACGTAAAAGAAATTGGAAACCGCGGGAAGCCAAATATCCTTTCGGAGTTTTGAAGATTTTTTCCGAACATGCGGTTTCTCCGATGATGGGCGGATATATGAAATAGATTGTAAGGCCGTTCTTTAGGAGGATTCCTTTAAATTCTGTTTCTAAAGTGAAAGGAAACGAAAAGTTTGGGAATAAGTTTTAATACGAGGAGGAATTGTCGAACCAGTGAGGAACCTTTTTCTTAAGGGTAATGAATTCATTGGCGGTCGAACATTATGGAAATGATGTTTGGCAAAAATACTGAGACAAAAGAGGTTCGTCTATACTGTAATCTGCTATTGTGGCAAGGATATAATCAATAATAGTTGCTTCTTACAGATGTTACATTTATCATATTGGTAAGTTGTTTTAAACGAAAAGTAAGTTTGGCATGATGAAAACAGAATTATAAGTTTCATGGTGTGACGTTTTAGTATTTTTCGGGAAAATCTATAAAGTGGGTGCATCAATTTAGTTAAATAGTCGGGGAAAATTTGTTGAGGAGCTTCGTGTGATTACATCTAAAATACTGGCAGAAAAGCTGGGCATTTCCCAGTCTACCGTTTCTAGAGCACTGAATGATAGTCCGCTGGTACCGGAGGAAAAGAAAAATTATATCCGGCAGAAAGCAGCGGAATATAACTTTGTTCTTAATAGTCAGGCCCGTAGCCTTAAAACAAACCATACGGGTACCGTAGGTATCGTTTTTCCGAAACATTATACCGGCATGAACAACAACCTAATGCTTGCCCATGTGTATGACCAGATTCAGAAGGAACTAATAAATTATGGCTACGATATTATGACTATTGGTAATAATTATGATAATAAGGAAGGAAACGGTCTGACGGCTTTTGAACGTATTATTAGTTGCCATAAAGTGGATGGATTTATTGTATTGCGTCTTGGAGGTTTCAACAGTAGGGAACAAGAATTACTCCGTGAAAACAATATTCCCTGTGTGGGCATGTTGCATGTCATACCCAACGTAGATTTTCTAAATTACTTTACTTCGGACGGTCAATATAGCGGCTATGCTGCAGGAAAATACCTTGGTAAATTTAAAGAGTACACGCCGGCCTTTCTGGCTTTTTCTGTTAAAGCGGTGGCCGTTGAGATCAATAAACGTCTGGCTGGTTTTCGGAGCGGTCTTCTTGAAGCGGGTGTGACCTTACGGGATGAAAACATTATGAGCTGTGATTTATCCATTGAATCAGCCTACACCTTTGTTATGACGCATCAGGAATTTTTTAAGAAACAGAAGCTCGCCATGCTAACATGTGGAGATGTTTTGGGCTTAGGTGTTTGTAATGCGCTTAATTCTATTGGGTTAAAGATGCCCGAAGATGTTCAAGTTTTAGGTATGGATGATGTGCCCTTGGCAAGTTGGATTTATCCACGTCTTTCCTCCATGCATATTCCGGTAGAGGAGATGGTGTCCGAGGGCTGTGCAGCCTTGTACGAGCTTATTAATGGCAAGGAAAATCGTTGTATTCATAAAATTTACAAGCCTCGCCTTGTTATTCGTGATACCACTCTGCCAGAATAGTTTTGTGCTATTTCGTTTTTTCAGTAATAATTTGTAGAATGCGAGAAAGATTTACATTTTCATTATAAATTCTTTAACAAATTATTGACAATAAAGGGAAAAATGTTATACTTATTTTGAATACGTATTCAAGTGGTAAATATTGAATACGTATTTATTAAGCAAGCTTTGAATACGTATTCAATCAAGAAATTATTCTTTTATCAAGTATATAAATGTTTAACTACGTTTAACGTAGTTATAAGCATAATATAGTAAGAGTAAGGAGGAATAAGTATGCAATGTCTTAACAATAGTAGCTAAAACAACAATAGGACATTTAAGAATGAGTGAATTTAAGGAATAGTTGTTTAGTGTAAGTCTTTAAAACTCGAAGCAATATCATTTGAAAAGTAAAGATTCGTTCGATAGAAGAATCTTTGGTGCAAGAAATGATATATCTTGTGCCACGCGAGCAAAATGAATTTATTTTAATTTTCATACTTAGAGCAACTGAAGGGATGGATATGATAATGAAAAAAAGAGCATTGGCACTGGCTGCATGGGCATTGATTCTTGTAATTGCTATGCCTATTTCCCCTATTGTTTTTGGCAAAACTTCTGCCGTAAATTCTTCTGTGCTTAAACTTTCCGGTAAGACCTTGGTAGTTGGCACTCAGCCAACAACTTTGGGTGTGCCTGTTCGCCTTGCAGAGCAAGAAGGCTTGTTTAAGAAGGCCGGCCTTGATGTTAAAGTTGTAACTTTTGCTACCGGCGCTCCCGTTAATCAGGCTATTGCCTCAGGCAATCTAGATATCGCAGTTTCCGGAACAGCCTCTGTTTATGCACTGGCAACCGGCATGTATACATACATTGGCGATGGTTCTTATTCCCTTAAGGGCCAGGCGATTTATGCTCGGCCTAATAGCCCCATCGCTAAGGCGAAAGGTGTCATGAAAGGCACAAGGGGCAGCGCTAAAACTGTAAAAGGTTGCTCTATACTTGGGCCTACCGCCACCACCGCCCAGTATAATGCCATCAAATATGTCCAGTCTTTCGGCTTAACCGCTAATGACTTTAGGATGGTATCTATGGATTATGCAGCAGCATATCAAGCCTTTGTCTCCGGTCAAGGTGATCTGGTTGCAATAACTACACCGTGGAACAATAAGCTGGAAGCGGCGGGATACGTTAAGGTTTGCGATCTTTCCATCGTGATGGGTGCACCCAATGTCAACGCTAATTTTTGCCGGAATAATATTGCTAAAGAACGTCATGATGATGTGGTAGCATTCTTAGCGTGCTACTATGAAGCAGCTGATCGATTGGTTAAAGATCCGAAGCTTCGCCGGACGACTGCAATAACCTGGTATGCCAAGGAAGGTATAACTTATAAAGATACGGATATGGATGCCGAGATACTACAGCAGTCCTACCTCACGTGGGAAATGCTCAAGAAAAATACCTTTCCTTTTGGCAGGACTATGACTGAGATGGGTAAGTTCTTCGTCGATCAGAAGTTGATCGAGAATGATCAAATGCCTAATATTGCGGCATGCATGGACAAATCTTATGTTATGGAAGCAATCAAGTTACACGACCAAGGGCTTTTTAAGTAAAAATTTATTCCATTCGCATAGGATATCTCCCACACATCAGTGCCAGATATCCTATGTACGTTCAAAACATGGAGGCAACGACTCAATCATAAGAAAGAATCCACGAAAGTTAAGGTGAAATTCTTGAATAATTTTGGTAAGAAAAACAAGTATTTTTTGTTTTCTATTTCCTCTGTTCTGGTGGTACTTTTCGCCTGGTATCTCTCAGTTGACGTGCTGCAGGTAACGAATCAAAGCGTATTCCCGGGACCGATAAAATGTTTTCAGACTTTTATTAAAAAGCTCTATACCAGCGCCCCTGATGGGGCGACACTGCTGCAGAATCTATTTGTTAGTTTAGAGGTTGCATTACTTGGCTATTTACAAGGCGCCATTATCGGTATTCCTCTTGGAATTATGATGGCTTGGAACAAATGGGTGGATCGTTTTGTGCGTCCTCTATTTGATCTTATCCGGCCCGTACCTGGCATAGCATGGATTCCTGTGTTCCTAGTGCTGTTTGGCATCGGTATCGCCTCGAAATCGATGGTTATTTTTCTGAATGCCTTGGTAGCCTGCACGGTTAATGCCTATACCGGTATCCGGCAGACCAGTGAATTACATCTCTGGGTAGGGGAAGTATACGGCGCTTCCAATAGTCAAAAGCTGTTTAGAATTGCTATTCCTACCGCTATTCCAATGATCTTCACCGGTCTGCGTGTAGCAATGGCTGGTTCTTGGGCTGCTCTTGTTGCTGCCGAATTGCTGGCTTCCAATAATGGGCTTGGCTATATGATCCAAAGCGGTAGCGCCATTTGCCGTCCCGATATCGTCATCGTTGGTATGCTGACCATCGGTGCGGTAGGCTTGATTCTTGACGTCCTGCTTCATCAGGTTGAAATCCGGGTTGCGAAAGGAATGAATGCACAATGAAAAGGAAATTCATTCCTCAAAATATGATTCCGGTACTTTGTGGAGTTGCTTCAATTTTGGCGTTTTTAATTTTCTGGTTCATTTCTACCAACGGGACCCCGTTTGGTAAATTGATTCCGCGGCCGGATGTAGTTATTATCTCCCTGTTTAAGAGCATTTTTAATCCCATCGGCCAGAATACGTTGTTTGTTCACGTAGGTTACAGCTTGTATCGGGTTCTCATGGGATATTTGATCGGAGCAGTTCTCGGTATCATTCTAGGTTTGGCAATGGGCTGGAGTAAAGTGTGCGAAGCGATTTTTAGCCCGCTGTACCGCATTATTCGTCCAATTCCTCCTATTGCGTGGATTCCGATCTCCATTGTTTGGCTGGGGTTAGGTGAGAGCGCCAAGATATTCTTGATTTTCCTGACTTCTTTTTCTAATGTTACATTGAATGCTTGGAGCGGCGCTAAGAATGTTGATCCCAAGCTGATAGGCGCCTCTAAAATGTTGGGAGCGCGGAAAAGCCAAATCTTTTTCACGATCGTTCTTCCGGCTTCGATCCCCCAGGTTTTTGCAGGACTTCAAGTTGCGATGGGCAGGTGTTGGGGGACAATTCTGGCGGCCGAGATGGTTCGCTCTTCGGAAGGCCTTGGCTGGATCATCGTTGCGGGTGGCAACAATAATGATATGACACAGATTCTGGTCGGTATTGTTACAATCGGTGTCGTTGGCTTCATTTTGGCGGTTATTATGAGGAAAGCGGAGGCTGTATTATGTCGGTGGAACAAGAGCGGAACCTGATCGAATGTACGCATGTATATAAATCATTTCAGACCCCCACAGGTGAGCACCAAGCGGTATATGATTTTAATCTGCAGGCCAAAGAAAATGAATTTCTAGTTTTGTTTGGGCCCGGCCAGTGTGGTAAGACGACCTTGATCAATCTGATGGCAGGACTTGACAGTGTTACCTCCGGTACTATCATTGTTAATGGTAAGGAAGTCAAGGGGCCTAGCCCTGAACGCGGTGTGGTGTTCCAGGATATTTCCTTATTCCCCTGGCTTACTACGATGGGAAATGTGGAATATGGCCCTAAAATGGCCGGCGTGCCTAAGGAAATCCGTGTAGAAAGGGCTCAGCATTATATCAATCTCGTAGGTCTACAAGGCTTTGAAAATTCCTTTCCAGCCCAGCTTTCCGGCGGTATGAAGCAGCGTGTCGGTATTGCCCGCGCTTACTGCATCGAACCCAAGGTAATGTTGATGGATGAGCCTTTCGGTGCGCTGGATGCCCAAACGCGTTATCTGATGCAAGAGGAAGTACAGCGTATATGGCAAGCAGAAAAGCGGACCATTGTTTTTGTCACCAATAATATTGAGGAAGCTCTATATTTGGCGGACCGCATCATCGTATTGAGCAGTTGTCCGGCAACCGTGAAAAAAGAGTATGCCATCGATTTGCCTCGTCCGCGAAAATATAGTTCTCCTGAATTTCTATCGCTGCGTAAGGAGATTACCAGTATGATAAACAAGTATGTCTTAAGCGAGGCAGAAAATGAGTAATAATGTCAAAGTCAAAGTAAACCATCTCACCAAAAAGTTTGGCAACCTTTTGGTGTTAAATGATATATCGTTCGATGTTAACGACAGCGATCTGCTGTGCGTTGTGGGCCCCACCGGCTGTGGAAAGACTACATTTTTAAACAGTTTGACCAAGATTTATGATATTACTTCGGGAGAGATTCTTCTGGATGGTAAGCCGGTTGAACCAAAGAAAAACAAAATTGCTTATATCTTTCAAGGAAATTCCACGATGCCTTGGCTGACTGTCGAGCAGAATGTCAGTTTCGGACTGGACCTCAAAAAGGTTCCGAAAGAAGAGAAAAAGCTTCGGGTGGCAAAATATCTTGATATTGTGGGACTTACTAAGTTCAAGGATTATTATCCTAAACAGTTGTCCGCCAGCATGTTACAGCGTATTAGTATTGCCCGGGCTTTTGTAACTGAACCGGATCTATTGCTGATGGACGAACCCTATGGTCAGTTGGATATCGAACTGCGTTTCAAGCTGGAAGACGAATTGGTTAAGCTATGGCAAATGACACATACGACGGTTATCTTCATTACCCATAATATTGAGGAAGCTGTTTATCTAGGCAGCCGGATCATGATCCTGACCAATAAACCGACTACCGTGAAAAAAAACATCATAGTCGATCTGCCGCGGCCCAGAGATATTGCTTCACCTGAATTTGTCCGGCTACGGGATGAAGTAACCGATTTGATTAAGTGGTGGTAAGGTCTATCTTTGAAAGTATTTTTACGCTCACAGAACTACGAAAGACAGGAAGCAGTCAAACGAGTTTTCTTTTACGAAAGTTACAATCTAAAGCTTGTTTTTCGGCAGTTCCGACCCTAGCAGTTCAAGGCAAGATCAAGCTAAAAATTTCATGGGTAGAAAGAAAAGGAAGGAGCTGCCATTGTTTAAAAGACTTATGGATTTCATTTTGAATCCCTTTAAAAAGCTGAAAGTGATATATCAAATATTAATCGTTATCGGAATTATGATTGTTTTTTCAGCTATTCAATGCCTGGTAGGAATTCATGTGATTCAGACATTGAGTAACAATTCGAAGATAGTTGTTGATAAGAGTATGAATTTAGTGAGCGGATTAAATGTACTTCAAGAGGATTTTTTGGAACTTCAAACAGGTTACAGCAATGATGTCGCTAAAGCGGATAATACGATCCAAAGCTTATATAAATCTTCTTTAAAACTCATCATCGACTCTAAAATTGCGGAGATCAAAGGCATCGATCCAAATACTTTGAGAGGGCTTGAAGAAAAATATAAAACCGTCCAAGAGATTTTGGCCAGGCCGGTCAATATTGACAATTATAAAGAACTGGAAGGGGTTATGTTCCTAATCAAGCTGGGCTTGAAACAATCGAGTGAAGGGGTTGTAATATCGACCTACACCACGATAACCGAGGGGAAAAACTTTTCGAATGCTGCAATGTTTTTTACGATTTTGCTGTTAATCATCGGTACGGTTTTAGCAATCGGATTGGGATTTTTGATGGCATTTTCGATTTCCAGACCCTTAAATTCGGTAAAAATTATTGCCAACGCTTTGGCTGAGGGCGATCTGACACAAAACATATCTGCCAAAGGTTCCAGGGAAGTCGCCTTGGTGATGGAGAGCCTGAATAAAGGAATTGGCGGTCTACGGGTTTTGGTGGGGGATATTGACGAACACTCGAATACTTTGTTTACAGCGAGTCAGGAACTGAAAAATGCCTCAAACGATACCGGCCGGTCAGCGAATGAAGTGGCCCGGACTATGGGAGAACTGGCTAATGCCTCATCGGAAGAAGCGGAACAGGTCAATCAAACGGTTGAGAACATCAATTCTTTAGCCGGGATGGTACGTGAAGTTACCGATGAACTGAAAAACGTTTCAGATGATTCGAAAGATATCGCCCAGTCCGCCCGGCTTGGACAGAAAGTTGCTGCTGATGTTGCGGAAGGAATCGTAAATATCTACAATACCACCAAAGAAGTTGACGCGGTTATTGGCGAATTGGATAAAGCTTCGGAAAAGATTGGTGATATTACGACGATGATCGAGGGAATCGCCGAACAGACCTCTTTGCTCGCTTTGAACGCTTCCATTGAGGCTGCCCGTGCCGGTGAACACGGAAAAGGCTTTGCGGTAGTCGCCTCGGAGACCGGAAAGTTGGCCGACCAATCCAAACAGGCCACGCAGCTTATTAATCAATTAATTGATCAGATGAGAAATTATATTAGCCACGCAGTTGATTCTATCAAAACTGAGATGTCAATGGTCGAAGCGGGGAAAAATATGGCGCTTGAAGCCACAGATACCTTTGAAGATATTTTCCGAAAATTGGGGGGGATTTTAGAGCGTATTGATACGGTGGCCTTATCCGCCAAAAAGATGGCGGCCCGGAATGAAAGCGTCATAACGGCTGTGACTAGTATAGCAGCTCTGAGTGAAGAGGGTATGGCCAGCACCGAGGAAGTTTCTGCGATTACGCAAGAACAGACTGCTGCGGTCGAAGAAGTTAATGCTCTGGCTGAAAACCTGGCGCAGATTTCCGCTGGATTGAAACAAAGTGTAACCAAATTCAGGATTGAATAAGAAACATACTGACTTCAGTGGAGGATTGAAGCTAATCATGACTAGTTTACAGAAGCCGAATTTTTTACTTATCAATGTTGATCAATGGCCGGGCAGTTATATGGGATGCGCCGGTCATCCAGATGTACTGACTCCAACCTTGGATGAACTTTCTAAAGTGGGTGTACGCTTTACCAATGCTTACAGTGGGACTCCCGTTTGTATCCCTGCGCGGAGAGAGCTGATGACGGGGGCATGTGCGCGGGTTCACGGCGATCGCTGCTTTGATGAGACGTTGGAAATGCCGCAATTTCCTACTATGGCAGGAGTTTTCGCACAGTCGGGATATCAAACATATGCCGTTGGTAAACTCCATGTGTATCCACAGCGGGATAGAATCGGATTCGATGATGTGGTGCTTCTTGAGGAAGGCAGACATAAGGGCGGAATGGCCCAGGACGATTACGAGAGATTTCTTGCCAGAAAAGGTTATGCTGGACTCGAGTTTATGCATGGTATGTGTAATAATAATTATCTTGCCCGTCCTTGGCATTTACCGGAAGAATGTCATCCAACCAATTGGATAACCTATCAAATGTGTGAAACGATCAAAAGACGCGACCCTAAAAGGCCGGCATTTTGGTATTTGTCATACAATCACCCCCATCCGCCGCTGGCTCCACTTAAAGATTATCTCGATATGTATTCTGATTGCGATGTGAGTATCCCCTATTGTGGTGAGTGGACCTCTGGCCGGGATCTTCCATCGGTGTACCAATTTTATCGCGGCATATATGATTTCGTTGATAATAACCGGAAACTGTCTTTAGCAAGAAAGGCATTTTATGCCCTTTGTACTCATATTGACCATCAAATCAGATTAGTAATCGGCACATTGAGAGAAGAAGGCGTATTGCAAAATACAGTCATTGCATTTGTTTCTGATCATGGTGATATGCTCGGTAATCAGAAAATGTGGGGTAAAAATGTTTTTTATGAGGATTCTGCTAAAATCCCGTATCTGCTAATTCCCTGCAAGGGGTACGAAGGATTAAAGCCCAATACAACGGATGATAGGTTGGTTGAATTGCGCGATATCATGCCAACATTTTTAGAGATGGCAGGAATTGAAATACCGGAAAGCGTAGACGGGAGTTCTTTAATAAAAGAAGAGAAAAAGGATTACATCTATGGCGAGCTGTGGGAAGATATGCGGGCAACGAGGATGATCAGATGGGGCGATTACAAACTCATTTATTGCCCGGCCAATAACATATCACAACTGTTTGACATCAAAAATGATCCGCAAGAGCTAAAGGACTTATCCGGAGAGCCTTCATATCAGAAGATTCGAAAGCAAATGGAAAGCATGCTGATTCAAAATTTATACGGCGGCGATGAAAAATGGGCTGTAAATGGTACCTTGGTAGGCAGGAGTGAAGAAGATAAAAAGAATTCAGGAGAACATGCCGTTTTAAGGAATGCTGATTTATTGCTTCAAAGGGGCTTGCGGTAGAATTTTTAGTCTCATTGAACCGTGAACCGTGCTCGGGAGACTGATGCCGGATATTATAGTAGTAAGGGTGAAGAAATTGGAAAAAATGCAGGTTATTATTCAAAAAGATGTTTATGAAAGAGGACGGCTTCTTTTTGACCCATCAGGCATGGCTATAACGGTTTTCGATGTATCCGAGGAAGATAAAATGATCGAGCATCAAAAAAATACGGGGACAAAATGTATGATCATAGGTGCCGATAAATACTCGGAAAGGTTTTATAATGCCATCGCCCCGGATTCTTTAATTGTCCGTTTTGGGGTTGGCTATGATGCCATGCCGATAGAAATTTGCAAAAAGCGCCGGATTTTGGTTGCCTTTACTCCGGGAACTCTGGATCAATCCGTCGCCGAATATGCCATGGCCCTTATTTTAGGTAGTGCAAGAAGAATTCCTCAAGCTGATGATAAGCTAAAAAATGGCGAATGGAATGAAGGACCCGGAATAGAACTTTATGGCAAAACACTTGCGATATTAGGGTTTGGTAAGATTGGTCAACATTTGGCGGGAATTGCCAAGAATGGTTTCGGCATGAAAATTAATGCCCTGGACATTATGCCGCAATTAGATGCCAGATATCATGGTTTGGTCGACTTTTATTCGGGCGACTTTTACAGCGCTGTGCAAGATGCTGATTTTATATCTTTGCATATGCGAGTTACCAAAGAAACTGAAGGGTACATAAACCGCTCCAAATTGGAGCTTATGAAAAAAGAAGCCATTTTGATTAACACCGCCAGGGGAAAGTTGGTCAATGAAATTGACCTGTTTGAAGCGTTGGAGAACAAAAGCATTGCGGGTGCAGCATTGGATGTGTTTAATGAGGAACCCTATGTTCCCATCGAAGGAAAAGATTTGCGAACTCTGTCAAATGTTATTCTCACACCGCACATCGCCTCAAATACCAAAGCAACAAATCAAAAAATGGCACAGGCCTGTATCAATAATGTCACTAATTTTTATAAAATGAATCTTAAAGAAGTATGTTTAATACCAGAAATGGCGAGCTGAAAAAGATTTGGAAGAAAGGACCTAATCAACTCGAATGTGCTATAAACTATACTCGGATTGCTACATCCAATATGAGAATAGATAGAGTACTTATTTTTCATGGAATTTTGTTTTTTGAAAATTTATTAGTAAGTCAATAATCAATTATTCCAGAATGTAAAAGACATTTTAACTCGCTGCCAAACCTGGAGCGAGTTTTTTATAAGTATTTTTACCGGCTTTCTTTTTTTAACCTTCAAAAAGGAGTTAAGGGAGCCAATGTTTTTATTTTTAGGACCTTATTCCTCTCCTGGACCTCACGACCCACACCTAAAATGGAGTTAGATTTTGGCATTTGGACTGCTAGGATTTTACGGGAACCGGATTCAATGAGGGGAATGAGGACAGGGGATCTTCAAGCAACGGGAAGAATTACTCTGAATAAATTCACCAGTTAGTAGAGGTTTTTGATTTTGGATAGAAATAATTCAATTAAAATTATAAATTGGGAGTGATTCATTTGACGCCGGAAAGAATATCGGAACTTATGCAAAACATTGGAATCAGGGGATTATTTAGGGCGAATATGGTAGTTCTTTTTGACATTTTACCATAATAAATGGAAATGGCGGTTTATTTTCCATATTTTTATGGGGCTCAACAATTTTAGAAATTTGGACCAGCCCATAGTTTTCAAATTCTTGTTGGACCGAGTCCTCGTCATAAAAAAACATTTTGAGCCCTTCCATGATCTCGAAATAGTCTTTATCAAGCTTTTTGCCCTTTCCATACATGGGGGCATCTTTAGAAATCGCAGTAAAAATCATATATCCGTCTGGCTTTAACTGGTGATAGCAATTTTTAATAAACTTTTCTCGCTCATGATGATTCAATAAGTGAATCAGGGCATAACAAAATATCCCCTCATAAAGTTGGTTATCAAAAGGCATATCCGTTACTGAACC
The DNA here is from genome assembly GCA_023401925.1 of Bacillota bacterium. GTDB lineage: Bacteria > Bacillota > UBA4882 > UBA8346 > UBA8346 > UBA8346. The sequence goes on from JAEXDA010000077.1 coordinate 66,084, forward strand.
ATGAAAAATAGGAATATGAAGCCGGTTTTGCCTTGCCAAGTCAATCGCGGTTTTTGAAATCTCAATCCCGGTTACCCTGATTCCGTTGTCCATAAAAACCTTAGCGTTTCTGCCATAGCCGATGCCGGGTATCAATATATCCTTAACTTTCTTTTTAAGGAAAAAGTCCTTGGCCAGGGTTGCTGAATCCGAAGGTTCAAATCCCCACATCGTTTGATGCTCAATAAAACTTGATTCCCAGAATTCGGTCATCCCGCGATCCCCTTGATGGTTTGAGTTCATTATACCTCATTTGCTTCGTATTAAACATAAATGTGCCAATTCAAATATTACCAAGGGATTTTATCGTAGGCATCGCCGCGGAAGAAGGGGACCAGTTTGCTTTTTAAAGGTTCCGGAACATCTTTTAATCGGAGTTGATCGATTCGTTTTATCTCCAAGCTGTCTACTTTAAGACGCCCGGCTAACTCGGCTACGGTGAGCCCTTTATCTTTTCTTAGATTTTTGACTCGTTGATTACTTAAACCAAATCCAAACAATATCCTGATCACTCCATTGTAATTTTTTAAGGCCGTGAAGGTAATTGACGCACACTTGAAACGGCCGCCGGGACCTGGCGAACGCGCTCTTTTCGTTAAGTCTCAATTCATTATAGCAAACTTTTATTTCATTGCACACCTGAAATGAATTCAGTGAATTTAAAAATATGGAAAAACAGCCGGGAGAACATTGCTTTGGAATGGCTCCTCGGGTATTGGTGAATTTTTTTTATTTTAGCAGGAATTGTTTTCGAAGAACAGAATTTAATCAGCAGTTAAAAGAATAGATCCAGCAATGTTGCTGGGAGGGAGTAATGAAGCGACCAACGGGAAACCGGCGATCGTTTTTATTTTTATCGGACACAAACTTTTTTCATTGCGTTTTCCCTTTTTAATGGAGACCCTCTTTGCAGAGGGATTTTTTTTGATTCCCGCCAATTGAATCCGCGATTAAAAAGGATGCCCATCAAAGGCATCCTTTTTCAACCGCTTTTAAACGGAAAAAAGGATTGGAGAAACGGAATGATGGTAGCCGGTTTGCAAAAACAGAGGCTCGCCGGCTACAAATAGACGGATTATGCCGCGGGCTTCATTGGAATACGCCCATTTATCGTCTGCCCCTTTTCCAATACGGGGCTGGTCGAGATTTGCCAATCCGGCTCCACGGTCGGTTCGATGGTTTTTTGCTCCCGGATGTAGTTGATCATCAAGTTACGGATTTGACCGTCGTCGCCAAAGGCTTTGGCCGAATCGAAGATCACCTCGGGGTCCTTGATGCCGGCAGCTTTCATGAAACCACCTCCGCCGTTATATCGGTAATTATTGATAGCCACCGTAAAGGTGTCGTTATCCCGGACCGGTTTATGGTTGACTTGCAGGTTTTGAATTCTTTGACCGGCAGGCTTTGTAAGATCAACCGTATAGGTCGCTCCGAATAACTGGTCCAGGTTGTAATCGGGGATATTCAAGGTTTGGTCTTTGGTGACCGGATCATGAGGGGTGTTTACTCCGGCATAGTAACGAACCGACCACTCCATCCAGTCCTTTAGCTGTTTACCGGTGATTTTAATGCCGTATAAATAGTTTTCATAAACATAAACCGCCATCAGGTCCTGGATGGTGATGGCGCCTTTTAAAATCCGGGCCGAACTGCTTAAAGGAGCGGCGATGGATAAATCGGTCTTGGCATAATACTTTTGCACTTTGTTGATTAAATCCATCAAGGCGGTTTCTTTGGTTAATTGATCCGTACCTAAAAAATCTCCCTTAGCACTTCCAATCTTGGTTCCGATATAGGAAAGAGTGGCTTCATGATAGGGTTCAGCCAATTCCATGATGACCGGATCGGCGGCAATGGAAGCATCCATGGCAATGGTCTTGCTTGACTTGTTGTTAATGATCCATTGACCCTCGGTATTTTTATCGATGACGAAATCAATTTGAGAGACAAATTGTCCCCACTTGCCCGGTTCGGTGACAATCACTTTTTGACCGGCGGGATTGGTGTAATCATGTTCACTGATGTTAGCATGGATGTGACCCGCAATAATGGCGTCGATACCGTTAACCGTGGTGGCTAGGGCTTTGACCTGATTTTCCGGAATGGTATCGGCGGCGCTCTCTTCACCGGAGTGCATGGAAACGATGACGATATCAGCGCCGCCAGCTTTCATTTTCGGGACCCATTGGCCGGCTTCAGCCACCAGGTCGTTAAAATGCAATCCTTGATAGTGGGCTCCATCTTCCCAGGATGGTATTTCCTTGGTGGTTAGCCCCAAGATTCCAATTTTAACGGGCCCTTTGGGAGTATCAAAGGTTTTTATCAGGATGTTTCCGGCGAAATTCGAACCATCCTGGCGGTAGGTGTTCCCCGAAAGAACCGGGATATTCTCTTTTTTGGCATCGCCGATGATTCGGTTCAAAACATCCAGACCGTAATTGAACTCATGATTACCCAGGACCCAGGCGTCGTATTTCATGGCCCCCATCACTTTGATCAGGGGATATTCCGACTGGGTGTCAATCTTGTCATAATAATAAGAAAGAGGAGTACCCTGAATGGTATCGCCGTTATCGATCAGGATGGTCCTGGGATTGGCAGCCCGGACTTTGGATACATAAGAGGCTACCTTGACAAGACCCCAGTTGGCCGGTTTTGCGGTGGCGTAATCCCATGCTTCAATATTACCGTGAATATCGGAGGTTGCCAGAACGGTGATGGTATTGGTTATGGCATTGGCATTAGCCTGTTGAATCGGAGCGATTCGTCCATCGGCGGTTGCACTTACATTACCTTGGGCTTTGATTGCCTCAATATAGATATCCCTGGCTACTTTAAAACTATCGGTGTAGGTTTTGGCTACCGCCGGGTTGGTAAACTCCAGAAAACCATCGCCGCCAGCACCCATAAAGTTATTGGTGGCCACCAGATAAAGCCCATTGTTATCCAGCGGTTCGCCATCGGTTTTGGAGATGCTGAGCACCCGTTGCATGGTGGGCCGGTTGGGGTCATAAACAAAGGAAAAGCCGGATATTTGGATACCCTTGCCATTATCCTGGACAGCCTGTTCCAGCAGCACTTTAATCTGGGCGGAGGTCATTTTAACAGTGACAATCGTATTATCAAAAGGCATAAATTGGAACATAGTGCCGACTGTAATATCACCTTTTGGGATATCACAGCGCAGGCCGCCGTTATTAACAACTCCGAAATCCGCATGAACCGTTTTCCGGGTTACATCAGCCGTCCAGTTGCCTAAAATTGAATCGCTAAAGGGTTTGACATTTTGAGAACGGGTTAAATCGATGGCTCCCACACCGATCTTTTTGCTGAATTCCAATCCCACGGCGGAAGCCGCCTGATTGACAATTTGTTGAACCTCAGGATCACAATGGGGATTGGAAGTATTGTATAAGCCGGAAATGTCCGTATAGGCCATATCGCCGGGGACTACTTTGCCATTGGCATTGACGGTGATTTTTAAATCGAGAAAACCTTGACTGTATAATCCGGCGATCCCGACCGGGATTTGGTTAACCCGGGTGGTGACGATAGTGTGGCTGTGACCTCCAAAGATTGCATCCACTCCGGATACTCTAGCGGCAAAGGCGGTTAAGGAACCGACGGTAACACCGGAGCTTGGATTGGTTTCCGCCCCCATATGGGCTAAAACAACTACAATTTGGGCGCCTTTTTTACGTAATTCAGCGGCCAGTTTATTGACGATCGGGACCGGGTCTTTAAAATCGACATTTTTAATCAGGGTTGGCATAATAATGGAAGGAAAATCGGTATGGTCAACGACACCGATGATGCCGATTTTGACTCCTCCTCTTTCCAGCAACACATAGGGCTTGACATATTGCATGGGTTTTTCGGTGGTTTTATCATAGACGTTGGCTGCTAGTACCGGTATTGTAGTGTTTTTTAAAGTGGCGGACTTGGGGTTGATTACGCTTTCGATGCCCCAATCGTATTCGTGATTACCGAGCGCCATGGCGTCGAAATGAAGATTTTTCATGAAATCGATCACGGGCCGCCCTTTTAATACGTTGGACAAAGGAGTGCCCTGAAACATATCGCCGCCGGATAACAAAACGGTATTGGGATTTGCTTTCCGGATGGTTTTGATTTGTTCTGCAAGAACTGCCGCTCTTTGCTGGGTGATCGGAGTTCCATCTTTCAATTTGCCGGAGTTTTGCAAGTAACCATGGAAATCGGTAATTTCGACGAAATCAAATACCTTCGGACTTGCCTCTGCCTGAACAGTTGCGGCTAAGTATCCGCTCATGCCCGGTATCCAAAGGCTGAAAACCAAAATTGCTCCCAACAAAAAGTGAGTCGTTTTTTGACTGAAACGCACCATCGTTTACCCCCTTAGACTTTTTCATTTTGATTTCCAAATTTTTTTAGCTTTGGAAGTGATATGAATATCTTTCGCGCGAATGATTGGTTTTCCTTTTTATGGAATTCTCAAATCCTTGTTAAAAAATAAATTTATCTTTTAAGGCCATTGGAAGATGGCCACCGGATTTTGTGAACTTTCAAACAAAGGAAAAATTGGAATAATGCAGAATTTAGGAGAGTAGTGGACTGTACTTTAGATAGGGAGGTTCTGTGATGAAAAATGAAGTTAATCCTGGATTTAATCGCGAATTATCGGCAATGATCGATCATACGCTGCTCAAACCGGAAGCAACCGCCGAACAGATTACCAAATTGTGCCAGGAAGCTTTGCAATATGAGTTTAAATCAGTTTGCGTCAATCCTTTTTGGGTTCCTTTAAGTTCCATGTTGCTGAAAGGATCACCGGTCAATATTTGTACGGTGATTGGGTTCCCCCTGGGGGCGATCACTTCGGAAGCCAAAGCCGACGAAGCTCGGGAAGCAGTCCGTAACGGGGCGACGGAGGTTGATATGGTTATCAATATCGGCGCCTTAAAATCCGGCCAATACGATGTAGTTCAGCATGATATTCAATGTGTGGTTCATGCTGTGAAACGAAGTACAGTGGTTAAAGTTATTTTGGAAACTTGCCTATTGACGGATAGCGAGAAGCTAAAAGCTTGTGAACTCAGTAAAGATGCCGGCGCAGACTTTGTGAAAACCTCGACCGGATTTGGGTCCGGCGGGGCAACTGTTGAGGATATCCGTTTGATGAGGCAAACTGTTGGTCAAAAAATGGGGGTGAAGGCTTCCGGTGGGATTCGTGATTATGAAACGGCCATGGCTATGATTCAAGCCGGGGCTAATCGCATCGGAGCCAGTTCCGGGATTGCCATTGTGACTCACGACGCTCAAAACCAGGTAAAAGGGGACTACTAATCCTGAAAAAAGGCACGAAAAGTCTGTTGGAACGACCGGGGTGCATATTTATACATTATGTAAGATTTATGTCCGAAAATACGGGGTAATGAGTAATATTTATTACACAAAATTAATATTTTCCCATAGAGGAAACCTTCAACTTAACGCGAAATTTTAAACTACTATATTTGTAAAGGAGTGTTTACGTTTCAATGAAAAAACTTTATTTTCTGTTTACCGCGGTTTTGTTGCTTGCACTTTCTATATCCTTGGTTAGCGCCAGTAGCTTGAAAGTGGGTATGGTTACCGATGCCGGGACAATTGATGATAAGTCATTCAATCAGGGAACCTGGGAAGGGGTTGCCAAGGCAGGAAAGGTATTAAAATTAGATACCAAGTATCTAAAACCGAGCGGCACGACTGAAGCCGATTATTTAAAAGAAATCGGCAACTTGGTTGACGCCGGCTACAATATGGTTGTTTGCCCCGGATTTAAGTTTGAAACCGCGATTTTCCAGGCTCAAGATAAATACAAAGATGCTAAGTTTGTTCTTATCGATGGCGCTCCTCACAAAGGCGACGGCAAGGCGGTCGTGAAACCCAATACGGTTTCCATTTTCTTTGCCGAGCATGAATCTGGTTTTGTAAGCGGTGTAGCCACGGCATTGCAATTAAAAGCCGGCGATGTTGGATTCATCGGCGGTATGGAAATTCCTCCGGTCCAAAAATATAACTGGGGTTTCCAACAAGGCGTTGCGTATGCCAATGCTAAATTGGGCACCAAGATTACCATTAAACCGGAAAATGTTATTTATCAGGGAACATTTAATGATGTTGCCGCTGGTCAACAATTGGCAGCCCAGATGTTTGATCGGGGCGTAAAAGCGATTTTCTGTGCAGCCGGTGGCGTAGGCATCGGCGGTATCAATGAAGCCAAATCAAGAGTTAAAGCGGGAAAAGAAGTCTGGGTTGTCGGTGTTGATGTCGATCAATATACAGATGGTATTTATGAGGGAACAAAGTCAATTATCCTTACCTCAGCCATGAAAAAAATCGATGGGGCCGCTTTTGATATGGTTAAAGCCGCCAAGAGCAACAAATTTCCCGGCGGACAAACCCTTATTTTCAACGCCCAAAATGATGGCGTCGGGATTCCTAACAAAAACCCCAACCTTTCCGCTGATGTCCAGAATAAAGTGGCGGCTGTGTTTAAACAATTAAAAGCCGGTTCAATCAAAGTTTCCGATCAAAAGGGAAATTTGATTAAATAATGACATTTTTTATGAAAGAAGAGGAGGTTTATGCCGCCTCTTCTTTTTTTTTAAAATAGGTCTTGCAACATTTTTGATAGCTTTCCAATATTAATTATTCTATAATCCCCAAAAGATGTATTATAATACATATTAGTATATCAAATGTTACAAATTTCCACCAAAAAAAGGGGATGGATTAATGGATTATGTAGTGGAAATGTTGAATATTCGCAAGGAGTTTCCCGGCATTATCGCTAATGATGATATTACCATTCAATTGAAACAGGGCGAGATTTTGGCTCTCCTTGGCGAGAATGGCGCTGGGAAGTCAACTTTGATGAGCATCCTTTTTGGTCTTTATCAACCGGAACGGGGGACCATTAAGATACGAGGCAGGGAAGTCAGGATTACGGATCCGAATGTGGCCAATGGACTTGGAATTGGAATGGTTCATCAACATTTCAAACTGGTTCATAACTTTACCATCACTGAAAACATCATCCTTGGACTCGAACCCAAAAAAGGTGTGGTCGTTGATATTCGTTCAGCGGCCAAACGGATTGCGGAGCTTTCCGAAAAATACGGGCTGAATGTTGACCCTTATGCCAAAATCGAAGACGTTAGCGTCGGTATGCAACAGCGGGTCGAGATTTTAAAAATGCTTTATCGAAATGCGGAAGTGTTGATTTTTGACGAACCAACCTCGGTACTGACTCCCCAGGAAATTCAGGAATTGATGAAAATCATGCGGAATCTGATAGACGAGGGGAAATCAATTATTCTGATTACCCATAAATTAAAAGAAATTAAAGCGCTTGCCGATCGTTGCACGGTCATTCGGCGTGGGAAATTGATTGGAACTGTCGAAGTGGCCTCCACCTCGGAAGCCAAAATGGCAGAAATGATGGTAGGCCGAGAAGTATCTTTTTCCGTTATCAAAGGGCCTTCCAATCCGGGTGAAGTGATTTTGCGGATGGAAAACGTAACGGTTGTCAATAACCGGAGAATTAAAGGATTAAAGAATTTCTCGCTGGAAGTCCGTTCCGGAGAGATAGTAGGAATCGCGGGTGTAGAAGGAAATGGACAGGCTGAATTGATTGAGGCTCTGACCGGTTTGCGAAAAGTTGATTCCGGCCGAGTGTATTTACGGGACAGGGATATTACGGAAATTTCGGTAAGAAGTCGGATTGAGGCGGGCATAGCTTCGATTCCCGAGGATCGGCATAAACACGGGCTGGTATTGGATTTTACAGTCGAAGATAACCTGGTTCTAAAATCTTTCCACCAAGCTCCGTTTTCTAAAAACGGTTTGCTTCACCGGGATATCATTCATCAACACGCCCAACAGGTTATGGAAGATTTTGATGTGCGCGCCGGGGAGGGTCCGGCAGCGATGGCCCGTTCGCTGTCGGGTGGAAATCAGCAAAAAGCTATTGTAGGGCGGGAGATTGATTTAAATCCCGAAATATTAATTGCGGTTCAGCCAACCAGGGGCCTGGATGTCGGGGCTATCGAGTATATTCATAAACGGATTGTCGAACAACGGGATCGCGGCAAGGCGGTTTTATTGATTTCATTGGAACTGGATGAAATACTTGATTTGTCAGATAGAATTGCTGTCATTAATAATGGTGAACTCATCGATATTGTTGAGGCCGCGGCGACCGATGAAAATGAAGTCGGTTTGATGATGGCTGGAGTTAAGCGGGGTGAACGCCAATGAGGGTTATACCAATGAAAGTGAAATTGAACAAAGATTATATGCTGGCATTGGTTGCGGTAGTGCTGGGACTGATAGCCGGCGCCATTTTAATAGCGGTTACCGGAAATAACCCAATCGAAGGATATTTCTATCTCTTCCGGGGTGGACTGATGAATATTCAACGGATTGGAGATACTTTAGCCACCGCCACACCTTTAATCTTGACCGGATTGTCCGTGGCATTTGCTTTTAAAACAGGATTGTTCAATATTGGTGCTGCCGGTCAAATGTTAATCGGCGGTTTATGCGCCACTGCGGTTGGACTTAGTTTTGCTTGGCCCCAACCGATCCTGCTAACGGTAGCGGTTCTTGCGGCCATTGCAGGGGGTGCCCTTTGGGGCGCGGTTCCAGGCTATTTAAAGGCCCGGTTTAATGTTCATGAAGTCGTATCGTCCATTATGATGAATTGGATCGCTTATTGGGCGGTTTATTATATCGTTCCGGCTTATTTTAAAGGGCAGTTTTTAGAGACGGAATCTCGTAAAATACCCGATGCCGCTTCTTTAAAAGTTGGCTGGCTAACCAATTTGTTTAATGGCTCCTACATTAATCTGGGTTTTTTCCTGGCGTTAATTGCAGTGATTGTAATAGCATTTATCCTGAATAAGACCACTTTTGGTTATGAATTAAAAGCGGTTGGGTATAACCGGTTTGCAGCCCAGTCGGCGGGGATTATTGCCAATCGAAGTATCGTGCTTTCGATGGTATTGGCAGGCGCTTTGGCGGGCTTGGGCGGAGCCGCCTTTTATATAGGGTATGCTTCCAATATGCAAATCGGTGTTTCGCCGTCCCAAGGTTTTGATGGGATCGCCGTATCTTTGCTGGGATTGAATTCACCCTGGGGGGTGTTTGCGGCAGCGGTATTTTTCGGTATTCTTCAGTCCGGTAAAGGTTTTATGAATGCCATGACCAACATTCCTCCGGAGATCGCCGACACCATCATTGCTACCATTATTTATTTCGCGGCCACCAATATTTTAATTGAAAGAGCTTGGGAACGTATAAGGAAACGAAAAGATAAGGCTGGGGTTTTCAAAGAGAATGAGGATCTTAAAGCTGATAAAGTAGGAGGTGTACAGTAACAATGTGGGATATTATTGTACAGATATTTCCCTATGCGATTGCTTATACGATTCCGCTCCTGCTTACCGCTTTGGGAGGCCTTTATAGTGAAAGAAGCGGAGTTGTCAATATCGGTTTGGAAGGTTTGATGGTGGTAGGGTTTTTTGGGGGTGCTTTGGTAACTTCCAAACTGGAAGCTTTCTTACCGGGAACTGCCATTTGGATCGGTTTACTAGCTGCTATTGTTGCCGGAGGGCTTTTCGCTTTACTCCATGCCTTTGCCAGCATTAATCTCAACGCCAATCAGGTTATCAGCGGTACGGCCATTAATATGATTGCCGGCGCCTTGACGATTTTTTTGGCGCGGCATATTACCGGCAGCGGTAATATTCGCATCATTCATGGATTAATTCGTAATGATATTCCATGGTTATCGCATATACCAATCATTGGGAAATTATTTTTTACCCAGACTTATGCCACCACCTGGGTGGCAATCATTATTCTTTTATTTTCCTGGTTTTTATTATATAAGACTGCCTTCGGTCTTCGCTTGCGGGCTTGCGGAGAACATCCTCAAGCGGCGGATTCTGCCGGAGTGAATGTTTATAGGATGCGGTATATTGCGGTTATTACTTCCGGAGCTTTGGCCGGCTTGGCCGGGGCGGTAATTCTGGTCACCTATTCCGGTGAATTCAATGGTTCCGTGAGCGGCTTGGGATTTCTGGCTTTGGCAGCCTTAATTTTTGGACAATGGAAACCGCTAGGAATTTTAGGAGCCACTTTTTTCTTCGGCTTTGCCAGCACAATCGCTAATGTTTCTCAGGCTGTTCCTTCTTTGGTACGGATTCCGGGAATTTTTCTCAAATGCTTTCCGTACTTGGTAACTTTAATGGTTTTGGTATTGTTTTCGAAAAATTCCCAGGCGCCGAAAGCGGATGGGGAACCTTACGATAAAGGAAAACGGTAGTACTCAATTCATATTCTTGGAAAACCCGCGAAAGCGGGTTTTTTTCGCTCTTACGAATAAGTTCCTTAACCATTATTGAAACAGCGTTTTGGTTTTATCTTACTCTGGAAAAATTTACTCGAAGATATTGGGTAGGATGGGGATAGATTTCATTGATATATTATAAACAATTTGATATAATGTCTATAAAATTTATAGACAGAAAAGAGAAACGTCATGAATGATTTTGCGGATATGTTTTGGAACGCCAATTTGGCGGACTTGAAACGGGGATATGTTTATGAACCGCCAAGCGGTGATTTCGTCTGTTTGGTTTGTGGTGAACGTTATACAAAGGGGCGGATTTATTCGATTTATGGTAATCTTTATGAAGCGAAAAAGGCGACTGAAGTTCATATCCAACAGGAACATCATTCGATGTTTGCTTTTTTGGTGACAATGGACAAAAAATATACGGGCTTGACGGAACACCAAAAGGAAATTCTGGAGGCTTTTTATCAAGGTTTCAATGATAAAGAAATTGCCGCCAGAATGGATAATGGGAACACTTCAACTGTCCGAAACCAGCGATTTGCCTTTCGGGAAAGAGCCAAACAAGCCAAGATTTTTTTAGCCATTATGGAGCTGCTCGCCGAAGGTTCGGCTCATGATGATAAATTTGTGGAGATACCCCGACAAGCGGCGATGGTTGATGAAAGATTCGCCATCACTGAAAAGGAAAGCGCCGAAGTCGTTCAGGCCCTTTTTCCTCAAGGGATGGCTGGTCCCTTGCTTCGTTTTCCCAAAAAGGAGAAGCAGAAGATTATTATCTTGCAGCAACTGATTCAAAGATTCGAGTTAACGCGGAAATATACGGAAAAAGAGGTTAATGAAATACTTCAGAGAGCTTTTCATGACTATGTAACATTACGGAGATATCTCATTGAATATGGCTTTTTGGATCGTTATCCGGATGGAAGTTGTTATTGGGTAAAGTAATACACAATCAATGAAAGGAGTTACGGATGATGGATAGACGTACCGAATTAAAACAGGAGTATAAAAACAGGCCGCGAAATATCGGAGTTTATAAAGTCGAAAATAAAAAAAACGGTAAAATTTTTATTGGTTCCAGCCTTAATGTGGATAAGGTCTTTAACCGGTTACAGTTTAGCTTAAGTAATGGGGATATTCACCTTAATAAAGATTTGCTGAAAGATTGGCAGGAATATGGGGCGAATAATTTCTCATTTGAAATATTGGATCAACTTAAGCCCAATGAAGATCCAGGATATGATTATCAAGAAGACTTGGAAACCTTAGAAGCGCTATGGATCGAAAAACTGCAGCTTTATGATGAAAAAGGTTATAACCAAAGGAAATAATCCATGGTTTCAATCGTCATAAATATAAAGTCCTGTGATTTTTAGATAGCAAATGACGGCGTTTGGGGTGCAGCGGGCACCCGCGGAACAGAAAGTATGGTGATTTTTTGGTTTTAGATTTTTCCGATATTTTAGGAATTAACCACATAGGCTGAGACCAGGCAGTGGCGCCTTTCTGATCGCTCACTTCCACCCGAATAAAACCCTCATCACCAGTGCTGGGATAAATCGCTGAATCAGCCCGTACAGCCATGATGACTTGATTTTGAGCGTTGATAAACCGAATCCAAACGGCGCCGGGGGAATAGACTGCAATTTTAGTACCTTCCACCTTTATTTCCAGGTTGGAAGGACCATTGGTAGCATAAAAAGTCCCCTTTTTTAAACAATTGATGATTGTGGATAAATCTAAGCGCGGCGCCTTTATCATTATCCAGCCGTTCTTGGAGCTTCCCGAATGGGAATCGTCCACTGAAATTCCCCAAATTGGAGATTCGGGCCCGCTCTTGATAATTAATTTATGCCAGATTGTTAAATCCAAAGGGTCTTTGGAGTGGGGATTGTCGATTTCGATAAATTGCAATTTTTTTAATCGGTTTAATTCCAGCGGATACCATCGTCCGGTGCCGGCGCCGCCTCGCCAGCCGAGGTGTGCCGGGATAGCCAGGCTTTCATGACCCCATGCCTGATCCAAGAGTTCTTGAACCCCCTTGAATTGGGGATTCCTTTCTTGGGGATTGATTAACACCAGATGTTTCCCCAAGGGAATGGGCCAGAATAAAGCAGGAACTGTTTTCTCAATGCCCGGTAAAATCAAAAAATCTTTTGTGCTACATTGAGAAAAGTCAGAGAGAACATCATGATCGGTAATTGCCAGAATATGATAACCATCTCTTTTATAAGATTCAATGACTTCATCGGGGGATGTTTTGCTGTCGTAGGAAAGATTTGTGTGACAATGTAGTTGGGCCTTATAATAGGTTCCTTCGTCTTCCAAAGGATTAACAATATGGTAATTCTTTAGTTCGGGCAATGGTTTAATTTTAAGTTTGGAGGGAATAAACGAACGTTCAGAACGGAAATTATAAATAATTTGTAATCCTAAAAAAGTTACAATCACAGTCAATAAGAATGCCCAAAACAAAATCAAAATTAAATGAAGGATTAAACCCCAAAGCGTATTGGGAAAAAAATGGACCAAATATTGGAGGAGGAGTAGAGTTCCACAGATTGCCAATAATTGCAGTAAAATAAGGCGGTTTTTTTTGAATATCTTCATGGAATACCTCGTTGATAAGTACTTGTTTGCAAGGTGCTATAAGGGATGGCTGAATTTTATTGCTTGGATGCTAACTGTGAATAGTCTTTACATTAAAGTTAGGTAACATTTAGCGCCCACTAGGAAGATAATTCTATTTTACGGTATTTTAATGAAAATTACCTGAAATCACTCAATAAATAAAATCCCTTTTTCATTAACAAAAGAAAAAGGTTATGATAAAATGATTAATATTATTGTTTCGATAGATAAGGGGAATAATATGTATAAACGACTCATTCATTATTTTGCTCCTCACAAAAAACGAATTATTTCAATCTTTATTATCGCGATGTTCGTTTCTTTGTTCACACTTACCGATGCTTGGCTGGTAGGGCGTTTGACGGATGCCATTTTTTATCGCACCAAAGGTTTACCAATTAGTGTAAACGTTTCAGTGACCCAAACCAAAGAGTTTAATTTGAATTTTGTAAAATCCTCGCTTTGGACCTTGTCTGAGCGGACCCTGCTCGAAGAGACTATTAAAAATAATGGTTTCACCATCCAATCTGTAGGAGAGACAGGAAATAACGCAATAACGTGTCGGGCCGGAGTACCTCAGAGCGTGGCTAAGGATCCTTTGAGAATACTTCCTATCTTACAAAAGTATTTGCAAAAGGATTTTCCGGATATTCAAGTTTATACATCCGGCGAGGTGGAAACAAACCAGAGCGGTTTGCGGCTATTCCCCCAATTCTACACGGTATTTATTTTGCCCTTTTTGGTAATCATTTTTTATTTTTTGCGGGGAATTTTTACCTATGGGCAAAACTATTTAATTGGCGCGGTGGGCCAAAAAACCATTATGAAGTTACGAAATGAAATTTACGAAAATTTGCAGAATCTTTCAATCAGTTATTTTGAACGGAATAAAACCGGCCAGACCGGCCAGCTTATTTCAAGGATTTTATCCGATATTGATGCGATTAATTATCTCTTTACGTCAGGGCTCATGAATATCGTCTTGAAACCGTTGGTGTTGATTTTCGGATTAATTTGGGGATTAATGATTAATTGGAAATTGACGTTAATGTTCTTTCTTGTTTTTCCATTAATCACCATACCAATGACTCGATTGTCTCGAAAATTAAAAAAAGTAAATACCCAGATTATGAATAAGAATGCCGATATAACCGATGTTTTAGAAGAAACCTTAACCGGCATTAAAGTCGTTAAATCCTTCGGAACAGAGAAATATGAAGTGGAGCGCTTTAAAAAGGAAACACGGTCAAGTTACAATGCAACGATTAAAGGTATCCAGGTAGGTCAAATGATTTCGCCGATTATTGATTTCATGATCTCGATTGGGTTAGCTATTTTCGTTACCTATTGCGGCTATTTGATTATGCATGAAGAATTGAATCCCAGTGATTGCCTGACGATTGCTTTTTTAATGGCTTCGATGGCTGATCCCATTCGGGCGCTTGGAAGTATGTATTCTAATTTCCCGAAAGCATTTGTCGCCGCCGAAAGAGTTTTTGCCTTGATTGATGAAAAATCGGAAGTTGTTGAGACGGAAAACCCAATTGAGATTAAAAACATTTCAGGTCGGGTCGAATTCGAGAACGTTACTTTTGGATATACACCTGAGAATATTGTGTTACAAGGAATCGATTTGCAGGTCAATCCGGGAGAGGTTATTGCTTTAGTCGGTCCCAGCGGCGCCGGGAAAACAACGATGATCAATTTAGTGGCCAGGTTCTATGATCCGGTTAGCGGAGATATTAAGATTGATGGTTATAACTTGAGAGATATTAAAATAGATTCCTTACGTCAGGCAATGGGGATAGTGCCCCAGGAAACTGTGCTTTTCAGGGGGACCGTTGCCGAAAACATTGCTTATGGTAGAATGGATGCGACGATGGATGAGATTATCGCCGCGGCCAAAGCTTCCAATGCACACGAATTCATTGAAAAGATGCCGGAGGGTTATCAGACCAAAGTCGGTTCCCGAGGCGCCACCCTTTCCGGGGGTCAAAGACAGCGTGTCGCCATTGCCCGGGCGTTATTAAGAAATCCAAAGCTTTTGATATTGGATGAAGCAACTTCGGCACTTGACACTCAATCTGAAATTTTAGTTCAGGATGCGCTTCAAAAGTTAATGAAGAACAGGACGTGTTTTGTGATTGCCCACCGGTTATCGACAATTCGGAGCGCCAACCGGATTGTTGTAATGGAGGGAGGGAAAATTGTTGAAATTGGGTCTCACGATGAACTCTTGGCGTTTGATGGTTTGTATGCTACGCTTTATAAAACGCAATTTCGGAATCAGGAAGGAGATCCCATTAGCAACAGTTGATTTTTTTAAAGGATGAGCTGGTGTTTTGTAGAAGACTCCCTTAGAAATAAGATGCATGCTGAGAACGGCAGGATGTGCAGAATCAGGTGCGTGTTAAAGGGGGTCTTTTTTTTGCACATTTTTTCAAGGTCCCAAAGACTACTTGCTTTTATTATCGCTTTATTTTTCATCATCAATGTGAAAACTTATGCCAGTAATGAAGGTCAGGAAAACCTGGAAAAACTTATTAGGCAGACTCGCCAAGCCATTTCTAATCAAAAAGCAAAAGAAAAATCGGTGTTCTCCGATCTGAGTAAACAACAAAAAGAACTGAACATTCTTGAAGATAATCACCGCCAATTGCAAGGAAAATTAACGGTGGCCCGGGATAAGTTTTTCATAACCCAAGCAGAACAACAAAAACTTCGAAAAGACCTTGGAGCTTTGGAACGAAATTTGTCCACGCGGCAACGTTTGTTAAACAAAAGACTAATTGTCTCTTATAAATATGGTCCTCTTTCTTATTTGGAAATTCTTTTCCGGGCACGGGATTATACCGATTTGGTCTGCCGTTTCGGAATGATTGCTTATTTTGTTAAAGATGATATCCATTCCATTACTGAAGTCCAGAAAGTCAAGGTTCGGGTTAAAATCCAACAACAAACCGTTAAGCTCAAAGAACACCAGGCAGAGTCGGAATTGCAAAAAATATCGGTATTGAAAAATCAAGTCGGCGAAAGCCAAAAAAAAGTCGCTTCTAAAGTTGCGCAGACCAAAATAGAACTATCCAGAATTGAGTCAAATCGCCGTCAATTGGAAAAGGCGTTGGAGGAATATGAAGAAACGTCGCGAAAGATTGGCAATCAAATTAATAAGACAGAACGGAGAAACCAGGGTGAAACCTTAGGAAGCGGGAAAATGATTTGGCCGGTTACAGGAGCGATTCGCATTACTTCACCCTTTGGTTGGAGATATCATCCGATTTTGCGTGTCAAGAAATATCATAATGGCGAAGATATTGCAGTTCCCAGCGGGACACCGGTTCATGCGGCGGATAGTGGTGTCGTCGTAGTCAGTGGATGGGAAGGCGGATATGGAAATTATATCGCCATTGATCATGGAAATGGTATTTCCACCGGGTATGGTCATAATTCTCGCCTATTGGTTCAACAGGGTGTTAAGGTGATCAAAGGGCAAGTTATTGCTTATTCGGGAAGTACCGGTTTATCTACCGGCCCCCATGTCCATTTTGAAGTCAGAAGAAATGGTATTCCAATCGATCCATTACCATTTCTACCTTAGTGGATAAAATAAATAAACCAAGTTCAAACACACTGGGTGATTTGAACTTGGTAATAACCAAGAGAAACCGGTAAGTTCATCCGAAAAAATCACTTGCTTTTTAGACAAGCAGTCACTAAATTTAACCTCCAACTAAACTAAAGTTTAGTTTATAGACTCACTTTGACTATTTTTCTATATATTAAATAGAAAAATCATAACTTACCCGCCAAAATGAGCTGTAATGAACCTGAGTTTCACCCTATCTTGGTGAACCATAATTATCGTCACTTGTGTTACCGGTTTCTCAATAGATATTATGCGACCCATAGAGTGTTTTATGCACGAAAATGAAAGTTGGTATTTTCCAAAATCACCCACATATTTGTTTTAAAAAAGCTTTTACCGGCCAAGTTAGATACTTGTCATTTCGGTAAATTAAATAAGTCTGGCGGCACATGGAAGTCCAATGGGTTACTTCTATCTTTTGGAGTCGTTTACCCGCCAACTCCTCACCTACGGCAATTTCCGGTAAAAAGGCCAACCCAAATCCCGTTTGTACCAACCGGATAATGGCTTCGATGCTTTCCATTTCCATACTGATCTTGGGAGTAAAATGATTGCGGTGGAAATTTTCTTCTAGAAAAACCCGAAAGCCCGATCCGCTTCGAAAAAGGATTAAAGACTCTTTTTCCAGGTCCGCAATCGTAATCGTGGTGGCGTGATTTGGGGGGCCGATTAACCAAATAGGGTCTTGAAAAATAGGGATAACCCGCAGTAGAATATCGTTGGAATTGATAGTTGTAACCATCCCCAAGTCAACAGCATTATCATAAACCAATTGAGTAGTCAATTTTGAATCGCCATTCCGAATTTGAATTTCAATTTGAGGATGATCACTGCGATAAGTTTGAAAAATGTGTGGTAAACGGAAAATAGTATTGGTAGTGCCGGCAGCTATAATGAGTCTGCCTTTTTGATTGGAATATTGGCGTACAGTTTCAAGGGCTTGATCGGCGAGGTTTAAGATTTGATGGGAATATGTTAAGAGAACTTCCCCTGCCGGTGTTACACAGAGATTTCGCCCGGAACGGTCGAATAATAATTCGCCAATCTCCGCTTCCAAGTGTTTAATTTGTTGGGTTACCGCAGGTTGAGTAAGATGGAGTTCTGCGGCTGCTTTGGAAAAACTTTGATGGGCAGCAACTAAACGAAAAGTCTTGAGCTGGCAAAATTCCATGATACACCACCTCTATTATAAAAAAAATTAATAGAATACATTAATTCTATTAATTTGAATTATATCATATCTTATGTTATTCTAAAAGGGTAGACTAAGGGAGTCGGAACTTACGCGCAAAATATCCGGGACCAAGGATAACCCCGTATTTATCACCTGGTTTCTTCTCCTGCTCAGATTGGGAACAAAGTTTAATGGGGAGGGTAAAGTCATGCCGTCAGTTGTAGTTGTGGGTTTACAATGGGGTGACGAAGGGAAAGGCAAAATAACTGATTTTTTGGCGAGTAGAGCGGATATGGTCGTTCGTTATCAGGGTGGCAATAATGCCGGTCATACAGTGGTAGTTGATGACCAAGAATTCAAGCTTCATCTTATTCCTTCTGGAGTACTCTATCCGGGTAAAAAATGCGTATTAGGCAATGGAGTCGTGATTAATCCGGCTGTTCTTTTGCAGGAAATGGCCGGTCTTCAAAAACGGGGAATCGATGTTTCGGGGATCCGGATTAGCGATCGGGCTCATTTGATTATGCCTTACCATCCGGTCATTGACCAACTCGACGAATCAAGCCGCACTGTAGGAAAAATTGGAACCACCGGCCGCGGTATCGGACCGGCTTACGTTGATAAATATGCCCGTTATGATGCGATTCGATTTGTGGATTTACTTGATTCCGAGCTTTTTAAAGAGCGGATTTCGGAAGTTTTGGCCGCCAAGAACAACTTATTGGATAAATTATATGGCCATAGCGAATTCGAGTATTCCAAAGTCTACGAAGAATACGCTAAATATGCCGAAGAATTGAAGCCTTTGGTTACCGATACTTCAGTTTTAATTAATACTGCCATCAAACAAGGGGAAAAAGTTCTTTTTGAAGGCGCTCAGGGTACACTGCTCGATATTGATCACGGCACTTTCCCTTTTGTGAGTTCTTCCTCGCCTGCAGCCGGCGGCGCCTGCACAGGTTCAGGAGTTGGGCCGACTAGAATCGACAAAGTTGTCGGTGTTATTAAAGCTTATTCTACCAGAGTCGGTGAAGGGCCTTTTCCAACTGAATTACCTGAAAACATGGTTTCTTTGCTCAGGGATGGCCGGGGGCGCGAATATGGTGTAACCACCGGGAGACCCCGCCGTTGTGGGTGGTTTGACGGAGTACTGGCCGAATATTCGGTGAGAGTGAACGGTGTAAGCGATTTGGTTGTGATGAAGCTGGACGTGTTGGACAAAATCGAAACTATCAAGGTTTGTACCGGTTATCGTTATCGGAATAGTATTCTGAAACAGTTCCCGGCCAGTCTCAAAGTCTTGGGTGAGTGTTCCCCGGTTTATGAGGAAATGCCCGGTTGGTGCACAAATACCACAGACGCACAGGAGTTGAAAGACCTGCCGGCCCAAGCCCAGGATTATCTGAAACGCATTGCCGAATTGGCCGATGCGCCAATTGCGATGATTTCCGTAGGCTGGCGCAGGAATGAAACCATCATCAGTCACGATATTTGGTAGGTATATTCATGCTTTTGTCATAAAGTGGATGCCGAAATAAACAGAAAAAAGGGTTGACACTTGGTATAAAATATTGTAAGATATAAAAGCTGATTCGCGAAACACTCGTGACAAGCTCAATGGGTCATTAGCTCAGGCGGTAGAGCACCTGACTTTTAATCAGGGTGTCCGGAGTTCGAGTCTCCGATGACCCACCAGTTTTATATATTTCGTTTTAATCGATAAGAAGCAAACAAGAGTAGAGCAGATTTTTATGGTCCCATCGTCTAGAGGCCTAGGACACCGCCCTTTCACGGCGGTGACACGAGTTCGAATCTCGTTGGGACTACCAAACAATAAGCCAATAGGGTTTTTCTAACATTTCCTATGGAGGATAGAGACCTTTATTGATGAGAATATAAAGTATAAAAATTTGGACAGCCCTTTAATTGGAAGGGCTGTTTTTTCATATAGTTTGTCAGATTTACTTCGCGAAGCGCTTCCCATAAGTTCGACACTTACAATCAAGTGGTTTTCGTCATTCACTGAAAAATATTGATGGCATCTTCTAGAAAACTGTAAATGGTGTTCCATTGATCTGGAGGATATTTATTAAAGATCGCAGTTAGTTTAGCCCTTTCCATTTCATGGAGTTTTTTATGGATTTCAAAAATTTCTTTTCCTGGTCCCGTTAGGGTATAATAAATTTCTCGTTTATTATTCTCCAAGTGATTTGCAGTTATCAAATCTTTCTTTAATAATTTGGAAGTTATCTTGGATATGGCCCCCTTGGTCATATCCAATTCTTTTGCGATGAAAGTGGTATTGGGTAAATGATTTTTACCAATGCAATCAATCACATGAAACTCAGAAAACACCAATCTTTTATTTTGAAGGAATTTATGATGGTGCTCGCTTAAATGTTGGTTCAAAGATTTTTCATGGATCTCATACAAGTGATTCATATTATCAAATAGATAGCTCATTTTATTAATCATTGAGTTGATCGTAATTGGTTCCGGGTCCTTTTCCATCTCAGTTATTCTCCTCATCAAGCATGTATATTTCTAGGGAAACAATTATATTATACACCTGGTACAATGGAAATATCAATTCAAGAGCTTTACTTTAAGAGAGAATATTTTTTTCGAAAAAACTGTTTACAAGGAAACAGTGTTGTGATACCATAATACTGTTTCCTGGGAAACCTATTTTTAAAAACAAAACAATTATAGGAGGCTCATTACGATGAAATTGGATCTCAGTCTAAAAATCGAAAGAAAATTGATCGATCAGTTAACAGTTTCAGCTGCACAGGACTCCGGCGAAAAGCTGGATAAAAGCGGTCATGTGGGAACACATTTTGATGGAATGGATCAAGAATTCCGTTTTGAGAGTATCATTACACGAGGTAAGGTTTTTGATATCAGCCTTATCCAAACCGGTGAAGTGAAGATGAAAGATTTGGATTTAAGCCGGGTTCAGGAAAATGATTTTGTGATGTTTTATTCGGGGATATTAAAAAAACATGGTTATGCCACTCGAGACTATTTTACAACGTATATCGAACTTTCCGATGAACTTGTTGACTATCTGATTGATAAAAAAGTAAGTTTCATCGGCGTCGATATGGCGGGAGTGAAAAACCAGAAAGGGCATGAACGGATTGATCATTACTGCGCAGCAAAAGGAGTGTTCATTATCGAAAATCTTGATAATTTAGACCGCTTATTACAAGAAGCCAAAGACGGCTCCTTCACGGTTTATACTTTCCCTGTCAATTGGCATGGCTTTACCGGACTTCCGTGCAGGGTCGTTGCGGAGATTTAACGGCTAATAATTTCTTCTATTATTTAGGCCTATACTTAGTAACAAAGAAGACTGTCCTAAAAGAGATTTACTTTTGGGATAGTCTTCCCACCTTGTATTGTATAAATCTCATAAGTTTTCATAGAAAAAGAGCGCTACATCCATTCTTTTAAACTCTCCTGAAAATGGCTTTTATATGGATTTACCGAAGAATTTTATTTTACCGGATATAAAAACTGGAGTGCCAGCGCCTCTTACTATTATGGCAAAATAGTCCATGCAGTTTAAAATAGTGCATGGTATCAAGCGGTTGGTGCGCTAAAATAAAAATAGCAAGACTCATGCAAAACAGGTTTCCGTATCCAATAAACGTCAAATGTCTTTGCGTACGGTACAGGGATTGAGGACTACGAAAAGGGGCGCCATCAATTGAAAATCAAATGGTTTGGCCAATCCTGTTTTCTGATCACTGCGGAAAATGGCACGAAATTGCTTATGGATCCGTTTAAAAATATGTTGGGATATAAGTTGCCGGAAATGGAAGCGGATATCGTAACGACAAGTCATGCTCACGCTGATCATAATAATATCAACGCGGTCAAGGGCAGTTTTACCCACATCCAGAAATCCGGCGACTTTTTGGAAAACGGTATTCCCATCAAAGGGGTTGCTACATTTCACGATAAAGTTTCGGGGGCTAGGAGAGGAAAGAACACCGTATATAACTGTTCCATTGACGGAATCAACGTTTGCCACACCGGGGATCTGGGACATATACTGGATTCCAAGCAGATCGCCGAAATTGGGAAGGTGGACATACTCCTGTTACCGGTTGGCGGAGGCCCTACTACTATTGGGGCCTCCGATGCCGCTTGCGTCGTGAAACAGCTAAATCCGGCCGTGGTGATCCCGATGCATTACCGGACCAAAGCCTTGGGGTTGTTGGGATTTTTATTTGAGAAAGTTGAGGGGTTTATTGTACTATCAGGTTTTCATGTTACCAAGTGTAAAGAATTGGGAATTATTGCGGCTGATATCAAAAATTCACCGGAATGCCCTGAGATCGTGGTTCTCCAATATAACTGAGATTCTTCTCACGGAAGATAAGGAGTACAACGATTGTAGCATGACCCCACAGTTTTCAATCAGCTTTTCGAAACCGTTAGGAGCCCCAAAATATCCGGGCCGGTATGAACGGCCAGCACAGGGGAGATTGGTGTGATGAAAGGTTTTAAACCGACTTGAGCTTCCACCTCTTTGGCAAATTCTTGAGCCTCCTCAATGTTATCGCCATAATGTAAGATCAGGGCTTCCAAGCCGAGTTCGGCCCTTTCCTTTGCCAGGGCAATTAATCTGTTTTTTCCGGCTTTGGTGGTCCGCACTTTTTCAAAGGCAGTCATTTTCCCGTCCGGTTCAAACCAAATAATCGGCTTGATTTGAATAATCGAACCAATTAAAGCTTCGGCCCCGGACAAACGGCCCCCGGCGTGAAGATAACGCAGGGATTCGACGAGAAAAAAGACCCGGCAACGCGAATGCAAATTTTCCAGATATAGAATAATTTCAGCCCGGGACGCGCCTTGCCCTGCCATCTCCCTAGCTTTCATAGCCATATAAGCCAGACAGAAACCGCTTAACCGGGAATCAAATACGGTTATTTTATCGGTTTCCAACATTTGGGGAATTGTACAAATCGTATTATAGGTACCGGAAATACCGCTGGAGAATATCAAACAGATAATTTCATCGCCGGCTTCAATAATAGGTTTGAAAGCCTCAAAATAAGCTAAGGGAGCGGGCTGGGAAGTGGTGAAACGGATTCCGGCCCGTTGGCTCTTAAAAAAATCTTCATATTTCAAATCAAAGAGTTCCCGCTTGGAAATCTCGCCTCGGTTGATAATAATAGGCAACGGGTGTATGTCGTATTTTTGGTAATCTTCAAGAGTCATCGATGAAGTGGTATCGGTAAAAATCCGAATCATTGGAAACCTCCTACAATCTGCTTTCGGTTAATATCGTTCCTTTGGAATCAACGGTCTGCTTTCTCAGTTGGTCAATCCGGCAAAGCTGGGCAGCTTGTCAATTACAAAGAATTATTCGAGGTTTCCAAAATAAATCCTTTTTGGTAAAATTTTAGTTAGAGAAGGATTTTATAAAAATTATGCTCAAAAAAACTGTTTTTTAAAGAAATTAAGATCGATGTTCAATCCCTTGGATATTTAAATTCCCGCTAAAAATTTGTTTTCAATCCATCCCAATTTGCCATCTCTTCTTTGAATGAGCTTCCATCCTGGTTTTTCTTCTAAAATCCGTACCCGTGATCCTTCGCTCAGCTGATAATAAGTAGTGGATTGAAGGTTGGGCTCGAATTTAACTTCCCCTCCGGATCGAACGGCCACCGCTTTTTGATTCTGATGATCCAAACCGGTAATGGTGGTAAGGGACAGTGAGAATACAAAAAGGGTCCCGATTCCAATCAAAGTACCCAGGCACCAGGATTTGAGTTTTCCGCTGGGTTGTTCCCGAAATCCCATGGGAAAAAGGAAAACTAGGCTTAAAAAAATGGTGACGGTAAAAAATAGGGATGAAGACATAATTATCAGGCTTTCCAAAGAGCTCAGCGAAACAAGGGACTCGTAAAAATCCCTTTGCCAACCGGGGTGGCCTTCATCAACATTTCCAAGGGCAAACTGCAGATTCGAGCGGAGATCGGCATCACCCGGCATCAGTTGTTTGGCTTTTTCATAAAAAAGAATGGCTTCGCCTTTCCTTCCTAATTTGTAATAAGTGTTCGCCAGGTTGAAATAGAGAGGGCCGCTCTCATAACCCTTTTGGATAAGGGTGTTATAAAGCTGAGCCGCTGTTTGATAATCTCCCTTTTCATAAGAATTGCCGGCCTGATAAAAAAGAGCCGCAGGAGTGGAGAAAGTAGACTGGTTTTGGGCTTTAACCCAGGTTACCCCGAACAATAGAAAGGGTAGGGCGATAGTCAATAAACTTATCCATATCCGGTTTCGATAGAGTATATTTTTCGCATCGTTCATTGTTTCTGAACTCCCTTCCCTTCGATGACAGGTGTAGCATTTCCATTCATATTTTCTTTACCGGAATGATTTAAATCCTCAATCATTTGGAGAAATTCTTCCCACATTTTCTTCGTGTCATCCCCGGTCATTTTGGTGCCGGTAAAACGGTAAAAATCATACTTGGCAAAGAAGTCTTTAATTTTTTGAAGGCTACTTTCTGAAATTTCTTGTCCTTTGAGATAGTCAACAACATCTCCGGTCATTCCGGCGGCATTCAAATTATATTTTTCAGCAAGGTAATTGCGGATAATCAAGTGTAACTCATCCAATAACCGTTCTGAGTTCCCTGTGGCTAAAGCGCGGCCGGCATGTTCCAATTGCTTTTTGGCAAAATTAGCGGCGCGGATGGCTCGGGCCGAAGGAGTATCGGACTGTAGCAATTTCCGTTGTTTATGATGAAAGAAGCAAGCCCCCAGCCCCAGCAAGGGGAAGAGTTGTAAAATCCAAAACCATGGCTGATAATAGAAACGCTCTTTGATAAGCCTCAATTTGCCCGGTGAATCTTTGATAAAAACCAAATCCCGGCCGAAACGCTCGCTAGGACCCGGATTACCCATTCCGGGGCTTTCATTGAAAGCCGGATTTGCTTTTACGGTAACGGGAATCGCCGGGGTGCTGATTTGCTGGTATTTCCCTGCAACCGGGTTGAAATAAGAAAATACATAGGGACCGATCTGCTTGACTTGGGCGTTAAAGGGAATTAAAACTTGTTCAAAGGAAACCTCGCCGTTGCTTGGGCCGGTAGTGCTTTTCCTCTGGGGATCGTATACTTTAAACCCGTTGGAATTTTGCAGCACGGGAGCATTAACGGCCTGTAGATTTCCCGTGCCCGAGAGAACCAGTTTCACCGTGAGCGGGTCTCCCTGGTTGACCATTTGAGGGGTGGCCGCCGCTTTTAACTGAAATTGGCCGATTCCTCCTGAAAAGCCGGCTGGTTTACCCGTTGCCGGCAGCGGCAATATATGGAGCTGAATCCTTTTGCTTTTCACTTGAACGGATTGTCTTTGGTAGTTCGGAAAATAATCGCCGAAAAAATCATCATGGTCCCGGCTTTTGACGATAATATTACAATTCAGGGAAACGGGGCCCAGAAAAATGTTCCCTGTTTTTACCGGAGTCATCGTGGTGTGAAACTCAACGGCCTTATAAGGCACTCCATGAATGATTTTCTCGGTTTGCAACGGTTTATCCAATTTGCCGAAAATAAAATCACTCGGGTTCAGGTTGGGATAGGAGACTTCATTGAGGGAAACGTTTCCCGCCAACAATTTGACGGTTATCGGAACAGTCTCACCCTGATATAGAGTGGTTTTGGGCAGACTTAAACTTAAAGTGAGCGGGTCGTTGCCCTCCGGTTCTCCTTCACCGTCCCCATCCGTGTCCGGGCGGTTTTGTCCCCGGAGGGCGGGGGGAATTCCCCCGGAGTTTCCTCCGGAAGCGCTGGTACCCGTAACGGTGAGAATAACCGAATGGGTACGGAGTTTATTATTACCGGCTGTGATTTCAATGGGCCCGATCGTATAACGGCCCGGCTTAAGCCCAGCTACTAAGTAATTGTAAGAGAGCTGGGATGAAAAGGCGCCGTTAATAATCTGAATTTGGTTCGATGTTCCTGTGTATTGGACACTGAGTCCATCGGGTCCATTTATTTTTGGACGCTCGGCGGAGGAAGCGCCGCTCACCGCGACGGTTAATTGAACGGCCTCTCCGACACCGATTTCCTCCGAATCCAGTGTGATCGTGGCCGAGGCGGCCATCGCAGGCATACCGACGATAAACATCATCCCCAATAACAGGGCAATTCCGATTGATATTTTCATAGAAAGTTTCATTCATCTCTCCTGCCTTATTTCCGTGAGATAGCCCGGACCTGTTTGGTTAAACCGGTTTCATTACCAGTCCTGTTTGGGCCGGGAATCATGGATTCCCATGATCGGGGCTTTACTTTGATCTTGGTTCTTCATCATTTTAAGCAACGCTTCCGCTTCTTCTTTGGTCATTTGCCCTTTCCCGGTCTGGGAAGGGGAATTTTGCCCCTTTGATTGGCTAGGAGCAGGCTGCTGTTTTTCAGAGCCGTTTTTCGAAGAATTGGATTGGTCTGGCTGGGACTTTTTTGAGCCTTGATTGTCAGGTTGATCTTTGGGTGGAGAAGATTGATTGTTTTGCATTTGTTGAAGACGGATTCTGGTTAATTCATAATTATATTTTGCATCCAAATCGCCTCGATTGGAAATGATTGCTTTTTGGTAGTTTTCAAGAGCGCTTTGATAAGAATGATTACTCTGTTCCCCTGATGATTTCTCGGCTTGTTTAAATAAAGCATTACCCAGATTATAAGCGATCCGGTTGGATAAATCTTTTTGAATGCTTTGATTGGAATGGAATTCCGGCGTTGCGATTTTTTTCTGGGCATTGCTAAAATTGGCGACTGCCTTCTCATATTGACTTTCCGCGTAGAATACCAGTCCCAAATTATGCAGAAGATGGGGCGACTCCAGGCTACGGGCAGCCATTTGCTCATAAATCGTCCGGGCCCGCTCGGGTTGGGATGCCGTCAACAAGCGGTTGGCCTTGGCCATTTTAAGTGTTTGTCCCCAAACCAAAGCGCTGATTATCAATAATGTCATCAAAGCCATGAAGATGTACAGGATGATCTTCAGCGGTTTTTTCATTTCGACACCTCCCGTTCATTGCTTTTGAAAATATTCCAATTCTCGGATTGCAGCGGTCCAATCCCTAGGAATATTTCAAATCCAATAAAAAGTATCGCTAAAAAAAGGGGAAATTGATAACGGTCGATAAAGCGTTTCTGCAACTTGCTATTGAACTCGGCTTTATTTAATTTGGCAATTTTTTGGCGGTAAAGTTCATCCAGTCCCATGGAGATATCTGTGGCGTGATAATAAGCGCCGCCGCCCGCTTTAGCGATTTGTTGCAACATTTCTTCATTCAACTTGGATTTAACCACATTGCCTTGGTCGTCTTTTAAATAGGAACGGTTCCCTTTGCCGTCCGGGATGACGATTAATTCTCCTTCGGGACTGCCAATTCCTATCGTATAAACCTGGATGCCGTCTTTGGCAGCCCGGGCGGCTAAAGGAAAGGGATCACCCTCGTGGTTTTCACCATCCGTAATCAGGATTAAACTTTTGGTTCCATTGGATCCGCCCGATTGAAAGGCTTTCATCGCTGTCGCAATCGCCTCGCCGATAGCCGTACCCCCTCTGGGGATGGTTTCAAAACTTAAAGAATCCAAAGTCAGGGAAAAGGCGTTATAGTCCAAAGTCAATGGACATTGTAAGAAACTCGATCCGGAAAAGGCGATTAATCCCACTTTATCGCCGTTTAATTTGTCTAAGAAGTCCTTAACCGCCAATTTGACCCGTTCCAAGCGATTGGGTTTGATATCCGTGGCCAGCATGCTTTTGGATGTGTCGACGGCCAGCATGATTTCCGTCCCCTGCTGGCGGATTTCCTGCCACTCATAACCCCATTGAGGCCCGATCAGAGCTGCCAGGATCCATAGAATACCCATCAAGCGAATGATCCTTCGCCTCGACCGAAGCTTTTGCCCGGATAAGTCGGTAATTTTGGCGATGAGGGTTTTTTCGGCAAAACCTTCGAGAGCTTGGTTTGCTTGGCGTTGCGCTTGAATGAACAGGATAATCAGAAAGAAGGGTATAATCAATAACCAGCTATAAATCGGATGGGCCAGACTCATGGTAATCTCCTGAAAATCGTATTGGTAAGAACGACTTCCCCAAGTAACAAGAATAAGGATAAGAGCAAAAAATACGGATACAAATCGCGATATTCTTGGTAATGAGGCATCTCGATTTTGGTTTTCTCCATTTTGTCAATTCGGGTAAAAATCTCTTTCAGGGTATGGGTATCGGTGGCCCGAAAATAATTACCCTTGGTCATTCGGGCAATCTTGGTTAACAGGGCGTCATCGATATCAATTTTGACGTTTTGATAGACCTTACGGCCCCATGGGTCTTGAAAGGGGTAGGGGACAAGGCCTTTTGAACCGGCGCCGATGGCATAGATGGTTATACCTAGCGCCCCGGCAGCCTCCGCAGCTGTTTCCGGGGTCACTTCACCTGCGTTATTTACTCCATCGGTCAGTAAAACAATCACCTTACTCTTGGCTTTTGATTCCTGAAGCCGGTTCATGGCTGTCGTCAGGGCGGTACCGATTGCAGTGCCGTCCTCGATCATCCCGGCTTTCACTTCCTTGAGGCGTTCGATGCTCCAGTCATGATCCCAGGTAAGCGGGGAGAGGATATAGGGCCTTCCGGCAAAAATCACCATCCCGATCCGATCATAGGGACGCTTGGCAATAAAATCGGAGGTGACTTCTTTCACCACGTCAATCCGGCTACTTCTTTTGCCCCCAGCCTGAAAATCCTCCCCCAACATGCTGGCGGATACATCCAATGCCAGCACAATATCGACACCCTCATGACGGACGATGGCATTTTTGATACCCAATTGGGGGCGGGCCAGGGCTACGATCATCAACAAAAATGCAGTCAACGTTACCCAGGGAAAAATTGCCAATCCTTTAACCTTCCAGGTCGGCCGGATATTTTGACCTATGGCGATACTGGAGTATAAAATTCCCCCCCGGGATCTGCCAAGCTTTTGGTGACGGAAAATCCCATAACCCAGAATGGGTACCAATACCAGGAATATCAATAGAATGGGATTGTGAAAAGTCATTTTTGATTCTCCTGAACAGTCAAATTGACACCCGGTGCGTTGTTTCCATTGCCGGGATGGACCTCCTTGGTTTCTTCAATCAGTTGCCGGGTGAGTGTTAATGATTTTTCAGCCTCGGCAGGGAATGGCGAACATTTGGCAAATTTGACCAGATCGGCAGCTTGTAAGAAATCGCTCAGAATCTGTTGGTGATTTTTAGCGAGGGTCCGATCCTCCGTTAAGCTTTCCAAAAATTCCTCGGTTGTCATTTCCAAAACCTTCATTTGAAAACGGTTTTCCAAATATTCACGAATGCATTCGGCCAGTTCGGTATAATAAGGCTTGTATTGCTGGTGGAGGAGATAATCCTTTTTCTGAAGGGCTTCCAGCCTCCGTAAGGCAATCAAATGAGCCGCCTCCTTCGGCGGTATGTTGCGGAATTCGGCCGCCGGCATAGCCGGCTTTCGGTTTTTCAAACGTTTTAGATATTGAATGGCCAGGCAGAGTAGACCAAATCCGGCGAGAATCCCCAGCGCCCACCATAAAATGAAGTACCGGGGCGGCATCCCTACCGGTTTTTTAGGTTTCTTCACGGATAAGGCTGCCAATTGAGTTTCTGATTTGCCCTTTGGCAACAGCGATTTTATATGGATAAAGCGAGAGCCGACCGGATAAACTTTTTGAACCCCTGTTTTACTTTGATAGGGTACTTTAAATCCTTTTAGTCGCTGTTTACCTGCTTCCCAGGCCGTCAACTGATAGTTGAATTTTTGACGGATGCCTCCCCAAGGTTTTTCAGTGATCCGCTCACTCTTGGAGAGGATTTCCAACTGTCCCAACCCGATATTGGATAAATCGGGCATGTCAAAGCGGAGCCCTTTTCGGGCTTCCACTTCCAGGGAAACAGGGATGATATCCCCAATATGGTAGACTCCGGGGGCTATGATGATCCGGGCTTGAAACGAGTCCCCCTTTGATAAGGACAAAGGTTTACAGGCAAAAAAGAGACGGTATGCCAAGACGGCCAGCAACAATAATATCAGGACCGCCAGGCCATATCCCAAGGGTTTCGATATTTGGAGTTTTGATAGATTTTTGTCACGTAGCTCTTTCATCGTTTTACCTCGCTGTACATGCTTTAACGGATTCGGCGTTCCCGTTTACGGAAAAACTTTTGCAGGGGTTCGACATAGGAGCGGGCGGTGGAAATCTCAATCCGGTCGATCCGGTGGCGCTTAAAAAGTTTATCGGTGGTCTGCTCCCTTTGCAAAGCTTCTCTCCGGATGGCATCGCGGATCAGCGGATCGGATGTATCGAGGGTAATCCGGGCTCCCGTTTCCCGGTCTTCCAGGTCGACCAGTCCCACAGAGGGCATTTCCGACTCGCGCGGATCATGGATGTCAATGGCCACCAAGTCATGGTGCCTGGAAAGATGCTGCAAGGGCCTTTCAAATCCGGAATCCAAAAAATCGGAAAGCAGAAAAATCACGCTGCGGTGTTTTACGATCCGGCTGGTAAATTCCAAAGCGGCGGATATATTGGTTTTAATGCCGGCCGGCTGATAGCCCAGAATTTCCCTGACGACCCGCAAAACGTGGTGGCGGCCTTTTTGGGGCGGAATAAACTTTTCGGCATGATCGCTAAAAATGAGCAACCCTACTTTATCATTGTTTTGAATGGCCAGAAAAGCCAGCAGGGCTGAAATCTCGGCAACCAGGTCGGATTTTAAGGATCGGACGGTTCCGAAACGTTCCGAAGCGCTCAAATCCACCAATAACATGATGGTCAATTCCCGTTCCTCAATATAACGCTTGATGTGGGGAATTCCGGTGCGCGCCGTGACATTCCAGTCGATGGAACGTACATCATCGCCGGGAATATAGGTCCTGACTTCGTCGAATTCAACACCCATCCCCTTAAAAACACTGGTGTAATGCCCCGACATGGCATCATTACTTAAACGGGCTATTTTCAACTGGATCTTCTTGACCTTTTTAAGGGTTTCCTTGGCAAGCATTTGGGTTCCTTTCCTTCACGGATGGAATTAAATTCTTTTGTCTACGTTTAAGGTACGTCGACCCCTTGAAAAATGGTTTTGATGACCGTATCGACTTTCACTTCTTCGGCTTCTGCTTCATAGGTGAGGATGATCCGGTGCCGTAAGATATCGGGCCCGATCATTTTAATATCATTGGGAACGACATAACCTCTGCCTTGCATAAATGCATAAGCTTTTGCGGCGATGGTCATGTTAATGGTGGCCCTTGGCGATGCGCCATATTCAATGTAATCCGCCATATCCAGTTGATACCGGGCTGGTTCCCGGGTGGCTGCGACAATTCTGACAATATAGTCCCTGATCTTCGCATCCAAATAAACTTGGTCGACAACCTTGCGGACTTCCAGGATGTCCTGGGGGGAAATCACCGGATGAATATCCATCGTTCTTGATGTTTGTCCCATTCGTTCCGCGATCAATGTTTCCTCTTCAATCGTGGGATAGGATATTTGCAACTTCAGCATGAAACGGTCTAATTGCGCCTCAGGCAGGGGATAAGTTCCTTGCTGTTCGACGGGATTTTGTGTAGCAAGCACCATAAAGGGCTCAGGGAGTTTAAAGGTATTATCACCGATGGTCACTTGTTTTTCTTCCATCGCTTCCAGCAGGGCGCTTTGAACTTTTGCCGGGGCGCGGTTAATTTCGTCCGCTAATACGATCTGGGCAAACAGGGGCCCCTTTTTGGTTGAAAATTCGCTGGTCTGCGGATTATAGATTAAAGTCCCGATGAGATCGGCGGGTAATAAATCCGGCGTAAACTGGATCCGTTGGAAATCAGCATCGATCGAGGCAGCCAGGCTTTTTACGGAAAGTGTTTTTGCAAGACCGGGCACTCCTTCCAGAAGTACATGCCCTCCGGAAAGTAAACCCAGTAGTAAACCATCAACCAATTTTCCCTGGCCGATGATGACTTTGGAGATTTGGTCTTTTAACTGAGTAATAAATACGCTTTTTTCTTTGATTGCCTCATGGACTGCGGTAAGACCTTCAAACATGGCGACGTTTCCTCCTCGGTGAATAATGATATATAAAAAGAATAAAAAGAAGGGTGAAAAATGTCTAGAATTTTGTCTTCCAAACATTAAACGGATAATGGTTCCTTTCGGTTTCCATTTTAAAAAAAAATGATAGCAACCCCCGATCGGAGGGGAGTTTTTTTAGTATGATTTTCCGTGAGCGGGTTATGTTAAACTCAAAAAGAAATGAAAGGATGTTCAATATGGAACAAATATTAGAAATGAATGAAGCCAATCAGTTAACCATTCCAAATTCAATTGCGGAATCGATGGACTTGAAACCGGGGGCTCATTTTACGGCCCGGGAAGAAGCAGGAAGGTTAATCATCGAATACTTGCCCTTTTCCAGTTTGAAACAGGCGGAATCTTTGAATCAAACCGTTAAATCGTTGCAAAAAGAAGAATAAAATCCTTTAAAGCTATGGAAGGATTTAAGCTTATCCAGCCTGAGAATACTCCCAATATCATTCCTGATGATCACCACTTCGAATTGAATTCGAAATTTTTTTGCAGTATAATATAGAGTATCAATGAATGAAAAAGAAAAGGAATGAGGGATAGGATGAATTTCTTAGTAAAGGCGGTTGATTTTAAAAACAACGTATTTTACGCAACTCCGCCTGATCCGCAAGGGTTAAGAAATTTAAGCTCCAAAGATAAAGCTGAGATATTTAAGTTGAAAAAGAATGCCCTGGATTCAATCATAAAAATGAAGCAGGTACAAGATATGAGAAACTATGTTTATCATATCGAACAAATCGAGTAGGGGAAATGGATATCTCCGGGACTTGAGGTTTTTTCATATTGGAAATTCATCAAAAAGTCATCCAGGATGATTGACAAGCAATTTAGGAAAGTGGTTTAATGAAGTTAATATTTTAATGTTTCGTTTTTGAACATTGGCTTGTTTCATTGAATATTCAGTCCCAAGCCAAAGGGGAAAACCTCTGGTCTTGGTCAAAACGAAGGAATTGTTGAGACGATAGGGCTGGGTTACCCAATTTGATTGTTTTTTAAGGATGCTTTGCCGAGAAATGGACTCTAGGATAATAAAAAACGATCAATCACAAGGAGGTTGCTATGGGAATTTTAGAGGAATCAAAGGTGGCACAGGTCATAAACAGGTTGGAAGATACCCGTTCGTTGCTGAACGATATCAATGCCGTCGATAACCGGTTTAATGATAAGATCGCCCAAATGCTCCAAACGATAACGGAGTATCAAAAGGAACTGGGAAATATCAAAGAACAACTGAATGTCGAAAATTTGGGCGTCAAAGTCAAATCATCTCCGTTTTGAAGTGTTTCATTTAGGAAGGGTTTACCACTGCCGGGTTAATAATGATTTTCACGGAAGTGGCGGAACGAGTCGTTAGAGCTAAAACTGTTTTGCGAATAATTTTGCAGAGCAGTTTTTTTTCTTCGCTTGATAAATCCTGGTAGGCTTTACTCAGTTCGACAATCCACTGATGCCTTGATTTCTCATAAAATATTCCATCCGGGGTCACTCCGCGGCTGATAAAATTGAGCATTTCCTGTTGGTTAAAAAGCGATTCCAAAGCGAGCAAGGGAATTGATTTTTCCTTCCGGTGCGATGAAATATCCCGTAAAATCTCACGTTTGCCGATTTGACCATTGGTTTTCGGGACAAAGATGATCATTTTGAGGGGCTTGTTTTTAGGGCGAAAGACATCCAAAATCCGCTCTCCATTTTCGTCCACGACCTCATAGACATAATCGCCCTGGGGTAAGGATATCAGCAAAGAGGGAAAGGTTACGGCTTGAATCAACATTTGATCTTTACGCGGGCTTAAGGCTTTGACTTTAATGAGATGATCCTTGACACTCAATATATCCAGACGGTATCCCCCGGTTTTTTTCAGACCCCAGTTAAAGTAGTAATAAGTTCTTTGGTCAAAATTCCAATGTTTTACTTCGGGTACGGGATTATTGATTTCGATCCCGAAAGGCAAATTTTCTTCTATCCTGTAGTCTTCGAGGGTGGTTTCCTTGGAGACTGCGGCGCTAAAACGGCTGTTTGATTTGACGGAAGGCAGACCTGAATTCAGGGTAAAAGGATTGTCACCGTAGGGATGATTTTTAATTTCCGCCCTGCCGGAAGACTGTCGCTGGTATAATATGAAGAATCCCATTCCCATGCCGCTGAGTATTCCGGCTATAATGATTAGTAAAACGGTAACTTTTTTCAATTTCAAGCACCTCACTCTATTCTATGTGTTAAAACGAAAGCGTCCCCAGAAGGTTTCCAGGGGAATAATGGGTGGATTTGAAAAGGGTAGAGATAGGGAAAGGTTTTGGGTTTGGGGAAAAAATTATTTGGTTGGCCGGATCGGTCCTCTGAATCACCGAAAAAATCATTTTTACCGCGGAAAGAATCCTTCGAGGGATGGAAAGGATTCTTTCAACGGGAGAAAGGATCATTTTTGTCACGGAAATGATTTTTTCTGGAGGCGGAGAGAACTTTCGAACGACAAAAAGGACTTTTTATGGGAAGAATGGATCGATTCGTTACGGAAATGATCCTTTTGGGGACCCGATCGGTCCTCCGGACGACAAAAATGATCCTTTCCGCCATTCAAACGATTGAATGAACGGGAAAAAGGGCTTTTTTCGAAAAGAAAGGATCATTTCCGTAAATAAAGGATCATTTATGAAAGAAAAAAATCACAGGTCATGGGGTAGGGATATGGGTATGGGGTAGGGGGTAATGGGTCAATGCAGGATTCCTCGGGATTCCAAAGGAATCCCGCCGGTAAAAGAAAACCTGAAACCAAACGCTGCGGTTAGAAACCGGGGCGTTTTTTGATGCCTTGACCTCAATCCGCGGGTTAAAACCCGCGGCTGCTGCAGGTCCTACCGGTTAAAACCGGTATTTATGGGGGGTAGAAAAGTTATTTTACTTGGAAGTGAAAACAATAGGTCGGTAAACAATCCTTTTCTATCGTTTTTTAACCGATCAGGTTTAGGATAGCCGCAGGGTTTTAACCCGCAGTCGGCAAAAATCGCGAGCTTATTTTATAATCGTTGGCGATTTAATTTGATGACATTAGAGATTGAATTATTTATCGTGGTTATCAAACGCTTCCGGGAAGATTTCTTTATTAATGCGATCCCATTTTGCGCGTTGTTCGGGGGTCATTTTCTCACGGGCCCGGATAAGGGAAATGACTTCCGGGTCGGATGAAATTTCCGGATTACGAATATCGGAACGGCCTAACAGATAGTCCAATGTTACCGCAAAATAATCGGCCAGTTTTTGAAGGGTTGAAGAATCCGGATCTCTTTTATCAGCTTCATATTGTGAAACAGTAGAATTTGCAAGCGAAAGAAATCTTGCTAATTCTATTTGAGTAATTCCTTTTTCTTCTCTTAATTCTCTTAATCTTTCGCCAAAGGTAGACATGATGACCCCCCTTTTCTGAAGTTTATCACGAAATGTGAAAGCAGAAGAATATTTTCACAAAAAGACAAAACAGGTGTTGACTTTTACTTTTTGTGAAAATATAATGAGACTATAAAATTTCACAATGGGTGAAAAACTCCAACCATCGGAAATAAAGATTAAAGGTAAAGAGGATGCATTTTTCTTTTAAGGTTTTACTGAATGTCAACTCGAAAAAAAGAAGGAGGAATCGCCATGCTGAAATCCTTCAGCGCTAAAATCAGGGAACTGCTGGCCAAACGGGTCGGTGAAGCCGAAGAGGAAGTGTTGCTCACCGATAAACGATTTCAGAAGTTGAACACCCTTATTAACGAAACCCTGGAACAGATCAGCCAAAGCCTGCCGCCGGAGAAAATGCGGCTCATCACTGAAGTGGACCATTATTGGGTCGAACGGGACGAGCTGGCCTATGGACGCCTGTACAAGCAGGGCTTGATGGATGGACTCACGGCCGACCGGTTGCTGCGGATGGCGCGGCGCGTTTGCAGGGAGAGGTGAGAATGAGGCTCATGACCTTCCCCTCAAAAGATCATAAAAAATCCATAGGGTATGTTGCCGCCTATGGATGAATAATCCTGATAAATCAGTTACCTATGTAAAATTAGAAGCTCAGTCTGACTCCGAAGTTATAGCCGTCGGACGAAAGTTTCATTACTTTGGAATCGCCTTCCATCTTCCGGTAGTCAACGAAAAGGTCGACAAAGGGAATCGGAGCGTAGGAAACGCCAGCCTTGAGATAGGTCATGGACGCACTGTCATCTTTATTAATGCCGTTGTCAAATTCACAATAGAGTGGGATGTTGGTGCTGGCATAAATACTGATATCAGCAAGGCTCACTTTTGCGCCTACACCGGCGAAAAGGTCCCAGTAAGCGCTGTCGCCCAGACTCGCATTACTGATTGAACTGCCCTTGGTTAAAGTATACGCCTGATACCCGCCATAGAGTCCGAAACTTACCAGGGGAAGGCCCAATTCCCAACCGGCTTTGATGGTCGCCGTTGAGAAAGTGCCGCTCTTGCCCATATCGGCAGTGCTGTATTCGGCGCCGATGCGGATAAGGAACAAGTCAAGGTCGCCGGTCAAGGTGAGTTGTGTAGGGGATTTGGAAATGTCGCCTATGCCACCAGATGCATAATTGGTTTTATATGGTTCTTTATAGTTCACCGAAAAATCAGAAGGGCCGGCTCCCGCGGACGCGCTGAATAAAAGCTCGGCTGAGGCCAGGGTTGCAAAAGACAAAAGAAGCGCCAAAGATAAAATAAATATGATTGCGGCCTTTTTCACGATAATACCTCCATTTTTTATAATGTATAGTTTCGATGGTTTTTTACCACCGAAATACTAATTCAAGATGATTATACCAATTCCTGCCGGGGAGAGCGGCAGGAAAAGCTTAAAGTTCAAATAAATCCTTAATATCTTCCCAGGTCAAGGAGGTCAGCGGGCTCTGGTTATGTTCAATGATGGCGTCAAACACCGACTTTTTTCTTTGTTGGAGCTGTAAAATCTTTTCTTCCACGGTTCCCCGGGTGATCAGTTTATAAACCATCACTTGATTTTGCTGACCCATGCGGTGCACCCTGTCGGTGGCCTGGTTTTCAATCATCGGATTCCACCAGGGGTCGACGTGGACCACGATATCCGCCGATGTCAGATTGATACCCAATCCTCCGGCTTTCAGACTGATCAGGAAAATAGGGATCTCCGGGGTTTGGTTAAAGCGGTTGATCCGTTCCATCCGGTCCCGGGTTGAGCCGTCCAGGTATTCATAACGGATTTTTTCGGCTTGGAATTTGGCTTCAATTAATCGCAACATTTTCACAAACTGACTGAAAATGACGATTTTATGGCCGGCGTCGGTGGCTTGATAGATTAATTCCATCAAGGCTTCCAGTTTTCCGGAGTCCACCGAAGGGTCGCTGTCCGGTAAGACAAGTCTTGGATGGTTGCAGACTTGACGCAATTTGGTCAAGGCAGCCAGCACCGTAATATGGGAATTGGCAAATCCGCGGCTGGAGATGGTCTGAACGATCTCTTCCTTCAATTGGTTGAGAATCGCATGATAGGTATCTTCCTGGAGTTTGGTCATAAAAACATTTTGAATCGTGGTAATCTTTTCCGGAAGCTCGGTGAGAACTTCTTCCTTGCGGCGGCGCAGAATGAAGGGAGCCACTTTTTGGCGCAACCGAACAAGGCCCTTCGGATCACCGGGCACCTTCCGAAGGGGAGTGACATATTTGGCGGTAAATTTCGGTTGAGAATCCAAATAACCCGGCATCAAAAAGTCAAAGATCGACCACAACTCATCCAGCCCGTTTT
This sequence comes from Bacillota bacterium, assembly GCA_023401925.1. Classification (GTDB taxonomy): domain Bacteria; phylum Bacillota; class UBA4882; order UBA8346; family UBA8346; genus UBA8346. Next base: position 103,894 of record JAEXDA010000077.1, read on the forward strand.
CGATTGGGGTACCGGTCATGACTAACCGGTGTTCGGAACGAATCCTCTTGACTTCACGGGCGCGGAGGGTCAAATGATTCTTGATATGCTGGGCCTCATCGAGAATACAGTAATCAAAAAGATATTCCTGTAAACTTTGACTATCCCGGGCCAGGATATCATAGGTAGTGATGATGATTTCCCGTTCCAGAAAAGAGCTTCTCATGACAGTCCTCTCTTCGGGGACTCCATGATAAACCAAATAGGAAGTGTCGGGATAAAACTTGTCGATTTCCGCAGCCCAGTTATAAATGAGACTCCGCGGGCAAACCACCAGATGGGGTTTAATGGTTTTCAAACTTTTGAGCAAGGTTAAAACTTGAAGGGTTTTGCCAAGTCCCATGTCATCGGCCAAGACCCCGTTGAACCGGTATTTATATAAAAAACGCAGCCAATGAAAGCCTTCTTTCTGGTACGAGCGTAAAGCGCCGCCTAAGGTTTCAGGGACTTGATTATTTTCCACCAACTGTTTGTTTTGGATATCGGATTCAAATTGCCGGTACAGCGGATTTCCGTGTATCGCGACTCCTTGATCCTTAAAAAACTGGCGGTAAAACATCAGGTTATACAATTCACCCTGGAGCTGTTCCGGATGACCGTCTTTTTTCTTCAACTCTTTTTCGAGCTGTTCAGGGAGGTTCTCTTCGATGACGAAAATTTGCCCTTCATCCTGGATGTATTGGGCTCCTTCGGCGGTTTTGCGCATCATCTTCAGGATTTCCTGATGGGTATAGGTCTTGCCGCCCAAATTGTAATAGACTTTAAACTCAAACCAATTGATGGTATCGTCGATATTCAGTTCGACAACCGGCACCAAAGACAGGGGCGCTATTTTAAGTTTCTGAAAGTCCGGGCTGGCGGTTACTTGCCACTGGGGCGGAATCTGGCCGAGCCCGCCGATGATGAATTGAATCAGATGGCCCGTATCCTTAATCGTGAGGCCTTCCGGCGATACCTTAAAATTATAATGCTCCAAAAAATCCACGAAGCGTTGCAAGGCAGCGGCATCGATTGTGGTCCATTGGCGTGGATTTTCCTCCGAACGGCGGTAGGACGATTCAGAGGAGGCTAGTTGCAGGCTTTCCTTATCGTCATAAATTTGCTGATCGATTTGAATTTGGGGGTGGCAAATGATTTGTTCCCCGTTATAATCAAAATCCAGCCGGATTTGGGGCGGAATCAGCTTCAATTGCTGGTTGGTCAGTTCCTGGGGCAGGGTACAATCCATCTTTTGCTGTAATTTCGGCAAAATTTCAAACAGAAACGGCCCCAGCTTGGATGAGGGGATTTCAAAATCAGCGGGTAGTTCCCGGACGGCCCGGTTCTCAATCTTGTGGAGCACATGGTTTCTTACCAAACAATCCAGATCGGGATGGTAAAAGCCATCCGCCAAAAGCTCGGAATCATCGACAGTGATTTTCAGCCGGCGTTCGTCGCCGCTGAAAATGAGCCGGGGTTTCAATACCGGCCCCAAAGTCAGGGGATTGGGGGCGGATTCATCCAGACGGACCTGACGGCTGGATAGTAAGGCGATAATGAAATCCAGGTTTTCCCGGGATTTGGTGAAAAAGATCATCCTTTTTTCAGGAGTTTTCCGGGTATAGATCTTTTGTAAATGTTCAAGAACCAGGCGATCAAACTGGTTAAAATTTTTCAAAAGCTTTTCGGATAGATAAGAGTCGCTATTTTCATGGTCCATTTCATCCAGCAGGTTTTTTAAGGCTTCCTGTTGGGAGGGGACGCCGTTTAATTGCAAGCGAAAATTGGCTCCGGAAAGCTTTTGCAAACCCTTCAACTCATACTGAAGGTCTTCGGCGGGCCGCTTCTCCTCGGAAAGGAATTGTTTGAAGGAATCAAAGCCCGCGGTTTTGGAGGCATGTTTGCTTTCGTAGGGAGTCAGTTCATAATATTTCTCTTGGATAAATTTATACAAGACAGCCACTTCGTGTTTGCATAATGTATTCCAGGAAAAAGGACAAGAACAGTAACTGTCGATCTTGAGTTGATGGTGCAAGATACGGACGGTTATCTTGACGACATAACTTTTGGTTCCCCGGACCACGGAATGGATTCGGTGCGCCTGGTTTTCCAGGGGAGTCACTGAAAATTCGCGAATTCGGTCCCCGGTGTAATAGGCGACTCCCCTTTGATAAATTTGTTCTCCGGCCCGGGTCTTTAAATTTTCGAGTAGCAAAAAAATCACCCGATCTATTATAGCACGATTTATGGATATTTAAGGTATGAATCATCCAAGTCAAATAAATCTTGGATGTCTTCCCAAGTTAAACGACCCGGCGGATCGTCCTGGCTTTGAATGAGGGAATCAAAAATGACCTTTTTCCGGTCTTGAAGCTGGAGCAACTTTTCCTCCACGGTGCCCAGGGTAATTAATTTGTAAACCATGACTTGATTGTGTTGGCCGATACGGTGTACCCTGTCGGTGGCTTGTTCTTCCACCATGGGGTTCCACCATGGGTCGGCATGGATAACGGTATCCGCCGCGGTTAAATTGATTCCGACGCCGCCGGCTTTTAAACTGATCAAAAAGACAGGTATTTCGGGCGTATTGTTAAAACATTGAATTCGCTCCATTCGGTCGGAAGTTGAACCATCCAGGTAAAGATAGTGGATTTCGTTCTCTTCCAGTTTAGCCCGGATCAATTGCAGCATCCGTACAAATTGGCTGAAAACCACGATTTTATGCCGGGGCGGACACTCACCGGCAATCGCTTCCTCAATCAATTCCATTAAAGCATCGATTTTACCGGATTCGGCCCGGGTATCCACTTCCGGCAGGACCAAACCGGGATGATCACATATCTGGCGAAGCTTGGTGAGAGATGATAATACTGTGATCCGGGACTTTTCCAGCCCCACATGAATGATGGAATTGACAATGGTTTGTTTTACTTCATTCAGGATGGCCCGGTAAGTATCCTCCTGCAATTGGGACATTAGACATTTCCGGATCACGGTGACTTTCGGCGGTAAATCCGGAAGCACGCTCGCTTTCTCCCGCCTGAGCATGAAAGGAGCTATTTTTTGCCGTAAAACCGTTAAGGCTTGCGAGCCGGGTTCGTTCGCGGCTTCCAGATACTTGGTTTTGAATTGAATTTGACTTCCCAGATAATCCGGCATGACGAAGTCGAAAAGCGACCACAAATCTTCCAAAGTGTTTTCAATCGGTGTACCCGTTAAAACCAACCGGAACCGGGACTTGATTCTTTTACATTCTTTCGCTCTTTCGGTCCGGTAATTCTTAATTTGTTGTGCTTCATCCAGAATTGTATAATAAAACGGGAAACTGGCCAGAAATTCAATATCATGGACGACGATGTCGTAAGTGGTGACGATGATTTCCTGATCATCAAAGGATTCCTGCAGCGCTTTCCGGCTGTCGGGCGGACCATAATAGGCCATGCCGTTCGTTCCCGGATAGAACTTTTCAGTTTCGGCCAACCAGTTGTAAATCAGGCTGCGGGGACAAATTACCAGGGAAGGGCCCTGGCCCGTGGCGCTTTTAATTAACGTCAATACCTGGACGGTTTTCCCCAGGCCCATATCGTCCGCTAAAATACCGCCGAAATGATATTGGTGCAGAAATCGCAACCAATAATAACCTTCTTTTTGGTAAGGCCGCAATTCCCCTTGGAGATTATCCGGTAATGGGCAGGGGAGGATGGGGTGGTCATGAGAGATTTCGGTTTCAAACTGGTTGTAAAGAGCATTGCCAAGGATGGTGAGGCCTTGATTCTGCAATAACCGGCGCAAATAGGGCAGATGATAAAATGGTTCATGGGTAGCTCCGGTTTTTGAGGAATTTTGGTTGACCACCCGCTCTAAAAAATCGACTTTGGAGGTTTCGGCAATATAAAACCATTGCCGGTCAACTTGAATATAGTTTCCATCGGCGGTTTTCTCCAGCATCCGCAGGATTTCCTGATGGCTGAAGGTTCTCCCTCCAAGATTATAGTAAACCTGGAAATCAAACCAGTCGATGCCCGATTGGAGGTCCACTTTAACCTGAGGCTCCAAAGTAAGGGGAGTGATTTGAAAGCCTTTGAAAGCATCATCCGTCGTTACTTGCCAGTTCACGGGCAATTGTTCCAGACCGCTCAGGAAGAACTTCAATAAGCGGCTTTTTTCGGAAATTTGCCATTCTTCGTCGGCAAATTCAAACCGGTTGCGCTCCAGAAAATGAAGCAACTCTTGGAGAGGATGGCGGTTTACAATGGACCACTCACTGGGATTGGCGGTTGAACGTTGGTAAAAAAAACTTTCCGTCAAAAGCCGCCGGCATTCTTGATTTTGATATATTTGCCCATATATTCTGACCGTAGGACTGCAAAGGATGATGTTTTGAGGTTCACGATATGAAAAATCCAGCTCGATCTGGGGTTCGTGGAGCTTGAGAGTTTGCAATTGAAAGTCGGGAGCCAGCTCCAATTGAATTTGTTCACCCAGGCGGGGTAAAATTTCGAAAAGTACTTCTCCGAGTTGCCCGGGTTCAACGGCGATTTCGCCGGAGAGTTTTTCGAGGCCCCCGGTTTGGATGAGATGGAGATTATTTCCGGCCATTACGTAATGTAAATCCCGGTTCACGGTCCCCAGCCCCTGGAACTCATCGAGATCATATTTCAATTGTAAGCGGCTTTCCGAACCGTTGACGCATACCCGGGGTTTCAGGGTTTCGCCTATATTGAAATACTGTCCTTGGGTATTGAGAGCCCGGTTGTTTTGGATCAGGGAAACAATCAATTCCAGGCTGGTCATAGATTTTGGCAAGGAGATGGTTTGCAGGCCCGGGTCTTTACTGGAGAAATTATTTTCCAAATAATGAATGATTAAAAAGTCGAAGCTGCTTAGGTCTTTGAGGAGAAGGTCCCTCCGGCTGGAACTGGCATTGACATCTCCCAGGCATTCGATCAAGGGGGACAGCGAATCCGGCGACTTTCCGCCGAAAGCAAGGGTTAATTCGAAATAATCTCCAGGGCTACTTAGACCTTTAATTGTATACAAAAGGTCTTTTTTGTCTTTCAAGAAGCTGAGGGACTTTAATTCATCGATTCCTTGGGGCTTTGACGGCTTGATTTTCGAAGGGTCCAGTTTGGGAAGATCATGAATCAAAAATTGATAGATTACGGCTGCGGCATGCTGACAAAGGCGGCTGCTTCCTGTGGTACAGGAGCAGTATGAATTGATTTTCAGTTGGCCGGCGGTTAAATCCAGATTAACATCTACACCATAAACACTGTTTTCTTTGACAATGGCCTTGAGTTGATATTGACTATGGCGTTTGGTATGGGAATAGGATTTAATATGACCAGACCGGTAAAGGGAGACGGCTTTTTCAAAAATGTCATCTCCGGCGCTTGCTTTGAGTTTTTCCATTACCATGAGAGGATCTCCGTTTCAAGAAACCCTTGGCTTATAGGCCAAGAGAAAGCACGGAAATAAAAAAATCAGTTTTCTATTTCCGTGCTTTTTAAAGTTTATAATTTTAGATAAATCTCGAAAAAATCCTTTTTTCATTTGACTCCGGAAATTTACTTAACAATTAGGACTCGTTAGGTAATTCGAACCAGAATTCGACTCCTCCCGGGACATTGCTGACTCCGTAGCCGCCTTGATGCTGATCGATAATCGCCCGGACGATCGACAATCCCAATCCCGTACCGCCGTAGGAACGGGTTCGGGCCTTGTCGACTTTATAAAAGCTGAACCAGATCTTATCCAGAGCCTCTTCGGGAATAGGGTCCCCTGAGTTAAACAGCGAAAATCTCACGTTGGCTTCCTGCTCCTTCACGGTGACCTTCAGGATTTTGTCACCTTGAACGTGATCCAGGGCATTGTTGATGTAATTGACCAACACTTGTTCAATGCGGTAAGTGTCCGCGAAGACGAATACGGGATTGCTTTTCTCCATTTGAAGGGTGATGGCTTTATCCTTGATCATGAAATGGTATTTATCCAAAACATCCTCTGTGAGCTGGGCCAAATCAAATCGTTCCTTGTCGAGTTGAAGAGATCCGGAGTCTATCTCCGATAAATCCAATAAATTGCGGACCAATTTATTCATTTTGGTGATTTCGTCGGTAATCACGTCACAGTAAAAATTTTTATCCGGTTCATTGTCGATCACATTGAGTTTAAGGCCTTCGGCGTAACCTTGAATTAAAGCGATCGGGGTCTTGAGTTCATGGGATACATTGGAGATGAACTCTTTGCGAATCTCATCGATGCGTTTTTGACGCTCGTTATCCAGTTGGAGTTGGTGGTTGGCCTCCTGAAGATCATGAATGGATTTACCCAATTGCTGGGAAAGGGAATTGATGTTCGCTCCCAGCTGGCCGATTTCATCCTCGGTTTTAACCGGGTACATTTTTGAGAAATCCAATTTCACCATATTTTGGGCAATGGCATTTAATTTCAGGATGGGCTCGGTAAACCGCTTCGTATAAAATAAGGCAAAGATGCCGCCGATGATTAAGGTCAGGATTCCGGTCAATAGGAAAAAGCGGTTGGCTATCGCCACACTTTGCCTGATTTCGGGGAGCGGGGTTCCCATCCAGAGAAGTTCCCCGTTTTGCAAGGTCGCCGTGAAGTTTAAAAATTCAAAATTCCGCCTGCGGTGGCCCCGGTCTATGTCGATATAATAAGCAGGCTTTGACCAGTCCGTGGTTTCGTAAATAAAAGGGGGTAGCCGAAACTTGCTCGGTTTGGGCTGGGCCGGCAACCCCGGCGGTCTGGGAGAAAACACGTACTTCACCTGAAAATTTTGGTCGAGGATGACGATGTTGGTTCCGCTGTCGTGAATGAATTGATCGATCTGGGGCAGCAGGTCATTGGAATTACCCCGGTAAATTTGATTAATGGATAGATATTCCCGGTAGAGAGCTTTGCCCTTTTGGGAAATATGGTACCTGGCCAATAGGTTAAAATTGAGCAATACGGACAATAGCACAAAAAAGATGATTAAAGAACTGATTCCCCAAAAGAGTTTGGTCCTAATGGAGTGGGTCATCTTTTTTCACCTCGAAGCGATAACCAAACCCACGAACCGTTTGAATATAGTCGCCTTTTTTGCCCAATTTTACACGAAGTTTTTTGATATGGGTGTCTACGGTCCGGCTGTCGCCAAAATAATCAAAGTTCCAGACGGCATTGAGAATTTGGTCCCTGCTAAGGGCGACGCCGGGATTATCCACGAAATATAACAGTAACTCATATTCTTTGGGGCTTAAATCGATGATCCCACCGTCAATTGAGACATAATGACCGTTTTTATTAATCTGGAGGCCGTCGAACTGGAGCAGTGGTTTTTCCTTGCCGGTATCCTCAACCAGCCGGAGCAGAGCTTGAATTCTGGCCACCAGAACCGTGGGGCTGAAAGGCTTGGTGACATATTCATCGGCACCCAAATCAAAGCCAAATAATTGATCGGACTCTTCGCCCCGGGCGGTAAGCATAATAATCGGCACTTTGGAAGTTTTCCGGATTTCACGGCATACGGTCCAACCATCCAACACCGGCATCATCACATCGAGGATCACCAAGGCAATGCCCGGATTTTCCGTAAATAAGTCCAGGGCTTTCCGGCCATTCTCGGCTTCGACTACATAATAACCCGCTTTTTTAAGGAAATCCCCGATTAATTTGCGCATTCGCTCTTCATCGTCAGCAATCATAATCGATTTTTGATTGTTCATGATTATCATCCCTTGTCTTGATTATTCGTGCCGCAAAGCTTCGATCGGATTTAAACCGGCCGCTTTATAAGCAGGATATCCTCCGAAGAAGAGGCCCACCAGGATTGAGAAGCCGAAAGAAATTAGAATGGAAGGCAGGGAGACAATGACAGGCCAGCCCGAGAACTTCGAAATAACCAGGGCGCACACCCAGCCGAGAGAGATTCCGATGAAACCGCCGGTTAAACTTAAAGCGACTGCTTCGATGAGGAACAATCCCAGGATTTCATTTTTTTGGGCCCCGATGGCTTTGCGGATCCCGATTTCCTTAATGCGTTCCGTCACCGAGACCAGCATGATATTCATGATTCCGATGCCCCCTACCAGCAGGGAAACGGCGGCGATACCCGCCAGCAGCAGGGTGAAGGTTTTGGTGGTTTCCTGCACCGTCGATAAGATTTCAGCCTGGTTTCTGACGTTAAATTTATCGGTATCTTTCAGTTTCTTCAACAGAGCCTCGGAAACATCATGATAAACTCCGTCCACATTGGTGGCATCGTCGGCTTGAATGTAAATGGTGCCTAAGTTCTGATTGCCGAAAATTCTTTGCTGGGCGGTGGTAATCGGGACCATCACCAGATTGTCGCTGTTGCTAAAGCCGCTCTGGCCTTTTTCCTTCAGCACGCCGATAATCTGAAATCTGACCACTCCGACATTAATATCCTGGCCCAAGGGGTCGGAACCGGGGAAAAGTTGTTCCGCAACATACGATCCGATCACCGCCACTCTGCGGCGCCTGCTTACTTCGGAATCGTCGAAGATTCGGCCCTCGCTGATTTGATAATTGCGCATTTTGAAATAAGGAATGGTACATCCGGTGAGAGTACTGTCCATGCTGTTGGCGCCGACCCGTAAGGTCATGTTGCTTCGGGTCTCCGGAGCAATTGTCGCAATATGGAAAGAAGAATCTTCAATCGTGGATAGGATGTCGTTGGTTAGGGGTTTGCCGCCGCCGAAGGAACCACCGCGGCGGCTGCCCATACCGGGGAAGACCATGATCAGATTGGAACCCATGGCTGTAATGTTGCTGGTGATTTTTTCCTGGGCTCCCTGGCCCAAGGCGACCATGTCAATCACCGCGGCGACCCCGATGATCACTCCCAGCATGGTCAAAAAAGAGCGGATTTTATTCGCGGATAGATTTTTTACGGCCATTAAAACATTTTCTGAAACTTTCATATCGTGGCTCCTTTTTGGATGATGCTTTGGTCGATGGCTTCGTCGGAGACGATTTTACCGTCGAAAAAGCGAATAATCCTTTGGGTGTAGGCGGCGATATCATTTTCATGCGTAACGATTACGATGGTCATTCCCTTTTGGTGTAACTCCTGGAAGATGGCCAGGATTTCCACGCTGGATTTGGAGTCCAGATTTCCGGTGGGCTCATCGGCCAGCAACAGTTTGGGATCATTCACCAAAGCCCGGGCGATGGCCACTCGTTGCTGCTGCCCGCCTGATAACTCCCGGGGTTTGTGATGAATTCTTTTTTCAAGGCCCATTTTTCGTAAAGATTCCACAGCCCGGGTATGTCGTTCGGTGGCGCCGAGACCGGCGTAAACCAGAGGCAGTTCCACATTTTGGAGTGCGGTCAGATTGGGCAGCAAATTGAAAGACTGGAACACAAACCCCAAATTCCGGTTGCGTAATATAGCCTGTTCATATTCGTTCAACTGGGCGACTTCCCGGCGATCCAGGAGATAGGAACCGGATGTAGGCGGATCCAAACATCCGATGATATTCATGGTGGTGGACTTCCCGGAGCCGGAGGGCCCCATGATCGCCACCATTTCCCCTTCATTGACCGTAAAGGAGACGTCATTCAAGGCCCGGACTTCAACATCGCCCATTTGGTAGATCTTATAAATGTTTTTAAAAGAAATCATTTCATTTCACCTCACATTGGCGGTGGGCCGCCCATTCCGCCAACGCGGATCCTTCCCCGGGAATTGTTATTGGATGAAGCATTGGAGGGATTCGCCGACTGGGTTTTGGGGACGGCTACCCGATCCCCCTCGGCCAGTCCTGATAGGATTTCAACATAGCGTTCAGATTGAAAGCCCAGGCTTACTTTTTTGGATATCAATTTTTCTTGCGTAATGACTTTGACGATATTCTCACCGTTAACTTGGGTGATTGCCCGCAGGGGTATCGCCAGCACGCCTTGATGAGAATTGACCATGATGGTAACATCCACGGTCATCCCGGATTTTAAAAGATTGCCTATATCGACGGCGGGCGGCTTTTTGGGAGCGCCACCCTGCCTGGCAAATCCGGCGTCTTTTTTATTTCCAAAGGCCGGCGGTTTATTACCGGCTTGCACCCTATCGGGGGAACCCGATAGCGGCTTAATTTGTACTGGAAATGTGACAACACTGGATTCGGTCTTGCCGGTACTGCCAAAGGAAGTGACAATCCCCGGTATGACGGTGCGGTTTTCATCGTTTGCGGTAATGAAAGCCATTTGGCTGACTTTGATTTGACTGATATCGCCCTGATCAACATCGGCTTCGATCCGGATGGCGCTGGCGCCTCCCAAAGTCAAAAGCGCATCGGTGGTGGCGACTGACTCCGCTTCTTTTACATTAATCCAGGAAACTTCAGCATCAAAGGGCGCTTTAATGATCAGGTTGTTGTTGTGGTCAACCCCGTTTTTGGTCAATGATTCCACTTTCAAGGTATATTCGCTGACTTGGGCTTCATATTGCCGGACTGCTTTTTGGGCGCTTTCCAAATCGTCAATGGTGGTGCCTTGAATTTTATAAAGAGTTTCTTGCCGCTCTAAAGCGTTTTGGGCGACGATTAAATTGCTTTTGGCTTGTTCCAGGGATGATTTGTATCCTGCGGCGTAATTGATGACATCCGCATCTTTTAATTGCAATATCAGCAGGGGATCTCCCGTATGAACCGTATCGCCGGGTTTGACCAGCAACTGTTTGACGGTTGCGCTATACGGTGAATAAAGGGCGGCATTTTTCTCGGTGGTGACCTCGCCGGTGGCGTCAACCTTTTCGCTGAGATCCATGCGCCGGGTCTCAAATGCGTCATAGGCGGAGGATTTTGCGGTTTCTGTGGCTTTGCGGGAGTGTTGGACTCCAAACCAAACGGCGGCGATGGTCAAAACTAAGATCAGCGCCACAATAACGGGTAAATTCTTTCGGTAAATTTTCATGATTATTTTTCCTCCAATACTTTCTGACGGTCGAAAGGATAACAATCACCGGTGACTTTTTTCAGCTTTTGCAGGGCCAATACGTGATCGTATCCAGATTTGAGAGCGCTAATTCTGGCTGTCAGCTCGTTTTGCATCGCTTCGTAATAATCGGAATAGGTAATGGCGTGCAATTTGGCTTGAAGAGTTTTGATTTCCAAATCCTTCTGATAATATGCCAAGGCTTTTTGGTCGACCTGGTTTTGTTTGATCGCCAGGTAATAATCGGTTAAGGCTTGTTGCACTTCCAGCCCGATATCGTTTTTATCTTTGTCAAGAGCTAGTTTGGCATTTTCCAGGCTGTACCGATTTTGTTTGGCAGTGTTGGCCGTGGCGCCAAAATCCAGATTCCAGCTTAATTTTAATGTAAAATAGCGGTTATTGCTGCCGAAGTAACTGGAACTGCTGTTATTCAGAATGTCCCTCTGGGTTGATTGGCTTGAATCGTCGGTATATGCATCGAGCCAGAAAAAATCGCCGCTAAGGAAGTCATAACTAAGCCCAAAGGAGTTATTTTCCCCCCGGCTGTTATAGCTTACGGAAACGGTGGGCAATTGTTCATTTTTAGCTTCAGCCCAGGTCCGTTTGGCTTTTTTGATATTGATCTCATCTTTTTGGAGTTCCAATCTTTTTTGAAGGGCCCTTTGCCGGAGTGAGGACAGTTCCTGTTCGATTTCCACCCCGTCAGGAATTTCCTCCGCCATGTGGTAGTTGGATAAATCTTTGACCCCCATTTGATTGGCCAGGCTCTGTAAGGCTATTTCCAGGTCGAGGCGGCCTTTTTCCAGGTTAAACTGGGCTTGATTCAGATAATTTTCGATCTTAAGCTGGTCCGGCTTGGTGATGACCCCCAAACTCAGCTGGGTTTTGGCTAATTCGTTGGTGGCTGTGTATTGGTCAACCGCTTTTTGATATTGTTCAACCAGCTTTTGGTTTTTCAAAACGGTAAGAAAATCGTCATAAGTATTATAGATGACCTGAGCGGCATCGATTTGCAATTGGGCCTGGGCGGTCACTTGTTCCCACATGGCCGCTTCGATGTCGGTTTCGATTTTTTGACCATAAAGATTGAATTTAGTGGGGATGGTTTCCTGGACCACGATTTGATAGCTTTTTGGATAGGTTTCATTACCGGTGTTGTATTGGTACTCGCCTTCCACCTTTGCGGTGGGAAAAATATCCAAGGCAGCTTTTTTCACAGCCAGTTTGCTTTTTTCTAAAGTATTGCGATCGGTTTTGATGGTATAATCGGCTTGGAGGGAAAGTTCTATGGCTTTACTTAAAGTCAAGGTTTCGGTTTGGGCAAAGACGGTCAAACCGGTATCCAGGAAGAGGAACAGTAAAAAAGCGGCTAATCCGATCCACTTGAATTTCAACTTATGTTCCAAAATTATCCCTACTTTACTTGTTATTTTGATCGATAATAGGAAGATGATCCGGATATATAAGTGGGTTCAAAGACAGGTCCGTCTTTCTTTGATTCAGGTACTTCGAGATCAATTATTCCCATCCTCTTGGAGATTCGATACATCTTGCGGTAATATCTCACCTCGCTTCGTTTTTACTATCATAATTGAAAAATGTGAACATTTTGTGGACATTCAGTGTAGATGTTGTGATGGTTCGTTTCTATTTTTGAAACGGGGAATCCAGGAAAAAGATTCCGGCTGGATTATCTATTTTGGGAGTTTTCTTGACAGTCACCCTAGGAATCTGTTTTAATTAATTAAAGATAATTTGATTCGTGGAGGATTATGATGATTGAATTGCAAAATAAAGTTTACTTAATCCAGGGGAAATACACGGTTGAAGATAAACCCGGTTTAACTCTGGATGAGATAAATAGTACCCTTGGCAAGAGAGGGATTCCGCCGCTGACAGCCGGGGCGATGGATCCGGAAGTTGCCAAGACTGCCACCATAGCCCACCAAATTCTTGCCAAACATAATACAAACACCAATTTACAGGATTTAAAGTTGCGGTTTGACGCATTGGCATCCCATGACATTACTTATGTGGGAATCGTTCAGACAGCCAGGGCCAGCGGCTTGAAAGAATTTCCGGTTCCTTATGTACTTACCAATTGTCACAACAGTTTATGCGCCGTTGGAGGAACTATCAACGAGGATGACCACATTTTCGGCCTTTCGGCCGCGCAGAAATACGGCGGTATCTTTGTCCCCGCCCATCAGGCAGTAATTCACCAATATATGAGAGAAATGATGTCCGGTTGCGGTAAAATGATTTTAGGCTCGGATAGTCATACCCGTTATGGCGCTTTGGGAACCATGGCCATCGGCGAGGGCGGTCCGGAGCTGGTCAAACAGTTGTTGAGAAAGACTTATGATATTTCCTATCCGGAAGTTATCGCAGTATACTTGGAGGGGAGACCCGGGAAAGGCGTCGGTCCTCAAGATGTGGCGTTGGCCATTATCAAGGGAGTCTTTGAAAACGGGTTTGTAAAAAATAAGGTTTTGGAATTTGTAGGACCGGGAATCGCTGATCTATCGGTGGATTACCGGAATGGGATTGATGTAATGACCACTGAAACCACCTGTTTGTCCTCGATCTGGTGTACGGATGATAAAGTCCGGGAGTATTATCAAACTCATGGCCGTCTGGAAGAATACAGTCCCCTGGAGCCGGGTCCTCTCGCTTATTACAGCGGACTGGTAAAAGTGGATTTAAGTAAAATTGAGCCGATGATTGCTTTACCGTTCCATCCCAGCAATGTATATTCCATTCAAGAGCTGAATCAAAATGCTCTCGATATTTTGGCCAAAGTCGAAAAAGAAGGCCAACAACAACTGGACAATCCCAAGATTGATTTTCGTTTGAAGAATAAAGTCGTTGACGGCCGCTTGCGGGTGGATCAAGGAGTGGTAGCCGGCTGTGCCGGCGGAACTTTTGAAAACATCGTGGAAATGGCGGCGATATTAAAAGGGAAATCCACCGGCAAGGGTGAGTTTTGGCTCAGTACGTATCCGGCCAGCCAGCCGGTTTACCTGGAAATCATTAAAAACGGCGTGGCGGAAGCATTAATGACCGCCGGCGTCACTATCCGGTCGGCATTCTGCGGTCCCTGTTTCGGAGCCGGAGATGTGCCTGGTAACAATGGAATCAGCGCCCGTCATACCACCCGCAACTTCCCCAACCGCGAGGGTTCCAAGCCCGGTAATGGTCAAGTGTCTTCGGTGGCCTTGATGGATGCCCGCTCCATCGTCGCCACGGCGGCAAACGGAGGAATCCTTACTCCGGCCACGGAAATCGATTATGAACCGGTGGTTTCTACGTACACGTTTAACCGTCAAGTATATAGTAACCGGGTTTATCAGGGATTCGGCAAACCTCAGGCCGGGCTGGAGTTGAAATTCGGCCCGAATATCGCTGATTGGCCTGAAATGAGCGCCCTGCCGCAGAATTTGTTATTACAACTTACATCGGTCATTCATGATCCGGTGACCACCACCGATGAATTAATCCCTTCCGGGGAAACCTCATCCTACCGGTCCAATCCTTTGAAATTGGCTGAGTTCACTTTGTCTCGCAAAGATCCCCATTACGTGGAAAAGGCCAAAGCCGTTCAAAAGTTGGAAACCGAACGGATGCGTCTGTTAACGGAAGGGAAAATCAGCGAGCCGCTCTCTACGGCCCTGGGTTCATTGTTCGTTCCCCTGCTGGAGGAAGAAAACCCTTCCGCTGAGAAAGTCCATCAACTCATAAGCAACACTGGAATCGGCAGCGTTATCTTTGCAGTCAAGCCCGGTGACGGATCGGCCCGGGAACAAGCCGCCTCCTGTCAAAAAGTTTTGGGCGGCAGGGCCAATATCGCTGTCGAATACGCGACCAAGCGGTATCGCAGTAATTTAATCAACTGGGGAATGCTCCCGTTCATCGTGGATAAAGAGGTGGAGGCCCAATTGAAAGTTGATCAATTGATCTACATCCCGGGGATCCGGGAGGGGGTTGAGAAATGTTCCACCCAAATCCCGGCCTACCTGATTGATTCTCAGGGCAAAACGGAAATTACGCTCAAACTGGCCAATTTGACCCTGGATGAACGGGAAATCATTTTGGCGGGTTGTTTGATCAATTACTACGCCAAACATTGAACATCGATCCGTCAAGTTCTTCATTGTGGATTCAGAAGTTTACTTGCCGGATTTAGGTTAAATCTATTCTACGAGGTGATTGAAATGATTTTAGGAAATTTGGGGAATTTGGCTCAAGATCGGAAGGCTCTTGCGGCCCCGTTGGTAAAGGCTTTGGAGTATCTGAAAAATACCGACTTTGAAAAACTTCCGGCAGGCCGGTATGAGGTTGAGGGAGAGGGGATTTACGCGATGGTTCAGGAATACCAGACTTCGCCCCGGGACAAAAGAAGAGCGGAAACCCACCGGAAATACATTGATATTCAGTATGTAACTCAAGGCGTTGAGGTGGTCGGCTACAGCTTAACCGACACCTCAAGCGTGATTTCCGAGGATTTGCTGGCGGAAAAAGATGCCGCTTTTTATGGAGCGGTCGAGGGTGAAAAAGAATTGATCCTAAGCACCGGACGGTATGCTGTCTTTTTTCCCACCGACATTCACCGGCCGGGCTGCAACTATGAGAAAGAGCATCCGGTCAAAAAAGTAGTTGTCAAAGTGGCGGTGGATCTGCTTTAAGAAATGCCTATGTTGTTGAACATTGGTGTTAAGCTAAAAGCTTTCTTTAAATTATAAATTAAGTTGGTAATAAACGGAAGAAATGAAGTAACTTGAAAGAGCCAACGGGTGAATGGATTATGGACGCCAATACTCTTTTTGAAAATATCAAAAGCACCAATGAAAAATATATTTTAAGCATGATTTTCAAGAACCGAAACATTGCCCGGATAGAATTATCGAAAATATCCAAAATTCCCATGTCGACCTTGTCCAGAATTACCGATAAGCTTATCAATGCGGGAGTCATCGTTGAAAAAGAAGATGAGGAAGCTACGGGAAGAGGCAGAAAGAAGATATTTTTGAAGATCAATGGCGCGCTCCTTAAGGCGATCGGTATTCAACTGGGAAGAGATTTCATCAAAATTATTTTGATGGATTTTAATTCCAAGATATATGGTGAAAAAGATGTTAAAGTAAGTACTGACCCCGGGCTGAAAATCGAAGAGATTATCGATAAAATGGCGGAACTTCTTCGCGAATACGGATTGACTCCCAAGGAGCTTATCGGCATTGGCATAGGCGCTCCCGGCCCTTTAGACCGGGAAAAGGGAATACTTTTAAATCCGATACGTTTAAAAGGGTGGGAAAATATTGACATCGTGCGGAAAATAAAAAGCAGATTTGACATCCGCGTTGTTTTGGATTTCGCGGCCCACGCGGCTCTGGCTGGTGAAAGTTACTTCGGCGAGGGTAAAGATTATAAGGATATCATTTATATAAATGTCAGCAACGGCATCGGAAACGCTTCGATAGTCAACAACCAGCTGATCAAACAGGGAAATTACGATTCTATCATCTTAGGCCATATGATCATCGAGTTGAACGGGAAACGGTGTGATTGCGGGAGATATGGGTGTCTGGAGCTTTATTGCGGGGAACAGGCGGTAATCGATTACGTGAATGAGTTGGTGGCCCATGATGCTAAGTGGCGGGAGACGCGGGGATTATTGGATAAAACCAAAAAATTGACTATCGGTGATGTCATTGAATATGCCCATAATGGGGATACCTATTGTATTCAATCATTATCCAAAGCCGCGACGATCCTGGGAATCGGCTTGGCCAATTATATTAATATCATACAGCCCCAGCTCATTATTCTTGGGGGCAGAATGATTGAGAGATCCGAACTGTACTTCGATATTGCCGTAAATACCGTAAAAGCCAATATGTTTAATAATGACAAGCTGAAATTCGTCCGAAATAAATATGTCGATAACGCTATTGCGGTGGGTGCGGCGGCAATGGTCATTGAAGATATGTTAGCCGATACCATTACCAATTTATAGAGCATAAAAAAACCACTAATCATCGGGCGCCCAAGGGATTCAGAGAAATCCAGCGGGCGTTTTTTTGTTTTTCATATTGACACATATATTCCATTATAGTAGTATTAAACAATAATAAGTTCCATTTTGAAACTAATTAAATAATAAGTATGAAAAATAATAAAATTTGTATGAAAATATGATTACAAAATGGTTTCGAAAATTAAATCGCTGTCATCGGGCGGTGATTTAAATAAATAGATGAACGAAAACAAAGGAGAGAGAATGGTAATGAAAAAAAGACTGGTATGTTTGAGTTTTATTCTGATTTTTCTTTTGGCTGTTTCGGCAACCGGTTTCTGCGGCCCGAAAGAAAAAGTGGTCTTACAGTATTGGGCGGCGCCTCTATCGACCAATGATGTAGTCACCAAGGTGTGGGATAAGGTATTGGTCGATTTTGAGAAGGAAACCGGTATTAAAGTAGAATATGAGGTGTTTCCCTGGGTCGATTTGAAGAAGAAAATCATGACGGCTATGACGACTGGGGATGGCCCCGATATCACGGGAATGGGAAATAACATGTCAGTGGAGTTTTCTCCGGTAGGCGGGCTGCTTCCGATAACCAAACAAAGGATGCAGAAAATCGGCGGAGTGAATCTATTTGCGAAATCAATGACCTTTATTACCGGCGAAGAGGGAAAAGCCCCGGTATCCATACCCTTTACCGTAGTAACCAATGCCTTGTTTTATAATAAGGAGTTGTTCAAGCAGGCGGGATATGATCAAATTCCGGATGACTGGAGTTCCTTCATCAAAGCCTGTCAAAAAATAACCAAGGATACAAACGGAGACGGGAAAATGGATGTCTGGGGATTCGGGCTATACGGAAAGCCCAATGAGTCCTGGAAACCTCTGCAAATGTTGTTTTTCCAAAGAGGGGTCAAGGGTCTGGATGGGAAAGGATACATAAATTTTAATACTCCCGAGGCTTTAGAATGTGTCGAATTTCTCGGAAAGTTTGTTTCGGATTACAAGATTACTCCGCCGGCGGTTGCAGAATGGAGCGGAGATGACGCCATAGCGGCGTTTACCAATGGACAGCTTGCTTCGGTCATTGGAAACAGCGACCAAGCAGCCAGGATTGATGTGACGAAAATGAAAGACAAGTATGGGGTGGCTCATTTCCCATATATTTGGCCCGGGCAAAAAAAGGTTTTCAAAGGCGGTTTCCCTTCCAGCGGACATGTCGGCGGAACCAACATCGGTATTATGAAGAGCACCCGACATGAGACGGAGGCCTTAAAATTCCTGGCCTATATTTCCCGAAAGGATATTAGTGTCAAACTGAACAGGGAATTTCAGTCGATTTCCCCGGTGGCCAACGCCTATGATAAAGTTCAGCTCAACGAAATCCAAAAGCAAATATTGGATGTGGCCTTGCATCATACCCAGGCCTTGCCGTTGCTGCCCTATTATTTGCCGGCCTTAAACGCCTCCTGTAAAAATGTGCAGAATGTATTTGCCGCTGCGGGAAAAGGCGAACTATCCGAAGCTACGATCAAAAGAGAAATGGATACCACCGTTGCGCAAATCAATGCCTCCATCGTAAGCAGCGTTAAAAAGTAAGGAATCGATGTTGAAAGAAGCATTGCAAAATCCCTTTCTAAGTATATTGCAATGCTTCTTTTGATATAAGCCTCGATCCGGCAACTCCGTTACTGATTTCAGTTTATAAAAGTAAAAATAAGTTTTTATTTTAAACCAAAGTTCACTCACTTTTGGTCAGGGGCGCCTTTGTGTCTCTTTGCGAAAGATAAAAGACTTAATCAAGGGGTTGTTGCAATGCATTTCCGGTTGAAATGCAATAGCTCTTATGAAGGGGAAGGATTATGTATGGAAGAACTGGGAACTAGAAGACGAAACGTTGTATATTATTTGTTATTTCCCGCCATTATCATGGAATTGCTGGTGTATGTTTTTCCGAGTTTGCTGAGCGGACTCATTTCTTTGAAACAGGTGACCCAATATACCATAGCGGACTGGATTCATGCCCCTTTTTTGTGGTTTAAGAATTACGGCATCTTGTTTGATTTTGATAACCCGATTTCGAAAGCATTTTTTTCTTCCGTGGCAACCACTCTGAAATATGGCCTTACCGCTAAGATATTACACTTTGGGCTTGGCCTTTGGGCGGCGTTGATCGTAAACCGGGCCTTTAAGGGCAGGGGATTTTTCCGGACTTTGTTTATGATCCCCTATGCCATTCCCATATTTATCTCTGCGATAGCGTGGCGTTTCATGTTTTTGAAGGATTGGGGATTCATTAATTATATTCTTGTCGATAAACTGCATTGGCTGGCCGATAAACCGTTTTGGCTGGTGGGAGCGAATTCGTTTTGGGCGATGGTCACAACCCAGGTTTGGCGGGGCTGGTCCTTTCATTATATCATGATTTTAGCCGCCCTTCAAACCGTACCGGAAGAAATTTTTGAAGCCATTGAAATTGACGGTGGGGGCGATTTTGTTAAATTCCGCCACGGCATACTTCCGTTCATCAAACCGGTGTTGATAACTCTGCTGGTTGTTAATGGCGCCGCCATACTCAATGAGTTCCAAACGGCATTTATATTGCTGGGAGATAGTCCTGCGCAGGAAGCAAATGTGATCAGCATTCATTCCTATACTCAGGCCTTTGATTATTGGAATTTCGGAATATCCTCGGCGATGTCCATCACCTGGCTAATCATCATCGTAATGATTTCATTCGGGTTCAAACGGATAACCGGTAAAAAAGCGGAGGGCTGACCAGATGAAAAAAAAGCATTCGGTTTTAAGCAACATCTTTTTTTGGACGGGTTTGATATTGATTTCGGCCTATGTGTTGATTCCGATATTCAATGTGGTGCTGGCATCCGTCAAGCCGCTGGAAGAAATCCAGGTTACGGGAAAATCCATTTTTCCAAGCCGGTTCGATTTCGGCACCTATCAAAGAGTATGGACTACGGTACCCCTGTTGCAGTACATCAAGAACAGTTTGATTGTGATATCATGCTCAACGGCGCTTTCGGTAATCATCTCGATTTTTGCGGGTTTTGCCATGAACCGCTTCCGGTTCAGGGGTAAAGAGTTATTCGGCAATATGCTGATTGTATCGCAGCTTACACCGCAGATCTTGATGTTGTTGCCTATTTATCTGATTTACGTGACGATTAAAAAATACTTGGGAATTCAAATGGTAGGGACTTATCAGGGCCTCATTATCTTATACCTGACCTTTTCGATACCGTTTTCGATCTGGATGATGAAGAGTTACTTCACCTCCATACCGGTTGAACTTGAGGAAGCGGCATTCATCGACGGTTGCGGGTATTTGCAGACGATTTTCCGGATCATTATTCCGGTATCCATTCCGGGAGTCATTTCGGTAGCAATCTATTCATTTCTGATAGGATGGGAAGAAGTGCTCTTTGCCAGTGTTCTTACAAATAACAGCACCCGAACAGTGGCTATCGGACTTAGAAACTATGCGGCCGCCAGTACCGTATACTGGAATGAAATGATGGCCGCGGCGGTGACGGTGACGATTCCTATTATCGTTGTGTTTATAGTGATTCAAAAATATTTAATCTCCGGTTTTACCGCCGGAAGCGTCAAAGGCTGATAAACTTGGGAAAGATAGAGGAGCAAAGAATATGCGTGTGATTATGGTCATGTTTGACTCTTTAAACAGAAGAATGCTGGAACCCTATGGATGCGACTGGGTAAAGACCCCCAATTTTACCAGACTTAGCAAGATGGGTGTCACCTTCGACAATTCTTATGTGGGAAGTATGCCCTGTATGCCCGCGCGAAGGGAACTCCATACCGGCAGATTGAATTTCCTGCACAGGAGCTGGGGGCCCATCGAACCCTTTGATGATTCCATGCCCGAGATACTTAAAAACAAGGGTGTTTACACCCATTTGGTAAGCGACCATTACCATTACTGGGAGGATGGCGGTTGCACCTACCACACCCGCTACTGCTCCTGGGAAATATCGCGGGGGCAGGAAGGGGACCCGTGGAAAGGCGTTGTCAAAGATCCCGAGATTCCTGAAAATATCAACAAATATAAGAAAGGGTTATGGTCAAGACAGGACTGGGTGAACAGGACCTATATGCAAAAGGAAGAAGATTTGCCGATATCGAAAACATTCCGCATGGGGCTTGAATTTATTGAGAAAAACAAAAATGACGATAACTGGTTTTTACAAATCGAAACTTTTGATCCTCATGAACCCTTTTATTCGCTTCCCGAACATAAACAGCAATATCCCTATGAATACGACGGCCCGGTATTCGACTGGCCCTATTATCGGGAAGTACTGGAGAGTCCCGAACAAGTTAAGCATTGCATATATGAGAATGCGGCCTTGGTGAGCTTGTGCGATCAGAAGCTTGGAGAAGTGCTGGATATGATGGACCGGCACCACATGTGGGAAGACACCATGCTGATAGTCAACACCGACCATGGTTTTCTCCTCGGCGAGCATGACTTCTGGGGGAAATGTTGGGCGCCTTTTTATGATGAAGTGGCCCATACCCCCTTGTTTATTTGGGACCCCCGATCCAAAAAGGCAGGAGAAAGACGGGAGAGTCTGGTGCAGACAATCGATTTGGCCCCGACCATCCTGGATTTCTTTGGGGTTGAGATTCCAAAGGATATGGAAGGCGTTGCCCTGCGCAAGGTCATTGAAAACGATATCAAAATCAGAGAGGCGCTTCTTTTTGGAAAGTTCGGCAGCCAGATCAATGTTACAGACGGAAAATACGTATATATGAGAGAATGTATGGAAGGCAATGAGCCGTTGTATCAATACACACTGATGCCGACGCGCCATGGGGACGGCAGGGCCTTCATTGACCATCAGGAACTCCTTGATATGGAAGACGCAAGACCTTTTGGTTTCACCAAAGGGCTTCCGGTGATGAGAATACCGGCGTTCAGAGTTGAAGAAACCATAAGAAAGTTTGATACGATGTTATTCGACCTGAATACGGATCCATACCAGCACAATCCCCTGGATAATCCGGAAATTGAAAAGAAAATGATCGCCTCTATGATCCGGCTCATGAAGGAAAACGAGGCTCCCGATGAGCAATATGTCCGGATGGACCTTGAAAAATATATGGAGAAAGAGAGATAACCGATGAAACCCAATGTAATCCTGATTATGGCCGACCAGCTAAAAGCCGGCGCTTTAAGGGCATATGGGAATGGTTTTTTGAAGACGCCGGCTTTGGATAAACTGGCGGATGAGGGAGTACTATTTACAAACGCCTTTACCCCCCATCCGTTGTGTGTGCCGGCAAGAATATCGACTTGGTGCTCTCAATACCCTCATACCCACGGGGGAAGAAGAAACGAATCCTCGATGCCGCAAGATGCCGTCCATGCATTTAAACTTTGGAAGCAAGAAGGACTTACCGCCGGCCTGATCGGTAAGAACCACTGCTTCAAGACCCAAGCGGATTTGGATTTGTTTGATGTCTGGTGTGAAATAGAGCATCGGGGACTGGTTAAAGCTCATCCATGCAAAGGGCTGGACTGGCCTGTATCGGTTGAGGATATTGAGAAGGCCCATGAGACCAGAAAGAACATGGAGTGGAAGACTCCCAGGATTGCCTATTCCCACAGCGAGCATCCTCTAGAACATTATTCAACCGGTTTGATCACCGACCAGACCTTGAAATTTCTTGAGGAATACCGGAATGAACCCTTCGCGCTTTGGGTGTCCTATCCCGATCCCCACGGCCCGTATGATGTGCCGAAAAAATATTTTGATGCAATTATCAACCAGGTGGAGCTGCCTCCATGGGATGATGATGAGTTTACCAACGCTCCGGAAAGAAATAAGATATTTTATGAAATGATGGGCCTTAAAAAGGATAACCCGGTATATGTTAAGGAAGCAATCGCCACATATTATGCGATGATTAAGTTTATTGACGTCGGCATCGGAAGAATACTGGATAAGTTGGCGGAATTGAACTTAATGGAAAATTCCATCATTGTTTTCTGCGCCGATCATGGCGAATGCGCCGGGGAACATGGTTTGCTCGGGAAGGCCGGGGTGTTTTACGATTGTCATACCAGGATACCGTTGATTGTTTCCGCGCCGGGCATGATTCCCCGGGGGCAAGTCGAGGAAAGCATGGTAAGTTTGATTGACATCGTTCCAACATTGCTCAAACTTCAGAACATGGAGATACCCGGATGTATGGAGGGAAAACCACTGCCCGGTATTACGGATGCGGAACCGCGGGAGGCGGTATTTTCGGAATACGGCGCGGGAGGGAGGCCGTTTACATCAAAAGATCTTCATCAACTTGCCAAACCGTACGGGCATCATACAATATTACAAACGCTCCGCTGGCGTGAAGCCGAAGGGAGGTGTAAGATGATTCGCACCAAGGAATGGAAGTATGTCCATGATCCAATGGGCGATATAGATGAACTTTATGACATGGTCCATGACCCGTGGGAACAGAGAAATCTGATGGATGATCCGCAATATGAGGGAATTATCAATCAGATGAGGCTGAAACTTTTGGACTGGTGCATCCGGCATGAGGACGGAAAACCGGTGCCATTGCCGGAAGAGGAATTTTATAATATAATAATATAACGACGATCTTAAACAGCGAGGCGATAACCGTGCCGCCGATTAACACTTTGATCAAACCGGCCTCCAGTTCCTGCAATTTACGTTGTGCCTATTGTTTTTATCACGATGTGGCCGATAACCGTAATCAGCTCAATTATGGGCTGATGAGCGAGGCTACCCTGAGAACCATTGTCCAAAAAACATTGGCGCCGACGGCTATGCTGGTTTCGCCTTTCAGGGCGGAGAGCCGGCCCTGGCCGGACTTGATTTTTATAAGCGGCTTCTGGTTTTTGAAAAACAATATAATACGAAAGAGGATCCTGTAATCCGGTGGTGGAGTATGAAGGGCCTTCAATGTTGATAGAAATATGGGTGAATAAAAAAAGGAGCTGTCCCTGAAGTAAATTGAGACAGCCCCTTTTTTTAGCCCAGGTCAAAGGAAAACTGTCACTGTGCCGCCATTGGAATAAACATCAACAAAAAAAAGAACTCATTCCCAGGTTGGAGACGATTGAAGGGCGTATCTGGAGCTGATTGCCAATGGACCGGGATTGTGGGTCAAGGCTCTATATAGTATAATGAAATAAATGGCAGGTGAAATAAAATCAAGGACAGTCAGGGAGTCATCGTAAAAAAATGAAGCGTTACAGGCTATTATAATTCGTTTTAGTCTGGGAAAGAAGGGATCCATTTTGAAAATGAATGCGCTATGGATTTTTCTGAAAAAAATGGCTCCCGGCTTGTCCACTCAGGATTTTACTCATCCGGACGCCTTGATGACGGATGAAAATATTTCCAAATTGGGGATTTGTGTCGATCCAACGGCTATCAACATTGAAAACGCCGTTAAGTCAGGGATAAGGGTGCTGATTAGTTATCATCCCTGGCATGGAGAGGCTAAAGAATACATTGAATCAGGCCAATTGCAGATCTGGCCATTGCATGAGGCTTGGGACAATGTTGCGGAGGGAGGTCTCTATACACTGGCCAAAGGGATCGGTGTAGATGGTCTATACCTCCGGGGGGAGTTGCTCATTGGCCAAGTGGAAACCGGTTTTCGGGATTTGATTGAGAACTGCCAGCGCTTTTTGGGACAAAATATCTTGTCCTTCAGCGGCGATTTAAAGCAGGAAGTCCACAAAGTCGCCATGTGGGCGGGACCGGGATTTTTGCCGCAGTATAAAAAGTTTTGGGACGCCAGTCTATCGGAAAATTGCGACACATTTTTATCCAGTGAACTCACACTATCGGCGCTGCGCTATTCCCGGGCCCGCCGCTTAAAATTGATCGACCTCGGACACAGCTTGCTTGCCAAGCCGGGAATGTTGAATGTGGCGGAGATTTTGAAAAAAGAGGCCCAAGATTGCTTGGTGCAATTTTTAGACGACCTCTATGTTTGTACATATTACACCAATTGTTCTTTTGCCGACCAGTTCACCGAAACCGAGGACATCTTTTTTGGAACGGAAGGCTAAACCCCGATAGGGCAAATGAACTTGCCGATTCATGGAAAAAATTGGAGTGGGCTCGATGCTGTTAGTTTTCGATATTGGAAATCGTCAAACCGTTGTCGGGGTTTTCAGCGGGGAGAAATTGTCGGCCAGTTGGAGACTGGCTACGGATCACCGGAAAACCGTCGATGAATACGGCATCATGCTGAAATGCCTTTTTGCAGACTGCCAGCTGGAGCCGGCCAAGATTCAAAGGGCTGTAATTGCCAATGTTGTACCGCAACTGGCCGGGGTTTTTGAAAAAGTCGTTGAAAAATATTTTGGCGCGCCCGTTTTGGTAGTGGGTCCTGGGGTCAAAACCGGATTGTCGATTAAAATGGAAAATCCCCGGGAAATTGGGGCCGACTTAATCGTTAACGCTATCGCCGGCATCTCCATTTACGGGCCGCCTTTCATTGTGGTTGATTTTGGAACCGCCACCACTTTTTGCGCAGTTGGGCCAAACGGCGATTATTTAGGGGGGGCTATTGTCCCGGGCCTGAATATGATTAGCGAGGCATTGGTTCAATATGCGGCGGAATTGCCTCATGTCCTGTTGATGAAGCCCAAGAACGTGATTGGCAAGAATACGGTGAGCGCCATGCAATCCGGTCTGATATACGGTTATATTGGCCTGATTGAGGGTATGATCTCTCGCATGAAGGCCGAAATGAGCTGCGAGGTCAAGGTGATTGCGGCTGGTGGCTTGTCTGAATTGATTATGGGCGAAACCAAGCTGTTCAACATCTCCAATCCCAATTTAACCTTGGAAGGACTGCGGCTGATTAGCGATTTAAATAAATAGCGGGGGATAGTTTTTTTGCATATTCAAGAAGTTAAAAAAGAAAAAGCGATTCTAATCGGGCTGCATCATTCCAGGCCGGAAAAAGAGAATCTTTCTTTTTGGGCCGAATTTGAAGAACTGGCGGGAACCGCCGGAGCAACTGTTGTCGGAACATTGATTCAGCCCCGGGATAATCCCGATCCCGTTTTTTTTCTTGGTTCCGGTAAAGCAGAAGAATTGGCGCGGCAGGTGAAAGAATTAAGCGCCGAGGTGGTCGTTTCGGCCCAGGATTTATCGCCGGTCCAGGTTCGGAATTTAAGCGATTTAACCGGGGTTAAGGTGATCGACCGCACCGGGTTGATCCTGGATATTTTCGCCCAGCGGGCCGGGACCCGGGAAGGCAAGCTTCAAGTGGAACTGGCTCAATTGAATTATTTATTGCCGCGTATCTCCGGCTCGGATATTCGTTATTCCAGGATGGGCGGGGGTATCGGAACCCGTGGCCCGGGCGAGACCAAGTTGGAAATGGACCGCCGCCATATCCGCCATCGGATCGCGGATTTAAAGCGGGAACTGCTTGAAGTGGAAACCCATCGCCAGGTTCAACGCCAACAGCGGGAAAAAAATCAGATAAGGACCGTGGCTTTGGTCGGGTATACCAACGCCGGAAAATCGACGCTTTTTAATTCCCTGACCCAGGCCGGGGTTTGTGCGGAAGGAAGATTGTTTGATACGCTGGATCCGGTTTCTCACCGGATGAAGTTGCCGGATCATAAGGAAATCCTGCTTCTGGATACGGTCGGTTTTATCAGTGACTTGCCCCATCAATTGGTGGCGGCATTCAAAGCGACTTTGGAGGAAACCGTCCGGGCCAATGTGTTGATTCATGTGATGGATGGGGGATCCTCCAATTTGATGCTTCAATATGCTGCGGTAAGAGCGGTCTTAGCCGAACTTCATATTGAAACCAAAGAAATCGTAAATGTCCTCAATAAAGTTGATTTATTGGATTCGGAAAACCAGATCCGGCGACTCGCTCATGAGTGGGCGGCCTATCCGGTTTCGGCAAAATATCATTTGGGAATGACCGAACTTGTCCAGGGAATCCAGAAGAAACTGGCGGCCTCAGTCAGAACTTGTCAGGTGTTGTTACCCTTCACGGAAGCGGCGATGCTCGACTTATTGCACCGCAACGGCCGGGTATTGGAAGAAACCTATGAACCCGAAGGAATCCGGCTTTTGGCGGAAATGGATGAGCCCCTGGCCGGTAAATTACAGCCTTTTATTCTTCACCCAAGTGAACCGTTGAATACTTAAAAACTGAGAATTGAGAAATGATCAAAATAGGAACCGTCGATATACAAAACCCGGTTGTATTGGCTCCGATGGCCGGGGTTACTGATCCGCCGTTTCGGGCTATTGTGAAAGAGTTTAATCCGGGACTGGTTTGCGGGGAAATGATTAGTGCGATGGCATTGCATTATGACAGCCAAAAAACCCGTGGCATGATTCAAATTAAACCGTTTGAGAAACCGGTCAGCATCCAGATTTTCGGATCCGATCCGCAAATCATGGCCGAGGCGGCTGCATTTATTGCCGGAGAAGGGGCCGATATTCTTGACATCAATATGGGTTGTCCCGTTTCCAAAGTTGTGAAGTCCGGAGAAGGGGCGGCGCTTTTAAAAAATTTGCCCTTGGCGGCGGAAATCATTCACAGCGTCGTCAGGAGTGTCAGCATACCGGTTATGGTGAAATTTCGTTTGGGCTGGGATAGCAGCCGGATTGTTGCCTCTGAGCTGGCTAGGATTGCCCAGGAGCAAGGAGCCGCTGCAGTAACCCTTCATGCCCGGACCCGGGAGCAGTTCTACCAGGGGAAGGCTAATTGGGATGCCATCGCGGAGTTAAAACGACAGGTGTCTATTCCGGTTATCGGAAACGGCGATGTGGATTCTCCGGAAGCGGCGAAAGCGATGATAGAGCAAACGGGCTGCGATGGCGTGATGATTGGCCAAGCAGCTCTGGGTCGGCCTTGGATTTTCGGACAAGTTGTAAATTTTCTGGAGCAAGGCCACTTACTGCCGGATCCTCCCATTGGCCGGCAATTTCAAGTCATTCATAAGCATTTGCAATTGCAGATCGAATATTCCGGGGAACATCGCGGTTTGTTGGAAATGCGCAAACATCTGTCGTGGTATTTCAAAGGATTGCCTGGCGCTGCCAAAATGCGGGATAGGGTCAATACCTTGACGACTGTGGAATCACTGCGGAAAGCGTTGCAGGATTACGAGAGCTATGTGCTGGAAAGCGCTTGAAATAAGTGTTGATTCTTGAAAAAAGAGGTGTTGAAGTATGAAAAGAGTGGTTAGTGTAAGTTTAGGCAGCTCGGTCCGGGACCACCGGGTCGAGGTTGATTTTTTAGGGGAAAAGGTAACCATCGAACGGATTGGCACCAATGGCGATTTGAAAAAAGCCATTCGGATGATTGGGGAATTGGACGGCCAGGTCGATGCCTTCGGACTGGGTGGAATCGATCTCTATCTCATTGCCGGTTCAAAACGGTTTGTAATCAAGGATGCCGCCCGTATGGCCGGAGCGGCCCGGAAGAGTCCGGTTCTGGACGGCAGTGGATTAAAAAACACCCTGGAACGGCAGGTGGTGGATTATTTGCAAGACCAGCTCCAAATCCGGTTGCAGGGCAAAAAAGTGTTGATGGTTTCGGCTGTCGATCGTTTCGGAATGGCGGAAGCATTCGTTAAAGCCGGGTCCAAAATGGTGTTCGGGGATTTGATTTTCGCACTGGGAATTCCGGTTCCCTTAACCTCGCTGCGGAATTTGCAGAGGTTGGCCAATGTCGTATTGCCGGTCCTCACCAAGTTGCCATTTACCATTCTTTATCCGACCGGCTCCAAGCAGGAAACTTCAACACCGAAATATGCCAAATACTATCAGGATGCCGATATTATCGCCGGTGATTTCTTATATATCAAAAAATACATGCCTTACGGCTTGAAAAATAAAGTTGTGGTCACCAATACGGTGACCGCGGCGGATGTTGAAGAGTTAAAACAAAAGGGCGTCTCGCTCCTGGTCACCTCAACACCGGAATTTAACGGGCGTTCTTTCGGCACCAATGTGATGGAAGCGCTGCTGGTGTCATTTTCAGGACGGAAGCCTTCGGAACTGGGAGAAAACGATTATCTTCAGCTTTTAAAGGACATGCATTTCGAGCCGCGCGTGGTCCGGCTGGCTTAAATAAACGAATAGTTCCCGCCAAAAAACGGTTGGCCACGCTGTCTTTTCTCTGCGCCTTGGGGGGAGAATTAATCTTTTGGGCTTGTATTTGTCCAGCCTTCGGGTTTTGTTACAATTGGCCTAAACTATGCCTAAAAGAAATGTAGCTTCTTGTTGCAGTTTATCGACCTTCCCCTCCCTTTAGCATTTGAATCAAACCATCGGTCAAAGGGAGGGGAAATGCTACCAAACATCTTTTATCGACCGGGTTTCTGAAGGGGTGAGTCGATAGACCAGCAGCTTTACTGAGTGAACTTTATAATCAGAAAAAATAATTGTTGAAATGAGATTAGCGATTGGATGAATGAAAAAAGTAATTGCTAAAATGAGATCAGCGATTGGATGAATGAAAAAAGTAATTGCTAAAATGAGATCGACGATTGGATGAATGAAAAAAGTAATTGCTAAAATGAGATCGTCAATTGGATGAATGAAAAAATAATCGCTGAAACGAGATGGCGGTCGGATGAATGAATCGACCCAAAAAAGTAACCGAGACAGGATTAACGGGATTGACAGGATTAAAACCTGGTAAAATAAATAATTTTAAAAATCCCGTAAATCCATAAAATCCTGTGAATCCGGTTCACGTTCTTTTGGTTAGGCCTGCAGTATCGTTTAACTATGCGTACTCAGGCATTCAAATTTTTATTGCATCCCCAACCGCCTGTTTATCTTTGCGCCATGGGCGTATAGGCTTTCCGGGGACAAACGCTTTTATAGGCTGGCCGGATGATTTTCCCGGCATTGACGATCTCTTCGATGCGGTGGGCGCTCCAACCGGCGATCCGGGAGATGGCAAAGATGGGCGGGTAGATTTCCGGCGGAAGATCAAGCATCCGGTAAACAAGACCCGAATAAAAGTCTACATTGGCGCTGACGCCTTTGTACATCTTACGGACCTTTCCGATAACCTCCGGGGCAAGCTTTTCCACCCGGGTATAAAGTTGGTATTCGTCCTCCAGCCCTTTTTCCCTGGCCAGGCGGGCGGCATAATCCCTTAAAATGATGGCCCGCGGGTCGGAAATGGAGTAAACGGCATGGCCGATGCCGTAAATCAGGCCGGAGCGGTCGAAAGTTTCTTTATTCAGGGTTTTTGCCAGATATCCTTCGATTTCCCCTTCATCCGTCCAGTCTTTCACCTGGGATTTCAGATCTTCAAACATTTGCATTACCTTGATGTTGGCTCCGCCATGCCTCGGCCCTTTGAGGGAACCAAGGGCGGCAGCCATGACCGAATAGGTATCGGTTCCGGATGAGGTGACCACATGAGTTACAAAGGATGAGTTGTTGCCGCCACCGTGCTCGGCGTGAAGTACCAGCGCCAGGTCGAGCAGAGCCGCCTCCAGTTTGGTGTAATTGCTGTCCGGCCTGAGCATGTAGAGAATGTTTTCCGCAGTGGAGAGCTCCGGCTGGGGACTATGAATAAACAGGCTGTTATTGCCGTGGTAATGGGAAAAAGCCTGGTAGCCATAGACGGCGATCGCTGGAAAAACAGCGATCAGACGGAGGCATTGTTTCAGCACGTTGGCGACGGAAATGTCGTCAGCGTTGTCGTCAAAGCTATATAAGGACAGGACGCTGCGGGCCAGTACGTTCATCATATCCTTGCTGGGGGCTTTTAAGATGATGTCACGGGCAAAATCATCCGGTAGTTTCCGGTACTGGGACAACAACTGTTGAAAATCCCCTAATTGTTTTTGATCCGGTAGCGCACCGAAAAGCAATAAATAACAGGTTTCTTCAAAACCGAAGCGGCCCTCGCTCATAAAGCCGTTGACCAGATCGGCGATATCGATGCCCCGGTAAAATAAGCGGCCGGGAACAGGAACCATTTCGTTTTCATCCATGATATAGGAATGAACTTCGCCGATCTCGGTCAGCCCGGCCAGGACTCCCCGGCCGCTGATATCGCGCAGCCCTCGCTTGACTTCATATTTTCCGAACAGTTCGGGGTTAATATAACTGTTCTTTTCCGCTAAACAGCACAATTCTGCAAGACGGTCCTTTTCAAAATCAGAAGTTTCTGGATAGTTCATTATGGGACGACCTCCTTTAGGTAAAAAGAAAACTGGCGCCTACGGCGCGGTGTTATATTCTATCCCAAGCGTTGGAACGGAACCGGGTATCCATTAAGTTTGATGCTGATTCGCTTTGGAAGGTAGTTTATCCTGCGGGAGGGGGCTGGTATTTTTTGGATGAGGGCGGGGAAGCGGATTTTTAAAAGGGTAATATCTCGCCCCGAGGCGCCAAGGAGCGGAGTTTAACGATACGGCCAGAGTTGTTGGAATTTTTTCTGTTTTGCAGTACAAACTGGAAAAATCCAAGCGAAATAGATTAATTTGGAGAAATATCATCATTTTTGATTGTCCAAATAATGGATGAATATTTCGATATTAAATTAAAGAATTAAAATTGACTCAATATCCTCGGAGGTGACAGTTTGAAACCGATTGATTTTAACCCGGGAAGCTGTTCGTCTTCTTATCCTCATGCTTTTGTGCATCCCAATGCCAAAATTGGTAATGATGTCCAGATTGGCCCCCGTTCGACAATCGGCGAAAATGTGATCATCGGCGATCATTGCATCATTGGGCCCAATGTCCTGATAGAGGGATGGACCTTCGTCGGCGCTGCTAATCAATTTTATGCCGGTTCTTCGATCGGTTGTGATTCCCGGGATCTCAAAATGAACGGCGAAAAAACCTTTTTGTATATCGGCAATCACAATATATTCCGCGAATATGCTACCATCAGCGTTGAAACACCGGAGGGAGGAGGGGAAACCCGAATCGGCAACCATAATTTATTGATGAATTATTCCCATATCGCGCATGACTGCCGGATTGGTAATGATGTTATCATTACAAACTCGGTTAATTTGGCGGATAATGTTATTGTAGGGGATAAGGCCCGAATCGGAGGGTTGTCAAACATCGGCGCTCATTGCCGAATTGGAAAAATGGCTATGATCGGCGCGATGACAACGGTTGAAAAAGATATCCCGCCTTATTGGTTGGTGGATGGAAATCCGGTAGGAAACTATGGATTGAATGTTGTTGGATTACGGCGGAATGGAATCGATTGTGAAGCGCAGATGGCATTAAAAAGAGCCCACCACCTCTTATACCGTTCAAATTTGAAATTGGCGGAAGCAATGGAACGTATCGAACAAGAATTGGTTGCCGTAGGAGAGATTAAAGAGTTAATCCGGTTTATCAGGGAAAGTAAGATTGGAGTCCTTGGGCTATAAGAAGATTGCCGCGTCCCAAGACTGGCTACACCGAAAGAATAAAACCAAACCGCAGCTCATAGATTGTCTAGGGGAGGCGGCTCGAATGGCTTATTTTGGATTTGCATCTTCCTTACTCAAGAAACCGACTTTTTGGGGGAATTTATTACCCGATAAACTGCTTTATTACCGGGGACCCTTAAATGTGGGACCGATTACCGGATTTCTTCCAGGAGGGGATGTTCAGGGAATCGGATGGCAGTTGCCGGGTAATTTCAATCAGACTTGGAGCAATCACCGGCTGGGCCGGTTGTGGCAAAGATTTTTAGCCGAGCTGAATCAGTCTGGAGTCAGAATTATCGGGCTTGATTCCGGTACGCCATTTGCACCACCGAAATCTTTAAGAATAGAGGCCCCATTTCCAGGGGTTAGCGATGGGAAGGCCCTGGAAATGCTGGTTTTTATCAACCGCTTCCGGAGTATTTTGCGGAATTATGAGATACCACCCCTGAAGGCAAAGGCAACCATCGTTTGGGAGGAAGGAAATTTGGGGGTGACTTGCGCCCGTCTCATCGCCCGGGAAGTGCGGTTTTTAAATCTGGTCTCGCCCAATGAACATTCCTTGGAAAGAGCTGCCGACCTGGTTTTTGCCGAGACCGGAATTTCAGCCCAGACTTATCGGGAATTGCCCGAAGATCTCCGCGGCGGTCGGATCCTGATCAAATGCGGGGTTCTGAGTCAACTGAAGCTGGCACGGGCCCGTGAGGCGAAAAAATTGATCTGGTGTGAGATTTTTCAAAAATCTCCCTCTCTAACCAATTTTAATGCCAATCTACCGCTCAAGGCAAAGAGCAAATTTGGAGGGGTACCCCTTTATCCAGCTTTGGGAGAGACCATTTTACGCTCCAGATTCAGCCTTACAGATGGGTTTTGGTATGGAACGGAGTTGCCCTTGGAACGGGTGGTTAAATTAGCTCTTTGCTTCAGGGAACTCGGCCGCGATTTCACAGTTTGATTCTATTCTTGACACCTGGAAGGGTTTCGTTTATAATAAAACTGTTTTTAAGGCACTGGAAATTCAAGTCCGGTGCTTGCTGTTTATAGGGATTAAACAGCCGTTTTATTTTTTTAGCCCTCGTTTTTTCGAATAAACTGAATTCACGAAACATATATTAACATAGATTTTTAGCCTGAAAGGAGCCAAATCATGGGTAACGACAAAGAAGTAATTCTTACAATCGATGGACTGAATAAATTGGAAAGAGAATTGGAAAATTTAAAAACAGTAAAACGCCCAGAAGTCGCAGAACGTCTTAAACAAGCCATTGAATTAGGCGACATTAGTGAAAACTCCGAATATGAAGATGCCAAGAACGAACAAGGCTTCATAGAGGGACGTATTTTACAACTGGAAAAAATGTTGCGCAACGCGAAAGTCATCGATGAGCAAGAAGTGGCTAAAGACATTGTAAGCGTTGGCTCAAAGGTTAAATTAAACGATGTGAACAACAGCGAGGAAGTAGAATATATGATTGTCGGTTCTGCTGAAGCGGACCCGGCTCAATATAAGATCTCGAATGAATCTCCGGTAGGGCGCAGCCTGATGGGACAAAAAGTCGGCAGTATCGTTAACGTCAATGTTCCCATGGGGACCATTCAATACAAAGTTGTTGGAATTAAAAAGTAAAAAAGTTTTATGAGCTGCGATTTTTAGAGTGGCCAAGCGCGAGAGCGGGGCTGCTTAGGTGTAGCGTCCAACTTTGTAAAGTTATTGAGGGATGCTACACTAGTTTTTTATAGTGGCGGATGAATGCATTGGGTGGAGGGACAAAAATTGGAACCAGAAGTACCCAAAGGGAATGAACAAATGGAGCTGAGGCTTGAAAAGCTCACAAAATTGCGGGAAAAAGGGGTTAACCCTTTTGGAGAACGATTCAATCGTACGCAT
Organism: Bacillota bacterium; assembly: GCA_023401925.1. Lineage (GTDB taxonomy): Bacteria > Bacillota > UBA4882 > UBA8346 > UBA8346 > UBA8346. The sequence goes on from JAEXDA010000077.1 coordinate 138,258, forward strand.
TTGCTTCAAGAAATAACGGATCGGTTTGAAGAACTTGAAAATCAGACCGTTACCATTGCCGGGCGTTTGATTTCCAAAAGGGATCAAGGAAAAGCCTGTTTTGCCAATATTATCGATCAAAGTGGCAATATTCAATTGTATGCGAAGATCGATGGATTGGGCGAAGAGCAATATCATGATTTGCTTGATTTGGATTTGGGAGACATCATCGGCCTTACCGGCAAGGTTTTTAAAACCCATCGCGGCCAAATATCGGTTCAAATTGAGAGTTACAAGCTGTTAGCCAAGGCTGTACGGCAATTGCCGGAAAAATGGCACGGTTTAAAAGATACTGATCTCCGGTACCGCCAGCGGTATTTGGACTTAATCTCCAACCCGGAGGTTATGGCCACTTTTTTGAAACGTTCCAAGATCGTCAGTACCATTCGCAGAATACTGGATGGTGAAAATTTTACCGAAGTTGAGACACCTGTCCTAAGCGTAATCGCAGGAGGTGGACATGCCCGCCCCTTCCTGACGCATCATAATACTTTGGATCTTGATTTAACCATGAGAATCGCATTGGAGCTTTACCACAAGCGGTTAATTGTGGGCGGTTTTGACCGTGTTTATGAAATCGGTCATTGTTTCCGGAATGAAGGAATGGACACCCGCCATAATCCGGAGTTCACCATGTTGGAACTCTATCAATCTTATTCCGACTATCATGGAATGATGGAAATCACCGAAAAGATCTTCTGTGAAACGGCAAAGGCGGTATGCGGTTCATTGCAAATATCCTATCAGGGGACGCCCATTGACTTGACGCCACCCTGGCCCAGATTGTCAATTATTGAGGCAATCAAAAAATATACCGGCATCGATTGGCTGCAGATCCACAGTGATGAAGAAGCGGTGGCGGCAGCTGTGAAACTTGGCGTTAAAATCCCGCCCAAATCCACCAAAGGAATGGTGCTCGATGAGGTTTGTTCGGAGTTCGTCGAGCCTAAGCTCGTCCAACCGACTTTTTTGATCGATTACCCGATAGAAATTTCGCCCCTTGCCAAGAAAATGGAGGATAACCCGGAATTAACCTACCGGTTTGAATTGTTTATCTATGGCCGTGAAATGGCCAATGCTTTTTCGGAATTAAACGATCCGGTTGATCAACGGGAGCGCTTTATGGAACAGGCAAAAGAGAAAGCCAAGGGTGATGAAGAAGCTATGGTTTGGGACGAGGACTTCCTTACTGCTTTGGAACACGGAATGCCGCCTACCGGAGGTATGGGGATGGGGATTGACCGTTTAGTCATGTTACTGACCGATTCCCCTTCCATCCGGGATGTTATCTTATTCCCGTTAATGAAACCGATGGATAAATAATGAAATTTACTCTATAGAACAAAAAACTGGCTGAAGCAGCCAGTTTTTTTGTTGAGTGCACAAGTGAATGAATGGTATAAAAAAACTTTCATTCGTCTATTTAAAACCGGGTATCTTTTTCAAGGGGAATGATTTCTTCCGGGGAGATTACTCGGGTTCTCCTTTCGGTCTTATCCAAAGCTTGCGCATTCGACGCCTCGATCGATGGGTTGTTGGACCGGGATCGAAAGGCCAAACTTTTGGAATGGGCCATTTCTATTTCTGAGAGTAGGATATCTTTTTTTCCATTGGCCAACTCTGAAAGCTCCCTCACGATTTTCCGCATGCTTTCGGCTTGAGCATTCAACTCTTCGGCTGCTGAAGCACTTTCTTCAGCGTTGGCAGCATTCCGTTGTGTTGCTGTTTCCATTTGACTCATGGCCTTGCTAACCTGTTCCACCCCTTGAGCCTGTTCCTGGCTGGCTGCGGCTATCTCATCCATTAATGTACTGACTTTTTTCGCCCGGGTGGTGATTTCATTCAAGACTTGGTACACTTTTTGGGAAGCGCTCACTCCTTGATCGGAGAGTGCGATATTGGCTTCAATAATGGACGTGGTATCTTTGGCAGCTTGAGCACTGCGTTGGGCTAAGTTTCTTACTTCTTCGGCTACAACCGAAAAGCCCATACCGGATTCCCCGGCCCGGGCCGCCTCAATCGCTGCATTTAATGCTAGAATATTGGTTTGAAAAGCGATATCATCGATAACTTTGATGATTTTTGAAATTTGGTCGCTGGATTTTTTAATTTCCTGAATGGAATTCAACATTTCCTGCATGTCTTTGCTGCCGTTATTTGCCGATTCGCTGGTCTCCATCGAAAGTTGGGCCGCTTGTTTGGTGCTGATAGTATTTTGCTGCAGCATGGAAGAAGATTCCTGAAGTGTCGATGAGGTTTCTTCAATCGATGAAGCTTGCTCGGCGCTACTTTCGGACAGTTGCTGAGCGGAGTTCGATAATTGAATGGATGCTTCCGTAACTTGATGGGAGCTGTCATTGAGTCCCGCGACAATGGTATTAATCGGCTTGGTAATGCTGCGGGTAATCAATAGAGCGCCCACGATGCCGACAGCCGAGCATATGAATACCAACAGAATTAAGAGTCTAAAAGAATTCTTGTATGTATACATAGCATTTTCTTCCGCAGCTTTGCTCTCATCTTCGATGATAGAGGCGAGTTTTTTTTGAATATCCATGGTTTCCTGCGTCTTGGGGTCGGCTTCATTGGCCAATACGGATGCGGCTTCATCTGTCTTCTTACTTGCAATTAAGTCGGCCACTTGATTATTAATCGGTACGCTTTGGGTCCGGTTGGCCAACCAAATATCCACGAATTCCTTTTCTTCTTTGGATAAAGAGGTTTGTTGGAAAAATTCAACAGCTTCTGCCAATTCCTCCCGGGTTTGTTGAATCTCTTCCCGGATTTGTTGCAATTTTTGAGGGTCTTTACTAAATACAATATTGCCTCTGGTATTTTTTGAAATATTCTGGGTGGCGATTCTCACAAGATTGACCTGTTTTACTTTTTCATTATTCTGGGTTATTAAAGTCATTTTGGCATTCATGTTTCTCAAGCTGATGAGCGCCAGACCCACAATACCAAAAACAATAGCCAACATCAGACAATAACCTAAAATAATCCGGGTGCCAAGTTTCATTTGTTTTTTCATATTATTACCCCTTGTTTGTATTTTGATAATTAGTTATAAATAAGAGGATTTGGCGATTTTCCTCTAAAACTATTACTATTTTTGTATCGGATTAAATTCAATTTTAGTTAATAAAGAACATGCATTTTGGCAAATTTTTTAAAAACAATATAATTACTATTTATAAAAAGATATCATTTAGGATGTAAAAGTCACAAATAAAAAAATCTAATTAGATTAGCACATTAAAAAATAAGCTTAGATTATTATCAAAATAAATTTCATTTTTTTGAAAAAGGTTAACTGGGATTAAAAAAAAACCAGCGCCATATAGACACTGGTGAGTGGGCAAACCTGAGCGATATTGGGTGAATGCCGCGTGATAATTGGCAAGTTGTCAGCGCGCAGGATAGCTGCGCTTGCCAGGGGGATGGCCACTTAAAAATGAGTATCTTTTTCAAGAGGAATGACTTCTTCCGGGGAGACGACTTTAGTCCTCCGATCCGCTTTATCCGGAACCGGCGCATTGGATGTTTCAATCAAGGGGTTGCTTAACCGGGGTTGAAAGGCCAAACCCTTGGAATGGGTCATTTCGATCTCGGAGGATGAGATATCTTTGTTTCCATTGGCTAACGCTGAAAGCTCCTTCACGATTTTTCGCATGCTATCCGCCTGGGCATTTAACTCTTCGGCTGCTGAAGCACTTTCTTCGGCGTTAGCGGCATTCCGTTGCGTTACTGTTTCCATCTGACTCATAGCCTTGCTTACCTGTTCTACCCCTTGAGCCTGTTCTTGGCTGGCTGCGGCGATTTCATCCATTAAGGCGCTGACTTTTTTGGCCCGGGTGGTGATCTCACTTAAGACCTGGTGCACTTTTTGGGAGGCGTTTACTCCTTTATCCGAGAGTGTGATATTGGCTTCAATAATAGCAGTGGTATCTTTGGCAGCCTGGGCGCTGCGTTGGGCTAGGTTTCTTACTTCTTCGGCCACAACCGAAAACCCCATACCGGCTTCCCCGGCCCGGGCTGCCTCAATCGCTGCGTTCAATGCTAGAATATTGGTTTGGAAAGCGATATCATCGATAACTTTGATGATTTTTGAAATTTGATTGCTGGATTTTTTAATTTCCTGGATGGAATCCAACATTTCTTGCATGTCTTTGCTGCCACTATTTGCCGAGTCGCTGGTCTCCATTGAAAGTTGGGCCGCTTGTTTGGTATTGATAGTATTTTGTTGCAACATGGAAGAAGATTCTTGCAGTGTCGAAGTGGTTTCTTCAATCGATGATGCTTGTTCGGCGCTGCTTTGGGATAATTGCTGCGCTGAGGCCGATAACTGGAGGGAAGCCGCCGTAACCTGGTGAGAACTGTCATTGAGTCCGGCAACGATATTATTAATGGGTTTGGTGATACTGCGGGTGATGAAGAATGCGCCCAGAAAACCTAAGGCGAAACACAAAGTCACCAGGAAAGTTAATAGCTTGAAAGAATTGGAGTAGGTTTGAATAGCGCTCTGATTTGCCGCGTTACTATCGGCTTCAACCAAATCCGCAAGAGTTTGTTGGATGTCCATGGATTTTTGGACCATCGGTTCGGCTTGATTGGCTAATAAAAATGCGGCTTCATTATTTTTATTAGCGGCAATCAGATTGGCGACTTCATTATTAACCGGTACGCTTAGATTACGATTGGTAACAAAATTTTCGAACTCTTGTTTTTCCTCTCCCGTTAGGTTTGCCGTTTTTAAAAAATCGATCGCCTTTTCCGATTTGGCGCGGGCGGCCTTAATTTCTTCTTTAATCCGGCTTAAAGTGTCCGGATCATTGCTGAATACTATGTTACCCCGGGTATTCTTGGAAACAATCAGGGTTGTTTGTCTCACTGTATTCACCATTTTTATTTTTTCGGCATTGTCCATGATTATTTTCATTTTCAGATTCATTTGCCACAGGCTAAATATTGCAATAGCGACAATAGCTAGTACAAATGCCAGGATAATTCCATAACCCAAAACGATTCGGGAACCGAGTTTTAACGTTTTTTCCATCATGTAGCCTCCTCAGGCATTGATTAAAGATTTTTAGTAGAAGTAAAAAGTTAATTAATTATTTTAGGAAAGTAAAGTCCATTTAAAATAATCAAAATTAAATTTTTTATTCTATCGTTGATATCGGTTTGTTTTTGAGTAACTTTATATAAAAAACATCGCGCTAATATTTCGTGGTTCTATTAAAAAAGCTTTTTTAATTTCCTTTTTAAAATTCAAATGAAAGACATAAGGATAACTTTACCTTGGGATAATAGTCCGGTAAACAGAGAAAAAAGGGGTATTCGATGAATAACGCCGATCAAAAAAACGACCGTGTTGATGATTTTTTTAATAAAATAGACCGAAAGATATTTCTGGAAGATTCCTATCAAGAATTAGCCGCCAGAGATAGCCCCTTGCCGATAGGCCATGGACAGACTATTTCGCAACCCAGTCTGGTGTGTCAAATGACCCGATTGATGGATTTATCCAAAAAAATGAGTGTATTGGAAATTGGCACGGGTTCAGGCTACCAGACCGTTTTTCTGGCTGAATTTGCAGCTGAAGTTTATACAGTGGAGCGGATCGCTGAGTTATCCAAACAGGCCCGGACCCGAATTAGAAAATTAGGGTACACGAATGTACATTATAAAATAGGAGACGGAAGTGAAGGATGGAAGGAATTTGCCCCTTATGAGCGGATTATTGTTACTGCAGGAGCTGGGAAATTACCTGACCTTTTGGTGGATCAATTGAAACCCCAGGGGAAAATGCTGATCCCCATGGGCACCGATAAAGTTCAAGAATTGTTTTTAATCCAAAAAGACCCTTTGGGAAGAACCACTCAAGAACCTATGGAGCGGGTTATTTTTGTAGAATTCAAGGGAGATTATGGTTGGCAACATTAATGGGTTGAAATTGTTGACTGGCGGATAATCAATGAGACAGAAATAGAGCACAAAGATGGTATTAAAAAGCGGCACGCTTCATATTCATTATTGGAGGGTGGGCGCGATGAAAGTAATTGTTATTCCCCGGAAATACTGGATCGGGGTATTTTTATTGGCCGGATTGGTGATGATTTCCGCCATTACCCTGTATCGTTCTTCTTTACCGGTTAACACTCATTTATATAAGATACGGGGCAGCTTTCCCCCTTTGGTGTATCTCCCGGGTTTTGAACAAGGTCCATTCATCCATGCCAGTGTGGGGGTACTTATCGAGTCTAAAAGCGGAGCTGTGCTTTTCGCTAAAAACCCTGATTTGCGGAGAGCTCCTGCCAGTACTACCAAGATGATGACGGCCATTGTTGCCCTGGAAAAAGGGGATCTTAACAAAGTTATTAAAGTATCTCCTTTAGCATCGCGAACCCCTGGCTCTTCCATCTGGTTACGGGCAGGGGATCGGTTGAGCTTGAAAGAGTTGCTGGAAGGTATGATGTTACAATCCGGCAATGACGGCAGTATGGCGGTTGCTGAGGGAGTCGCCGGCAATGTTGAGCTTTTTGTGGAATTAATGAACCGTAAAGCCAAAGAAATCGGAGCCTTGAAGACTAATTTCAGAAATCCGCATGGCCTGAGGGCGCCTTCCCATTATACCACGGCGATTGATTTGGCACTCATTGCCCGATATGGGCTGGCCTATCCCGGCTTTTCCAGTTTGGTAAAACAAAAGACGGCCATTATCCGCTGGGAGGATAAGGTGCAATCCCTCAAGGTTCAAAATACCAACCGCTTACTTTGGTATTTGGAAGGAGCTGACGGCGTAAAAACAGGTACTACCAATGAAGCGGGATATTGTTTGGTCGCTTCGGCTACCCGGAATCATTGCCAGTTTATTGCCGTAGTGCTTAACTCAAGAGACCGTTGGGGTGATTGTGCCGGAATGCTGGAATATGGGTTTAGAGAATTCATGATTCGGAAAATTGCCGACCATCGAAAACCTGTTGCTAGGCTGGCGGTTTTAAATGGTAGCGCTCCTTTTGTTAATCTTTATCCAAGAAATGACTTAAATGCAGTTGTGAAAAAAAATCAAGCCGGCTTCATTGAACCCCAAATCACCTTGTTTCACGAACAAGCGACGGCTCCGTTGAAACCGGGACAGATATGGGGCCGGATTGGGTATCGATATCAAAGGCAAACCGTAGAAGGAGTCGACCTCATCAATGTGCGGACATTACCAAAGAAAAGATACTGGTGGCACTGGTGAAATATTTTGATTTTAAGGCTGGTAATCGGGTATTGGAAGAGGTTCCGGCTATTAGTGCAACTTTTATCGGAACTGTGGTTGGAGCAGGTTTTGCTTCAGGCCAAGAAATACTGCAATTCTTCGGAAACCATGGAATTCACGGATTCTTAGGAATTGTTATCGCTGTTTTATTGATGGGGTTTGCGGGAGCCAGGATATTCAAAGTGGGTTATCAGCTAAAACCCAAATCCTATCAGGAATTTCTTGTTTATATATTGGGTAAACCACTCACTCCGATTGTTGATTTTTTATTATCCCTTTTTTTTATGGTACTCATTGGGGTTATGTTGGCGGGAAGCGGTGCTTTATGTGACTCCATAGGAGTAAATTTCTGGGTTGGCGAAATTTTAACTGCTTGTTTACTGGTTGGAGTTCTTTTTTTCGATATGGCAGGTTTAATATCCGCTAATTTAATTGTAATTCCGCTGATGATTTTTGGTTCACTCAGTATTTCATTTTACGGTTTATTCACCAAAGAAACAGTATTAGTTATGCCAACTTTTCATTTTCAATGGCTTTTTGCCGCCCTCCAATTTTCGGCTTATAATGTTATTCTTGCCTTACCGGTATTATTAGCTTTGGCTCAAGAATATCCAAGCAAGAGTCATTTAAAGATAAGCAGTTGGGTCGGCAGTGTGATTTTGGGTTTAATGGCCGGTTTTATGCAATGGGCATTGTTATCCCATTTTTCACTTTTGGGAAAACAGGCTTTACCTATGATGGAGCTCGCACGGAGAGCGGGTCCAATTCCTTATTGGAGTTATGCATTGATTTTATGGGGCGAAATGTTTACAACACTCCTTGCCAATACTTATGGACTGGCCAAGCGGCTGACTGTATTACGGGGATTGCCCTATCGTATTTGGGTAATATTGCTGACTTTGGGTGGAATTCAAATTGCTCAGGTCGGGTTTATCGATCTGATAGCTAAATGTTACCCTTTTTTTGGAGTTTTAAGTTTGATATTGCTGTTATTGCTGTTTATGAAAACTTTCCGGTTTTGAAGTCAATCTTTTTTTCTACCGTATTTTAAAGAAGATGGAAGGAAAATAATTGGCCTCAAAATTAAAGAATCGACATATCCATTTTGGGTTAAGTGATATACTAGCCCCGAGAACAAACAGACAAACAGAGGGGTGGTGGATTGGCCGGACAAGTATTGGCTGAACGTTCAGTCTCGGGCGGCCTTTCACTGAATAATCAAGAAAAAGTATTGATTATTAAGAAACGACGGCTAAAAAAACCTTTTTCCGGAAGTTACTTCATGATTCTTCTAGCAATTTTGTTAAGCCGTTTTTTGGTTCCGGTAGATATGTATCCGGCCGGAATTGCCTTGGGACTGGTCAGTAGCATACGCCCAATCAAGTTATGGGCTAAGATTTTAATTCTGCTTGGAATTTTTATTGGAACTGCAAGCGTCCGAAATTCAATCCTAGCTTGTGAAAAAAGTTTTCTGTTGCTGGCACTTATGATAATATGCCAAATGTGGTTTTTGAAAAAAAGGACAAGCCTCAAAATAAGTTGGGTTTTTTTGATTTGGTTTATTTTAAAAGCCACGGAATTTATCGTACTCGGGGAAACCACTCAGTCGATGATTTATCATTGGATAGAAATCCTTTTGACCTTTTGTTTAGCGTTGGTATTTCAGCTTGGCTTTAGATTCTTTGATGACCCAATGAAATCTTTTTCCGGCTTAACGCTTCCGGCCATAGCCATTATGATGATCCTTGCTTTAGGCGGAACCAGAGATTTCGTTTTTCAATCCTTTGAACTCACCAAAGTGTTAGCTATTCTTTTACTACTTATAGCCTCATATGTAGGCGGGGGAGGATTTGGGGCGGCAATGGGAATATCTATCGGAACAGCCTTAGGAATCCATACAAAAGATTTAGTAAGTTTGATAGCTATCTATAGTGTCTCCGGGCTTTTGGGCGGATTGTTTAAAAACTGCCGGAAGTGGGGCACAGTCCTGGGAAGTTGTATCGGGTTGTGTTTGATTACTGAGCAAGTCCACGGGAATCCTTTTGTGATTCAAAATTTGCCATGGGGAGTGGGAATGATTTCCTTTGTATTAATTCCCCGACGATATTTTTCGCAAATTGCCAATTTCTTTCCCAATACCGAATCCGCTTCCACTTCAAGTTGTTCTGAAGAACAGAAACAATTGCGTGAAGTGCTCAACCTACGATTAAGCAATTTGGCCGGCATTTTTGAGGAGCTAGCCAAAAGCTTTCATGATATGAACCGTGAGGCGCCTGTTAATCCGAAAATGGACTTATATACACTCCTCGATCAAGTGTGTACCAAAAATTGTCAGCATTGCAATGGTTATCAAGTCTGCTGGGGCGAAAATTTTTACTCGACTTATCGTGAAATTTTTGACCTTATTGCCTATGCGGAACTGTATGGTCAAGTGAGCACTAAACACTTAAAAGGGCGGCTATTGAAAAATTGCTTTCAGCAGTTTCGATTGCTAGGAACCATTAACCAATTATTTGAAAAATGCCAAAGTGACCAACTTTGGCAAAGGAAATTGCAAGAAAGCAAGATTTTCGTCGCCGATCAATTACAAGGGATATCCGGTATTGTGAACGATTTGGCAAAAGAAGTAACCCATGATGCGAATTTAAAAATCGAAATCGAGGGACAAATTTATCAGGGGTTTCACCGCATCGGAATCATGGCAAAAGAAGTTTCCGTTTTATCCTCTAACGCTCAGGGGGTCGAGATTCGAATAAAGCAACATAATTGCGGTCAGAAATGTGAATGCCAGTATTTAGCGGCTGCGATGGTCAGCAGATTGCTAGACAAAGAATATACCATCTGGGAAAAGAATTGTTTTTTAACGGAAGATACCTGTTCATATTGTTTGATTCCGACCTGTAATTTTGAGGTTCGAACGACTATTTGTAAACTTTCTAAAGATGGTAACCAATTATCCGGAGACAGCCAAAGCATGCACCAATTGAAGGATGGACATTTTGTAGCTATTCTAAGTGATGGCATGGGCCATGGTAGTAAGGCTAATGCAGAGAGTAAGACCACGGTTGAAATTTTGGAGAAATTACTCCAATCGGGTGTTGGCAGTGATTTTGCAGTTAAAATGGTAAATTCCGTATTATTGTTGCGTTCTCCAGAAGAGTCGTTTGCAACCGTTGATTTGGCAATTATTGATCTATATACGGCGCAGGCTGAGTTAATAAAAATTGGGGCTGCAGCCACTTATGTGAAAAGAGGCCGGGAAGTATGGAGTATTCAATCCACCTCTCTTCCGGCCGGTATTTTAGCTTCGATTGATCTAGAACGTACTTCTGTGCAATTACAGCCGGATGATCTTGTAGTGATGGTTACCGATGGGGTCGCTGATAGTAAACCGAATCAACCGGATAAAGAGGATTGGATGATTCGGGCTCTTCGACAAGTTGAGGTCGCCAGTCCGGAAGTTTTAGGGGAATATTTGTTGAACCTGGCAAATATTAATCAAGGGGGGATTCCCATGGATGATATGACGGTTATTGTATTGCAAGTTATGGACGGGACTTTTACAATTTAAACAAGGGGAAAAGCATGGCTACACATAAAAATTGAACTTAACTTCAAGCCGCCTTAGGTTAATAAGGCTGGCTTTTTGTTTGAGTGACAGGATTGGCTTTGTGTTTGGCGAGTTCCTGAATATAACTATTGTCCGTTTGGTTTAGGAGCGTTAGAACTTGGGATAAATTCTGGGCGGTTTCCTCGAAACCTTTTTCTAAGAGTTCATCCCGGATAAGTTTTAGGCGGACAATGGTCTTGTTGAATTCGGTTCGGTACAATGACATGGACTCATCTCCATCTATTATGGTGTGAAATTAATTTTACAACCTGAATTTTGAAACAGTCTAAAGTTATAAACAATTTTACCACACTATAAGAACAAAGTTAAAGGATTCTTTGTTTTTTCAAGGGAACTATAAAATAAATATCTCGTTTAAGCAGAAAAATTTTAAATTTTTTTGGAGACAAAAAGGGAATTTACTACTTTAGGCGAACTTGATTCCGGGGTGGGTTGATGCTTGAAAAAATAAAGAATACTATCCGTAAAAATCAATTGCTTTCCGTGGGGGATCGGGTTGTTGTAGGTTTTTCGGGCGGAATCGATTCGTTAACTTTACTCCATCTTTTATGGAATCTGACGGAGTATAAACTTGATATATGGGCACTTTATATAAACCATTCTTTACGCCCGTTTGAAAACATTCAGGAAGAGCATTTGCTGGAAAAGATCGGCAAAGAGTGGGGTATTAAAACTCATAAAGTGAAAATTGATATTCCCGGTAAGCTCAAAGCCAAGCCGGATTCCTTGGAGTTGTTGGCAAGAGAAGAGCGTTACCGGATTTTTAGGGAATTCAAGGAGCAGGTTGGAGCCGATAAGGTTGCTTTAGGTCATCATCTTGACGATCAGGTGGAGACCATCTTATATCGAATTATCCGAGGGACAGGAATTGATGGGCTTGCTGGGATACCCATTGCTCGAGATGGTTATTATATTAGACCTCTTCTTGAGGTGACGCGGAAAGAAATCCAAGAATATGCCGGTTATCATAAGCTCTTTTGGATAGAAGATTCTACAAACCAAGAAGTGGTTTATCAGCGAAATAAAATTCGTTTGCAGTTATTACCATTGCTTGAAGAATCCTACAATTCCCGTATTAAGGAAAGCATTATCCGGCTTTCCAGGTTAGCCAAGGCGCAGCGGGATTTTATGACCGAAATGGTAAACCGGCTTTTGCCGGAATTATTGATAGCTTCAGAGGACGCCAAATTGGGTTTAAAGCTGGAGGAGTTTTTAAAACAGCCATTTTATATACAGTACTATATATTGAAACAACTGGTGCTTCATATTAAAATAAACTATCATTTAGAAAATGCTACTTTGGAGCATTTACTGCAAAAGATCAATGAAGAAAAATATCATTTTAAGACGATGCATATTTTTAAGGGGATTAGGGTTTATGTCCAGGGGAAGAATCTTCTTTTTGCTGAATCCCAGGAAAGAGCGGCGGGCACACAATTATCTCAGTCCTTTTCATTAACAACTCCGGGTCATAATATAATTCCAGCTCTTAATTTGCAGATTCATATTGAAGCGGCCTCTCCCCCGGAGGATTGGCACCATGTTCCCAATGATCAAGTTTTTGTGGCTGCTGACAAATTAAATTTGCCCTTGAAAATTCGTTTTTGGAAGCCGGGTGATGTGTTTTGGCCGCTTGGTAGTCCAGGGTCGCAGAAGTTGCATGATTTTTTTATCAATATCAAATTGCCCCGTTCCCAGCGGAAGCGTGTACCCCTGTTGGTGACGTCCGATGACAGAATCGTTTGGGTGGTTGGTTACCGGTTAAGTGAAAGGTTTAAGGTGGAACATCGGAGTGATCCGATCTGGTGGTTTAAGGTTGTGGTTTCTTAAATAAGATTGATTGTATTCATATATTTACTATGGTATAATATTTAACATGGCAAAAACCGCTGTTTTTGCCGGAGGGAGGCCTATTCTTGTTTAAAGTTGCTCGAGAAATTTTTATTTATTTTGCAGTTGCGATCATTACCCTTTTATTAGTAGTTAATTATATGAATCCCCAGAAACAGCCCGAACAAATAAGTTTTGAACAGTTCATGCGAAAGGCTGAAACTGGTAAGATAATTGACGCGGTTGTCAACAATAACGACGGCACCATTCAGGGTAAACAACGGGATACGAATAAAAAATACCGGACCGATGGCCCGGCCAACCATCCCGAAATTTATTATGATAAGCTCCGGGAGAAAGGTGTTAAGATTTCTTTCTCCAATACCGGCAACGGCTGGTGGGCTATTATCTTGCCAAATCTAGGTTTTATTGTTTTATTCGTAATTTTCTGGTTTTTCTTGCTTAACCAGATGCAAAACAGCGGCAATAAGGCGCTATCTTTTGGAAAAAGCAGAGCCAGGCTTCATACAGAGGACAAGTCAAAGACTCTTTTCGATGATGTGGCCGGTGCAGATGAGGCTAAAGAAGAGTTGGTTGAAATTGTGGACTTTTTAAGACAGCCCAGGCGGTTTACTGAACTAGGGGCTAAAATTCCCAAAGGAGTTTTGTTGATCGGGGCGCCGGGTACAGGGAAAACTCTACTGGCCAAAGCGGTAGCCGGTGAAGCCGGAGTTCCTTTCTTCAGTATCAGTGGTTCCGACTTTGTCGAGATGTTTGTGGGGGTCGGGGCATCAAGGGTTCGTGATTTATTTGATCAGGCAAAAAAGAATGCTCCTTGTATCGTTTTCGTGGATGAAATTGATGCGGTCGGTCGTCAAAGAGGGGCCGGTTTGGGTGGCGGACACGATGAACGGGAACAGACCTTGAATCAACTCCTCGTTGAAATGGACGGATTTGAACCGAATTCGGGTATTATATTGTTAGCGGCCACCAATCGTCCTGATGTCCTTGATCCGGCGTTGTTAAGGCCCGGGCGCTTTGATCGTCAGGTTACCTTGGATATACCGGATATTAAAGGCCGTGAAGATATTTTAAAAGTACACTCCAAAGGAAAACCTTTGGCGCAAGATATTGATCTCAAGGTGCTTGCCAGACAAACCCCCATGTTTACCGGAGCAGATCTGGCCAATGTGCTCAATGAAGCGGCCCTTCTTGCAGCCCGTAGAAATAAGAAAAAGATCTCGATGGATGAGTGCGAGGATGCTATTGAAAGAGTTATCGCCGGGCCGGAGAAAAAGAGTAAAATTATGAGTACCAAAGAGAGAGAACTAACCGCGTATCATGAGGCTGGGCATGCCTTGGTTGGACATTATTTGCCCACAGTGGATCCGATTCACAAAATATCAATTATTCCGCGTGGTGCTGCCGGTGGTTATACTTTGGCATTACCTTTGGAAGATAAGCATTACAATACCCGGACTGAACTATTGGAGAATGTCGTTTTCGCCTTGGGTGGAAGGGCTGCTGAGGTTATCGCCCTCAATGAAATCAGTACCGGAGCCCGAAACGATTTGGAACGGGCTACCAAGACAGTCCGCAAGATGGTTACCGAATATGGAATGAGTGACGAGCTTGGGTATATGACTTTTGGTCATGGCCAGGAGGAACAGGTCTTTTTGGGTCGGGACTTTACCCGTGAAAAAAATTACAGTGAAGAAATCGCTGCTGCAATTGACAGAGAAATTAAACAAATCATGGATTCTTCTTTCGTAAAATCAAAAACGATCATTGACGAACACCGTGATATGCTGGATGCGATAGCCAAAACATTACTGGAGAAAGAAACGATCGAAGGCAATGAATTTTTAGCTTTGCTTGGTGAAGCGCCGCAGGGGGAAGAACCCACAACTGTAACCGAGGCTTAATTCAATTACCGATAGAGAGGGAAACGAAGTGAGAGAAAAATATACTCTTGCTACCGCTTCCCTTTGTTTTTTTAATAGTGGAGGTATTCATGAAGCATCCATATTTAAATACGGTTTATACCAATTTAATCCTCCAGAGGGATTATGAGCCGGTCCAGTCGGTAGGACCGGCAATACCTCAGGAACTTTTGTTCCTGCAAAAATACCACCATGATACATACTTTTTGGTACAATTGATTGATGGCGATATATTTGATCCCCAGACAGTGAGAACAAAGCTAAAGGCTGACTATCAATCGTTGATTAACATGAACTCCAACCAATTGATGCATATGGTTGAGGTTTTAGTGTTTGACCAGACGCCCGCGGAGGAAATAATTTCAGCCATTGAAGATGGTTTGGCCAATCCTGAATTCGCAAAGTGTTATTTTTCCTGTTTTATCGTAGATTTATCAACCAGGACCGTTACCAGGCAATCAAAGTCATCGATCAACACCGATGGGCTTGAAAAGTTATTGAAAACGCAATTTGATGAGATCAATCCGGATTATGAAGTATTGCCGGATATTAGTAGGCTCCTGGCTTTACGAAGGCAAGAATATACAATCGATGTTAAAGTAACAAAACCTGCTTTGACGTATGCTTTAATCGGGATCAATATTGCGGTATTTGTATTTTTTAACTTTTACGCGATGATGCAGGGCAGACAATATGAATCGATGTTAGTGGATTTCGGTGCCAAAGATAACGCATTGATAATTACCGGGCAATATTGGCGGCTGATTTCACCAATTTTTTTACATGGCAACTGGCTGCATTTATTGGTGAACTGCTATTCGCTATTTGTGGTTGGCAATATTGTAGAACGGATCTTCGGACATGCCAAGTATGCGGCAATTTACTTCCTTGCCGGAATTTACGGCAGCATTGCCAGTTTTATTTTCTCTTCTAATCCGGCTGTCGGAGCCTCGGGAGCTATTTTTGGATTGTTGGGAGCCTTGGTTTATTACGGAGTTGAGCGGCCAAAGATATTTAAAAAGTATTTTGGCTATAATGTTTGGATTACTTTGCTAATGAATATCGTAATTGGCTTTTCAATGCCGGGAATTGATAACTTTGCTCATCTTGGAGGCCTTGGCGGAGGTTTTTTGACAGCTTATGCCTTGAAGGTAAGTGATGAAAAGACTAAGTTTTTGGCACGAATGATTTTGTTTATTATTGTGCTTTTCGTTGCGGTTCTGGCTTTTTATTACGGCCTGATGAACCCGAATATAGCAAATCCGAGTGTTTAAACTTTCGAGGTGTCGGAATATGGACAGCTGCAAACTAAGTTTGAAAAATATGGTGTTTTACGGTCATCATGGAGTCTATTCTTTTGAAAAAGAATTTGGTCAAAGGATTGAGGTTGATGTTGAATTATGGGCGGATTTTACCGAGGCCGCCCATAAGGACAATTTAGATAAGGCCATTAATTATGTAAGTGTTTATGAAACCGTTCAAGATGTGGTTGAGAAGCAGTCCTTCGATTTAATTGAAGGGCTGACTCAGGCAATTTGTGAACAAGTCGCCGGCAGGTACGGAGTCCAAAAAATCATCGTCAGGGTTAGGAAACCACAACCGCCTGCCGGAGGCTTAATCGATGCTGTTGAATTCGAGATTTGCAGGGAATGTTAACTTTTACTTCCCTTGCGGTTTCTCATCTAGAACCACATCAACACTAAATCTTCTTCCGCTTCTTATCACTGTCAAATTCACCGTATTGCCAGGTTTTTGTTTGTTGATAGCACTGATTAATTCGTTAGAATCGGATATGTTCTGATGATTAAACTCAATAATCAGGTCGTAGTCTTGCAATCCGGCTCGGGCGGCCGGCGAGTTACGAACCGGACCAATCAAAACTCCGTCACTGTACTCAGAAAGACGTAATTTGGATTTGAATTTGGCATTAAACATTTTTAAATCGATGAAGTAGGCGCCGAGCCACGGCCGGCTGACTTTTCCGGTACTGACCAATTCTTGCAGAATACTTTTTACAGAATTAATCGGGATTGCGAATCCGAGACCCTGGCCATTGGCGCTTACTGCCGTATTGATACCAATGATTTCGCCTTGGAGGTCTAAAAGGGGACCGCCGCTATTTCCGGGATTGATTGCGGCATCGGTTTGAATCATGTTTTGATAGGATTGTGAATCATTGGCGCCTTCACCGGCCGTCAATGGGCGGCCTTTGGCGCTAATAATCCCCACGGTAACGGTATGATCGAGCCCAAAGGGGTTCCCAATCGCAATAACCCAATCACCGATACGGGATTTATCGGAATCACCCAGATTCAGATAAGGGGTTTGGTTTTGGGAGTTTACTTTTAGAACGGCTACATCCAAATCAGTGTCGATACCCACCAGTGTGGCGCTGAGCGGTTCTTTTTGATCTTTAAGAATAACCTCAATTGATTTGGCGCCGGCCACAACATGAGCGTTTGTTAAGATGGAACCGCTGTCATTGAAGAAAAAACCGCTTCCCTGGGATTGGTATTCCTTTTTAGGGGGTGGACCGAAAAATAAACGTGGAGATTCTTGGGTTACGTAGGTTGTAATAATCCAAACAACAGCAGGTGAACTTTGTTCTGCAATATCAGCAATAATTGAAGAGTCGTTAATGCTTAGATTTGCTGCAGTAACCGTTTTCATTAACCCCGAAAAAACTAAAGCCATGAATAAGGTTAAAATTATAAAGCGCCTAAGGAAACTTTTACGAAGAAAATTTTTATGCTGTAGCCAATTTCTCATTTTGTCCACCTCGAATATGGTTTTCTTGTTTATTTGTCCTCTTTTAGATATTGTTTCTTGCTGAATGGAAAAATCCCTGCTTTCTCAGTTTCTGTAAATATTGGGTTGACTCTTTAAAAGTAGTATGGTTATACTTTGATAGGGGTCCAAAAAATGTTGGAACAGGTACTGAAGATTTTAAAGGTTCATCAGGGGCAATATGTTTCCGGTGAATTATTAGCCCAAAACTTAGGGATAAGCCGGGCTGCTATCTGGAAATATTTGGTCCGGCTTAAGGAGATTGGATACGAAATTGAAGCTGCACCACGGAAAGGATACCGGCTTTTGAGCCCGACGGTGTTATTACACCCGCTTGAAATTAAAGATGGTCTGCAAACCACAAAATTTGGTCAGATTATTTACGAACAGGCAGAGATCGATTCGACCAACAAATGGGCTAAGACATTGGCGGGACAGCAAAATGCCCCCGAGGGTACTCTGGTAATTGCTGAGAAGCAGACTGGGGGCCGGGGCCGGATGGGGAGAAGTTGGTCTTCAGCACCTGGCCTGGGACTATGGTTTAGCCTAATTTTGCGTCCTCAAATTAGTATGTCGGCTTTGGCCGGGATTATGCTTCTTACTGCTGTCAGTATGGCGAAAACCATTTTTCAGGTCACTGGGATTCAAGTCCAAATTAAATGGCCTAATGATGTAATGTATCAGGGTCGAAAACTTGTGGGAATACTCGCCGAATTAAACGGTGAAATCGATATGGTTCATTATTTGATTTTAGGAGTAGGGGTTAACGTCAATCACACGAAGGAAGATTTCCCGGAAGAGTTAGCTGGAATCGCTACCTCTTTAAAAATCATTCTCGGTGAAGATTGTTCGCGTCGCTTGATTTTACAGGAATTTTTAAAAGAGTTGGAAACCGCATACAACCAGTTGCCCCCATCCGGAATTGCGGACGCGACTATAGAATATACCAAAATTCATTCGGCAACCTTAGGGAAAAAAGTAAAAGTCAATATGGGTCCCGGACGTATTTTAGAAGGAGAAGCTTTGGATTTGGAATCTGACGGTAGTCTTCTTGTTCGTGAATTGAACGGTAAAATATCACGAGTTTATTCTGGAGACATCATTGAGAGATTAGAAAATAAAAAGTTGGAGGGATGACTCATGGATGTGAAAGGTCTGGCAGTTGTGATGGCTGCGCTCTTGTTTTTTTTCATAACCCCGACCCCGGTTATTCAATCGGTAACTCCCAATACCGCTTCGAATATAGGCGAAATTGAGGTGACAATTCAAGGTGATAAATTTGCCAAAGATGCCGTGGTAAAGTTAAGCAGATCCGGAGAAACCAATGTAGTAGCTAAGAATGTCACTTTTGTTTCACCGCAAAAAATTAATTGCATCTTTGATTTAAAAGATAAGCCTTTGGGAAAATGGGACCTCGTTGTTACCAATAAGAAAATTCGTTCGGCAAAACTAATTGCGGGTTTTACCGTAGGATTACCTTCTCCTATCGTAAAAGCGGTAACTCCTGACCAAAGCGGCAATAGTGGAACCGTTAGCTTAACAATTAAAGGAGCGGCATTTCGAACCGGGGTTTTTGTGGTGCTTTCCAGTAGGCAAATGGATATTGGAGCGACCAAGGTCAAAGTTGCTTCGGAAGCCCAGATTAGTTGCGAAGTAAATTTAAATCAGGCTGATCCGGGGGTATATAATGTGAAAGTCGTCAACAATGATGGAAAGTCGGGAGTCCTCATCAATGGCTTCTCCATCACAGGACCAGCACCACAACCTGTTGTTGATGTTACAAAACCAATCATTACGAATATAATTCCCAACCGAGGGTTTAATAACGGTATGATTTTAACTTGCATCGAAGGAAAAGGTTTTGATTCGAGCTGTATCGTTAAACTCAGTCGTAACGGACAGGATGACTTGCCTGGTCTTAATATAAAGGTTGAAGATAATCATCAAATTACTTGTTTCTTCGATATTAACAGTCAACCTGAAGGGAAATATAATGTTGAGGTTACCAATCCTTCGGGTCAAAAAGCATTCCTGGCCGATGGATTTACGGTAGAAAGTTTCACGCCGGTTTTGGACAACCTTAATAAGAAATTAAAGGCGATTTATTTCGATACCGATAAATTTGAAATTCGTTCGACCCAAGTTTCCAGTTTAAATGCAGATCTGGCCGTTCTTAAAACCTATCCTCAATTTTTTATTATCTTGGGCGGGCATACCGACGAAAGAGGCGGCATCAATTATAATTTGGAATTATCAGAAAAGAGAGCGAATGCTGTCAAGGGGTTTCTTACCGCCCAGGGTATCGACCCACAGAAAATAACGATTTATGCTTATGGAAAAGAATTTCCATCAGCCACGGGACACGATGAATCTTCTTGGTGGCAGAACCGTCGGGTTGATATTAAGATTTGGGAAGTTCCCACTATGAAGGAAGAGGATTCGAGAAAAAAGCAATGAGCTGAGGAAAGAATTGCTAAGAGATTCCAGAGAAATTCTAACCCTAAAATGAAAAAGCAAAAAGGTGGCAGTCTACAAATTCACTTTTGAGATAGTCACCTTTTTGTTTTTTCATTCCATGTTATTACTCCAACAGCATTAGAAGCGACATAACAAGGATACCTGAAATTAAAGAACAAAATTGATATATGGAATGGGATATTTTTATGTCATGTTTGAGTTCGGGAATGAGGTCGGAACCGGCAATATAAATGAAGCCACCAGCAGTGATCGGCAAAAGAGTTAAGGTGAATCCCTTAATAACAGGTCCCAGGGCCAATGCTACAATGGCGCCGAGGACTGCAGTAAGTGCAGTAAGGAAATTATACAATAAGGCTTTTTTTACTGATAATCCGCCATGAACAAGTACGCCAAAGTTACCGATCTCATGAGGTATCTCATGCAATATCACTGCCAATGTAGTTGTAATGCCAAGAGGTAAGCTTATGATGAAGCTAACCGCAATCAACATTCCGACAATTAAATTATGAACTCCATCACCGATAAGGTTTACCAGAACCATGGGATGGGCATGTTCTTTGAAATTTGTGTTATGGCAATGACGCCAATGAATAAATTTTTCCAGAATAAAAAAGAACAGGATTCCAGCTAAGACTAATAATGATGCATTTAACCCATGGCCTAGTTTTTCATACGATTCTGGTAGCAAATGAATAAAGGCATCTCCCAAAAGAGCACCCGCGGCAAAACTGACCATGGTAAGTAAAAGTTTATGAATTCTATCTTCGCTGAGGGTTAAAAAAAAGACAGCAATCAACGAAATAGCACTGACGACACTTACACTAATTAATGTATAAACCCAGGTCATACCCGTTTTTTCATCCTTTAGTTGGTGTACCGATATTTTGGTTAAGATGGTCCAGAAGATTATGAAATATTTGACATTGTTCCCTTGAAACCTTTTTTAGAATCAGATTTTTCTTCGGTTGAACAAAATTCTTCAAAAACATAATCAACCCGTATATTTCTAAACTCCATACAATATAAATTAGATAACGACCAAGAATCTTTGAGTTTTCCAATGAAGAGGTCCCTAACGATGAATCGATCGTTTCTCCTTCCCCATGGACGGTCGGAAGGTGGTGATTTAAGCGTGCTTTCCACATAGAGAAAATGAATCCATTTTTAATATCAGGTGCTTTTACATAAGAAAGGAGAAACCATGAAATGGCGATTATGTGTCAATATGATCAATTAAAATACCCGGTTTTTTTGGGGGATTTGAACTGGCAGACCTCGATTGAGGCTCAATTGCAATTACCTGAAAACTTACCGAAGCTTGGGACCATTATTGGCGGCGATTTTCAGACTGGCCCGAGTTCGGTGACAGTTCATGAAGATTTCATAATAGTTGCAGGTAAAGTATATCCACAAGTGCTTTTTTTAGCCGAGTTACCGGAAAGGTACTTCAAAAAGCAACGGATGGATGAGGAACTCGAAACGGGAAACGAAGATATTGAGGGAAAAAGTCTGCCTCAGGAATATGGAGCTAGCTGGTATGGTGAAGCAGGAATTAATTATGAGGAGCGTATTAGTGTAGCTGGCGTTCGGCCCGGTATGATCGTTCAAGTTGAAGTAAAACCTGTTCGTGGAGGCTTTGAAAGAGAGAGTGCATCCCAAATAGCTTTTAAGGGAACATTACAAATTATTGTAGGATCAACTTCCCAAAGTTTAGCCGAATTTGTCAGTGATATTAGCGTTGAAGCCGCTAGGAAGTTAAATCTTGCTAAAGAAAGATTAACGGTGGAAGAGTTTTTGTCACCTAAAAAAGTGACCATCCCCATTCATGGAAATTTATTGCTTCCATCGCATAAACCTGGGGTTGCAAGAATTTTAAAAGTTTCGACTCGACCTGTAAATGTCAGCCATGAATTAAGTCGCGGCCGTTTGTTTGTTAGGGGATTTATCGATGTGAATTTAATATATGTCGGTAGTGACGATGAAGGCAATCCGACTGAAATTTTCGCAAATGAATGGGATAGTCAATCGGGACTCGGAATACCATTTGAAACTTATCTGGATTTAGATGAAGGGAATTCTGAAGAACTTTTGACATTGCTAAAGGTGAATACACGGAATGGTTTTATCGATCCGCGTACCCCTCATGAATTGCAATGTTTAATGGATTTAGACTTGGAAGCGGGAGTCTCCAGGGTATACCAGAAAGAATTAGTAGTCGATGCAGTTCCCGATGAGGGAGAAATTCTTGATTGCCAGAAATATTCCTTAAATATTGATGAATATAATGGAAATGAAAACGGCGAGATATCGATAGAACAAGAAATCGAGTTGCCGGGCGGTCTGCTTGGGATTGAAAGAATTTTAATATGTACAGGAACACCAGTAGATGTTTCGGTTGAAGCAGCAGACGGCAAAGCATTAGTTGAAGGAACTCTTAATTTGCAGCTTATCTATATATCGGATGGGTCTAGAGGAACGGGCATTCAAATTGCCAATTTCGATGGGAACACTGAGAATAGTATTCCGGTTAGTGGAGTGATAGATTTTCCAACTTTGCAACCAGGAACGCTGTTACAGTCGGATATCCATGTAGAGTCCCTAAGAGTTGAAGCTCTTGATGAGCGGCGATTGAAAATAATGGGTACTTTAAAAATCCTTATGTTAGCTAGGACTCCGCGAGTAGTTTTTGTTATGCAGGATTGTGCGAGTGTTATTCCAATGGATGAATCAACCCGGCCTAGTATGCTTTTTTATGTAGTCCAAAGCGATGATACTCTTTGGAAAATTGCCCGCCGTTATCAGACTACAATGGAGACTGTTATCAAAGCAAACTCAATTGCGGATACCGAAAACATTGCAGTGGGCCAAAAATTATTGATTCCCAGGAGAGTATTTAAAAGATAGAACATGTATTGTTTACATTCGTTGAAATATTACAAAGTTATCATTAAAATAAACTCAGATCTAATCACCCCAACGAAACGCCTAATGTATAGTTCACCCCTTTGTTTTCATATGAAAACAAAGGGGTGAACTATATCGAAGAAAGAATTTTCAATTACTCAATCATCTTTTCAACGAGATATTTAAGAGCATTGCAAATCTCCGGCCTGCGATTGAGAAGTATGTTTCCATATTTTTTCGGCGCCCACATTTCATTTCCTAACAAGTTTTTAGGTTTGAAGGTTTTGTTGGTTGGGATTGGGCAACCTTCTTGTAAATGGGACAGTGCTATGATATTGATTCGGTCGCGGCTGTTTACGATTGTTTGAATGAAATCATCCTGCATTTGTATAGCCGACATTAAATTGTTCCAACAAACAGATAAAGTTTGGTTGTTCGCGATATTTGGAAAAACGAAAGATAGCGAAGGGGGTTCTCCAACAATCGGCTTTATATCCTCCGACAAGGGGATATTCAAATTATGCTCCTTCAGGCCGGCGTGCATATAGGGATGCGTACAAAGCCAACCCCAAGAGTCTTTCCGTTGAATATCAGAATTTTGAAGGGCGGTTTCTGTTACATCTCCCAGTGAAATGAGGAGGATTCCGTGTTCAAATGTAAGATAAGCATTATGTAAAGCTGCAAGCTGGGCCTTTTCGATGCATTTATCAACAGGGACAATCCGTAATAACAATGGTTTGCCATTAACCGGTATCATAATATGATAAAAGAGAGATGGGACTCCTCTAACAATAAATGGATTTATCTCACCATACACCTTCCCCCCAACTGCACTGGCTAATCCTTCCAGTTCGTCTAAAATGTAAGGTAGAATGGTCGCATAAGGAAAATTTAAATAATTAATTTGATGGGTCTTGGACTCAATACGTTTTTTTGCGAATAGCTTTCGGATTTCTTCCGGAGAAGCAAAATCGGTATTTTTGTTATGACGGACCCAGACCTCCCCTTTTTTGAAATTACAGTTTTTAGCGGGATTATAAAATTCCTGATTCAATCGAAAGCATTGCTTGGCTTGAGATTCAACTTCAATGACTACGAAAGTCTTATCGTTTAGGAGCTGGTTATCTGCCTCATCCCAGGTATACCAGTTCAACGAGACTGTAGGAGTCGGGAAAATGGTTTCTCTACAAAATTGCTGCAGGTTTTCATTGGTTAAATTATGGTTGGTGACGGTTTGATATTCGCCTTCGCTGGAGACTCCAATCATCATATAATTAATCGCTGTTTCGTTGTTGGCTAAAGCAACAATTGATTTAGCGAGTTCCGCATCGTCCGGTATGGATCCACTAAGGGCCTTGCTTTCCAACATAAAGATACAATAGGCTGATTCTCCATTTTCGATAAGACGATGAAAATGTTGATAATCCAACTTCTCTTCCTCCTCTGGTTGTTCAATGGATGCTTACTCGATCAGTATACTATATATAAAGTGGGTTTGTCTAAGGGAGATGTCCTCAATTTACCGGTATTTCCATACATTTTACCAGCTTAATGCGAAATTTATCGTTGTTTTACCCGTTTATTATGTTATAATCCAGCTAATGGAGGAGTCATATGTTGTCGTGGCTGAAAAAAGATACTTTTACGAAGGATATATTGCTGTTGCTCGTGGTCAGTATTATTGGCTCAAGCCTGTTTGCGATGGGGTTTGCAATGGCCACTGATAAATATTTTGCCCAGGCAGTCACCGGAATTATGGGTAATTTTGGTGAGTATGACTTGCTGTTTCAAACCAAAGAAGAGTTAAAAGGAGCAATGGTGCGGCAAATCCGGGAAACTATTGCTGAACACTTCCCAGGAGCAAAATTGAAAACTGGTATGAGTATTGTGGGTAAGGCCTCCTTTTTTTTAACACTGCCGTCTCAATATAAGACAAAGGAGGTTTACAATAGTCTTGGATACTATTTCGACAATCTGCCCGGAAATGGCGGTTTTTCGGTAATGACTGAACCAAGGCTTAATGTTACCAGTGTTCCCGGTGGTGTATTTAAACGACTTTCAAATGAGATTGAGAAAATCCCCGGGGTTTTGTTTACCTTTAAGGATGGAAATAGTATTGGGGTTATTATGAAAGATATTCACACTACTAAATCAGTTTCGAATCAAGTGAAACAGATATTGCAGCGTTACCAGATTCTTGAAGTTCGATTGGGTTCATCTTATAAACCCCAAGAGTTATTGGGAATGGGTAAAAAATTTTCCCAATCCTTGCTTGGAGTTAATGGGGTTCGTACAGCTCAAGATATCACTTTAGCCAGTGGTAGTGATGATAGCCAATATATGATGGATACTTTGCTTGAGGTTAAACGATTTTTACTTGCCTATACCTCACGGGTGAAAGTCAATCCTTACCCAGGTTCTCAAATTGAAGTTGGGGATTTGTTGGTTTTAAATGGTCAAAACACTCAAAACATTAAGCCCGGTTCTTTATTGCAACCACTGAATGTAGTCGTTAAGGTGAATGCCAAGGATGCTTCCGGCATTGGTGGTCTTATTATTCAAGGAGATGCCGGGTTTGTAAAGGATAATAACGCCTTTAGGCTATTACCGGGAGATAAGGTGGGATCACCCGCTGCATTGATTGAAGTGTCCGATCGTAAAGGTCAAATCGTTTATGCGATGGATCAAGGAGTCAATCTTTTAACAAAAATCAACTCGGCCATTAATGATTTTAATAATTCCACCGGAGGAGCCGGCTTAACTGTAAGTGGAATCGAGAAAACATATCGAAAATTGGCGGAAGTACGTGGAGCATTGGCCACGGTCTCTTCAAGCGTTAATAATCTATCCGGAAAAGCGAACCGGGAAAGCTTGACTAAAATGGTGACGTTGGTTGATGGAGTCGGTGATGATTTGGATTATCTCGCTAAAACTTTTGGCCGGGTTCAGATTTTGGAAAATCGTTTTAATCAGGCTTTGGTTGGCATACAGAATATTCAACTTGTAGCAGGGGGAAGTTCGTTGCTGCAAAATGCTGTGGGCCAAACCGGTGGTATTGCTGATAAAATGCATTTACTTGATTCTCAGCTCGGAATTGTACAATCGGCTTTGCGGACACGCATTCAACGGCTGGATGATTTTGTGAACCGGTTTAACCCCTTGGTTGCAGTGCTGTTGTCTTGGCGGAATAAGGCTAAAGAATTTGCAATTCAAGCGGATAATTTTGGCTCAACCTTTACGCCAGGCAGCAAAAATTACCGGGATTTAATAGGCCTGATTCAATCAACCGATTTGGTACTCGCCCGGCTGACGTCATTTGATATGGTTACCGTGAAGTCGGGTTTAAATATAATTTCCGATCGTTTGTTTGGTTCCGATAAAATCGATTTGTCATCGCTCATCGCGGAATTGGAAAAAGCCAAAGAGTCATTACCTCGATTGATGGATGAAGAGATTGGCCATTCGATAAACTTAATCGATCAATATGCCGGCGGTAGTTCAAAGGCAGGTGAAAGACTGCAGGTTTTTACCAGTGCAAATGTTGATCATGCTATGGCTGATGGGGTTGTTAAAAATGTCCTTCAAAGTGACGGCGCGACTGTTTTTTCGTTGCCTGTCGGTACAGTTCAGCCCGATATTCGAGGTGAATTATTTAAGATTTTAGCTGAAGTGCGTTCAACCATTGCGGCCTTGGTTATTATGATTCTATGGGTATTGACATTTATATTGGATCAATCATTAATTATTTCAATGTTTAAAATGACCCAATTTTCCATTTTGCCTAAAAAGCTGTCTTTCCGGGTTCCTGTATTAGACAGAATTTATCCATTATTGATGCGGGTGATGTCTCCTGCCAATATTTATGCGATATTCATCGGGGGTGTTTGGTTAAGTATTACATTTTTATTATCAGGGGCCAGGATTCCCTATCTCAATTTTTGGATTATTGCTTTAATCGGAGGAATATTGGGTGTTTTAATCTCATTGATTGCAGAGAAGATCAACCCTATCTGCAAAGATGAAGTGCTGGCCGGATTATCCTTAGGTTTGCCATTTAAAACGATTATGCGTGAAATTGTAATACCGGCAGGGCGTCCCGGGACTCTACAGATTTTAAACCGCTGGAAAATGGTGATGAAGTAAGAAGTGAATATCTTATCGAATCTTTTGATATTAACTTAGAGAAGGATGCATTATATGCTAACAATATCCGGACTCACCAAAAGTTATGGTCATAAAAAAGCTCTAAATGGAGTGGAACTAGTAGTAAAAAGAGGCGAAACAGTTGTTATCATGGGGCCCAGTGGTTGCGGCAAATCAACCCTGATACGCTGTATTAACCGTTTAACTGAACCGGATAGCGGTGCTATCTGTTTAAGCGGGGAAGCCATCACTTCGCTGGCATTCCCGGAATTGTTAAAAGTCCGACGGAAGATTGGCTTTGTATTTCAACATTTCAATTTAATTAATCGGCTAACTGCCCTTGATAATGTTGCTTTTGCCCTTCGTTTGCATAATATAGATGCTCAAGAGGCCAATTTTCGGGCAAAAGCTGCTCTTTCGAGAGTGGGTCTCGGGAATAAATTAACCGATCACCCTTGGGAATTAAGCGGCGGGGAACAGCAAAGGGTGGGAATTGCCCGGGCCTTGGCACTGGAGCCTGAAATTATGCTTTGGGATGAACCCACTGCTTCGCTGGATCCGATTTTAGTGGGCGAAGTAATTGATGTCATGGAAGAATTGGTGAGGGAAGGGAAAACGACAATGATTATCGTTACGCATGAGTTGTTTTTTGCCAGGAGGGCAGCGGATAGAATCGTTTTTATGGATCAAGGAAGAGTTGTTGAAGAAGGATTGCCGGAAAAAGTTTTGGAGTCTCCTTGCTCAGAGATTGGAAAGAAGTATCATAATTTGTTAAAACGCTAAGCAGGGTTGACATCTATTTGATGCTGGCTTATAATTTTATAAGTTGTTTCATAATTCTGAAACACGGTGTTTTCGTTTAATTTGTTTAAATAAAGGAATGAATTTAAATTAAGGACGAAATGGTTTGGGAATAAATTTTAATATTCTTTGATAACCAATTTCATGATGGAGGAATCTGATGAAACCCCAACAAACCATAGCTGCTGAAATAGAAATATGCGGGCAGGGACTTCATACTGGGGCTATGGCCAAGATGCGCATTCTTCCCCAACCGGTTAATACCGGTATCTATTTCAGTAGGATTGATTTGCCTGGTAAACCAAAGGTAAAAGCCAATATTCATTCGGTCATCGATACGAAAAAATGTGTTGCGATTGGGAGAGATGGTTGGCGTATTTCAACGATTGAACATTTAATGGCTGCCTTTCATGGACTGGGAATTGATAATGCCCTTATTGAAATTGATAAAGAAGAATTGCCACGTGGCGATTGTAGTGGCCGCTTTTTTTGTGAAAAGATATTGAAAGCGGGAATAATAACACAGGATGAGCCCCGGCATTATACTTATATCCGGGAACCATTTTGGGTGGAGGGAACAGTTTGCAAAGAAGGCGAACCTCTTAAATCAACTTTGATAGCCTTACCTGCAGAAGACTTTCAAATCAGTTTCACTTTTACTTCGGACCATAAGGTCACCGGAACTCAGTATTATCATTATTCCTTGAGGGAAGATACCTTCGTTTCGGAAATTGCTCCGGCGCGGACCATTGCTTTTATGAACGAAATCAATTACTTGCGTAGCCAGGGCTTGGCGCTAAGTGATGCCTATGATTCTGTAATTGTGGTTGATGATGATGGTTACCGAAACGAATTGCGTTACCCCGAAGAAATCGTTCGTCATAAAATACTTGATTTAATCGGTGATTTATATTTACTGGGTCCGTTGGTTGGGCATATTGTGGCGGTAAGATCGGGTCACGCCCTTGATATTGAACTGGCGAGAACAATTGCCAGCAAAATAGAACCACTGGACAGTATGCTAAAGCTCAAGGAGGCTCATAATGATTGAAATTAATGAAATTAAAGCTTTACTTCCCCATAGGTATCCGTTTTTGTTAGTGGATCGAGTTTTGGAGCTTATCCCAAATCAAAAAATCATTGCTTTAAAAAATGTAACTGCCAATGAAGAATTTTTCAACGGCCATTTCCCTGCGAAACCTGTAATGCCGGGTGTTCTGGTTATAGAATCCATGGCCCAAGCTGCCGGGATTATGATGCTGTCCAAAGAAGAACACAAAGGGAAAATCCCGTATTTTACCGGAATTGATAATGCCCGCTTTCGTAAAACCGTGGTGCCGGGCGATCAGCTGATTATTGAGGTTGATGTTATTCGGGTTAAAGGTAGCGTAGGTAAAGTTAAAGCGGTATCGAAAGTTGATAATCAGGTCGCGGCCGAAGCGGAATTAATGTTTATCCTGGGCGAATAATTTTTTGTAATATTAGGCAATTGGATGAGAAATAGAAAGCTTTTCTGTAATAGTTTCATTTTTTGGCCCAATTTAGTCACATATGTCTGTCCATTTTTATTGGAAAATAACCGATATTAAAATTACTTACAGAAAATACACTTACTAAATTAATCTTGCTTATTTAGACAGGAGGTCAAAAACATGAAACTAGTGGAATCCAAGGTAATCAATATAAGAAATATTCATGAGACGGCTATCGTCCATCCCAATGCTAAAATCGGTAATAATGTTGAGATTGGTCCTTATGCAGTGATAGGCGAGAATGTCGAAATTGGGGATAATTGCATAATCGGTCCGCAAGTTTCAATTGAGGGTTGGACGACCATTGGCGTTGGAAACCGCTTTTATCATGGTGCGACCATCGGTTGTGAGCCCCAAGATTTGAAATTTAAAGGGGAAAAAAGTTTTTTGTTTATTGGGGATAATAATATTTTTAGAGAAAATGTTACGATTAGCCGCGGCACCGAGGGAGGCGGCGGTGAGACGAGGATTGGTAATCACAATTTATTCGAAGCGTGTTCTCATGTAGCTCATGATTGTCAAGTGGGTAACAATATTATTCTCGGAAGTTGGGCAGGTTTCGCCGGACATGTTACGATAGAAGATCGCGCGATTATCAGCCCTTTAAGCGGAGTTCATCAGTTTTGCAAAGTGGGAAAAATGGTGATGGTCGGTTTTTTGACCAAAGTGGTTAAGGACATTCCTCCGTTTGTACTGGTTGATGGGAATCCCGCCAAGGCATGTGGTATTAATGTGGTTGGGTTAAGAAGAAACGGTATTGATGCCGAGGTTCGTGAAGAGATTAAGAGAGCTTATCGAATTTTATATCGCTCCAATTTACCAATCAACCAAGCAATTGAACAAATGGATCAAGAACTAGGTGGAACTCCTGAGATTGACCATTTCATTCGCTTTTTACGGAATGCCGAACGTGGTATTCAACGCTAAATCTACTTCGTTTTTACACGGGACTTTTAAGAGGCTGTCTGAAAGTGCTTGTTATTGGGAAAGATATATATTCGTTATATCTTTTTCCTATAACAAGTTCTTAAGACAGCCCTTTTAGTTCACTACAGATTACAAAGGAGGAGTTTGTTTTGCAGTCCGAATTAAAAGTTGGATTAGTTGCAGGCCGGGGAGTTCTTCCGGTAGAAGTTTTATCTGCGATCAAGTCTAGTGGTAAAAAAGCTATTGTGATTGGTGTTAAAGGAGAATGCCGGCCGGAAATAGAGGAGATGGCGGACATTTATCAAGAATACGGGCTGGGAAAATTGGGGGCGGTTATTGAAGCCTTTAAACGAGAGGACGTCAGGGAACTGGTTTTTGCCGGCAAGGTCGGCAAAGAAGCTATTTTCCGTGATGGCCTTGATGAATTGAGTCAGAAATTATTAGCAAGTTTGCCTCAAAAAAATGATGATGCCATTTTGCTTGCCATAGTCCGCGAATTTGAGAAAAATGGGATGACTGTTTTGAAACAAACCGAGTATTTACAACATTTATTGGCTGAAGCGGGTTCCATCGTAGGAACGATCGCTGAAAGTGAAATGCCAGATATTAAACTTGGGTTTAAAATGGCAAAGGCAATGGGCGATTTGGATATTGGCCAGAGCGTTATTGTGAAAAATGGAGTTGTCTTAGCAGTTGAAGCCATTGAAGGAACTGATCAGGCTATTGGAAGAGGGGGTACTTTAGGAGGACCGGGTTCGGTTGTGGTCAAGGTGAGTAAACCAAGGCAAGATCTAAGATTTGATGTTCCAACGATCGGTAAAAGCACTATCGAGTCTATGATTAAGGCACAATCCAAAATCCTGGCCATTGAAACGGGGAAGACCTTTTTTTTGGAAAGAGATGCCGTTTTATCAATGGCGGCAGAACATCAAATTAAAATTATATCGTGTACATTTTGATTTGTAGGGGAGACTTTATTGAAATAATGGTAAAAGAATAATCCGCAGGGTTAATTTTACACCTGCCGATTCCTCTCCTGCGGCAGGAATTCCTTAGTTGGCAGCGAAACTTTGAAAGATATATAACGTTTATATAAGTGGAAATTTATTTGGGAAAAGGGAAAGGCCGAATGTTGAAGAAACACATCAAACTAGTGGTTTTGATAGTATCTTTATGTTCGATTCTTGCAGCCTGTTTTTTGATTTCAAATTTTTGGACGAATCTCAAGCAGGCGCAAGATTCTATAAATAATAGCGATACTGTGGGATTTGATGAGGCAGAAGGAGTGAACATGACCATTCCCGGTTCAACACAAAATGCCTATTGGGAATTGAATATTCATAAAATTAAAACTACTACTGGGGACACCAATAATTTAGAACAGGTTGAAGGGGTTTATTTTGTCAATAAAGTCCCTTCTTATCAAATATCCGGTAATCGGGGTACGGTTTATTTAAAAACTCGCAGGCTAGAAATCATTGGAAATGTAATATTGAAAGCAATAGATGGAAGTAAAAAGATCACTGCCGAGCGGATAGTTTGGGATACTCTGGGTAATAAAGTCACCGCTCAAGAAAATGCGATATTGGAAACACTTCAAGCAATCGTCACAACCGAAGAGATTGTAGCCGATCTGAGCATTGATCATGCAGTCTTTAACGGACAGACTAAAGTGTCTTATCAGAGGACAAATGAATGAAACGAAAAATTTGGACCGCACTGTTCATTGTTTTTATGTTTTTATCTTATGGCCTAAGCGCAGCTGCCGGGCAGTTGGAAGTCAAGGCTCCCCATGGCGGAGAGTTTGATTTAGCCAAAAATGTTATGAAATATCATGGTACAGCATCGCAGTTAGTGGAAGCCTGCTGGAAAGATAATGCAAACAATGAATCCCTTGATAAAAATGATAAGACCAATAAAAAAACATCAGTACCAAGAGTCTTAAAATCAGTTGAATTGGTAGTCGATATCGATCGTAACCATTTGGTGGCTAGTAAAAATGTTTTTTTTCTCTATGATGGAAGCACTTCGGCTACTTGCAATAATTTAGAATGGGACCGCCCGACCGAATTTGTAAAGCTATCCGGCCAAGTCGTTATCCGCTATCTTGACTGGGTAATTAAAGGAAGCCGGGCTGAAGGCGAAATAAAAAAAGGTTTATTCACTGTTTATGGACCGGTGGAGGCCGTCAATCCTACCAATAAAATCCGTGGTAATAAGTTAATCCTTGATCGGCCCGCCAATAAAGGAGTTATTAGTGGAGATGCGACTTTGATTCGTGATCAGAATGAGATGACGGCGCCGGAAATAACGTACTTCTTTGATACTCATCAAGTTTTGGCCAGCGGTATGGTTAAGACCAAGATTATCAATGAAACTAAGTAATGGGGGCTTAGCATGTCAATTAGAGTACAAGGATTGATTAAGGAATATCAGCGCCGCCGAGTTGTAAACGGTGTGGATCTGGCAGTCAATCCCGGTGAAGTGGTTGGGTTACTCGGACCCAATGGAGCGGGGAAGACCACTACTTTTTATATGATTGTTGGCTTGGAACGCTGTGATGCGGGATCAATTCATATTTACGACCATGATGTAACCGCAATGGCCATGCATATACGTTCCAAATACGGTGTGAGCTATTTGGCCCAAGAAGCGTCGGTATTTAGAAAATTAACAGTAAGCGATAATATTATGGCTATTTTAGAATTAACGGATTTACCGCTCTCCTACCGGAAAAGCCGCTGTGAACAATTGATGGAAGAATTTCACCTCAGCCATCTCCGGAAAAGTTATGGCTATATGTTGTCCGGAGGAGAACGGCGCCGGGTGGAGATTGCCAGGGCTCTGGCGATGGACCCCAAATTTATTTTACTGGATGAACCTTTCACCGGGATTGATCCTATTGCTATCGCTGATATCCAAGGTATTATCAATGACTTGCGGGCAAAAGGAATGGGTATATTAATTACCGATCACAGTGTTCGCGAAACATTAGCCATTACGGATAGGGCGTATATTATGCATGCCGGGGAAATACTGGTTTCCGGTAGTTCTGCCGATATTGCCAATGATGAAAATGCTAAACGGTTTTACCTTGGTGAACACTTTAGTATGTAACAGGGGGCCCATTTTGAATGAAAATATTAACTCGATATATTATTAAGGCGATTGTGGCACCGCTTCTTGGAGGTATTGTTACTTTTACCTGTGTCTTATTGGGCGTACAAATGCTCAATTTGATGCGGGCGGCGGAGAAACTTCATCTTTCGCTTAGTTTTACCTTGGAACTGTTGGCTTTAACAATCCCTCAAAATTTAACGATTGGAGCTTCAATCTCTGTTTTATTAGGAATTTTATTGGGTCTTGGTACGTTAACTGCTCATAGTGAGACTATCGCAATGCGGGCAGGAGGTTTGAGTTATAGGCGGATAGCCGTTCCAATCGTAGTGATTGGTTTATTGATTAGCATTTTTGGAGTTATGCTTAATGAATATGTCGTTCCGGCTTCGCTCCAAGCTTATGAACAATTAAAAACTAGGGCGATGACCAAGGAAGCCTCGGGGAAAATCTATCAGTTTTATAAAGCTTTTCAGGATAATGGTATTCAAAAGTTGATTTATGCTGATTCTTATGCGCCTAAAGATAAAGAATTGCACAATGTATTGATACAGGAAATGAAAGAAGGTAGATTGCGCCGTACTATTTCAGCTGAGGTTATGAATTGGAATGGTAGCGGTTGGTATTTCACGAAAGCTCAAATTTATCAATATACAATAGACAGCTTATTCCCCATAACGGTAGATAAAGGGAAGGTTCGTTACGAACTCAACATTACTCCAAAAGAGATTGAACAAACAAAGGTTGATCCTGAAGCCCAAAGTATTTCCGAATTAAAGCGTTACATCGATAAGTTTACCACAGGCATTGAACGAAACCGTCTATTAGTAGAACTCAATAATAAGCTGGCGATTCCATTTGCAAGTCTGGTATTTGCCATTTTGGGGACTCCTTTGGCGCTTAGGCCGCAACGGCGTAGTAAAGCTGCAGGATTTGGACTTTGTATCATTTATATTTTAATTTGGTATGTATTAATGGGTATTGGAGATTATTTTGCTCGAACTGGTTCAATACCTGTGTTCTTAGGGGCGTGGCTACCCAATATTGCTTTAACAGGATATGGAGTTTATGTGTTTTGTAAAGTGAAAAGCTAAGACGGGGTGAGGCACTGAAATGTATGGATTTATCATTATTGTATCAATGGTTATTTTCGGTGGCCTAATTGCCCTTTTAGGAGATCGGGTTGGCATGAAGGTGGGCAAAAGACGTCTTAGCCTTTTTGGCCTTCGGCCT
This sequence comes from Bacillota bacterium, assembly GCA_023401925.1. GTDB lineage: Bacteria > Bacillota > UBA4882 > UBA8346 > UBA8346 > UBA8346. Next base: position 172,890 of record JAEXDA010000077.1, read on the forward strand.
AAATATACTTCAATGATTATTACGGTCTGTACAGGCTTTTTCATTGCCGGATTAACCTTACTCATCTTGACTGTTATGTCAGAATACGTCCGCACTGCAATTTTTCGGCTACAAAGCATTGAGCATGAATTAAAGACCACTACGTCAAAAGTCGGACAATTAACGATTGAAATTAGTAATAAAGAAAAAGAATATAATCAACTTCACCGTAATTTGCTCAATGCAGTTTCCCAACAGCTTAAGGTGGAAAAGCAGCTGCAAGAAACCCGTTCTCAATATACCAAGGTATCAAGCAGTCTGGCAAGTACTCAAGAAAATTTAAACTTAGCCCGAGACCGGCTTGCTAATCTTACGAATATCAACGATGATTTAAAAAATCAGATTACAAATCTGACTTTGCAGGAGACCCGGCTCAGCCAGCAGATTCAAAATTTGGAAGGCTGGCTGCAAAGTCTACAGGACCGTAATAAGAATATTGTAGATAAACCGATGATTTTTTATGTAGGGGAGATTGTGGACGCCAAAATTGTCGAGCCGGGTGTCCCTACCAATCAAATATTTCCTACATTGGTTGAACCGTTTTTGAAAAAGATTAATGAAATCGCTCTGAAACGGGGTGCGAAAATCCCCGGGAAAAGTGATTATGCGGTACGGGTTGCACCTCAAAAAGTAGCTCAAGTTTGCACGGAGCTTGGCCAGATAAAAGATAAAGCTGTACTGAGAGTGGTTGTAGATAAGAATTCAGTGGCCGGAGAGCCTCTAACCGTGTCATTGGAATGTTATCCCAATCGAATGATTTATAGGACCGATCAAGTCATTACTACGTTAGTGGTTGAAAATACCGCGTCAGAGACTGAGTTACGCGACCATTTGCTTAGTATGTTGATTATTGCCAATAACAAAGCGATTGACAACGGCATTATTACGGAAGGCCAAAATTTACGGGACATTATTTCAATGTCAGAAATCGCCAGAACGATTAGTTTGCTTCGGGAGAAAAAACCCGGTCAATATGAGGTATGTTTGGTGGCTATCAATAACACCTATAGAGTTGATGATTTTAAGGTAAAATTTATTGTAAAGTCACTATGAAGAAAGCAAAAATCCAATAAAACCTTTGAGTGAACAGAATGAATGGTTTTTAGAGGAGGAGGGCTTCATATATCAATCCATTTATTGGCTATTGATCCGGGACGCCAAAAATGTGGTTTAGCCGTTGTAAATGAAAAAGCACAGGTTTTAACCAAAGAGGTTATTCCGGTAGAACGGTTGAAAGAAAAAGTTGAAGCTTTAGAGGAAGAGTTTGGGTTGAATAAAATTGTTGTCGGAGATCGTACCAATAGCGGTTATATTCGACAATGTTTGGTTTTTTTAAAAAAACCCATTATTATAGTAAATGAAGATAAATCAACCTTAGAAGGACGTTATCGTTATTTGAGGGAAAATACCAAAGGTTTAGCCCGTATTATTCCTATTGGGTTGAGGATACCTAAAGAACCTTTTGATGATTATGTGGCCGTCATTTTGGCTGAACGTTTCCTAAAGAACACTCCAACATTGGTCAAAGAAGATTGACCATTATAGTTTCACGAATGGAGACCAAGAAGGCTTTGACGAGTCAATTAAATGATATGTAAGTTTTTAGGAAGTGATCGTATGATTGGCAACTTCAAAAAAAGCATATGGATTCTTAGCCTCACGATGATACTGACGGGGATCTGTTATGGCAATGGCTCTCTACGTAAAACTACGCTAGAGCCATGGATTTATCAAGCCATGGGTTTTTTGAAGCAAAAAGGCTTCATTGCTGATTATCCGGTGGATTGGGTTAACTCCGGGAACCAACTCTCCCGTTTTGAAATTGCTTATTACATAAAAGGTTTTATCACCAGTCAAACGACTGCCCCAAATTTGCCTGATAGCGAAGTTGAAATTTTGCAAAAATTAATAGCCGAGTTTCAAATGGAATTAACCGATTTGGGAGTTCAAATAACCGATATTGATCAAGTTCATCCCAATTTGTCTAAAATCAGGCTTGAGACCGGTGAATATCAAGACCTTGATAATATTATTTCTAAAAATAAGGTTGGTATTCGGCAACCGAATTACTATTTCGGCCAATATTTTAAAAAGCAACAAAGAAAAATATTTATATTTATTCCGCTAGAATATGTTCGGTCAAATTATGCTTTTCTCTTAAGTGGTGACGAATCCAGTTTTAATGTATTTTATCAACCAGGGAGTAAAAAGCCATTGCTAGTTGTAAAAGGTTATTTGCCGTTGAATAATATACAATCTATTCATGGATATTTTTTATTTCCTATCGAATGGAACGCGGATGCTTCAGCTAACGGTAATAACCCAACTTTATATGTAAATGACGAGGTTTTGCCGTTATTGGATGAGGTTAATCAAATTCAGTGGGTAGACAGTTTATGGTCTGTCAATGGTATTTTGCCGTTAAACGGTTATTTACCCCAGGAGACAGAACTTAAGACAAAAGCTTTTGTAGGGAATCTCAATCAAGGCATAAAAGTAGGAGATTTTTTGGTATATACCACAAATTTTAATGACAAGAATAATTTTCCCAGCGCCAATCTTAATCTTCCAATAGCCAATCCGATAGAGGGAAGCGGGGGCCATATTAATTTATTCGTTCCAATTGATTTGGATGCAATTGTAGGTACTAATTTCAAAACCATGCAATTCAACATTGAATATCCGATGGTTATTCCCTATCAAAAAAACTTATTGGGTCTTGATTATATGAATCCGGGGGGAGATTGGAATATGGATAACATTCTAGGGATATCGAGTTCCAAGGCTAACGCCGGAATTAATTATCATGTGAATGATTATTGGACATTTTTGGCTTATCAGTCTTTTGATAATTCTAACTTGCAGGAAGGATGGCTCACCACCACGTCTTTTGGAATCAATTATAATGATTGGGTTACTCTTTGGCTGGCCTATCGCCTGGTTGATTTTGATAAACCAATTGTTTCAGGATCATTAGCGTTGCATTTTTAGGAGGAAGCCATGGTAAGACTCAAGTATTTAGGCCTGTTGGTTTTGTTGCTTTTGCTGTTTTTGATGTCCGGGACTAGCGTGGCCGCTGAGGGAATTGCTACCAGAAATCCTTTACAGTGGTTATCGAATTTGGAAGTTAATATGATTGGTAAATCGGATGAGGATAGCGGTTTGCTGGATAGACTCAGCAATCTGGAGCAAATTATTACAGGAAGAATATTTGGCGATTCGGTCGTCGAACGTTTAAGCCGTTTGGATACATTAATATATGTGAATCAGCCTCATGATGTTTCTTTACTCTATAAAATTCAAGCTTTGGAGTGGGTCCTTTTCAAAAGAAGTTATGCCGGACCCATACAAACTCGCTTGGAATCGGTAGAGAAATCTTTATTTAATATGGCTTATACAGGACCGGTCACAAAGCGATTGGAAAAATTAATCAATCAAGTATTTCCTGATGGCGTCATCAAGGGTAAATGGGTAACGGTTACAGAAGGCACTTTAGTGAAAGTCCGGATGGTTAATCCCTTGAATTCTGCACAAAGTAAACCAGGAACCCGGTTTCAATTTGAGGTTGTTGAATCTGTTCTGGTAGACGATTTTCTGGTTTTTCCAAAAGGTTTGAACGGAGAAGGAATCCTTCAAGCAGTCAACCGTCCTGAAAATTGGGGCCGGGACGCCAAATTGATGTTAGATTTTGCCGAGATAAAAGCCTTAGATGGGACTCCGGTTTCTATGATTTATGGTGTGAAAGCCCGAAGTATGGATTATTCACGCCGTTTATCGGTTGGCGCCAGTGCGGCCGGTATGATGGCTTTTGGCCCGGGTGGGATTTTGCTTGGGTTTGCAGTCAAGGGGAAAGAAAAAAGCATACCCCAAGGTACGGAATTTTATTTACAGGTGAAGGAGCCCCTAAGAATTTACACAATTCAATAATACGGAGGAGAATATCAATTAATAAACGAGTGGCAATTTTTGGATTACTATGGATAGCTTTGATCCCGATGATCGGAAACGTCTCTCCGGTTTATGCTGCTGCAACAGAAGCAAATATTGTTGCCGAAGGTTTTGTGAAAACGGATTTATCGTCGGATACTACGACTGCTGAGAAAAATGTAAAAGTCACTGATGATTTCGGGGTTATCGAAGCAGATCGAATTCAATATAATTATAACGCAGGTTTGGTAGAAGCTAACGGGAACGTTAAATTAACATCACAAACCGGAATTGTTGTGCAGTCTGAAAGACTGGTCTGCGATCTTAATACCGGAGAGGCGCAGGCTACCGGCGGGGTGCATATGACATCTCCGGATGCAATCACCTTGACGGCCAGGCAATTGAATTATAACAATAAACAAGAATTCGCTAAAGCGGTTGGTGAAGTGAAAGTAACCAATGGCAATGGGACCTTTGAAACTGAAACCTTAAACTATGATTTGAAAAATGGTACTGGATCTTCGGAAGCTGTCTCCATGGTTTTGCATACGAAAAACCGGGACGCTCTGGTTCATGCGGATAGTATGATTTTAAACGGTACTTTATATCATTTCAAGAATCTTACGATGACCCGCTGTGAGAAGTCCCACCCGGAATACCAATTTGTAGCCCGCGAGGGAGTTTATGACGGCCGTTATCTGGAATTGAACAACATTTTTGTTCAGTTAAAAGGAGTACCGGTTTTTTATCTTCCATCTAAAACTTTCGATATGACGAATATATGGTTTCCCGAGATTCAACTTGATTATAATCATGATGACGGCTTGAAGTTTGGATATCGATATTCAGCGCCGATGAATGGAAATATGGGCTGGCGAATTGCCACTATCTATCGTTCCAATGATTATTCAACTTTACACTTAGGATTGAATATGAAGAAAGAGAATATCTCCAATTATACCGGAATTTATTTCAATACGGATTCTGAAGGGTATGGACTTGGGGATACAATAACTTACGATAAACCACTATTTGTTGCAACCCTGGATGGGTCGAAAAGTTTTTCGTCCAATGATGCTACAGAGTTGGGATTTTCAATTACCCGCAAGTACTGGGAGAGCCCATTGGGCCGCTGGCAAGTTGGGATGTTGAGCCGTAAAGTTTCCAAAGATGACGGCGGAACAGAGTATGGGGGCACTTATGGCGGATACCGTCTGGATTATAATCCCCATCCATATTTTACTTTGAGTTTATTGCGCTTATATACGTTGGAAGGCGGAGACGATTGGGGCGATTATCTGGATGAATTCAAAATCGGCTCGAATTGGCTCTATAATGGAGGAATTCCTCTTAACCAAACGTATTCATTGGGCTTTAGTGGCACTTATAATTCTACGGAGTCCCTATGGATTCACCAGATTTACCGGATTTATTACGGAACGGACTGTTTGAAATTGAGCCTTGGCTGGGATGAGGCCAAACGGTCAATGGTTACAGGATTTAATATTCGTTTTTAATCACGATTTGAGTTGCTTCGCAAGGTTTTAAAAATGGGATTATCGAGAATTTTTTTTGAATAATAAAGGATTTTGTGTTTGAAAAAAATATTTTTAATAGAGTCTTCCTTCAATTACTTTTGAAGGAAGTTTTTATTTATAATTGGCCAAACTATAGAAAATTAATTTTTGGAGTGTAAGATTGGATAATCAGTTGAATGACTTAACCGGATCCCAATGGCTCTATTGGACCAATACCATTTATGAAACTAATTTCCCTGTTGATGGAACTCATTCATTAAGGAAAACGCATGGCGCAATGAAACCACCGGCTTTAATGGCTGAAATCATCGAGTTTTTCACCAAACAAGGAGAATCGGTCCTTGATCCATTCGCTGGAGTTGGAGGTACGTTATTAGGGGCTATGATGGTTGGGCGGAAAGCTCTTGGCATTGAGATTAATCCGGCATGGGTTGGCTTGTATCATAAAATTCTTAACGGAATGCGGGACTTGGACGATCCGGAAATTCACAAAGACAGTTTGAATTCAATGGTTTTGGGGGATTGCTTACAAGTTATGCAATCCATTCCGGAGGGAAGCTTTTCGGCTATCATTACCGATCCTCCATACGGATGTCAAGATCGAAAGATCAGTTTTAAAAAAGAAACTCATTTTAATATGAAATCGGATGAAGAAGCTGATTTTGGGAATTGCGATGACTATTCGGATTATCTTCACAAAATGAAAAGATTCGGGGAAGAAGCCCACCGTATTCTGGGTCCAAACCGATATTTAGTCATGATGATCGGTGATCGATATAACCATGGAGAATATGTGCCTCTTGGGGTAAAAGTTGCCGAAACTCTTCGGGAAGTTGGTTTCACTTGGAAAGGAATCAGAATTTGGTGGAATAAAGCGACGCAGCGCCCTTTAAAACCATATGCAATCAAAACTTGTTTTGTACCGAACATCACCCATCAGAATATATTGATCTTGCGAAAAGAGAAAAGGCCGCCGGGAGCAGGATAAATAAGGATTCTTCAATAAAATACAGGCACTTGGCATTTTAATTACTTCATGCTATAATATAGACAAACATCAAGACCGCCACTATCATGAATAAAACATTGTGAGGTGGGTATTATGGTCTATAAATTGACACACGATGAGGTCTTAAAAATTTGCGGCGCTTGTCCAAAATTTGTTAAAGACCGTGAGCAGTGTCAAAACGATGGGGCTCCAAAGACACTCAGGGAATTGCACCGCTGCAAAAAATGGGATGATCATTTTGGGTCTGCTTGCATTTTCCAGGGGTAATGAAGTATAATATCAATTGCATCAGCTATTGGGCCTGTGGCTCAGATGGGAGAGCGCTGCGTTCGCATCGCAGAGGTCAGGGGTTCGATTCCCCTCAGGTCCACCATATTGATTATCGATGGAGGGTAATAACAGATGACGTTAATTAAAACGATTGTTAAGGGCAAGCTTGCTTCAACCGTAACGACCGGAGGATGTGGTGCATGCAAGAATTCTTGTCAGTCAGCATGTAAAACTTCTTGTACAGTCGGAAATCAAGTTTGTCAGAAGTAATATTGATTCATCATACTGCTTCAGATTTTGAGAATTCTTGACATTATCATTAAAAAATAATTATTGCAATTTTCAGAAAAACAGCCATGGATTTTTCATGGCTGTTCTTTATGTAACGATGCATGGATTGGATATTTTGTTATAGGAGTTGTTCGTATTGACAAATTGGCATTCCTTTAAAGCTTTGGGTAGATTTTTTTTGTTTGACGTCCCGAGTAATTCATTATTTCAAATTGAAGAAGTTGTTTATCGATATTTAAATCGACAAGCGGTTCCCGAGTCCATCAAAGAACAGGTTGAGTCTGAATTGGCGGAGTTGCGGGAAATGGGGCTTTTACAAGAACAGAAGGAAGAAATTCCCCATTTTGAAAAGGAACCTTCATTGAAAGCATTGTGTTTACATGCTTCTCATGACTGTAATTTACGATGTAAATATTGTTTCGCCGGTACGGGGCCTTTTGGCGGGGACCGCGAGCATATGAGCTTTGAAGTTGGCCGAAAAGCGCTGGACTTGTTATTGCGGGAGTCAGGCTCACGACGTCAACTAGAAGTGGATTTTTTTGGAGGAGAACCGCTGCTTAATTTGGATGTGGTCAAGCAAATTGTGGCCTATGGAAAGGAAGCGGCACTGAAGTACGATAAAATTATCAATTTTACACTGACGACGAATGGCGTTAATTTGAATCAGGAAGCGCGGCAATTTTTGAATGAAGAAGGATTGCAATTGGTCTTGTCGCTCGATGGTCGCCCGGAAGTGAATGACGCAATGCGCGGTAATGGTACTTATCAGCGAATAGTTCCGAATATCCTGGAAACAGTAAGGACACGGGGAAATAAAAATTATTATTTGCGGGGCACGTTTACCGCCAACAATCCGGATTTTGCAGAAGATGTCAAACATTTATATGATCTTGGCATTCGCGAATTATCATTGGAACCGGTTGTAGAAAAAGACGGAGAATACCGTCTGACTGAAAAGCAAATGGAACGGATGGAAGAGGAATATGATAGACTGGCTCAGTTTTATTTAGAGAAGAAACAAATGGATCAGGGTTTTACCTTTTTTCATTTTGAAATAAGCCTGGACCATGGGCCATGTCTACCAAAACGGCTCACCGGATGTGGGGCGGGTTTTGATTATTTTGCGGTCACTCCCAAAGGAGATCTTTATCCTTGCCATCAGTTTGTTGGTCGTACTGGGTTTAAAATGGGTAATGTCGATGAAGGGGTGACCAATTTATCCTTGCGGCAGGAGTTTGGGGCTGCGACTTTATATAAAAAAGAAGGGTGCGCCGATTGTTGGGCCCGTTTTTATTGTAGTGGCGGATGTCATGCCAATGCCCACTTGATGAATGGCTCGATTTATAAACCGGATCCCATCGGTTGCCGTCTGCAGCGAAAACGGTTGGAATGTGCCTTGGCCCTGAAGGGGATTGAAATCGAAGCAAAGCAGGCAGCTTCTGAAGGATAAACCTTTCCAATCGGATAGAGGAATTGCTGGGTAATTTAAGGGCAAGATTAAAAAGACACTTCCGGGAGAGAAGCAAAGGTCTTTTATGAGGTAAGAATACACCAGGATTTGAGGCTTTTTAAAGGATGGATCAAATTTGAAAGATTTATCGAAAGCGGCTCCAATTCAAGTTGGTGAAAAAGTTCAAATCCGGATCGAGAACTACGGCCATGAAGGGGAAGGAGTCGGGCGTTGCCGGAATTTTACCGTTTTTGTCCCGGAAGCCTTAAAGGGTGAACTGGTTTTAGTCAATATCACCGAGGTTAGGAGAAACTTCGGTCGGGGGATTGTGATGAAGATTTTAGAACCTTCCCCGGAAAGGATCTTGCCTCTTTGTCCTTCCGCCGCGGTTTGCGGCGGTTGCCAATTGCAGCATTTGGACTATGAAAATCAGCTTACTCTTAAGCATCAACGGGTAATTGACGCTGTTGAACGAATCGGGGGTCTTAAAGACGTCACGATTCATCCGGTCATTGGGATGGCTGAGCCCTGGCATTACCGAAATAAAGCCCAATATCCCTTAGGCATTTTAGAGGATACTGTGGTGATGGGATTCTATCGAAAAGGGACCCACCAAATCGTACCTTTAAAAGGATGTATATTACAGAGTGAATTGAGCAACAGGATAGCCGATAAGGTCCGAGAATTGGTGGAAACTTATCGTATACCCATTTACGATGAGTTAAATCATTCGGGATTGTTACGTCATGTTTTGATCAAGCAGGGTTCCCAAACGGGGGAAGTGATGGTGGTTTTTATTACCCGGAACCGGCCATTTCCGGCGGGGGAAAAGATCGCCGGAGAGTTGGTCGGTATTTTCCCGGAAATCAAAAGTATTGCTCAAAATGTTAATGATGCCCGGGGTAATGTGATCCTGGGGCCAAGCACCAAAATTATCCGGGGACAGGATACCATTACGGAACATATCGGCGATTTCAAATTTAAAATTGCCGCGGAGTCTTTTTTTCAAGTCAATCCGCTCCAAACCGAAAAGTTGTATCGCAAGGCCGTGGAGTTTGCCGGATTAACCGGCAGGGAAACCGTACTCGACGCTTACTGCGGAGTAGGCAGTCTGACATTATTTTTAGCCGAACAAGCCCAAAAAGTATATGGAATCGAAATTGTAACACAGGCTGTTAACAACGCATTGGATAATGCGCGCTTAAATGAAATAAAGAATGTGGAGTTTATCGTGGGCGCTGTGGAGAAAGTCCTTCCCGGGCTGGTACAGAAGGGAATAAATTTTCAGGTAGCCGTTGTCGATCCGCCCCGTTCCGGCTGTGAAGAAGGAATTTTAAAAAGTTTCGCTGAAAACGAAGTGGGTCGGATCGTCTATGTGAGCTGTAACCCGAGTACTTTGGCCCGGGATCTCAAAATATTGGAGGGTTTAGGATACAAGACGCTTGAGATACAACCGGTGGACATGTTTCCTCAGACCTATCATGTGGAATGTGTGGCGAAAATAGAGCGTAGAATCAATAGTTTGCAGTAACTTATAATTATAAAATTGACTTTTTTCCACCCAGCTTCCACCCTAAATTATTTCTGGGTGGAAATCACATTTTCAAATATATCAACGGCATCTTGTTGCATTTTATCGGTATTAAAAACATAAATTTGTAAAGTTGTTGCTCTATCCTTATGTCCTAAACGGTCCATAATAGTCTTAGGAAATGCCCCATTTTCTGCCAATATAGTACCATGTGTATGTCTAAGACAATGACTATGGAATAGAGGATTACCTAATTCATAATGAATCACTTTAGCACAATACTTAAAGGATTCAGGTGTTAATAAATCGCCGTTTTCTTTTACACTGGATGGCATAATTTTTGGTTTTTTAACCAAACTTGATAATCAATAGATTTTTTTATTGTAGCTTGGAATTCTTTAAATTCTGCTTCTACCCGACTCTTGGCTTTACTTACCAATGATAAATTGTTTGTTCACTGCTGATGTCTGCTTTGAACTCAGCATCGTACCGTTTACCTTTTTTTTGCCATTTTGCTTACCTCCACAGATGTTTATTTTACCCTAACTCATCTGTGTCTGGCAAAACGGTAATAGGTCAGGTTCATTGGTTTTAGTCAAATTAGATTTAGGTGATGTGAAAATCCAAAACTGGATGTTGGTTGAAGGAGCACAACATACGTTTAATAAAGATGACCATACAATGGCCTTAACTTTACGGGGTGGCGGGTTCGAGTAATAAAGGAAAACCCCGTGAACTAATCACGGGGTTTTTCATTTGGTGGTATAATAAAATATGAGGTGGTTAATATGTCACAACCGATGCCGAGTTTTTTTGATTCGCCATATTTTGCTGAAGAATATGGGAATTGGCATTTAACCGATGATGCTCCAGATGAACTTAAAAAAAGAATTTGAAAAATACATGAAAGAATCTGGAACGTATTCAGAAATTGAAAATTAATATTCCAAAAAAGCACTTGCATTTTCACAAGTGCTTTTTTGATGAGTATAGCGTCATCAATTGACGTTTCCCGGATAGGGTGGTTTCTTCAAACCGGAACGTTGGATGAAAAAACCATCTGGATTATTCAATTCTATCATTTATGATTTTTGTCAAATCCATTTTGGCATAAATAACCCTATGAATTTCAACTATCTGGTCTTTAACCACATAAAAAACAGCATAATTTTTGATAGGTAAAAGCCTATATTCGCTTTCCAATGGTTCAGTTGATTTGTAAACCTTGCAGGAATACGGAAATTCTTCAAGCCTGGATATTGATTTATCTAAAGATTTTAATAAATCCATTGCTGCTTTAGGTGCTTTTAGATGCTCTGTAATGTAGGCTACAATATCGATTAAATCTTTTTTGGCAATAGGTAAATAAATAATTTCATACATTATCGGCGTTTACCGTATCGGAAACATTTTTCTTTAATTCATCAAACACTTCTTTATGTGAAAAACGTTTGTCAGTAGATTTGGCTTCTAGTTCCGCTTCCCTTAGTTTAAAATAAACTTCACTTTCAAACCGTTTACGCTCATACATTTCCATACTCATAACAACCATATCTCCATAACCATTCTTGGTTAGAAAAACTGGTTCTTCGGTTTCATGAACCACTCTTGAAATCTCCGCAAAATTATTTCTTAAATCAGATACTGGTCTAATCTGTGGCATAATCTCACCTCACAGTTTATTATAGCATAATTTTATCATAATCATGCTAATTTTTCAATTAATTTTACCGGATTAAAAGGGTCTGTTAAATCCCAACCCTCCCACTTGGCTAAAAACTTTTCCAAAGCCACTTTTCTTATTTTCATACTTCCAAGCTTTAGCGCTGGCAACAGTCCTGCCTTAATTAATTTGTAAACCTAATGATTTTCAGATTTTATTAATTTAGCTACTTCCGCAACCGTGTAAAGTACATCTTCGTTGGATGAAGGTAATTTATCAAGGTTTAAGGGGGACATATGATGATTAATAGAATAAGTTCCCGTTTTTCTGATTGATGGGATAATTTCCGATGTAACCCATCGTTTGAATTTTTTAGCTGTTGGCAGATTACTTCCTAAAACTGCAGTATATAAGCCGGATTCATTGATTAAAATTGATTCCATGTTCATACCCTCCAATTTGGAGGATATAAAATCTTCATCATCCAATCTTTTTATCATGTTATTAGTTTGGTCATAATCAAGAGCATTAGCAACATCTTTTCCGATAAACCAAGGATCATCATCAACTAATATTATTCTAACACGTCCAAAATCGTTATTCTGGAACACTTGTAGTTGACTCAATCTGATCACTTCCTCCTGATATTACTGGGTTATTTTTTGTTTGGTTGGCATTGTCTACGAGTTGCCAACTGCGAATATGTTTTTATATAATATTGTAAGTAAAACCTAGTAAAAATAAATAAAACAGTTTCCTTTAAAAGCCTTTATCTTCAAGTATTACAGGTAATAATAAATAAAAATAGATTAGTAAAAATTAAACTCGTTCAACATACCTATCACGTAGAAACCGTCTGTTGTCTACAAAGGGTGAATGTGTAGAAATCCTTGAGTTTAAGCACTTTGCGAAGGTTTTTAAGTTCACTGGGAAATCGAATTTTGGAAGGAAAAAAGAGATTTCCAATGAGATTAAAGTCGCAGTAGTTATGGAACTGGTATGAGTGGACACAAAAATATATCGTTCATAAACTTGATTAATTCAGTAAAATAAACCATCAACAACTTCATAAGAAAAAGCCCAATGCGAACAAAGTTCGCTATAAGACCGCTTGTTTTCAACATCTTTGATGTGAAAGCAGGCGGTCTTCTTTGCGTGAGTAACGAGGAGAAGTCGAGATAAATCGGGCATTTGCTTGCAAATAGGCACCGATTTATCGAAGAATTCGAGGAGCGCCGCGACAGCGACATAATTTATTCTGGAGCTTTCGTTACGAACTGCCAGCTTTCACATGACACCTACGATTTAAGGAGGTAAGAGAAGATGAACAAATCAAAGGAATTGTGTTCATTATGGAACAACGAACAGGAAGTACAGAAGAATAAGCCTGCTGAAAATAAAAAAAATGTAAGAACAACAGATTATTACAAGAAATTGCTGCAGATGATGCTTAATGATCCTGATGCCATAACAAGAGAAGAATTCTTGTTTTTGCAATCAATTTAGGGTACAGACAAGCAGTAGCAGCAAGAGAGAAAGCAAAGCTACGCAAACAGCAAAGAAAGATAGAGCAAACTAATGTTGCAATGAAGCCGATCGCATTAGGAAGATCAAATTCTGAAATTGAAAAAGATTTAGATGGGGAAAAAGAAAACACAAATTCAAGGGACAACAGCACTGAGGCTCCAATACAAATGAAAAAGGACGATGGCAATGCTTCAGCTTCAAGATCAAGCATGCAACATAATTTGAGAGAAGGACTTGAAGAACTATCAGGTGTTGATCTCTCAGATGTAAAAGTGCATCAGAACTCCAATAAGCCACAGCAGGTTGGAGCATTGGCATATACACAGGGAAATGATATTCATATTGCTCCTGGACAGGAAAAGCATCTTCCTCATGAGGGCTGGCATGCTGTACAGCAAAAGCAGGGGAGAGTTAAACCTACTATGCAAATGAAAACGGGTGTACTTGTAAACGACAATGCTGATCTTGAAAAAGAAGCTGATATTATGGGCCGGATGGCAACTAAAGATTACACCAGTCATGCAAGTATTTAGCAGCTAGGCCTTAAAACAAAACATCCTCGCTTGAATGAAGAAACGATTATACAAAGAGTGAAATCAAATGAGAAATACATATGTTGTTCAAGATGGGGACGCTCTTGGCAAGATTGCACTCAAATTTAAGGTATCCATAAGCGAGCTGGTGAAGTTAAATAATTTAAAAAGTGAAAATGAAATTATTAAGGTAGGACAGGTATTAAAAATACCATTAACAGCTAACGCAAAGCCAGAAGTAAAAAATGACGGGCAAACAACGAAAGATAAGACTGAGAAGATAAAGAACTCGACCGTTGACGAATAAGGAAAATGAAGATACTGGCAAGGAGGAGGATAAAACTTATGTAACACAGGATATGGCAAATCTGTAGTGGAATTAGGTTCTGATAAGTATTTAAATAGTAAAAAATATGGAAAAAATATAGTGGAGTGGGATATATTCAGATGACATGGGATTATGCTTACGCAGCTTTTGCCACATGTATGGTATTACAACAATATCTAGACTTGAAGGAAGTCGCCACCTACAAAAATCCAAAAAGTAATGATAAAAATACAATATTTAATGCATATAATAAGATTGTTGTAGCAGCAGGTGAAAAAAGGTATTATATAAAAGAATTTACAGATATTGTGGATGTTGGACGTGAATATGTTAAAAAAAGTTATGCATGGGAAACGGCTGGTTATTTTCGGAGTACTAATGGTTTGACCAGCGCAAATAAAAAAACTCCTGTGGATGATGTTATTAAGGTAGTAAACAAATGGACTGATTTTTATAAAGACCATAGAGCTGCAATATAATAAAGGTTATAAACTAGGAGGAGAATATATTGAAAAAGTATTTATTACTTAAAATCATCTTAATATCGTTTACTTTATTTACATTGACTTCTTGCGGACATAAAAATGTAATTGACGAGGATAGTTTGAAAAACGGGATAGAGTCTTCAACAAAAAATAGTGGCATATCTTCTGAACCAAAAGAATTATTAGAAAAAGTTTCATCAAGTACATCAAAAAAAGAGGTTGTGTCTACTCAAAACATGAAAGAGAAACAACCTTCACAGAAAGATAATAAAGCATCTTTTGACCATAAACATTATATAACAAATAAAGATTATGGAGTTGCTCCCAGTGTGCTAAAAAATGAAGATATGCCCAGACCGAAAGGGAATAAGGAATGGATAAAGAGTTTAACAATTTGTTATCCACAATTATATAATATAAAGGATATATATAAAGAAGAGCATATAAATGATGTTTTGTTTAAAGAAGTACTTAATATACGGGATGTAATGAATAATAGAAATTATATAGAGTACAACATTGATTATAGAATAATAGAGGCGAATAAAAAAATATTAAGTGTTCTTTTTACTGGATTTATAAAATCCCCTCAAAAGGCAAACAATTTAGCGTATTCAGTAACAATTGATTTGAACAAAGAAAGGATAATGGATTTATCTGAGGTTTTTAAAATTGATAAAAGTTTTGTAGAGAGACACCTACACAAAGATTTTAAAGTTGTTGAGAATAATTTTGAGAATTTAAGGGAAAACAATCCATATGTTGAAGAATATGTAGAGAATTACAATCAGAATACTCACAAACATGATTTCTACATTAATAATGGAACCTTGGGATTAATTATTCCAGCACCGCAAGCAATGGGATATATTCTGATTGAAGGTAAGTATCAGAACTAAATAAACAATAAACTTTAAATAAAAATTTTGTATGTATCTCGATAACCCTCTTCTTTAAAAATATACTTAGAATATTCTTTACTCACAAAAAAATTAACTTGCGTTATTGGTTTATGAAATACAGATGATACACGAATTAATTAGGAAAAAGTTACAAAAATTAAATCATAAATAAATAATGAAATGAATGCTCCTCAAATCGAGGGGTTATTTTTTTACCCTAAAATTCAAATGCAAAAGGAATCACTTATGGAGAAAAAATTTAATTTCATGAAGAACCACTATTATTCAAAACTAAGCATAGCCCCCCTACTTGAAACGCCGCCTAGCAAAAAGGACGGCGTTTCATCGTCGGGAGAAAAAGCAGTAAAGGAGGCAGTCTATGGGTACATACATACATTTTACAGAGGAACAGAAAGAAAGTGCTAGTCTTAAACTTCGTATTATGAGTGAACTGACGGAGAAATATGGAGATAAGCCAGCAAGCTTATATTGGAAAGAGACTGTATATCGAAGCCATGAAGAGAAGATGCTTAATATGTTGAAGGAAGCTTGTGGGATAGAATAATTTTTATATTAAAGCAACCTGATAGATTTGTAACAGTTGTCCGCCAAGGCCCCACCAGGATCAAATGACATCTTTTTTGCGCATTCAAGGCATATTGAATGTGTGGCGGGGATTGAAAAAAGAATGTAGAGACAGATGCCTGGATGAAACGGTTGAACGCCCCTGACGGTTTGGATGTCTGGGCTCTGTTTCCCCACTACTCCGGGAATCCTGTTTTAAACATGGTAACCCAGGGGCCGGATTACCGATGTCTGATTGGCGCTTTCCAGGCGGTACTGACGGTGATAAGGAAGAATAAGAGTGGGGGTTTAAATCTTGGAGAGTTTAAGGATTCTTAAGAATATTCCTAAGCTCCATCAAGTTTGAAATCTCATAAACAGGGATGATGCCCGTTTGGTTCACCATTCTGCTTGGATTGTACCAGCATGTATCGATACTGGAGTTTATTCCCCCTTGGATATCGGAGGTTAAACTATCGCCTACGATCAGTACTTTGCTCTTATTGGAATACTTGATATTATTTAAAGCATATTCAAAGATTCGGGGATCCGGTTTCGACACTTGCACCGCTTCAGATACTACGATATCTTCAAAATACCTAGAGATAACCGATTTTCCGATTCTTTTGTTTTGAACGTCCTTAAGGCCGTTGGTAACGATGGTTAGCCGATAGTCTTGATACAGGCTCATTACCAGTTCAATGCTTTCCTCCAATAAAAAGGAGCAATTTGCTAAATGCCCAATATAGGCTTTTGCAAATTCATTTTCATCAAACCCGGCGTTTAGGCTATCCGACAATCGTTTAAATCTTTCTACCTTTAGTTTCTCCTGCGTAATAAGTCCCTTTTCGAACTCTTTCCATAGAGAAGTATTGATTGCTTGATAGATCGACAAGTGATGATTTTCATTGTATTGGATATTGAATTCCACCATAGTATTTTTAAAGGCTTCTCTTTCCGATTTCTTAAAGTCGAATAAAGTGTCGTCCGCATCGAATAATATTACTTCGTATTTCATAGGACCTCCCGTGTTTGATCATCATCTTTTCTATCATCGAAAATCTCTAGGCTTTACAGTATGTTATAAATAAAATAATATAGAAATGAGAATTTGAACATGACATATGTCAGGTCAAGGAGTATGTATGAATGAAAAGAATTTCTAATCCTGAACTTTTGAAAAACTATATTGCCAAACATGATATCGAAAATATTTTCGGCAAAGACTTGGTAAGCCATATGGAGCTTCATTTTTATGAAAAAGGAGCGTGTATTTTTAAAGCCGAGAGCAATCTGGAATACTACTATCTGCTGGTGGATGGGAAGATCAGGGTTTCATATCCTTTTGAAAACGGTAAATCGATGTTTTTGAAATTTTATAAAGCCTTCAATACCATTGGCGATCTTGAACTCTTAAAAAACCGTTCCATTATCTGCGATATTGAGACAACAGAAGATACTTATTTAATCGCAATTTCTGTCGGAAACATCAGAAGATCCTATCTGGATGACCCGAAATTTCTCCGTCATTTAGTGGAGTCCTTAAGTGATAAACTGTATGCCACCATTAATAATAGTTCCTACAATTTCGTATATCCACTTATCAATCGATTTTCCAGCTATCTGGTGGAACATATCACCGATGAACGTAATGTGGTATTCCATTCGTCTTTCGTAGAGATTGCCCAATTTTTGGGTACGACTTACCGGCACCTGAATCGAACGATGAAAGAACTGGAAAAAAAGTCGATTATAAAGTGTGAAGATAAAACGATCCGGATCATCAATGAAGACAAACTCCGGGAATTATCAAAAAATCCGTACGTAAAATCACTCTAAAATAAATCCATCTCTTTCCCAACTCCGTAAATTCCAATCCATTGACGAACTTTTCCGGCCTTTTTGCATACCATGATAGGGAGTCAATGAAAATAAACGGAGGACTTTGCGGTGGGATTTTACATCACAGTGGAACCGGGGGTCAATATTTATGTTGAAGATTTGAATCCCGGGGGAAGGAAAACCATTTTCTTCATTCATGGCTGGCCCGCCAGTCATCGGATGTTTGAATATCAATTGAACGAACTTCCTAAAATGGGATACCGGTGTGTCGCCATTGATACCAGGGGGTTCGGAAGTTCCGATAAACCCTGGCGGGGTTACGATTATGACCGTTTATCCGATGATGTACGGGCCATTATTGAATCCATGAAATTAAAAAATATCGTTTTAGGAGGGCATTCAACGGGAGGAGCGATTGCCATCCGCTATATGGCCCGCCATCAAGGATGGGGTGTGTCCAAACTGGCGCTTTTTGCTGCCGCCGCTCCCAGCCTCATTCAACGCCCTTATTTCCAGTATGGCTTATCGGAAGCGGATGTGAAAAAAATTATTGTCCAGGCCAATCAGGATCGGCCTAAAATGTTACGGGATTTTGGCGAAATGTTTTTCTACCGTTTCATAACGAATGCCTTCTCGGACTGGTTTTTCCAAATGGGACTGGAGGCTGCGGGTTGGTCAACAGTGGCTGTGGCAGAGACCTGGCTGAATGAAGAAAGACTTTTTTCCGATTTGGGGAAGATCCGGGTTCCTACATTGATTTTGCACGGCATTCATGACCAGGTCTGTCGTTTCCCGCTGGCAATCGCTGAAAATAAAGGAATAGTCAATTCAAGATTGATACCGTTTCAATATAGCGGTCACGGGTTGTTTTATGATGAGCGGGAACGCTTTAACCGGGAATTGGCCAAATTTGTTGAGGAAGAGAGCGGGTGAAGCAAGCTTTATATGGGGACCGGCAAAAGGAAAACTTTTATGAACGTACGCTAACCAGATACCTAGAAGCGGATTCCACCGGTAATGATTGCGG
The DNA here is from genome assembly GCA_023401925.1 of Bacillota bacterium. GTDB lineage: Bacteria > Bacillota > UBA4882 > UBA8346 > UBA8346 > UBA8346. The sequence goes on from JAEXDA010000077.1 coordinate 191,816, forward strand.
AGCCATGATAATAATCTTGTAGACCGGGGCGATGATTGGAAAGAAACCGAACCTCCGTGGTTCCATGTCCGTGTGGCTGAAATGTTTTTTGTATCCCAAAGGAAGTTTTTTCTGTATCGAACGAAAGAATTCGAAGTAAATAACAAGCTTTTTCTATCTCAGAAGGAGCTTTTTCTCGATCAGAGGGAGAAAATCGAAGCAAATAACAAGGAATTTGTATATTAAAGGGAGGAATTCGAAGCAAATAACAAGGTTTTTCTATCCTGGAGGGAGCTTTTTCTCGATCAGAGGGAGAAAATCGAAGCAAATAACAAGCTTTTTCTATCTCAGAAGGAGAAAATCAAAGCAAATAAGGAGCTTCTTTTATCTCAGAGGGAGCTTCAATATCAACGAGGGAAATTCGAGGCAACTTATGGGGAATTTTGGATTCGCCATTAAGACGTAGAGGTAAGCATTGGCATGGACAAGTTGACAAAAGGACTCCCTTTGAACGGCAAAAGTGCATTGTTGTTTCATCGAGTTTCAAAATGTATTATGATTGAATTAGATTAGGAATGTATCAGAAGATTGCCGTTTTAAAACTGGAAATCGAAGAAATAACCGGGAAAAAGGGACAATGAAAACGTGAATGGATATTTTGGTTAAAGGGATTTCAGGTTACGGGTCGGACTCATAAAAGAACATGGCAGACCCACCAGGCATTTTCCGCAAACATCGGCCAGGCCCAATTTGGAATGGACATCGGCATTTTTAAGGCACATCTCATAACAGAGAAAGCGGTCAAATGCTGTAACGGTTAATGAACCGGTTGCGCATCGTTCCACACATTTTTTGCAAGAACCGTTATATTTATATAAGCAGTTCTCCCGGGCCCGTTTTGGAGTCGGGGAGAGTTTCAAATCGGTTACAATGGTACCCAGGCGTCCGCAACAGCCTTTTTCAGTAATGAGCATATTATTTACACCAAATGTACCGAGTCCGGCAATAAAGGCGACATGGCGGTGAGACCAGTCGCTGATCAGTTTGTTCGGGTCGAAGTTATGGGTGGCCGGGATAATGGCGGTATGGTATCCACTTTTCAACAATTGTTCATGAATGAAGGTATTCAGATCCGAGATCAGCTGGTTGGTTTCAAGATAGGCCAAAGCCCACTCCCGGGAGGACTGGATGTTTTCGATGTTACTGGTCACTGTATCCTGCGTAAAGGGAATAAAGTAGGCAATCACCGACTGAGCATCCGGCAAAAGTTCAGCCGGCAAAGCATGGGTTGGACTGATGATTTCTTTTAGTTTGGGGAATAGATTATCCCTGGCATCGGCAAAAGAAATGAGCGGTTCTTGCCAAGTCGTTGAAGTCGGTTTAAGTTTGGGGTAGCACTTGATATAATCCTTGATTAAACGGCGGATATAGTATTTCATGAGTTATCCCTAATGAGTTTCTATGGCTATAAGAATATAGTTTTTTTTGCATTTGGTCAAGGCTTGAAATGAAAGTGCGGAAATTTTGGAAATGAGAACCGGGACCTATAAAGAATGATAGAGTGAGGTATCGAATGATCAAAGATTTTATGATATGATTTGAAATACAAGGATATTGCATTTAAATTTGCAGGGAAGAGGATTTCAATGCAGAATAAAAAAAGCTTACTTATACTGAATGATTACAACCAGCGCCTGGGGTAGTTTATATGTAGCGGGCAAGTTTGTCCTGGGTAGAGTTCCTCCTTCACAGTGCTGTTTTTTCGTTATTTTTAGCTGGCTTTGCGCTGTTCCCGATATTGAAATACACCCGGGCTCGCGCTAAAAAACCGGTAAAGATAGAGCGGGCCGATTATAAATATATCTGCAAGGCCCCATATTTGTAAACATTCTCTCAAAGAAGCGCAGCGACCCTTTGAGGTTTTTTATCGCTTTGTGAGGCCAATAGGTCCGGACTTGATAGCTCCTTTTGTACCTGCAGAAAATGTTGGCTATTAGGGCTGCCCGTTCCGTGAATTTGTTGGCGTAAAGAATGATCCAATTGATTTTTAACTTTGGAAAGGCGGGTGCGCTCGGCGGATACCATGGATATGGCTTTATCAAAGCGGTCGATGGAACCTTTCGGGTTATTGACCAGATCGATGGTTTGGGTACCTAAAGCCGGGCAATCAAATTGCCTGGAAATACCGGCATATTGACCGTCATGTTTGATCACAGCATTCAAAGAAGCTGTTTTGAATTGTTTGGGCCACTCAATTTTGAAATTTTTAAGGGGTGTTTCGCTATAATTGTTAATATCGGGGACCACGGTTTCGGCTGTAAGGGTTGGTCCGCCGTCAACATCCTGCCCTCCGATGGCTCCGACATCCGCATTGGAAAAGGCATGGTTTTGATATAATTTGAAGATATAGTCGGCCCCCGCTCCTTGTTTAACATAATCATTTACAAAGGCATCGACATTTTTGTAGCTGGACACGTGGCCAAGGGCATCATCCAAGGTTTCGGTGGGATTGGCGGACAGATCGGCCAATAAATCTCTGATACCGCCGCTATGGCCATTGGATTTGATGTTGTCATGGAGGAAACGTACTGCCAATGTAGCAGCGGAGTAGTGATCGCTATCATCTTTCCAGGTTTTATTGGTCCCGTCTCCAAAATCTTTCTGAAGAGCAATAGCGCCGGCCATTCCGCCTCCGTTATTGTTCAAACTGGTGGCTATTCTCTCATCGGCTCCAGGCAAAAATTCGGCTACCCCCTCTTTGAACCAGGAGGGAAGAGAAGCATAATTCATGGTTCTTCCCATAACCACATGGACCATCTCATGAGCGATGACCCGGTCATCATACTGGGGCGCCAGCCCTCCGTTGGGTAAAGTAGCGGGAAGGGCGGCTTTGGCATTGATGTGGAGGGTTTGAGTGGCGGCCTTCCCGGTATCGTCGGTTCGATAATCAATGGCCGCCAAATACTTCGGGTTTGATTGTTCAAGAACGACATTTAAAACAGAGCCGTCGCCGGTTAAACCATAACGCTTTTCCACCAGATTTTCCGAAGCTTCGAACCAATCGCTTTTTAACGATTGAACAATGTCGGCGTCATCAGGCTTAATTCCTTTCACGAGGCTGGTTCCGGAACGGGAAATGATCTGATTGGTTTGATCGATATTTTGGTTGATTCGGGATATTCTTTCTTGCATAACCCGCCTTTGTTCAAGGGTGGAGTTCTTCTGGCTGGCTTGAACGGCTAACTCTTTACCGGATTCCAAAGCGGCTTGTATTTTATGCAAAGCTTCATCGGAAGTTTGCACTTTTGAAATGGTGTGTTGCATCATTCTTGATATTTGGGCGCTCTGCTGGCTATCAGATATTGCCTCTGAAACATTTCTTTTTAAAGAAAAACGATCCATTGGCGATAGGCGATCGAGGTTTGACGGTTTAGCTTGAATATTTACACGCGGTGATGGCTCCCCCGGATTGCTTGGAGTCATGTTTTTAAGTGAAGCGGTATCCAGCGATTGCATTTCAACTTTCAAATCAATCGCCTCCTTTCAACATCATGGAAATCTCTACGCAATCTGGCTTCAGGGCGCCGTCCCCAAAGCCTTTCAAACCGATTTTTTGGCGGGAATGGGTATACAATATGTTTCGGCAGATTCTAATTCTAAGTTTAATTTTATATCAAAACTGATATTTTGACCATCCTTTGAGTGAATGACCCCGCTGCCTGAATAAGTAACCTGCCCGTTCTCTAAAACAACATGAGTCTTGTGCATCTGAATATTGTGACTTTGTTTCGACCAGGTTTGATTCCTTTTCAGCGAAATCTGGACTTTTTGAATCAACATTTTCAATTTTTCCATGGAGTCTTTGGATGGTGGGGGTAGTAGGTAAGCTGTGTTGAAGAATTTTCTCCACTCATCGACAGGAGTAAATTCCGCAAATTGTCCATTGGAATATTCACTGAGTCAGTTATAAAAGGGCCGGGTTTTTGGCAAGAAGTTTTTAATCCTGCAATTCCCAGAATATTCTATTTAATAAAGTTCCACTCATATCCTGGCAATATTCCCAAATCATTAGGCCTCCCAGCTGATTGGCACGAATATACATTGTTTTATGTGCCAAGGATTCTTCGTCCTCATAAGTGATGAATGTATCGCCATTCCATAAATAGGGCGCTTTAGCCTGGTCATCCCAACGGCGTAAAAAACCGTTGCGGTTGATATAGTTCCGGGCCAAGTTTTGATAACTGTAGCTTTTACATTCACCGCTGGCTGTTTGATTGCACCCGTTATTTGCATTGGCTACCCCACTCCAGCCATATCCGTAAAATGCGGCGCCTAGGATAAGTTTTTCCGGTGGCACACCGGCTTCCAGGTAGCGTTTGACACCCAAATCGGCGCTTAGGGAGGATGGATCTTCGGACGCCGGATATAGGTTGGTGTGAAGGCCTGTGAAACGTTCCCATTTGCCATGGAAATCGTATGTCATTAAATTGATGTAATCAACCAGGGAAGTGAGCTTTTCGAGCTCGACCGCGTTGATATAAAAGGGACTGATGTTGGCGGCAAATGTTAAAAGATAAGTTTTATGGTCTTTTTTTCCTCGCTGATTGAGGGTCTCCCTGAGGGTCTGCATGAGCAGGGTGAAATTTTCTTTGTCTTCCGGTAATCCTTTTTGGCCGCCGCTCCCGATAACCGGAAATTCCCAGTCAATATCCACTCCGTCCAACCGGTGGCGCCGCAAGAAACGGGCCACGCTTTTTGCGAATTTGATACGGGATTCATCGCTCATTGCTATAGTCGATAACCCTTTTTCCTCCCATCCGCCGATGGAAATGAGCACCTTCAATTGGTGATTGGCTTTTTTCATTTTTTTGACAGCACGATGTTGAGCTGGTTCGATAGTATCCTTGATTTCTCCGTCGGCGATCCCGGCAAAAGCAAGATTGATATGGGTGAGCTTTTGGACCTCAATATCTTTGGCCTGCCACTTTTTCCAAAGCGGCAGGTAGCTTATAATTTTATAGGTCTTGGGCGTGGAGACTGCAAAGATTGTATGGACGGCGATAGAACAAAATATCATTAATAATATGAGGATCATTATTTTTTTTCTGAGTTGGCTGGAAGTATTGTTCACGACAGTTTTTCTCCATGGTTTATCGGTGTTGATTTCAAGTTTTCTAAATCCCAATCGCTTGATTTTGATCTTGGATTTTAAGGGGTTAGATTCTTGCCAATCATCGATATTCCCTGCTAAAAGTGTGTTTGAAAATATAGGCAATTTAAGAGCGATTGCTGTAAAGGAGCAATTGCCGTGAAGTGATTACTGTCATGAAAACTTTGCGAAAGACCGATAATAAAATCGGTATCTGAAACTGTTCTCTAAAAGGACTTTGGGGCCCGAATTTTTTCAAAAGGGACTTTGACTTCACTCCATCCCTACTTTATCTGATCCAAATTAAGCGATACGGGTTTGTGGAATTGTAATTTTGGCGGACCCTGGTTTTCCCTCAAACCTGGGTGAGTGGGCAACGGTTATACTGCTTAAAATGATTTCCCGGGTGCCGGTTTTGGAATTGGTCCGTAATTCCGCCCTGGGAACGACGACGGTTAGTTCATAAGGTGGACCGTTAGGGGGCATTTCACGGGAAACTTTGATTTCCTGCCCGAATATTTTGATGGTTACGGTGTCTAAAGTACTACTGCTTTTAGCAGTCGTACGGTGATTTCCAAACCGGACCCACAAGCGGTATAGGGAATGCCAGACATTTTTCCAAAACATGCTTCATACCTCCGATACTTTATTGTATGTCAGGGAAAGGTTTTAGGTCTATCCTTTAGGAAAGAATCATCGCCAAGAGGAGAGGGTAGAATTTGCTGTATTTGGAAAACCCGGCGAAAAGGTTTTTGATTCGTTTAATTCTGTACTTAGCCTGCTTTTTTTTATTTTATTGGGCGCCTTGGCGCGTAATATCCGAAGGCCCGGTTTTATGTCCCTTTCAAAGAATTTTTGGAGCACCTTGTTTTGGTTGCGGGATGACCAGGGCATTTTGGCAGATTATCCATGGGAATTTTCGGACTGCTTTTTCGTTAAATGCCTTATCTTTTTTGTTTTTTCCAATGATTGCTCTTTTATTGTTTTTTGATATTTACCAGGGAATAAAGAACTGTTTGCGTTTTTCTAGAAAAGGAGCATGAAGGAATTTAATTTTTAGAGAGGTTATCATGAAAATTGTAATTATTTACGGCAGTCCCCGTAAAGGTGTTACCTACGAAGCGGTTCAAATCGTCAAAAAAGAAATACAAACCCAAGGGGAGGTGGAATTTACAGAGTTTCACCTTCCGCAGGATATGCCGAACTTTTGCAAGGGATGTTTCAGTTGCTTTCAGCATGGAGAAGAGAAATGTCCGGATAACCGCTATATTCAGCCTATTTTGATGGCCATGAGCAGTGCCGACGGATTTATTATCAGTACTCCCGTTTATGCCCTGCAGATTTCAGGGGGGTTGAAGGCCTTTTTTGATCATATGGCTTTTTGCTTTTTAAACCACCGGCCGCGGTTCTTTCGCCAAAAAGCATTTATCATTTCTACCACCGCTGGCGCCGGTTCCGGAAGTTGCAATCGGTATATCAAGAAAAACCTGTCTTTCTGGGGAATTCGTAAAATCTATGCAATGGGAGCAGTGATGCAGGCGATAGATTGGAATGAGGTACCTTCCTCAATAAAATATAAAACCACGCGGGATTTGAAAAGAATCGCCCGGCGGTTCGGAAGAGATGTGAAATCGGGTAAAGTATATGCGCCTTCATTATTACAAACCATGATGTTTTATATTAGCAGGTTGATCATATCCAGCTATGGTCATACCATTCCTGATCAGCAGTACTGGCAGCAACAAGGTTGGCTGGATAAAAAGATGAGTTATTTTTATCAGCCGGCAAAGCCTAGCTTTATCAATAGAGTCATTGCCAGGGTTGCGGTTTTTGTTTTTCGAAAAATGATTCTTGTGAAGCCGGGGGTTGGGTAAGCAAATGTCCGGTAATTATTTGTTCATTATTTTCTATTGAATAACCTTTCAAGATGATTTATAGTATATATTTGGCAAGGAGTTTACGGTTTTTTACCGGCCGATTGAATTGAGCGATTCTAAAAGTTCATGGGGACTTTGATGTACTGAGAAAGGATGTTTTTTAGTTGAAACTAGGAATTGTCGGACTACCGAATGTAGGAAAAAGCACTTTGTTTAATGCGATTACCAAGGCTGGCGCTGAGAGCGCCAACTATCCGTTTTGTACGATTGAGCCGAATGTAGGAATTGTTTCCGTTCCTGACGAACGCCTTCAGAAACTGGCTGAAATGTATGACCCGGAAAAGATAACCCCGACAGCAATCGAGTTTGTGGATATTGCAGGCCTGGTTAAAGGGGCCAGCAGGGGAGAGGGGCTCGGGAATAAGTTTCTGGCTCATATCCGTGAAGTGGACGCCATCGTTGAAGTGGTGCGTTGTTTTGAAGACCCGAACATTGTTCATGTTGACGGTTCGGTTGGACCGAAACGGGATGTGGAGACCATTAACCTGGAATTGATTTTCGCGGACTTGGAAACTTTGGAAAAACGCATGGACAAGACCTCCAAAATGCTGAAAGTCCAAGATGCCAGATTGAGAGCTCAATACGAGACGGAAATGGAGATTTATGGCCGGGTTAAGACTGGATTGGAAAGTGGATTGCCGGTCAGAGTTCTTCCATTCACCCCGGAAGAGAAAGATATTATCCGCCAGGCTTTTTTGCTCACGGATAAACCAATCATTTATGCTGCCAATGTAGGGGAAAATGATTTGGCAAATGCCGGGACCGGGAATGCTTTGGTTAAAGAATTAGAGTCTCTGGTTAAAGTGGAAGAAGCAGAAATGGTGGTCACTTCCGCCCGTATTGAAGAAGAAATCGCCGAACTGGATGAGGCCGAAAGAAAAGAATACTTGAAGGAATTAGGTATCGAGGAGTCCGGTTTGGACAAATTGATTAAAAAGAGTTATGGGCTCCTTGGGTTAATTAGTTTTTTAACTGCCGGAAAGCCGGAAGTCAGGGCCTGGACGATTACCAAAGGAACGAAAGCCCCTCAGGCGGCCGGTAAGATCCATTCCGATATCGAAAGGGGTTTTATTCGGGCGGAGATTGTAAGTTTTAAAGACCTTATGGCCTGCGGTTCATATAATGTAGCCAAGGAAAAGGGTTTGGTACGACAGGAAGGCAAGGATTATGTCATGCAGGACGGCGATGTAACGTTGTTTCGTTTTAATGTTTGAATCGATTCGCCCAATTTACAAAACTGTTTTATGAGCTGTCTATCGGAAATTTCTTTTCGCACCGGTAAATTTCGAATGTTCCGTGATGGAGCCAAAGAAATGACGGGTGTTTTGAACCTCGATTCGGCAAGTAAGTGACAATTTTTCTGCGATGGCGCAGAAAAATTGGCCGGATCGGGTTCATTGTTTGAATCCGGCAAGTTTAAATGTGACTAAGTTTTTGAAGTTACTTGCCGGATTCAAGTTGAAGTGAGCGGAAATTTTTGTAGATAGCTTTTTCATTGCAAAAATAATGGGTTATCGATGACCCATGGTGACAATTTTCAAGATGGGAAACGCTTCGCTATAAGAAATCGGGCATTTTCCATTTGTTTACAGGGAATAAATAATTCCTTAATAATCCCCTAAGAAGAACCAACGGTTTTTAGAAGAAATGATGGATCGGGTTACCGTCAATCAATTTTCCCCCCATCAACAGCGGTATTGCAATCAATAAAAAATTTGAGCTTCAAATGCATACAAGCCTCATCATGACCGGCAAGCAGAGTGTATATTTTATTAAGGTTTTGCAACTATTTTGTAAAAGATCTGTAATATTCGGGACGAAGATTTTACTCTTGCTGGGCCGTTTAAAAGAATGATATGATTCGATCGAGCAGATGCTCAGATGTAAAAACATATAGGAGGGATTTTGTTGAAAAAAGTTTTAGTATTAGCAATGGTTTTAGTCGTGCTGCTAGTTGGCGTGGCTGTCAATGCAGCAAAACCGATCAATATCGGTTGCGTGATTTACAAATTTGACGATACTTTCATGACCGGTGTCCGGATGAACATTCAAACCGCTGTGAAAGAAGTCAAAGGCGCAAAAATTGATATCGTTGATGCACAGAATTCCCAGGCCACCTGTAATGACAAAGTTGACCTCTTCATCACCAAGAAGGTCAGCGCAATGGCAATTAACCCGGTTGACCGTGCAGCTTGCGGCGTTATCATCGACAAAGCCAAAAAAGCTAATATTCCTTTAGTATTATTTAACCGCGAACCGTTCAAAGAAGACATGGCCAAATGGAACAAAGTTTACTATGTTGGCGCGATTGCCGAACAATCCGGAACGATGGCAGGCCAATTGGTAATCGACTACTTCAAAGCCCATCCGACCCAAGACGGTGCTATCCATTATGCAATGCTGAAGGGCGAACCCGGCCATCAGGATGCTGAACTCCGGACCAAATTCTCTATTAAAGCTATTACCGACGCTGGTTTCAAAGTAGAAAAAGTTGCTGAAGATACCGGTATGTGGGATCGCGTGAAAGGTCAAGAGAAAATGGCTGCATTTTTAGCAACAGGCAAACGGATTGACGTTGTTCTTGCTAACAATGACGATATGGCTCTTGGTGCTATTGAAGCTTTAAAAGCCGCTGGATATTTCAAAGGCGACAAATATATGCCGGTTGTTGGTGTTGATGCAACTGCTCCTGCTCTTCAAGCCCTTCAAGACGGCACCCTCCTGGGAACCGTTTTGAATGACGCCAAGAATCAAGGCAGAGTAACTGCTAAACTTGCTATGGTATTATCCCAAGGTAAAATCCCGACTGAAGCCAATATTGGCTACAAAATCACCGATGGCAAATACGTTTGGGTACCTTACAAACCCATCACCAAAGCCAATATGAAAGATGCTCAATAAATCTTTCATCACCAATTTTTGAAAAAGCAGGGGAGCAGTCATGCTTGATTTTGCTCCCCTGTTTTCTGACTATCCTGAAGATATAAAAATGGGATTTTTCAAAATCATGGATGTTCTTATACCTTTTAATAAAGAAATGATTAAAAATTTTCTAGCTTAGTTAGGGCTCTATCTGATTCCGTTGTCACGATTTTGACCGCAGGGGGCATTGCAATGAGTGAAAAAGGTTTTTTGCTTGAAATGAATAATATTTCAAAGGAATTTCCAGGTGTTAAAGCGCTTGATAACGTAACTTTACATGTACGTCCCGGTACCGTGCATGCACTGATGGGTGAAAACGGTGCCGGTAAATCCACATTGATGAAATGTCTTTTCGGGATCTATAAACAAGATTCCGGGAATATATTGTTAAATGGTGAAAAAATTGAGATCGAAAATTCAAAGATCGCTTTAGATAACGGTATTTCCATGATTCATCAGGAACTGCACCCGATACCATATCGAAACGTTATGGAAAACATTTGGTTGGGCCGTTTCCCATTGAAAAAATTCGGGCCTTTTCAATTGGTTGATCATAAAAAAATGTATCGGGATAGCGAAGAGCTTTTTAAAAGTCTAGAAATGAATATTAACCCCGCTACGGTTGTGGGCAATATGTCTGTTTCCAAAGTGCAATCCATGGAAATTGCTAAAGCGGTTTCCTATAATTCCAAAGTTATCATTATGGATGAACCGACCTCTTCCCTAACAGAAAATGAAGTGGATCATTTGTTTAAGATTATTCGGGAACTCAAGAGCCGTGGTGTTGCAATTATTTACATCTCTCACAAAATCGAGGAAATTTTGCAGATCTCCGATGAGGTTACGATTATGAGGGATGGACAGCTCGTTGGCACCTGGCCTGCAGCAGAAATGACTACTGACTTAATAATTTCCAAAATGGTGGGACGTGATTTAACCCATCGTTTCCCGGAACGCAGCAATATACCGGGGGAAGTAATTTTGAAAGTTGAGGCGCTCACTTCACCTTCGCCAAAATCATTCAGAGATATTTCTTTTGAACTCCGTAGAGGTGAGATATTGGGGGTCGGCGGTTTGGTCGGCGCCCAACGCACCGAGTTAATTGAGGCTTTGTTCGGATTGAGGGCCATTGCCTCCGGTAATATTTATCTGGATGGAAAACGGATTATGATAAAATCGCCGGAAGAAGCCAAAAAATATAAGTTAGCATTGTTAACTGAAGATCGACGCGTATCGGGAATTTTTGGCGCGTTGTCGGTGATGGAGAACACTTTAATTGCTAATTTAGCCCGTTATATCCGATATGGTTTGCTGAGCAGTAAGAAGAGAAAAGAGGATACCGATAAGACCGTCGCTCAGCTTAAAGTAAAGACTCCATCCGTAAAGACACTGATTAAAGATTTATCCGGCGGCAACCAGCAAAAAGTGTTATTTGGAAGATGGCTGCTTACGGAACCGGATATTTTACTACTTGACGAACCGACCCGGGGTATTGATGTCGGGGCAAAATATGAGATTTATACGCTTATTGCGGATTTGGCAAAACAGGGCAAAAGTATTATTATGATTACATCCGAGATGCCTGAATTAATTGGAATGTCCGACCGGATTATGGTCATGTGTGAAGGACGCCTCTCCGGTTTCGTTGATGGGAAAAATGCAACACAAGAAGAGATTATGCGTTTGGCCGCTAAGTTTATCGCTTAATTGAAGGAGGGTTTCGACTTATGGATTTCAAAAGGATCTTAAAATATCTCAGCGATCATGCAATTTATTTCGTATTAGTGCTTTTAGTGGTTGTTATTGCATTCATTGATTCCAGCTTTTTATCTCTGACTTGCCTTCGGGATATTTTGCTTCAGTCTTCAACCCGTATTATTATTGCCATGGGCGCCTTTTTTGCAATATTGATTGCAGGCTGCGATCTTTCCGCCGGACGTATGGTGGGTTTTGGCGCGGTTATCGCCGCTTCAATGTTACAAGCACCCACTTACTTACGGCTGTTTTATCCGAATATGCCGCAACTTCCCTTATTGTTACCCATTTTAATTGCTATCCTCGTCGGTATATTGTTTGGCATGTTCAATGGATTTGCAGTGGCTAAATTAGGGTTGCCCCCATTTATTGCGACTTTAGGCTCCATGGTAATTATCTATGGTATCAATTCAATCTATTTTGATATGCCGCCTAACAGTTCCCAACCTATCGGCGGCCTGCGGGCTGATTTTACTGAGCTAGGCACCGGCGCTATCGGTCCCCAAGTTTTTTCCATTCCGTATATTTTGATTATTGCAATCATTATCGCCTTTTTGATGTTCGTATTAATGAATAAAACCCGTTTCGGCAAAAACTGTTATGCTATCGGTGGAAATATTAATGCCGCCAAAGTTTCCGGTATTAATGTATCCCGGCAAATATTGGCTATGTTCACTATCGCCGGTGGTTTATTCGCTTTGGGCGGTGTGCTTGAAGCAGCTAGAACAGGCGGTGCTACCAATAACTATGGTAATGGTTATGAGTTTGATGCTATTACGGCTTGTGTTGTCGGCGGAGTTTCCACGACAGGCGGTATTGGAACCATTCAAGGGATATTAGCCGGCGTATTTATTCTTACCATTATCAACTACGGACTTACTTTTATCGGGCTTAATCCTTACTGGCAGCAAATTATCAAAGGTTTAATCATTATATTTGCGGTTGCTGTCGATATCCGTAAATATTTAACGAAGAAATAAAAAAAAGAGCAAACAACTATATAGAAATTATGGATAGGGGAACCGGGGTAATTTTAAAAATTGGTTCCCTTTTATTTCACTTGATTTCCTATGAGGGATAAAATTATAATATTTAAAAGAGGTGATCCTAATGCGGAGAGGAAGTAAAAATCATCGGGGCCAAGGGACATCTGAGACAAAACCCAGTTTAACGAGATACATCGAAGCTATTCCGGGATATTTGAATATGATGAAGATGTTATGTAAAATATCCATACGACGCAGGCTTATTCTCTCTTTTTTAGCACTATCCATCATCCCTATTACCTTTACAGGATATTTAGCTTATCAATCTTCAAAGAATGCAATTATCAGCAAGATTGCCACTTATTCCCAGGAAAGCTTGATTCAGGCCTCGATGAGTCTTCAGTTGACTCTTAAAAAATATCAGGATTTATCGTTACAACTAATGGTAGACAGTGAAAAGAACCATACGATCGTGTCTTTTATCAATAACGGTTCAGGATCCGAACAATTAAAAGAGTTGGTGCGAACCACTGCAGCGATGGATGAAAATATACGTTCGATCTTTATTGGCTCATTGAATGACGATTCTTGTATAGGGGCTGGTTTTGAAGATCCCCACAATAATAATCTTTTTGTCAAGCTTAAGCAAACAAAGGCTTTTAAAGAGGCTCTCCGGTCTGGCAATCAAATATATTGGGGAATTTACGAAAAAGACGTTGTCATGCTCAGAGTGATTAACAATTTTACCACGGGTAATCCGATTGGAATTTATGGTGTGGTCTTTTTTGGCTATCAGCTCACAAAGCGAATGAGTCCGGCCCGGTATGATACTGCCAATGCGTCGGTCCGGGATCTCCCTTACACGGTGATTGTAAAGACAAATGGGGAGATCTTAACTTCACCCAATGTAGACGACGTTGGAGTAAGAGTCAGCGAATTATTACATAATCAAAGTAAAAAGAAGATTTTAGGACAAAATCTGGATCAAAAAGGGCTTTTTTATGATAAAATTCATAACCAAAATGTCTTAATAACCTATCATAAAATGAAGGATACCGGTTGGTATCTGATGGGTATCTCTTTAAATTCTTATTTATATAAGGAAACGAATTCGGTGGGTTGGTTTACATTTTTCTTAGGGATTATTATCAGCATGATTGCGATAACAGTTTCGTTGTTGGTTTCTCTGAGTATTTCCATTCCGTTAGACAAGATGAAAAATGTAATGAAAAAAGCTGAAAATGGGAATTTGATGGTACGAGTCAAGATCAATACGCAGGATGAATTAGCTGAAGTGGGGAATAGCTTTAACAGCATGCTTGAGAAAATCGCCGCTTTAATTATTGAAACCAAAAAAGCGATTGCCCAGATTTTAGACCAAAGTACTGTTTTGGAAGATAGTTCAAACCAATCGGCGCAAACGGCTGAAAACATCGCTGTGGCCATGGACCAAATTTCTCACGGAACCATGGAGCAAACGCGCGAAACCGAATTGTCATCCAGGCAAATGACGGATCTTGCCTCCCAAATTGAAAGTGTGGTTACTGAGGCTGTTGAAGTCGAAAGAATTACCGCCAACGCCAAGGAACTGAGTTTCCGGTCCAAAGAAGCGGTGGAGCAATTAATCCGGAGAACCAATGACACCGATAAAATTACCAGTGAGATTCTTAACAATATTAATGAGTTAAGAACAAGTGCCGAGACGATTGGGAATATTACGGAAGTGATTTCCAATATTGCGGAGCAAACGAACCTCCTAGCATTAAACGCCAATATTGAAGCAGCCAGAGCCGGAGAGGCCGGACGGGGTTTTGCGGTGGTTGCCGATGAGATCAATACATTAGCTTCCCAATCGCGAAAAGCAGTGAAGACCATTAATGATATCTTAAAGACCATCGGAGAAAAAGCCGTAATTTCAGCGCAAACCGCAGGGACCGCAAATTTGATATTAGTCGATCAGAGGGCGGCGGTTCATTTGACCCGGGAAGCATTTGATCAAATTATCGGCTCTATGTCCGAAGTGGTTGATAGAATTGGTAAGGTCAACGGAATGATTCATAGAATCAATGATTATAAAGACATAACCGGACAAGCCATGAGCAATATCAGTTCCATATCTGAAGAAACGGCTGCATCAGCGGAAGAAGTATCAGCCGCATCGGAAGAACAAACTGCTTCAGCCGAGCAGCTGAAAGATTTGGCTGTGGAATTGCGCAAGATGGCCGGGAAGCTGGTTGACGATGTTGCGAAATTTCAGTTGGAACAGGCCGAATGATCATTTTGAGTTAGCTTTTTCCACATTGATTTTCCGGCCATTGATTTTATAATGTTTCATGGTATCTAAAAATTCATCCGTAAATTGAGCAGGAACCTCAATAAAAGAAAACTTTTCGTAAATATTGATGTCACCAATCATTTTTTCGGGGATGCTGGTACAGGTCGTGATAGCTTGAATCAATTGTTTGGGTTGTAATTTTATATCCCGTCCTGCATTTATAAAAAGCCTGCTCATTGATTTATTGATTCCGTTACCATGGTGCTCTGAATCGATATTTGGCTCGGCATCGATTGGGCTCCCATTTGGCTGGGTTGCCATTTTCAAGAAGGCTGCGGCAATATCCAGTGTTGTAATATCATTATCTTGCTCATTTTGAAGATCCGTTGTCTCTAAAAACTTCTCAACTGTAGCCACATATTTGGTCAAACGACCTTCTTTAATGGCGCCTTTCAAATCCTCCATGATTTTGGTGATTTTACTATCTTCGACATCAACAAGGGAAGGTGCCTTTTTCGGCAAAATCTTGGATTTGGTGTAACGTTGAATATCCTTTAATTTGTAAATTTCCCGGCCGGATATAAAAGTAAAAGCCTTGCCGGTACGCCCTGCCCTGCCGGTTCTGCCGATTCGATGAACATAATATTCTTCATCATTGGGAAGGTCATAGTTAAAAACGGCTTCAATATCGTCGACATCGATACCGCGAGCAGCCACATCAGTGGCGATTAAGATATCGATAGCGCCCTTTCTGAATTTTGCCATTACCTTATCCCGCTGAGCTTGACGCATATCGCCATGCAATGATTCGGCCAAATAACCCCTGGATTGTAAATGGGATGCTAATTCGTCCACTCTGCTTTTGGTATTGCAAAAGACTAAAGAAAGTTTGATATTATTGGCATCAATCAGGCGGGACAAAGTGTCCAACTTGGTTGATTCCCTGACTTCCAAATAATATTGTTCAATATTGGGCACAGTTAATTCCTGATGGACTGCTTTGATTAAAATGGGATCCTTTTGATATTTGGCAGTTAGGTCCATGATTTCTTTCGCCATGGTGGCGGAAAAAAGAATCGTTTGTTTTTGAACGGGAACTTTCTGCAAAATAATATCGATATCATCCCGAAATCCCATATTGAGCATCTCATCGGCTTCATCCAAGATTAACATTTTCAGATTCGTAAATTGCAGGGTGTTTCGGCGCATGTGATCCATGATCCGCCCCGGAGTTCCAATGATCACTTGCGGACGCTGCCTTAAGGCGCTCATTTGACGCTCGATGGGTTGACCTCCGTAAATAGGGAGTATCTTTAAGCCTTTTTTGTATTTGGAGACGTTTTTAATTTCTTCCGCGGATTGAATTGCCAGTTCCCGGGTGGGACAGAGAACTAAAGCTTGAATTCCGGCCAGAAGCGGGTTAATCATTTCAACAATGGGAATTCCAAAGGCACAGGTTTTCCCAGTGCCGGTTTGTGCCTGTCCAATTACGTCTTTGCCGCCAAGAATATGGGGGATCGATTTGGACTGGATAGGGGTTGCTTCTTCAAAACCCATTTCTGAGATGGCCTTTTGTACTTCTTTGGAGAGATTTAGATCACTAAACATTAAGTTGCTCATTTGCTAATCCTTTGGTTGGTTTCTTCACATATATAAATAATTCACAGATATGTATAAGATTATAAGGGCATTTCTTAAGAATAGCAATAAAGAATTGAATTAGTAATCAAAGTGTCATATGGGCGGGGAGTTTTTTGCTGTGATATAATAGAAAAAATTGGTCTTGTCTTAGATTTAATTCAAAACAAACGAGATCTTTTATTTTAATCAAAAAGCAATCATTTGATTGGGAGGAATCCAAGTGGAAAAAATCAGGCTTGGCAGGACAAATTTGCAAGTGAGCCGAAGCGGTTTCGGGGCTATTCCGATTCAGCGAATCAGTGTCCCCGAATCGGACCGTTTATTACAAAAAGCATATGCTGAAGGGATTAACTTTTTTGACACTGCCAGGAGTTATAGCGACAGCGAGGAGAAAATCGGCCATGCTCTGGGAGATGTACGCAAAGAGATTATTATTGCGACCAAGACGCCCAGCGAAGATCGTGGATCGGTTATGCGGGATTTAGAGACCAGCTTAAAAAATTTACGCACAGATTATCTTGATATTTACCAAGTTCACAATCCCCAAACACTCCCGGATCCCAATGACTCAAACAGCTTTTATGGCGCATTATTGGAAGCCAAGAAAAAAGGAATGATCCGCTTTATCGGTTTAACCAATCACCGTTTGGAAGTTGCACTTGCTGCTGCGCGTTCCGGTTTATACGATACCATTCAATTCCCTCTTAGCTCTTTGTCATCCGACGATGATCTGCAAATTATCGACGTTTGTAAGCAATATGACCTTGGTTTGATTGCTATGAAAGCGTTATCCGGGGGATTAATTACCAATGCCGCCTCGACGTTTGCTTTTTTACGCCAATATGATAATGTGGCACCCATATGGGGGATTGAAAAAGAAGCGCAATTGGATCAATTTATTGCTATGGAGAAAAATCCTCCCTTGCTGGATGAACCAATGATGGAAATAATTCAGAACGATCGGAAGGATCTTTCAGGGACGTTTTGTAGGGCCTGCGGATACTGTATGCCGTGTCCGGCCGGGATTCCTATTCCCACAGCGGCCCGGATGGCATTGTTGCTTCGCAGAATGCCCTATCAGCAATTTATGACTGAAGAGTGGCATAATCAAATGCTTCTGATCGGCAAATGTCTCAATTGCGGACAGTGTAAAAAACATTGCCCATACCAGTTGGATACGCCTCAAATCTTACGGGGCATGTTAAAAAATTATCAACAATTTTATGAAAGTCATCACCTTGAATAGATCAATAAATACTGTTATACAGTTTTATAAAAAAGCCTTCAGTCGATTAACATGTAATGAGCTGAAGGCTTTTTAATTTGTAAAGTTAAGCGGATAGACTTTATTCGGATTTGATTTCAGTCCAAATCTTGTCCATTAAGGCAATAGTACTTCCCAGATTAACAAAGATTTCGCTCTTCGTTAAATCCTCCGGCAGGGGATAAGCTGACCGATTTTGGGTAAGTTCTGCCGGAAGTTTTTTGAGGACTTCAGTTTGAGGGGAAGCGTAACCGATATAATCGGCATTTTTATATGCCATATTTGTTTCACACATATAGTTGATGAAAAGTTCAGCTTCTTGTCTATGAGTGGATTCTTTAGGAATGACCATGGCATCAAACCAATAATTTGAGCCTTCTTTCGGTATTGAGTAATCCAAATCCTGATTTTGTTTTATACAATAAAAGGCATCCCCGGACCATACCAAGGCCATGGCGGCTTCACCGGAAATCATTTTATCCTTGACTTCATCCACCACATAAGCCAGTACTAAGGGTTTTTGCTCGATTAAGGCTTTTTTGGCGGCTTCAAGTTCTTGGGAGTTTTTACTGTTTAGTGAAAACCCCAGCTTCTTTAAAGCGATTCCTATGGAGTCACGTTGACTGTCGAGCATCAGAATTTGTTTGGTATATTTTTTATCCCATAAATACTTCCAGCTATCCGGTTTTCCGGTTACCATTTTTTTGTTATAAAGAATCCCGACTGTTCCCCACATATAGGGGACTGAATATTCATTGTGCGGATCATAACCGAGATTTTTGTAATTGGCGCCGATATATTTATAATTAGGAATATTTTTAAAATCCAGCTTGTCCAGCATATTTTCATCAATCATACGCTTAATCATATAATCGGAGGGGATGACCACATCATAATGGCCGCCGCCGTTTTTCAATTTTACATACATATCTTCATTCGTGGTAAAGGTATCGTAGTTGACTTTGATTTTATATTTACTCTCAAAACTTTTGATTACGCTTTCATCGATGTAATCGCCCCAGTTGTAGACATTAAGCTCCTTTTTGGGCTTGCCACATCCGGTGACTGCCATCGTAGAGGCGATTAACGTCAAGATAAAAAACATGCGAACTAAATTTTTCAACATGATTATACCTCCTTTATTTTACAGTTTTTGACTGTTGTTTGGACATCATTACATTCACGATAATCAATAAAATAAGTACACCCACAAACATCATGGTGGAGAGGGCGTTAATCTTAGGGTTAATTCCACGCCTGGCCATGGAGTAGATCATAAT
Organism: Bacillota bacterium; assembly: GCA_023401925.1. Taxonomy (GTDB): domain Bacteria; phylum Bacillota; class UBA4882; order UBA8346; family UBA8346; genus UBA8346. The sequence goes on from JAEXDA010000077.1 coordinate 211,004, forward strand.
GGAAAGGTTGGAAACTCCGGAGCCGGTGGTAAAAAAGCTAACCACGAAATCATCAAGAGAAAGCGTAAAGGATAATAAAAGGCCGGTCATGACACCCGGCATGATTTCGGGCAACACGATTTTATGAAACACTTGAGCGGGTGTGGCGCCAAGATCAAGTGCAGCCTCGTATAAACTCTTATCCAATTGTTTGACCCGTGGAAGCACGGATAAAATTACATAAGGGATATTAAAGGTAATATGCGATAAGAGCAATGTAATAAAACCCAAACGAAAATGGAGAAAGATAAATAAAAGCATAAAAGAGATACCGGTAACGATATCGGGATTTAGAACCGGAATATAGGTTAAATTCATTATCGTTGCTTCAGGCAAGGGTTTCATATTATGAATTCCGAACGCTGCCGCGGTGCCGATTACTGTCGCCGTGATTGAGGCGATCAAACCGATGAAGAGAGAATAATACAAAGAAGTCAAGATTTGACGGTCTTGAAACATAGCAAGATACCAGTTAAAGGTGAATCCATCCCAACTTCCGCGCGAACGGGAACTGTTAAAGGAATACAGGGCAAGAACCACAATGGGAGCATACAAAAAAATGAACATCAAGGTAATATAGCCGCGTTTTAATATTCCAGTCACCACAAACCGCCACCTTCCTGTTGGGTTTCATAGCGTGAAGTAAATCCCATTCCTACCAGGATAATCAACATCATGATGAGGGAAATTGTGGAACCGAAATTCCAGTCGCCGGTCGTTAAAAACTGGTCTTCGATAAGATTACCTATCAAAGTATATTGACCGCCACCGAGTAATCTCGAAATAACGAAAGTGGTAACGGCGGGCATAAAAACCATCGTAATCCCGGAAGTTACTCCGGGCAGGCTTAAGGGGAAAACTACTTTACGGAATGTATAAAAAGGATTGGCTCCAAGGTCTTCAGCGGCTTCAACTAACCTGTGATCAATCTTGCTTAAAACGGAATAAATGGGCAATACCATAAAAGGCAAAAAATTATAAACCATACCCATGATGACTGCAAAATCGTTATAAAGCAAGTTTAAAGGAGGTAAACCGATATGGCCCAGCAACATATTGATAAGCCCTCTTTTCTCAAGCAACGTTAGCCAAGCGTATGTACGCACAAGCATATTCATCCACATCGGTAAAACCATCAGTAAAATCAGGGTGCTTTTGAAGTTCAACTTTCGATCGGCCAGAATCATGGCTGCGGGATAACCTAATATCAAACAGAAAAGCGTACTTTCAGCCGCTAAAATAAGGGAGCGGACTAATACTTTAATATAAACGGGCTCAGCGAATCGATTAAAGTTGGCCAATGAAAAAACAATTCCATGCGAAGTTTTAACGGTCAAACCAAAGTAAAAAATTAAAAATAAAGGGATGATTGTAAAAACGATCATCCAGAAAACATAAGGGTAGGCAACCCAGTTCTTTTTCATGAAGCTGCCCCCTTTTTCATGATGTGAATATCGAAAGGATCAACGTAAAGTCCTACGTTCATTCCGGAAGGTCTTAAGCGGGTACTATGGATGATCCATTGAATTTCATCGGCTTCAACAGTCATTTCATAATGGACGCCTTTGAAAATGGCAGATTTAACAACCCCGGTAAAAATGCCTTCAGATTCGTCAACGATTTTTAAATCTTCGGGCCGGATGACTACATCAACCGGTTCATTATGGACAAAACCCTTATCTGAACACTTTACATCTTTGTCTGCCAATTTTACCAGAAAATCTTCCAGCATCACGCCCTGAACAATATTGCTTTCTCCGATGAAACCGGCGACAAAAGAATTAACGGGTTCATTATAAACGGTTTCCGGAGTTCCAATTTGTTGAATTTGGCCTTGGTTCATCACCACAACGGTATCGGACATGGTTAAAGCCTCTTCTTGATCGTGAGTGACATAAACAAACGTAATCCCTAAACGTTTTTGCATGGTTTTCAGCTCAAGCTGCATTTCTTTACGGAGCTGAAGGTCGAGCGCGCCGAGGGGCTCGTCCAGCAGCAGAACTTCAGGTTCATTGACTAAAGCACGAGCAATCGCTATCCGTTGTTGTTGCCCACCGCTTAAGGAATTCACGGATCTTTTTTCAAACCCGGATAGAGCTACCAAGTCGAGCATGGCGCTTACTTTTTTATCAATTTCACTTTTAACTATTTTTTTGATTTTAAGACCAAAAGCGATATTTTCATAAACATTCATATGAGGAAATAAAGCATATTTTTGAAAAACAGTGTTCACCTTACGCTTATAAGGGGGGATATCGTTAATTTTGACACCGCTAAAAAGGATTTCACCTTTCGAAGGGTATTCAAAACCACCAATTACCCGCAGGGTTGTTGTTTTGCCACATCCGCTTGGCCCCAGCATGGTAAGAAACTCATTTTTTGTAATATTTAAATTAATGTCGGTTATTGCTTCACTTCCATTATAATCTTTTGAAACGTTCGATAAACTGATTAGAGTTTCTCCCACTGCCATTCCTCCACCCAAATTATGTCAAGGGGTCCATTGATATATGCAAATCGATCAATTATTATTACAAAAGCACAAAAATGTCAATAATTCTAGAAAAATATTCAACAAAAATTAGATGCCGTTTTCGGATGAAAACCCCTTTTTATTATGGGTTATGGATTAAGAAGAATAATAGGGTGACTTTAGACTTTATGGGGTTGCCTTTTGGGCCCTGCGCTTATGAATTAACTGGACAAACCGGATGCCTTGAAAATCAATGGTTTATCTTCACGTGATGTGAGACTGGTTGACAAAATATGGGCTTAGGTTGATAATAGAACAGTACATAAAAGAATTTTTAACATTGCGGCAGAATCACTCCGGTGAGTCTTTAATAACTAAGTTTTGAATTGATATGGGTGGGATCCAAAAATGGCAACGGATAAGGAAATAGACGCTCAATTTGAGCAAACGATATTGGATGCTTTGCACTCTTTGACGGATGGTACAATAACGATTATTAAACTCAACAACCAAATCGTGCAGTTTAATATTGATGAAGCTTATAATGGAGTTTTGGAGCCCAAGAAACAGCGGGGTCACCTAACTTTGATTTCAGGCAAAGATGTTGGTTAATTATCTTTGAAGTAATGATACAGTCTATCGGGTAATTCTTACCAAGGTACCAATCTAGTGAGTGATTTACTAAATATCAAACAGGGAGTGACTGAGTCCTTGTTTGGTATTTTTTATTCTGATGAAATCATCGTGAAGGACAGATTATATGGTTTTTTCTCCGATCTACGGGAGGAGCTTGGTGAATGGGTGCATGTTCGGCAGGATTATCAGAGTCCCAGAATTTTTTATGGGTATATAGAAAATATCAGTCAGGTGAAATAGGCGTTTTTTCTTTCGACGCATTGCTGCCGGGCACGATGGTGGTCATCGGGCCAAGCCAAACACAAGCCATTTCGGTTTTCTTAGTTTTTTCAAGAATGGACAACCCTTATTATTATGGGTTCCAGTTTGCCATGTTATCTCATGAAGAACAACAGGCTGTTCAACAACTAATACGCTTGCTTGAGAAGACATGATTTTGAATTGTTTGTTGTTAGATTATAAACTAAAAGAGGAACTGGTTTACCTGGAAAGAATATTCTAGCAATCTATCTGGTGTTTAGCACCTTTGGCGTTAAGAAGCCTGTCTGTTTTATTGCTGCCAACTTTGTTGGCTAATTAATTTATTGCATTAAAAAGTTAAACTAACATCTCCTGAGAGAGGAAACGTAACGATGATAAAGGGAATTTTCAAAAGTAATTTGCGCATTTTCTTCCTGATCACGGTATTAACCTTCTGCGTGATGCAAGTTGTTGTAAACGCACAGGGCTTTCCTAATGGAACCACAAATGGGAATGAGCTTGCTGTTTCTTTTATTGATGTTGGTCAAGCCGATTGCATTCTTATTCATACCCCTGGGAATCAAAATATATTAATCGACGCCGGAAATCGTGGGGATTTTCCGGCTATCCGGGAATATTTAGATAGTCACAGAATATCCCGATTAGATATGATTGTGGCTACACATCCTCACGAAGATCACATCGGCAGTATGGCACAAATTATTAAGAATTATGATATCGGTAAAGTGTTTATGCCCAAAGCATCCGCAAATACGAGAGTCTTCGCAGGATTATTGATGGCAATCAAAGCCAAAGGGTTAAAAATAAATACCGCAAAAGCTGGTTTTCATATCAATTTGGCGCCTGAACTCTTCATGGATTTCTTGGCTCCCAACAGTGAATCCTATGAAGATCTTAATAATTATAGCGTTGTAATCAAATTATCATACCGGAAAGTATCTTTTCTGCTGACTGGAGACGCAGAGAAAATTTCGGAGAAAGAAATGATGAATCATCAGTATGATTTAAAGGTAAACGTTTTAAAAGTAGGCCATCACGGTAGCAACAGTTCGAGCAGTTATGATTTCTTACAAAAAGTTGCTCCGGATATCGCTGTAATATCAGTCGGCATCCATAATGATTATCATCATCCAAGTCTGTCAACATTAAAACGTTTAGCAAGAATTGGAGCTAGAATTTATCGCACGGACCAAAATGGCACGATCCAAATTACAACCGAGGGTACTCGATTGCTGGTTTATTGTGTCAAGAATAATCGTATTTCCAATCGATAATTACAAATATTTACAGAACGAATTTTAATATGCTATAATTGATAATTATATCCTAAATTTGTAAGTATTGGCATCCTAAAAAGGAGGAGTCAAACTTGAAAAAAGTTTTGTACCTGAGCCTCCTACTTTTATTTTTGTTTTCGGGTGTTGTTTTGACTTATAAAAAAGCGGCAGAGGCGGGTTACGGAATGAAAGTTATCATTGACCGATTTGAAGGGGATTTTGCTGTGGTGGAACTGCCAAATAAAACAACAGTTGATATGGACATCAAGCTTTTAGAACCTGACGTCAAAGAGGGCGATATTATAGAAATCAGGACTCTGCGGCATGAAACTGAAAACCGTAAGAAAAAAGTGCAAGATTTAATGAAAGAACTATTTGAATAATCCCGGGCATGAAAAAGGAATTGATACTCCGATCCAGAAACAGTCGGAGCATACGCGGATTATTCTTTTGTAATGATGCATGGTCCTAAAATGTCCGGTCCGGTATGGCAAGCAATAACCGGTGATATTTGTATGAGCTGAACTTTCACCTGAAAAGCTTCTTCGAGAAGTTCAGCGTATTGCTTCGCCTCTTCGAGATTGTCTCCATAGTGCAATCCGATTTTTTCAATCCCCTTTTCGGCTTGTTTGCGAATAATTTCCAACGCCCTTTGTTTAGCGGCTTTTAAAGTTCTTACCTTTTCAAAAGCGGTCATTAAGCCGGTATCATCAAACCCAATAATGGGCTTAATTTGAATGAGAGAACCAATTAGGGCCTCGGCGCCATTGAGTCTTCCCCCTTCGTACAAATAACGCAGGGATTCTACTACAAAGTACACCTTCGTTTGGGAACGTTGCTTTTCAAGCTTATCTAAGATTACACTTCTTGACAGGCCTTGCTTTGCTAGTTTTACAGCCTGAATCGCCAAGGACGCCTGACCAAATCCGCTTTGAAAAGAATCGAAAACAGATATTCTTTCTGTTTCGAGGATTTCTTTTGCTAAATTCGCACAATTAAAGGTCCCGGAAATTTTATTGGATAAGGTTACACAAATCACCTCATCTCCAGCCTCGATAGCAGGACGGAAAACTTCTAGAAAGGAGTTCGGGTCTGGCTGGGAAGTGGTAAACTTCCCACCCTTTCTTTGGGCTTTATAAAAGTCTTCATAAGAAAGTTCCAAACATTCTTTTTTGGCGTTTTCCCCTTCCCTGACATAAAGCGGGACTGGGGTTATCTCAAACTTTTGATAATCATCAAAAGTTAGTGAACAAGTAGTGTCGCTGATAATTTTGATCATACGGGCCTCCAAAATTTTTGATTAGTGATCCCCTTGGGCTTGATGATTCAAAAGAAACCTTCAAACACACACCCGGGGAAAATACCGCTAAAATGGCTGTTCTATCCGGAATATAACAGTAAATGTTCAGATTTAAATCTGTATCTTTTATTTCTTCCAAAGTTGAGAAATTCCTGCTTGTTAAGGATGTACTTGGAAGAGTTCGAATTGATGAATGGATAATTTATAAGTCTGTTTGAGAGGAGAACCGGGTAAAGGTTCAAATTGGATATTTCTTTCGAGGAATATTTAAGGTATGATATTGATGAAGAGTTAGAAGAAGGAAGATTCTTACTTACAGGGGGGTCCTACTTGCAGGCATTTAGCAAATTTAAGCGTTTTTTGTATCAAGGTTCCATTCCGGTTACTAAGGGGATTATGGTATTATGCGGGTTGTTTTTTTTGTTATATTATATTTTCCAGGCGCTGAATTATGAATCTTTGGTCAACTTTTTGGTATTGAATCCGGCTGGCGTTTTTCATTCTCCTTGGACTTTGATTACGTATCCTCTGATAAACCCAGACCCCTTGTCTTTAATATTCGGGTTATTGTGGTTATGGTTTATTGGTGGAACATTGGAACGTACTTGGGGCAGCACATTGTACTTTATACTTACAGCGCTGGCCACGCTTTTAACTGGAATGGCAATGTCCGTTGTGGCCTGCTTCTTTTTGGGAGGAAATTTTCTAATTTATGACCTTTGGTTGCCTTTGGTTGCCATAACTTGGGCTTGGTCGGGAGTATATCCTGAACGGGAAATGCTTTTTTTTGGAATCATCCCGATTAAAGCCCAGTGGCTGGCTTGGATCAATGCGGCTTTCATTTTCTTTCAATATATGAGGATACACTGGTTGATGGGATTTGCTGCGATTAGCGGTATTTTGGTGGTATATTTATTTCGGGGAAAAACCCTCGGGTATGGTTTGCGTTTTTGGGCCTGGAACCACGGCTTTCCCTTGAGGGGATGGTATCAGAAAAGACGGCATGAAGCGAAGAAAAAGAGATTCAGAATTATTAAACACTAAGGTTTAGTGAACAAAGGCTGTCGTAAAAGTTTTCGATTGGATAAGATATTCAAGAAAGAACACGGGGCTTTGAGCCATGACGTGAATATCTTGGTTCAGAGAGGACTTCTTGGACAGCCTTTTCATTATAGCATTTTTTGAAAGAAAACAAGGTATCCGACCACGCACAACGCTGATAAAATTAAAAAATATAGTAAAGAGGCATCATATTTGTCGGTGCGTCTGCGGTGGCGAATCGAATTTAAATATAGACCAACACCACTCACAACAAAAATTGCGGTTAAAATATAAAAATCGATATGATATAACAATTTGCTCCAGGTCGGTTTTAGACCAAGGTTGAAAGTGGTACTGATAACATTGCGGATTACCGGTAAAGCAAGAGCAGTAACAATGATAGCAAGAAAAGTTAATATCCAACAAACTCCTGCAAACTTGCCAATAGATTTAGTTATAAAGTCAGGTTCCGAACGCAGATCCAATTTGATATCTTTTTTTTGAGCCATACTCTTCCTCCAGATAATGAAATTAAAAATGACTTTTTTTTATTCGACATTTTTTGGGGGAAACCTTTTTTGTAGAGGTCTTAATCGTTTTGTTTTTTGACTATCCGGTTTGAAACTTGCTTTCGGCGGTTTGCCTTTAGAGCAAAGAAGATAATCCGGCAAAAAGTTGACGTTGGGAAATGATAATGGTAGAATCAGGGCGGTAAGTTGATTTCACTTGATTTTCTTAGAAATGAACAGATAAAATCAGCCTATACTAAAAAGTCACCTATTTGGATTACAGGATAATTATTGGAGGAGCAGGGATGTTTATCGCAGACGGATGGACTGATTATGAATTGATTGATACTGGAAATGGAGAACGCTTGGAACGCTGGGGCAAATATATTCTCAGGCGACCTGATCCCCAGGTTATTTGGCCGATGACTGAAAGCTCTGAGGTTTGGGAAGATTGCCACGCTTACTATCACCGAAGCGCCAGCGGAGGAGGGGCCTGGGAGGTCCGAAAGCAACTGCCGGAGCGATGGGTCATCCACTACCGTAATTTAGCCTTTTATATCAAACCGATGGGATTTAAACATACCGGGCTTTTTCCGGAACAGGCCGCCAATTGGGAATGGTTTACTCGACTCATTAAGGGCAGACAAAAGGAAGTCAGGGTTTTAAATTTATTTGCCTATTCTGGCGGTGCGACAGTGGCGGCGGCCGGAGCCGGGGCCTTGGTATGCCATATAGACGCTTCAAAAGGTATGGTTGCATTGGCGAAAGAAAACTTGACATTATCAGAACTTAGTGACCGCCCGGTTCGTTTTATTGTGGAAGATGTTTTAAAATTCGTTCAGCGTGAAAAAAGAAGGGGCCGACAGTACGAAGGAATTATTATGGATCCTCCATCTTTTGGGAGAGGACCGGGCGGTGAAATTTGGAAAATCGAAGATGAAATCTATAACCTGGTAAAAGAGTGTATCGATGTATTGGCGTCTGAGCCGCTCTTTTTCGTTATTAATTCTTATACGACAGGTTTGGCACCCACTGTTTTGAGGAATATTCTTGCGTTAACCTTAGTCTCTAGTTTTGGAGGAGGAGTAAATGCAGAGGAAGTGGGTCTGCCTGTGACAGCTTCGGGTATTGTACTTCCTTGTGGAGCTGCCGGTCGCTGGGAGGCAAAGTTGTGAACCAGGTGGAACCGAGTATTCTTTTTGAGGATAACCATTTATTGGTCGCGGAAAAGCCGGTTAATACTCCCTCACAGGCCGATGAGTCGGGCGATCCCGACTTTTTGTCCATTTTAAAAAAGGATATTAAACAGCGGCATCAAAAGCCGGGTCAGGTTTATCTTGGTTTGGTGCATCGTTTGGATCGCCCAGTGGGGGGGGTCATGGTATTTGCAAAAACCTCAAAGGCGGCAGCCCGTTTGTCCGCTCAAATCAGAAGTGGAGAATTTAAAAAAACATACCTCGCAGTGTTGCGTGGAACTCCTCAATCGGGTCGAGGGACTTTAAGACACTTTCTCTTGAAAGATAGCCGGATGAATAAGGTTGCAGTGGTAGATTTCCCCGAAGCGGGCTCTAAGGAAGCTGTTTTAGAGTATGAAATTTTAAATATTCGTGATAAACTGGCTTTAGTGCGGATTAATTTGCAAACGGGTCGCTCTCATCAAATCCGGGTCCAATTTGCTGCAATCGGGCATCCTCTTTATGGAGATCAAAAGTATGGACCGGCGTACAACAAACCGGGACAACAAATTGCTTTATGGTCGACCCAAATTTGTTGCAAGCACCCTACTAAAAATGAGGATGTTGCCTTTTTGTCAATACCACCCTGTAAACATCCATGGTCATTATTTGATCTCAATGCAGTCACGCAAGGGTTCAACATGCATGCTCATGATTTCGAAAAGATTGATGATGAAAAATAAGGTTCTTGCTGGCATTGAAATATTTAGCAAAAATTAACACCTTGACGATCTAACGGTAGGGTGATATAATTTTAATGCGTTTGAATAATTTTTCGTGTGACGAAGTCCAAGTATGGTCACGTAGCTCAGTTGGTTAGAGCGCTGCGTTCACATCGCAGAGGTCACTGGTTCGAGCCCAGTCGCGACCACCAGAACAGTTTTATAAAGAATGTTCATGTCATCATGAATATTCCAGTAACCAAAAAACGGAGCCGTGGTGTAGTCGGTTTAACATGCCAGCCTGTCACGCTGGAGACCGTGGGTTCGAGTCCCATCGGCTCCGCCATTATTAAAATCTGAAGGCCCTCTCATAGGGGGCCTTTTTTCATAGGCGGCAAACCACGAGTTAAGATTTTTTGAAAGCGTTTGGTGGGGAAGTGAACTACATATGTTTGTGAGGACCGTATCCTTAACCCTGATTATTCCTGGAGCGCTGAGTCTAAAAGATAAAAGACAAGTTCTGCAAAGTTTAATTGAAAAGGTTCGACGTAAATTTAATGTTGCCGTTGCCGAAGTCGGTTTTCAGGACCAATGGCAGCGCTCCGAAATAGGTTTGGCTTTTTTGAGCAATCGTTTTTCTCGTTTGGAAGAAACACAAACGGAGATATTCAACTTCCTGGAGGATAGTCTCCTGGTGGAAATTACCGGATATGAAGTGAACGACTATTCATAACAATATACTGTTTTAAAACTGGTTACAATAAAAGTACCGATAGGAGTGATTGGAATGAAAGATCCCCGTATGACCAAGATGGCGGAAGGGCTCATCAATTATTCGGTCAGATTGCAGAAAGGCGAAAAAATCTTGATCGAGGTCATCGATTCAGGTATTCCGCTGGCTTTGGCCGTGGTCAAAGAAGCGTATCGGGTTGGTGGGGTTCCCTTTACAATAATCCGCAATAAGCAAATTGACCGGCAATTTATGTTAGGAGCCTGTGAAGATCAACTTGAACAATTGGCTGGGTTCGAGCTGGTTCAAATGAAAGAAATGCAGGCTTATATTGGTATCCGAGCGGCGGATAACGCCAATGAAACTGCCGATGTCCCCGGCGAACAACAACAAGCTTATATGAAATATTACTCCAGACCGGTGACTGACCAACGGGTTAACCATACCAAATGGTGCATCATGCGTTATCCGACACCATCGATGGCTCAGGCTGCCAGTATGAGTACTGAGGCTTTTGAGGATTTCTATTTTAATGTTTGCACTTTGGATTACAGTAAAATGCTCAAAGCGATGGAACCGTTGAAAAAATTGATGGAACATGCCACTCAAGTGCGGTTGACCGGGCGGGATACGGACCTTACTTTTTCCATCCAAGGATTACCGGCTATTCCTTGTGCAGGAGCCATGAATATTCCGGATGGGGAAATTTTCACTGCGCCTGTCAAAAATTCCGTCAACGGCGTGATTACCTATAATACACCCGCCGTATACCAGGGGGTTACTTATGAGAATATTCAGCTTCGCTTTCAAAACGGTAAAATCATAGAAGTTCACGGTAGTGACCCGGTTCGTCTGAATCACATTTTTGATACTGATGAAGGAGCCCGTTTTGTAGGGGAGTTTTCATTCGGGGTTAATCCTTATATTTTAAAACCAATGAAAGATACCCTTTTTGATGAAAAAATTTGCGGCAGTATTCATTTTACTCCGGGCCAGGCCTATCAAGAATGCGATAATGGCAACCGTTCAGCTATCCATTGGGATTTAGTCTTCATTCAACAGCCCGAGTTCGGGGGCGGGGAAATTTATTTGGATGGAAAATTAATTCGTAAAGATGGCCGTTTTGTCTTACCTGAGTTGGATGCTTTAAACCCGGAGAATTTAGTGTGATTCAGCGTGAGCTTTGATTTGGTGGTTCTTCTTTTTTGTGAAACCCAATTGGATTATGGGCTTTGGATCTCAACAAATTAGGAAGTATGAACGAGTAGTTACTTTGATGGAGCATCAGAGTAATTACTTTTTTTATGAGGTTATGGTTAAGGATAACCTTACCTGAATTTTTTTCATATAAAGAATGGCTGTTAAATGCCGAAAACGATCATGTTTGGAAAATTAACTATCTGAAATCCATCAAAAAGACTCCGGAGATATCATGAAGAGACAAATAACGGTCAATCTTGGTAATTTATTATTATCATTATCTGAAATTACAGATTTAATGGATCCCCTTGTTTCTCAACATCAGCAAAAAACAGCTTTCATTGCCATTGAAATTGCTAAAGCTTTTAATGTTAATCCCGATATTCTGGAGAAAATATTCACAGCCGCTTTGTTTCACGATATAGGCGCTATTACGGTTGAAGAAAAGCTGGCCGTTCATAAAGGGAAAGACGTCAATCTGGATGTGCATTGTATTAAAGGCGAGATTTTGTTGAATGAAATCCCTTGGTTTCAGAAAATAGCGAAAACCGTCCGCCACCACCACCGAATTTGGATAGACTGGGAGGATAGTCTTGATAATCCTCTGGTGCTAACTTCTCAAATCATTTTATTAGCCGACTCTGTGGAAAGGATGATTCAAGAGGATCGATATATTTTACACCAAAGCGGAGTCATCATGGAACAGATTCAACGAATGCAGGATAAGGTCATAGCCGGAGAGCTTGTCCGATGCTTTTTGGAAGTTGCCGCTCGTGAGGAATTTTGGCTTGATTTGGTATCACCGCGTTTATATCATGTTCTACTTAGTCAAGGCCCCTATCATAATGTTGAAATTGACATGAATGGCATATCATTGATTGCTGACCTTTTCAGGGATATTATCGATTTTAAATCCAGTTTTACAGCGACCCATACCTCCGGAGTATCTGCTTGTGCAGAAATTATGGGTTCTCTTTTTGGCCTGACGGATGTGGAAATTCATAGGCTAAGGGTTGCAGGTAATTTGCATGATATTGGGAAATTGGTGGTTCCCAATAGTATCTTGGAAAAGCGGGGGAAGCTCACTCCGACTGAAGCTGCGGTTATGAGGTGTCACACTTATTATACCTTTTACGTGATTAATTCAATCGGCGGCTTAAGTAATATTGCCGAATGGGCTGCGTATCACCACGAGAAACTAGATGGCAGTGGCTATCCATTTCATTGCCGGTCTTTTGAAATTGATATTGGAAGCCGAATATTGGCCGTGGCAGATATTTTTACCGCATTGGCGGAGGATCGCCCCTACCGTACTGGAATGAATAAGAAACAAATTTTTTCGGTTATGAAAGAAGAAGCGAGCCAAAACAAACTTGAACCTAAAATTGTTGAGTTATTGTTTGACCATTACAATTCCATAAGTGACTATGTCAAGGAACGCCAAACATTAGCGAAAGAATTTTATAATCAGCGATTTTTGGCCGTTTTGGCAGAGAGCGAAAGAAAACAATATTGAATCAGCTGGCGGACAATTGGGGGTTGACAGTGTTTAATATAGGCAAAACCTCCTGCAGGTGTCAATCTAGCGGTAAGTCATAGGATATAAGGCTGCCGGAAAAGAGGAATCTTTTGTCGGTTGGGAGATTCTCAGGACAAAAGATTTTTCCGGACAGCCCTTTAACGATCATTCACTAATTACTAAGTATTGTTGCTCAAATTGATCACCATGGAAAATTCAGTTCCCGCTTTTGCGGCTTCGCGATAAATGGTTTGAAGGCCATTCCAGATTTGATCAGGACTTTCGCTATAGAGGTATGTACTCTGATTGCCGATTTCGTGTTTAATCCCGGTCGTTTTAAGGACTTCAAGAGACTGATTAATAATAGCGTCAGAATTAACAACCTCTAGCGGGAATAATGAGACTTCACATGACAGCATATAATTTTCACTCCTTTCTCCCAAGTAGATTTCCAAATGAACAGTCAATCAATATCAGGTAGTTTACGTTGGTTTATGAAAAATTTGTCATTTATAAAAAATTGACGAACCCTAAAATCATAAAGAAACTTTTTAGCATAAGTTCCGTTAAATCACCTAATAGTTGTGATCTTTAAACTCTTTAAAACGATCAACATAACAATTTTGCAGGAATTTAAATAAACTTGTCAAATTAAGTAAATCGGGCGATAAATGAGTTGATAGAGGAGTGTAATTTGGTTAAGGAAGAATGCGATGTTCTAATTTTATCTGCTAGCTATGGTGGGGGGCATAACCAAGTCGCAAGAGCTTTAACATCAGCCCTACAATTACAAGCCTCCGGAATAAAGATTATTACCGTTGATTATTGTGACCTATTGGTCCCTTTGTTCAACCGGTTGACCCAATTTGGTTATATGCAAAGTATTAGACATTTTCCGGTAGGTTATGCTTTATATTATCAGGCCACTGGAAAAATATCTCCTGACTCTTTTTGGCAGCGTCATTTGAATAAAATCGGTTATTCTGAACTCATGATGTTGGTTGATAATTTACGGCCGCGACTGATTATTTCAACTTTTCCCATACCTGCAGGCGTTCTTTCGGAAATGAAGGCAAGCGGTCATTTAAATGTGCCAGTGGTGACTGTGATAACCGATATGTGCGTCCATAGTCAATGGATTCATCCAAATACCGATTTATATATTGTAGGTTCTTCGGAAGTGGCGGAAGGATTAGTTGAAAGAGGAGTGCCGCGGAGAAAAATAATGGATAGCGGAATTCCAATTCTTCCGGAGTTTAATAACGATTTTGATAAGGCAAAACTACGGGCGGTTTTTGGGTACAAACCGGACGACAAGGTTATCATTATTATGGGTGGAAGTGATGGGATTTTCAGGGCAACCCGTTTTAAACTGCATCGTACGCTGGAACAGTTGCCCAACGGTGTTCAAGCTTTAATTCTAACTGGGTATAATCATGATTTATATGATAAACTTCAGCCCTTGGTGGAGAAGTATTCCAATTTTAGGGTGGAAAAGTTTTATCAAAATATGGCTGGTTTAATGAAAACGGCTGATCTGTTAATTACCAAGGCTGGAGGGATTACAGTTTCCGAGGCTTTGGCAAGCGGTTTGCCGATGGTTATTTATAAGCCAACACCGGGACAAGAAGAGGTCAATGCGAATTACTTATGGCGTCATCGGGTTGCAATCATTGCTAAAACAGAACACCGGGTGAGAACAGCCACTCATCGCATGGTTTGTGATGAGCAATTTCGGCTGTTATTTCAAAGAAATTGTTTGAATTTAGGCCATCCCAATTCAGCTGCTGTAGCGGCAAATGCGATCTTAAAAATGCTGACTCCGGTTACTCGAAGCAAAAATTTTATCCGTTAATGGTAAGGGGAGAAGTTTGTGTTTGATAAAAAGGAAGGTTTATTTAAACATCCGGTGATCATTGCTTTTTTGGCTATTATTTCATCCATCGAATTTATCCGGATGTCTTTATTTTTGACTTTTTTGCCCAGCTTTTTAAAAAATTTGCATTATACGACGGCTACAATTGGCGCCGTCTTTACAGCCAATCTTTTGGCAGATAATTTTTCTAAAGGTGCAATTGGGTGGCTTGTTGATCACAAGGGGCCGTGGCCGGTATTACTTTGCGGAAGTATTGCAACAGCTGCAGGAGTTCTTTTAATTATGACTTTTCATCAAAGCCTGTTGTTGTTGATTTTAGCGGCAATTTTGATTGGCGTCGGAGTTTCACCGACATGGCCCGCAGCAATTGCAGGTTCTATAGAGACAGTTGGTGAAGAAAAGAGAGCAACCATTATTAGCGTTATTTCCGTTATTTGGCTGGCTGGTGGTGGCTTAGGACCCATTTTAATGGGTTTTTTAATTGACAGTAGCATGAGCAAATTCCTAATAAAGGTTCATCTGCCTATTTTTAATGCATACCGGACCGGGTTTGCGGTATTAGCTGTGGTCGCTTTATTGGCAGTGGTTATTTGTATTTTAGGATGGTGGAGTTGGAACCGGGTACCGCATATTAAACAGATTACTGAGGCTAGACTTCAGGTTCCCGCCAAGGAACGGATCAAGGATATTGTAAAACGACTTTGGAAAGTAAAAGGTTTGATTCCGGGAATGTTTTTCCAGACATTATCCCTGGGTATGCTCTTGCCCAACCTTTTGCCCTTTGCTACCGATAAGCTCAACCTGACGGAAGCCCAGTATAGTATGTTGCTGTTTATAGGTGGTATTGTAGTAGTATCCTTTATGATCCCGATCGGACGTTTGGCCGATCGTCAAGGCCCACGGGCATTCCTGGTTGCCGGATTTTTGCTTGCGTCAAGTTCGATATTTATCTTGGTTTCACAAGGTAACAGCCATAACGTCTGGTGGTTGGTTGGTTTTGTCGGCCTGTCCTATGCTTTGATTCAGCCAGCCTGGAACTCACTATTGGCCGGTTCAATCCCCTCATCCCAACGCGGGGTACTCATGGGATTATTTATGTCCGTGGAAGGAGCGGGATTTGCATTCGGTCCATTGGTTGGAGGATATCTTGGCACTTTGAGCAGTAAAGATTTAGGATTATTAGGCGGCACTGGTTTAGTAGCACCATTTTATTTCAGTAGTTTTTGCTTGGTTTTAATGGCGATTGTATATATGGTCTATCCATTTCGACATTATCAGGATGAGGTTGAGTAAGATGATTTGGTGGATCATCGGGCTAACGGTTGTTATATTTTGGGCATTATTATATCCGGTGACCGATTACTGGCAGCGTTGGTTTTCAAGAAAGGTCCTCAAAAAAGGGCACTCCGGCAGTGGTGCGCTGGAAGGGAAACCTGTTATTTGCTTGACATTTGACGACGGCCCGAATCCGGAAATTACCCCGCAAATATTGGATGTTTTGGCAGAGTACCATATCCCGGCAACTTTTTTTTTGGTGGGTTATCGGGCTGAACGTTCACCGGAGTTGGTAAAGAAAATTCTAGAGCATGGCCATGAAATTGGCGTTCATACTTATGATCATTGTCATGCTTACAGCATGTTTGCTTATAAAAGTATCAAAACCATCCGACGGGGTATTCGAATTTTAGAGAACATCACCGGAGAATCAATTGTTTGGTTTAGGCCTCCATGGGGGGCTTTGAATTTTTTTGAGGTAGCAACCGTAAAACATTTTAATCTTCGAATTGTTTTATGGACCGCCAATGCGATAGATTGGGATATAAAGACGACTCCGCTGCAAATTGTTGAGCGCTTGAAAAGAAAACTACAACCCGGTTGTATCATTGTAGTCCACGATGCAGGGGGTGATCCGGGCGCGCCCCGGCATACTTTGGATGCTTTGCCTCAATTTATTGAGCAAGCTCAGGCAGAAGGCTACCGTTTTCTTACTTTAACAGCTATCCAAGGTTAAGCAGACTGGGTGGGTGACCACTTTATAGGTATTAAAAAGATTAATTCAATTAAGTAAAAAACAGGAGAATTTCATGATGAGCGATATGACCATTTTACAACGATTAGGCATGGCTATTGATCGCCGTTATTTAAAAAAAGTTGCTGCAACAGGGATTCCCGGTTCGAAAAATCAGTTGTTGTTGATTTGTTTTCATGGTTATCACGGCAAAACGAAGCTTGATATCAACGGTACCATCATTAATCCTGGGGATTCTATCGCAGAGTTTCATTTGTCCAATAAACGCATAGCGGATATGGGGAGGGAGGATTCATCCCGTTCCATGGAGTGGCGGATGTTGGAAGTGCTCAAGGATGAATTTGCCGCCCTAGCTGAGGCATGTTCTAACAATATAATTTCCGGGCAAGTTCAGGGCTTTTATGGAGTGAATGTATTAACAGCTGGAGCAAAACGTTTGGGATTTACTTTAGTTCCGATACCGAAAGGCTGGAATCATTGGTGGTTGAGTTTTTGGGAGAGTGTTTTGCGGAGAATCTTTTATTCCTATAAAACTAAAAAAAAGGCTACATTTCAGAAGCCAAAAGAGGCTTTTGAGGTCTGGATAACAAGAAAAGAGCTGATGAAACGCTATATAAGGGTATGAACTTTTCGGGACTTTCGTACATATAATCATAGCAGTCAGCAGTTAGTAAAATTGTTTTTGCTTTGATTATATTGACGGAGGAACTTTCAATGGATCAAACTTTTCAGCCCAGTACAAATTCTCCCGGTAATTCTCAATTTATATCCGATCCAGTCCTTTATCTTTTAAGAGAAGACATTGCTGATGAATTAGGCGCTATCGTAGGTTATTTGGAATGTGCAGATTTGGTCAAGGATTACCGTATCAGTTCGGTATTTCGGGAAGCAGCCCATGATGAAAAAGAACATTTTATCCGCCTTATGGGAGTATTAGCTCAAATGGATTCGTTCCAGGCCCAAGAATTTCAAAGGGCCGGTTTTTCTGAGTTTTCTAACGGCAATGGAAGCTCCATTCCTTTTAGTAGTAATCCTTTTGGGACGGGGTTCCCGTTTCAGTGTCAAGCTTGTCTTAAACCGGAACGGCACCGGCATGATTCTAACGAAAAAAGAATGTATATGGCCGATGACCGAACGATGGAATGTTTGCAAAATGCAATCCGGGATGAACTTAAAGCGATCAATGCTTATCAGAGGCAATTAAAAGAAACGACGAATCCGGTAATCCAAAATGTATTGACCCTCATTATGAATCAAGAAAAAGAACATGTTAGCGAGTTTACTAAACTTTTTTGTGCGATATATGATAATTGAAAGAGGAACATGGAATGGCAAAGATTCTGGTTACAGGGGGAGCCGGTTTTATTGGAATTAATCTACTCGAAGAATTATTACCCCACCATCGTTTAATAGTAGTGGACAATTTATCGACCGGAAAAGGATCCCCTATTTTGCAGGATGTTCATTTCTATTCAATGAATATTCTTGACGAAGAATTCGAAAAAATTGTCGATCAGGAAAAACCGGAATTTATTATCCATTTAGCAGCCCAAATTAACGTGCCGGAATCTTTTGCAAGTCCCGTATTTGACTTAGAATCCAATATTTTAGGAACTCTCAAGGTGCTGGAAGCCGCCAAGAAAAATGGGGTTCGAAAAATTATTTATCCATCTTCAGCGGCTGTTTATGGGAGTCCGCAGTTTCTTCCCATTACCGAAGAACATCCGATAGCGCCAATGTCATTTTATGGAATAAGTAAACACACCCCCGAGCATTACTTGCAAACCTATTTTCATAGCTATGGCCTTGATTATACCGTATTACGGTTTGCGAATGTTTACGGCCCCAAACAAGACTCGGGAGGGGAAGGTGGTGTAATTGCTGTCTTTACCGATAATTTATTAAAAAATAAGCCATCATCCATTTTCGGCGATGGGGAACAGACTCGGGATTTTGTGTTCGTTAAAGATGTAGCCGGGGCCATCATAAAATCGATATCAACTGGTAACCATCAAATATTAAATATCGGATCCGGAAGAAAGGTAAGCGTTAACCAGTTATTTCAACAAATCAAAAGCCTAACCCAAAGTAGTATTCGGCCCCGATATTTACCAACTCGCCCCGGAGATATCCGTGATAGCATTTTTGATATCGGTAAAGCCCGAAAGGTTCTTGGATGGGAACCCCAGACTACCCTGGAACAAGGGCTGCGTTTAACAATGGAGTGGTTTTTAGCGCACTAAGCTATAATACGTATTAATTAGGTCATCATGATTCCGTAGCCCGATTTCAAGCTCTATTGCAAATTCTTCATTAAAATGTTCTACTGCTTGACCTAGAATTTCACGGCAGATGCGACGGGAGACCGTGCTTTCGGGGTGTCTGGCAATAAAGCTAATAATTACGGGTATTTTTGAGTCATCAGGCATCTTATATCCCCAATCATTTAATCAATCGTGGTTTATAGTATTCCCAATTGAACTCCCTTTTATAGGGTATGTATCATTTCGCGTCTCGGGAAAGATCTACGGAGAAGATTCAACAGCTCGGCCTTTGTTTATAGGCCTATGGTTGAGTTGGGCTTGGAAGTGAATCCTTATAGAGACGATCAAAAAGGGGTTTTAGAAAATACGGGAGTTAACCGCTGTCCAAGTGTAGGTTAAAACTATGATGACTCAGCGGTGGTAACCTCGTTTGTTTTGGGAAAATCATTAAATGCTTCGGTTTCACTCACAGTACCGATAATTGTATAAACAGCTTTTTTACCGGGCGCGTAGATTTTACGCGCCTGTTTTACTACCTTTTCTTTTGCACTTTCTAAGCTCTCTGCTTCCACGATAATATCGAGACGGCGCTGAGTTCTTTTGAAAGTGACTCGGACAGAAGCCGCGTACAACATTGGATCACCTCATTATTTTAAATTCGGGGAATTCCAACGGTTTCCTGCAGAATTATTCGAATTATCCAAGAAAGGAATTTATAAAATTGAGTGGAAATAAATGATTAATAATTACTGGAAATGAGTGATAGATTTGAGTGCCACGGAAAAGCGATGTTTACTGGATAATACCAAAGTTTGCGATGATTGCGGAGAATGCGAAATATGCGACCTGGATTCCAGCAAAGTCTGTGATGATTGCTGCCGGTGTCTTGGGGATGCAGATTATGCTGCGATTGAAGTGGAGAAAATTGTTTTACCGGAAAGAATTCAACTCAAACGAAAAAAATTAAAAGATAAGGGCTGTTTAAATTGAATGAAGAAACAGCCCAGACCGTTTCTAAAATGGTAACAATATAAATTATCAGGTTAAAAAAACTGGTTTATGGATGTTCATGGAATTGCAAATTCCAATTATGACCATGATTATTATCCCAATGATTTTCACCGTCTTTAAAACATAGGTTCATTTCGTGGGCATCTTCGGCCTTTATCTCTTTATAGAAACTTCCATCGTCCTGTTTTTCCATTTTTACGGTGTTGATCGAACGATTCCAACTATCAAAACCATAATGAAGATAAACTTCGCTGGCGCCCGAATTTTTAAGTAATCCCCGGTAGTGGACATTTAAAGTGTCATTATTTCGCGGCTCTGCTGGTTCCCAGGAAATTACGTTCTCAAAAGTTCCGCTTTCTTGATCGATTTTATTAAGGCCGAATAAATTTCTAAAAAAATTATTCATTTTCAAACCCTCCTTTCTATTCTTTGCCGCGCATCAATTAGTCTCCCCCGATTTTATTCAGAATCATTCGGGAACGGATCCCAGTACAAAAGCATCTTGTCTTATTTAGAATTTATGCCTTAATCCTTTGTTATTGGGACAATAGCCTGGATCCAATGTCTTATATTGCGAATAGATTAAAGATAAAAGCATGATGGGAGGTTTTTATATGGAAGCTGGAAATCAAATGTATATGCGCCTTGCACAAGCTTATGTGCCGTTTCAGTTTTATACAAACCGGTGGGATCCCATGAAAGCCCTAATGATGGGAACGGTTTTTCCGGAATTATATCGTGCTTATCACAGTAAACGATAGGAGGTTATTCGAATGCATAATGCTCAGTTAAAGATGTTAATGGATCTTCAAGCATGGGAATTTACAGGATACGATTTTCATTTATATTTGGATACGCATCCCAATGATCCGCGAGCGTTGGCGGAGTTTTCAAGAGCGGAAAGAGAAGCCCAGCGGCTTAAGAATATGTATTCAACCAATTTCGGGCCGTTAACGGCGGGAGATAACGTCAATCAGCCATGCTGGAGATGGATAGAAGAGCCTTGGCCATGGGAAATCGATTATTAATGGATTGGGAGGAAATGAAATGTGGCATTATGAAAAAAAATTGCAGTACCCAGCGAAGGTTGGAAAAGCGGATTTGAAAATGGCCAAATATTTGGTTTCACAATATGGGGGGCCGGATGGAGAACTGGCTGCAGCACTTCGCTATTTAAATCAGCGGTATACGATGCCGACCGGACAATCGAAAGGGATATTGAATGACATCGGCACTGAAGAACTGGCCCACCTGGAAATTATAGCCACCTTGGTTTATAAATTAACCCAAAATGCAAGTGTTGATGAGTTAAAAGCTGCCGATTTAGGCGCTCATTATACGGACCATGATCGAGCCCTCTTTTATACGGACGCTACGGGCAATCCATGGACAGCGGCTTATATCCAGGCCAAAGGGGATCCTGTGGCTGACTTGCATGAAGATATGGCGGCGGAAGAGAAGGCCAGGGCCACATATCAATGGTTAATTGATTTGACGGATGATCCTGATTTACAAGATACCCTAAACTTTTTACGGGTGCGTGAGATCGTCCATTTTCAACGTTTTGGAGAGACATTGAATATAGTCCAGGAATATCAAAATTCCAAGCATGTATTTTGAACCGAATCAGTCTGGGCTATGGTTCTTGATGAGAAAAATTTCATTTGGTTGGAATGGAATCTATTAATTTCCAATAAAGAAGAATTAGTATGTTAAAAATTTGTAAAACAAATCAAAAATTAATGAATATATGATAAAATATTTTGTTAAGAAGATATCATTCATAAGTTAAAACCAGATGATAGACCAAGTTATCTTGTTTTTAATCATTTTATTCTTACCAATCTAAAAATCAAATCGAGGGTAAGGGGAGATTTTTTCTTTGGTTTAAAAGAGGGATAATGTTTTGACAAACCGAGCTTGTGGTTATGCAAAAAGTATCAAATTTTTAATTGATTTAAGAGTAGGGGATTCCATATTTCTCTATGTCGATCCGGCAGAAATCAAGTTCTATAATCTGGAGCCCCAACGGATGTATAAAAATTACTGGTTACAAGAGAAAAATTTCTTCCAATCCTTAACTAGTTCTTTTCATGACCGGGACTTTTTTTTAAAAAGGCTTTATCTAATTCCAGGCCAGTGGGATAAAACTGAAACCCTTTTTCGTGACTACCCAACTTATCAATATATGAAGGAGCTATTCGACAACAATTTTGATTATCTAAAAACAAGACGTTATCGGGAACTCATCGATAAGATTGAAACTGGCGGGGTTATAGAGCACAAGCATTTTACAATGAGATCGAAAGATGATGTAATCGAGGATTATTTTAAACGGTATATCGAAATATTTAAGAGCATGGAGGAAAAGGGTTATATTCCCAATAAAAATAATCCGGGGCTTGTCGCTATTGGAAGAAATGGAGAATTAATAAAAACTTCCAGAGGACGACATCGTTTATCCATAGCCCAACTTCTTGGTATAAAATCGGTTATGGTTAAAGTAGAATTTATCCATCCGGAATGGATGATGAAACATTATCAGGACGACCAGCTATCCATTAAAGTTTTACAGAATGCGCTAAAGGATATTCAAAGCCAACACCGGCATTATTCAAGCGGTATACTTTCTTTTCAAGGGTAAAATTTACACGGGATACCAAAACTTAAAGTATCCTTTTAAAAATAAAGCTTTGGTTTGGAGTTTCCAAAGCAAGACGGTGAAAGTCAAGATTCGTTTCCGGCGGACTTTCAATAGTTGTAGAACGAAGGGAGTTATGTTATAATTTTTTTGTCAGAATTTAACTCGGCTAGATTTGAATTACTTTCTCTCCAACTTGAGCCAGTTAATCAGACGGCGCTCGCTCAAGCGTCAATTTTGCCGATAGGCTTAAGGAGGAGAAATGAATGTCCAGCGACAAAACTTTAGTATGTAAAGATTGTAACCAAGAGTTTGTATTTACTGCAAGTGAACAGGACTTCTATGCGGAAAAGGGCTTTACCAATGAACCAGGACGTTGTCCAAGCTGCCGTCAAGCCAGGAAAAACAATGAACGTGGCCGTGGCAGAAGCGGAGGATTCAAAGGGGAAAAAACTCTCTATAATGCGGTATGTTCCCGGTGCGGAGCCCAAACTCAAGTGCCTTTCCAACCCAAGCCGGACCGGGAAGTTTTATGCCGGGATTGCTTCCGTCCTCGCAATAGTTATCGGTAACTGAACGGGAAAATATCGATCGAGATATACAATATACGAGTTTCCCCATATCCAGGTAATATATTGTATATCTCATTGATTTTAAATATTCTGCTTCAAGTTTCATTTTTTTTAATACGGAAATAACATCCATTTCGGTAGAACCACCTAAGGCATGAAGCCTTCCTTCCATGGACATCGCACCTGTATCCAATCCGCCTTCCGGGACCCTGCATCCAGTTGGACGGAATGGACAGAATCTTCTATAACTCAAAATCCCATTTTATGGTCCCCCGAAAGTTTTGATTGTATATCCAAGCGCCTCAATTCAATGTTATCCTTATACCCCTTTATTATGCCGAAAACGAAAACCGATATATTAATAATTAACGACTACATAGGATACTTTTTGGCAAAGAATAAGGAAGGGGTCTGTGAATGCAATTATGGCTATTCATTATAGGAACAGTCGGAATAAGTTTTGTTTTGGCAGCCTTGTTGGGGTGGTTGCTATGGAAACCCGTTATTAATGTTTGGGTTGATTCATTTTTAAAGCGTTTGCTGGAAGATCCATATCCTGAAAATATCACCGAGATGTATAATGTATTTCGTAAAGTAGGAGTCCAGAATGTCCTGGAGGCTGATATTCGTGGTGCTACCGGACAACCTTTACAGCGCCCTTTTGGGACAGCCAACCACTACTCTAAATGGGAACAATTGTTGTTAAACCCGGTTTATTTTTCCCGAAAACCGATTGTGGAATCCATTGAAATAAAGACCCAAGTAACAATCGGCCCTCGAGCTAAAAGACCATTGATCATTGATATGCCGGTGATGATCGCAGGGATGTCATGGGGAACGGCTTTATCTTCGAAAGCCGTTTTAGCCCTAGCAAAAGGGGCGGATAAAGCCAAAACGGCTATGAATAGCGGTGTCAGTGAGTGCTTTCCGGATGTTCGGAAACACACCCGGAAACTGATTATACAATATCCTTGCAGCGAGTGGGGAGCTGAAGAAAAATGGCTTCGACAAGCTGATGCAATCGAAATTCAATTGGGTTATGGGGCTTTGGCTTCCGTACCGCTTGTTGAAAATCCCCGAAAAATTGACCGCCAATTTCGCGATGACGCCCCTGTGTGCTTAAATTTGAGAAACGATGAGAGTTTAGCCCTGAACGGCCCGGTTTTTCATCTTGGCCAGAAATTCGAGTTGCCCCGAATTATTCATTATCTTCGGGAATTGACCGGGGGAATTCCGATCGGAGTTAAGATCGGAGCCACCCATCATCTTGAGGAGGAATTGGAGGCAATTACCAATGCGGATATTGATTTTTTGACCATAGACGGCAAGGAAGCCGGTATTCATTACGGTCCGGGTATTTTAGAAGATGATGTGGGATTGCCAACGTTACCGGCACTTTGCAGGGCAGCAGCCTTCCTTCAAAATAAAAAAATGAAATCTGGAATTTCATTGATTGTTTCCGGCGGATTATTTACCCCCGGTCAGTTTTTGAAAGCATTGGCATTGGGGGCAAATGCAGTATATATTGGAACAATCGCTCTGGTTGCTTTGGCTCATAATCAGATTGTCAAAGTACTACCCTGGGAACCCTTGTCTCAGCTTTTATATGAAAAAGGCGGAGCCAAAGAAAAACTTTGTACCGAACAAGGAGCCCACAACCTCGCTAATTTTTTAAAAAGCTGCAATGAGGAAATTATTCTGGCAATGCGGTCTTTGGGAAAAACCTCATTAACTCAACTGACGATTGAAGATTTGTGTGCTATTACTCCGGAAATCGCTCAAATTACCGGTGCTGATCTGGCATTTTCCAAACCGAGG
This sequence comes from Bacillota bacterium, assembly GCA_023401925.1. Lineage (GTDB taxonomy): Bacteria > Bacillota > UBA4882 > UBA8346 > UBA8346 > UBA8346. The sequence continues at coordinate 236,097 of JAEXDA010000077.1, forward strand.
CCTTAAGAAGATGGATGCGATAAAATTTTTGGTGCTGGTGGTTTCGTCAACAGTCCTTATCATCGGTTTATTTTTGGTGATAGTTTTCCAAAGTTATAAAAGAACCTGCAAAGAAATTGAGAAGTTTTTGTCGTCGTCCCATTGGATTGAAATATTGAACTTGCTGAGTAAAATAACCTGGCGGGTTTATTTTGAAAGCCAGTTAAGAGCTGAGACTGGAAAAGCTTTAGAGCGTCCTTTTGGGACTCCTCTTCACTTTTATTCCTGGAATCAAATCTTGCTTCAACCTTTGGCTCTATCATGCGCCGACAGGAGCAATCCGTCCCTGGAAATGGATATCCCCATTGAGACCTCGGTGATACTCGGACCCGGGGCCAAAAAGCCTTTACGGATAGATTATCCTATTTTGATTGGTGGGATGGCATATGGCGGCGCATTAAGCGAAAGGGCTAAAAGCGCGTTGGCTAAAGCGGCTACGTTATTTGGAACAGCCACCAATACCGGGAGCGGTCCTTTACTCAACGAAGAAAGGGCGTTCGCCAGAAAACTTATTTTTCAATATTCAAGGGGTTATTGGGCCAAATCGGAGGAAGTTTTACGCCAAGTCGATATGATCGAGATCTCTTTGGGGCATGGGGCTTGGTGCTCTGCGCCGGTCCGGATTAAGGGACAAAAAGTTAAGGGCCGTTATGCCCGGGAGTTAAACACGATTGAGGGTTTGGATATTCTTATCGAATCGAGGTTGACGCAAGTTAACAACCCGGAAGACTGGAGAACTTTAATTTTCCACTTAAAAGAGGCAACCGGGGGAGTGCCCATCGGAGTCAAAATCGGAGCCACTCACCATTTAGAAAAAGAGTTGAGCCTGCTTGTTGTAGACGGTATAGATATTGTAGTCATCGATGGCGTTGAGGGCGGAAGTCACTCTGCGCCTTCGATTTTATCAGACGACGTTGGACTGCCAACCTTACCTGCGCTATGCCGGGCGGTTCAATTTTTGAATGAACATGATTTAAAGGGCAAAATTTCACTGATTATTGGGGGAGGATTATATACGCCGGGGGATTTTTTAAAGTGTCTGGCATTGGGAGCTGATGCCGTGGCGATAGGAACCATAGCCAGCCTGGCGATGTCTCATACTCAAATCACCAAGTCAATTCCCTGGGAACCGCCGACCGGTTTGATTTATTATCAAGGGAAAGCGGCTTCCAGATTGAATCCGGATTTAGGGGCGAAGCATTTATATTATTATTTAAAGAGCTGTATGGAGGAAATGGTGCAAGCAGTCCGGATTATTGGAAAAGGCAGTTTTCGGGAAATAACGAAGCGAGATTTAGTGGCGGTGGATTCACTTTATGCTGAAATAGCGGGAATCGATTCCATTTTTAGCACGGCTGCGGATAACAACGAAAACCAGAAAAAAAATGGATAATGGAAGGAGAACGATGTTCCTAGGGTTTATGAGTCCTAAAATCTTTTTGCAACAATTCCTTCAAGGAAACAAACCGATAACCTTTGGCCTGTAGGCCTTGAATAAGATAAGGAAGAGCTTCTACCGTTGAATGGCGGTTTAGGCGACCATCATGGGCTAGGATAATCGCGCCGGGGAAAATCATCCGGATAACCCGTTCCGCTTTGGCTTTTGGTGTTTTCGAGAGTGCATGCTCCAGGGTTATGGTCGATAATATAATTTGTTTATGTTCTAAGCGAGAGACCCGTAAAATATTTTCATTGAGTTCTTCATAGGGAGTCCGAAAATACAATGGTTTTTTACCGGAAATTTCTTTGATCACCCGGTCGGTTGTGTCCAGTTGGGAACGGATTTGTTCAACCGAAAGAGTGTTGAGATGAGGGTGAGAAAACGTATGGCTTCCAATGGTATGCCCGTTTTCAATTTCTTTTTTTACCAATTGAGGATACTTTTGGACATTCTTCCCTACCAGGAAGAATGTAGCCGGAATATGATATTTTTGTAATAGTTCTAAAACTTGGGAAGTGTAGAGAGGGTCGGGACCGTCGTCGAAGGTGAGGGCGACTATCTTTTGCGAGGTATTACCCATCCAAATTACATTCACTTTATTAAAAAAATTAATGGCTTTTTCGAATAAAAGGAAACGGTTGATGAACAAGATAAAAAAAGTAACGGTAACTAATATTAATAATATCCATGGCAAGCTTTGTTTGGTTATCAGGGTTTTTTTCATATAGAGAGCACTCCTATGATATTTTAGCAAGTTGGAAAATCTTGAGTAAAGCGGGTAACCTAATTATAAGTATATTTTTTGAACCGGGCAAGATCTTTCGATCTAAATTGGATAAGGATTTCATGCCCAGTCATGAACGGATCGATTTATTTTACTTCAATTCCGCTTTTTCTATAACCAGTGTAAAAAGAGTGCTCCGTCCTAGGTTATCCTGACAGACTACACGATGGCGGCCGACTTTGGGTGTATAAAACAGTCTCTCACCTGGTTTGGCTACGCCTAATAAAGCGCCATCAATAAACCAAAATAGCTTTTGAACATCATTGCTGACTGAAGCTTCGCAGCAAATTTTCTGATATTCCAGTGGAATGCCTTCCCTCAGGCGATATTGGCAATCGAGCGAGGGAGAACGGATTATTGGAGGATGCCCTGGGAGTAATCCCTGCCACTCCGGAAGCAATGGGGGTAATCTGTCAATTTTAGCGCCATTGCTTTCCATCCAGGAAAACACCCGGGGTGGCCACTGAATAAAGGATTGAGTATGAGTGGGCTGATTCCCGGCGTAATCGGGAGGGAGCCGGTAACCGGTGCGGTTATCTACTTGGATTGACTGGTGCATTGAGCAAACTTTATCCGAAGCCCGGTTTAATAAATATAGTTCGGTTACACTCTGAGGGCAGTTCGGGCCGGGCAATTGTCCACTTAAACTGCATACTTCTCTTAAACCAACGGTTTCTGGCCTTTCAAACCATTGCGGTTGTTTGCCCCGGCATAAATAATTCATGATTTCAAACAGTATGGGCGCCGCTACTTCGGCGCCCACCAAATTCCGGGCGCCTTCACCGGAGAAATTACCCAGCCAGACACCGACCGTGAACCGAGGATTGTAGCCGATACTTAAGGCATCGCGATGCCCATAAGATGTCCCGGTTTTCCAGGCAACTCTGGGTAGGGACGTAAATTCCCAGCAGGTAGGAAGATCGGGTCGGCGCAGTCCTGTCAAAATATCGGTTATAATCCAGGCGGTACCCGTATCAAACAGGGGGATACCGGTTGACTCCGGATCAAAAAGCAGCTGGCGGGGTTTATAATATTGGCCGCCATTTGCCAGGCTGGAGTATAATGCAGTTAACTCCAGTAAATTAACTTCACATCCACCGATTGCTATGGATAATCCATAATTTTTACGGGAACGAAGCGAGGACATACCAACCTGTTTTAATAAAGAATACAATCCCCCATCGCCAAGTTGATGTTCTAGATCCACCGCAGGCAAGTTGAGTGAACGTTCCAGAGCCTCCCGGGCGGAGACGATTCCGGTAAAGGTGCGGTCATAGTTTTCCGGGGCATAACCGGAAAAATCGGTCGGCACATCTTCTACATAATGCGCCGGAGTAATCAAACCTTTTTGAAGGGCCATGGCGTAAATAAATGGCTTTAAGGCAGATCCCGGCGAACGGGGCGCAAGCGCTCCATTGACTTGACCCTGATGGAAATAATCGTTAAAATCGACGGATCCAACCATAGCCAAAACTTCATGCCTGGAGTTGTCCAGGATAACAATGGCTCCGTTGGAAATACCCTCATTTCTCAAACTGCTTAGATGGATACGTAATAAATCTTCGGCAACCGCCTGATATTTATGATTGATGCTTGAGTACAACCGGGGGGTGTTTGGATAATTCAAATGGAGTTGACAACAAAAATGCGGTGCTTTGTGGGGCAAATTTTGCCAACATTCGGGAATCTCTTCTTGGATAGCTTCCAAGTAGATTGCTTTTGGTATCATTCCCTGCCTTAATAATCGCTGCAGTATTCCATTTCTAGCTCGCAATGATTTCTTGAAATATACATTGGGGCGGTATAAGTTGGGCGAATTGGGAATAGCGGTTAAGAGAGCGGCTTCACTCATGCTGAGTTGCGATGGTTCTTTTCCAAAATAAAGCCAGGCCGCAGCGGCCACTCCTTCGATATTTCCTCCATAAGGCGCCATATTGAAGTAAATCTCCAGTAATTGAGGTTTGCTGTATCGTAATTCGAGTTGGAAAGCACGCAAAATTTCATAGAGTTTATTACCATAATTCCTTTGTTTCGGCTCCATCATCCTGGCGATTTGCATGGTGATGGTTGAACCGCCGGACACAATATGACCGGATTGGATGTTCTGACGCAGAGCCCGAACTAAAGCCAGTGGATTTACTCCGGGATGGAAATAAAACCAACGGTCCTCAAAACCTAATAATGATAGTTGCAGGTAAGGCGATATCTGTGATAGCGGAGTCTGAATCCGCCACATGTCGTCTTCTGATAGATAGGCATTTAAAAGATGGCCTTGGCGATCGAAAACCAAAGTCGAGGAAGGCCTTAAAAGGGCGCCGTTGGGCAAGGGAATAACCCATGCGGCTAATTTTAGGGTCAAATAGGTCACTGCAAAGAGTAAAATAATGTGCCCCCAACGTTTAAAACCCGGAGAAAGGCATGGATATCGCGGGTTGGTTTTAATAAAACTTCTCACCCGGCTCCATTTGGATTTTAAAATTCTTAATAACTTATAGGGATTGAGGTTATGAAGCATTGATTTTGAGTTCATCGTTTTACCTCAGATAGTGTTTGCGTAAAAATGATTTTTTACGGTTCTACCGTTATGCCGCCCCCTGAACTGATACTAAAGACTTCCGGAGCATACATGCACTCCGCCTTAATCTGGGGTAATGTAAAAGTGCCGCAAGTTACAACCCGTAAGCCATAATAAAAGGTCTGGATACCGGCATCCTCGAAATCGGCAAATAAAATGAGACGATCATCCCGGATATCCATATAGGCCGGGCTAAATGTATCCTTATCTATCCAGTTGATTTTGGCGCCTGAAGCCAGACGGGGGTTTTCTATTTCCAGACCTGCCGGAAGCGGGTCCACAATCGCCACATTATGGGTATCGCTCTCGGTGGTTTTTAATGAGATTTTGGCGATGATTAAATCCCCTTGTTTTAAATGTTTTAAATCGGCCTTTCCGCCATAATGATCAAAGAATTCCCGTTTGACTGTAATTCCGTTACTGGTATCCGGTACGGGGATGACCGAAACACCGCTGGATTCGGCATAGTAATAACAGGCTCCGGTTCCGCTGATTTTGACACTGATTTTACCCTTCGCCAGGTTGGAGCCGGAGATTCTTTTTAATGATTGACTGTCGAAAGAATCAATTTTTTGGCCGTCGAGGTATACATCGCCAAGATAATGAGGATTATCGTTGTTTTTCAAAGTTTTTCCCAGCGCCATAAAAGCGATGGCGTTTTCTTGGGTTGTACCCCAAGAGTTAACCTCTGTCCCTCTTAAAAGGCTGTCGATTAATCGGGGTATCGCCGGATTGTGGGGATCGATATCAGCCATCAGAGCTAAAATAATTGCGGTATTGCGTACCGGGGAGTTCAAATTACCGCTTTTTTCGCGTTTGAAGTTAGAAAAAGAAATCGTAGTCGGAATTAATTCAAAGGCGGTTTTTTTATCGCCGCTGTAATAATAGGCTGCTCCTAGCATAACCCGTGAATCGGCCGAGAGATCTCCAGCCCTTTGGTTTTTAATATAAGCCATACTGCTCGATTGTGGTTTATCAGCCAGACTTAGTACATATAAGGCATAAACCCGTTTTTGAAGATCCCATGATTTATCGGAACGTTTTTTGGCCAGTTGCCATAAAAAATTAAGCATCTGATTATAGGTTCGGTCGGAAACGATATGACCCGATTTTCTGGCCTCAACCAGGAAATGGGCTGCATAAATTGAACCCCATTCATAACTCCCATCTGTTCCGGGCCAAAAACAAAAGCTACCATCACGAAGTTGCATGGATTGAATTTTTTCGATTCCTTCAACTAAAAACTGATTCCCTCGGTTACCTGCCAAAAGTTTGGGTTCTGCGGAACGGGCCAGATTTTCAAAATATAAAAGCGGAAAAAGCCTTGAAGTGGTTTGTTCCAAACATCCGTAGGGGTATTCCAACAAATACTTTAGGCTCCCGGTAAAGCGGATTGCCGGTAATGAGCTAAAGCTAAGATTGTATTGACTTGTTCCCGATAACCACTGACTTTCTAAATCTAAGTTTAATGGTTTATTGGCAGTGAAAGAGCCGCCGTAGATTTTGGATGTCACTGCTTGTGCCGGTCGAATCGCTAAATCGGTAGATTCGGATACTTGGGCGTCATTGCCTTTGGCTTTTAGAAAAAAATGGCAAGGCCCGGTGGTGTTTTTGGCGATGACGGCGAAATGGACAGTCTTTTCTTGTTTATCAGGAATGGCGCAGGTCTTTTGATCATAACCATCGATTTTTACAGGCCCGTCGGAATCCAACTTAACTTCAAAAACACCATTCCGGCCAGTGCCGTTGAATAGGGTAACCGGGATTACCGCCCGATCACCGGGGGCTAAGAAGCGTGGATAAGTTGAAGTAATTACAATCGGATCACGGACCAATACTTTTTTTGTACCCGAACCGTAATTGGAACCGGTGGCAGCAACCGCCATTAAGCGAAGGGTGCCGTTAAATTGCGGAATGGATAGCTTAACGCTTCCTTTGCCGGAATCATCCAATTGAATGAGGCCTGACCAGAGAGCAACCGGAGTGATTCTCCGGATGGAAACCGGATTTAGATTCCGCCGGCGGACCCCTTCAAGGTTTTCATCCCCGGAGGGAGTATTGGAAGAAGCAACCCCATCCAATTCGGGCAAGAGCATGCCGTAAAGGTCGTATGTTTCCAAGCTGAGAGAACGTTTCCCATAGAAAAATCCCATGGGATCAGGAGTTTCAAAATCCGTTAACTGGCAAATCCCTTCGTCGACCGCTGCCAAAGTTAGAAATGTCGGACCGCTTTGCCCTGGCGCCGCCACTTGTACTTCCAGGTCGCGGTTGGGGCGGATTTCATTAGGCGCCGTGATAGCGACATTGATGCGGTTGGAACTATTATCGACCATTAAGGGAATTGTTCCAAATGCTCTTGTAGGAGCCCGTTTTTCGAGTTTTTTGGCGGTGCGTATTAGATGAACTGACACATAGACATTGGGTTGATATTCGGCCTTAATGGGGATAGCGATCATTCCAGTATTTTCTTTTAAGTCAAGAACTTTTGTATCATACACCTTTTCCCGCTCCACGGTCACTAAAACCCGGCCTGAAAAAGGTGCTTTAATTTGAATGTTTGCGGTTTCGCCCGGTTTGAATAAATTTTTCTCCAGGCCAAGCTGGACACGATCGGGATGATCCATAGCCCAAGGGGCATAGCCCCAACCCGAAACATAAAATTCACAAACACTACGGGCACAGTTGCCGGAACCGCTGAAAACGATTTTATAATAGCCGTAATTGGAGGCTTTATAGATGTAATTTCCTTCACCGGTGGTTAATGGAATGGTTTGTCTGGCAACCCGCGTTTCTTGGCGTTCGGAATGATACGTGTAATTGCCATGGCTATCGCGACGGTAAATAGAGTTCCAGGTCACCGAATAAACCTCGGCTTGGATCGAAGAATTGGGAAGGGCGTTTCCGTTTGGCGCCACTGTCGCCAATTGAATCGGATAGGCATCCCCAAGTTTAACATAGGAGTTGCCGTTGGTTTTAAGTCCGATATAGGCATCGTAAGGATGATATTCAACTGCCTTATAATTACTCACCGAACGACCGCCATCCTCAGTCACGGTCGCCTGAAAGATTGCCCGGATGAATCCCGGCGGGGTTAAATTATTCGGGAAATTGTAGCTGAAATTCATTTGACCATTGGCATTTAGTTCTCCTTGTCCCACCGGTTGCTCAAATACCTTAAACTCACGACCGGAGTCGCCGAACTGGTAGGAACGGAAACTGGTAGGGCTAAAGGGTACGGCTTCCATGCGAAGGCTAAGATTTACTTTGCGACCGGCAGCGGGGGGACCAAAGAGATTCATGCCCTTGATATCAATATTGGCAGTATCTCCCGATAAATAGCGATTTTTATCCGGAATTGTCTCCACTTTGATTCGATCGGGCATGAAATCTTCCACATTGAAACCGGTATTGCCTATCAATTCACCGCCTGCTTTTAGAAATGCGTTGTATTTACCGGTCCGGGCGTAATCGGGAATATTAACCTGAAACAGACAGTAACCGCTGTCTTTGGTATTGCCGGTATATTCGCGGAAAACCGCTCCATCGGGAGCTATGATTTGTAGAATAACCGGGAATTCCGGCGGCATGCGGTTGCCCGCCCCTCGAACAATGGCGGCTAAATGAGCGGTTTCGCCGGGCCGAAATACGCCCCGGTCGGTATAAAGAAAGGCTTCGTATCCGTCTGTCAATGAGGGGCGTCCTTCTACTGAAAAATCGGTTTTATCGATCAGGCCGTCATCTAAACGCAGGAAGGACAAGTCATCCCCTTGCTCGGCAATAATCAGGTAAGAACGGAAATCCTTCAATTGTTGCCGCAAACCGCTTAAAAGGAGCCTGCCTTGATTGTCCGTTACACCGCCGGCGATTTCCTGGTTGTTATAGCTAATCAAACTGACTTTGACTCCGGCTTTTGGTGTCAAATCATCGAGAGAATTAATCCAGACCACCAAATCGTCTTGACCTATTTTGGTCAGAATGCCCAAGTCGGTTACAATGGCAATTTTTGCCGCGCTGCGCCAGCGGTTTTCAGGATCATAGGCTGTAACCTGAAAAACCCCTTTTCTTTTATCATTAAGGTATTGTCCTAAATTAATAGGAGTGGTTGAAACCACGTTTGCCTCGCCGGAAACAGCGAGGGACTGGGTTTTGATAAGGCGGCCGAAACGTTCCAACTCTTCGGAGTAGCAGTATCCTTGGTCGTTGAGACTGCCTAGAAAGGAGACAAGATTATTGGGAAATATTTTGGCGATTTCCACATCGATCTTTGAAATATTCACCGATTCCAGGCCTAGATTCATATTGCCACGGTTGGAGAGATAACGCCCGGGTGAATTGAAACTAATGCTCGGCTCCAGATCGGGTAAAGTGACATCATCTTCAAATGGATTGGTCAAGGGGTTCCCGTTTAGCGAGGGTAAACCTTTAGCTATGGTTACCCGGTATGTTTGACCGGATTGCAGCTTTTCGCCGGATAAGGAAATGGTTTCGCCGTTGACGGAAATTTGAAATTTTGTTCGGGGCTTAATGGTGATAAAATTATCGACTGTATCGGGGTCAACCGGTTCAGAGCAACGAATATTGATGGAATTGATCCCGTCTTCCGATTCCACATTGATATCATTGATGGACAAGGCGCGTTTTTCTTGAAAATCGGCGTTTTTGACGAAACGATCCTTTAAGCCAATGGTAGCCCCTATGCAAAGGAAGCCTTGCGGAAGGGTAAGCTCAATTTGGCGCGCGCTTTGGCTGCGGGTCAACAATTCACTAGTGATAAAAGCATCCCGGCCGCTGTTTTCCAGATTAACGCTGAATTTGATGGGCTGTTTTTTATCGCTAAACTTTAAACTTAAATTGCGTTGCAGATTATCTGCCTGTATAGGGTAATTAAAGCTGATTCGGGCCTGAAACAGGATGCCCCGTTTTCGTTCAGGGTTATAGACAAAACTTAGATTGGAATCCGTTATCCGAAAGCGCTCAGTGGTAAACTTAAATTTTAAATCACCCGCCAGGTTCTTTTTCAGTTCTTCTAAGAAATCGGATTTAAATTCAACAGTATATGCTGTCGAAGGCTGTAAAGCGACCTCGGGTAGAAATCGCAACCTCCTGGGGGAGTCCCAGCGAATCTTGCCGGGTACTGCGGGACGAAACCTGATGCGGTTATTGACCATTACTTTACCAATGCGGTTTTTGGGGACAACATCCGCAGAAAAAGTAAAGATAAAATTGGATTTGGGAGCAACTTCGCCGCTGGGCTGTATTTTTGTAATCCGGACCGTATTGTTGGCGTATCCGGTTATTGTCAATATTGATAAAAATATTGGTAAAAAGAAAGAAAGCAGTAAGATAATCGCCCGATTATGCTTGTGGAAGGTTCGATTTGTAGCCATTTGGACTCCAACCCCTCTTTGAATTTTCCGAATTTCTAATATTACATTCGTTCTTGATTATCGTTTTCCCTCTATACAAAACTTGTGGGCAATTATGAATTATTGTGACAATGCCGGAATGAGGTAGATTGTGTTTTGGTGAGGAGGGGTAGTTTAGTGCTGCGGAAAAAAAAGACGGGTTTAAAATAACCCGCCGGCTTAAAAAATTGAAGATGAAAGTAACGACGATGGGGTGCGATTAGGTTTTGGATGGAAATCATCACCCTGGATGGATTAAAATTTTAATCGGTTGATTCTTTCCATTGCTTTTTCAGTGTTTTCACGGCTTCCGAAGGAGGTCAGGCGGAAATATCCCTCTCCGCTAGGTCCGAATCCCGCTCCCGGAGTCCCCACGACCTGGATTTGATTTAATAATAAGTCGAAAAACTCCCATGAATTTAAGGTGTCCGGAGTTTTTAACCAAATATAGGGGGCGTTGATGCCTCCATAGACAGTAAAACCTATTCTTTGTAACCCTTCTCGGATAATCCGGGCATTGGCCATATAATATTGAATGGTTTCTTGAATTTGTTTTTGCCCCTCCGGAGTATACACAGCTCCCGCAGCCGCCTGAACCGGATAAGAGACGCCATTGAACTTGGTGGTTTGTCTCCGTAACCAGAAATGGTTTAAGGCGTGGGGTTTGCCTTCGGAATCGTAAGCCATGACGGATTTGGGCACAACCGTAAAAGCGCACCGGGTGCCGGTAAAACCCGCGGTTTTCGAAAAACTGCGGAATTCAACAGCCACATCTTTAGCCCCTTCAATTTCGTAAATGCTGTGAGGGATATCCGGTTCTTGAATATAAGCTTCATATGCGGCGTCATAGAGGATAAGGGCTTTGTTTTTGCGGGCATATTCAACCCAGGGTTTTAGTTCTTCCTTGGTCAGGGTCATTCCTGTGGGATTGTTGGGAAAACAAAGATAAATCAGGTCAACCTTTTCCTTGGGCAAATCCGGCTTTAAACCATTGGCGGAAGTGCAAGGGAGATAAACAATTTTTTCATAGCGGCCGTCTTTGTTTAACTTGCCGGCCCGGCCAGCCATAACGTTGCTGTCGACATAGACCGGGTAAACCGGATCGGTTACCGCTATGATATTATCAAGGCCGAATAATTCCTGGATATTGCCGGTATCACATTTAGCGCCGTCACTGATGAAAATTTCGTCTTCACTTAACTCGATACCCCGAGGACGGTAATCTTTTTCAATAATTTTTTGACTTAAGAATGCATAGCCCTGTTCCGGGCCATAGCCCCGGAAAGTGCTTGCCTGTCCCATCTCGGCTACGGCTTTTTGAAATCCGTCAACCACGGCTGGCACAAGCGGCCGGGTCACATCGCCGATCCCAAGCCTTATAATATCCGCCTCAGGATGCTCATCCTTGTATTTGTTGATCCGGCGGGCTATTTCCGAGAAAAGATAGCTGCCGGGCAATTGTAAGTAGTTTTCATTGATTCTGGCCATTCCAAATCATCCTTTCATCGTTTTCAATATTTTGGGCTAGAAATTCGTGATTGAAACAGTTAAACCCTCCTCTAAAAAAAAATTGCCTTTGAATATTTCACATTTTTACCCCCTCATCCCCTCATCGACCTCATGCCTTTGACAAAGATTGCGACTGAATTTGAAGATTTAGGCTGCTGGAGTCCAAATTATTCAATCCATGATAAACCCGGATAAACCGGCTTGGATGAGGGTGATGAAATGAAAAAGGCGGTTCTATATATATCTGGCGGGTTTAAATTTTTTAAACTTTCCAGACTTCCGGCATTTTGAAAAGGACTTCCTGAACGAAAGAAATGTTTTTTGGAGGGAGATCATCCGAGGGAGAAATGAAATTATCCAAGGGAGAAACTGAAAAAAGGATTGGAGAAATGAAATCAGAAATCGCTGGAGCTGCGGAAATTGTTTCAGTATAGCCCGAAGAAGTGATTTCAGGGATCGCGGGAGATGGTAGAGAGCCGGAAAATGCCGGTCATTGAGTCGCAACTAATTTTGCGGCGGGAAAGCGTTCCCCAAATCTTTTCGGAATGGAATCGTTTGTTGCTAAACGTCTCGCCCAAGGGTGGCCCCACGGCTTAAAGCCCGGCGGGGATTGGGTTTAGGGGTGATGTGGGGCAGAGGGGGTGTTGTAGAAAGATATGTATATTTCTTTGTTTGGATTGAATAGCAGGATTTTCTTTATGAATATCATTGTAATGTTTTTTCCATAATTTTCAATATCATCCGAAATAATATTTTGAGGGACACGGATTGCGGCGACGACAGTTTGCTTAAAATTGGGCCAACCCTCCAACTTGGCTTCCGCGAATACAAGTATTCAACCTAAATGGAGGAACGAAGGTTTTGGCTTCGTAGTCTTGAAATCAAAGGGCCGGCAGAAGTACGGCTCGGTTGGTATTGGTCAGGCGTTGCGGGCTTTAAATAATTAGAGACGCGCCGCCGTGGACGCCTA
>JAEXDA010000012.1 GCA_023401925.1 Bacillota bacterium
TCCTTTGCTTTTTATGCGGTTGGCGAACCACATTTATCTTAGCAAGGGAGGATTCTTTTTTCTACTCATAGGCTTAGCCTTTTTGGAACCACCGGCTTAGCCGGTGGTTTTCAAAGACACAAAAAAAGCCGCAATCATCTGATTGCGGCTTAAATTCTTATTTATTGCAGAAGAAATTTAAGATTTTAATCTTGGCACAGTGTTTCTTTCTTATCCCAAAAACAATTGAGTAATCATTGCGCCAAAAGGGCCTCCACGGACTATCCCTACGCCAATTTTTTTAAATTTCGGATTTAAAATATTCCAACGATGCGTGGGACTAGCAAATAAATAATCTTGAGCTTTTCGAACATTTCCGGTGCCGGCAAGATTTTCGGCCGCCCTTTCATATACGATCTGTTCACGATACAACTGATCATAGATGGTACCCAGCCGTTTGGAATTATGACCGAAATAGTTATGGGACACCATATCCATGCTTTTTTCTTTTGCCAGCTTAACCAGAGAATTATCAATGATTAGTTCGTTTAAACCAGCTTTCGCTCTTTCCTGGTTTATTAAAGAAATCATTTGTTCCTCCTGGCTGGATAAACCATCTTTTTCAGAATTATCCGCCTCTGTATTCCCGGTTATAGCTTGCCTGAGAGTAGCCATGGAGGTATCGACCACAGAATGCCATTCTTTGTTGACAATCGAACTATAATTATCGCTTTGAACATCTGCTTTAGCCGGAGATGGAGAAATTACAACCATAATAAGTGTGATGAATAAGGACCAGCATGCAAAAGAAATTCTGCGATTTTGGGTGTATTGTTTGTAATTCATTTTATCACCTATTCTGCAAGTAACGTTAGTGTGTAGGCTTGTTTGTTGTTTGAACAGCTTATCTGCAAACTTTTTTGCAGAGATTGCTATGCAATCTCCTGTAATCTTCCCCCTGTCCCTAAAAACGTTTAGCGTTTTTTTAGGAATTGTTCTCCAATTCCACTTAACTATTTCGGTGAAGTGTTAATTCTTTTTCCCCACCCAATTCCCTTTATGAAAAAACGGGAAACCGAGGTATTTCTAAACTGATATTCAATATTATGGAGAGCTGTCCCAATAGGTATTTTTAATGGTAAAGATATACAATATATGTTGACGACCATTTTCAAAGACGTTAAATATATTGTATATCTTAAGGTTTATTTAGATTACTTTTATGACTGCCTCACAAAAACGTTAAGTGCTTTTTTGATTCACGTCAATAAGACCTTCTCTGATTGCATAGAGAGCGATTTGAGTCCGGTTTGCAAGCCCCAATTTTTTACGAATACTTGTAATATAGTTTTTAGCTGTTTTTTCGCTGATAAAAAGCATTTTGCCAATTTGTCTATTATCTAAACCTTGGGCGACAAGTGGTAATATTTCTTTTTCGCGCGGGCTCAACCTCTCTACCGGATCAGGTTGGCTATTGCCATTCATTAACGGTGCCATACCTCTCCTCCTCCAACCAACTTCGCCCAGGTGGAGGAGTTCAATTTGGTACAAGTGCAGATATAAGGGTAAAATTATACGGGTAAAAGGTTTTTAATTCATAAATTTCCGGAATTCTATTTGCACAAATAATAGTCATTTTAGAATAGTCCTGTGCGAAGCGGTATACTTTTCTGATACATGATATGTCCGGTATGACATGGCTGTGAAAAACCAGAGACAAAATCCATACTGATCACTTTACTTCAGTTTCAGCTGTTTGTTTATTTAATATTTCCTTCAAATATCGGGTGGCTTCCTTGTTGATACGGTTATTGTCCGTTACGCATACGTGTCGAGTGAATCCAGTCGCTAAAATCAGTCCGTTTTTCCCAAGACGGGCCACATATTCAAAAAGAAAAGAGGCATTTTTTTCCGGGATAAAGCATGTTTCTACCGAAATAAGATCATCATACTTTGCAGAGTTTGAATACTTGACTCCGCTTTCAACCACAGGGAGCAGCAACCCCTTTTCTTCGCATTCCCGATATGTAAAACCCTGTTCTCTTAACCATTCGGTGCGGCCAACTTCAAACCAGATCAAATACACCGAATGATGGACAATACCCATCTTATCGGTCTCTTGATACCTTACCCTAAACTCAATTGTGGATTTCATAATTCCTCCGTATTGAACAAGTATATATTCAATTGATTTGTATATTATACATTTCTACGATTCCTCCTCCAGAAAATCAATTGATTTGGAGAAAGTAGAAATATTTAACATTTATCAATAGCTTTTCCTTGATAAACTTTTATAAGCAGTGTAAAATGTAATATAGATATTGACAATGTAATAAATTCTATTTCTAGGCATTTTCTTGCCGTATTCTTACATAAGATTTGATATAATTATTTTTTTAAGAATTGAGGTTCATTGGATGACAGGAGAACAAATTGCGAAATTAATAATGGCTGGTAATGAATTGGGGAAATCACGCTCCATATTACTTGATCTTTTAAAAGAAAACGGTGAATTTTCAAACCGATTAGCAATGATTGTCGATAAATTAAAAGAATGCGAAGATGAAATAAGCAATATTCAATTTGGCAAATAAAAAAGCCCTTCGGGGCTTTTTCACTGCAAATACTTGGATGTGACGAGCGAATATGGGTAAAAAAATAATTTTGGCTGGGGTATTGTTATTCTTATTTTTATTCATTACCGGCTGCGGTCCAAAGGTTTATTGGGTGGTTTTTACTGCTATGCCTGAAGAACATGAGCAAATTCATTTAATTCGATCGGACGGCACCCGTCATTTAAGCCTTAAGGTCAAGTCTAAATGGCAATTTAGTCCTAATTGGTCCCCGGATGGTAAAAAAATAGCTTTTGTAGTTATCGATGATGATGACAATACTGACATTTGCATGATTAATTTAGAAGGCGGGAAATCTCATTTTTTAACCCATGGAGGAAGCAATTCCAGTCCTGTTTGGTCTCCGGATGGTAAAAAAATAGCTTTTGTTTCAAAGGTTGATGAATATCTACAAATTTTCGTGATCGATGGAAATGGCGATCATTTACAGCAAATTACAGATACTGCCGCTGATAATTGGAATCCGTTGTGGTCCCCGAAAAACCATCGGATTATTTTTGTTTCCAATCGAGATGGTAATGAAGAAATTTATAAGATGAATACCGACGGGACAGGACAAACCAATCTAACCCGAAATAATTCTACGGATGATTCACCTGTATTATCTCCTAACGGCCAATGGATAGCTTTTCGTTCCAAGCGGGACAATAATTATCAAATTTATGTCATGCGAGACAACGGCACAGGCCTTTATAATCTCACTAAAACCAGCTCAGATGATGAATTTCCCGCCTGGTCACCAGATAGTACGAAAATTGCCTTTGTTTCTAAACGTGATGGAAATGAAGAAATTTATGTTTCAAATTTAAATGGCAGTTTAGTATCACGCTTAACTGTGAATCCTGGTGCTGATCGCTGGCCATCTTGGTCGCCGGATGGTACTGAAATCGTCTATGCTTCATTTCGGGATACCAATTGGGAAATATGTAAAAATCGTCTGAACGACATGCGGCCCACTTTACTTACGCAAACTCCATTTGATGAATTCGAACCGTTTTGTGGACCTTAAACTGAACTCTGTGGAGTTTATTCCCATCGGTGAACTTTACGAAACATTTTCCATTGATTCCAGAAGATTATTAAGAAGGATTCCCATTTGATCTCTAATTGCAATAAATTTAAATTTTTCTTCATCTGGAATCGTTTTAACTTCCTTTTGGAGATTCTCTACGAATTGCACTAATTGTTCCTGAATTTCAAGAAAATCTTGTTGCAATTTGTCGGCTTTTGAAAATTTACTTTGTTCCTCGTAATAAGTGACCACAGTTTTTTTAATAAATTCGCTCAAATTAATATTTTCCGGCAAAAGGTTAACTATCTGCAAAAATCTACGATCCACCTCGCTGCGGGCTCCGGCGCGAAGTCTGAATTCCCTAGGCTGAAGTCTTAATTTCCCCATTAATATCTGGCCACTCCTTTATCCATTTGAATATAACTTGTATTATAATTTGTATTATAATGAATGAAATCCGTTTTGACAATGATTCCAATATCACATTATCGGCCAAAAATCAGCTGAATATACTCTCTTGAAAACTACAATATCTTTCTTAAGGGGGTCCTTTCAATAAGATTTCCCCGGCAGTTGGGGTTTTTACGATAAGTCTTTTTGACAATAAAAAAGGAGCTCCCATCACGCTCAAAGAAGATCCTTTTTTTACTCAAATCAAATGCCCTATCCGAGAATGTCATTCGTAATCCGCTATTGCGTTGTCACCCTTAAAATAGAGAGTAATTTTTGACAGTTCGGATAAATTAAATTTTTCCCAGGTGTATTGATTACCATCTTCATCGATTACCATGATATCCCAATATTTTTCCTCTCGGCCGGTAAAGGTTATATCGATGCTCTCTCCATCTTCCAACATGTTTTGAAGAATATTTTCTTTCCAATCGTCAGACTGTGTAGGAGATATATAGAGTTCGTCAATAACAGTTCCTGTTTGATTGACTAAGGTGAAATCTTGTTTTCCTGCATATACATTTGCCGAAACAGCTAATCCTAAAATAGCCGTTAGAGTGAAAACCCATAAAATTCTCTTCAAAATGTACTCTCATCCCTTCAGCCACCAAAATATGTTATGTTATTATTTCTTCGCCGCAGAATTAATTCCTCTGTTACTAAATTCAAAAACATGCTTTCCTCAAAAATCGTGAAATAAACGGTACCCAAGTCATGAGGGGCAAATTAGGGGATTTAATTCATTGTGGCAATGGGAGGAGTACAATTACATCTACCAAAGAATATGTTTATCCCGGTAGTTTTAAAAAGAATTTGAACAAGCAATCATCCTAAGTTCTTCCAATGCGTTCTTCCTTATAAATCTTCCCTTGATAACTCCAGCGTCCATCACCAAGGCTCTTGGCAGACTTATCGTTACTGGTAATATCGTCAGTTTCTTTTTTAATGCTTTTTTCATTCTTTTCTTCATTCAGCCCGGTTTCTTTTTCATTACTATCTTCCATTACCTTCTCCTCAATCAAAATCCTTCACCCTTCAGCACTTTTTATCAAAGTCCGGGTGCTAAATTTTGGTAACGTTTTCGGCTTGTGGCCCGCGCACGCCTTGAGTTAAATCGAAGTGAACCCTCTGTCCTTCCTCCAAAGATTTGTAGCCCTCCATCTTAATTGCTGAAAAGTGAACAAATATATCATCGCCACCCTCACGCTCGATAAAACCAAAACCTTTGTCGACATTAAACCATTTAACCTTGCCTTCCATTCAAAAACCTCCTTTAAAAATTGAAAATCAACTAAAAACAGATTCCTAAAGATTATTATCCCGCGATATAAATAAGAATATCCTCGGAAAAATAGAATTTTTTATGAGAACTCCATTTTCTAATTGAATATAAATGAATATGTCAGCACATCCAGGGTAAAAATTTCCGGTCCCCTTTAATGTAAAATATACCCAAACAACAAACATATTCCAAAATTGAAAAAATTGATTATTCATTAAATTTGTGTTACGATATTGGAAAATAGATGAAATTAGCTGGCCGTTTTAAAAAAAAGAACTATTGGTTGTGATTTATTGGTTGAATTAATTGGAGCTAATAATAACTTTCGTTCCGAGCGGTATTACTCTGGAAAGATGGAGGACTTCGGCGTTATACATTCGAATGCATCCTTTGGACACTTGCCTACCGATCGACCCCGGATCGTTCGTTCCGTGTATGCCATAATGAGGTTTATTTAACCCCATCCACATGGCTCCATACGGTCCGCCTGGATTGGGGACTTTATTAATAATCCAAAATCTACCGGATGGAGTCTTATTCAAAATGGTTCCAATTCCAACCGGGTATGATTGAATAACTATATTATCGTCCAATAGATAAAGCCTGCGTTTCCCCAAGGAAACTATTATTGAATAGGCCATAATCATCACCCTTAAGCATGGTATGCATCATACAAACCAATTGTTTATAGTTCGGAGAATTTGATTTTAAGAGCAGATAGGAAGGATTTTGGCAGGCGACGTATAAATTACTCAACAATTTGCTTTACGGTTGTTTTTAATAAAATACTTACAAAGAAAGAAGACAACGCATGCAGCAACCAGAAAAACGGATTGAAATTTTCGAAGGCTATTGTCCAGTACTGAAAGCAAGTCATACTATCCAAGTCCTCTATACTCTGACAAAGGTTGGTAATGAACCGCCGGTTTATGAGGCTTTTTCCTTTGATTGTGACAACATGGAAAATTGTACTGTGGAAGATTGTCCAATCGGAGCGAGAGTTGATGATTCGTTCGAGTTCTAATAGTGATTTACGGATAATGATTACTAAGGCCTCGTCAAACCCAAACAACCGGTCCGGGTCCCTTCCAAAACCGGACGCTATTTTCATCGACTACGCGGTATTTATGCAGGCGTATTCATCCTTGCTGGCGTTTTTTTATTGCTGCCGGGGTTTGATTATTTATTTCCAAATCCCGGCAACCCCAAAAAGGTAACAGATGCTCCAGGCTTTGAGTCATGTTTTTTTCGACCGACATTCATTAGACAGCACCAGGAGGAGAAAACTTAAAAATGATGATTGAAACCGATAGGTTATTTCTAATTCCGTTAACAGTTACTCAACTAAAATCATGGATAGAGAATATCTCCGCTTTGGAAAAAGAGTTAAACTGTATCTACCGGGGGGAACCTATGAATGGCATATTTTTTGATATTGTAAAAGGACAATTAAAAATTCTTATCGAAGATGAAGTAAATTATTTGTATCATACTTTTTGGTTTCTAGTGCGCAAGTCAGACGGGATTGTTGTCGGATCTGCTGATTTTAAAGGCCGGCCTAACACCGACGGCGAAGTGGAGATTGGGTACGGACTTGGCAAGGAGTTTGAGCATAACGGCTACATGTCAGAAGCAGTTAAGGCCATGTGCCAATGGGTTATGAAGCAAAAGCATATTTCCCATGTAATCGCCGAAACCGATATAGACGGCATTTCATCTCAGCGAATATTGAAACGATGCGGTTTTAAACTGTATAAGCAAGGAGATACCCTATGGTGGAAATTATGAGGGATATGCAAATTTGGGATATTCACCTGGAATCCGGATTGCAGAAAGATTTATCCGTGTCGAGGGAATCATTGGAATCAGCCGTCATGCCGAGTTGGATAAAATGTTATGGATGGTTCAAATCCATTATCCAACCCGTCTCTCCTCCGAACGGCAAAAATAAACAGCCTAAAATTCGATCCGTCTTTCGTTTTCTTGCATAGCCTTATAGGCTTGTAGTTCACTCCGAATACCGATCAATGCATCGTTATATAGCTCCCCGCATTTAGGACATATGAGTACCGGGACGCTTTCTACAACAATATCTTGTGGATCAAAACAATAAGTTACATCTGTTAAAATGGGAGCGGCTATGCCTCCACAACTGCATTCCGTTTCAGCCAAATTATAATCAAAAGATGTATGCTCAATCATTTCCAATAATTCAGCGCATAATGGAGACATTTTCTCCCCTTCGTTTATATTGGCTTTCAATAGGATGATATATTGGTCTTGTGAGAAACTTATCAATAGTTTGCCACTGTCAATCTTACTTTCTGTAAGGTAAGCTAACCGCTGATGAATTTCTTTGTTCTCCGGATTGAACCTAGTAATAACTTTTAAAATTTTACCGGTAGTTATCAAACGCTCCATAGCAATTTTCCTATGAATGCAAATCCGATGAGGATCAGGCCGATAATTATATTGAGTCGGACTCGGAAAAAGCACGATTCTTTTTTCAATTAATTCTTTTACCTCTTTTGTAATATCAATCATCCGGCTTTTACCGATAATTTTCTGGATAGTTTTCAAAATGACTTTTGCTTGTCGTTCCTCAATACCAAACTCAACGCCTTCTTTCTCAATCATAGGGGAATTCGCCACAAGAGTTAAAAATTTCAATTTGGATTGTTGCTCTTTTGAAAGTAGAATGAGATCTTCAATCTTGCCCTTATAACTGATTTTGTCATTACTTACAATTTCAATTTCCAACACTTGTCAGACCTCCAGGAATGGTGTAATAAATTTTTATGGGTACTTCTTGTTCTTTCAATGAGATCCTCCATGAAAAATAATAATTCGATAGAAAAATCTCTTTTATTAGGGAAATATGTTTAACAAAAAGTCCCTCCGCTTTTCCAACAAAATGCAGCAAGGTATTGCAGAGCTAATTGGATCGATTTTAAAAAAATTGTGACTTGCCTGAGTAAAAGTTATTGGGCAAATCAAAGAAGCAAAGAAAAAATTAAAGACTCGATAAAAATTCAATTTGTATTGGAATTTATGATACGGAAAAAATGATTGGTTTTGCACGGATTGTTACTGATTATGCAACAATGTTTAGGCTATGTCATGGAATCATTGATGAACAATACCGGGGAAATGGGCTGGGGAAAAAACCAATTGAGTCCCTAACCCAAATGGAAGAGTTAAAAGGAATGTTTGGTGTTTTGGCAACCCGTGACGCCCATGGATTATATACAAAATATGGGTTCAAACGGGAACCGTAAAAATATACGAGACGAAATCCGGACAAAAAAAGGTGCTGTCGCGAAAGGGTTTAGTCAATCCGATTGAAAACAATTATCGCCAAAAGATAGGCAATAATTTACATGTTCGATATCCCTATCAAGTAAATTTCTTTTGCGACAGCTCTTTTGGTTAATGGAATCCGCTCTAAAAGATTTTCAGGGTTATCTTCTGCCGCTGATTGGAATGCATATGCTCTGTCCCCGTTGAAGATTGACATTGGGATTAGCGGCGGCCAGTACATCCACGGAAATTCCATATCGTCTCGCCAAGCTACCAAGGGTGTCCCCCCGTTGAACCGTATAGGGCCGGCAGCGCTGCCGGTCAGGTTGGCCCTGATAAGGTTGACCGTAGTACTGGTCTGGTTGACCATACCGATCGGGTTGGCCTTGATAAGGTTGACCATACTGACCAGGCTGACCTTGAGATGGTTGACCATATTGATCGGGTTGATTATACCTTGACATTTTGTTATATCTCCCCCATTTTTTAAAAGTCTTTACTATCATAATATGGAGGAAAAGGATTGCTGATAATTTTTAAAAGCATATTTTCAATGGCATAAATTCGACCGGGATTTATAGAATTCGCCGGATTCAATACGGATGGTTTCTTGACCTACTTTGCAAACTTTTATCGAAGATTATATACACCTCGATGCTTCTTCTGTGCCGGTACGTTTTTTTACGCGCGCATCCCCTTATCCTGCCGATATAGACAAGGACTGGAAATAGATTATGTCGAATATATTCATCAATAATATTGGCTTTTGCAGGAGCCTACTGGCACCGGAAAGGGGTTAGCAAGTGGATACACCGATTATTAAAAAGATCTCATATTTTCGAATCATCCCGCAATTGTTATTGATTGTCGTTTTGACTTTTCTATTTGAATTCTTCGGACTAGTACCTGATTTATTTATGGCTTTCGTATATTCCTATATTATTTTGATACTCTATCGGTATTTGATTCGATATACCTTAACAGTTGAACATGTAAAGGGTATTCATCGGATGAAAAAAGGCCAATTTGAGGAAGCAATCAAAAATTTCTCCAAAAGCTATGAATTTTTTGATCGCCATCGCAACCTCGATAAATGGAGGAGCATATTATTTTTGAGCCCCGGCCAATATGGATATCGGGAAATGTCGTTAACCAATATCGCTTTCGCTTATAGCCAATTGGGTAATGGTGATAAAGCGAGAGAATATTACCAATCCTGCCTTAAAGATTATCCCCATAACGGCCTGGCAATATCCGCAATCAATATCATAAATTCCGCAGGCAAATAATATACCGGCATTAAAGTGGGGAAAAACTACCGAAGGTATCTCCCCTATTGAAGGCTCATTATGAAAATCCAATCCACAAAGCTTATAAAATTCGCTTACGAAAACTCGCTTTAAAAATGAATGTGGAACTATCGATTAAAGATTCGTCGGATTCATCGAATTTAATATGGAGTTGTCACTACAATTTTTCCGGCTGATAATTTCATTCGATTGTTATTCTAACACATAGGCGTGCACTTTAAGCCACGGCGGACGGAACAACTATTAATTATTAATAGTTGCTGTTTCATCTTCATAATCAATTAAAAAATAATTACCAGAGAGCTTATTGTGAAAATGACCAATCTATACAACCAGGCGGGTAAAATAGAACAAAAACGCAACGAATTAACAGTCAGTTCCAGGGAGGCCACCACAGCCCAGATGAAAATCATGGGTGAATTGAAACGTCAAAGCAGTTTGGCGCGAAAATCAATCCCGTTCGGGCTCCCGGAAGAAAAATGGCCTGCATTCAGCTTCAGGGCTGGCCAGTATGGGTAAAAAATAAAGACTGCAACCCACGAACTAAGCGAATAATGAAAGAACAGCCAATTGGAGTGAGACCCTTCTTCCACAAGTCCTGGAGAAGAGTCTCCGGGATTTACGTAAATACTTTTGAGGCTGGTAAACTACTCCGCCTTCCGACCCCAAATATACGTTCAGACTTTTCCATTGAAAATTATTATAAATGGATACCAACTGTGCATTTTGTTTATACTTATTTTTATGATGGACAAAAAATAAAATCTCAATTAATGTGAACATCTCCACGTATCCCGATTTTTGCTTTTGCCTTTCCATAAGGAGAACTCATGCTTCAATTTTTCAAACGAAAGTTGACATTTTTTAAAAAAAGCAGACAAGATCTCTCTACCAAACAAGAATTGCCTGTGAAATTTAAAAATTCCCCTACCGAAATATCGAAAAATCTCTCGATCAATTTTGAACTCATTCAGGAGATTTTCGATAACAGTGCCGATTTGGTAGTCCGCCGCTTTACCATTGGATCCCGTTCCATTGAGGCAATGGTAGTAAACTTAAGCGGAATGAGTGAATTGAAGTTAATCAATGATAACATCATTGGTCCGTTGATGCGGGAAATAAAAAAAGCTGCTTCCCCAGAGCAGATTACCTTGAAATACCTTAAAGATTCCGCCATTAACTTAAATGCGGTTTATGAAACCAGCTCCATGGATGAAGCAGTGACCGCTATACTCAATGGTAATGCGGCCTTTTTTCTGGATAGTTCTTCCAAGGCTCTGATCATGAATACAAAGACCTGGGCCCATCGGGGTGTTCAACAACCGGAGACTGAACCGGTCGTCAGAGGTTCCAGGGAAGGCTTTACTGAAACTTTATCCATTAACATTAGCCAAATCCGGCGAAAAATTAAGGATCCCGAGTTATCTTTCGAATCGATACAACTGGGCCGGCGAACTCGGACCGAAGTTTGTGTCGTTTTTATCCGGGATATCGCCAATCCCAAAATTGTGACGGAAGTATGGCAGCGGCTCAAAAAAATTGACATCGATTCGGTGTTGGAATCGGGTTATCTCGAAGAATTCATTCAGGATGCTCCCTTTTCCATTTTCCCAACGGTTGGTAATACGGAAACCCCAGATAAATTTGCCGCTAAAATATTAGAAGGTAGAGTCGGCATATTGGTTGACGGAACGCCATTTGCTCTGACCGTTCCGTTTCTGTTTATTGAAAGCTTTCAGGTTGCGGAAGATTATTACTCCCGCTCCTTTTTTACTTCTTTGATCCGCTTGATTCGTTTTCTCGCACTCCACCTAACCATTGTCCTGCCCGCGCTCTATGTCGCGGTAATCACATTTCATCCCAATATTGTCCCGGAAACCCTATTACTAACGATTGCCCGAATCCGGGAAGGAATTCCCTTTCCTGCCTTCATCGAGGCTTTGGTGATGGGCATTTTTTATGAGATGTTCCGTGAAGGATCGGTACGAATGCCGCGCATCGTAGGACAGGCAGTCAGCATAGTCGGAGCCTTGATTCTGGGAGAAGCGGCGGTTAATGCCGGAATTATCAGCCCGATTATGGTTATCATCACCGGCTTGACTGCGGTGACCGGGTTTTTACTCCCGCCTCAAACTGATTCCATCACCTTACTACGAATTCCGTTGCTAGTTATCGCCTCCTTTTTTGGCCTTTTCGGAATTATCTGGAGTTACATCATTGTTGTGATTCATCTGGCGTCGTTACGTTCGTTCGGCGCCCCTTACTTTTCACCGATTATGCCGCTTACATTCGCGGATTTAAAGGATTCTTTCGTCAGAGTACCCTGGTGGATGATGAAAACCAGGCCGCGATCCATCGACTGGCAGGGATCCGTCCGGGAGGGTGAAAATCTCCAGCCCAATCCGGCCGGACCGAACCCCCCGGGAGAACAGGAATCATGAAAAAACACTTCATTTTCGTATTCATTCTTTTAGGGGTAATCCTCAATGTTGCCGGGTGTTGGGATCAGATTGAACTGGACAAGCGTGCCGTCATTATGGCGCTCGGGATTGATAAAGCCGAGGAAGCCGGGAAAATCACCCTGACCTTTCAAACGATTATCCCGGCCCGATTGACCGACCCGCTGGGACATAGTGAAAAAGCGCCGGCAGTCCGGGTAATATCTACCAGCGGGATGACGATTTTGGAGGCTACCGCCAATTTCCAGAAACAGACTGATGCTATTCCTTATTTTCTAAAAAACCGTCTGTTAATTATTGGCGAAGATTTAGCCCGGGAGGGTGTTCAACCGGTCATGGATTATTTTGTCCGCAACATGCAAAGCCATCCCCGGGCTTGGGTTTTGATCGCGAAAGGAAAGGCTGCCGATATCGCAAAATGGAAAAGTGAAGTAAACCAAATTCCTGCCAATTATATTACCGACTTACTGTATTGCAGCACCAGACAGGCAGTTACCGCTTTTGCCACGGAGGATATCCACCGTTTTATCCTGGCACTTTCAAGCCGGTCAATCTCTCCTGCCACCTCCTGCATAGAAATCGTCCAGGAACGGACCGACGAGCCTCCCGAGGTTAGAATATTCGGAACTGCAGTTTTTAAAAAGGATAAACTGGCCGGATGGATGGGATTACGGGAAACTCAGGGGTTGCTTTGGATTACGAATCAATCTACCCAAGGCATACTGGAAACCGGGTATCCTGACTCTCAAAAACGGAATTTGGTCCAGCAAGTGACCCGATCCAAAAGCAAAATCACGCCAAAGCTCAACCGCGGAAAAATTGAAATAGAAATTAACGTAAGCGAAGAGGGAAGTATCGGAGAACAGGACGGCAGTTTAAAATTGACCGATCATGGCATGATTTGCTTCCTGGAAAAACGTAAAGCAGCAGAAATGAGAGGAGAAATCAAACGTTGTCTCCAAAAATGTCAATGGGAATTTCATTCGGATATTTTCGGTTTCGGTGAAGAAATCCAGCGCAAGTTTCCCAAACAATGGGAACGGCTTGAACCAAGCTGGGATAAAAAATTTTCACGTCTGAAAATCAGAGTAAACACCAAAGCAAGGATCAAAGGGACTGGATTCATTACAGATCCTATCAACCTCAAATAAGAAAGGAATTTGATTTTGTTTCAGGATAAAGAAAAGATATCGGGTCATCAAGCCCTCATGCTAATTTTAGCCGCCGGTATCGGTAATATTTTCGTCGTTTTAGCCGTTCCGGCCATCCAGGAAGCCGGTCGCGACGGATGGCTTTCGGTATTCATTTCCTATGGAATGGCCATAGGGATCGGCCTCTCTTTGTTAGATTTGGAACGGCGTTTTCCCAATCTCACCTTTATTCAGCTTTTACCGGCTGTTTTCGGAAAAGTATTGGGTAAGCTGGCTGGGTTATCTTATGTCTTGGGCTGGTGGATCATGGCCCCCCTGATCATCCGGGAAATTGCAGAACTTATCCGTTTTTTCCTTCCTTTCACCCCAACTTTCGTGATTGTGATTTTTATGGCCTTGCTGGTTGTTTACGTAATGTATAAAGGGTTTGAAGTTTATGCCAGAACGGCTGAACTTTTCGTGGTGCTGATCATTTTTTTGATTATTTTGATTCTTGCTCTCAACTTTTCGAATTTCAACTGGAATAATCTAACTCCCGTATTGGTAAACGGGTTCAGTCCGGTGCTGAAAGGCTTGTGGGTCCAATTCCCTTATGCGCTGGAAACCATTTTATTTATGGCCTTATGGCTTCCCTGTCTGAATAAACGTCAGGACGGCCTCCGTGCAATATTATTGGGCATGCCGCTGGCCGGGATATTGTTAACGGTTTTGGTTGCTGCCAACATTGCTTTTACCGGAATCACTTTGACCGCCCGTTTTATTTTTCCGGTTTTTTACATGTCACGCTACATCTTTATCGGCAATTTTCTTACGGGTATGGAAGCAGTTTTCATGGTATTATGGCTAATATCAAGCTATCTTGAAATTCTCGTTTTTTATTATCCATCCGTAGTCGGACTGGCGCAGTGGCTTAACTTAAAAGAATATCAACCGTTAATCCTGCCGATGATGTTGATTACGGTCATCCTAACCCTCTTACCATCCAATGTCATCGAAGTGATTAAGCTTGATACTTTAAAAAACCCCATCATCCTATTGCCTTTGGGTTTGTTGATCCCTATTACCTGGCTTGTGGCAGTCATTCGAAAGTTGAACTATTCATAAATTATATGGATGATTTCATTCTTTTTTCCTTAATGCAATCCGGGAATATTCAACATATGTTATAGTAGAATCTTTCGCCGGGAGGTGTATATCAATGGGATTTGCTGACGGCGCCGGTGTGAATGCCGAATGGTTTGGGGGCGGCGGTTGTCTTTGCATTATTCTGATTCTCTTGCTTTTCTGCTGCTTCTGTGGTGGCGGCCGTTTCATTTAATGGTTAAGTAAAAAAATTCAACAAAAAAGGGTCTGTTGCAAAATGAACCTAGAAAGATCATTAGCAATAGGCCTTTTTTTACTGTAAAAAATAGAAATTGCGAGCTCCGAAGAACCCGCAAAAACTGTATAATTGAGTTGTGAACAACAAAT
>JAEXDA010000025.1 GCA_023401925.1 Bacillota bacterium
TCCTTTGCTTTTTATGCGGTTGGCGAACCACATTTATCTTAGCAAGGGAGGATTCTTTTTTCTACTCATAGGCTTAGCCTTTTTGGAACCACCGGCTTAGCCGGTGGTTTTCAAAGACACAAAAAAACTAGCTCAAAATGAGCTAGCGCCGATTACCAACCCGTCATGTATCCTCGTTTTCATGATTAAGTGGCAATCATTAAAGTTCTTCCTCGGAAACCGCATTTGTTATAGAATGTTTTGGCCCCGCCCTGCCACATATCGGTGGCAACTTCCAAACCCCGGCAATGTTTCTCCGTCATCTTATTTTTTACAAATCCGACCAGCGCCGTCCCAACGCCTCGCCCCCGAAATTCTTCGGTTACCACCAACTCCTGAATACTGGCAATTTGTCCACAATAATGGAAAACATCAAAATAATATAACGTAACAAATCCGATAACCCGATTATGGACTGTGGCCACAAATGCTTCCCGTTCATTTGAGTTCATAAAGCTCTTAAATATTCTGGCAAAATCATTCTCACTCCGATACTGGACTGTATGGATAAGTTGGCGATACAGACGATATACTTCATCGTAATCTTCTCCGATGACTGGGCGAATTTGTAATCCGATTGGTGTTAAACTCATATTTTCGCACCCAAGCGCTTTCACCTCCTTTTTTAAAATCTCAAAGTGGGCGGGACACCCACCGCCAAATGTATTTATATATAGTATCGTGTTTTGCCAATTTTTTTATCCTCAAATATTACAATTTGCAATTTTTTTCGTATCGATGGCAATTCATTTTATGCAATCATCCATGAAATATTGCAAAAACAAAAAGCCCACCGGAATTTAGAATTTTGGAGGGCTTTTTGTTTACTATTCATGTTGTAGCTCTAAGGTCCGTATCATACGGAACAATACCTGATTTACCGGAGTTGCAACGCCGTATTCACGGCCGAGATTATTAACTGTCCCCGCGAAAATCTCCACTTCTGTTTTACGTCCAGCCTCAATATCTTGTAACATTGAGGTCTTCCCATCAGAGGACAATGTATCCAGCACGTCGATATATCTTTGAATATCCTCCAATGTGAGATGAATCCCCTTTTTTTCGGCTAAAGAAATAACTTCTCGAGAAGCCATCTCCATCAAGTCGCGGGCTTCATTGATTTTTTGAAAAACTCCATAAGGAGCCCTCAGTATAGCCGAAGTTTGGTTAACTCCTACATTCATCATAAACTTCCACCAAAGTTCGCGTTGCATATCTTCTGGGATGCTGTAAGGAATTTGGGTACGGTCAAACAATTCCTGAACCGCTTTAACTTTTGAAGAATAAATCGTATTTTGGGCCTCGCCGAATACAATTTTGCCAATATTGGAGAAATGAGTATGAGTGCCTTCACGAACCGCATCGGTGCCCACTACAAAAGAAAGAAGCAGCTTATCTTGACCATATCTTTCGCCAATTTTTTCTTCACTGGTGATCCCATTGAGCAAGGAAAGAATAACCGTATCTTCTCCAACCAAACCATTTATATCTTGAATACTCTGTTCAAGGTGGTGCTGTTTGACTGCAATCAAGATTAAGTCAGCCTTCTCAGTCAGAGTTCCCGGCTCACAGTATCGAAAAGGATAAGCCTTACCATTAACGGTTACACCATTTTTTTGATATTTCTCGACCCGCGCGAGATCAGCAATCACCGTTATGATATCGGGATTATAATCAAATAATCTGCTGGCATAGGCGCTTCCAATAGCGCCAAGTCCAGAAATATATACTTTTCGAATCATTTTCCCAGATACCTCCTTTGAAGAATCGAATTTGATTATCTTTCAAAAGCTTACAAAAATGGTATGATATGAAGTTAAAAAGGTAATCTTTATTATATTTCTATGAAATATGAACAATTCCTGGCTTTTTTTACCTAAAGTTAATGTTAACGAAAAAATCCTTAGCAGGATTTGGCTTTAAAAAAAAGAAAGTAAAACTTGAAATTTTTTTGAAGAAAATCCAAATGAGAAGTGAGGGGCCATGAAAACAACAGGAATTGTACGTAAACTAGATGACCTGGGCCGGATTGTTATTCCCAAAGAAACAAGAGAACAGCTCTACATTGACATTAAAGAACCGTTGGAAATTTTCATTGATGAAGAGAATACATCAATTGTTCTAAAAAAGTACACACCCGGCTGTATTTTATGCGGCGATATGGGTGGGGGTAAAATGATTTCTGGAAAAAATGTTTGTTTCAATTGCCTAGAACAAGCCAAACGTGAATTCTGATTGATTGAACATCGATGGACTTTGGATATCTTTTTTTGTAAAACCGTATCCAAACTGTAGGATAAGCGTCTTAAGTTAAAATAAGCCACGGCCTTGCCGTGGCTTATTTAGTATTCGGCGCGATATTTGATTCACTGCTGTTACGCCTGTTTGGCACGATAATTAGTCAGCAGTTTATGAATCTTTTCCGAAGGATTAAACAAAGAACTAATGGATTGATCCAAATTCAGCATATCAATTAGATGGGCTAAAAACTCCGACATATTCACATCCACATACCAGGGTTTTTGAAGCAATTCTTCCCGGCGATAGGTCAGGTTGGTCCCGTAAAGCCGGTTGAAAATCCCCTGCTTGTAACAGTCTTCAAACTCTTCAATCCCTTCGGTGAATAAGGCAAAAGTAACAGCGATAAAGATCCGGTTGGCTTTCCTTTTTTTAAGCTCTCGGGCAATATCTAAAATTGATTCTCCGGATGACAGCATATCATCAATAATCAACACATCTTTACCGGTAACATCATCACCCAAAAATTCATGTTTTACAATAGGATTCTTACCGTTTACAACCATGCTGTAATCACGTCTTTTATAAAAAAGACTTAAATCAAGGCCAAGAATGCTTGCGTAATATAGGGCACGTTCCATGGCCCCTTCATCCGGGCTGACCACTAACATCTTGGATTTATTGATTTCCAAATCCTTTTCGGTTTTCAACAGGGCTTTGATAATCTGATAGGAAGAATGGAGGTTCTCAAAACTTTTTAACGGTACCGCATTATTCACTCTTGGGTCATGAGCATCAAAAGTGATAATATTATCAACACCTAAATTGGCTAACTCTTGCAATGCAATCGCACAATCCAGCGACTCCCGGGATTGCCTCTTATGTTGGCGCCCCTCGTAAAGCATCGGCATAATAACCGTAAGGTGTTTTGCCTTACCCGCTATCGCTGCAATCGTCCGCTTAATGTCCTGGAAATGGTCATCCGGACTCATGGGGTGTTCCATCCCGAAAAGATTATATTTACAGTTATAGTTACCAACATCGGCAATGATATAGATATCGTAACCACGAACCGTCGCACACAGCTGTGCTTTGCCTTCACCATTTGCAAAACGGGTGCAATTGCAGTTAACTAAGAACGAATCTCGAATAAAACCTACGAAAGGGAGGCTGTCCGCATTTTTTTGGATAAATTCCAAACGTCGTCGCAATATAAAATCATTGATTAAACTCACAAGTTCCTTACTTCCGTCTAATGCAATTATTCCGAGTGGTCCCACAGGAACGATCTGAAACTTTTTTCCTAACTCATCAATTGAGTTCATTGCATACTCCTCTTTCACGATTGTCAGTTAATATTTCGTTGCTGTTCGATTCTCTAACCTCTAGCCTGCGAAGAGTTTTATATTTCGACAAAATCCACTAGAATCCTGTTTAGTAACAAATCCTTAAACTTCAAACAGCCTCAATTTTTACCTGCTCTAAACCGCCCTCATTAGCCAATATCAACCATGAAGACAGCAATCTTGGGAGAATCACAATTACCTGAACCGGGGAAAAGTGATGATGATTCGGTGTACGAATCAAAATGCATTTCATTCCAATACCGCAGAGATAATTTGCTGATGAAAACTATAGACATATTCCGTAACAGGCATCATAATCCTGCTTGGAATTTGGTGGAGGAAAATGTTTTGTCTTTTTCATGGCTTCTTTGGAGAACAGGCAATCCCAGTTGGGGCTGGGGCCTTAGTGATGAAGAATTACTTGAAATTTCAAAAAGTATCTCAAGTGACAATAGATTTTAGCCTGCAATTGCACGAATCCTTGTGCTAAAAAGACTGTCTAGGAAAAGTAAGGGAGACAGTCCATTTAACCAAGTAGCACTAGAGGGATTTCCCCATCATTCAAGCCGTTCAATCCATCCAGGCGACTTATTATTTAAACAGATACAGAAAAAGCGGTGTCAAAACAAAAATACAAGCAAATCCGATGATGCCCAGCAGAATAGGACGAAATCCTTCTTTACGAAAATCGGCTATTTTGAGATTGAGACCGATGGCGATCATTGAGGCCGCCAGCAGTAACTGGCTAATATAAAGCAATCCGGTGACTATCGTCTTGGGGACGATTCCTATTGAATTAAGAACGCTAACTCCTAGGAATCCCAGGACGAACAAGGGAAACTGTACTTTTACACGGCCCCCGCTTTTTTTACGTTCTTCGATGTTCATCATCAAATCAAGCACCAAAATAACCAAGACAAGTAAAATAACTCGTCCAAGCTTTGTGATCAGCGCATTATTGGCATATGCCGCCGGAAGTACCGAACCGGCTGCCACAACATGGGCTATTTCCTCCAATGATACTCCGATAATCCCGCTGAGCTGATGCATGTTTATAAAATGAAGTAATACCGGAGTAAGAAAGATATAGCCGGTGGCAAAGATCGTTCCAAGAATGGCAACGATGGATACGCAAACACCCTGTTTCGCCTTGCTGGCTTTATTGACGCTTGCCGCAGCCATAATCGCAGCAGCGCCGCAGACAGCCGTTCCCACCGAAACCAGAAAACCGGTTTGCTCATCCACACCGAGTTTACGGCTTAAATAAAACATCACACAAAGGGTGAAGGTGATCATCATGATGTCGGCGATCATAATGTGGATACCACCATGCAGGATATCCATGATATTAAGGCGGAATCCCATCAGAATAATACCGGCCCGCAAATAGTACTTAGCCGTAAAATCAAGCCCCTCATTCCAGGCTGTTCGGGCACCCAGAATAAGGTTTAAGATTAAGCCGATAAAAATTCCGACAATCATTGGCCCGGCAATTTTAAGTCCGGGTAAATTGGAAAGTAAAATGGCGATGTAGCCAAGGACCAATACCAAAATGAGAATCCATCTGAAAACAGTTCTGACATTGGTTGATGATTGATTGGTCTGAAGTTCCATGTTTTCACTCCTGTTGTAATTTAATTGAACAATGTTTATAATAATTGAAAGGGATATATATGTAAAATACTATTATGGTTATAAATTTCATAATCAAAAACCTATATATTGGAGTAATCCTATGACTCTACGGGATCTTGAGATATTCTCCGCTGTTTGTGATACCAACAATATTACAGCAGCAGCCGAACGGCTCCGTATTTCACAGCCGTCGGTCAGTCAAGTTATTGCCAATATCGAACAGGATTTTGGCGTCCGTTTATTCGAACGTTTCTCCAAAAAGCTCTATATTACCGAGTCCGGCCGGTTATTGCAAGATTATGCACGGCATATTCTTTTTTCATTTTACGAGATGGAGGAAAGATTACGGGGGTCCGGGGTGACCCATAGGATTCGTATCGGAGCAAGCGTAACCGTGGGGGCTTGCCTGTTAAGCACCATTACGAAAAATTTTGCCGGACTGCAACCGGAAATCCAGATTAAGGCAGTGGTCGATAATACGAGTGTTATTGAAAATCAAATTTGCGCCAATGATCTGGATTTAGGATTGGTGGAAGGAAATACCCACCATCCGAATATCGTGGCCACTCCATTTATGGACGATCAATTGGTTTTGGTGTGCGGAAAGTCGCATCCGCTTTATAGCAAGCCGATTATCGGGAAAAAAGACCTTTCGAACCTGGCATTTATTGTACGGGAGGAAGGAAGCGGCACCCGGGAACTGTTCGTCAGCGTCATGAACTCTCACGGAATTTCCTGGGAGGTTACTTGGGTTTGTAACAATGCGGAAGGCATAAAAAATGCCGTTATAGCCGGTATCGGCGTGACGGTAATCTCCCAAATGCTGGTTAGCAAGGAGGTTGCCGATGGAGATTTGCATCTTATCAAGATTGACGGCATGGAGTTTAAACGCAAATTTCATATTATTTATCACTGCAATAAATATCTGACCGATCCCCTCCGCCAATTGATCGATAGCTGCCTGTTATAATTTATTCTTCAGCAATTCGCTTTTTTTAACATAATCTCGGGATAATCTTATCGCCTTCTACGGTTCCCTGGTTACGCCGGTTTGATTTCAGGGGCTGTCCCAAAAGTAATTTTAACGATAAAGAAATACAATATATCAAAGTAAAACCATTCGATGAAGCTCTATATTGTATTTCTTATTGATTTTGAATTGCTTTTTAGACAGCCTCAGACCTCCCGGAGCGATCTGGGAATTTTTCCTGAAATCCTCTTCCCTCTATGGAACCAACCTGATGTTCATGAAATACAATAAAGCATTAAGAAACCCTATGGAAAGGCGAATATAATGGAGCATAAAATAACGAAACTCGTTTGTCCATCTTGCGGCAAAACGATTCCCCATAAAGGCGGAGATGTTTGTCCACTGGTAAAATGCCCGGTTTGCGGTCATCGGATGATTTGCAACTAAATCCAGTTAGAATACAGCCGGCTTTGATCCATTCCCTAAGTTTTCGTACTGTTCCCCTTCCCATCACTGTAAAATCAATTGGATGCAGAAATCCCCCCACAACACGATTCCCCCTTTCAGACAAGCATTTTGTGAGAAACCGGTAAAAAAGAATTAGTTCCCCTTTTACCACTATTTCACTTGCAGCGGTGTTTCTTATCAATACAATTCTTCAAAGAATACAACCTCTTTTCATTATGGGTCTTTTCTGAATATATAACCCTATTCTTCTTTGCTTGTCCGCATGAACCACTTTTTGGAAAAAATTAATGCAGGAAATCCGGAAAGAAGCGAAGAAAAGAAATACTCCTTAGATTGGGGAATCAGATTCCCCAATCAAAAACTTTATTGGAAGAAAGGAGCATTTGATGATCAATAAATTTCTTCATCAAACAGTCTTTCATAATACGGTCTTTGATTATCTTATCGCGGTGGCTATCGTTATTTTAGGGATTATTATCATCAGGATCCTGAAACGAATTTTATTTAATCGTCTTAAAAAATGGGCCGAACGAACCGAAACGACGCTGGATGATTTTATTATAAAAATCATAGAAAAACGGATGCTGCCGTTAGTTTATTTTGGACTTATTTATATCAGCACCCAAACACTACAATTAAAACCGATTTTCAATAAATGGTTCGATATTGCCGGATTGATATTGATCATTGTGATCGGGGTAAGACTTTTATTATCCATTTTTGATTACAGTATCAAGAATTTCTTTTTCAAAAGAAAAATCCTGGACTTATCAAAACAACAACTCATTAAAGTAATTATGCCGGTGATCCAGCTAATCATCTGGACCTTAGCGGCCATCATCATCTTAGATAACATCGGCATAAAAATAACCGCTCTGATGACCGGTCTCGGAATCGGAGGCGTCGCAGTCGCTCTAGCGTCCCAAACTGTATTGGGAGATATGTTTAACTACTTTACGATATTTTTTGATCGTCCGTTTGAGTTAGGCGATTTTATCGTTGTCGGCGAATTTATGGGCACGGTTGAGCACATCGGCATTAAAACCACACGAATTCGTAGCTTGGGAGGAGAACAACTGGTTTTTTCCAACACCGATCTTTCCAGTTCACGGGTGCGGAATTATAAACGGATGGAGCAAAGAAGAGTGTTGTTCAAATTTGGAGTGACCTACAATACCCCCAATGAAAAACTCCGGGAGATTCCCCAGATAGTCCGGAAGATCATTGAAACTTTGCCGAAAACTCTTTTCGATCGGGCTCATTTTGCTTCATATGGCGATTTTGCTTTAATATTTGAAACCGCTTATTACGTTTTGGATAGCGATTTCAATCGTTATATGGATATCCAGCAAGAGGTAAACTTCAATCTAAAAAAGGAATTGGAGATTCGCGGTATTTCCTTTGCCCTTCCTACCCAGACACTTTTTATCAATCAGCAGCAATCCGCTGACCAGAATTAGTTTTCGAAAATAAATTCCGGATGAATGATTTCAAGCAGGCTAACCAACAATTGCGGCGGGAAGTCCCTGTTGACTAATTTCCCCTTTTTCCATTATAAACAGCCTTTCTCCCAGTCTGACAGCTTCGTTGGGGTCATGGGTCACATGGATAACGGTTATGTTATCTTTATGGTGGAGAAAACGAAGCAATTCCTGCAAATTAAATTTGGTCTGCGGATCGAGAGCAGATAGCGGTTCATCCAGCAAAAGCAGGGGCGGGCGCAGCAATAGCGCCCGTGCCAATGAAACTCGTTGTTTTTCACCGCCGCTTAAAAAATAGGGTGAACGTTCCCAGAGGTGAGTTATTTCCATGATTTCCGATAACTCTGCCATATATTTCAGTGTCCCGGGCTGATCGGCAATACCTTTAACCCGGGCGCCAAATAAAATATTGTCCCGCACCTTTAAAAAAGGATAAAGCAGGCTGTCCTGATAAGCAAAACCAAGGTTGCGCCTTTCCGGCGGGACATCGGTAATGTCTTTTTCCTTGAGCAGCATCCTGCCGTGGGTTACAAATCGAAGACCGGCAATCAACTCCAGCAACATTGTCTTTCCGGAACCGGTCATCCCGGCAATAACCAAATATTCTCCTGCAAAGAGCCGGAAACTAATATCCTTTATCTTGAAAGACCCGGCAACATGGGATATGTGGCATAACTCCAAAAATGGAATGCTCATTGTTTCTCCTGGCGGGTGAGTATTTTAAAAACAGTCAAGACCAGCATGGCAGTGAGAAATAAAATAATCGCAATCGCTAAGGCAAAACGGATTTCGCCAATGGACATATTCAAAAAAATGGCCGCCGACAGAGTCTCAGTTTTCATCCGGGTGACACCGGCCAGCATGGCGGTGGCTCCAAACTCTCCTAAAGTCCTGGCCCATGTCATAGCAACTCCGGCTCCAATTCCCCGGCTGGCCATGGGTAAAGTGACTCTTTTAAAAACTTCAGCCGGTGAGCAACCGAGGGTACGGGCTATTTTTTCGTAACGAAGGTCAATAGCCGCGAAAGCTTCCTTAAAAGTTTTCACAGTAAACGGGAAAGCAATAAACCACAAGGTTATAATCACCCCCCCAGCCGTAAAAACGATGTTGATTCCAATCTGTGCCAGCTTTTGACCCAAAATCGGGCCAAACAGGATCAATAACGCCATTCCCGAGACAAGCGGAGGCAAGATCAACGGCAAATCCAATAATGTATCTACAATTACTTTCCCCGGGAACGAATAACGGGCCAGAATATAACTACACGGCAGAGCAGTTCCCACCGCTACGGCAGTTGCTATCAACGTTGTTTTAAAGGTAAATTCCAAAGCAAACCGGAATTCAGGATTTTGAAACAGTGCCCAGTATGAATCCGGGGCGCCGTATAAAAACATCCCTATAAAAACCAGACCAAAAAAAACAATTACGGCCGCAAATACCATCCAAAATAACATTTGCAGCCAATTGACGGCTAAGCGTCGAATCCCCCCGAAAGTTCTCCAGTTAAAGCTGAATTTTGAACCCATATCTTTCAAACACTGCCGGGCCTTCGGTTTTGGTAAACTCCATAAACGCCTTGGCCGCATCTTTTTGAGTGGTAAAGCTAAGTACAGCGCAGGGAATTTCATCGATTGCATTCAGGGACGGATCAATCATAACCATTTCCAACTTAGCTTTGTTTTTGACGGCGTCACTGTATTCGACAATTCCGGCGTCCCCTTGGCCCATGAGTAGAGCTGCGGTAACTTTCATCGGTGTTTCCATCAATGCCCAAATATTTTTTTCAATCTCTCCGCTGATTCCCAGTTTATTAAATACTTTGTATGCCGAAGCTCCGATGGCGGTGGCTTTGGTATCCGGCAGCACCAACTTCACTCCCGGTTTGGCAAGATCCGCAACACTGGAAATTTTCGCCGGATTTCCCTTCGGAGTGATAATTACCGGGACGTGGTACGCAAGAGGCCCGGCCATTGCCAAAATATATCCTGCTTGTTTTGCCTTGGCCAAAAACGGCATACCTCCGGGAATAAAAATATCCCCTTTTTTACTTAACTCCAATTGACTGTATAAACCGCCCACATTGTTAAAGGTCATCTCTATTTTAATACCGGTCTTTTGTTCATAAATCGCGGCCAGCTCCGTGACAGGATCTTTAATACCCGCCCCCACATAAGCAAATAAAGTTGGCTTCGATGTATCCGCCACAGCGCCACTGCGAGCAAACAAAGCTATCAGTATCATCATCCAAGCTGCCATTCGAGAGTTTTTCAGAAATTGAAACACAAATAACACCTCCATATTTTATCAACCTACTTGTCCATCTCCATCCGGCAACCGATGTCGGCCGGTTTTCCAAAATAGACTGCAGTCGTTACAATAGCATCAATACCGGTTTTGGCATACTCTTCAATATTATTTTCATGAATGCCGCCGGCGGCTAAAATCACCAGCTTAGGATTGATGGCCCGCAATGTTTGAACATACCGTTGCAAATCCACGGCGGCAATCTTATCAAATTGGACTCCGTCAATACCCGCTTTGCAAAACCGGATCGCTTCCTCAACCGATTCCGCTTCCGCCAGGATTTTCTTTTCACACGCTTTCGCCTTTAACGCCGGCACCAATTTCAAGAATTGTTCCTCATCTCCGATAAAATTGCGGTGCTGTTTAAATATCAAAACAGTCTCCGACAATCCGAGCCGATGCGGCAAGCCACCGCCGCATAAAACCGCTTTAATAGAGAGTTCTTTGGTTCCGGGAAAATTCTTGCGGGTGCTGACGATACTGATATGGGGATTTCCTTTCGCGGCTTGGTCGACAAGTTTGCGGGTACGGGTGGCTATCCCGGAACAATATTCAAAGATATTCATCACCGCTTTCCAAAACATATGCAAATGATCGGCCGTTCCCTGCGCTTCAAAAAACACTTCATTGGGCCCAGTCTTTGTTCCGGACGGCAGCATTTTAATCACATCCAGCTGCAATTTCTCGGCGATTCGCACTGCTTCCTCCGAACCACACAGTACCATCTCCTCTCGCCCAAAGTAACGAATCCGGCCCCGCTGTTCTCCGATACCCATAATGTGAGTCGTCAAATCAAGGTAAGGAACATCCTCTTTTAAAATTTTCTCCAATGTCTCATCTGCGATATAGGTCATGGAATTCACTCCTTTAAAAATAACCCCACCGTAGGCTATTTGTTGTTATGAATATGTAATATATTTGATATCTCATTAACAACAACAAACATAACAAAACATAGACTAACTGTGTACTTATTATATTCCGGTTTTTTTATAAAATCAACTAAAAATATCCAAGATATATGACATATATTTTACATTAAATGATTCATAATCCGAAAAAAAACGGGAAAAATACGAATGAATTCCCATTAACAAGGAGTAATATGAATCTATTTTATTATTCGGCTTTAGCGGGTCTATTCGGAGCAGCCCTCACCAACGGATTGACCTACCTATTTCGGCTTATTGGGGTTAAAACCAGCCTACCATGGGAAATTGCGGCGAATGTTTTTATAAATCCCCGCTTCATCCATACACTTTCCGGAATTATTATTGGTTTAGCGGGAACAATCGCCTTAAGTACCGGAACGGCTATCATAATCGCTTATCTTATGAGAGCGACAGGGTATAATTGGGCCTGGCTAAAAGGATTGCTGTGCGCCGATGCCTTTGGTTTCATAACGCTTGGACTGTTCATGAAACTATTGAGTGTTTGGCCGCAGATTAGAAACGAACCCGGAACCAATCTGGTTGCTTTCACCGTTTTATCCATTTTAGGAATAAGTCAGGCCCTCTTATTGCAAAAATGGCAAAAAAATTTACTGTGGAAATAAAAATACCGGATACCGACAAAGATATCCGGCTACAGCTCGATTACCCTTTTGATTGAATCTTATGATTTATCAATAAAATACCACCTTGGCCCCAATGGTTCTTCCGTCGAAGGAGTTTTCCGATAATTGGTATTCAACTAATATATTTCCTTATTTCAGATATTATTTTATCTTTGGTCCGAAACCCCACCAAACGACTCACCGGCTTGCCATTTTTAAATAAACAAATCGTCGGGATGCTCATAATTTTATATTTTCGAGTTAACTCCGGATTATCATCGATATTAATCTTTCCGACCCGTATTCTACCTGCAAATTCATCAGCCATCTCGTCAATAAAAGGTGCAAGCCTTTTACATGGGCCACACCAAGGAGCCCAGAAATCCACTAATACGGGTAGGCTGGACCTTAATACTTCTCTCTGAAAATTTTGTTGATCCAATTGAATCAAACTTGCCACCCCCTTGGATGTAAAATAACACCTTCTCTATATACAGCAGTCAACCCTTGAAAGAATGGTTTATTCCATAATATTCTTTAACTGGGAAGATGAAATAGGTCTAAGTAATTTTGTTTTTGTCATACAACATGGAATAAATATCCATTATGGACGGCGCTGTGATATAATTTAATTACCAAAATTTCAAGAGGTGTGAGGGTATGCAACCAAACGAATATTGCGATTTGGCAATTGAACTCGGCGCCGACCACGCTGTGCTTTTTAATATCACCGATATTGTTTTTGATTCCCGGACCATTTTGAAGTGTATGTTTGGTTGCAGCGACTGGGGCAAGGGTCATACCTGCCCATCCCGTCCCGGTTCTTTGATGCCATGGGAGTATAAGGAGATATTTTCCAATTATTCTTGGGGAATCATTATCCATTCCACCAACAAAAAAACTTCCCAGGAAGTATCTTTTGCCTTGGAAAGCCGCGCCTTTACCGATGGTTATTATTTTGCGTTTTCCCTGAGCGATTGCGCTTTGTGTAATGAATGCGCCGGTTTAAAGGATAAACCCTGTGTCAATCCTAAAAAGGCCAGACCCGTTTCACAGCGTCGGCATTGATGTTTTCAAAACAGTCCGCCGGTTTAACCTGCCCATTGAAGCCCTTAAGGATCCGGGAGAAACTCAAAACTGGTATTCGGCGGTATTTTTCAAATAGTTTATGTCAGATGATTCATCGGAAGGAATAAAATGATGCCCGTGGGTTCATTTTCTTATCCCATGGCAACGCAGCCAATGATCCCCTTGACCCGGGACAGGCAATAACTCCGCTGACTCTATCCGACAAATCTCTGAGGCATTGGGACATCGCGGGTAGAAAGCGCACCGGATAGTGTTTGCCAAATCCGGGGCCTCCCCCCCAATCAGAACCGGTTTCAACGGCTCCATCCCCACCTTGGGAATGGCATCCAGTAAAATTCTGGTGTAAGGATGCAACGGATGATCATAAAGCTGATCCACCGGAGCCAGTTCGACAATTTTGCCCGCATACATCACCGCCACCCGGTCGCACAGGTAATAAACCACATTTAAGTTGTGGGAAATGAAAAGATAAGCCAGGTTCAGTTGGTGGTGCAAATCAAGGAGTAAATTCAGGATTTGGGCTTGCACCGAGACATCCAGGGCGGAAACGGGTTCATCGGCCACAATCAGTTTGGGATTTAACATCAGGGCGCAGCCGATGCCGATTCTCTGCCGCTGGCCGCCGCTAAGCTCCCTGGGATAACGCTCCCGAAAGCTCTCATCAAGGCCGATCCATTTCAAAATTTCATTAACCCGCTTGATTCTGGCGGCTTTATCGCCTAATTTGTGGATCTTTAAAGGCTCTTCCAGAATCCAGCCGATCTTTTTTCTGGGATTCAAGGCGCTTAGGGGGTCTTGAAAAACGATCTGCACTTTTTGGCTGAGATTTTTAATACCGCTGACCTTATGACCCTCTATAAGTATTTCTCCCCGCACCTCCGGGACCAGCCCCAAAATCGCCCGGCCCAGCGTTGACTTGCCGCAGCCGCTCTCTCCCACCAAGCCGAAGATCTCTCCCTGCCGGATGGTGAATGAAACATCATCCAACGCCTCAATGGTTGTGCCCTTTTCAAAAAAATTGACCGCCTGGTTATGATATGTCTTTTGGAGATGGCGTATCTCCAAAAGATCAGCATTTTCAGAAGCCTTTTCTCTCAGCGGCGTTGCAATATCTCCGGATATTTTATCAACCGGAAATAACGGCATTCCTTCAGATTCAGGCATATTCCGTTTCACTCTCCCTCCCTGCCAGATGGCAGTGAACCCGCTGGCCGGACCTTAATGAAACCAAGGGTGGTTTTTCCAAAAAACAGCGGGCTACCGCTTTGGCGCAACGGGGGGCAAAAGGGCAACCGGATTTTTCCTCATGAAGAAGCGGAGTCCTGCCGGGAATGTTGGCCAACTTTTGGCCACGTTTTTCCCGACCAGGAATAGCTCCAAGTAGCCCCTTGGTATATTCATGAACCGGGTGGAAGAACAGATCGGGGACATCGCCTTCTTCAACGATATTCCCGCCATAAATAACGGCCACCCGGTCACAAAATCCGCTCACAATCCCCAAATCATGGGAAATAAATAAGATCGCAGTCTCCGTCCGCCGGTTGATTTCTTTAAGCAGTTGGATAATTTGCGCCTGAATGGTTACATCCAGCGCAGTGGTAGGTTCGTCGGCAACCACCAGCCCGGGTTGACAGATAACGGCCATGGCAATCACGGCCCGTTGCCGCATTCCGCCCGAAAGTTGATGGGGATAACGGTAATAAAAGTCCTCGGAAGCGGGCAATCCCACTTTCCCCAAGACTCGCAGGACCTCCGCTTTCACTTGGGAGGCAGTCAACGTAAAGTGATTTTTTAGACTTTCGCCAATCTGTTTCCCGATGGGCAGCAAGGGGTTGAACGCGGTCATCGGCTCTTGAAACACCATGGCTATTTCCCGGCCCTGGATTTTTCGCATCTCTTCCCTGGTCAATTTCCTCAAGTCCACCCCGCCATAAATAATTTCTCCCGCGCTGATGGAAACTGTTTTTGGGGGCAACAGCCCGGCAATCGCCAAGGCAGTCAAACTTTTGCCGCATCCCGATTCCCCAATCAGGCCCAGGATTTCACCCCGGTTTATTTGAAATGAGATATCATCGACTGCATGAAAAATTTTCTCTCCCATTTGCACGCCGACTGATAAATGATTGACACGCAGCAGAGTTTCAGACATTCAATTACCCCCCTTTTGACCATCACGGATTGATTCCAAATAACTTTTATCCGTATAATTTCCGAAGCCCTTCGCCGATAAAGTTCAAACCAAGCACGGTGATGACGGTCATCAATCCCGGCGCTAGGGCATACCAGGGAGCATTAAACAAATAAGCCTGCGCTTCGGAAAGCATCCGCCCCCAGCTGGGATCGGGCGGCTGAATCCCGAATCCCAAAAAACTCATGACCGCCTCGGCCAAAATCGCATTGGAGAAACCAATGGTAACGGCGGATAACAACGAAGGATAAATATTGGGCAAAATATGGACAAACATAATCCGCAGCGAACTGGCTCCAAAAATCCGGGCACTTTTCACAAATTCCT
The DNA here is from genome assembly GCA_023401925.1 of Bacillota bacterium. GTDB lineage: Bacteria > Bacillota > UBA4882 > UBA8346 > UBA8346 > UBA8346. The sequence goes on from JAEXDA010000025.1 coordinate 15,641, forward strand.
CTTCCTTGATTTGCAGGAAACCACTGCGGGTTATCCGGGCGAAGCTGGGAATGAAAATCAATCCCAAAGCCAGTATCATTGGGTATTTTCCCTGCCCCAAAACGGTAACGAAGACCAGCGCCAGCAAAACTCCGGGAAAGGCCGTCAGGGCATCGCTCAAACGCATGATGACTTCATCGATCCATCCACCACAGTATCCCGCAAAGGCTCCCAGAATCACCCCGAATGCGACACCGAGGCCCACCGTGAAAAGGGCCACCAAAAAAGTCGTCTTCGCGCCGTCCATGATCCGGCTGAAGATATCCCTGCCGAAATTGTCGGTTCCGCAAAGATGGTGAAATCCAGGGGCTTGAAACCGTTCCGTGATATTCATTTCATTGGGATCATAGGGGGTATATACAAAGCCGATGACCATCATCAAAATGATGACCGCGCTTAAACCGAAACCTATCCTTAAATTCCAATCCAGCCGCTGCTTCATTTTTCCCTCACCATTCATTTAGGTTGGCCGAATCCGGGGATCAATGGCCCGGTATAAAAGATCAACCAAAAAGTTGATCATTACCGTCATGAAAGCCATCATCATCACGATGGTCTGCACCAAAGGAAAATCCCTGGCCGCGATGCCCACTATCAACAGGCTGCCGATACCCGGCACCGCGAAGAGTTGCTCGATGATAATGCTGCCGGCGATAATATCCGCGATAATCATTCCCATCAGAGTAATCACCGGAATCACGGCATTTTTTAGCACATGGCGGTAAAGTACGGTGTTTTCTTTCGTGCCTTTGCTATAAGCAGTCCGTACATAGTCCAAATTCATTTGCCCAATCACCGCAACCCGCAAAAACTTGACCACAACCGCGCTTTTTGGCAAAGCAATGGATAGAGCCGGCAAAAGCAGGTACTTCAAGAATCCGCCGTAATTCTGGTGATAATCAATATAATTGCCGGGCGCGAACCACTTGAGCAAAATGCCGAAAACCAGCATCAAAAGCATACCCAGAAAAAAAGAAGGCATCGACATACTGATTTGGCCCAACCCATTGATGACTGCATCCATGGGCCCGCCTTCCTTTTTAGCTGAATAAACGCCCAGGGGGATCCCAAGAACCGCAATCATCAGGATGGATAGGGCAGTCAACCATAAAGTAACCGGAATCCGGCTCATGAGTAAATCCTTAACCGGTAAAGAAAACCGGATGGACTGCCCCAAATCCCCCCTGGCGAGACTGGCAATCCAGTGAATATATCGCGTCCCGAGAGGGTCGTTAAGCCCCAATTGCTCCCGCAATGCCTCAATCTTTTGCGGTGAGGCCTCAGTGCCCAGCATAATGGTTGCGGGATCCCCGGGAATCAAATTAAAAGCCAAAAAAGCAATCACCGAGACCAACATCAAAGTTATCAATAATGCAAGCGCTCTGCGCGTCCAATACCGCATCCCATTCACCTTCAACCGTTCGACACTTATCGGATATAATAAATCGACGCCAAATCCAGTACATAAAGGGGATAGAACTTATAACCGGCGAGGTTCTTTTTCAGCAATACATTTTTCGAAGGATCCTGGATAAATACGGAAGCCGCGTCCTGGGTCAAAATCCTTTGCAACTCTTTATAGTACTTTATCTTCAAGGATTCATCCATGGTATTCACCGCTTTGTCCATGATCAGGTCATACTTGGGATTGTTGTAATTAATGAAATTGGTGGCCTCCTTGGACTGATATCTTCCCAGCAAACTTTGGGGCGACAACATGGCGGCATCCAAGGCAATCACGGTGGAGTCAAATTGGCGGTTTTTATAAACCTGATCGAGCCACACTCCCCATTCAACCTGTTTAATCGTGGCTTTGACGTTAACTTTCTTCAACTGCTCCACGATAACCTGGGCCGTATCGACATGGGTCTTATAATTGGCCGGAACCGTAATCGTGGTTTCAAATCCGGCGGCCAGTCCCGCCTGGCTTAATAATTCCTTGGCCTTCTTAATGTCGGTTTTATAGGTATTTTCCAGACCGGGTTGATAATACTTTTTAAATCCGGGAAATACGGCCGAACCCAACCGGGTCCCCTGACCATAAGTGACCGCATCGATAATCTTTTGGGTATCAACGGCATAACTTAAAGCCTTACGCACCCGGATATCATTGTACGGCTTTCTGGCATTATTTAACGCCAGCAACTGCACTAAATTGTAGTTACCCTTGAGTACGTTATAACTCCCGGTGAGTTGTTCGACTTTATCAACGGGTATATAGGGTTCCAAATCAATGGTCCCGGCTTTTAGCTGCAAAAAAGCGGCATCTTCGTTGGCAGCCAGCTTAAAGAGGACTTTATCCAAATGCGGCAGTCCTTTTTGCCAGTATTCACTGTTTTTGGCCAAGACCACTTGCTGCTGGGGTATATACTCCACAAACTTAAAGGGGCCGGTGCCAACCGGTTTTTTATTCTGGTCTTGGTAACCTTGGGGAATAATCGCCACCGTAAAGGAAGGCAACAAATTACTGTCAGGTTTGTTTAGCGTGATGGCAACCGTTACCGGATTCTTCACCGTGACGGACTTAATATTGGAAAAGACCGGTTGATAAGGCTTCCCGGTATCTTTTCCGGCGGCTTTTTCCAGGGAGTATTTGACATCTTCGGCCGTTACCCCCTTCCCATTATGAAACTTGACCCCCGGCCTTAATTGAAAGGTGTATTGTAAAGCATCTTTGGAAATCTGGTAACTGACGGCCAGCGCCGGAATAAGGTTTCCCTTCTCATCCGGTTTCACCAGCCCTTCAAAAATATTAAAAAGGATCTCCCGGGTAGCTGCGGCGGTTGCCAAATAAGGGTCGAAAAAATCGGGTTCGGCGGTGATGGACACTACGATGGAACCGCCTTCTCGAATGCCCGGAGATTTTGCCCCGGCGACCAATCCTGAGTTAAAAAAGATTGCCAGCACTCCTACGACTGCTATTATTGCCATTACCATCAACCGATAATATTTTTGAGCCACAAACATTCACTCCTCATCATTTAAATAATCCCAAAGCCAAAAGCAATGGATAGGTCTATGTGTCTATATTGGCGATTTTATTTCCCAATTGGGCACCCTCTTTCATGAAGAGAAGAAAGATGCGATGAATGTCTTAACTGCGGCTTTCAGCCGATGGTTTGAGTCTCCCGAATAAAACGAAAGCCTTCCTGCAGAACAGGAAGGCGACACGAATCGATAAGGGTACTATCAAACCCCATTAAGATAAATATCCGATTCTTCTCCCGTCTCAGTCAAATTGATCTAAGCGGAATCCATTAAAAAATATAAATAATTTCTGGAATTGTGTAGTTCCTTATTTTCCAAGGATACTACCAATTTGGTATATTATAGCATAACGGTTCCCAGTTAACAAGTGCGGACATGCCAAAGCCGGATTCCATATTTTCACTTTCATTTGCAAACCTTAGGGGGAATATGCCAATTGGGTGCCGGTTGGTATACCCAAATTTGAAGTTTGAAAACTTAAAAACCCTTTCGACGGAATGCTCACCCCTCTGTTCATTCAAAGCAGCGAGCCTCCCCCGTTTCACGGGCGATGGATTATGATTTCCTATGTTTCGCTGTTCTGAACCTTCCCCTGCTCCGGCATACGGTAGGTGGGAAGGACGGCTTCTTTGCGTAAACCGCATTTTTCATCCTGGAAGATGCGGCGGGGAAATTGCCTTCCTCCCTGAAGGCTTATATCTTTTGCAGATAATTACGGCCTATATCATTGCTTATTCAAAGTTACTAATTTGACTTCAAACATACTGCTTCATCCATTTTACCCTTCTCTCTTTTCCCTTTTAACTTTATAACAATCCTTTTCCCTTAAGCTGCAATAATTCTTTAAGGACTGTTTGGGTTTTCCCGGGCCTTTGCCGTGATGATCCGTAGTCTGTGCAACAAGCCGATCGGCCCTCAATTTCCGGCCGTTTCCCTTTTCGAAGGGAAGGGTCAATAGGCCCAAAAACCACCCTACCTGAAAAAATATGGGCCTATTTTTCGGGTTTCGACGGTTGCGCTCCGAAGTTTAAACACCAAGGCGTTAAATTAAAAAAACGACGGTGATCACGGAATGAGCCACCCCCTTTTTGGCGCGACCCATTGGCTAAAAATAGCGGCATTACTATCACCATGGCTTAGGATGGGCAGGAGGACATAAAAAATAAACCAGGATAAAAACAGCCCTCGGTTATTTGTTCATTTCTGTCGGGTTTAATACCTCACGCACACGCCACTCTTTCATCCTCCAAATCCCCTTCATCCTGTCTCCATTAACCCTTTCATTTCTCAAAACCTTAACACAACTGTCATCAACTAAAATTTAATTTGTAGTATAATAATTCGTACGCTAATTATATGTACGAAAACAATTAGTGCGCTTCATCGTTTAAACCCTCGCAAAAAAGGAAGGTAAAATATTGAAATGCAATGACGACATCGGATATTTGTTGAACAAAGCTGCCCGGCTGTCCAAATTGAAGGTCAATCAAAAACTAAGCGAAATCGGGCTCACTTTTCCTCAGTTTCTTGTCATCAAACATTTAAGAAAAGCAGAGACTCCCTTCGAACGCCAATTTGCTCATACTCCGGCATCCATTGCTGAACATTTGGGTTACGACCGGCCGACAATAACCGGCATCATCGATCGGCTGGTAAAACAGGGTTTTGTTTTGCGGGAAACCAATCCCGAGGATCGCCGCTCCCAAAACATATCCCTGACACCCAAATCAAGAGAATTAGTTCAGACAATGGAGATCTTCTTTCAAGAAGTCAATGACCACTCTTTAGCGGGGTTTCCTGATTCGGAAATCGAAATTTTCAAAAGTTATTTGCTGCGATTCATTCATAACCTGGATTGCCTTAACGACGAAAATTGCTGCAGTATCAATGATGAACATTAAAGGTATTCTTGGAATTGCCACAAACTAAAAAAGAATCCATAGGAGCTTGCTATGAGCGACACCGCTAGGCTAGGAGAAGCCAAACTCTCCAAATTATTAATGGAATTTTCCGTTCCGGCCATTATCGGAATGATCGTCAATGCCCTTTATAATGTAATCGACCGGATATTTATCGGCAATAGCGCTGGTTCGCTAGGAATCGCCGCTATTACCGTAGGTTTCCCGTTGATGCTGATCCAGATGGCTTTCGGGATGCTGATCGGTCTGGGCGCTACCGCCTTGGTCTCAATCCGGCTCGGCCAGCAAAAAAAAGACGAAGCCGAACAATATATGGGAAATGCCGTGACTCTGATCGCCATCGGCACTGTGATCCTGGTAACCTTGGGTTTGACTTTTCTGAACCCTTTGTTAAAAGTCTTCGGGGCAAGCCCGGAAGTGCTTCCCTACGCCAGGGATTACATGAGCATCATCCTTTATTGCAGTATCTTTCAAACTTTCAGTTTCGGGATGAATAATTTTATGAGGGCTGAAGGCCAGCCCGTTATCGCCATGACCACCATGTTGATCGGCGCGATTTTAAATGCGCTGCTGGCTCCATTATTCATTTTCGTGTTTCACTGGGGAATTCGCGGAGCGGCTCTAGCTACCGTATCGGCCCAAGCGGTGTCTTCCATTTGGATCGCCGCCCATTTTATCTTCGGCCGCAGCGTTCTAAAAATCCGGACCGCCAATTTGCGATTAAAATGGGACATTGTCAAAGGAATATTGTCCATCGGTATTGCCCCCTGTGTCATGCAGTTGGCCCAATCTTTATTATTCGGCATCATGAACAACAGCTTGTTGAAATACGGCGGCGATATCGCCATCTCCGGCATGGGAATCGTCAATAGCTTAAGTGTTCTGATCTTTTTACCAATTGTGGGATTCCAGGAAGGTTCACAGCCAATTATCGGGTATAACTATGGCGCCCAAAAATTTGACCGAGTGAAAAAAGTATTGAAGTACGCAATTTGGGCTGCAACCTCTATTGCCACCCTGGGCTACATTATCACGCGCCTCTTTCCGGTTCAATTAATATCCTTATTTAATAGTCATGACAAAGCGTTGATCGCCTTCGGAACCCACGCCGTAGCCGTTTGCCAATTTGCTCTTCCGCTCATCGGTTTTCAAATCATCGGCGCCGGTTACTTCCAGGCAGTGGGAAAACCACTTCTATCCATGTTACTCAATTTTTCCCGGCAATTGCTGATTTTAGTGCCTTTATTGCTGATTTTACCTCATTATCTGGGCTTGCAAGGCGTTCTAATGGCACTTCCCTTGGCTGATTTTCTTTCCTTCATGTTAACCGGCTGTTTTTTGTTTATCGAGATGAAGCACCTGACCGAAAAACACCAAAAGCAGCGTCTAATGCCGCAATTAGCCGGCGAGGAAGGGTAATCATATTCCTTTTCTCAACTGCGCAAACCAAGTTTCTATAGGGGCAGTCTCAATGAATCGAGACTAGCCCTTTTTTAAAATTTCTTGCTTTATCCAGAAATGCTGTAAAATATGATGTTGTATTTTACGAAATTTTAGGCTACAATAAAAGCAGCAAATCCATGGAGGCGCTTCAAGAATGCCTAACATTAAACCGGTTTCAGACTTACGAAACTACAACGAAGTTCTTCGTTCCTGCCAAGTTGGAGAACCTGTGTTTCTCACCAAAAACGGTAGAGGACGTTATGTCCTTTTGGATATACAGGAATATGAAAAACAGCAGGCAGCAATCAAACTTTTGTCAAAATTATCCGAGGCTGAAGAAGCTATTAAATCTGGAGAAGGATGGAAATCGCTAGAGGATCTACAGAAAATACTGGAGGTTTAAGGATTTGAAACTAAAAATCCGGATAAACCCCTTGGCCCTTTCCGATATGATTGAAATAAAAGCTTATATTTTTGAGGATAATCCGGAGGCAGCCATTAAATTTGGCAATCTTCTATATTCCAAAATTGAAAATCTGGCCGATTTTCCCGAAATGGGAACTTCCCTGAATACCAAAATTAATATCAAAACCGACTATCGCTTCATCGTTTGCGGAGTTTATCTTATATTTTATAAAATCGAAGGGGAATTCCTTTCAGTTTATCGGGTCCTTAACGGGATGAGGGATTATTTAGCCATTATTTTCGGAGAGGACATCCCAAAAAATTAAAAACCGGAGTCTTCCCACCAAAGGGATAGGCCCCGGTTTTTAGCGATACCGAAAAAACATCCAAGGTAAGAACCTTGGAAAAATCCATCCACGGATCTTCTATGAAAACAACGGTTCTTAGCCTACGCCGTGGCAATCTTATTGGCCGCTTGCAATCCCAGTTTCTCTACAGCCAGTTCCCGCATTTTATATTTTAAAATCTTCCCGGCCGCATTCATCGGAAATTCATGCACAAAATCAACGTAACGGGGAGTTTTATGCTTGGCCATATGGGAACGGACGAAATCCTTCAGTTCTTCCTCCGTCAATTTCTCACTTTCCTTCAAAACTACACAGGCCATAATTTCCTCACCATACTGTTTGTCGGGTACTCCGATTACCTGGACATCCTTCACTTTGGGATGGGTATAAATAAAGTCCTCGATTTCCTTGGGATAAATATTCTCCCCGCCGCGGATGATCATATCCTTGATCCGGCCAGTGATTTTATAATTGCCGTTTTCATCGCGTCTGGCCAAATCACCCGTATGGAGCCATCCGTTCTCGTCAATGGCTGCGGCAGTGGCTTCCGGCATTTTATAATAACCCTTCATGATATTATACCCGCGAGCTACGAACTCACCATCCACATTATCCGGCAAATCTTCACCGCTGGCCGGGTCGACTATCTTGCATTCAACCCCCGGCAGAGCCCGGCCTACCGTATGAACCCGCACTTCCAGCGGGTCATCCACCCGGCTCTGGGTGCATCCCGGGGAAGCTTCCGTCTGGCCATAAACGATACTAATCTGAGTCATATTCATCTTCTCAACTACATCTTTCATCACCTTGATTGGACAAGGGCTGCCGGCCATTATCCCAGTCCTCATCTGAGAAAAGTCAGTCTTGGAGAAATCTTCATGCTCCAGCATAGCGATGAACATGGTGGGGACTCCATGGAAACAAGTGATTTTTTCCTGGTTAATGCAGGCCAGTGACGGTTTCGGCGAAAAATAAGGCATCGGAGACATCGTTACACCATGAGTCATCGAAGCAGTCATGGCCAAAACCATTCCGAAGCAGTGAAACATCGGAACATGAATCATCATCCGGTCGGCTGTGGAAAGATCCATACAATCGCCGATATTCTTGCCATTATTCACCACATTATAGTGGGTCAGCATAACACCTTTTGGAAATCCAGTCGTACCGGAAGTATATTGCATATTACAAACATCGTGGCGATTAATGGCCAGAGCCCGCCGGTAAACTTCTTCAACCGGCACCTTATCGGCCAAGGCAATCGCTTGATTCCAGGTCAGGCAACCATTTTGTTTTGAATCCACTGTAATAATATTGCGTAAAAACGGCAACCGCTTGGTGTGCAGCGGCTTTCCAGCCTCGGAGGTTTCCAGTTCCGGGCAAAGTTCCTTGATAATCCCGACATAATCGGAATCCTTATAACCATCAATCATCACCAAGGTATGAGTATCCGATTGGCGGAGCAAATACTCGGCTTCATAAACCTTATAAGCTGTGTTTACCGTAACCAGGACCGCCCCGATTTTTGTGGCAGCCCAGAAAGTAATGTACCACTGGGGAACATTGGTGGCCCACACGGCAACATGATCACCGGGTTTTACACCCAGGGCAATCAGAGAACGGGCAAAAGTATCAACATCTTCCCGAAACTCCGAATAGGTCCGGGTATAGTCCATCGTGGTATAACGGAAGGCATACTGGCCGGGAAACTCTTCAACCATTCGGTCAAGCACTTGAGGGAAAGTCAAATCAATCAGCGTTTCCTTTTCCCAGATATATTGGCCGGTTCCAGCCTTATTGCTGAGCAAACGGCTTTTTCCGGAGCTTCTTTTCGTATAACGAGTCATAAATTCCGCAAAATGCGGAAAAACGATTCCGGCGTCCTCCAGATCCGGCATCCAACGTTTAACCCATTCCAGGGAAACATACCCGTCATAATTGATGGAGCGTAAAGCGAACATAAAATCGTCAATGGGCAAATCGCCCTCGCCAATCATCCGGTAACCGATTTCACCATTTTCAACGACCGAATCCTTGATATGGACGTATTTAATATAAGCGCCCAAATTTTGTACTGTTTTTCCAGGCTTCTCCCCTGCGAAGCGGTATGGATGATGAATATCCCAGAGAGCCGCCACGGCATCACTGGCCGTTTGATCCAGCAGTTTACGGAGGCGGTCGGTGTCGGAGTACACACCGTTTGTTTCCACCAAAAGGGTTACCCCCTTCGCTTCGGCAACCGGGGCCAGCCGTTTTAACGCGGCAACGACCAACGAATCATCAACTTCCGTGTCCGGCTTGGGGTTGCGGTCGGCTAGGATACGGACATAGGGTGTGCCTAGTTTAACGGCTAAATTGATATATTCCAGGATTTCCCGATCATTCAGGTCAGTGTTTTCGGTAAATTTCAAACAACAACCCGATGAAAGGCAAGGAATCTCCAGGCGCAACTCGGCTAGTTTCCGGACAGTGGAAGGTAACTGATTTTCCATAAAAGGTTGGGCCTTCACGGCGAAGATTTCTTGGCCCAGTCCGCGGATTTCAATACCGTCATAACCAAGATCCTTGGCCATTGAGTAAATATCCGTCCAATCGAAATCAGGACAACCAAGGGTTGAAAATGCAATTTTCATGTTGTTTCCTCCTTTTGCGTTCGCGCGCATAAACGGCCTTGGGGACACGTTTAATTTACGATCTAAGTTATAAAAAAAGCTTCCATCTCCGTGCATTTCTGCATGAGACGAAAGCTTTTAACTTCCGTGGTACCACTCCGTTTTGGCAAGGTGTTACAAATACGCTCGCCCACTTGACGGCATCCGGAAAAAACGAATGCCTTCTCTTGATAACGGTAAGCAACCGGCCGGACTTACTTGCCATCATCATCTACCATGGCTTTCAGACGACTGCTCCTGGGTGAGTTCACAACGGTTAAGCCACACTGTTTCGCACCAACCAACAGCTCTCTCTAGCAACTTTATGGGTTTATGACCCTTATTCCAATGTGTATTCCCAATCAATGCATTTGGAGTATTTTGAGAAATTCTATCAAATTTTAGCCTCTGCGTCAAGGTACTTTGACTTTTTAAACAAAAAAAATAACCACCAAATGGTGGCCTATGTAAAAAACATAATATTATAAGGGTAAAACCGTAAAACCGAAAACCAAAAAAACCAAAAAGCTAAAAACTAAAAAGCATTTAAAACAAAAACCTAGACATTCAGCCACTTTGGGTGCCGGCTTGGCCCTAGGTGGGGTGAGCATCCGCCTGTCCGCCGACGTCTGCGTCAAGAGAATACCCGAGAAGTCCCTAAAACAATAACCCGTACACTTAGGGACTATGTTTATATAATACAGGATATTGATTTTTAAAACAAGGTTTAAATATCCAGATAAACAGCTATATTTTACCTTTAATGATGATTATACCATTTTATAGCGTTATTGCTAAGTAAAAGAGACTTGTAGTAACTTTATCTCCGGCTACCGCACCACGTTACGTGGATACCTGCAACCGATATTGACGGCTACAAACACCCATTACACGTACTACGATAACCTTTGACCGACTGCCATTGAAACTTAGTGATCTGTCTGCAACCAAATCACGCCAGCGTGCTTACGGCTGCAAACAAACCCTTTCGCTCCAAGGACAATCTGGGCCCGACTATACGGCCTAGGTTTCCCTACCACGGCAATCGAAAACTGTAAAAACAATTTTTTGGACTACCGTAATAAGTTGGCCCAACCCGTACAATCTGACGCAGACCGGCATGGATCCATCGCGTGGGCACAATTGAACTGCCAATTGTGAAGCGCGCGTGGTCTTGCATTTTGAACCCATACCAATCAGTTGTTCGACTGATAACGACCCTGGGATGCGCATTATAGCGCATCAGGTCGTGCGGCCTTAGGCCGTAAATGACGGAGCCGTTATCAATCTGCGCCTCGGCTACTACAAATCTCTGATTATAGGGTAGCCAACCCGGGGTAAATATATACGGGACTCAACTTCCATTTTTTTACTAATTACCATCGCCGTCACAGATATTGAGATCCGAAAACAGTTTTCGCAAAGCCTTTTTTTCGATCCGCGAAACATAAGAACGCGAAATTCCCAATAATTTTGAGATTTCCCGCTGTGTTTTATTAATTCCGTCAACCAATCCATACCGTAATTCGATTACTTTACGTTCTCTTTTTGTAAGGAGTGCTATTCTCTCTTTTAGCTTTTCCTCCTCCAGTTTCATTTCTACTTGTTCCGAAACTACTTCGGCCCCGGTATCCAGAATATCGAGTAAAGTGATTTCATTTCCCTCTTTATCCGAACCTATGGAATCATAAAGCAGCAGATCATTTTTATTCTTCTTGATAGTCCGTAAATGCATTAAAATCTCATTTTCGATGCAGCGGGCAGCATAAGTGGCTAACCTGGTATTGCGATTCCGCTTAAAGGTTCCGATTCCTTTAATTAAACCTATGGTACCGATGGAAATTAAGTCATCGACATCCTCCCCGGTACTGTCGAATTTCTTGACAATATGGGCTACTAATCTTAGGTTACGCTCAATTAAAATGTTGCGGGCTTCCTCATCCCCCTGTTCTAACCTAGCCAGTAAGGCACTTTCTTCTTCCTCTGTCAATGGAAGAGGAAAAACGTTATTGTTTGAAATATAACCAAAAAGATAAAAAAAGCCGGTAAATACAAATTCTACCAACGGCCCTAAGATGGAAATAACCATCTATTTTCACGCCACCTCCATAGGTTTTTATTGGATGCGCCCGAATTTTGGGTGTAACATAGCCTATGTGCCAGCGGCATTGAAAGTGCTAGTCTGCTATCTTGGTAACTTTCTCCATAACTTCTTTAAACAAAGGTGCGGCCGACTCGGCCCCGGAAGACCCTTGTTCACAAAAAATAACGGCTACATATTTGGGATGGTCCACAGGGGTAAATCCGGCAAACCAAGCATGGGATGGCCCATCTAAATCGTTATTTACCTGTGCTGTACCTGTTTTTCCGGCTACTCCCCTAGGAAGCTGAGCAGCTTTGCCGGTTCCAAAGGTTACTACCGCAGTCATCATCTCCTTGACTATACAGGCAGTTTCCGTTTTAATGATCCGTTTCTTTAAAAGCGGTTTTAACTGGCTGATATCATTTCCGTTTTGAATCGTTCCCAGCACTAGCCGGGGCATACATTGAATTCCGTCATTGGCGATGGTTTGAACCAAAGAAGCGATTTGCAAAGGTGTCGTGTAAACGTCACCCTGACCAAGGACCATATTAGCAATGTCTCCATCTGAAAAACCGATCCCTGAAGGCAACTTACCCCATGATTCATCTCGCAAGCCAATATTTAAAGGCTGATCGAGGCCAAACCGTTCTGCATAATCCAAAATTAGCTTTGGTTTTAATCTCAGGGCAATTTGAATGAAGATTGGATTACAGGAATATGCCAATGCTTCTGTGAGACTAATCACACCATGCCCCCCATTTGAGGTTATGCATCGCCAGCGTTTATCGCCGATTTGATAGAATCCCGGATCTTCAAAATATTCATCCGGGTCCAAAAGACCTTTGTCTAACCCGGCACTCAAGGTTATCAGCTTAAAAATAGACCCTGGATGATAAGCGGATATCGCCCGGTTGAGATAGGGGAGATTTTCCATAGAGTTTTCCCCAAAAGAATTAAAAAACGGCCGACTGCACATAGCCAATATCTCTCCGCTTTGCACATTCAGAATTACAATTGCGCCGGTTATTCCATGCTGATCCAGGACTTGTTCGGCAATCCGTTGAATCCTGGAATCAATGGTTAATACCACCCCGGAGGAATTGGGATTACTTCGAAAACGTAAACCCAGTCCTGGAAAATATCCCTTTTCTCCATCATTTAAAGTAAAAATAGAACCATAATTCCCGGATTCGTATAAAAAATTTTGATAGAGGCTTTCCAGTCCGGACAATCCACGACCGTTATCATTGATACCCAAAATGTGCCAGGCAATCCCGGGATAACGATCTTTCCGCGCCTGGCCGGCAATGATTTTGCATTCCGATAAATTTAGAGAAAAAATTGCGGTTATTTGTAAATTGCTTAAGGGCTCGGGAAATATCCAAAAAGATTGCTCTTGATTTCGATGGTATCTTTCTTCAAAATTACCAGCCATCAAAGGTCCGATTTTTTTAGCAATGAGTCTCCTCCGAAAGGGAGTCGTTTTTTCGATCAATAAGTACCAAGTTTTGGCGCTAGCCCGTAATGGTTTGCCATGACGGTCAAAAAATGCGCCTTTGAGTATATTTTTAATCAATGGAATTTGACGCTGCACCGCTGCCATCTTGGAGTATTCCGGATAGCGGAAGAGCTGAATGATAATCAGACGGACCCAAAGTCCGCTGAAAATCAAAAATAGGAGGCCGAAAAGAATTAATACCCTGCGGTAATGTGTATCTCTATTTATCAAGGATAAACCCCCGATACCAAAAAATAAACTCCGGTTACTTAGTGTAACCAGAGTTTGGTATTCCTATCAATATTTAACATGAATCCGGCTTGCTAAGCGCTGCACCACCGCAAAGAAATTGATACTTTCTTGCGGGATCGAGGGTTAACTCTCTTTACTTATTCAGATCGGATCGTAAGTAAGCTTCAATAAACGGATCAAGTTCACCATCCATAACTCCCTGGATATTCCCGGTTTCGGCCTCCGTCCGGTGATCCTTCACCATGGTATAAGGACAAAATACGTAGGAACGTATCTGATTTCCCCAAGCGATTTCGGAATATTCTCCTTTTATCTTAGCCATTTTGGCTTCCTGTTCTTCACGCCGCAGTTCATAAAGTTTAGCCCGCAACATCTGCATGGCACGGTCGCGGTTTTGAAATTGGGAACGTTCGTTTTGGCAAGCAACCACAATACCAGTCGGTATGTGGGTAATCCGGATTGCCGATTCCGTTTTATTGACATGTTGTCCGCCGGCTCCACTGGAACGGTAGGTATCCACTTTCAAATCTTCCGGCCGAATTTCAACATCAATGGTATCATCAATTTCCGGGACGATATCCACAGAAGAGAAGGAGGTATGTCTTCGTCCCGAAGCGTCGAACGGTGAAATCCGCACCAGACGATGGACACCTTTTTCGCTCCTTAAATATCCAAAAGCATTTTCACCGCCGATAAAAAGCGTAACGCTCTTAACCCCCGCTTCATCTCCCGGTTGAAAATCCAGAAACTCGACTTTAAAGCCATGACGCTCTGACCATCTTATATACATCCGAAGCAGCATCTCCGCCCAATCCTGGGATTCCGTGCCGCCTGCGCCCGGATGGATGGTCAAATAGGTATTAAAACGGTCGAATTCTTTACCGAGCATATTGGATAGTTCCAAACCGTCCACAGTCTTTTCAAGCTGGCCGATTCCACTTTCAATATCGGTAAAAAGTTCCTCTTCATTTTCGGAAACCGCCATGTCAAGCAAGCCGGACAAATCTGCCTCCTGTTCCTCCAAACGCTGGATTTGTTGGACTTGATTTTTTAAGGTGGTCATCTCCTGCAAAATCTTTTGAGCATGAGCCGGATCATTCCATAAATCGGGATCCCCAGCCTCAACACTCAATTCATCAATTCGTTCACTTTTTTTAGCTAAATCAAAGATACTCCCTTAATTCCGACAAACGCTTTTTTAATCCACCCAAACGATTTCTTAAGTCACTGGCTTCAATCACAATCATCACCTCATCAAAGTATTAAAAGTATTATAGGATCCAGAATTCAGAAGCCAGAATAAAATCTGTCCAAATCTTGGCTTCTAATTCCTGAATTCTGTATTTTCCAACCAATCACCAATCATCCCGCCCCTTGACCACAACACTTTTTGTATTTTTTACCGCTTCCGCAAGGGCAGGGATCGTTTCGACCCACCTTTTTCCCTACCGTACGTTGTTGAACCGCCGAGGTGCCATCTTCATCCAAATTGGTGGCAATATTACGGATTTTCGGTTTCTTAACGATTTTTTCCTCGGAGACCAACTGAAACTTACTGAGAACCCGGATAACTTCCTCATTGATGTTATCCCGCATTTCCTTAAACATCTGATAAGCTTCAATCTTATAAGCAACTAGCGGGTCATTCTGAGCGTATGCCCTAAGGCCTATTCCTTCCTTCAAGCCATCCATAGCCTCCAAATGACTCATCCAATTGGTATCAATCGTTTGAAGCATGACCCGTCTTTCGATTTCCCTGAGGTATTCGGTACCGATTGCCGCTTCTTTATCCTCGTAAAATTCCATGGTCCGGCTATGAATTATGTCATGGAGTTCTTCGTAATTGGCTTTTGCAATTTCCTCCAAAGAAATTGACTGCTGCGGCAGAAGGTTGGTAGAGAGCGCCTGTAAAAGGCCTTCCAAATCCCATTCTTCCGGAATAACCTTTTCATTGGTATAGACTTCCATCAACTGCCGGATGACATCGTCGAACATCTCAAGCACTTTTTCATGAATATCTTCACCAAACAAAAGTTTCCGGCGCAGCTCATAAATAATTTCCCTTTGTTTATTCAGGACATCATCATAATCAAGCACATGTTTCCGGATTTCAAAGTTTCTGCTTTCAACTTTGCGCTGAGCGGTTTCAATCCTACTGGCAATAGCTTTATGCTCAATGGGCATATCTTCGGTCCAGCCAAGCCGTTCCATTAGGCCCGAAATCGTTTCACCCCCGAAAAGCCTCATCAAATCATCTTCCATTGCCACAAAGAAACGGCTGGAACCCGGGTCTCCCTGGCGACCGGCGCGTCCCCGCAACTGATTGTCAATACGGCGGCTCTCATGCCGTTCAGTACCAATGATATGCAAACCACCGGCTGTAATGACCTTCTGATGGTCCCCCCCGGTAATTTTTTTGGCTTCCTCCAAAGTCATCTGATACTCTTCATCGGTGGCCTGTTCCGATTCAATACCCCGGGAACGCAGGATATCTCTAGCTAAAAACTCGGGGTTACCGCCGAGCACAATATCGGTACCACGGCCGGCCATGTTGGTAGCGATGGTCACCGACTCCGAACGGCCCGCTTGGGCGATGATTTCAGCTTCCTTTTCATGATATTTGGCATTCAACACCTGGTGGGGAATACCGCGGCGTTTCAACATTCCACTTAAGATTTCCGACTTCTCGATGGAGATGGTACCTACCAGGACCGGACGGCCCGTTTCGTGAATGGCCGCGATTTCATCGACAACTGCCCTAAATTTACCGGATTCGGTTTTATAGATCACATCGGGATGGTCCGCCCTGACCATATCCAAGTTGGTTGGCATGACGGTTACCGGCAATTTATAAATTTTCCTGAATTCCGCTTCTTCGGTTTCCGCGGTACCGGTCATACCAGCTAATTTATCATACATCCGGAAATAATTTTGGAAGGTAATGGTCGCTAGCGTTTGACTTTCATTTTCAATTTTGACCCCTTCCTTCGCTTCAATCGCTTGATGGAGACCTTCGCTATAGCGGCGTCCAAACATCAAACGCCCGGTGAATTCATCAACAATAATAACTTCACCGTCTTTGACCACATAGTCGCGATCCCGCTTCATCAATTCTTTGGCTTTAAGAGCCTGATTTAAATGGTGGACCATATCGGTATTCTGGTCATCATAAAGATTCTCCACGCCAACCATCTGTTCAACCTTGGCCACGCCTTCCTCGGTAACGGCAACGGTGTGAGCTTTTTCATCGACGGTATAATCCTCTTCAATGCGTAGCTTTGGTGCGATTCTGGCAAATTTATAGTAAAGATCCGTGGATTCCTCCGCCTGACCGGAAATAATCAAAGGAGTCCGGGCTTCATCGATTAAAATACTATCGACTTCGTCGACAATTGCGTAATGAAGCTCACCTTGAACCATTTCCTCAACGGAAAAAGCCATATTGTCCCTTAAATAATCAAACCCGAACTCATTGTTGGTGCCATAAGTAATATCGGCATGGTAGGCGGCCCGCCTTTCCTCGGCGTTTAACGAATGAAGAATCACGCCGACTGAAAGCCCCAAAAAACGGTAAATCCGGCCCATCCAATCACTATCCCGTTTGGCCAGATAATCATTGACCGTAACCACATGAACGCCTTTGCCGGTTAAAGCATTCAAATAAACCGGCAATGTGGCCACCAAGGTTTTTCCTTCACCGGTTTTCATTTCAGCAATTTTACCTTCATGAAGGACGATACCACCCATTAACTGAACATCAAAATGGCGCTGTTTTAAGGTTCGTGTGGCGGCTTCCCTGACAGTGGCGAAGGCTTCCGGCAACAAATCATCAAGAGTTTCTCCAGCAGCCAATCGTTCTTTGAATTCAGCTGTTTTTGCCCGTAGCTGTTCATCGGAAAGTTTAACGAATTCCGGTTCCAGCTCATTAATAGCTACAATCTGTTTCCGAAGGTTCTTTACTTCGCGTAAATTTGTATCCCATAACTCATTCAAGAATTTTAACATTCCTACACCCCGATTTAATGGTCTTTATTTTTTTAGGGTATAAATTTGGAAAAGGCAAATGTAGTCTATCCGTTTTACTAAAGTTACCATTCCGGCTTTTATCCCCAAAACTTCTCTTTTCATTAACGTAATCTCACCCAAAAAGTGTCAGCTCAATTTTCCGTAATATTATACCATTTCATGGTGATAAACACAAACTACATCTCCTGGTTTGGGCAAAAAAGGATTTTTTAAACATTTGTTAAATTTATTTACATGACTCATAGCTATCCTCAGTTTATAAATAAATTGATTTGGCGGCAGGGCTGACATGAAATATCATTGGATTAGCATATTGTTGATTTCGATTGTGATCATTGTGATCGCTTTCATCTATAATACCACTGATTTTTTATGGAAGAAAACAGGGTTAACATTTCATTCGGAAGATTTACGTAACTATCGTTTCCATTTTGTAATGATTACCCGAGCTACTGATGAAGAATATTGGGACCAAGCTCATGCCGGGGCGCAAAGGGTTGCAAATTATGAAAAAGTAGCCTTAGAAATCTTCAGCCCCCGTTTTTTAGATTTGAAAGAGATGGAACGCTTTTTAGAAATGTCTATTCTTTCAAGTGTCGATGGAATCATGGTTTCGATCCCTAATAATCCTTCGATAAAAGCTCTAATCCATGAAGCCATTGAGAAAAACATACCTGTTGTTGCGCTTTCCAATGATGTTGATGATGTTAAGCATGTATCCATGGTAGGTCTTAATACCTATGATTTAGGCTATAAAACCGGCAACGCCTTAACCAAAGCCCTTTCAGGACTTGTAAAAATAGCCGTTTTGGTTGATTCCAATTTTTCCAATACCAATTATCAGCATTATTTACAAGGAATAAAAGATGCGCTCCGGGGTTATCCGGGTTTGCAATTGAAATTAATCTTAACTTCCAAGGGAGGAAGCATCAGCGCCGAGGAACAAACCCAATCTATTTTGACTAACTATCCGGAAATTCAAGCAATTATTTGTTCCAATGCCAGTGATACCTTGGGTGTTTCCAAAGTGGTGGTTGACCTGAACCGGGTGACGCACGTTACCATCATCGGCAGTGGATTCACCAATGAAATCGCCAATTACATCAAACGGGGGGTTATCTGGGGTGTCTTAACGGATGATCCTTTTGAACTCGGTGCCCAGGGTATGCTGACAATGATTCGACTCAAAGAAGGAAAAGCTCATCAAGAGAGCTACAATATCCCGCTCTTTTTGATCAACAGTAGCAACATCAATTCCTATTTATACAAATTAAATTCAATGGAAAAAGAGGGGAACTATGGAGACCGCTAGAGAAAAAACTCCCCAAAGTATACGCAGCAAATTGCTGTTCCCTTTTTTATCCATGATCGCTATTTTTGCTGCAGTAAGCCTTTTCTCACACTATAATGAACAATTTTTGCTTAACCACATTAATATTTTGCTGACCAATAATATCCGTCTTAAAGAATTTAGTGCGGACATCGATAATGCCGTCACCTTTCTAGAAAAGTACTTGGTTTCAAGAAATTTCTATATGTTAAGGCAGTATTATCTATATATTCAGGAAATCGATACCGAATATTCCAATTTAACAGTTATTGAAGAAACACCTGAAAATTATCTTTTATTGGAGAATATTCGCAATATGACACGCTCTTTTTTACAACAGGCCGAAATCGCTGAAAAAGCAAAACGGGCCCGGGATTCCGCAGAATACCTCCAGGCTTTTAATGAAGTCGTCCG
Source organism: Bacillota bacterium (assembly GCA_023401925.1). Taxonomy (GTDB): domain Bacteria; phylum Bacillota; class UBA4882; order UBA8346; family UBA8346; genus UBA8346. Next base: position 35,036 of record JAEXDA010000025.1, read on the forward strand.
TTATAATAACAATATCAAATGGGCTATTGATCGCCTGATCACTAAACAGCTTGAAGCCAATTCCCGCCGGTATTTATTAATATCCCAGCGCCTTATTTACATTCAACAACTTGGCTTAACTCTTATTATTGGAGCACTGATATTTAGCATTATGATTACGCTTTGGACCAGTTTCAGTCTTACAAAACCCCTCCGGAACTTGGTTGAGGCAGCCAAATCGATCTCGAGAGGGAATTTTACCTTAGCTCCCCTGGCAATATTCAGTAATGATGACATTTCAGTCGTAACCAGGGCATTTAATGAGATGGTGGCCAGTATCAGCCGACTGATTGCCGAGATCAAAAACAAATCCGATTTAGAAATCCGGCTTCAAGAGCAGGAATTGCAAAATCTTTCCATGAAAAATGTACTGCGCGAGGCAGAACTCCATGCTCTCCAATCTCAAATTAATCCGCATTTTTTATTTAATATGCTCAATGCCGGAGTCCAACTGGCCATTATGGAAAATGCAGATAGAACAGCAGAATTTGTCGATAAAGTTTCTTCCCTGCTGCGTTATAATTTACGGACTCTAGATACGCCGGTTACTCTTCAGAATGAATTCAATCATTTAGAAACCTACTTCTTTATTCTAAAAACCCGTTTTGGGGACGAACGCTTTGAGTTTCAAATAAAAATCGATCCCGCTGTATTAAATTATCAAATCCCTTTATTAACATTGCAACCGATTATAGAAAATGCTTTAATTCATGGAATCGAGGACATGGAAAGCGGCGGTAAAATCGAAGTACAGGCATTTCAAGAGGGTGAATCGGCAATGATCCTAGTCTCCGATAATGGAGTCGGAATGGATAACGATACCTTGATTAAAATTCAAAAAGGCACTCAATTATCTGGTCATACTACAGGTCTAGGTTTGCATAATGTTCAGGAAAGAATTAGACTTTTCTTCTGTGAGGAAGACTTGTTTGCTATTCATAGTGTCCCGAGCCATGGGACAACCATCCGGATCAGATTACCCTTTAAGAAGAATTAATGAGGAGGCTAGTTATGAAAGTACTGGTCGTTGATGATGAAAAGATTATGTTAGATTCAATTTGTCTGATTCTCGGAAAAGAACCAGACCTTCAACTTGAAATCGCTCATTCCGGACGGGAAGCTATTGAAAAGGCCGAGCTTTTTCGTCCAGAACTGGTCATGATGGATATTAAAATGCCCGGAATCAATGGCTTAGAAGCATTAAGCGAAATCCGCCGCATGGATACCGCGGCTATCTTAATTGTTTTGACAGCCTATGAAAACTTTTCCTATGCTCAGGAGGCGATCCGTCTTAATGTTTACGACTATCTGGTGAAACCGATTAATAAAACACGTTTACTGGAGCTAATTGACAGAGCCAGGCAACAATTAACCAAACTACGGAAAGAACGCCTCGATGAGTTGGCTCTGAGAGAACGCTATAAAAAATTGTTGCCTGTTATTGAAAATGAATTGATGAATGAGTTAGTAAATGGAATTGATGGGGTCACTTTAGCTGAATACCAGGAATTATTAGCTTTGCAATTTACCAGCGGATTCTTTTTGGCGGTTTCATACCACCATAAAATCAACACCGCCACGGATGCCTTGGTTGAACTAAGTTTTGTTCGTCGACAAAAAATGACCGACATTGCCGAAGAAATCCGGCATTTTATTCCTTGCCTGGTTTCACCGGTTAAGACCAACCCGCTGGCGATTTTCATTCCGCTTGGGCCCAATCTTCCGGCGATTCAGCCGGAACCGGTATCTCTATCCCGAAAAATTATCAATTTTATTCAAAAGGAACCCACCATTACCGATATTCACATTGGAATTGGACGCGTCTACTCTGCTTCAGCCGAATTGAAACGTTCTTACCAGGAATCCGTGCTAGCCTTAAGTTATTGTGGTGAAAGTCCCATTTTTCATTACGATGATGTCCAGGATCAGCAGAGACAGGACTGGGAAAATGATTTCAACCAGAGGATTCAGGAAATATCAGAATCCATTCGTTATGGAAATGTCGAAAAAGTTGAAACATTGACCACTCAACTTTTTTCGAAATACAACAACTTTCAAGGAAATCAGGATCGCTTATTTTTCTATTTGCTTGAGTTATTAATCCATGCATGCCGAATCAGCAAAGATTCAAAACCAGGCAATGCAAGTTTGCCAAGTTTTGAACAAACCATGGCTATATTTAAAGAAAAACAAACCTTAAATGAAGTGTTCAAAGAAATTACCCAGCGATTGATTAGTTTGGCCTCACTCGTGCAAGAGGGACGAAATAATCAAGTCAAAACCATTATTCGCCAAGCAAAAGACATTATCGACCACCAATTTACCCAAGTGGTAAACTTAGAAGACATATCGCATACTATCGGCATCAGTCCTTTTTACTTCAGCCGGCTTTTCCGGGAAGAAATAGGCGTCAGTTTCAGCGAGTATGTCACGAAATTAAGAATGGATAAAGCTTTATCTCTTCTGGCGCAAGGCGTTTCCGTTAAGGAATGCTGTTTTTCAATCGGATACAATGATCCGAACTATTTCAGCCGAATTTTCCGGAAATATTATGAAATGACTCCCACTGAATACCGCGATGAACAAACCCAGTTTAAGGGGGAACGTTCGATTGATTAAAAAAACTCTAATTACGATTGGAATCATTTTTCTTTTTATATTCATTGTAACGCTGCCCGGATGTGATTGGGGAACCGCCAAACCGATTTCCAGCGGATTCAGGCCCATTAAGATTGGTCTGGCAATGGCTACCTTGCAGGAAGAAAGATGGAGGCGAGACCGGGATTATTTTGCTGAAAGAGTCCGCCAACTCGGCGGTGAATTAATCATTCAGAACGCCAACAATAATCAACAAGACCAAACCCAACAGGTTGAGTATATGGTAAGTCAGAAAATTGATGTTCTGGTGATTGTTCCCCACGACTTGAATCAAGCCGCTCTTGCCGTCCAAATGGCAAAAAAAGCCGGAGTTAAAGTTATTTCCTATGATCGCCTGATTCGAAATGCCGATCTGGATCTCTATGTCTCTTTTGATAATATCAAAGTCGGTGAATTTATGGCTGAATATTTGGTGAATAAAGTTCCTAACGGCAACTATGTTATTATCAATGGTGCCCCGACTGACAATAATTGCTACATGTTCAACCAGGGTTATAAGAATATTTTAAATAATTATGTCAGAGATGGCCAAATCAGAATTATTTTCGAATCTTGGGCGGAAGATTGGCGGCCGGAGGACGCTTACCAGTTTATTCAAACTCTCCTGTCCCAAGGCAAAAAATTCAATGCGGTAATTGCCGCCAATGACAGCTTAGCCAGTGCTGTAATTGAAGCCTTATCGGAATGGAGAGTGGCCGGTAAAATCATGGTCGTCGGTCACGATGCGGATCTCTCCGGATGCCAGCGGATTGTGGAAGGCACTCAGTTGATGACAATTTACAAACCTATTCGTAAACTTGCCTATCGAGCTGCGGATCTAGCCATGGCTTTGGGGGCCAACAAAGAGATCAGAACCAATCATAGCCCTACATTTAACGGCAAACACTTTACACCTTCGGAAATTATAACCCCCATTCCAATTGATGTTGATAATATTGAAATTATTATTAAAGACGGATTTCATAGTATAGAGGAAATCTATTTAAATATCCCCAAAACAAAATGGCCTAAGTCATAAAAGCTACCGCCAAAACTGATAAGCCTATTTTTCTATAGACCATAAATCATCAGGATTTTTTTAACTGCAAAAAAATACTAGTCAAAACTAATTTACAGCAATGTAAATTTTTTTTTACAATTTTTTAGCTGTGGTTTGCAACTTACTCCAGATATTTTTTTAAAAATAAATGGTAGGATAAAGCTCGGATGGAGCCCTCTAAACAACGGCTCCTAAAAAAAGGAGGAAATGGAATTGAAAAAGTTTAGACTCTTGGTAGTGGCTAGTTTCTTGGTGGCATTTGTTCTCGGTTGCGTTGTTTCCGCCGCACCCAAACTCTTAATTGGGTTATCAATGGATACGTTGAAAGAAGAACGTTGGCAGAAAGATCGCGATATTTTCATTGCCAACGCCAAGAAATTAGGCTGTGAGGTCAATGTTCAGGCCGCAAATAGTGATGACGCTCTTCAAGTGTCTCAATGCGAAAATCTACTTTCCCAAGGCGTTCAGGTTTTAGTTATCATTCCTCATAATGCTGAAGCTGTCGCTTCTGTCGTCGATTCAGCTGCTAAATCCAAAGTTAAAACTTTAGCGTATGACCGACTTATCAAAAATTGTAATCTTGACCTTTATATTTCATTTGATAACGAGAAAGTTGGACAGCTCCAAGCTGAAGCCATCACCAAGCTAGTCCCTAAAGGTACCTATGCTTATATTGGCGGCTCGCCGACAGACAACAATGCCTTTATGTTCAAGGCCGGCGCCATGAAAGTGCTTGAACCGCTCGTTAAGAAGGGCGATATCAAATTAGCTTATGATCAATTCACCAATGACTGGAAACCTGAAGTAGCCCAAACCAATATGGAAAACTGCTTAACCAAACTCAATAATAAAATTGATGCAGTTGTTGCAGCTAACGATGGTACCGCTGGTGGTGTTATCCAAGCTTTAACGGATCAAAAATTAGCTGGTAAAATTCCGGTTTCCGGGCAAGACGGTGACTTGGCAGCTTGCCAGCGGATTGTTGAAGGAACTCAAACAATGACCGTTTATAAGCCTATCAAAATCATTGCTTCCGAGGCTGCGAAGGCTGCTGTGGCTTTAGCCAAGGGCCAAAAAGTAAAGACCAACAAAGTTATTGATAATGGTAAAAACAAGAACACCCCATTCTTGGCTCTGACTCCTGTCGCCGTTACTAAAACCAATATGTACGACGTCATTATTAAAGACGGTTTCCAAAAACTCGAAGAAGTTTACCGCAACGTTCCTAAGGATAAATGGCCTGCTCAGAAATAATTTAACCTAGGAAAAAGCTTTTAGAAGAGAGAGGTAAACTTCTTAGAGATGAAACCTCTCTCTTCCTCTAATTTATAACCGAACATGGAGGAACCAATAATTGCCCTGTAATTTTACTCTAATTTGTGGTGAGAGGAGGAATCCCGATGGAAAAATTTGTCCTGGAGATGCGGAATATCATCAAAGAATTTCCGGGAGTCAAAGCCCTTAAAAATGTCAATTTCCAGGTGCGTAAGGGAGAAATCCATGCCCTCTGCGGTGAAAATGGCGCCGGAAAGTCGACGCTAATGAAGATTTTGAGTGGTGTTTACCCTTTTGGCACTTATTCCGGAGAGATTATCATCGACGGTATCATACAAAAGCATCATAACATCCGCGAATCCGAGGCAGCCGGGATTGCGATTATTAACCAAGAGCTATCGGTCATTAAGCAATTGACAATCGGTGAAAATATTTTTCTTGGCAACGAACCTAATTGCTTTGGAATTATTGATTGGCCCAAACTTTATTATGAAACTTCAAAATGGTTAGACGAAGTCGAGTTAAAGATCCGCCCGGAAACCCCGGTAATGAATCTGGGAGTCGGTCATCAACAAATGGTGGAAATCGCTAAAGCCCTCTCCAAACAGGCCAAAATTTTATTGCTGGATGAACCGACAGCGGCTTTAACCGAGAGTGAAGTGGCGACTTTAATGGGAATACTCCGAAGGCTCAAAGCTGGTGGAGTAACCTGTATATATATCTCTCATAAAATAAACGAAATTTTTCAAATAGCCGATACCGTCACTATTCTTCGAGACGGTGAAACGATTTCCACTAAACCAATTAGTGACACGAGCGAAAATGAAGTAATTTCGATGATGGTTGGGCGCCAATTATCCGAACGTTTCCCAAGAGTTGAGCACAACTCCGGCGATGTGGTTTTGGAAGTCAAGAATTTTAATGTCTACGATCCGGATAATCCGGAACGTAAATTAGTTGAAAATGCCAAATTTAACGTTCGTTGTGGTGAAATTCTTGGTATTGCAGGTCTGATGGGCGCGGGACGTACTGAACTTGTCAGCAGTATTTTTGGTGGCTTTGCCGGTAGAAAAGATGGTGAAATCTATATCGACGGCCAAAAGATCGAAATCGGATCTCCCCTGGATGCCATTAAACAAGGTATTGCCCTGGTGACTGAAGATCGAAAACGTTTTGGCTTGGTCTTGGAACAAGAAGTGCAAACCAACCTGACGTTAGCCAATTTGCCTAACTTCTGCCGCCGCGGCATCATTAATTTTAATGAAGAAATTTTAGCCAGCGAGAATTCGGTCAAACAATTAAAAATTAAAACTCCTTCCCTCGCCGCTAAAGTCAACAATCTCAGCGGCGGAAACCAGCAAAAGGTGGTTGTTGGAAAATGGCTAATGACGAATCCCAAGGTTTTAATTTTGGATGAACCGACGCGGGGAATTGATGTTGGCGCAAAGTTTGAGATTTATAACCTGATGAATCAATTGAAACAACAAGGTGTTGCTATCATTATGATTTCTTCGGAACTGCCCGAAATCATCGGTATGAGCGACCGGATTATCGTCATCCATGAGGGAAAAATCAATGGTGAATTCATGCATCATGAAGCTGATCAAGAAAAACTAATGTATGCTGCGACAGGAGGGAATTAAAATGATGACTGTAGATGGAAATGCCCCAGTCCAGGAGAAAAGTTACTGGCAACGCTTAAGTTTTAAATTTGATATCCGGGCTTATACAATGATTTTTGCGTTAATCGCAATTTGGCTGTTATTTTCGGTGTTAACCGATGGAAGATATTTAATCCCCCGTAATATCTCCAACCTCTCCAGGCAAATGTCGATTACCGCGGTTTTGGCAATCGGTATGGTTATGGTCATTGTAGCAACCCATATCGACTTGTCCGTCGGGTCAGTTTTAGGATTAACCGGTGCTTTAGCTGCCGTATTGCAGGTTTGGTACCACGTACCGACTGTCTGGGCAATCTTAGCAACGTTAGCCCTGGGAGTTCTGATTGGTGCCTGGCAGGGTTTTTGGGTCGCCTATGGAAAAGTACCGGCTTTTATTGTCACCCTCGCGGGCCAATTGGCTTTCCGTGGTGTGGTTATGGGCATTCTTAAGGGATTGACTGTAGCGCCGATGTGGCCGGATTTTAAAAGTATCAGTAGCGGTTATTTAGAATTGGCTCCCGGAGTGATACTAGCTTCCCTTGGAATTTTAACATTAATTATCAGCAAGCTCCGTGCTCGTCGTGCCAAACTCAAATATGGTTTTGAAGTTCGCCCGTTAGCAATCGAACTATTGATTCTTACTTTTTATTGTGGCCTCATTATCCTTTTCACCTATATCTTATATCAATACGAAGGCATTCCTTATCCAATTCTTGTGGTTCTGGCATTAGTTTTAATTTTTACTTTTATCACAAAAAATACTCAGTTCGGCCGACAGGTATATGCCATGGGTGGTAATGCCGATGCCGCCAGGCTTTCAGGTATTAACATCCGGCGCCGAACCATGCTGGTCTTTATTCTTATGGGCTTATTGTCCGCAATCGCCGGAATTTTAACCACAGCCCGATTAAATGCAGCTACGACCACAGCTGGTTCCAATATGGAACTGGATGCCATTGCCTCCTGTGTTATCGGTGGCACCAGCTTGATGGGCGGTGTCGGAAGCATTCCTGGAGCTATTCTCGGCGCTTTGGTTATGGCGAGTATTGATAATGGATTAAGTATGATGAATACCGAATCATTTTGGCAATTTGTTATCAAAGGCCTGGTACTATTGCTTGCCGTATGGCTTGATATTAAAACGAAAGATACCAAAAAATAACTTTATCCGCCTCAAATTTTACAAATAAAAAAGAGAAGCTCATGGAAAAGCCTTCTCTTTTTCTTTACCAATCAACTTCCTTTAAGTGTTCTATCGCTAAAGGAGGTTTTTTTATGAGCAAACAACTTCCAAAATAAGAGTGAAAAAAATCAACTAAGTTTGCAGTCCATGATCAGACGTTGCAGTTCATCCAAAGTTTGTTGAATATCTTTTACATGGGCTAAGAATTCCCCCATGGCTCCCGCTTGGTTATTAACTGTCTCCGCAACCGAGTGACTGGATAGTCTAAATTGTTTACTGGCCTCGGCTAAATTTTGCGCCAGGGAGGAGACTTCTTCAATTGGGCTACTTTGGGTAGCCACTAATTCAGATAGACGGTTAACCAAAGACAGACTGGAATCAGAACTTTCCTGAATCGCAACCAAATGTGATTCAGCTTCCATTATCTTACTGCCACCCTTTTCCACTAATTCATAAAAACTGCCCACCAAAGAAACTGTTTCGGCCAAAGCCTCACGAACTTCACCGATGCGCTCAGCAATATCACCGATGGAATCCTGGGAATTATCAGCCAAATCGCGAATCTGTTGAGCAACAACGGCAAACCCCCGGCCCGCTTCGCCGGCTTTTGCCGCTTCAATATTGGCATTGAGAGCTAAAATTTTAGTTTGCCTGGAGATATAAATCAAAATATCCAGTATACGACGGATTTGCTCCGAACGGGCATTTAAATCGTTGCTTAAATCTTTTAATTTTCCAGCAAAATGCTCAATTTGAATTAAAAGAGAAAGGGTATCTTTGACGGTAACTTGGCCGTCTTCTGCAGCCTGCTTGGAATGAAGAGAAACCTTTTGAGCATCGGTGGCAGTGGTTGCCGCTTCAACTGAACTGATTGAAATGTTTTGCACCACTTCGGCAAGATGGGAGGTTTTTTCCGATTGACTTTCGGCACCTTGATTGACCCCGGTCATAACTTCCGAAACCTGTTGGACTCCGGTGCTAACATACTGAGACGTCGTTAACAGTTTCCCAGTCAATTCACTTAATCCATCCGTTAACCTGGATACCGACTGTAAAGCATTCCAATCATAATCCCGAAGTTGATTAAAACTGTCCTCTGCCGAGGCAATTTCTTTAATCGAGGAAGCTGTATCGAGCCGCTGTGTAAAATTTTCTTTAGCGCGAGCAAGATCTTGAAGTTTGACAGCAAAGCGTTTCAATATTTCAGCCATCTTCCGAGCAATGAAAAAAGCCGCTAAAATCGCCAGTATCCCGCAAACAAGCATCACCAAACCGATTTGGAAAAATAAAAGCTGTTTTTGATGTTGAATCGCCGGCAGAGCTGAATTTAATTGGTTTGCATCCCGCTCAAGTAGATTGGCTCCTAAAAAATAACTAAAAATTCCTACCCCGCCGATACAAAATAAAATAACTGATAGTTGAGCTATCAATAAATAAAAAAAGATGGAGACTTTTTTGCGATTGAAGTCTTTGAACATTGGCCTCACCATCTACTAGGGATTTTACAATCTTAATCTGAATAAATGCTCTTCATAAGTTCTTCATCGGTAATTCATTAAAAAACTAAAGAGAGAAAACACAGCTTTATCTGGTATTTTATAAATGTAATGTAAACTCATCCTTACCATTTCAACTTACACTCTTTAAAGATTAGGGGTTTCTCTCAAAATTCTATGAAAATAGAAGGCGTGAGTAAGGCATCCATTGGAACATCATGACTTTCAAAAGTAAGATTATCCATGATCTGAAAATCATAAGCCAACCCAAGTTTATAGCCAGTAGTTTTTGAAAGAAATCGGTCATAATAACCGGCACCATGACCTAAACGCATTCCATTCCGGTCGAAAGAAACTCCGGGAATAATCAACAGGTCGATTTCAGCCGGGTTCATTTCCAGGGAAGATAATAATGGTTCATGGATTCCAAATACCCCGGGGCTGAGTTCATTAAGATCATGAACGATGCCGGCCCTGATATTTGTCTTATCGATACAGGTCGGTAAAGCAACCTTTTTCCCTTCTTTTAACAGCTTTAAAATAATTGAAATCGTTGCAACTTCATTACCAATTGAGTAATAGAGCATAATCGTCTGAGACGTCTGAAGGATTGGAAGGTTAAAAAAACGTTGTTCGAGCATAAAATTAAAAGAATGATATTCACCGGGGGTAAGCGCAGCCAATTTAGTTTTCATTTCTTGACGAATTTTAATTTTAAGGTTCTGACTCTGACTGATCACAATAACTCCCTTGGTTAACCGTGATATTACAAAATGCAGACTTCTCCTCTATCCATAAAATCAGACTAACTCCAATCCTGTTTTCCAAACAAATTTCTGTCTAACCTCTTTCCATATGATAATACCATATTTAAAAGGGTTATTCAATGAAAGGCAAAATAAGAAACTTCTTTATCAAAATCTTATAACTACAGCAAATTAGCCTGTTTAAACAATGAATTGTTTAAAATAGTACATACCTTAATAATTTTTTAAAAAGATCTCCCCGTGCCCAACTCTGATTTGGAGATAATATGTAATAATTTCTCCAGTAAAACAAAATAAAGCCCCACTATGCCGTTATGCTGATCGTTACCTGAACCCTGCGCAAGCAAGGTGGGTGTCCTCCTATTTATTTTATGGTTCCGTCTTAAAAAGACGGCCTACCTGCCATAAATAGAGCCGGACTCCCGAGGTAGCTATGTTGGTTCATAACAAAATCAGCTTCATCACGTACAAAGCAGGGTTTTAAAATTGACAATCATTAAAAAATGGACCTTATGACCTTATCTGTCTTCATTGCTTCCGGTAATTGACTTATCTAAATCATACCACAGCTTGATAGAACCTTCAAGTTCCAAAGAACGGAAACTCAATTATAACCCCGGTTAAAAACCGGAAAACCTATTCAATAGAGCGCCGCTACACCTAAAGATCTGAATAAAATCAAAGTTAGAACCAGTAAGCAAGAAATTTAAGATTTTACATCCACTTTAATATGTAATTCCCTGAGCTGCTTGTCCGTAACTTCCGATGGTGCACTCATCAACAAATCTTGAGCCTTACTGCTCATTGGAAATGCGATAACCTCACGGATATTGGGTTCATTGGCAATCAACATCACCATCCGGTCGATCCCAGGCGCGATACCGGCATGGGGTGGTGGCCCGTACTGAAAAGCATTAAACAAAGCTGGAAATTTCATTTGAACTTCATCTGCGGAATAACCTGCAATCTCAAAAGCTTTGATCATAATTTCCGGGTCGTGATTACGAACCGCTCCTGAGGACAATTCCACTCCGTTACAGACAATATCATACTGATAGGCATAAATATCCAACGGATCCATAGTAAGGAGAGCGTTCATTCCTCCTTGGGGCATTGAGAAGGGATTATGGCTAAACTCAAGTTGATGAGTATCCGGATTGATTTCATACATTGGAAAATCAACAATCCAACAGAATTTAAAAACATCCTTTTCGATTAAATTCAATCTTCGACCCAATTCATTTCGGACCTGACCCGCCAACTTTTCGGCTTCCGTTAAATGATCCGCCAAAAAAAACAGAGCATGTCCTGTCTTTGCACCGGTAATCTCGATAATTTGTTTCTTCACCTCGGCGCTTATAAATTTGGCGATCGGTCCGATAAAATCCAAATTATCATCTACTTTTAGCCATGCCAGACCTTTAGCGCCGATACTGGTAGCAAACTCAACCATATTGTCAAAAAAGCTTCTCGATTGCGAGCTGCAATCAGGCACCGGTATGACTCGTACTGTTCGGTTAAGGAAGGCTTTAAACTCCGTGTTTTTAAAACACTCAGAGATATCATAGATTAATAGCGGATTACGAAGATCCGGTTTATCGCTGCCATACTTCAGCATAGCTTCTTTATATGGTATTCTGACAAAAGGATTGGTCGTCACTTTCCATGAGGAAAACTCTCCGAAAATCTCGGAGATAACTTTTTCTACAGCTGCAAAAACATCTTCCTGGGTGGCAAAAGCCATTTCAATATCAAGCTGATAAAATTCTCCCGGGGAACGATCAGCGCGGGCATCCTCATCCCGAAAGCAGGGTGCAATTTGAAAGTAACGATCGAAACCGGAAACCATGAGTAATTGCTTAAATTGTTGAGGAGCCTGAGGCAGAGCATAGAATTTACCAGGATGCACTCTGCTGGGTACCAAATAATCCCTGGCTCCTTCCGGAGATGAACTGGTTAAAATCGGAGTTTGAATTTCCATAAAATTCATGCCAATCATTTTTTGACGAACACTCTGGATGATTTTTGACCGTAAAATAATATTTTTATGAAGTTTATCATTTCGTAAATCCAAAAAACGGTATTTGAGCCGAAGCTCCTCACGAGCTTCACTCGCCAGCGAAAGCTCAAATGGCAAAGAGTTTCTTACTTTACCTAAAATTTCTACACTTTCCGCTTTTAACTCAATATATCCGGTAGACAAATTGGGGTTAACAGTCTCTTCCGAGCGCCTGGTTACTGTTCCTAAAGCCGAAACCGTCGACTCACGGGGAATTTTAATAACGGTTTCTTTTAAAGTTTCTTCATCAATAACCACCTGCGTGACACCATAGTGATCCCGAACATCGATAAAAATAATTCCACCATGATCCCGAATGGTTTGCACCCATCCCGCAATTCGAACGACTTCCCCAACATTTTTTTCAGATAGCTCCCCACAGTTATGGGTTCGATATTGATGCATCATAAAGCCCCTTTCATATTGTTTAAATCATCATAATAAAAAATCCCTCGTCCTTAAAAATAAGGGACGAGAGATTTACCCGTGGTACCACCCTCATAGAGTTTGCCTTCTACATTGGTAACAGATATCCCTACGATCGCGGATATCAATATGTGAAGCCTCGCCTACTCTACTCGTTTTTCTTTAACGCAGAAATACGGATTGGATTATTATTACGAAACCAACAGCGTACTTTCACCCAATCAGTTCAAAGGTGTTTTTCACTATCAGTGGACCTAAAGGCACTTTCAGTCACGGCGCCCTCTCCCTAAAGGAACTAGCAGAACGTTTCATCCATTATAAAACAAACGCTCCACTTAAGTAGAATGTCTCTATTTCTATCGCCAGGACGAGACGTTTTACTCAAATAGCTACTTTTCCTTATCATTACTATTATAATAGTATTTATGCAAATTCAATGTTATTATTAATTATACTGAAACTTGTTGTTAATAGTCAACAAAAAGTTCCATTTGAAAATTCTTCTTTCAAAAAGTCTTGTAATTTGCTAATGGCAATCGTTTGCTGCTCACTGGTATCCATTTTGCGGATTAAAATTTGTTCGTTTGCCATTTCTTCTTCGCCAATGACACCTACGATCGGAGCTCCCAATTTATTGGCCAGTTTCATTTGAGATTTCAGACTACGGCTCTGAAAATCAGTTTCTACAACCCACCCGGTTTCCCTTAACCCGATAACCAGTGGGAAAATCTTCATCTGGGCTGCTTCTCCCAGCGGCGCAAGATAAATATGGGGCTTGGAAGTTTCCTTCGGCAATAAGTTTCTTGACTTTAACACCATCAATAGGCGTTCCATTCCAGCTGCAAAACCAATCCCCGGAGTGGGACTTCCTCCGCACTCCTCTACCAAACCGTCGTACCTCCCGCCGCCGCAAAGGGCATTTTGAGCCCCCAAATCCCCCGCTAATACCTCAAATACAGTTTTGGTATAATAATCAAAGCCACGGACTAATCGCGGATTCAGGTGGTACTGAATTCCGACTGCATCCAACAGTTCACGCAATTGCTGAAAGTGAGAACCGCAGCTTGAACATAGTGTTTCAGTTATCAGGGGAACATCTTCGGTTAAACTCTTACAAATAGGACTTTTACAATCCAGTAACCGTAAAGGATTTCTTTCCAGCCGTCGCTGACAATTCGGACATAATTTTTCAGCCCTGGGTCGTAAATGTTCAATTAATCTCTCACGATAAAGCGGTCTGCATTCCGGACAACCAATTGAGTTCAAATTGATATCCAGATCGGTAATCCCCAACCGTTTATAAAAATTGACCGCCAGGGATATGATTTCCGCATCGACCCTCGGATCTTCGCTACCTAGGACTTCGGCGCCAAACTGCACAAATTGGCGGAACCGGCCTGCCTGAGGTGCTTCGCAACGAAACATCGGCCCATAGTAATAAAGTTTACTAATTCCGCCGGAAGCAGCCAAATTATGTTCCAAAAAAGCCCTGACTACGGAAGCGGTACCCTCAGGACGTAATGTCAGACTCCGGCCTGCCCGATCCGGAAAAGTAAACATTTCCTTCTCAACAATATCGGTAGTCTCACCAATACCGCGTTGAAATAATTCGGTATGCTCAAAAATCGGGGTCCTTACTTCCGCGTAACCATACTCTTGAAAAATCTGCCGCAGTTTACCCTCTAAGTAATACCAATGAGTCAAATCCTCGGGTAAAAGATCATATGTTCCTTTAGGAGCATTAATTTGAGCCAATGAAACCGCCTCGTTTTTAAAATTTAAATCATCGATAGGATATGGATATGAATCCATATACGAATACGCGGAAGGCGTTAATTCACCCTCCGCGTTAGCATTTATCGTTTCCCGGTTTTTACTTTTTAACCGGAGTCGGTTGAGAAGCCGCAGGTTGAGTTTGTCCAGCAGCAGATTGCTGCTGATTCAAGCTTTCTTGATATGCTTTATCTTTTTCGGCCTGTAATTTCTGCATATTCGCGATAGTCCGGGTTTCCTGAGCCGCTAAGTCCGTCAAATTCCATGAAGTATAGATATCTTTCAACCTTGCATGGGTTTGAATATCATCGACATGGGCTTGGCCCCATTGTACCAAAACGGCTTTCGCTTGATCCATATTTTGATTGGCTTTATAAGCATTGGCCAAAGCCTCTTGGTACTCAATATTATTAATTACTGCAACTGGAGCTTTTTTCAAAACATCGATAGCCTTAGCAGCCTGTTTTAATTGAATATACACTTCGGAAGCGTCAGTATAGGTATCAACACGGTTCTTGTAATAACCTTTCTTTAAAGCCTTTTCATAGGCTTCGGAAGCTTCCTGCCATTTTTGTTCGTTCTTTAACCGAAATGCGCGCAGTCCGGGATCGAGAATCTCCAGTTTGCTGAGAGCTTGACGGTTAATTTTTTGCATCCAGTCGCTATATGCCGGACTTTGTTGTGCTTTCTGAAGCAATAAATTGTCCCGTACTTCGTTATATTTTTCTTTATATTCACTACCGGTCGGTACTCCATGAGCATCAAGTTTAATAATATGATACCCAAATTGAGTTTTGACCGGAGCGCTAATTTGACCAACTTTAAGAGCTAAAGCGCCATCGACAAATTCCTTTGCCATACTGCCCTTAAATTGGTCGACTCCCATCGGTCCATAGGTGCCGCCTTTATCTTTAGAACCCGGATCCTCGGAATACTGTTTGGCAAGTGCCGCAAAATCCTGACCGCTGGCGGCTTTCTGGTAAACATCCTTGGCCAGTTGCAGAGCCTGAGCATCCGTCCGGGATTTATTATTTTGATCTTTTAAGCCGATTAAAATATGACTGACTGTAATTTGATCCAATTGACCCAATATTTCGGCACGGGAAACATTCACTTTTAATTGTTTTGCTTTATAAGCAATGAACTTTTGTTGCTCCAAGGACTTTTTAACCATATCCTTGAGCTGACGCTTACTGGTGAACCCTTGCCGTTCCATAAAGCTCTGGACTTCTTCTTCCGTAGGTAAATATTTATGAATCAAATTATCGACTTCGGACCCTTTGACTTTGATCTTGGACTTAACCTTGTCCATTTCCTGTTGGAATGCAATATTCTGAACTGCCATATTGATTGCACTGTCACGGATTTGAGCCTCTGTATAAGACATACCGTATTGCGCAAACTGACTGGCTTGTTGACCGGCCTGTGCCATATAGTTATTAAAATCTTCATCCGACAATTTTTGGCCGTTGATTTTGATTGATGGACCGGTATATCCGGTATTTTCTTTGGTCATCATTGGAAAACCGATATAAAACACTCCAACCATCATCGTCACGACCAAAACAAGAATGACAGGTGCTAAGATACGTTTAGCGTAACGACGAATTGACAAAATTGACATACCCATTAAAATTCCTCCCCTTTATAAATTCCAAAAAAAAAAATGAGCCAAATACCCATAAAATACTAAGTTGCAGGTAAACTCGTTTACGAGTAAACGCCTTTACAAGTAACGTGTTTACAAATAAACAGGTAAATTATAGATACGCTTAGTATTTATTTACCTAGCAAAAGTACGTTTAATATTGTACCTAATGTAAACCTAAATGTCAACCAAGAAGTAACCGGGTTTGTTGGGCTTTTTTTACTATCAGCTCCTGAATATCCCGGCGATAGGTAGCAGGACACTTTGGATTTTGAAGTCTCACGACCTGAAAGTCAGCTCCGTAGACCCATTTTGTGATCGCTCCACCTCCTAAGCCGAAAATCGTTTGGCGTTCTTCCATCATTTGAATATTATAGATATTTTCAGTTCCCGGTTTAGCCAGGCCGACATTTGCCTGATCAGCTAAAATCGAACGTTGCCGGTAAATATAATATGGAAAGTATTGTTTCGCTCTCAACATGACAAGCGCCTGGTTCCATGATTTATTAATATCCTGTTCTTCGGTCAAAGCCAATGACGCAAAATCTTTGTGCCAGGCAGCCGCTCTTTTGGGTGCTAAGGTGTGGATGGTAACATTATCCGGTTCCAGTTCCAACACTTGCCGGCACGACTCCAAAAAATGACTCCCCTTTTCTCTCGGCAGACCCAGAATCAGATCCATGTTGATTAAAAAATCACCCATTTGCTTTACCAAAGCCGCCGACTGAAGGAACTCCATCACCGTGTGACGGCGACCAATAAGCTGCAAGGTTGAATCATGCATTGATTGAGGATTCACACAAACTCTGGTAACTCCGGCATCTTTCATAGCCTTTAACTTTTCGATATCGATAGTTTCAGGACGCCCGGCTTCAACCGTAAATTCCTTCGTATGATCGGAAATCAAGCGTTCCTTAATGAATTGTAGCAAATTGGAAAAATCTTTTGTGCCCAGGCTGGTGGGGGTGCCTCCACCTATATAGACGCTTTCTACCAGAAAGCCCCATTCCCTGATTAATTGCTGCGTAGCAGCAATCTCCAAATTTAACGCTTCGAGAAAACCCCGGACTAAATGTTGATGGGTTTCCAAAGAGACTGCAGCAAAGGAACAGTAACGGCAACGGCTAGGGCAAAAAGGAATTCCCATATATAGACTGACGGTGTTGGCGGGCTTGAAAAATTTTTCCTGATGGCTTCCAATTTGAATAAGAAGTTCCGCCCGCTCCGGTGTGAGCGCATAGATATTCAAAAGTTTGTCCTGGATTTCCCCAATTGAAAAACCCCGCTGGCGTAAATGATGAAAAATCTTGGTCGGCCGGACCGCGCTTAAAATCCCCCATGCAGGCTTTATATGAAAATTATTACTAAGCAAAGAAATGACGCCCAAACGGATAAGTTCTTTGATCCGTTTGGGATAATCACTTTTCTGATAACGCGAATCAAGGATATCCCGGTCCTGCAATTGCCGGACATTTTCCCCGGAAGGTAAATCCGGAGACCAGACACGCACCAGAAAATCGGAAGAATATTCAACAATCAACCGGATGTCAAATTGTTCATCCGACAGTTCGGCACAGGGATCGACAATTTTTAAGGCTGCTAAAACATTGGGAAGTTCCCTGAAATCTTTAATTTTCACTGAATATTTCATAATGAATCGTTACAATCTTCATTGACAAAAGGGTTGTTTTTCATTTCATAACCAATGGATGTATATTCGCCATGCCCGGGGAATACCTTGGTTCCAGCCGGTAAGGAAAACAATCGTTTCCGGATGGAGTCAAGCAGCTGCCTGTGATTCCCTCCCGGGAAGTCAGTCCGTCCAATACTCTCAAAAAACAAAGTGTCTCCGACAAATGCTAATCCTGGAGTATATAAAGAAATTCCGCCGGGAGTGTGCCCCGGAGTTGCAATAACCTGGAAAAATTCATCTCCCAAGGCAATCTGATCGCCATCGGAAATGAGCCGATCCGTATCGGGACTGATGGTGCTCCCTCCCATAAACGTCGACAAATTTGCGGTTGGGGAAGTAAGCATTTCACGATCTGCCGCATGAATCAGGATCGGAACATCATACTTTTGGTGTAAGGCAGCATTACCCGCAATGTGATCCATATGTCCATGGGTGTTGATAATCCATTGTAATTGTAATGAATGCTCCATTAAAAATCTTTCAATGCCGGAAACAGGGCCGCCGGGATCAATAACTCCGGCTTCTTTTCCCTTCCAAACTACATAACAGTTGGTCATCAAATCGCCTATCATAAATGATCGATACTCCATATCTTCCTCCAACGAAAAAACGTTAAAAAGGTTCCATTTTCTTCCGAAAGAATCACCGTCTAAGATTCTGCTTCATCCTTGTTCTGCTTATTCTCTTCATTTTGCTCGGCCAGGACCTTTTCGGCATCATCAACCCGTTCACAGGGCACCAAAATCTTTATCGTTGCCAAAGGTCCCACAGTCAATCCATAGATACTCCCCAGGGTTTCCCGTTCCATTTTCACGGGAATCTCTACAGAATTTAACAATCCGGTTAAAAAATAGGCTTCGTCATGATTATATACTTCAGCTATGATTTGCCATCCATGGAACTGCTGTTGCTCCATTTTAATTCACCTCTGGAAAAATTTAAATTCGGGTCAAAAAACACCGGCAAACTTACCGATTCTATTATAACTTAATCTGGCTCTGTAGATCCTTGAGCACCAGAGCCGAACGGCAAAAAGCGCTTTCTTCCTCAGGTGAAAGTGAAAGCTGGATTTTACGCTCAATTCCTTTCCGATTTACTACGCATGGCAAACTCAGATAAACATCCTCAATTCCATATTCCCCTTTTAATAAGGTTGAAACAGTTAATACCGAATGTTCATCACGAATAATGCTCTCGACAATCTCAGTTAAAGCTAAACCAATCGCATAATAGGTAGCGCCTTTTCCTTTGATAATTTTATAGGCGGCATTTTTAACATCATCAAAAATTTCTTCTTTGGGTAATTGTTTTTCACAGCCTCCACCGCATAATGGACAATAGTCACTAAAGCGGATACCGGCAATATTGGCCAAACTCCAAACCGGCGCCTCGGTGTCCCCGTGTTCTCCAATAATGTAAGCGTGTACATTGGATGGATCAACGTGGCAATGGGAACTTATCAGATAACGGAACCGGGCTGAATCCAATACTGTTCCCGACCCGATAACCCGATAATCCGGTAACCCACTCAATTTGTAAGTAATGTAAGTCATGATATCCACCGGATTGGTGGCAACCAATAAAATAGCTTCAGTTCCGGTTGCGGTAATTTGTCCGATAATACCCCGGAAAATTTCGGTATTTCGGGCCAGTAAATCGATACGGGTCTCTCCAGGCCGTTGGTTGCTTCCGGCAGTGATCACGATAATGTCGGCATCTTTGCAATCAGCATAGCTCCCGGCCCTAACCCGGGCCGGTCTAACAAAAGAAATTCCATGGTTCAAATCCATAATTTCCCCTGCCAGCCGTTCCTGGTTAACATCAATCATAATAATCTCTGAAGCCGCGCCGTTGATCATTAGGCTGTAAGCAAAAGTCGAACCTACCAAACCCGCCCCTACAATAACCACTCGACTGCCGCGCTCTTTATTCATGGAAAAACCCCTTTCAACCTTTTCAATTTTATCCCGTTTTATTCCTTGGTAAAAAACAGACCTCACAATAAAAAGGCTTATCCCTTAAAGAAATTATCTCTTTGACAATTTATCCAGTTCCTGCTGGGCTTGAATTTTAAAACTCGGTGTTCCGCCAAAAAAACTAAGCACCTTGGTAAACGCCATTGTGGCCAAGTCGTAATTCCCATTCTCGACAGCAATTTTGCCATAATTAAACCAATAGGCAATACTACCTGGATCATATTGAACAGCCAAGGCGATCTCATCCAACGCTTTTTTCTTATTTCCGATGCTAAGGGGTTTTCCCGGAGCTCTCCAGTAAATCTGGCCCAGCATGGCATGGGCCATAGCATTTCCTGGTTCCAACTTCACCACAGTTTGTAGTTCTTCAACCATCGGTTCAACCATTCGCAGACTTTGAAGAATTCCTTTTTCCAAACCAATATTGCCTAAGAGGATTGCCCGGTAAAGATGACCTGCCACTCCCCTTTGATTTACTCTTTCAGCATGTTCCAGATAAGCTAAGCCTTTTTCCAACAAAGCAATTTTGGTTTTTTTATTAGGGGAATTTTGCCCCATAAACTCATAGAGATACCCCAAATGCCATAGGGATTCGTAATCTTCCCCCGCTTTATTTTCCTCACGGATTAAGGTGCCATAATTTTTGTATGGGTCAGTCCTATCTAAAAATTTGGCAAAGGCTGCCTTTGCGGTGGCGAGATCATTATTTTTCATTGCAATCCCGCCCAAAACCATCCAACCGTTTTCAATATCCGGGTCGTATTTTAAAGCCAGGCCAATTTCTTGCAGAGCCTTTTTCTTATCATTCCCGGTTCCAAACGCTCCGTCATAATATCGTGCCAAAGCCAGATGGGCCTGAGCGTTCTGGGGTTCCAAACATAAAACGAATTGGAATTCACCGGCCATTTGATGAGCAAGTTTCAAATTACTCTGATTAGATCCTTCCAATATAATACTACCGATTAATAACCCACGCCAAAGGTGCCCATTTGCCCCCTGGTTTTTAATTTTAATGGCCTTCTCAGTATAGGACAAACCTTTTTTATAGGCTTCCATTTTAAGCTTGCCAAAAGACATATCCCCCAAAAACTGATAATAACAGCCGAGTCTCCACAGGGCTTCGTATTGATTGGGCTCTATTTTTAGCAAGCTCTCCATTACGCCAATGGCTTTTTCCGTCATGCCCTGGGTTGCACGGTTATCCCAATACCGGCCTGCTTTAGCAATTTCACTATTATCTGCTAAAATGGAACCTCCAAAGACACATGCCGCTATCAATAAAATAATCTCTAATTTCTTTACCATCAGGCACCTATGGACGAAAATCCCATTTCCGTAAATTTGGACTTGCAATAATTGATTATCAATTCCTTGGTTTTCTCAAGTCCAATACAGCTTGTATCGATCGAAAGATTGTATTGTCTGGCATCTGTCCAATCTTTTCCGGTAAACTTATGAAAATACTGATTTCGGGCACAATCGCTTTCATGAAGCATTTTCAAAGCTTTCTCCGGAGATAATTGATATAAATCCTGGATACGTTTCTGCCGGAACTCTAGGTCGGCATGTAAAAAAACGCTGATATGCCGAGGATGTTGCTGAAGAAGATAAGAGCCGCAACGCCCGATAATGACCGACGAATAAGTCTTGGATATGCCGACAATTACCTCCGATTCCGCCTTAAATAATTCTGCATCGCTCGGAGTATACATCTGCGGAGGCAAATACGAATCCTGAATGCTAAAAGCGCTTAATTGCAAAAAAGATTTCCAAAATGAAACCACATTTTCATCGCGGATTTTTATTTCATCTTCCAGCATTTCAAGTTTCTTAGCCGCTTGAGTAATTATCTCCCGATCGACATAAGTGATTTCCAAAAAATCTGCCAGCAATTTACCGACGTAAGCGCCGCCACTACCCAGCTGGCGACTGATAGTTATGATAAAAGGCGATTCAAATTTCATGCCAATCCTCCTTAAGTTTACTACAATATTATATCATAACCGGTTGATAATTGAGGATTCCAATTCGGTATTATTTCCTCATTTGGGAAGAATTGTTTACTCCCTTCAAAGCTAATACAACACATCATCGAGGACAAAAACGAATATTCGTTCTCCGGTCGTCGTGCTAATGTCGGTATGTAAACTAATGACAGAATGCTTGGTCAGGTTATGAATGATTTCTTCCAACATCGTTCTGGATTTTTCAATTAGCTGGATCCGGACCTGTTTGACCAACATTTTACCTTCGTGATTACTGGCCAAATGTTGTTCAGCCGGGGAAAGTATGCCCTTCAGCCGGACTAAGATTAAATCTCCTAAAATAAAAGTCTTGACTTCTTCCGGACCCCGGCCCAGAAATTCTTTTTCAAATTGAATAATCGCTTTACTAATACTGTCCTCAAGTTGACCTTTGGTAATCATTTCCAAGGCCTCCCTTTTATAAAATTAATTAAGCCAGAAAAATCAAACTCAGATCCGAGTTTGCCACTATTTTATCATAACACTCCACAAATCCAAAGAAATTAACATTTTTTGTAAACCTTTCACCTTTTCCTTGTAATGAAAACCATTTCATGATAAGATACTCCCTACATAGAAAATAACTAGTCTGAACCGTCAGAAGAGTTTTTTTCATGTAAAAACTATAACATAAAACTATTCGTTATCAATCGCTCCGGAAACCGTTTAACAAACCGGTCATGGAAGCATTGATAAATAGTAGGTCAACCTTTGAGGAAGCGCCTTATGCGCTTAAGCGTAGAATCTTGCGCAAACTCAATTATGGTTGACCTTTTTTATTTGCAATGCAAAGTCAACTCAAGCGTCCCTGAGAAAGGAGAAAATTCCGTGCAACTCATTCCCGTTACCGAAAAAAACGCTATCCCAAATAAATATTTGAATACGCCTATCGGATTGCTATTTGAATATCACAATTTAAAACATAAATTTGCGGATTATCAAGAGGCCCAACTTTTAATTGGAATGTGTATGGATAATCGAAAAAATTTGAGGATCCCCCCGAATTTTGCTTATCTAATCCGGACCGGAGGCGGAAATTTACGGTTTTGCGATTTTTATATTTCCTATGCCATCGCCATTGGCAATCTCTCAGTCCTTGCCTTAATTGCCCATAATGATTGCGGGATGGCCAACTTATATTCGGCCCAAGAGCGGTTTGTCAACGGTTTGGTTGATAACGCCGGTTGGAGTCACTCCCAAGCAACCGAACATTTTTTGACTGATGCTCCGAAATTCGATATCAAAAACGAAACTGATTTTGTACTCGAAGAATCGGCGCGACTACGATTTAAATATCCGAAAATAATGATTGTACCTTTATTTTACCGACTTGAAGACAACCTGTTATATTTCATTCAAGAGAAATAGAAGGAATCATTGTACCTAATTTTTCAGCTACCAAATTTTCGCTTGATAATATTTAATGAACCCGACAGGGAATGAGCTCTCAATGGCTAATTATATCTCTGAGCGCAACAACCTTCGACCTACCGAAATATGAATAAGGAGTTTTAAAAATGCATGGCGACGTGGATTGAACATTTTGCAAATCTTCCGTGGATATTTTTTTCGATTATATTGGGCTTAAGTTTCATTCATGTTTTTATTCCGATGATTCCTCTTGAAAGCTGCCTTCTATTATTAACAGGATATTTAGCAGGCGCCCACCGTGATGGTATTTTTCTCATTTGGTTGGCGCTTTCTGTGGGGACTTCCGTTGGCGGTATCGCGATATATGCTCTCGCGTACCCTAAAGGAAAAAAATTGCTGGATTGGAAATTCATCCAAAATCAGGTTCATGAGCAGAATCTAAAAACTGCCGGTCATTGGTTCGAAAGATATGGCGCATGGATTATCTTCCTTGGAAAATGCGTGCCCGGTATGAGTATGGTAGCTATATTCTGCTGTAGCCTCTTTCGCGTAAAACCTTTCATTGTACTTTCTTCGGTCATAATTTCCAATAGTTTGTATTATTGCGCTTTGGTTGTCGTCGGCAAATACTTCGGCCGGAAATGGGGACAATTAAGCCCGGCAACCAGAGCTTTTCCCCTCATTGGATTAATCATTGGTGTTTTACTTTCTGCTGCAGTTATCTACTTTTTGTATCGCCGGTACCTTACAAAAACACCCTAATTTCTGATATATTATTTTTGATCCGATTTTTTCGCCGCGTCAATTAATTTTTCCGCTTCATGCTTTAACTCATCCCGATCATTGACTAAATAATTCAAGATTATTCAAATTTTTAAATTCGGTGTTCTATTTTCTAAAAAACGGACGATAATTGCCAATATAAGTCCATACATTATCGAATTGAAAGAGTTAATGGTCGCAGTAACGATATCGCCATCCATCAATAATTGAATATTCAGCCCTACAACAGCCGAGCGTATAATGAACCATACAACAGCTCCATAAAAAGCGCCACTTAAAAAATAATGTTTAATGATGATGCGATTGGTTATGAAAACAAAAAACAACCCCACCAAAATACTAAAAATTATTTCGAAAAACATCGCGCAAATATATTCGGCAGCTTCAGAAGGAAGATGGCCCAAAGCAATAACACCAGAATAATCCCAAAAAGTTATCCGGGTAATTTTTAATCCATAATGAAAAAATGCATCCGGAATATCTTTAAGTATCCCGGCAATAATTCCGGCAATTATACCACTGCTTAAAGGTTTTTCCAATTGACTACTCTCCAGTTGTTTAAAACTCTTACTTGTAGCCCAAAAGACTTTACTTCATACTCAGTTGGCACAACGAAAGCTAAAACAGAAAAAACACTAAAGATTGCATAGATTTTAATATTGCGGAAACCAATACTTATAACGCATAAAAAGTATTCAATAACCTCGGAATAGTCATTTACTCAACCACTATCAACTATTTTTATCCGTTCAAAAAAATTAATACTCCTTGGAAATCGAAAATCGGATAAAGGATTCATATCGAGAGCCGGGAGAAACGAATAAATTTCGGAGAAATACCAGCCAAAAACGACTCTTACTCCCATTGAAAACGATTAAATCAAAAAATCAGTGAAATAATATCAATTAGATGACAAAGGAGGTTCTTCAATGGAAAACAAGAATTGGTTAAGTCCATTTAGTAGTACTTTTTGGGGAGATCGTTTTTTAAACCAAGTTATACCTGGGAATTTTAACGATTTATTAAGAGGAGACGGTTTCGGTCCTTCGGTTGATTTAAAGGAAACCGAACAAGAAATAATCCTAAAGGCCGATATACCAGGCATCAACCAAGAAGATCTTGATATTACGGTGGGCGAGAACATTGTTACCCTTAAAGGTGAGATCAAACTGGATGAAAGCCGTGAAGAAAAGGGTTACCACTTAATTGAACGCCGTTACGGCAGTTTTTACCGAACAATACCGCTTCCCGCCGAGGTTAAATCCGAAGAAGCAACCGCCCGCTGTAAAAACGGAGTGCTTGAATTAAAAATTCCTAAAGTGCAAACGACTAAGAAACATGGATTTAAACCAAAGATCGAATTTGGCGAGGATTCCTTTCACTGATCCTTTAGCTTACTGAATCCTTGATAAAAATATTCATTCAAAAGGCCTCGAGATAGTCAACCTCGAGGCTTTTTTAGTCCCCGAATTTAAAAACACAAATTCAGTCATTTGTCATAAGACGGATTTTATCATGGGTTCATACAATGTACCAGAATGAAGCGATGAGGTGAAAAAAATGTCAATGGGTTACAGCCCTGAAAGTACTCAATATACAGTTCAAGCTGGTGATTCTTTAGGAAATCTTGCCTATGAATTTGATACGACTGCCGATGCAATTTTGGCAGCCAATCCCGGTGTATCTCCAAGTACTTTAAGTGTCGGTCAAGTACTTTCCATTCCATCCGATACACCGGTGAATGCCGAACAATTTTGGTTTGGACCTGGATTTGGCTTTGGCCGGCCTTTTGGCGCACCCTGGGGGTTTGGATATCGAAGACCGTTTTTTAGAGGACCCGGATGGGGATATGGGCCTTTTTGGGGCGGTTATTGGTGGTAAATTCTCAAATCCATAGGCCGAAAAATTATCCCAATTTTTAAAAACTATTACTTTAAAAATTATAATAAAAAAGCTCATCAGTAAATCTGTTGAGCTTTTTTGGATTTAGAAAAGAAAAACAATGACATGGTTCCATAAAAATCAAAATATCAAATCACCATTTTATGGAAAATATTAAATTTTTAAATAAAAAAAATTAATTTCACAAAAATTATTACACTTATTTCTCAGGTTATTCGATAATGTTGCCGATAAAAAGAGAAGACATAATTGTATGGTTTTTATCACATTATACAACTTATTCGTTTTAGTAATATATAAAGATAAATACCTCAATAAGTAATATCTTCGAAAAGCATACATTGGCACTGTTTTATCTATATAAAATCGTTTTGATTTTTTTAGATAAAATTTATATATTCACTTTCTTTTTCACAAATCTATCTATTTTAGGAGGGGTTGGAATGCTACAAAAACTCAAATTGGGAATCCGAATATCTCTGGGTTTTAATTTCCTGATGGTAATCATCGTTTTAATGATCGGACTAGCGGTTTATAGTGCCAATGTTATCATTATGCAATTGAAGGAACTCAACAGTTATAATGAACGTATCCAAATCAGTGACACCATGCAAAATTCAATCCTCGTTGTGACAGGAAATATTCGGGGAATCTTGATGAACCCGAATAGTGAAGAAATGATGAAATTAAAACAAGAAATTGACTTGGCACGTTCCAATTACAACAATACCTACTCAACACTCAGCCAAAATAGTTTAACCGAGAAAGAAAAGAATCTATTCAATAGCATTCAGCAATCGGCAGATAGTACTTGGCCCATAAGCTTTCAAGTCATGGGTATGGCACTCTCCAATCAAATTGCCGAAGGATCGGCTTTATTAAATGATCAGCTCAATCCGGCTGTGGCCCAATGGCTCGGTTCCCTTAAAGAATTAGTCCAACTTGAGAGAGAATATGGAAAAGCTGCCACTGAAAAAGCTGAGCAAACTTTTTTTAATTCCTTAATATCTCTGTTATTATTAGGCGGAATCGCACTTGTTTTAGGAATGGTTGTGTCGTATACCATTTCCCGGAGTATTACCAAACCCATCAGCAAAATAGCAAACGGATTATCTGCAAGTTCGGACCAAATTACATCGGCTTCCAATCAACTATCCCAATCGGCACAGCAGTTATCCCAAGGCAGCACCGAACAAGCATCTGCCATTGAAGAAACTTCATCCACACTCCAAGAGTCCGCCTCCATGATGTTACAAAACTCCATGAATACAAAACAAGCCGCTCAACTATCGGAGCAGGCTAAAGAATATGCTAATAATGGTAGTAATGAGATGCAGCAGATGATGGCATCCATCCAGGAAATTAAAAAGTCCAGCGACCAGATAGCTAAAATCATCAAAGTTATCGATGACATCGCCTTCCAGACCAATATTCTAGCACTCAACGCTGCTATTGAGGCAGCCAGAGCCGGCGAAGCGGGAATGGGATTTGCAGTCGTCGCCGAAGAAGTTAGAAATCTTGCCCAACGAAGTGCTCAAGCGGCTAAAGATACCACAGCAATGATTCAAACCAATATCGATCTTTCTGGTAAAGGGGTTTTTGTTGCCCAAAGAGTGCAGGAAGCCCTAACGGAAATCACGTCCCAAACTAAAAAAGTCAACTCCTTGATGGATGAAATTGCGGCAGCCAGCGAAGAGCAAACCAAAGGAATTTCACAGGTATCCCAGGCGATGTCCCAAATTGAAACCATCACCCAACAGAATGCCGCCAATTCCGAGGAAAGCGCGGCAGCATCCGAAGAATTAAGTTCACAGGCAGAAAGCATGAAAAATATCGTCCGCGAACTCACTCACATGATTTATGGCGCCAACAAAAAATTCAAACAAATCGATAAAAACTCAAAACGTCTTAGCTTTGGCATTTTCGGAAACCATCCAAAACAAAACGAGATTTATCAAGCTGATTCTATCTATCTAACCGAGTCCTCAAAGGATTCACGGATAACCAAAGAGACCGGTAAAACCAAAATCGTCAGCCCAAATGAGGTGGTTCCGCTTCATAAAGATTTAAATAAATTCTAACCGGACCCGATTGAATTGAAGTCCTAAAATGGAGACCCCAGAAAAAGGGGGCTGTCCCAAACGGGACAGCCCCCTTTTACGTTATTGGTGGTTTTCTTCCCATCGTTTTACCATTCGATTTTCAATTCCAAATTGGTCGATAAGCCTGCCCACATGATGATCAACCAGGTCCATAATATTGGTGGGCTTCGTATAGAAGGCTGGCATTGGCGGAGCTATTATTACCCCGATTCTTGCCAATTTAAGCATGTTTTCCAGGTGAATCGGACTCAAGGGAGTCTCACGGGGCATAAGTACCAGTTTGCGGCCTTCTTTGAGCGTAACATCGGCAGCCCTTTCCAAAAGATTTTCACTGTACCCGTTGGCAATACCGGCCAAGGTTTTCATAGAGCATGGAGCCACCACCATCCCTGCTGCCATAAAAGAACCACTGGCAACCGGGGCGGCCAGGTCATGGTTATCATAAGTGCGAGTTGCTAATTCTTGAAGCCTCGCAAGAGGATAATCCATTTCCAGCTTTAAATTCCGGACGGCCCATTCACTCACTATCAGATGGGTCTCAATTTCCAGACTTTTCAGAGTTTCCAACAAACGAATTCCAAAAATGCTTCCAGATGCGCCTGTAATTCCAACCACAATCGGTTTCTGCATGATAAACCCCTGCCTAATCTTTTTCAATAATCAGAAAAAAACCGAACACGTCATCCATGACAAATGTTCGGTTATCCCCAGCTTTTCGTTTTATTTTACTGTAAAATATTTTGTGAGATCAATTTCCTGAAGTCCGTCATTGAAGTTAATTCTTTTATATTTAGGAACAATTGGCCGGGTCGCATCAATACCGATTTTGGTTACAACCCCATTGCGGCTGGCTGGATCAATCGGACTGCCCTTGGCGTTTGGAATGATGAAGCATTTGTTAATATCCATATACAGATTAATCGCTTTTAATACTTCTCCGTCATCAAAGATATCAACGTCCTCATCAACGAAGATAACGTTTCGAACAATGGGATCGGCTGAAAAAACAGCCGCAGCTCCGTTGGCAGCCTCGCCTTCCACAAACTTTTTAATCGCCACATAACAGGCTGCCCTACAAAAGCCTGACGGCGGCATGTAAACATCACGAACCCCCGGGCAGGCTACCTTCACCTGTTTATAAATCTGTCCAAGGCGTGGCAAGCCTCCAATCATTTGATGCTCGGTGTCGCCGGAACATAAATCAAGGTAAATCGGATCTTTGCGCATTGTAATGGTTTCAATCGTTACAATCGGATAATTCTGTTGGTCGCCGTATAAGGTATGCCATTCACCAAAAGGGCCTTCCGGGCCGCGTTCCTCCCAATGAACATATCCTTCCAAGCAAATTTCCCCGTAAGCGGGGACTTCCAAATCGACCGACTTGCATTGAACAATCTCCATGGGACTTTCCATTAAACCGCCCATTACCTCATACTCATCCGTATCAATGCTGCAAAAGCTGAGGCTGCCCATGTAAAATGCAGGATGAGCCCCAATTGTAATTGCAATCGGCATATTTTGTTTTTTTTCACAATACTTGCGATAAATATAAAATACATGACTGGCTTCTGCCAGATGAACCCCCATTTTATTGGGTCCTTTTAGCATTAAGCGGTACATCCCGGCATTGCGGATGTTGGTCTCGGGATCCTTGACAGTCATGACCCCCGAAGAAATGTATGGACCGATATCTTCCGTATTGTGATGAATGATTGGCAACTTCCTCAGGTCAACCTCACTACCGGTAAGCACCTTCTCCTGAATGGGGCCGAAAGATACCAGCTTCGGGGCAATTAGATTTTTTTCCCGTTCCCGGTAAACTTGATTTAAATTTTCCTCAGTCGTATCAAGAGCCAATGCCAACCGCTTCCTGCTGCCGAAAAGATTTGTCAAGACAGGATAATCACTGCCCTGGATTTTTTGAAACAAAAAAGCCGGTCGCAGGTTTTGTTGCCGCTCCATTTTGTAAACCACCCGGGTCAATTCCAACTTGGAATTGACCGGCACATCGGTCGTCAAGAATTCCCCGGGCAATTGTTTCAGTTGATCAATAAAACTCCGCAAATCTTTCAATTATATCATCTCCTTGGTAACTTTAGGACGATTTGTGGGATTGGAAGAATTCGGTGTAAAGATCATATTTATTACATAAGCCAAAACAATTAGGAATAAGCCTATTAAATCACTAATATGTTCAGGAAACAGTAGCAATATAGAGGCAATGCCCATGATAATTCGCGAATAAATATTCCAATAAATAATCATAAAACCTTCCATGGCCGATACAAAACAAAGGATACCAATCATCATGCCGCCAATTGCAACAAGAATTGTAACAGGGTTTCCTTGAAGAAGAACCGCCGGTGCATTAATAAACATAAAAGGAATGATATAAGCCGGTAATCCAAACCGGAAGGCCAACCATCCAGTCTTATTAGGTTCCGATTGGGCTACTCCGGCCGCAGTATATGCCGCAATGGCCACTGGTGGGGTTATCGCTCCGACACATGAAAAAATAAAAATGAACATATGGGCAGCGAGGGGAACGGCTCCTAACTGTGTAAGGACGGGCACTAAGATTGTAACCAAGATTATGTACACTGCAGCCGGTGGCATTGCGCATCCCAGCAGCAAAGCAATGAGCATCGACCAAAAAGAGGCCAAATAAAGGTTACCATGAGAATACGCGATCAACGTATAGGAAAGTTTGGCTCCAAGTCCGGTGATGAGAAATACACCGACAATAATTCCGGCAGCCGCGCAGGTGATCACAATTTGCACCGATTGTTTAGCGCCGGATTCAAACGCCTTTAAAATGCCGGAGAAACTGGGTCTGGTCGTTCGGCTTAGAAACGCGGAGGCAATGGTAATCATAGTCGCCCAAAATGCAGCTCGCATGGGAGACCATCCTATAATGATCACTGTGACCAAAAAGATAATCGGGATTCCCAGGTAACCTCTTTCCTTCATCACTTGGAAAATCGAAGGTAATTTGTCCTGGGGCAAACCCACCAATTTCTCCTTAACAGCCCGGGCGTCAACTACCAACATCAGCGCAAGATAATATAAGAAGGCAGGAATAATGGCAGCAATACATACCTTGGAATAAGGTTCATTCAAATACTGGGCCATAATAAAAGCCGCAGCACCCATAATTGGAGGAGTAAACATCCCTCCAGTCGATGCTACAGCTTCGATCGCTCCGGCAATGGGAGGTTCATATCCTACCTTCTTCATTAAAGGAATGGTAAAAGTGCCAACTGTAGCGACATTAGCTGCCGGAGAACCTGTGATCATCCCCATTAACGCACTGCCAACAACGGCCGTTTTTGCAGGGCCACCCCGAAACCTTCCGGCTATCGAGTATGCCATATCGACAAACCATCGGCCGCCTCCGAAGGCTTCCAAAAAAGCTCCGAAGATTATGAAAATAATGATGAATGTCGATGCGACATCCATGGGAATACCGTAAATCCCGTCGGTTCCCATATAGAGAAAATTTATCAGTCTCGGCCAACTTTCGCCCCTGTGAGCCATGAAAGAAGGAAAATAAGATCCAAATAACCCATAAAGAATAAAAGCAACTGCGGTTAAGGTTAAAAACAGTCCGTTGGTTCGCCGCGTGGCTTCCAAAACTAAAATTACCAGAATACTGCCGACCAAGATATCTAAAAATGGAATATTATCAGTCCTAAGGGTCCGATCCTGCCAGACAACCATTACATAGACATTAACCGCTAAAATTAAAACCGCCAAAAAAATGTTTAAAAGATGTTCCCCTTTGTTTTCAGCACTTTTCTTGAAACCTATGAATACCATAGGTGACAAGAGAGCCAATAATAAGGCTCTCTGTGTCATGCTGGAAAAAGTGCCAAAACCGGCGGTGTATAAAAAAATGACCGATGTAAGGATTAATAGGGTTGATATAATAATCTTTTCAGTTTTGGCAGCATTCAGTTTCATTTTATTAATCCTTTTTCTTTAAAGTACTTTTCAGCACCGGGATGTAAAGGAATCGGAATTCCTTCAACCGCTGAATGCGTGGTTAGACCTTTAATCGAAGGATGGGATTTTTGGATTTCATCAAGATTTTCAAACAAAGCTTTCGTAATCCGGTAAACCAAATCAGAGCTAAGGTCCTTTCTGACAACCAGCATATTGGCTATATAAAAAGTATTCACTGGAGCGTCGGTATTATAAACATCCCTGCCGAGCACTTCTTTACCGTAATAAGAATACCTTTTCAATAGTCTTTGCATCATATCATCTTCAATAGAGATGAAACGTACCGGTTTTTTAGCTGCTATGATTTGGGTCAAAGCAGCAGTAGGCGCAGCAGCTTGTACCACGATGGCGTCCAAATTGCCGTCAACTAAAGCATCAGCGGCTTGGTCATAGGCATTATAAACCGGCTGAAAATCTTTCTCGGTGTAACCATAAGCGCCGAATACCTCTAAAAAGGTGGTAATGGCTCCACCACCCGCCGGGCCGAGAGAAATTTTCTTTCCTTTTAAATCCCGGATGGATTTGATGGCTGAGTTCTTATTGACAACAACTTGGAAAATACCCTTTGAAAGACCGGAAAATAGGGCGGAAACATTATTCAGTTTATCCTTGTAAGGGGCCAGTCCTTTGACGGCATTATAGGACATCACCGTTTGAGCGATACCCATATCGACGACCTTTGTATTCACTAATGTGTTATTCTCGATTGCACCGCCGGTAACTTGGGCAGTGGTTGGAATACCCACTTTACTGGAAATAATATTGGCCATTGCCATGCCAACCGGATAATAAACCCCTCCGGTTGTTCCGGTTCCAATCGTCAAAAACTTCGGATCAGAGGTCGCTCCAAATACCGAACCACAAAACACCATCATAACCAATAAAAACCACAGATACCTTTTACGCAAATTGTAACACCTCTACTTTTTTTGTTATTAGTGAAATCAATTCGAACCTTACTTTATAAATGTCACCTCCTTCTCCTTTTTATATATAGATAACCAGATTTAAGCATTAAGGGTAGATAACTCAGGGGTTTCCCAATGCAATTCCGGTTAACTTATCCACTCTCAAGGGACAATTTTCAACTGAAAAATCACTTGGAATATGTTTATGTAATCGTCAAGAAATATCAAGTTCTTTAGTTAAAACAGAAAATATTATCGTTTTATCTTAAAAAATAAAATAATTAATTATAAATGAAGACGAAAAAGGTAGGGAAGTCCGAATCCCTAATATTAAACGATGACAGATAGACATTCAAAATGAATATATTAAAAAATTTTATTGCATTTATTACAAAAATAAAAAATGTTGAAATTGTATTGCAAGTCGGAAAGCCGTTCAAGACCCCAATTTCAGTAGATGATAAGTCAAGAAATATAGAAGGATTTGACAATTTTAATTAACTATGTTAATATTAAATTACAGCAATAAATAAATTTATTTTCCTGGATTTCGATTAAAATATCTAAAAATCAAGGATTTTAGGTTGCGAAGGGGGCGTACCAAGATGGATAAGAAAATTTTCACTCATTCCCCAACGATACAAACCCCAACATTTGATTGTTACAAAACGGTTGAGGGAGATTATGGAAAACTGAAATCTAAAAATGGTCCGCGTATTTTTAGATCGTTTTCTACAAAATGCAAATTAAAAGAGTGTTTTGTCATGGAGTGTCCAACTCAAGGGATGAATTAAAATAAAAACCCGCTGTCTTCATCATTGAAGCAGCGGGTTTCTCATACAGAACTTTCATAAGGGCCATTTAAGCGTAAAGAGCCGTATTACCTTGCTAATTTAATAGCTCCTTCATTTCGTATTAACGGTAGCCCATTGAAGCGGCCAACTGTACTGCAAAAGTAATCTTAGCATAAAATACTTCATTTTGTAATTAGATTCGTCCCGGCGCAAAAAGCATCCCCAACTTTTTGTCCTAATTTCCAGTACTCCCGGATGGTGGCGCAATAAACCAAAGGATTTACTTTGGCGATATCGATTTTGATCCGATCATTTTCTAATGCTACTTTATCAGCATCCATTTGGGTTTCCACAATTTCTCCAAAAAGCAAAATATAGTCGCCGAGCTCTTTTTCATCGACTAAACGGCATTCCAGGTTGAAAGGGCATTCTTGAAGAATCGGAGTCTGAATCCGATTGCTTTTAACGGGAGTGAACCCGGTTGCCGCTAATTTATCGACCCTCTTCCCGGAAACCAAACCGCAAAAGTCGGTTTCCTTATAATATTCAGCACTGGGAATATTTACGGTAAATTCTTTGCTATCCCGGATTAAACCCAGGGAATGTCTTCGTTTATCAAGCGAGATCCCAATTGTAGGGGGAGTCGAGCTAACCATTCCCATCCAAGCAACCGTTGCAATATCCATTTCTTTTGAAATACTGCCGCTAACGATCAACGCCGCCGGTACCGGAAAAAAAATATCGGTTATTCCAAGTTGTTTTTTCATCTGCAAACACCTCATTTTTTTAAAGTGAACGATAACGATATAGAACATTTTCTGGATTTATAGTATCATGGATCGAAGAATATTGCAGACGATTGTTTGGATAGGGCTTATCAATTTTTTTGATAATCAGGTGGAGCCAATGGAATTTCAACATTTAAAAACCTTTGTTACCATTGCTAGAGTGGGTAGTTTTACCAAGGCAGCCAAGGAACTGGACTATGCCCAATCCAGCATCAGTGCTCAAATGAAGGCTCTGGAAGAGGAACTGGAGACCAAACTATTTGAACGGTTGGGTGGAGAAATCAATTTAACCGAAGATGGCAAACGATTATTGATTAATGCCGAACAATTGTTGAGATTGGCCGAAGCGACCAAAGAATCAATCACCGGAACCTAAATCCCTAAGGGTACCTTAACCATTGGCGCCCCCGAATCACTGTGCGTTTTCCGGCTTCCGGCCTTATTACAAAAATACCGGCAACGTTTCCCCAAGGTAAAACTAATCCTAAAACTGGGCAGTTGCCGGGAAATTTACGGCTGGGTGAGAAGGAATCTCATTGATGTCGCTTTTTTACTCGATATTCCCGTTGCTGATGAAGATTTCATATCCAAATCCATCATCAAGGAACCGATGGTTTTAATCGCTTGGAAAAGCCATCCTTTGGCACGGAAAAATCATTGTGAAGCCCAAGATATCCAGGGGGAAAGTCTGATTCTGATGGAGGAAAACGGTTGCTGTTACCGAGTCATTTTCGAAGCCCAATTAGCCGCGGCCGGGGTCAAACTTGAATCCATACTTGAATTTGGAAGTATCGAGGCGATCAAAAAATGTGTTGCCAGCGGTTTGGGACTTTCCATTCTTCCCAGGATCGCGGTGGAGCAGGAGCTAACCAGCGGCTTACTCGCAGATTTACATTGGAATAGTCTTCATTATAACATTCACACCCAAATGATTTACCATAAAGATAAATGGATTTCGCCAGCCTTGGCTGCGTTTGTGCAATTAGCTGAAGAAATCCAAAGTGCATCGTAAATTAAGACGAAACTATTTGGTAATTAGAATATTGACTATTTAAACTACTTCACCCGTTGCATCAGAGGGTGATCGGTTTTCAGCTGGACCAAGTCCCACAGATTGCCGTACAAATCCTTAAATACGGCCACCATTCCATAGGATTGATCTTTGGGTTCCCTGACAAATTCTATCCCCTTGGCAATCATCTCGTGATAATCTCTCCAAAAATCATCGGTATTCAAAAAGAAAAAAACCCGCCCGCCCGCCTGGTTGCCAATAAACTGCTCCTGTTCAGGTTTGGACGCTTCTAGCGAGCAATAACGTCGTGCCGACCGATCCGGGGGGTGAGACCACGACCCACCGTTTGTCCCGCTCGGGCTGGTAGGTATCTTCCATCAATGTGAAATTAAGTTTCTTCGTATAAAACTCGATGGCCTCGTCATAATCTTTCACAACCAAAGCGATATGAATAATCGATTGAACCATTTTCCGCTTCCCCCCCGGTATGAAATTTCATCTTTCAAGCTATGAAGATGAACTCGATTTCTATACGATTAAGTTCTCTATTTTCCCGCGATTTTCCTATTGTTCATCCCATGTTACTAAAAAAAACCGGTAAAATCATTACCGGTTCAAGAATGCTCCGCTATGGTTCCGAC
This sequence comes from Bacillota bacterium, assembly GCA_023401925.1. Taxonomy (GTDB): domain Bacteria; phylum Bacillota; class UBA4882; order UBA8346; family UBA8346; genus UBA8346. The sequence goes on from JAEXDA010000025.1 coordinate 71,059, forward strand.
ACATTTCAAGTACTAGGAATTGGAATTCTTTATTGAGACGGCAATAGCCCCGGCCAGTTCATCCAAAGCCGGCTCTTGCTCAGGTTTCATTGCCGAATTAATTTCCAAAGATTCCCCGATAAGCTCCATGTTTTTCATGCTTTCCAATAAACCGCGCATTGCTTTAATCACCGCGGAAGGAGCCCAAGTATAATTACCGATTAACGCTACCTTACGGTTTTGCAATTGCAGTCCGGCCATATCCCGGAGCAAAGCGTCCATCACAAAGTATAAGCCCATATTATATGTGGGGGAGCCGAACACCAGATGGCTGTATTTCCAGGCATCGGCAATAATATAAGACGGATGGGTTTTCGACACATCGTACATCCGGATGTCCGAAACCCCTTTTTGAGATAACTTGGTTGCCAGCAGATTCATTACATTAGCGGTATTACCGTACATCGATCCGTAAGCCAGCACGACTCCGCTTTTTTCCGGAAGGTATTTGCTCCAATGATCATACTTGTCCAGGATATAGGATAAATTGGAACGCCATACCGGTCCATGCAACGGGCAAATCATCCGGATCTCCGCCCCACTCAATTTTTTCAGAGCGGCTTGTACTTGCAGACCATATTTACCGACGATGTTGGCGTAATAGCGCCGGGCTTCCTCCAGGTACAGATTTTCGAAGTCGCTTTGATCACTGAATAGATTTCCGTTTATGGCGCCAAAGGTTCCAAAAGCATCAGCGGAAAAAAGAATTTTCTCCGTTCCTTCGTAGCTGAGCATGACTTCCGGCCAATGAACCATGGGTGCGAAATAAAATTTCAAGGTATGGCGGCCTAAGTTAAGTTCATCGCCTTCTTCAACGGCATAAAAATTGTTTTTGAGAGGGCATTGATAAAACTGTTCAATAAACTGATGGGTTTTCTTATTTCCGACTATTTTGACACCCGGATACCGCCGGACCAATTCTTCGATATTGGCGCAATGATCGGGTTCCACATGGTTTATCACTAAATAATCAAGCTGGCGTCCATTCAGCGCATGGGTTATATTTTCCAGAAACAGCGCACTGATGGCGCTATCCACCGTATCCATAAGCGCAGTTTTTTGATCCAGGATCAAATAGGAATTATATGCCACTCCATTGGGTAAGGGAAACATGTTCTCAAATCTTTCCAGTCTCCGGTCACTGCCGCCCACCCAAAATATTTGGGATGTAACTTCTTGTACACAGTGCATGACAGCCCCTCCTTAATCTCTTATCCACTCTACAGTGCAAAACATTGTTTTAATTGGTAATTGTAACACAATCAGCAGATTTTTCCAAGGCTTGTCTGTAGATTTAACAGATTTTTCAGATGGAATAGCGGGATGCCTTCATGACGTTACATATCGGTTCTTCCGTTATTAGATGAGCTAAACAGCTAATACAGGTGTTCTTGCCGACTTCCCGTAATCTGCGGCTAAAAAAATATCATCCCGGCTAGCTTCCATCTCCTGAGGGAGTTACGGAAAAGCCGGGTAGATGTTGATACTTTGTTAACTCATGAGGATTACCTCTTTCGAAGGAATTGCTTAAAGATCAATACTCATCCAAATGGACGAACTCTCCGTTTTCAACCCAAGTCTGCGGCCGCAAAACCAATTCATAAATATTATGGAGCAAAAAATAATGTTTTTCTTCTTCAGCGGCAATTTTTTGAAATAATTCCCCTTGATTTTTATCCACACCCTCACCGGCGTAGGCCAAATAAAAAACTTGGCTTTTTTTCTCTAGTTCCATGGCCTTTTGATATAATTCCAATTGGGTGGTATCCAGATTCTTCAGTTCATCCTTGGCAATCATCTGCTTGAAAATATCTCCGGCATATTTTAAGATCGAAGTTGCTTTGAAGGATTCCTGATCCTGGTGCATGCTTTTAAACAGCTGATAATGCTTAACTTCGTCATTGGCCAGTTGAGTAAAGATCTCCCGGAAACCGGGGTTCGTTGCTTTTTCAGCCAATTCCCGGTAAAAGCTCTCACCGTCTTGCTCCATTTTCATTGCCAGTTCTAAAGCATCCATCTTAAAAAACCTCCTTAGTTTTTAATTACCCTTTGTAAGAATCCCGGATCGTTCTTAAACTGGGGCTATAGATATATATTCTAACCCCTCATAGCTTTGAAATGCCTTTTTTAAAAATTCAGCATATTCACTCTCTCCAGCTCCATCGAATACCAACATTCGATATTCTTTCATAAAAGGCATATACTCCCAGGTCTCCGAGTTTAATAGCTTTTGGTAATTCCGAAGTACCCAGTCACACCAATTTTGAGCTTGCTGTTGGGATGAAAAGGGAATCCGGTTAAGCTCAAATTCCAGTCCCAATAAAATTACCGGTTCCTGGGTTTGATAAAGTATCGCCGGCAGCTCCCGTCTCAAGAGTTCATTGGTTTGGCCTTTTGCCAGTTCGTAAGTGGATTCTTTAAGAAATGCCGGATTCAAAACAACCAAATCATAATGACCGCGCTGATACTTATTTCCATTGGGTGTGGGGTCATCCTCGTTTTTATAATCGCATTCTTTATTGGTCGTATCGCAACGGAATGGCGTCGGATAGTCAAGATGGACCAACTGAAACAATCGGTTGTCTTTACCGGTAACAGTCCGATATTGCAGGGCGTTTTGGACAAGGGCGTAACATCGGCTGGCTAAATCCTGTTCCGTAAAAAACAAAGAAGGATTTTGTTGAAATTCGTTTTGAAGTTCGATAATGGCTTGATGGATCGGTTGAAGATTTAACATGCAATCACCTTAATCAATTATATAAATTATTAATATAATTATATATTAATCCGTGTTGTTTTTCAACCACCTATTCGATTATCATCGAAAAATGTAAAACAACCGTCGTTGAAATATTTTCTCCTATCCTCATCCTACGCAAATCCAAATCCCATATTGATTTCTAATTTTGTTTCATGACTTTTTCTTGTTTACACATCGTACTTAGTACGACCATATCCATGGATTTACAAAGTGGTTTCTCCCATTCACAATATTGTTTTTCCGATCTACAAAGTGGTTTCTCCCATCCGCAATATTGTTTTTCCGATCTACAAAATGATTTCTCCCATCCGCAATATTGTTTTTCCGATCTACAAAATGGTTTCTCCCATTCGCAATATTGTTTTTCCGATCTACAAAGTGGTTTCTCCCATCCGCAATATTGTTTTTTCGATCTACAAAATGGTTTCTCCCATCCGCAATATTGTTTTTCCGATCTACAAAATGGTTTCTCCCATCCGCAATATTGTTTTTTCGATCTACAAAGTGGTTTCTCCCATTCGCAATATTGTTTTGCTGATTCGCAAAATCATTTCTCCCCTCGTTTTTATGTTTTTTCTGCAGAAACGTGAATTCTCGACCGGAATTTAAATAATATTGGTGGTTGTTTTATTTAGGAATGAAAAAGAAGGAGGTTTTCGCCCTAAAGAAGAATAAGGTAGCATGAAGAAATATTTACCAATCACTTATCGGCAGGTGAAAAATGGAATATATTAAATGGCTGCAAGATAAATATACCGTTAATGTCCGGAAATTTGACGAACAGCACCAAAAATTAGTTGAAATCATCAACGAAGTTTTTGATGCCAAAAAGAATCATGCCGGTAAAGGAGTCATTTTAAACATCCTTACCCAGCTGAGTGACTATACCAAAAATCATTTTGCCGACGAAATCATGGTGTTACGAGAAAACGATTATCCTGATTTAGAAACCCAAAAAAATGAACATGCCAATTTTGTTATAAAAATCAATCAATTTATTCAAGAGTTTCATGCTGATAACATGTCGCTAAACGACGAGATGCTCGATTTCTTAAAAAATTGGCTCATCAACCATATTATGCAGACCGATAAAAAGTATGCGACATATCTCAATGAGCGGAATATTCATTAAGAAGCAGCCGGAAGGATCAAAATATTCCGTTTTCATTCTCACGTCAAAACATTGTCATCAAGATGGCGCAGACATAAGGTAGAGCATTGATGAACCCCCAATATCCGCCTATTCCCTGCGCCTGCCAGGCTGTCCCAAAAATATTAAAACATCAATAAAAAATACCCTATAGACTTCTTCGAATCAGTTTGTTTCCATATTGTATTTCTCGCGTGTGCGAACTTATCATGGCCGTGGGCACGAATTTCCTTTTGAGACAGCCCCTACGCCTTGGCGGGAGATGATTCGTTTTAAGACTCACTCACCATGAACCTTTTCGTGAATATCTTCGTGCTCTTTGAAATCCCACGGTTCAAGGCCAACTGAAGTCCGGTAATTATTGATAGCCTTATGAACGGCATCTTCGGCCAGGACCGAACAGTGCATTTTGACAGGCGGTAGCCCGTCCAATGCTTCAGCAACCGCTTTATTGGTCAAATCCCAAGCTTCCTCAAGGGTCTTACCCTTGATTAATTCCGTGGCCATGCTTGACGAGGCAATGGCCGAACCGCATCCGAAGGTTTTAAACTTAACGTCTTCAATCCGGTTATCTTTTATTTTCAAAAAAATCTTCATAATATCACCGCAAACCGGGTTTCCCACTTCCCCGATTCCGTTGGCATCCGATATTTCCCCAACATTTCTTGGATTCATAAAATGTTCCATAACCTTTTCGCTGTACATCATCGTGCAATCATCTCCTTATTTTGATGTTCCCGCCATAATGGCGACATACCCCGCAACCGTTCCACAATACCCGGCAATACTTCCAGAACCCGGTCCACGTCTTCTTCCGTGGTCGCGCTGCCCATCGTCAGCCGTAATGAACCGTGAACGATTTCAACCGGCACACCAATTGCCACCAGTACATGGGAAGGGTCTAAGGAACCCGATGTACAGGCGCTGCCGCTGGATGCACAGATACCCATACTGTCCAGAAGTAATAGGATGGACTCTCCTTCAATAAAGTGGAAACAAACATTGACATTACCCGAAAGCCTGCGTTCATCGGTTGGACCATTGAGTTTGGTATAAGGTATTTGCAAGAGACCATTCACCAGCTTTTCCTTTAACCGCAAAAGCTTTTTATCCTCCTCGGCCATCTCGGAATTTGCCAGTTCAATCCCTTTACCAAGGCCGACGATTCCGGCGATATTCTCCGTTCCGGCTCTGCGTCCCCGTTCCTGTCCTCCGCCGTGAATTAAATTTTCGATCTTAACTCCCTTACGAATATAGAGTGCCCCAACGCCCTTGGGTCCATAAAACTTATGAGCAGCCAGAGATAATAAATCGATATTCATATCCTTGACGTCAATCGGGACATGGCCCACAGCCTGGACCGCATCCGTATGGAAGAGGATTTTTCTTTCCCGGCAAATCGCTCCGATTTCCTTAATCGGTTCGATGGTACCGATTTCGTTGTTGGCAAACATGACGGATACCAAAATGGTTTTATCGGTAATGGCCCGTTTTAATTCTTCCGGGTCGACAAAACCGTATGAATCGACCGGTAAGTAAGTAATTTCAAAGCCGTTTTTGGCTAAAAATTCACAAGCATGCAATATGGCATGATGTTCAATCTTGGTGGTAATGATGTGATTACCGCGTTGCTTATGGGCAAAGGCGACACCCTTTAAGGCCCAGTTATCGGCCTCTGAACCACCGCCGGTAAAATAAATTTCATCCTTCCCCGCATTTAAAACCTTGGCAACCCTTTCCCGGGCTTTATCGATCCCCATTTGAGTCTCGCGGGACAGGGAATAGATCGAAGAAGGATTCCCGAAATATTCCTGGGTAAAGGGTGCCATCTCCGCAACAACTTCCGGTTTAATATAAGTGGTTGCAGCATAGTCCATATATACTTTGTCTTTATCCATTTTTATACCCTCTCGATTCTCTTTCAATCTTTCATAATTATCAACCATATCAGCCAGAGTCGTCGATATCAGCACCTGATCGATGCTTTCCTTCATCCGCACCCACAAAAGCCGGGTGGCGCAACAATCCATATTGCTACAGTTGGTTTCATCAATGCAATCGGAAATCTCCACCGAACCCTCAAGCACGCTCATGATGTCATTTACCGAAATCTCAGCCGGAGGCCTGCTCAATACGTATCCGCCCAAGGCACCACGGACACTTTGAATAAGGCCCGCTTTACGAAGCTGAGAAAAAAGTTGCTCCAAATACTGCTCCGATATATTTTGCCTTTCAGCCACCGACTTCATGGGAACCGGTTCTCCGCCATAGTTTATGGCCAAGTCCACCATGGCCTTTACACCATAACGGCCTTTGGTAGATAGCTTCATGCAATCACTCCCCATAAACTTGAGTAATTTACTATACATTCATATTAGCATACCTGAGTATTATAATCAACATTAATTCTACTTTTATCCCTATTTTACCCAAAAATTTATTCTTCTTGCTTGACCGTTAGATCTGTTCTTTTGCTTGCTTTAGCGCTTCATCGATAAAATCCGGGATAATCAGAGGCTTAATTCCATGTTGCAATAAGTATTCTTCGGCCGCCGGACCAATTCGAGCCACCAAAACCGCCTTACAATCCTTTAATAATTTAACCGTCTGAAGATGAGCACTCTCATCGGAACTTTCTACGTGACATGAAGGTTGATTTTCTCTTCGCTCCAAAAATTGATAATCGTTTTCCCCGAGTTCAAAAATAAGAAATTGTTTGGCCCTGCCAAAATGTTCATTCACATATTTTCCATCGGTGCTTGCAACTGCGACTCGATTTGACATGGATTCATTCCTTCCTTCACTGGAATTTTATATTCATTATAAGGAATCCAAACGGATTTGCCAATATTATTTATAGGGGCCAATGCCTGAAGTAGCAATAAAAAAGCAGATGTGTCTTTTAGAAATAACACATCCGCTTTTTTATTATCAAACCAAATCTCAAGCCTTTGATTTTGATTTCGAATATACGTCGAAAGAAACGGCCGCCAGGAGAACAAATCCTTTAATCGCTTGCTGCCAGTCAATACTTACACCCATAATAGACATACCGTTGTTCAAAACACCCATTAGCAAACCACCGACGATTGCTCCCACAACAGTTCCAACTCCACCAAGGGTTGAAGCACCACCGATAAAACATGCTCCGATGGCATCAAGTTCAAAACCATTCCCGGCTTTCGGTGTAGCCGAATTTAACCGGCCGGTGAAGATAATTCCAGCTAAAGCAGCCAACACTCCCATATTGACATATACCCAAAATAAGATTTTCTTGGTTTTAACTCCTGAAAGGGCAGCAGCTTTCGGATTGCCGCCATAAGCATAAATATGTCTTCCAACAATGGTCCGATTGGTAATAAACGAATAGATAATGACCAATCCGGCAACTATCAGTAAAACCACAGGAATACCCCTATACACTGCCAAGGCATAGGTAAAAGCCATAATAACACATACGAATGCCGCGATTTTCACAATAAAAGCCGCAGGCGGTGAAACCTCAAACTCAAATTTCTTTTGATTCGCTCTTTGGATGATTTGACTGACAATAAATATGATGGAAGCCAGAATCCCGATCAGGATTGCCAGTAGGTTAATTCCTTCAATATTTACGATATCGGGCACAAAACCTGCGGCCAAAAAATTATAACTCTCCGGCATTGGCGCCAGACTGGTACCTTGTAATATCGTCATTGTCAATCCTCTAAAGATAAGCATACTCGCTAAAGTTGTGATAAAAGCGGGAACACCGATATAAGCAATAAAAAAGCCCTGAAAAGCACCGATTAAGAAGCCCATCATCAAAGATAAAAAAATGGCCAAACCTACCGGCATATTCATTTTTAAAAGAAAAACAGCGGAAACCGCACCCACGAATCCGGCTACCGAGCCAACCGACAAGTCAATATTTCCGCAAATCAATATACACATCAGCATTCCAATTGCTAAAATCAAAACGTAGGCATTTTGAGAGATCAGGTTGGAAATATTAAGAGGTTTCAACAATACCCCTTGGGTTATAATTTCAAAAAACAAGACCACGATTACCAGTGCAATGAACATCATATACTGACGGATATTACCCTTGAAATGTTTGTTCTGCTTCGCATCACCGAAATTATCACTGAGAGCACTGTTTGATTTCATCACTTTCTGACCTCCCTATTACTTTGCATAATACAATGCATAATATTTTCTTGAGAGGCTTCCTTCCTGGAAAGCTCTCCGACAATTCTTCCTTCATTCATGACATAAATCCGGTCACACATTCCCAGAATTTCGGGCAATTCCGAAGATATCATGATAATTGATTTTCCTTCTTCAGCCAATTCATTGATGATTGAATAGATTTCATATTTTGCTCCAACATCAATTCCCCGGGTCGGCTCATCTAAAAACAAGACATCCGGGTCTGCAAATATGCACTTACTAAAGACAATTTTCTGTTGGTTACCACCCGATAAATTTCCGGCGTTTTGAAAAACACTGGAAGATTTGATTCTCAATTTTTCACGGTATTCTTCCCCAACTTTTATTTCCCGATTTTCGTCAACCACACTGAATTTAGCTATTTTGGGAAGTGCTGAGAGCGTAATATTTCGCCTAATATCGGATGTTAAAACCAAACCGGCGTTTTTTCTATCCTCTGTTGAATAGGTGATTTTATTTTTAATCGCCTCACTAACGTTGTGTAATTCTAACTTTTGGCCATCTTTTTTAATATTGCCGGAAATTTTCCTGCCATAGGCTTTTCCAAATACGCTCATGGCCAGTTCGGTCCGGCCGGCGCCCATTAAGCCCGCAATGCCAACAACTTCGCCCCGTCTTACATTCACACTGACGTCTTTGATGATCTGCCTTGAGTCATCGGTCGGATCATAGACATTCCAATTTTCAATTTCAAACCGGATATCTCCGATTTCATTTTGACGTTTGGGGAAGCGGTCGGTGATTTCCCGTCCAACCATGCCCTTGATAATGCGAGCTTCGGTGATTTCATCCTGTCCTTTAACAAGCGTTTCAATGGTGGCTCCATCCCGAATCACGGTAATTTCATCCGCGACTTTGATCACTTCCTGTAATTTATGGGAAATAATAATCGCAGTGATTCCATGTTCTTTGAGGCCCAGGATTAAGTTGAGTAGATGTTCGGAGTCCTCATCGTTTAAGGCCGCAGTGGGTTCATCCAATATTAATATTTTAATATCCTTGGATAACGCCTTACTAATTTCCACCAGTTGTTGTTTACCCATTCCAAGATCCATGATCTTGGTCTCGATATTAACATTTAAACCAACTTTTTTTATGATTTCAAGGGTCCGTTGCCGGGTTTTATTCCAATTAATCGTAACCCCGTTACTGGTCTGTTCATTACCGATAAAAACATTCTCGGCCACCGATAGCGTAGGAATTAACGCTAACTCTTGATGAATAATGGCGATGCCTTTCGCTTCGCTTTCCCGGATGTCCTTAAACTTACATATTTCACCATCTACGATAATATCACCATCATATGTTCCATATGGATAAACCCCACTCAAAATATTCATCAAAGTAGATTTACCCGCTCCGTTTTCACCAACCAAAGCATGGATGTGGTGAGGTTTGATTTGCAAATTTACGTTATTCAGCGCTTTCACACCGGGGAATACTTTGGTAATATTTCTCATTTCCAAAACATAATTTTCCATTTTGATTCTCCTTTATGAATACCCGGCAATAAAGGTATATAGCGAACTTCGAATAGAGGCGACAAAATGTTTTTGGACCCAATCCGAATTGATATTGAAATAAAGGCAAGCCATCGGCTCTCCGAAATGGTAATATGCTGAGAAAAAACCGGATAGGAGCTTGTTAACCGATGGCTATACTATAAAAATATAATCAAGGGATTCCATTGAAATCAATACGAACGAAGCTTTCTCTCCACTATAAAATCTTTCAATAAAAACAACCTAACAATAGATGATGGTTCTTGGTGTTTTAACTATTTCAACCATTCGGGCAGACATCTCAAAGGGTTATCCTTTTGGGACAACCGATTGAGATGAAGCATTGATTTTTTTATTGAATATCCGACGCTTTGATATAACCGGAGTCGATAACCAATTTTTGATAGTTATCTTTGGTAACAATGTAAGGAGCTAATAAGAACGAAGGAACAACTTTTACATTGTTATTATAAGTCTTGGTATCATTGATTTGAGGTTTGCTTCCTTTTAAAACAGCGTCAACCATGTCGGAAGCAACTTTCGCCAGGTCGCGGGTATCTTTTAAGATAGTGGAATATTGTTGACCGGCTTTAATCAATTTGATGGAAGCGGCTTCAGCATCTTGTCCGGTAACGATCGGTAAATTTTTGCCGGGAACAAAACCAAAAGAAATCAGGGATGATAATATGCCTCTGGAAATACCATCATACGGCGATAATACACCATCCAGTTTCTTTCCGCCTGAATAGTTGGCAGCCAAGAGTGCATCCATACGGGATTGGGCGACAGCGCCATCCCAACGCAAGGTACCCATTTCAGCTTGTTTGGTTTGTTTGGACGGAACAACGATTTGGCCTTTTTTCATTAAAGGTTGAAGAACATCCATGGCTCCTGAATAGAAATAGAAGGAGTTGGTATCGTCTGGGGAACCGGCAAACATTTCAATATTCCAAGGACCTTTGCCTTTAAATTTCGTGAGGCCGTCAACTAAAGATTGAGCTTGGAGTTGACCGACTTTTCTGTTATCGAAAGTTGCATAATAAGAAACAGCTTTGGTATTGACTAACAAACGGTCGTAGGAGATAATTTTAACTCCGCTTTTAGCTGCATTATCAAGTGTCCCCGACAGGGTGGAACCATCGATTGCGGCAATAACTAAGACTTTTGCCCCTTTGGTCACCATGTTTTCAATTTGAGATTTTTGAGTCGGGATATCATCCTCGGCGTATTGCAGATCAACTTGATATCCTCTTTTTTCAAGGATATCTTTCATGGTGCGACCGTCTTTAATCCATCGTTCGGATGACTGTGTCGGCATTGCAATTCCCACATAACCCTTACTTGCTGCCTGGCCGAAACCCGCAAGTGCAAAAACCATTGACAACGCTACTAAATAACCTAATAATTTCCTCATTAAATCTCCCTCCAATAGTTTTTTATCATGAATAACCTTAGTTAAAACACCCTTTTGAATAAAGAAAACCGGTTTGTTGCAACAATGCAAAAAGATGGGGCGAACTGTTGTGTGGATAATATTCAGACATCTAAAAAGTTCACCAGGATATGATTCGATTGATATTCGGTGTCGATTGGATAAATTTCCGACACCATGTAACCAATAAGTTTTCTTGTTTTAACTTTTTTTAATTATTTTTAATTTTATTGTAACGTTATCTTTTTTGATTGTCAATAGAAAGCGTTGGCTTTAGGTTAACATAGTTTTTTATTCGTTTCTCATACAACAAAAAAGCCCCTTGAAAAAAGCGTCCAACGGGCAGTAAATGAACAATTTCGAAAAAAAAAGTTAATAAAACATCGGGGTGTTTCCTCTTTTGTTTTGACTGACGAATAAGATCTTCGTTTTCCAGGTCCATGGTTAAAACTGTTTCAATCCCTCCACCGCCCACAAAACATAAAAAGGCCCCGCACACCGATTAAAGTGGCGGGGTAACCAAGGAGGTTGATGCAAATGAAAAAAGGGTTGATACTCTATATAACGGCATCCTCTTGATAAAGTTTCATCAATGAAGCCATTATATATCCCGGAAGAAAACGAACCAAAATGAGCCGCTCTCCCAAAAATAAAAATTGACGGTCAAAATCTCCGCCAATTCATTTTCGTATAATGGTGCGCGAACCTGTGGCCGTACAATACTTACTAATATTTTCCAGCCGAATTCATAGAAAAAGTCCTGGTAAAATTGATATGTATATATTTTCTAACCGAATTCAATCGAAAAAATCGAGAGTCTATATGAGTTGAAATAAATAATTTACCAAAAGCCAAAACAAATTAAAAATCAGATCTATCTGGGCTGACTGTTGGTTTATACCTCTCTCTCCCTCTCCCCCAATGGTGTATGTTCAAAGAAGCGTG
>JAEXDA010000049.1 GCA_023401925.1 Bacillota bacterium
GTAAGCCATAATCTCCGCCGCGGGTTAAAACCACACGGCTAGGCGATTAAAAACTTTTTAAATCCCCCTCCGGGGATCGGCTTACAATTATTGTTCAAACTTTTAGAATAGCTTCGAAGCATCACGGAGCCCGGTGAAACCGGGCTTTGGAATGATCTTTTAACACTTAGCCGTGAGGCTTTAGCCCGCGGCGGACAAAACAACTATTAATATTTGCTGTTTCATCTTTATAATCAATTTTTTTAATTTACCCTTAGCCGTTTTTCTTCTGAAACTCTTTCATCAACTCGGCCAGTGTTTTACAACCTTCCAGCGGCATCGCATTATAAATTGAGGCTCTCATGCCGCCCACCGAACGGTGCCCTTTGATGCCCACCAAACCGATTTTCTTGGCCTCGCTGACAAAGGCCGCTTCCAACTCTTCATTGGGCAAACGGAAGGTGATATTCATCAAGGAACGGCTCTCTTTTTGGGCATGGCCTTTATAAAACCCGCCGCTGTTGTCAATGGCATTATAAATGTAGGCGGCTTTTTCCTGGTTGCGCTTTTCCATAGCGGCGACACCGCCGTTGTTTTTAAGCCATTTCAATACCAGATTTACGACATAAATTGCAAATGTAGGCGGAGTGTTATATAAGGAGTTGTTTTTAACATAGGTGCCATATTGGAAAATAACCGGCAAATTGGTATTGGCCTTACGAAGTAATTCCGGATTGACCAGCACGACGGTTACACCGGAAGGTCCCAAGTTTTTCTGGGCACCGGCATAGATTAAACCGAACTTCGAAGCATCAACAGGCCTCGATAAAATATCGCTGGACATATCGGCCACCAAAGGCGCCTTTACATCCGGGAATTCCTGCCACTGGGTTCCGTAAATCGTGTTATTGGAAGTGATATGAACATAAGCCGGATTGTCACTGATTTTAATCTCGGAAGATTCTGGTATCCGATCAAAATTAGTTCCCTTGGTGGAGGCGGCAATATTGACTTTCCCCACCCGGGCCGCTTCCTCATAGGCTTTTTCAGCGAAAGATCCGGAAATAATATAATCCGCCTGGGAGCCCGGGGTCAAAAGATTCATCGGAATGAAAGCAAACTGGGCGCTGGCGCCGCCCCCCATAAATAAGACCCGGTAATCCCCGGGAGCGCCGATTAACTCTTTAAGTAAACTCTCGGTTTCGTTCTGAACTTCTTCATATTCTTTACCACGATGGCTAACCTCCAAGATAGACATCCCGGTATTTTTAAAATTTAATAATTCCCTTTGAGCTTCCTGAATCACCGGTAAGGGTAATGTTGCCGGGCCGGGATTGAAATTGAAAACCCTATCGCTCATTTTTAGGCAATCCTCCTTCAAATCAAATTATTGTTGTCATTATATCTTTTCTGGAAACTGAATTCAAGTCAATATTGAAAATAAGTAGGACAATTGCAAACCGCCAAGTTCGGGGAATAGTCCTTTCAATTTGGCGCTACAATAATAGCGGAGGGATGTTCGTGGATCGTACCGTCGCCGATTTAATTTTGGCCCAATTAAGTGAATACGGAGTTAACATTATCTTTGGAGTCATTGGCGATGCAATTTTCCCCTTGGCCGACGCGCTCTCAAGGCAGGAGAAAATTCGCTACATTCCGGCTACCATCGAAACGGCCGCCTCTTTTATGGCTAGTTTCACGGCAAAACTCTCGGGCGCTTTAGGGGTTTGCATTGCCAGCGCCGGACCGGGGGCGGTCAATATGGCCAACGGTGTGGGGGATGCTTATTTGGATAACGTCCCGCTACTTTGTATAACCGGACAGGTTTCCAGCAACAAGCTGGGAACCGATTACAAACAATACATTAACCAAACCGCATTTTTTGAAGCCATTACCGGTAAATCCCGCTTATGCGCTCATCCCGGGGCCGTTCTTCCCATTCTCACCAGTCTGCTGAATTACGCCCTCACCTTTAGAACCTCGGTACACCTGGAGATTCCCCAGGATATATTGGTACAACCCACCGCAGAAAACGTTATCCCCGCGCCGGATCTCATGAACAAGCTGGATGGGGCGGGAGTTTGTTATGGAGCATTGGAAACAGCCCTGGAATTCATGGCTGGAGCTGCGAGACCCTTGATCATCATCGGTAAAAACGCCTGTAATTTCGCAACCCTCATCGCAAGCTTCGCCAAATCTTTCGGGGCGGGGATCGTTGTGAGCAGGGAGTGCAAGGGGACATTACCGGATGGCCATCCCCAGGTAATCGGAGGAATTGGCGAAGGTTTTTTGCCGGAATGTTTCCTAAAAAGCGACTGCATCCTGTTATTTGGCGAAGCCGTTTATGAGGAACGCTTTATCCCCTCCGGGGCCCGGGTGATTCAACTTCGCAACACGACTCATCCCGGCTTCACCAACTATCTGGATATCGCCGGCGATTACGATTTGATCCTGCGGGCGATGGGGGAGAAATTTCCACAATTCATCGATCGTCAGGAATGGCGTCAAGAAATCGAAACTGCTTTCCGCCAAAGGATGACCGCAGCCGAAAATACCGGCGATCCGAAACATCCCTTGCTGTTTTTCAACGCTCTTTCCGAGGTTGTCGCCGATAACGCCATCATCACCCTGGATGTGGGGGAATTTGTTTATTGGTTTGATTTCGGTTTTCTGGCCAAACACCAACAAGTGGGGATATCGACCAACTGGCGGAGCATGGGAGGGGGAATCCCGGCGGGCATTGCCGCCTGCCTGCAAAATCCGGACAGACAAGTGATTGCCATTGTAGGCGATGGTGGTTTTCTCATGTCGATGAATGAGCTAACCACCATTGAACGCTATCAATTGCCCTTAACCGTCTTTGTCCTAAAAAACCAATGTTACGGATTAGAAATCCAAAAAATGGTCAAAGAAGGATTTAAGGCCTTTGGTACAGATTTGGTATTGCCTGACATAAGGACTTTAGCCGAAGCCTTTCATATCAAAGGTTATAAAATGGATCAAGTCTCAAATAAAGATGAGCTTCGGAATATGCTTCAAACCCCTCCTGCTTTAGTAGAAGTTGAAGTTCATCAGGCCAATTTGCCGAATCTGTAATTATAAAATTTTGTTATTTTACAGGTATCCAAACTACCATTCTGCCGGGTTTACGGTTATCCCAGGCATAATAGGGTATTGCTTTGACTTGAGTTTTGTCAAACAATTGTCTTGCGGAAGCCGGTTGATATAATACCCCTTCCCAATCGGATATATTGGGTATTAAAGCATCACTTTCAATAACAGTAATTCCTTCAAGAACATCCGCTTCAAATCTTTCAGTTAATAAAGCATTCGCCGGTAAAATAATTTGGTCGACGGGAACCCTATTATCGGCTTCCTCTAAGCAATAAACCAACGGTCCTCTCTGAAGAGCTATTCTTCCTAAATCTTGATTGACAGCCGGATGTGCAGCTATCCGTTCAACCGGCATATCTAAATTCAGTTCTACAATATCATTTGGCATCCACTTACGCCGAATTT
This sequence comes from Bacillota bacterium, assembly GCA_023401925.1. GTDB lineage: Bacteria > Bacillota > UBA4882 > UBA8346 > UBA8346 > UBA8346. The sequence continues at coordinate 3,499 of JAEXDA010000049.1, forward strand.
TAACATATCCATTTTCAGATGTCATTTCTACTGTTTTTCCGTTAACTTGGATCGTAAAACTGCCACACCAAGCTGGAATTCTCAAATAAAGAGTAAACATAACCGAAGTTTCAATTCCTATCGTAAACTTTATTCGCCCATCCCAAGGAAATCCTGATTCTTGGTGGAGAGTAAGCTTTTCGCCTCCAAGTAAATTGGTTTCTACCTTGCTTTGAATATATAAGTTTACCACAATTCCGTCCTCGGCTTGTAAATAAATGTAATTTCCAAGCGAGGCTAAGAGTCTTGATACATTCGGCGGGCAGCAGGCACACCAAAACCAACCCCAACGGTGGTGAGTACCATCACTTTGCAAAGGATTATCGTAAAAAAATTTGCATCCGTCAAGGGATACTCCGGACAAAAGGCCATTATAAAGCACTTTCTCGATGATATCCCCGTACTTCCCCTCGCCGGTTAATTGTGACATCCTATGATTCCACATAATCATACCCACGGAGGCACATGTTTCGGCGTATGCCGTATCATTGGGAAGATCAAAATCTCTGGTGAAACCTTCATTTTCCTTGGTAGGGCCAATGCCTCCCGTAATATACATCCTGCGGGTCGTTACATTTTGCCACAACCGTTCCATAGCTTTTATGAGACTTTGATCTCCCGTTTCCGCTGCCAAATCTGCCATTCCGCAATACAAGTACATGGCCCTGACTGCATGCCCCACCACAGCGGTTTGTTCTCTAACCGGCAAATGGTCTTGGGCATAGCTGCCATCGTAATTTTCATATGAACCAAAAAATCTTTCATTAATCTGACCCGGTATTCCTAATTTGCCGGCAATCCTATCAAGTCTGGCTAATTCCTCCCGCAGCCTTGAATTTGGATTTCCACGCCCTTCTATAAAGAAGCTTGCCAAATTTAAATAACGCTTTTCCCCTGTCACCCGGTAAAGGCCAATCAACCCCATTTCGATTACTTCATGTCCGGGTATTCCCCTCTCCTTACCGACGCCAAATTTGGCGTCAACACAGTCGGCTAGATGGCAGGCAATTTCTAATAAACTTTTTTTCCCTGTTGCCGCATAATGGGCAGTTGCTGCCTGAAATAAATGGCCCGCACAATACAACTCATGACACATCCCCAAATTGGTGAATTTTTTATCGGGTTCTACCAGTTGGAAATATGTATTTAAATAGCCATCCCCCTCCTGGGCTTTTCCAATGAGCGCAATGACTTCATCAATCCACGCATTGATTTGAGGATCAGGAAAGGTAACAATGGAGTAGCTTGCCGCTTCCAACCATTTATAAGCATCAGAGTCCATCCAGAAAGAACCGGTATATTCTCCATCCTTCTGACCAGAAACACGCCGGAAATTGTCCAATACTCCACTTGAGTTAAGTTGATGAAACTGATACGGTATTGAAATGCTACGGTTATTATCGATCCGGGGTTTCCAAAATTGATCATCCATGGTGACTTGATGAAAAGGTATGGCATTAAATCGTTTATAGGAAGAAGGTTTGTCGTTCATAGTTTTAAGTCTCCTTAATGCGCGCGCGCGAGTTATTTTTGGTGATTGATCGGGTAATCTTATTTAAGCCCCGTAAGTACGATGCCCTCTACGAAGTGTTTTTGACCGAGGAAATACAAGATAACGCTCGGAATGATCGACATTGTTGATGCGGCCATAATCGACTTCCAATCCGTGCCGAAACCCGATTTAAAATTGGCCAAAGCCTGGGAAATTGTATTCATTTCATTTCTTGAAATATAGATCAGCGGACCCATTACATCATTCCAATATAAAATAAATGTAAAAAGACCCACGGTTATTAAAACCGGCTTAATGAGGGGCATCAATAGTTTAAATAGAATCTGCAAATGTCCCGCGCCATCCATAACTGCGGCTTCATCCAATTCCCGTGGTATGGTCATCAAAAACTGACGGATTAAAAAGATATTCAAAGCGCCTCCGCCCAAGAAAGCCGGGAATATAAGCGGGATATAGCTATTACTAAGGCCGACGGTACTCCAAGCCATAAAAATCGGAATAATCGTGACGGCGCTTGGCATCAGCATACTCCCGATAACCAAGCTGAACCAAAACTTTTTTAAAGGAAAATTCAGCCGGGCAAAGCTATACGCCGCCAAGCTTGAAGTCAACAATACCCCAAAAATGGAGGGTAAAGTGATGATCATGGTATTTATGAAATATCTTCCGAAGGGGAAAACACTTAATGTATAAGGAAAGTTTTCAAAATGCCAAGAATTGGGCAAAAGAAGCGGAGGATATTGATTAATCTCCAAATTGGACATGAAAGAGGACCTTACCATCCAAAAGAATGGAAAGACAACCAGTAATGCGATAATAATGACTGCCAGCGCATTAACGCCTAATGCGACGTTAACGCTTAATAATAAATTTCTTGTTTTTTTCATTGGATTATCCCTCACTCTGCTTCATAAAATGTCCATAAACGTGATGTTACGAAGACAACGACGGTTAAGATGGCGATGAAAACGAAAAAGAGTACGGACAGAGCACTGGCATGACCGAAGTTATTCCGCATGAAGCCTTCCCGGTAGATCAGATAAACCATTAGTAAAGTAGAATCACTGGGTCCGCCCTTGGTGAGCGCGTATGCCGGTATAAATCCCTGCAAGTTGGTAATCAGGCTCATTAAGAAATTGTAAAAGATAATCGGCGACATCATCGGCATGGTGATGTGACGGAACTTGTGCCATAGATTACCCCCATCCATTTCCACCGCTTCCAGGTACATTTTCGGTACCCCTTGCAAACCGGCAAGAAAAATGACTATCAGGTTTCCGCTCATCCAGACGATCATCAGGATGATGGAAGGCATTGCAAAATTTTCATCCGAAAGCCACTGAATCTTGTCAAACCCAAAACAATTCAATATATAATTAAAAACTCCAAAGTTCGCTTCATACATCCAGGACCAAACGACGCTTGTGCCGATTACCGGTACAACATAAGGGAGGAAAAAAATTGAGCGCCAGATCCCCCGTCCCGGGATAGGTGGGTTAAGCATGAGGGCGATGCAAAAAGAATAGATAATACCTGTAATAACAGCACCTAAAGCAAAATATAACGTTGAAACGACCGAACTTTGAAAATAAAAATCCGTCGTAAAAATATCAATATAATTTTGTAACCCGTTGAAGGTCGGCGGCTCCAATCCCGACCAATTGGTCAAACTGATGATGATAACTCCCAGAATGGGTAGAAAAGTGTAAAGTATCAATCCCAAAATAGCCGGGGTTAAAAAAGCATAAGCGATAATACTCGTGTTGATTCGTTTATTCATTGCTCACTCACTCCTGACTAAAAACATAGCGATCTTGTTTTCTCAAAAATTACAAAACGGATTTATCGATACCTAAAATGCACAACACGTGCGCCGAGAATATCCTTTTTTACTTATTTTCCCCTTTCGCACGGAATGGCGAAAGGGGATTTCGTAACAAAAATCCGATTTACTTCGGTCTGTTTTCTTCGAATAATTTCTTTACTTTCGGCAACATCGTGGTAATGTATTGTTTGGCTGTTAATTTGCCGTTCCAAACTTGATCCATACCGGAATCGATTAAGTCATTTAACTTATCAAAACTTGGGAAATAGTACCATGGTACTTGAACCGCATTATTCATGGCGTAATCAACTACAGCGGTTTTATATTGGGCGTACGGAGGATGAACGGAATTATCGGCCCACTTTTTGATGATTTGATCATTGGCGTAATACTGTTTGTGGGTAGGCATCCAGATACCACCGGTGATAAGGCCCCAAGCTCCTTCGTTTTCTTCATCGGTCATCCATTTGATAAAGATCTTGGTCGCAGCAAGATTCTTCGAACTGTTGAAAATGACAAAAGGTCCTCCTGTATTGTAGGTCACCGCTTTTTTCATCTTCGGAAGAACACCAACACCATAAACCAGACCGTCTTTTAAGGAGTTCTTTAAAGACACCCCAATCTCCCATTGACCGTAACCGGCGGCCATCGCAACTTTTCCGGTTAATAATGTCACATCCAGACTGGGCATATTGTTTTTATCGCCTACGGAAGGCGCGACACGATCTTTAAGATAAAGATCGGCAATAGCCTGAAGTGCTTGAATGGTCTGAGGTGTTCCCAGTAATAACTTCTGTCCGTCGGAATTCATAATACCGCCGCCGTTGGAAACCGCCATAACCGGCCATATCCAGGCCAACCGATTAAAATCGGCGCCGTAAGTCACAATATTCTTGGGATCAAATCCGGGATCGTTGGGGGTCTTGCCATTTTTATCCTTGGTGAGCTTTTTGGCTACATCCACAAATTCTTTCCAAGTCCAAGCTTTATCGGCGCTTGCAGGAGGGTATGAGACCTTGGCTTCGTCAAATAATTTTTTATTATAATAAGTAACCAAAACTTCATTGGCGCTGCTGTATCCTACCACCTTACCCTTGTATGTAAAAGCAAGGGATTTTAACGGTGCTTCACTGGCCGGATACATATCGCTTACATCGGCTAAAATACCTGCAGCAGCGTACCGAATGGTCATTGCTTCATTCATCATGCAGCAATCCGGCAATTGTTTTGCGGCAGCCATAGTATTTAATTTCGTATTATAGTCATTCCAGCTGACGGCAATCAGGGTAACATGAACCTTATCCTGAGATGAATTAAATTTATCCAGTGATTTTTGAATATCCGCCGCTTCAGACTCGGTCGTATTATACCAGGCCATGTAAGTAATTTCTGCTTTTGCGGCAAAAGCATTGGCTGAGATAACAACGAGCACGACAATCAATACCACAATAAATAATCGTCGAAGTTGTTTCATTATACTTCCTCCCTTTTATTTTTTTGAACTCTTGACTCATATTGGTTATGGGCAATTCAAAAGGGTATTGAAGGGTTAAAGGATTTTGATCGGTTAATATACCGAAACCTTTTGAACAGCTTTTTCCCACCCCCCTTCTTCTGAATTAACCCCGGTCTTGCCAAGCTTCAGATACGCAGGGATAACTACCTAAACGATTTACAAATGCCGTTCCAATGATTGAAAGCAATCCAAATTCATCGATAAATAGCCAGGAACGATAATTTAATCGATTAAATTTTTAAATATCGCAAACTTTTCCTTCAAGACTCAGCCACCGCCGGTTAAAGCCCCGTAGTTGAGACAATCATTCAGGATTTAGATACTGGCAACGGATTGTCTTTCGACCAATTGGCAATTCAGCCGATAATCTTTCATCTCTCCATTCACCGGAGGATCGGTAATCAAATGAATAATAATTTCAGCGGCTTTTTTACCGATTTCATTGAGAGGCAAACCCATTGTTGTAAGCCGGGGTACAAAGAACTTACTACAGTCGCGATTATCAAAACCGACCAAAGAAAGTTCACCCGGTATTGAAATTCCCAATTCCCCCGCTGCATCGAAAACACCGCCGGCCATTAAATCATTCATTGCAAAAATGGCTGTCGGGCGGTCAGGCAAACTCAGCAATTCCTTACCCAAGAGGTAACCGGATTCCTGCTCCCAATTGCCAGCTTTTAGATAAGCCGGGTTGAATAATAAATTATATTCATATAACGCCCGTTGATATCCTTTAAACCGCGCCTGGCTTTGAAAAGAATCATATAGTCCGCTGATAACACCGATTTTGCTATGACCATGTCCGATCAAATACTTGATAGCGTTATAAGCCCCTTCTTCGTCATCATAATTGACGGAATAATGAATTCCGGATAACGAATAACAATAAGCATAAACCACCGGAACCGAGATTTCCCCGATAATATCGGATACATCCCGGGAATGGGCTCCTATATAAATCATTCCATCAACTTGCCGGTTTAATAAAATTTGGACCGTATCCGCTATCAAGGCGCGATATTTAGGAGTCTGGCTATAATGATTGCCAAGTCGTTTGTATAACCTCAAGTTGTTAAGAATAATATGAAAACCCCAATTTTCAGTGTATTCATCAATACCATCAATTATATCCGGAGTGTTAAAAACCGTTATATCTTCGGAAATAACGCCGATTGTATTGGTGCGTTTGACTTTCAAACTTTTGGCAATGGTATTCGGATGATACTGTGTCTCCTGGATAACTTTCAAGACCTTTTCACGGGTCTCTACCGTTACCTTAGGAGAATTATTCAGTACGTTGGAGACAGTCGCCGTTGATACTCCGGCTAATTTTGAGATTTCTTTAATATTTGGCATAAATTCCAACCCGATTTAATTTAATCGATTAAACATTTCCTGGTCATTTGCTTTTTTCCTTCCTTCGTTATAAAATATTTTTAAATAAATTTCAGCAAATATCTATTGACATTTTCAAATATGATGTTCCGTTATTTCTAATTGATAATATTTTCATAGAACAGAGTACATCCTATCGATATTTGTTAATCGTTTACAATGTACCACTCAAAAGCTGGGGGTTAATCGTTATAAATATGCCCACTGGTCTTGATCCCAATGCAAAGGCCTAATCTGTAAGGTTGAGGCTCCATTATTCAAAGCATCATAAGCATGATTTACTAAAATCGTGGTCCCGCCCGATTGATACACAGCACAGTGTCCGGGCCCTTTCCAACGTTCATTCCCGGCATCGATTAAAGTCCCCCCGCCTTCCATCATTGAAACTCCTTGTTTATCGGAATAAGGTCCCGCGATGTTTTTGGAACGTCCCACCATAATTTTATAGTCGCTTTGGACACCCCGGCAGCAATGATCGAAAGAAACAAACAAATAATAGTATCCATTCCTGTATATCAAAAAAGGCGCTTCAATGGCATTATTCTCCCCCGGCCTGCCAGCAATGGACCGGACCGGTTCGCCGGGATTGGGTTTCATGGTGGATGAATTCAACCTAGTCAATTTAATCCCGGTCCAAAACGACCCGAAACTCAACCATGGTTCGCCCTGCAGGTCAATAACTAAATTGGGATCGATGCAATTATAATCCATGGAGGAATCCGAACTTATCACGGGTCCTAAGTCCTTCCAAGCGTAGTCAGGGCTGTCGGGATCTAAAGTCTCATTCAAAGCCAGACCAATGACAGATCGGTTGGTCCCAAATATCGATTTGCTGTAAAAAAGGTAATAATGCCCTCTATATAAAGAAATATCCGGCGCCCATAAATTGTTGTTGACGCTGGGAACAAATTTTCTCTGCCAATCCTGACTTTCTAACACGTGGCCTATATCCCTCCAATGGATGCCATCCGTTGAGGTTTTCATGCGAATACCATATCCGGTTGAGAATATGTACCAATGACTCCCTTGACGCGCAATCACGGGATCATGAACATTGAGATCGCCTGTGAGGTCCCGGGTAATCGCATCTAAATTCCCTCTTGGTTCCGCGACCGCGGCTATGGGGATAATATTCTTTTTTGGCCGAGCCGCCATGCTTGCTATTGCCAACAAAATGACAGCAATCACCGTAGTCCATTTAAATACACTATGGCTCAAATTCTCACCTTCAATTTCAATTTAAATCTTAAAACGCAGCATGTTCCAAGATAATTTAGGCAAAACAACGTCAACTTGATTGGTTTGAAGCCCTGTTATCCCAAGAGAGACCGGCTTTACTTTTTCCGGTTCTTGAAAACTATTGGTTGCAGAAAGATCATTTCCTTTTAATACCACGTGTTCTATAGAATTCACGCGGCCAAACGATCTAAAATCCAATGAAACTTCCACATCATCTTGTTGGTCGCAGTTTAATACGAAGATACTGACTTCACCGGCTTCTTGATTCAAAACTACCGCTGATTGTAGCACTGGAACATCTCCATATCTTTTCGAATTAAATTTCGGACAATTTATTAAAGGTTTTAGAACCTGGCCCCTGCCATAAGTTGATACTTGCTGGAACGGATAAAAAATACTCTGTTTGATAGCCATCCCGCCGGGCTGAGTGTAAATCGGAGCAATTGCATTCACCAATTGAGCCAGGCACGCCATTTGAACCCGATCGGCATGATTGAGCAGAGAACAAATAAGACCTCCGAAACATAGAGCATCGCTTAAATTGTAAACCTGTTCCAGACGAGCCCCCGCCTGATCCCAGGTAGTAAAAGCAGCCCGCCGATTTGCCCATACATTCCACTCATCAAAAGACAAATTCATTGTTTTTTTACTACGTTTTTTGGCTTTCACATAATCGGCCGTCGCCTCAAGGGTGTGAATGAAATTATCCATATCCATAAACGAAGCCAAAAAATCGCCCAAATTATCGTTATCATCCGATCCATAATAACGGTGAAGGGAAATAAAATCCACTTGATCATATAAATACTCTAAAACAGTCCGGTCCCATTCCGGGAAAGTCGGCATTTCCGTATTGGAACTGCCGCACGCCACCAATTCAATATTCGGATCCACCCAGCGCATGATTTTGGCGGCTTCCAAAGCTTTCCTGCCGTAATCATCCGCAGAGAGGTGACAAATCTGCCAAGGACCGTCTATCTCGTTGCCAAGGCACCAAACCTTGATCTGGTGGGGCTGCTCATGCCCGTTCTTACGCCGCAAATCGCTCCAATAGGTCCCCCCGGGATGATTACAGTACTCTACCAAATGGCCGGCATCGGCCGGAGTACCCGTACCCAGATTCACAGCCTCCATCACTTCGGAATTAGCCTTCTTACACCAGTCGGCAAATTCATCGATGCCGATCTGGTTGGTCTCCACCGATTTCCAGGCCAAATCCAACCGGATTGGACGGCCAGCCAGCGGACCGATGCCATCGGTCCAATCATATCCGGAAACAAAATTGCCGCCGGGATAACGGATAATCGGTACCTTCAATTGTTTCACCAATTCCAAGACATCGCCCCGAAACCCTTGCCCGTCTGCACTTGGATGTCCGGGTTCATATATCCCGCTGTAAACTGCTCTGCCCAAATGCTCTATAAATGAGCCGAAAAGTCGCGGACTGGTTGTGCCAATCGAATAATCCTTCTCAATGATACATTTCGCCTTTTTCATTTTTAAAAGAACCCCTCTCCGCGTCGAAATCTAACCGGTTAGAAATGTATCTTAATTATTCTCAGCCCGCTTTTAAATTCCTCCTGTGAAAATAATATTTATAACTTTTTCATTTAAAAATGAATGAACTCTTCCCAAAACGGAAGGAAGGCTCAAAAGCCTTCCTTCCGTTTTTCAACAAAAAGAAGAATAACGGGATAAATCTGGCAATTACTGGGCTAAACTTAAAACTTCAGAAGCGCTGAGTGCCCTGTTGTATATTCGAAACTCATCGACAAGCCCATTCAAATAAGGATCCGACCACTGGGACTTCCCAATATAATTCTGGGTGGTATTGCCCAGACTGGAGGGTTTCAGTGTCATATTGGCATTTTGACCAACCTGAACTCCATTGACATAAAGCGTTCCGGTCGTTCCCGAGAGGGTAACCGCCACATGGGTCCAAATGCCCGTCGATAAAGCCGACGTCCCGTTAATCTGCTGTTCAGAACCATTGCTGTTGGTAGTTATAGCAAACCGCGGTACTGAACCGGCGCTTCCGGTCAAAAACATATATACCGTAGTTCCGGTCCCGAAATCAAAGATCCGGTTCCAAGTGCTATTGCTGTTTAGCCTAATCCAGCTGGCGACGGTAAAATCATTGAGACCGTTCATAATACCCGCCGGCATACTTACATATCCGTCACTGCCATTGAGACTGACTGCGTTTCCATTTCTTCCCGCCGTCCAGGAAACGCCGCCATTTAAAGTTGAATTTTTGCCGTTGCCGGATGAATCCGCTGCTGACGTTCCACTTGTTTCATCCAACCGATAGTATGCTATCAGATCACTTACCGTTCCAGAGCCTTTTTGTAATTTAACACCATAGGTTGAAGCCGTTCCGACATTGATATAAACAACCGTATTTTGACCGCTGTATGCATTGACGGCCCCTACCTTCGTTCCGTTTACCAAAATATCGTAAGCGTTTGCGGCAAGGCCTGAAAAGATTATTTTCGTGGTGTGTACCGCCGTTTCCTGATTTTTCAAGGTGAATTCAACATAATCCTTAGTCGTCGCTACTGTCGCCGCAGTATATTGATCTTGCTCCAGTGCCATCCCAAATTTTTGAGTTATCAAATTCAGGCGTTTAAAGATGCCATCCTTGGGTGTAATAACATAGTTGGAACCGCTTTGGGTAACATCACAGCCATAACCGTAGAGACCGAAGATCGGGTCAACCGCCACATCCGAACTTAAAATCCTGATGGCCCCGAAGAGACCCAAATCAGCCTCACCCGACATCTGCCTCCATCCATTGTGAAGAGTCCCGCTCTCAGCGGTTCCGCCGTATATATTGCCTTTCTCCGCCTGGTAAGTCCAAGCCACAGTTCCTATATTGGCGGGATCAGAGTCGATCTGGCCCGAATTGATAGTGCTTATGCCTGCAATTTTAGCCGCATAAGACAGGCGCTGATCTGTTTCCGAAGTGGTTGAATAATTCCGAAGCCAGTCATCCATGCAATAGCCTACCAGCGAGACGGAATATTGGAAATTCCACCAGTTTTCACCGCAGATCGTAACCGGATTGGCATAATAATACCAGACCGGCTGGGTGCCGCGGCAGGCTCTGGTCTTGTCATTGATTTTCGACATCATCGTGCTGTTATTGTTCATTTTTGCATAGGTATAAACCGCTTCTTCACCGGTATTATCATAATTATACTCGGATCCGTAAGGATATTTGGTGTTCCTGAAATTATTATATTTGGTATTGATCCGGGCTATTACACTGTTCGCTTCAGTGGTATATCCCTCATCCCGTAAAGCCGCCACCAATTCAGGAGCGGTTGATTCGCCCATCAAACCCGTGCCCGGGCTGAGGGATGCTCCGACCATATAAATATTGTAGGCCCTCAACAGATATGTCGTCCTTGGATTAATGTAGGACACCAAATTGGGATGCAATTTGGCTATCTTGTACATGCTGAAATAAGTATTGGAGACATGAGGGTAGGCAAATGCGCGCGCCATGTCGTCGGTATACGGAGTTTGTCTAAACCAGTCATGAACTTTGTAGTCCGTATGATGGCCGTTCATGATCGTATTCCAGATACAAGTCTCAAGGTACTGGTCCAATGCATTCACTTCCGATGCCACCGGGGTTAATGCATTTTTTTCGGCCAAAAATTCTCCATGAGTATAACCCCAGTCATCTCCCCAACCCATATAACCGCTAAAATTATTTCTTTTGGACTTCGTGTCCATCATCCAGTCATCAAATACTTTGTAATAAAATTTGGACGAATCATTCACCTGCTGGTTCTGGACCATGAAAGTGGCATGCCTTTGAATGGCCGTATCAATTGGTTCGATAACATAGAATTGCAAGGTCGTAGTCAGGCCATTGCCGTAATTGATGGTAATGTTGTTCTGGCCCAAATGACTCATGGTCAGCTGGTAAATCTTATGGTTAGTCGCTACCGTTCCAAGGAAAGTAATCGTAGTTTCGGAAGGATACTGGGCAGTTACCGATAAAATCGTTTGGGAAGTATGAAGATCAAACTTTGCCGTCTGATTCGTAGGGACGATCATGCCCGGTACCACATTGAAATCAATAAGTCCTTCACTATATATCCTGTCTTTCATCGCATTCAGGTCGGCCACCTTGAAAAATTTAAAAGCATAGGTTTTACTTTGCCCGGATGAAAGAATCGTGCTTGTATTGGGAAGATAACCTCTGTTGGTGCTTTTGATTACGCTGGAATTGATATAAAAGACATTCAATCCGTTGGCCCAACCGGCTTGGTCTTGGCACCAAGCTGTACTTTCAGGGTGTTCCGCTACCCGCCAATGGTCCTGATATTCAAAACCAGCGCCTGTGGAGGTATTGGGTGTCATCAATAGAAACGGCCCCACACCGCTTGGCCTGGTAACATAAATATAGGAAGAATTTTTACCGGTAAAGGAATGCCAGATGGTTCTTGTCTCATATATCTCCTCGTTCGGCCATATTTCATTGAAAGGAAGCGGCAGGCCGATATCGCCGAACTCTATGCTCTGGCTGCCGGTGTTGGTCAAGGTAATTTGCCAGTAAAAGTAATCATTAACCAAGGAATAGGTTTCAACCAGCTTGAAATTTTTGATACCTTGTGAGTTGGCGGAATTCTGATAAGTGACGGTTACCGTATTACCGCTCTGGCTTTGAGTTCTCACATCGCCCGACTTGTTCGTAAACGCCTTAGTCCACGAACCCGTTCCCAGCCTGTAAGTGAACATCAGCTCACCAACCCACTCATGTTCCGATGTATTCTGATTCGGGCTGTTGGTAGCGTTCATTACATAATCCGTTGCATAAGTATCTCCGGTCAATTTCAACGAGGATATCTCACCATAGGATCCTGTTTGAACGTTAAAATAGCTATTGGAAAGAGCGCATCCGGAAACTTGTTGCGTGATAAGCAAAATAAATATTGTTGAAATAAAAATAACAATTACAATAGGAACTATAACTCGGTTAATTGAATGCAATAAAGTGATCTCTGTTTCTCTTTTCATAATTTTCTCCTTTCTATCTTGTACTCTTCGCTCTCATCAATCTTCCGGAAGCTTTTATAGAGGAAATAGAAGTTTAAAAAATTATGGATTCCATTCAAGTTGGAGTAATTCAAAAAGAAAAATAGATTTTCAATGAAACACCTTCCCGCCGGAACTTGCACTCAGGGACCCATTCAATAGGATTCCAACCGCCTCCTTTCAAACCGGTTCAAAAACAATCGTTCACACCATTTTATTTAGAACGCGACATTCTCAAATCATCAGGAACCACAGAAGAACAAAAATAGTTTTGATTTTCAAACCGGTTAGATTTTATTACCATATATTTCTTTATATTCTTTAATATTCCTTTTTATTAAAATAATCTTTTCCGGATTTTAGCTTAACAGTTTGCCGGTAAGCTCTTTATAACCAAGGAATAAAATTTATTGATGGAGAAGGGATTTGTGAACTACTGCCGAAATAACGACTAAACTGTTAAAAGAGGTTTTCTGAATTTGGCAACAATCCGTGATGTAGCTAAAAAAGCGGGGGTTTCAGTAGCAACAGTATCCGCAGTAATTAACCAAAGCTGCAAAGTAAGCGAGAAACTAACCAGCCGGGTACTCCAAGCAACTCAGGAGTTAAATTACCATCCTAACCGGTTAGCTAGAGCTCTCTCCAAAAAACGTACTCACCTCATAGGATGTTTGGTTCCAACCATTGTGAATCCTTTTTTTCCACAAATCGTTAAAAGCGTTGAAGACATCGCTTTTCAAAATAATTTTGGGGTTTTTGTATGCAATAGCGAAGGTAATTCCGGAAAAGTAGACTATTATCAAAAAATGTTGATTGAAACTCAAGTCGATGGGGTCATCATCGCCCTTTCCTGGGAACTCGCCCGGGAAGAAGTTATTCAACCTTTTTTGGAAGCCGGTATTCCCGTTGTTGGTTTGGCAGGCGCCCGAAAACTTGATTTTATCGATTGTGTGATCATTGATGATATTCAAGGCAGTTATGATGCCGTTACTCATCTGATTGCTTACGGCCATAACAAAATCGGATTTATCGGCGTTCAAAATAGTGAATCAACCCGTTTACGTTTGCTAGGTTATCAAAAAGCGCTAGAAACTTCCGGTTTGAATATAAATCAAAAATGTCTGGCATTTGGCACTTCATTCTCCGAAGTCGAAACTTATTCATTGACCAAAGAACTTATGGGGCACAACCCCGAAATTACTGCAATTTTAGCGTATAATGATTTAATGGCGTTGAGTATTATGAAATCTCTAATTGATACCGGTTTTGATGTTCCTGGGACTATATCGGTAATCGGCTTTGACGACTCAGTGGCCTCTTACTGTGTGCCTAGATTATCAACAATTGCTATACCCAAAGAAGAGATGGGAAAGATAGCTGCCAATATTTTGATCAATAGAATTAAAGGAAAAAACGACCCCCCAAGAATCTTTGAGTTACGGCCCCAATTAGTGATCAGGGAATCAACGGGACCAGCCCGTATTTAATTTTAATACGCTTTTAATCTCTACCGACTTATTTTCTTCGTTACATCCCCTCACTTTTCCAACATCCAAACCGTCATGGCCCCTTTTTCCCGATTGCCCCAGCAATAATAGGGAACTGCCCGGATTGGCGTCCGGTCATACTCTGTAGCAGGAATTTCGGGGCGGTATAACAACCCATCCCAATTCCGGAGGTTGGGTTTTAATGCACCGCCCTCAATGACCACGACTCCTCCCAATAAATCCGCGATAAAATGTTCTTGGAGCGGCATATTGGAAGGTAACAAGATTTGATCCACCGGAACTTGATGATCCGCATCTTCCAGGCAATAGACGAGGGGACCGCGTTGCAAGGCGATTTTCCCAAAATCCTGGGATACTGCGGGATGGGCGGATATCCTTTGAATGGGCATTTCCATATTCAATTCCACCTGATCGCCGCTGTCCCATATGCGTTCAACGACCCCATAGCCTTTTTCCGGGGAAACACTTTGGGGAATACCATTTACGGATAACTGGTAACCGCCACACCATTGGGGAACACGGAACATTAGGCTGATTTTCACCGGACGTTCCACTTCCAAGGTAAACTTGACCTTACCTTCCCAGGGATACCGGGTGTCTTGATGAAAGCAAAGCCTTTCTCCCGTTATCAAGGAAGTTTCCAAGGTACTTTGGATATAAAGATTAATCACCAAAAGAGCACGATTCCAAAGGTAAATATAGGAGTTGAGGGAAGCCAGCAGGCGTGCTATGTTCGGAGGGCAACAAGCGCATTCATACCATTCTTCCCGGGCATCGTCGCCATTACTTTGCAATGGATTATTATAAAAATATTTCTTGCCATCCAGGGAAACCCCAACCAATAAAGCATTATATAAAACTCTTTCCATCAAGTCCGCATAACAGCTATCTCCCGTAACTTGCAGCATCCGCTGGTTCCACATGATGAGGCCGATAGCCGCGCAGCTCTCGGCGCAAGAACTATCGTTGGGCAGGTCATAATCACAGGTGAATCCTTCATTGGTCCTTGTCGATCCAATGCCGCCGGTGATAAACATCCGCCGCGAGGCTAAATGCTGCCAAAGATGCTCCAATGCTACCCATAAACTTGAATCTCCCGTTTCAACCGCCACATCCGCCATGCCGCAATAAAGATACATGGCCCGGACAGCATGACCGACAACCTCGCGCTGGCTTCGGACTGGTAGATGGTCTTGGCCATACTGGCCATCATATTGTTCATAGGTACCATAATGCTTTTCATTGTTTTGGCCGGGCTGTCCAAGTTTACCGCCGATTTCATCCAAACAAAGCAACTCTTTCCGCAGAGGAGAATCAGCTTCTCCCCGTCGATCGATAAAAAATTCGGCCAACTCCAAATAACTTCCGGTACCCGTCAAACGGTAAAGGGCTACCAGGGACATTTCAATTCCCGCGTGTCCGTCAATGGCTTCAAGTTTACCGGGGCCGAAAACCCGGACCAAATGATCGGCCAGGCGCATAGCAATATTGAGCAATGAGGTTCTCCGGGAGGCATAATAATGAGCCACCGCCGCCTGCAGGAGATGTCCGGCGGTATATAGTTCGTGGCAAATCCCAAAATTGGTGAACTTTTTATCCGGCTCAACCAGTTGAAAATAGCTGTTCAGATAACCGTTTTCTTCCTGAGCCGCAGCAATGAGAGTAATCGTTTCATCCATCAAATTGTCCAGCCTGGCATCAGGGTCATTGATGATGGAAAAACTGGCTGCCTCCAACCATTTATAAACATCGGAATCGGCAAAATAAAGCCCCTGAAAAACCCGTTTGCCATTGTTTCTGTTACCGGCATTTTTAAAATTTTCAAGCGCGCCGCTTTTTACTAAATATTGGTACTGGGAAAACAAAGAAACCTCTCGGTTATTTTTCAACCGAGGGTTCCAAAATTGATCTTCAATCCGAACCATCGTTAATGGCAAGGATTGTAGCCCATATTGATCTCTTTGATGGAATTCCACCAGCGTTTATTCCTCCGAAAGGGCTCACTGAGATAGGATATAGATCCATATTTAAGTATACAACGAGATCCCAATTCCATAAAGACATTTAGAAATTTATATTCATCCCAAACTCCTTGCAAATAACATTTACTTATTCAGATTTTCGATTCACCAGCCGCAGCCATACCTGCATTTCACCCGGTTTGCGGTTACCCCACAAATAATACGGAACTGCCTGAAAATCTACTTCTTTCAACTTTTCATCCGCCGGGCGGTACAGAATATTTTCCCACGAGGCGCAGTCCGAACGGAAGGCTTTTCCCTTAATGACGGGTACTTTGTCAAGTTCTTCGCTGAATTCCATCTCAAATTGAACGTTTTTCCCAACTGAAACATCCCATAAATCTTTACCGTTATCAATTTCTTCCAGGCAGTAGATGATCGGCCCCCGTTGAATGGCGACTTTACCGGAAGCTGCCCGGACTTTCGGATTGGCCTGGATCAATTCAACCGGCATATCCAGAGTCAGTTCGATCCGGTCCCCAGGGTTCCAGAGCCGTCTCAATTTTAAATATCCTTTTTCCAGGGCAGGCGATTGGATGGATTCATGATTGATGTGAAGCTGATATTGCTTGCACCACCCCGGAATCCGCAACGCCAAAGTAAACTCCAGGGGATGCTCTGCCCCTAATGAAACAATCACTTTCCCCTCCCACGGATAATCGGTTTCTTGCCGGATCGACACTTTATTTCCATTAACATCGAATTGGGCTTCGTTTCCAATGTACAGGTGAGTATAAATCTCAGCCCCGTTTTGTGAGTAAATATATTGGCCCAGCGAACTGATCAATCTGGCAATATTGGGGGGGCAACAGGCACACCCGAACCATTGCTGCCTTTCGGTTTTGACATGCTGCAGGTCGTACCTGGAAACAATCGCTTCGGGGTATACTTCGAGCGGGTTCACATAGAAATATTTTTTGCCGTCTTGGGATATGCCGCTGAGCGCTCCATTATAAAGGGCTTTTTCCATAATATCGGCGTATTGGCCATCCACATCCAGCCATAACAGTCGTTGGGCCCAAAAAATCAACCCGATGGAAGCGCACGTTTCCGCATAGGCGCTGTCATTGGGCAAGTCATAATCAAAGGTAAAACGCTCGGCATGTCCCTGGGAACCAATTCCGCCGGTAATGTACATCCGGTAATGAATCAGATTGTCCCACAAAGTCCGAAGGGCGTTCTGTAAAGATTCATCACCGGTTTCCAGCGCCAAATCAGCCATAGCCGTATATAAATACATGGCCCGGACCGAATGACCTTCAGCTTTGGTTTGTTCCCGAACCGTCGCATGGGCCTGACGATACGTCAAATCGAACCATTTGGTATTTACGTTATTGCCGAAAGTCGGCTCGTTCAACATAAAGCAAGGCTTTTTGCCGCGTTCATCGATAAAATACCGGCTTAACGCCAAATATCGTTCATTGCCCGTCACCCGGTACAATTTGACCAGGGCAAGTTCGACCTCTTCATGCCCGCAATAGACTTTCATTTTATGTTCTTCCGGTCCCATCACCGAATCGATATAATCGGCGTAACGGCACATAATATCCAAAAATTGTCGTTTCCCGGTTGTTTGATAATAAGCAACCGCCGCTTCCATTAAATGTCCGGCGCAGTATAGCTCATGTCCGAATGAAAAATCTTTCCACCGCAGCTCCGGTTTAGCCACGGTATAGTATGTATTTAGATACCCGTCCGGCTGTTGGGCTTTGGCCATAATCTCAATGGCATCATCAATAATTTTCTCCAATTTTGGATTTGGATATGACACTAAACTATAACTGGCGGCTTCGATCCATTTGGCGACATCACTATCCTGCCAGACTATTCCATGAAATTCACCCTTTGACTCCCCGGCGGCAATTTTAAAGTTTTCCACGGCATGGCTGGGTTCGCTACCGGAAATATTGTCATTTAAAACATCCCATTGAAAAGGGATTACAACATCCGCTATCAGTTCCTGCCTTTGCGTCCAAAAATGATCATTGATCTTAATATCTTTTAAAGGAGGTGAAATCGTTTTTTTGTTGTTCATCATCATTTGCTCCAATCCCATTGATAATAGGTTCAGCCCTTTACGCCACCCATGGTTAAGCCTTCGATAAAATAACGCTGCGCCATGAAGAATAAAGCAACTAACGGCAGTACCGCCAAAGTCGAAGCGGCCATTAAGGTATTCCATTCCGCCCGGAACATGGACAAGAACATCTTCAACCCTAACGATAGGGTAAATTTGGCTTGATCATTCAAATAAAGTAAGGGGCCCATAAAATCATTCCAAGCGTTTAAAAAACTGAAGATAGCCACCACCGCCAGGGCCGGTTTGGCTACCGGTATAATAATTTTAGCGATAATTTGCGGATAATTGGCTCCATCCACAAAGGCCGCCTCGTCGAACTCTACCGGGATGGTCTTAAAAAACTGATGCAGCATGAAAATATAGAACGCATTCCCGAAAAAAGCCGGTACATACAAAGGCGCAAATGTATTTAGGCCGCCGAGGTATTTCCATTCAATAAATAAAGGAATCATGGTAACCGTTGTCGGTAACATTAATGTTGCCAAACAAAGGCTATACATCAGAGTCCGCCCCCGGAAATTAATCCGGGCAAACGCATAAGCCATGATGGTATTGCTTAATAAGGCCCCAATAACATTGAGTACAACAATAACCGCAGTATTAAGAAAAAAACGCGCAAAAGGCAATGTCGTAAAAACGTTGACATAATTTTGCCACTGGGGAACAGCGGGCAACAGTTTGGGAGGCATTGAAAAGATCTCCTGGATGGTCATGAACGAACTCCGCACCAGCCAAAGAAAAGGCGAAACTGTGAATAAAGCCCCTAAAATCAGCAATAGATATATGAAAGGCCTGGTAACCCATTTCTGATGTTTACTGATCATTTTTTCCCATCTCCCTCATAAAACACCCATAATGTTGAACTCTTGAATATGAGTCCGGCAATGACGGCCGTGATGATAAACAGAAACCAGGCCATAGCGCATGCATAACCCATATCCGAAAACATAAATGCCTTGCGGTATAAATGCAATACATAGAACAGGGAGGCGTTGGCCGGTCCGCCATTTGTCATCAGATAGGGTTGGGTGAATGTTTGCAAACCACCGATGATTCCAATCACGACATTATAAAATATAACCGGGCTGGTCAAGGGTAAAATGACATGGCGGAAACGGTGCCAGGCTTTACCTCCATCAATCGCCACGGCCTCCATCAATTCCTGGGGTATACCCTGAAGGCCCGCCAAAAAAATGACAATCGTATTCCCGATTCCCCAAATACTCATGATAATAAAACTGGGGATAACCGTTTCCAGACCGAAAATCCATTCTCCGGGAGGCAACCCGAATTTTTGAAGAATCAAATTAAACAGACCGAATTGTTTGTTGTAAAGCCATAACCATAATGCGGAAGTGACGGCAATGGGCAAAAGCGAAGGCAGGTAATAAAGCGTCCTGAAAAAACCCATGGCCCGCACTTTGGCATTTAGCAGCAAAGCGGCCAAAAATGCCACCACAATTTGCAAAGGGATTCCAATCACTGTAAAATAAAGAGTAACCCCTACCGATTGCCAAAATAACTGGTCGTGAAACATTGCGGCATAGTTTTCCAAACCGACAAAACTTGGCGGCATCAACATGTCCCAATGCCAGAAACTGGCTACCAAACTAAGCCCCAGAGGGAAGAAAACCCATATCGAGAGCCCAAGAACAGCCGGACTAATTAACAACCAGCCCCATAAGTTTTGCTGTCTGGAACGGGAATTCCGTCTTCCGGCGGCTAAATCTTCTGATTTTATGGCTTTCTGTTCTAAGCCCATGGAATTCATCCTTTCATTCACTCAGCCTTTTAGAAAAACTGAGACGTCTCTTCGGGCGTCTCAGTTTTTCTTTTCACAAACTCTATAAGTTTCTTTTCATCCGTGTTATCATTTCTTAATAGTTCCCTTGGTTCAATTTTGCTTTTAAAACTTTTTCTTTCGCTGCTTTCATTGCTTCGGCGGCAGTTTTCTTGCCTAACCAAATCAGCTCCATTTCCGGAGTAACAGCCTCGCCCCAAATTTGAGGATAATTCTTAATACGGGTCTCCGGGTTGATCCGGGCAATCTTCATCGAATCCACAACCGCCTCTTTAAACCCTGCCGGATGAACCGGATTGTTGATCCATTTTTTCAAATCAGCGGGATCACTATACCAAGAAGCCTTGGTAGGCATCCATAGACCGGAAGTATATAAATCCAGGGTCTTATCGGGGGTAAGCATCCATTTATGCAGTTCCCAGGCTTCTTTGGGATGTTTGGTCGATTTAAAAATAACCGAGGCGCCGCTAACATACAATTGGGCCGGTTTTTTAAAGATTGGTAATGCGCCGACTCCCAGCGGGAATTTCATTTGGGCCAAATCAAGCAATTCCCATTGTCCGGTAACATAAAAGCCGAGTTGACCGTTGGCCAGCATGACCGGCGGAGCAGGTAATCCCGCTCCCGAGGTGGAGGAAGGATTGGTATATGCAAAGACATGTTCTTTATTGATTAAGTCGCTGATTTTCTGGAAGACTTCCACCGCCGCCGGTTTATCCAGCATAAATTGTTTCCCGTCCGCGGACATGAAGTCACCGCCATTGCTCCATATTGCCGGAAGAAGCATTGCCGACCAGAGTTGATAACTTACGCCATAGCGGGCGATTTGCGCGGGATCGAATCCGTCTTCGCCGGGATGTTTGCCGGCTTTATCGATGGTAATTTTCTTGCAATACTGAACAAATTGGTCCCAGGACCAGCCTTTGGTATAGTCGGTTGGCGGTAAGGGAACTCCCGCTTTTTGCAGTACTTCCTTATTATAGAAGAGCACCTGGCATTCAGCTGCCGTATAGGATCCATAAATTTTATTGTTCACTTTCAGCCAAACTTGGGGTAAAACGGAATTTTCCAATTTATCCTTTTTAATATAAGGACCCAGGTCAAGGAAAAGTCCGTTACTGGCCCAATTGCCATAATGTTCAGGCCTAAAATAGCCAAGGTCGGGTAATTCTCCGGCCTGGGCTAAAGCTTTAATCTTAGCGGCATATTCGGTGCCGCTGATATCTCCCGGAATGTACATCGGTGAAACCGTGATGCCGGGGTGGGCGGCT
This sequence comes from Bacillota bacterium, assembly GCA_023401925.1. Classification (GTDB taxonomy): domain Bacteria; phylum Bacillota; class UBA4882; order UBA8346; family UBA8346; genus UBA8346. The sequence goes on from JAEXDA010000049.1 coordinate 24,759, forward strand.
TCGAAATCTTTAAAAGCGGCTTTCAAAACTTTATCCTCCGCCGGATTACCCCAATAACAATACGTTAATTTAACGTTACCCGCACTTGCGGCAAACATTGTAGGAACAACTGAAATTACAATCAACAAAACGGTCAGCAAAGCAACAAACCATCGTTTCACAATTTTTCCCTCCATTTTTTTTTCCGTACAGACTCCTCCTGCAGAAAGAATTAACTTGAAAAATTTCAAATCCCTTGAAACCCTTTGTGGCGGCCTTTCCACAAAAGAACCATCTTCGCTGCACTCAAATGTTATTAAATTCTTGCATTGATGTTACATTTCTATTATAGCTGCAACTTTCAAGTTCTTCTATTACCTAAAAAATGATAATAAGTGACATATTCCGACTTGAAATAATCATCAAACAAAACAAGTGAATGTAGCGGAAGAGTTGCAGAAAACATATGATATTGTCTTTCTGGAGCCGCATGTCGACAGTTTTGATTTTCAAGACGATGTCCCGCTTAATGTGTTAAAATCCGACTCTTTCAATGAAAGAAAGTGGCTGCCCCAAAGTGTTCAAAAACAATAAATTATACAACCTATCCTCTCTGAACGAATGACCCTTTATTGTATACTTTATTGATGATTGCTCTTTTGCTCCAGCCACTTCTACTCATTACAAAACTATTGTCCCAGACACTCTATGAGGGTAAACGGTTAAGCTTAGACTTGGAAAGCCTTACGGAAAGTCGACCCTATTTCATTTATGCCCGAAACAATCGATTTTTAGTTCACAAGTACTAAGGTCCAAAGATGATCCATTGTGCCGCTATCACTCCATTGTACTGCTTGCCCTCCGTCAACGGACGACATATCCGAGATTCCTAAAACCTTTCCGCTGTTTCTGTTTACCAGTTTGTAAATTCCAGATCCGGTATCGGTAATGGTCCAATCATGATCAGCCGTACCATTGTCGCTCCATTGAACCACTTTGGCTCCATCGGCAGTGGACATATTGGTAACTCCCAGAACTTTTCCACTATTGGCATTGACCAGCCGATAATAGCCATTCGTTGAAGTAACCGTCCAATGATGATCCGCTGTCCCGTTATCGCCCCATTGTACTGCGCCGGCTCCATCGGAAGTCGACATGCCACTGATTCCCAGCACTTTACCGCTATTCAGATTTACGAGCTTATAGGTATGTCCGCTAGAAACAATTGTTGCACTGGAGGCGCAAGGAGTCAAATAAATACGATATCCGTATAAACTACTGGCCCCCGTTACCGTCAATGTTATAGAACCGCTTGAGACGGCTTTAATACTTTGGGAAACAAGGGTCGGAGCGCTAACAGCGGTATCTTTATTGGACCAAGCCACAGATTGAACGACCACACGGGCGTAGGAGCCGAAGAAAGAAGGAATGCCATTGATTACCACATTCACCGTTCCGTCATTATTCCCTCCAAAGCAAATACTCGCATATTTTTCATTGGAATCCACGCACGCGAAACCGTCTACATCACTACTGGCATTATTAGGCGGCGTTACACTAACCATGTTGCCGGACATTGCACCATACCAATGATAAAACCACCATCCGCCTCCTTTGGCAGTATTACTGGCCAGCAGGCTTCCTAGTCTGCCGGGATAAGCGGTAAACCACCATGAAATGCAAGCGCTGTCAACCTTATTCCGTTCAAATTTCGCAATAAAGGGCGCCGATGGCCCGGGAGCGCCTTCATAATTATGATTGGTGTTGCAATACTCATTGATGCTAATGGGTAAAGCCGATATCCCCAGCGATGTCTCCAGCGCCCGGTAGTCACTGATGTTTCCGGGAATGGCTCCCGCGCCCCCGCCAAGTTCATGCCAACCCATGATGTCGGGAAGGCAGTTATTGTTTTTACAATAGGAAAGAAAAGAGCTCATCGTAGAATGATTATAATAAGAATAAGACGGCCCGATAATCTTGGCGTTTGAATCCAACGAACGGAGCAAATTATACGTTTGCCTCCACAAGACGCTGTTAAAATCGCCATTACTGCTTTTCCATGTCCCATCAGGCTCATTCCAGATCTCATATCCATAATAATTGGTGTGCCCTGATGCTTTCTTATCGCTGATAACAGCGCTAACCTTATTAAGCCAGTCGGTCATGTTTGTAAATGCATATGGCCAACCGGGATAAATATCCGCTAAACGGATGGTAACCTTTGCCGTTGGCGCTGCAGTTTGAAGTCTCCCGGCTACCGTAATAGCGGCGCCGATTGGTTGTTGGTATCCCGAGCCGGCCCGAGCCGGGTTATTAAATACATTGGGGTTTAGGGGAGTTACCAAGCCGGTAATATCGGCGGGAAGGGTTTCCGTAATTCCATATAAGGAGCCGCTGGCACAATGGGTTACACCCCTCAAAACACTTGAGAGATTTACTGTGAGTGTCGAAGCTGCCGAAACCGTAATCATCGGTACTCCCAAAAATATAAGCGCGATACACAAAAAAGTTCTTAGAAGTTTTTTCATGTTTAACCCTCCTTTGTTCATATTGGTTTTTACCGTAAACACCCCTGTTTAAACAAGAATTTAGCCGCGGCGCTTTTTTGTTAACAACAGGTTACGGTTCCATTATATCGTTTGTATTTTTTGATCATAGAGTCAAAAAACAGACAAATAATGACATTTTCATACATTTATGTTATGCTATGTATACTGACATTTTAACAAAGGAGATAACCATGCACTATCTTCTTTGCCCTTTTCATCCCGATCCCAAAGCGGATAACGGAGGCTGTGCGTTATTATCTCCCGGTTGGATCCATCCCAACCGGAAACTGGATTCATCCGTGATTATCATTGGCCGTAAAGGAACCGTTTTATTGGAAGAGGAAGGGGAATTGCTGGAAATCATTCCAAACCGGTTGATTTTGTTAACCGCCGGGAAACTCCATCAAGGGCTAAGGCCTTTAGAGACCGGCGCTTCTTATTATTGGTTTCATTTTACGCTTCAATCCCCGGCTTTGACATTAACCAGCGAAGAAGTAGCCCCCATATTGAGTAATCCCCTTGTTATCCAGCAACGTTTGGCCGAAGCGGCTTTGATACCCCAGCAATTGAATTTGGCGGACAATGATTTTTTGTCAGTACTCTTCCGGGAACTATTGTGTGAGCAAGAACGGCCCAGTTATACCAGGCAGCGGCTTCAGTTAATATTCCAAAATCTCTTAATTGCGATTACCGAAGAAACCATTAAATCTTATCATGTTCCGGAAAGCCTCTCCGCAGCATCGAGTTTAGTATATACCATCGTTACGGCTGTCAATACCAACCTCACCAATCTCAATCTTTCGGTAAAGTCCATCGCTGATGATTTAGACTATAATCCCGATTATATCGGGCGTCAATTCAGGGCTGTCATGGGGATTTCCATTGGAGAATACATTTTGCAGCAGCGTATGAAACTTGCGGAGGAACTCCTTCAAGAGAGCAATGAGACAATCCATGCTATCGCAATGAAATGTGGCTTTTCATCCGTGCGCCACTTTTTGCGCCAGTTTAAAAAAGAAAAAGGCCTCACACCTTCCGACCTTCGTCACCGGTATCAGGCCATGCATATTAATATTCATTGATTTGGGTTACCCCCGGCAGGATTTCTCATATTCCAGCGGCGTCATTCCCTGAATGTCTTTAAATACCTTAAAAAAGTAATTGTAATTATTAAATCCAACTTCATCGGCAATGGCTTTGACTTTTTGAAAACCATTTTCCATTAATACTTTGGCTTGCTCGATCCGAATCGAATTCAAATATTCAATAACGCCCTTCCCACAGTCCTGCTTAAACCTCCGGCTCAAATAAGAACTATTGACCCCAATATGGGCGGCGATGTCATGTAAGGAAAGATCGGAACGATAATTCTTGTAAATATATTCAATCGCTTTTTTGGTAACCCCGTCATAATCCGGATTGAGACAAAACAATTCCAACGCCTCGATAGTCCTTTCGTAAAGAGTCATCATCCAATCCTTAACATCCGATATCGTGCCGAATTGTTTGATATGTTCATAAGGATCTTTGATATCTCCGTATACGAACGAACTGTCAATACCCGAATCCCTGATAATCTTGTTGGCAATATTAATCAGCGTAATAAAAATCATCTTGGTGGAACTTAAGCCGGGTTGATAATGCTGAATTTTTTCAAAAAGATCGTTGATGGAATTTTTCAATGGTTCCCGTTCCAAAGACTTAATAAACTGCAAGATATTTTTCTCTTCCCGGATACCCAGTATGGGAAGGTTTTCCTCAGCCCTTATTACGGACGGATCATGAAAAATACGGTCTTTTCCCTCATAAAATTTTCTGACCAGCAATTGCTCCGCCTTATCATAGTATCCTCCCACATCGCGGATATGGTTACAGATTCCATCCATGCTAAAACAGGCGGTAATATTTAAATAACGCTTGATGGTGGCTTTAATACGCATTAGCGTGGCGAAAACTTGATGATAAATGCTTTGATTACTATGCAAATCATCAAATGAGAAGACGATCACAAATTTTCCGCCTTCCAGCGTTGAAATTACCGATTTTATACTGTCTTTCAATATTTCCGACGACATATCCGCCAAAGACTTCATCAGGTTATCGATTTCACCGGTTGTATATTTCGTCTTCAGCATCGCATAATCATCAACTTCACCGGCGACCACCACCAGATTTCGTAGTCCCAAGTCGAGATTCAGCTCACTGAGTTTCCGCTCAATATCGGCGGTTTCCTTGACGGCCCCCTGGATGAGTTGACGAATGAAAATTTGACGCAGGACCTGTTTCCCGGTTTGAATCTGTTCTTCCAAACTCTGAGTCGCTTCATCATCCCGTCTTTGATCCTGAATGGTTTTTTTCAAGGAGTGCAGCGTATTCAGCAAAACGTCATCCGTTAAAGTATGTTTCAAGATATAATCCGCAGCACCCAGTTTCAGGCTTTGTTTAACATATTCAAAATCATCGTATGCACTCAAAGCGATTACTTTAATCGGGGGATAGTGTTCCTGAATCCATTTAATGAAAGTTACCCCGTTCATCCCCGGCATATTGATATCGGTGATTACAATCTCCGGTTCCTCTTTTTGGATAGTATCGATGGCTTCCATACCGCTTAATGCGGCATTGCACAATACAAAGCCTTCTTTTTCCCATTGTATCAATTCCTTCAAGTTGGTATAGACAAAAATATCATCATCCACAATTAATACCTTTAGCATTTTTGCTCTCCTCACCTGATAATCGGTAAAGTAATTTCCACAATGGTATAATGATTGGAACTGCTATCGATCCTGAGTCCATAACCTTCTCCAAAATGAAGGTGAATTCGCTCCAAAACATTTGGAATGCCAATACCGCAGAAATGGTCTTTCGAGATCTCCTGGTCCCGGAAAATCTTATCAATAAGTTCCGGGGTCATTCCTATCCCATCGTCGGTGATGGCAAAGATCATACTATCATCATAGCGGAAGCCTTTTACGACAATAGTCCCTTCCCCTTTTTTGGGTCCGATTCCATGGATAATCGAGTTTTCTACAATAGGCTGCAGCAAAAATTTGGGCAACTTATTTTGAAGGATTTCCGGTTCAATTTCAAAGCTGACTTGATACTTATGATAGTAACGGAATTCCAAAATGTTCAGATAATTTTTTAAATATTCCATCTCCTTGCTTACCGTAATTAACTCTTCTTCTTTACCCATACTTACATGGAGCAATTGAATCAAAGAAGTAAGCAAGGACTCCAGGTTTTCGGCTTTCTGGGCGCTGGCCAGCATTTTCGCGGTATTAAGCACATTGGAAAGAAAATGCGGGTTAATTTGCGCCTGCAACGCCTTTAATTCGGCATTTCTTTTCTGCTTCTCCTTATTTTTAATATCCTCCAGTAAATTGTTTATCTCTGCGATCATGATATTGAAATTCCGGGTTACTTCAGCAATTTCATCTTGATGATTGTCGGTTACCCGGATCGAAAAATTGCCGGTTTTTGCCTCATCCATGGCCCTGATCAATTTATTCAACGGGTTGGAAATACTTTTGGTAAAGATAACCGATAATAATACCGCCAATAAGAAAAAGCTGAGACCCATGATGATGATGCGATTCCGTATTTTGCTTGATTCCAGATTGAGATAGGAATAAGGAATTGTACTTACCACGTACCAATCTGCATTATGGATAGGCGCAAAGGCGGCCAGATAAGGATTTTCCCCAATCTGCAAGCTAAAAACATTGCTGGCGTTTTTTTCATTTTTTTGTAATGAACGGATGAGTGAGGGTTCTTTATAGGGTTTTTTAAAAGGAACCGCATCGGTGCGACTGGAAACGACTACTCCTCGCTTATCAATAATAAATATTTCCGAACCTTTCCCGATGTCGATATCCTGATAAACCTCGGAAAAAAAATCCTCCCGTATCCGGATAATCACCGCGCCGATATATTCTCCTTCATACAAACTTCGAATGGCTTTGCCGACAATAATCCCATTTTTATCGTTGATATTCGAAAAAATCCGGGTTACCTTAGGCGATACTTCCTGCGGGCCAATAGCCATCCATACCGGCACTCCGTTACTGCTTTCAACTTCTTGTAACAAATGTTTTCGGAAATCCGGTTTCATATTCAACTTGAAGCTTTTATCACCGAAAGCATTAATCGTTTCATTTTGTTTTGTAAATAGTACTACATCCGTGATATCATTAAAAGTAAACTTTTGGACCATCATATCCCGAATAATCTCTTGATTGTTCAATGCCTCCCATTGGCTGAACTTTCCGTAATCCACCATAGTTCTCTGGACGATCTCTGAAAACCCGACATCAATCGTGTCATTCTCCAGCCTGGTCATTTCAGCTTCGATATTTTGAGCCACCTGATTCATAACCTGCCGGGAATAGGTCTTGATTTTATCTTCAATCGCCCTGCTGGATTGCTGGTAAGAAAAAAGACCGGTGATTAACATCGGCACCAGGGACAGCAATAAAAACAGAATGATCAGCCGGGTCTGTATCGCGATGTTTCGGATCGTTAAAAAGGTTTTCAGCCGAAAAATTAACCCCGAAATATATTTATAAAATAGATTCATCATGGCCCAACCCCTTGAACATATTTTATACCTTTCCAAGGCTTCATGGGAAGAATATCGCTGGGAAATTTAACCCTTTTGCCGATAAAAGCCGGAGTCTATAAAATCTGGAATCATCTATATATGTTCATATTCGAATAAAATACCACCGTTTCTTGTCTGTAAATAAATCACCTACAATCACAGTGGTATTATGTCTTTACTCATAGAAAATGTTTGAGCCTCAAACTCAATTTGGAGCGCCATCGGCAACCGGCACTCCAAAGTCCGGAGTCCCATCGGCATTCCAGCCTAGTTTTTGAGCCCGGGTGTGACGATTGGGATCATCAAGGGGATCTCCGGTGATTTGTTTATAGTTGCGAGCGTGGTACACTAAAATATCTTCGGTGCCATCGGGAGAAACGGTGAAGCAATTATGTCCCGGACCGTACTGGTGACTTTTTTCGTTGGTCTCAAATACCGGAACGGGTGATTTATGCCAGGATTCAGCATCCAGCAAATCACTATCCACCGATGCGGTCAGTAAACCCATACAATAATGATCATCCGTGCTACTTGCCGAATAACTGATAAAGATCCTGCCGTTTTTGCGGATAACTGCCGGTCCTTCATTAACCCAAAATCCAATGATCTCCCAATCATATTCCGGTTTGGAAATCATGACCTGTTTCCCGCTGATGGTCCATGGATTATTCATCAGTGCAATATACAAATTCGAATTGCCCCGAATTTTCGGATCCCTTTGTGCCCAAATCAGGTATTGAACACCCTTATGCTGAAAAGTCGTAGCATCCAGTGAAAAGGACTCCCAGTTCATTTTGACTGGTCCCTTTTCTATCCAATTCCCTTCCATTGGATTTGCTGCCGAATTCTCCAGCACGAATACACGATGATCGAAAACGGAATCAACTCTTGCGGCGGCAAAATAGATATACCATTTCCCCGCAATAAAATGAATTTCCGGCGCCCAAATGTTGGCGCTCATTACGCCGGTTGAATGTTTACCCCAAATAACCTTGGGTACTGCCGCTCCTAACTCCTGAATCGTAGCGGACCTCCGGATTTCTATCCGATCATACTCCGGAGCCGAAGCAGTAAAATAATAATAACCGTCACTATGTCGATAAATCCAGGGATCAGCCCGTTGTTTAACAATGGGATTCTGAAATTCGGCTTCATTTGCCGAAGCGGAGCTGGCACCGGTTAATAATAAGGCGAAGACACTCAAAGGGAAAAACAAATTTCTCACCAAACATCTTCGATTCATAGCCCATTCCTTTCAAACAGATTAAGTCATGTTTACCCCTTAATCGCACCAACTGTCAAGCCCGAAATAAAGGACTTTTGATTAAATAAATAAATAATAACAATCGGTATAACCGAAACCACCGCTCCAGACATCAACATATCATAATTATTACCATATGGCGCTATCAATGAAGCTAATCCTATCGGTAACGTCAACTTCTCAGCCGAACGAAGAGCAATGATCGGCCAAACAAATCCATTCCAGCTTCCCATGGCCTGTAATATTATCATGGCTCCAAATGCCGGTTTCATAATAGGCACCATCAGCCTAAAAAAGATACCGAACTCAGAGCAGCCATCAATTCGACCCGAATCGATCAATTCTTTAGGAAGACCGACAGCAAATTGCCGGAAGAAAAAGATGGCAACCGGCGGTACTGCGTAAGGTAAAATCGCTCCCGTGAAAGTGTCAATAATTCGTAGAGAAACTGTAAGCTGATAAAGAGGTAAAATTAATATTTCTATCGGAACCATCATTACGACCAAAACTGCGATAAAAATTACATTCCTGCCCCTAAACTGGTAAACCGCCAACCCATAACCAACCATGGCACTTAGAATCACAGCAACGGTAGTTTGGATAATTGTAATCAGAATACTATTTTTGAACCAAAATAAATATTTTACCCCTTCTCCGCTGCAAAGACTGATATAATTCTTAAGAGTCATTATTTCCGGTTGAAAATTAAATGTAATTCCATTACGAAACATTTCCGAACCAGGTTTAAACGAACATACCAGCATAAAATAAAATGGAGCTAGAGTAAATATCGCAAATACTACTAATACAATAAAGGATGAAAATGCCGTCAGCCGGCTTCGGCTCCCATTGTTTACTTTGGTTTGCATCATTTTCATTGAAAGGATTTCCTCATTTTTCATCATCCATCACTATCCTTCTTGAAAAATCCAAACAGCTTTAATTGGATCAAACTGACCGCCATCACGATAAATACCAAAGTAATACCGATCGCCGAAGCGAACCCCATGTCAAAATTATTGAAAGCCTGTTGATAAAGGTATGATACAATAGTCATTCCGATATCGCCCGGTGTAGCCGTTTTCCATATTGCGTAGCTTTCGGCGAACATCGAAAAACCGCCATAAATACTAATCGTCGTCACATAAATAATTACCGGTTTCAAATTAGGAATCGTGATCCTGAAAAACTTACCCCAAGTATTGGCCCCATCAATCTCCGCCGCTTCATAAAGTTCAGCCGGTATACCTTGCAAACCCGATAAGAAGTAAACAATATTGACACCAAGCCAACGCCAGGTACAAAAAGCAACTAATGTAAACATGGCCGGAATCTTTAATTGAAGCCAGGTAATCGGTTTTAGTCCAAAGATACCCATGATCATATTCGCCAAAGTAGAGGTTTGTTCTCCAAAAGCAAATCTAAAAAAAATCCCAGCTACAATAACCGAAGTCAATGCCGGAATAAAGAGCGCGGAACGAAATAAATTCTTAAATTTGGTAGTTTTACCGTTTAAAATCACGGCTAACAATATCGGCAAAGGAATCAATATCAAAATCGTCCAAAAAGTATATTGAGCGGTAGTTGATAATGCATTCCCAAAATGTTCATTCCATAGTCTTTGATAATTTTCAAGGCCGATAAAGGTTACATCGCCAAAACCGGCTATTCTTTGAAAACTCATTTGAATCGTGGATATAAAAGGATATAGATAGACTAAAAAAAAGGAAATTATAAAAGGGGCTACAAACAGATAAGGAACGACTTTGGTTGAGTTAAGGCGCTGCCTTAAATCTTTTCGATTTGAATGATCCATAAAATTCGACCTGCCTTTTTTATCACTTAATACTTAGTTGCATTCAATTCAATAACTATATATAAGCACCTGAGTATTAAACAATCATCCCGGAATTTTTCAAAAATAAAAGGGCTGTAAATTAATTAGGAACGGAAAATGACCCGGTTTTTCTTTACAGCCCTTTATATCCATATAATAATCCAACTTAAAATGAAATGTTTGTTACCCTTTACCTGGCTTTTCTTAATTCATTGGCAGCCTCTTTTAAAGCTTGCTCCGGAGTTTGACTTTGCTCTTTGAGCGCTTTAAATACTACATTCTTCTTCAGAAGGTCGATTGCCATCGGATATTTTTCTGTCAGAACCGTGGGCCCAATTTCATCTTTAACCTGGGTCAACATGGTAAAGATATCCTTACCGAAATAATCTGTGAACGCATTAGAAGCCTTCATGGCAGGATCCGTCCAAACATCCCAGCGGAGCGGGTCAAACCCTAAAATTGTCCAGGTCTTGATCGAACCTTCTTTGGTTAATTTGCCCGCCGCTAAAAATTGAAGCGCCAATTCTTTATGTTTGGTTTGAAGCGTAATTGCCGTACCGGTACCACCCATACCCGCCGAACGTCTGCCGTCTTTCTTCCACACCGGGAGCGGACGGATGATCATTTTGCCTTTTAAGTCAGGCATATAATTGGTAAAACGATTCATATACCACATCGGCATCCAAAGAGAGGCTGCGCCGCCCTTGTTCATAAATGCCCAGTATTCCTCGGAGTGGGTAAATCCACCGGGGCACGGAATCGCTATTTTTTCTTTATAGATCATATCTTTTAAATATTGAAGGACTTTTACGTTGGTCTGATTGTCCATAATTACGTTGCCGTTTTTGTCAAAAATATCGGAACCGATCTGACTAATCAACGGATAATAGGACCAGTGTTCGGTAACCTCGATAGTGGTCATTGGTTTACCGGTAGCTGCTACAACTTTTTTACCCGCCGCCACATAATCGTCCCAAGTAACTATCTTGTCCGCATTGACACCGGCTTTGTCTAAATATTCTTTGTTGTAATACATCACTTCCGCGCCGACATGATAATCGACGCCGTAGTATTTGCTATTCTTAGCATAGTTGTCAAATCTGCCCATAATAAGAAATTTCTTTACCGGGTTCACAATGCTATTCAACGGTACTAATTGCGGATTTTTACCTTTTAAGTAGTTCGGGAATTTGCTGATTTCAATATCGACCATATCGGGAGCGCCTACGCCGGATTGTAAAGCCACCAACAGTTTATTATGCATTTCATCATAGTTGTAAACATCGGTTTTTAATAGGATCTGCTGGTTAGGATGGGTCTTATTCCAGGTTGCCGTGGCATCATCCCAAAACTGTTTGTGTAACTCCTGAAAAGTCCAGAAAGTCAGGGTAGTTGGCGCTGAAGCGGCCAAACTAGGCACAATCAAACCTACCGATACAGCGCAAAGCAAAAGCAACATGATAACTTTTTTCATTCTAGCTCCTCCTTTTTGTATTTATATTTTCATTATAAGATGATTCGGTTATTTTACACTCCATTATTTTTACCTAACACTATAAAATTGTAACAAAATTTTTACATCTCGATTAAAAATTTTTTATCCCTACTAAATTCTCATAACCATTGATGTCCAAAACGAAAAAAAAGGGGCTGCCCCATTTTTCTTCCTGACAGCCCCTCGTTCTGATGTTCGAATGATTAATTTTATGAATTCATATCGTTTAAGATATGCCATGCTTCATTAATATAAACATCCTTGCCAATCTGTTTCAGCCAGTCTTTGGTCTTTTGATAATTGGGATTTGATAGAGTTTCGTCATCCGCCTTGGGTTTAGTGATTTTAATTTCAGTGCCTTGCGCGATAGGTAAATTTTGAAGCTGGTCCGCCTCTTCTTTAAGAAGTTTCTGATTGGCCATAAAATCACTAAATCTTAACGACTCCTTTGAAAACTCTTTCTGCTTTTTTAAACGGGCAACATCTTGAGTAATCAGTTGAAAAGCTTTGCTCTTATTTACCCGCTGGGCACTTGCCAATTTCAGCGCCGTTATATTGGGTGACCAGCCATTCCACTTTTGGTATGAAACAGCCCGTGTCGTGTCCCAAGGAAGAGAATAATCCATTGCTTTTTCCTGAATACCCAAGTAACTATAAAGATCGGGCAATGAAATATCCGAAACAACCCCTTTCCATTGAGTGGAACCTCCGCTAACCCGGTAAAACTTTTTAATGGTTAAACGCAATGAACCCGCGGGTTTAATTGAACTTAAGTTGAGCGGCAAGTATTGATCAAGATCCGCTACAATTTGGACGGTTCCCTTCCCGAAAGTGCTCACCCCGCCTACGATAACAGCTCTCCCATAGTCCTGAAGCGCAGCAGCGAGTATTTCCGAGGCGGATGCACTCAAAGAATTCACTAAAACAATCAATGGCCCACTATATACAACACTGGAATCCGTATCCGATAAAACTTCCGTTTTTCCGGATCCGTCCTTGATTTGAACAATAGGGCCTTCTTTAATAAAAAGTCCTGACATTCTGACGGCATCATCCAAAATTCCACCACCGTTGTTCCGTAAATCCAAAATAATACCACTAACTTTCTCAGCATTAAGTTTCTGCAGTTCGACCCGAACATCATCGGCTGAGTTGCGTGAATTGGTTTGATAATCCCGATAAAATGATGGTAAATCAATGTATCCATATTTCTTCAGCGTCTTCTGATTCAATATTACAGCAGACTTTGCATAGGCTTCTTCAAGGACAACAACATCCCGGACAATGGGAATTACCGTTATCCGACCGCTGGGCTTCCGGACCGTTAATTTTACGAGCGTCCCTTTTTTACCACGTATCAGTTTTACAGCATCGGTTACAGGCATACCTACTACATCAATTGGTTCTCGATTGCCTTGAGCGACCTTCAAAATGATATCATCAGCCTGCAATACTTTTTGCCGCCAAGCCGGACTCCCAGGTATAATTTCAACAACCTTGATATATTCGCCGTCTTCCTTCAGTGAAGCGCCAATTCCCTCTAACCTTCCCGTTAAATTCATATCAAAATCATCTTTGAGCTGGGGAGCCATATATTCGGTATGCGGATCAAAACTATTCGCTATCGCGTTTAAATAATAGTCGACCCGTTCTTCGTTCTTCTTTTTTAACATTCGTTCTAAGCTTAATTTCAGACTTTTGGCGACTTTCACTCGAGCCTGGGCCTCTAATTCCGGATCTACCGACTGGGTCTTGGAGAATTTATCCTTACCCTTTGTATTGCTTAGATCAAAATAAGCCAATAATGTTTGATATTTGAGATATAACCGCCATTGTTCTTTCAAGGCCTGGCTGTTTTGGGGATAATCGATTTTCGTAGCATCTGTTTCAAAATTTTCCGCAATCGAAAATTTGAACGGCTTTTGCAGAATATTTTGGGTTAATGCATCGACTTCCCGAACCCGCTGCTCAAAAATCTTCCCTGTCAATTCATAGAATTCGGAAGTTCCCCGTTTCAATTCGTCGTCGATTTTCTTTTGGTAAACGCTGATTCTTACGATATCGGATTTCAAAAAAAACCGTTTATTGGGATCAAGACTTTTAAGATATAAAGAATAAATCCGTTTACTAAGTTGGTCATTTACGAGAGCAGGATTATAATGCTCCGCTTCTAAACTTCGATACAAAAAATGAGCCAAGGCATTCTCCTTGGTAGGACTTTTCCCAATGAGTACCGAAGTACTTAAAGCTATAACTGCAACGACTATTGCTACTTTAAGCCATAAACGTTTCATGAACCTGTCCCCTAATTTAATAATAAATAATACTTTGAAAAAAACCTTCCATAAGATATAAGTCTACATCGTATTATACACTTAGTAATTAATTTTTTCAAAACCCAACCTTAGAAAAAAACCATTTTTTGTCAGCTGTCAGTTTAATTTTTGCATGATTTTTAAACCGGCCAGTTTATATAAATTATATACTTTTTCACAGTTTCTTTCATTTAAATCTTTTGCCACGCAATCGATACGAGTCACACTGATCACTACCACTGTGGCGTTGTTGCTAAGCAACCAAATACTTCCTTTTGGATAGGGCGTTAAAACCTTTTTTAAAGCCTCCACCACGGTGTGATGGAATTGAATACCTGCTTTATCCACAATCTCTAGATAAGCTAAATAAGTTGGAGAAGCAGGCTTATAAATCCGTTCCGACGTCATTGCATCAAAAACATCTGCTACAGCGACAATCTGTGCATAAGGATGAATATCGGCACTAGTTAACCCTTTAGGGTAACCACTGCCGTCTTCCCTTTCATGATGCTGCAACGCGATATGAGCGGGCAAAAAGCTTATATGGACCGACTGCTTCAGAATATCATAACCTTCTAGAGTATGTGATTTCATCAAATCGAATTCGAAAGGTTCCAGTCGTTCTTTCTTGTTGAGTATTATTGATGCAATTCTCACTTTACCAATATCATGAAGCATGGCACCGATGCCCAAGATTTGAAGCTCATTTCGGTCATAACCTATTACGGATCCGATTAAAGTCGCAATGACGCAAACATTGACGGAATGGCTAAATGTATAGCTGTCATGATTACGAATTGCATTCATATTATAAATAACCAACGGATCGGCAAGAATATATTCTATAATTTCTTGAACTACAGGGAACAAATCTTCACATTCTAGGATTCCATCTGTTTTGAGGTGCTTTATGGATTGTTTCAATAAAGCAACCGCTTTAGTGCGTGTTTCTTCCTCAATAGGCTCTACGGAAACTTCTTGTCCAAATTCATCTTCATTATCATAAACAACGGCATGTTCACAATTATATTCTATTAATCTTTCAATATGATATTCTTTAATCACCGAATCAGCGCGTAATAGAATTCTGCCATCATCTTTACGATAAATCGTCTTCGCAAGCTTCATTCCTGGTTTGATCTCGGCAATGGCTATCTTTCGCATCTTGTTCATCCCATCTGGAAATATTGATACCAATTTGACCTGAAAGCTTTATTTGGGCAAATTAGCACTAAATATTGCTAGGAATTGAAATCCGCCTCCAAATTGCAGATCCCCGCCATGTCTGGTTATAATATTAAAGCTTACAAATATTCCTTTTATCCAATATCAATTTCATAAAGATCAAAGAAAATAAAATACTGTCAAAATTGATTCTTAAACTGGCAATCATAAATTTCCAGCTTTATAAGTTATCGGCACCCGATAATTTTTTATAAAGTGTAATCTCCTTTTTTCAACATATTTTGGATAATCCAAATGGAATTTCAAAATGAGTACAAGACCGAATGCTCACCGAAGTCGGGAACTCCTCCGGCGCACCGTTCGTAGACGTTCAGCCCGAATAGCTTTGGTATTTCTTCGTGCTTCCCGTTCCTCTTCATCGAAGGAAATCATAGACTGGTCTTTAAAAAGTTCCGGCATCCCGGGAATGTTTAAAACCACAATGGTTTCTCCAGGATTAGGGGTAGTGTAAGGTGAGCCGTCTTCGCCCCGATAAACCGCAGCGATTTTCTCTCTCCCAAACTCCGATTCCTGCAACCAATGCCGAACAAAGGATTTAATTACCGGAAAAACCTCACTATGTTTGCCCTGACCGTGAATGATGCGCACCACCGTATCATGATGCTGATAAGCTTCATTGAAAAATTGAATTATTTTCTCTTGCGCCCCCGCCAGGGTTAGACCGTGTAAATCAATTGTAACCATAAAAAACCTCGAAATTAACATATATTAAAATTTTCGCTGTTTTTCCAAAACTTCCTTCAGGATAATATCATAACCTCCTTTCAAAATTTTCTGCCAAACTCTTATTAATCCTTTATAAAACTAATAAATTGTAAGGAAGAATTAAAAAATACAATATATAATGTCATCTTTTTAATAACATTATATATTGTACACTTTAGAACTTTATCCAATGAATTCAAACCAAAACCCAATAAATACTTTCGCCAACCCACCAATTATCCGGTGCGTGTTGACATAAATCGACAGCCGAATTTTAAAATAATCTGTCTATGAAACGATTCGTTTGCTTTTTAAAACATTTCCAAACTGATCTACAGTTATCTCCAGGCGGTGCATGAAATCACCCAGTGAAGCCAATTTAGAGACACTTTCTAGTCTCATAAAGTCTCCCAACATTGTTTCAAGAATATTGTAAACTTCCGCCAATTCCTGCTCACGTTTTTTTAAACGCTCATGTTCTTTTTCCATCATTAAACGGGCACTGTCATTTTCTGAAATCAATCCTTGTATCTCTTCCATTAATTTGTCTTCGCGTTTCAAATCTCTTTCCACAGCAAGGAGATGTTCAATAAATCCCCTTAAATCTAACTGATGTCTTTGTTGTTCTTCAATTAAACTTAAGCGTTCTCCAATACTTCGAACAGATTCCGGCAAAGAAGAAATTTGGTAAAAAAACGATTGATCTTCGCTCTTGCTCTGGAATCCGGTTAAGGTTTTGGTTTCAGGTTCTTTCATGATTTTGCCATCGTTTACATCCGGTTTATGGGTCAACGTTGAAATAGATTCGCTTTTATTCAACAGCTCTCGACCCTTCTTTAGTAAATCCGCTTCGCTATATTGCAATGTTTTTACTAACCGGTAAAATCGTAACTTCAGAGCTGCAGGGGTAAAATCAGAGCCTAACTTGTTTTGCAATTCCTCACAAGCCTGAGTTCGGGAATTTCCCAAAGCTTGGTGTCGACAAAATGTTTCTAAAATTAAAAGATCAATTTCTTTTAGTTCATGACTCCTTTTTCGAGTGGAAATATTACCATCATGTAAATGTTTAGATTGCATGATACTATAATAATCCTGGTTGCTTAGATGTTTTTCTTTTAATATCCGGCAAAATTGACTGCGCAAAGCATTCATTTCCCGCCCCAAACGATTTTTAAGTTCACGCCTTTTTTGAGGTTCCCACCATGATTCAAAGATTAATTTGTTTTCCGCTTCCGTATAACGAGGTTTTGATTTGTGCATCGTTTGACCTGATGGTCCCGAGACCGCCAATGCATTTTTTGTCATCATTTTCACTCCTACAAAGATAGATACCTTAATACTAGGTTCTATCATATTGTGTTCCAGAGTAAAATGAATTATGCTAGGAATTGCAAAATTTTTCAACAGGTATCCAAAACATAGATGCGTATAAATAAAATTTGCAATGAACGCACTCCATAAACAAGTAAACGCACGTGGGCGAATTACCGGAAAGAGATTGTCGCTTACTGAAGCGTCACATTATCATCCTGGGAATTTTCCTTTTGATTATTACTTTCTTCGGATAATTGCCTATCGAGAGGGTAATCTATTTCTCGAACCACTCGCCCTTCAGCAGTTAAAGCCCAAGCATGCTCCGGTGTATAATAAATCCTGGCATACACTCTCCTCCCGCTTGGGTCAATTGTAAGCCAATGTTCCTCCCAATGACCAACTTCTTGCGATTCTTGTTCAATTGTTCTCATAATTTCACTTATCTTTGGGTTTTCATCAAATTTACGCCGTTCTCCTTGGTTGATAATTTGAATGTCTTCTTCTTCATATCCAACAAATTGCCGATTTTCAATATATTGGGGTCGCTGATCCATTCCTTAATCCCTCACTTTATTTTCCTGAAGTTAGGATACCCCATTCCTCGACAATCATGAGGCTGTCTAAAAAAGCATTTTAAAATCAATAAAAAACTCCCGGACACTTTCTGCTCCGAAAGTTTCAATAAAATGATTATCTTCTTTTCAGCGATTTAAAACGGCATACCTCAAAAATGCCGGGAATCTTCCTCCAATGGAATCACATCCTCGGGAGAAATGACTTTCGTTTTTAAATTTGATTTATCAATTACCAACTTTTGAGAGTTGGAATATTCCAAATGAGTCTCACTATGATTCGGTTTGGGTTGCCTCTGAACTTGTTCCAAATTAGGGATTCGTTGCCCTTGATATCCTATCTGGTCAATCGCAGTGACGGTTCCATACACCAACAAGGAAAGCTCTTGAACAATTTGCTTCATATTCCCGGACTGTGCATTCAGCTCTTCAGCCGCTGAAGCACTTTCCTCTGCGCTTGCTGCGTTCTGTTGGGTAACAACAGTTACTTGAGCTATCGATTTATTAACCTGCTCAATTCCCAAAGATTGTTCCTGACTGGCTGCTGCAATTTCATCCATGAGTTCATTGACTCTTTTTGATTGAATCGTGATTTCATTTAAGGCCTCACGGACTTTCTCGGCAATCCATACACCCTTGGTGGATAGTTCAATATTGGATTCAATGATTGCAGTCGTATCCTTGGCAGCCTGCGCACTTCTACCAGCCAAATTCCTTACTTCTTCAGCCACTACCGCAAATCCCATTCCAGCTTCCCCCGCCCTTGCAGCCTCTATGGCCGCATTAAGAGCCAATATATTAGTTTGAAACGCTATATCATCAATTACTTTAATAATTTTCGCAATTTCGTCGCTGGATTTCTTAATCTCCTGAATCGAATTCATCATTTCTTGCATCTCATGATTGCCTTTATCTGCCGCAGCTTTTGCGTGTTCCGACAATTGGGCCGCTTGTTTTGTATTTGTCAAATTCTGTTCCATCATGGAAGCAGATTCCTGGAGGGTAGATGAAGTTTCTTCAATAGCAGCCGCTTGCTCGGTGCTGCCTTGGGAAAGCTGTCCGGCTGAGACCGATAATTGTCCCGAGGCTGCAGCAACTTGTTGTGCTCCCACATGAATACGGGAGGTAATTGCATTCATTGACTTAGTGATACTACGGGTAATATAATAAGCAAAAAATATTCCCGATGCCATAAATATGCAAAACAAGATGATTAAAAATGTCAAAGAATTGCTGTATACCTGCTGGGCAATGCCCATTTCCAGTTGAATATTACGCTCTCCCAAACCGAAAGTCTCATGGAGATATCCAATCAATTCTTTTGTGGTAGGTGTTACTTGGTTTGCAAGGAAATCCTTTACTTCTGCATTGTCACTATTTAAACTTAGATCGAGTGCTTGGTTCATTAAAGGCCAAGCTTTTCCGGCCGACTCTTTTATTTGTTCTAACAATTTCTTCCCTTGTTCGGTTACAAATGTTTTTTCCGCTTCCGCAAAAGAACTTTGGAATTCCTGATAAGCCTGAGTCATCTCTTGTTTATTGTCTTCAATATCCACTCCAGCCAGAACACCCTGCAACCCTTTAGAAGCCGATATTACTGATTTTTCCATACTGCTTAATAAATTTTGTCGGTTGTGAAAACCGCTAATTGTAAGTACTTCGGAATTAACCTTCACCATATTTATAATAGTAACCAGTGCCATGATTAACAATAAAACCATTAAACCGGCAAAACCCGAGATAATTCTGACACTTAATTTTACTGTTCGTTCCTTCATAATGTCCCCTCCTATTCATATTTCGGTTGTCTATCTCCATGTCAATCATCAAAAGAAACTTAATGTTTAGAACAGCCCGAATGGAATCATTCCCCAAAAGACGCAAAATGCCCGCTGTCAAAATACATATACAGCAGGCATAAAAAAAGATCTCTTCGGCAACCCGGCTATCATAATCCCAAGAGATATTAGACCCGTGGCTTTGCGTCCGCAGCTTTTGCATGCGTTTGCTGTTATCGGTGAATCTGTAAATTTTTTGTTAATGTTTCCGAAAATATGTGTTAATATTATAGATCGGTTAATCAAGAAACACAATGAATAATCTGGAAATACAGACAAATTTTAAAGAGCATCCATTTATTCAACTTTGAACAGTTTTATATCCGGTGTTCTCTCTGGACGGAATCAAAGAATAAAAAAACCCTCGTATGGTTAACCACCGAGAATTTTTTATTTTTCGGCAACTGCCGAAAAGGCTTAAAAATGCATAATTTTAGGTTTAACGACGACGATATCGCTCCTACGATCCGGTCTCGGGTAAGCGATAACCCTTTTCTCCATGACAAAACGGCCTGAATTTACTCTCCAACAGCCTTTTGAAAATTGACCGCGTCTTCCTTACTCATGATCTTCTCGATATTAATCATCATGATCACTTTATCATTAGATTTTCCAAGGCCGAGCAGAAGATCCCCTTCGATTTGGGTATTATACCCCGGCGCTTCCAATTCTTCTTTTTGAAAATTGCGTACCTCGGTTACAGCATCAACCACAATTCCAAGTAAACGTTTATTACCGTTTTGATGAACCTCAAGGACAATAATACAAGTCCGGTCATTATAAGCCTTTTCTTCCATTTCCAGCTTTAGCCGGAAATCAATCACAGGGATAATTTTACCTCTTAAATTCATAACCCCTTTAATATACTCCTTGGTTTTCGGAACATGGGTTATTTCCTGCATTCCAATAATTTCACGCACTGTCTTAATGGGTATTCCGTATGTTTCTGCTTCCAAAGAAAAGGTGAGATATTTACCGCCGATGATTTCTTCCATTGCTATCCATCTCCTTTATGATATGTTGTCCTCGAAATTCGATTCAAACAAAAATACCCACGGTGCTGGTAAACAGCCGCAGGTAAAGCGTCCTTTCGGTAACCCGGCTATCTTAATCGAATCTATCCATTGGATTTTAGACCCGTGGTTTTGCGTCCGCCGCTTTCGCCTGCGTTTGCTGTTATCGGTGAATGTTTATTGATTTTATTTTTATCCGTTTATGATATAATATGGATATTTAATTTATTATATCGCTGTTATTTGGATTGGGTCAAGCAATATTTGGATATTAGTCATTTTAACTCGCAATATCTTTTGAATGCGGGAAGGAGCTTCTATGAATATCCAGATCTTTGGAACTAAAAAATGCCAGGATACTCGCAAAGCCGAGCGTTTTTTCAAAGAACGCGCTCTAAAATATCAATTCATCGATCTCGCTGAAAAAGGGCTAAGCAAAGGGGAACTGAAGAGCGTTATGTCCTCGGTTCCCCTGGAAAATCTGATGGATACGAATGGAAAACAATATCAAAAACGCAACCTGAAATACCTGGTTCACAATATCGAAGAAGAACTGCTTTCAGACCCGTTACTTTTTAAAACCCCGATCGTTCGAAACGCTTCCAAAGCAACCGTGGGTTACCAGCCAGAGGTCTGGAATGAATGGCTGCATAAAGAATAATATCATTTTATTGTTGAATATAAATAAGTGTTCCTACTTCAACAAAATCAAAAAAGTCTTCCACGTCTTGATTACGAAGTCCAACACAACCCCAGGTCCAATTACTTCCTTGTTCCTTGGAACTCCCCCCGTGAATGCCGACTCCACCACCAAGTGCGGTATATTGCGGCGGTATATCTTTATTGCGGAAAGCCCCTATGATTTGATCTCGTGTATTTCGGTCAATTAAACCTTGACGCAGGCCCCTTTCGGCATCTTCAACATTAGGATAACTAATCCTAAGCCAGCGGGTACCCAAAAATTGGTCAGCTGGCTGAAGGATTGATTTTTCAGCCACATAAAAATCACCTTCCGGTGTTTTATGATCCCCCTTAATTTTCTTGTCCGCCAAACCACCGTCTCCCAACTCAATGGGATAAGATTTCAGGAGAGTTTTACCCTTGTAAATGGATAGCACATGATCGGATTTATCGACAAAAATCACCAAATTTAAACGATCCGTATTAAGCCCTCGGTCCCTGAGAATTTCCCGCAACGGCCGATTTGTATCTTCGGATAGTGCTTTTTGTGTTTTGGGAGCCGACGTATTCCTCATTGTCATCGGCTTATCTATAACTGTCTCTGTATTTTCGGCAGCTGCCATTTTTTCTGAAGGAATGACCAACACTTGGTGAGGCAGAATCAAATCACGCTGAATCCCGTTGACCATTTTCAAGTCGCCCACAGTAACAACATATTTATCGGCAATAGCGCCCAAGGTATCGCCATTTTTTACGGTATACCAGTCGCCGGACGGCTCATTGGGAATCGTCAGCACCTGTCCGGGAGTTATTTTCCCATCCTCCAGACCATTGGCATGCCGCAATGCGGAGATTGATACGCCGAATTTACTGGCTATCTCAAAAATAGAATCGCCTTTTTTAACAGTATAATCACCCAAACCCGTTGCAGCCTCTACAGCATAGCCTGTTTTCAAATGAGGACGGTTATTATGCGCAATATAAATCCCAGCTATCAAAAGGACACTTGCCAATATATATACATAAAACCTTCCGTTGCGTGTCAAATACAAACTTGCACTCTCCCCTATTTTATGATGATCGAACGTTTTCGTTCATGATAAATAAAGCTTGTCCCGTACCGGTATTATAACGTTCAATTCCCTGCAGCATTTCAGGCCAAATATTGGGAAACGACATGCTTTATGATATACTTATCCGTTAGAAGGTCCTTCAAACGTGCAAGTTCCGCCTCTTGTAACATAACAATATCGATTGGAATTGCTTTGAAGAGCCATTCCATCCATTAAATTACAGGATGTGTAACCATTGACTGAACATAGAATTATTGTATAATAATAGTAAATCAGCAAACCGCATTTTGCGAGTAACTATGCTGTCGCCGAATCTATGCGAAAGCGTCCTCTTTTCGTACGGTTCATTCGGGGATGCTTTGAATTTAAGAAGCGGGGGAACCAATCTTGTGGGGTGAATTAATCTGCGGGTGAGTCGTTTCATCGATGGGACCGCACATTATAGGGTTAACTTTCGATCCGAACCCGTCAGCTAACCTCGTAGGCGTTGAAAGAGAGGTGAACATGGCAGTGCGTGCTCAGGCACGCTTCATATCCGATTCCCTTTTATTGCATTAAAAAATAACATTCATGAAAAGGGGTGTACTTATGATTATAAAAACATGTTTACTGGGTCTAGGCAGGACCGGAGCGGTTGTAGCCGAACAAATCCTGAACTCATCGAATTTTGATTTGGTCTCAGTGGTGGCTAAACCAGGAAGTCCCAAGGCCGGACGGTCTTTAAACGAATTTATCCCCTGCGTTCAGGATATTGTTATTACCGATGCGCAGGATTTAGATAAAGAAATTGATCAAAAATTTTTTCAGGTGGCTATCGATTTTACCTCACCGGAAGCTACTCTCCAAAACGCTTATGTTTTAGCGAAGAAGGGTATCAATATGGTTATTGGTACTACCGGATTTAACAACATGCAACTCTATGAGTTAAAAAAAATCGTGGAGACATTCAAAGTAGGACTGGTCTATGCGCCCAATATTTCGGTAGGGATTAATTTACTGTTGTCGGTGGTGAAAACGATGGCCCGGTTAATTCCCCATTATGACGTGGAAATAACCGAATCTTATCACCGGAACAAAAAAGATACCCCTTCCGGAGCAGCCCTTAAAATTGCCAGCGAACTCAGTATTATTAAGGGAGCGGCCAAAAACCAAAAAGTTGCTGTGCGAGGAAGGATAAGCCGGAACGGTTCAAAAACAAAAGAAACCGGTGAAATAGCCATACACTCCATACGGGCCGGTGGGACCATCGGGGTCCATAAAGTACTCTTCGCCGGAGAAGCCGACGAAATTGAAATCACTCACCGTTCTTACTCCCAGGTTGTTTTTGCAGAAGGCGCCCTAAAAGCAGCAGCTTTTATCAGCAATTTGAAAGGTTTTTTCCATATGGAAGATGTGCTGTTGTTTGAACGGATGGATCGGGACATGCGGGTGGCGGCAAACCGGCTTTATCTGAATTTCAATAGTTAAGGGTAAGCAACAAAAGAATTGAAAAAACCACAATAAAGTTTATATTGAATAAAAGAGTTAGGCCTTTTACCATTAAGACCTAACTCTTTGCATTTGATCGAATATCATCCTTTAAGAAACCGAGCAGATTCTGGCTCATGATTTCTAACTTTAAACTTCCAAACTTCATATTTTTACATATACCCCTCATAAACTTTCCGAAAATGAAAGCCATAAATAGCGCAAGTTACAGCAACCGGAAATAAGCGCGGCCTTTTTAGTAACGACCACCCGAGTAATTTCCAATATTGGACCCGTTCTTTCCCCAATACACCAATCACGACAATCGAACGTAAAAACGCTTTGATATCACACCAGCTAATCCGGATAACTTTCTTTGGTAGGGGTTGATACTCCCTGAGAAAATTTTTGACCCGTTGGTAGAACTCTTCCGGAGCATAAATCGTACCTACAATTTTCCGATAACCATTCACCAATGTTTCGTAAGGCATTTTGGGGATAAAGTTCACAGAAAAATCGGTATTATTTCCCGAACCGTTTTTGATAATCCGTTCCTCCTGGCTCAAACGTTGATAGAGTTTTGTTCCTTTCATGACGTTCAACATTCCGACCATTGCGGTGACAATACCGCTTTTTTGGATGAAGTCAATCTGTTTTTCAAAGATTGTCAAAGGATCGCTATCAAATCCTACGATAAATCCGCCTTGGACTTGCAGTCCGAAATGTTGGATTTTTTTTACCGCTCCCACCAGATCGCGGCGTTTATTTTGGGTTTTGTGGCATTCAGCCAGACTATCCTCATGAGGAGTTTCAATCCCGATAAAGACATCATCGAATCCAACATCAACCATCATTTTCATTAACTCATCATCATCCGCTAAATTAATGGAGGTTTGGGTATAAAAAGTAAAAGGATGATGATGTTCTTCCATCCATCCATCGATTGCCGGTAAAATCTCCTCTTTAAGTTTCTTTTTATTTCCAATGAAGTTGTCGTCAACCATAAAAACGCTCCCCCGCCAACCCGTTTTAAAGAGGGCTTCCAGCTCTGCCAAAACTTGGTGTTTTTCTTTGGTGCGGGGTATCCGGCCATACAGGGCTGTGATATCACAAAATTCGCACTCAAAAGGGCAGCCTCGTGAATACTGCAGGCACATGGAGACATATTTCTTCTGATTAATGAGCTGCCAATCGGGAATTGGAGAGCGGGTAACATCGGCCCACTCGGGCGAAGTATAAATATGTCGGGGAATCCCTTTTTCCAGATCGCTCAAAAAAAGCGGCAAAGTGACTTCTGCCTCATTTAATATTAAATGATTAACATTTTTCCAACTATCCGGATCGGAAGTAAAAAGAGGGCCTCCGGCTACCGTTGGCACCGCAAGTTTTTGACAACGTTCAACCACCTTGAGGGTAGACTCTTTTTGAACGGCCATGGCGCTAATTAAGACATAATCGGCCCATTTCAGATCGCCATCCTCCAAAGCATCGGTATTCATATCCACCAGCCGCTTCTCCCATTCCTCCGGCAACATAGCCGCCACAGTTAATAGTCCAAGCGGCGGATTGGTCGCCTGCTTTACAATAAATTTCAAAGCGTGTTTAAAGCTCCAAAAAGTGTCCGGATAGCCCGGATAAACCAGCAATATCTTCATAACTCTCCTACCTTTGATTTCGAATTGTATATTGGGTATTCAAGCTTACTACTCCTTTAAGCATTATTGATTTTTTTCCGCCGCTTTATTCCGGAAAAAATAAAAATCCGGCCGTTCGTAGGGACCAGATTTTTCATTCTTATTCATGATTCTTCTTTTTATGATTATTTTTTTCCTAATCGTTGAAATAATCCTGCTTTTATCCTAACCTGTAAATTGCTCCGACCTTACTTTGAATTTCTATACCCCCTTGAGATTCAATGGATTTCCGTTAGGCTTGGTTGATTGCAGATACCTTAATACCAATATTGAGGGGAAGTTTTCCATTTTTTGCTTCAATTTTCACAACCTTTTCCTGACCAGGCATCAGATCAAAATAATTATCACTGATCATGAATTGCTCCAAGTCACGGATAATCTCGATCTTGACAAATTTAGCGAAATAATCCGTTATCACCTTAAGTTCAAGTCTCTCTTCGCTTACCATTGTGCGATCCACGACCAGCCTGCAGTGGGGTAAGTTTAAGTCTTTGAAATCTTCAAAGAAATAAATATTGGAGTTAACCCTTTTATCTTTGGGTTTCCCATAAAGAAACTCGAAATTGCTATATGTTACATTGATCCGGTTTTTAGAAAACTCTTTGACGCGGATGGTTTTGTTCGCCGGAACCGTCAGCTCCAATTCTTCCCGGTACTCAAGGTTGCCGAAAAAATCCATCATTCCGACTTCGATCCGATCCCGATACTCAGCAAGCAAGTCATTGCTGGCCCACAATGAGATAATGTCCGGTCCCTCTTCTTTAAATGAAAGCAAAATAGGATGATAGGCCCGCTTGACATAGTAAAAAGCTGCTTTAGGCCGGCCGTAAAAATCGACAATACTCCAACTAATTGCCGGCCAGCAGTCGTTGAGTTGCCAGATTAAGGTTCCGCTGCAATCCGGCTTACGCCGCCGGTAATGTTCAATCCCGTATTTCAATCCTTCTGCCTGGGCCAACATAGAGTAATCGATATATTGATGCAAATCACCGGGGAGCCCGGTATAGCTTTGCATCATTAAAAGCCCGCGATTAGGCCGTTTATCCTTATTCCGGTAGCGCATTTCAAAGCTACCCCAAAATAATTCCTCTTCCGGCAGACAACTTTCAAGTGTCTGCAAAACTGGGGCGGCCTGTATCCCGAACTCTGAAATGAATTTGCCCCGATCCCGGGCGTAATTTTTAAAAGAGATACCACTTGGAGTATTATCCACAATTACTCTTTCGCCATGAAGATGCGGATAAATCTGACCGGCCCATACTTGCCAGTTATGTTTGTCACCCTCCTCATCACTGTTGGGATCGTTACCTCCAAAAGGTGAACTTGGCCAATACAGTCTGGAGGGATCCAGCTCTTCAAGAAGTTTGGGCATCATGTCATGATAAATCTTTTCCCCATAGAGACGTAAATCCTTCAAATCAGCCAGTTTCTGACCGTGAATCCATTGAATCTCGTTATTACCGCACCAAATTGCCAAAGACGGGTGATTACGCAAGGACTTTACGGTATAAATAATTTCCTCCCGGACGTTATCCATAAACTCCTTATCAAAATCGGGGTAGGAA
Organism: Bacillota bacterium; assembly: GCA_023401925.1. Lineage (GTDB taxonomy): Bacteria > Bacillota > UBA4882 > UBA8346 > UBA8346 > UBA8346. Next base: position 51,971 of record JAEXDA010000049.1, read on the forward strand.
GAACAAGCAAACATAAAGTCCTGCCAAACCAATAAACCCTGGCAGTCACACGCCTGATATAAAGCTTCTTTTTCATAAATTCCACCACCCCAAACCCGCAGCATATTCATGCGGCCTTCCTTGGCAATGTCAATCCACCCACGGTAGCTCTGATCCTCAATGGAGCCAACAAAGCTATGGGCCGGAATCCAATTCGCGCCTTTGGCGAAGATTGGTATTCCGTTCAATAGAAAGGTAAAGCGCTTCTCGCCTTGTTCTGTATATTGTTGGACCTCAAGCCTGCGAATACCCATTTTATTGTGATACGTATCAAGTATTTTTGAGTCATCCCTCAAAGTGACGGTCAAATCATATAGGACAGGTTCTCCCAGATCATGCGTCCACCAGAGTTTGGGCTGATCTATCCCAATCTTTAAGGTCACACGGCCACTTACGGGCAAAATAGCATTTTCAGTGAAGGACTGGTCGCCTAAAGTCAAACTGGCCTCTACCGTCGGACTGACTCCAGGATGAAATACAGTCGTCTCCAACTCTATCAAGAGTTCCGCCAATCCCTCCCGTAATGTTTCAGTATTTGCAAAGACATTATCGATTCTGGCTATGTGATAAATACTCAATTCAACATCTTTCCATATTCCGGCAGTTATAATCCGCGGACCCCAATCCCAACGAAAATTCATCTGCGCCTTCCGGGCCCAAACCCGGTTTGGGCTATAAGAATACCACATACCACGATAATCCTTCTCCGCAGTCACCGCCATTACCGAATCAAACCGGATCATTAAATTATTTCGGCCCGTCCGTAATTGGTCAGTGACATCAAAGACTGCCGGAGTAAACATATTCTCGTGACTGCCCAGTTTCAAACCATTCAAATAAACAGTTGCAAATGTGTCCAAGCCATTCAATTTAAGCTCACAGAGTCCACCCATTTCAACCGGCTGATTGAAATCGAAATCTTTTCGATACCACCAAACTTTCTCTTCAATCCAACGGCATTTTTCAACATGGGTGGAATAAAACGGATCTTTAATCCACCCCTTCTTCAGCAATGTGGAATGAACATCGCCAGGTACGTTAGTGTCTATCCATTCATTATCAGCGGTTTCAATCTGTGAAATAACGTCCCTGTCCGAATTCCTTTCACAACTGCAAAGTTGCCAGCCTTCATTTAGAAAGATTTTCATGGGGATACCTCCTTTTTTAAACCAATTGCCATATATCTCGGCGGCGTATCTGACCTCGCAAACACAGAGGGAGGTTATAAACCGTTATTTTTAATAACCTCCCGAAAACGAAGAGCACTTTTTTTCCAAATCCGTCGCCGGGTTGGATAGTCGATATAGATCAGGCCAAATCTTTTCCCAAAGCCATGGGCCCATTCAAAATTGTCCATTAAAGACCAGACATAATAACCGTCCAACTTGACGCCGATCTCAATAGCCCGGTGGGCTGCGGCAAAATGTTGCTCTAAGAATTCCACTCGATCCTGATCGTTAATGATTTCCTCCTCCCATTGGTCATCCTTGAAGGCAGCGCCATTTTCCGTGATATAGATATGTGGATGGTTATAATCCCGATCGAGCCGGGTTAAAAGCTCGGTCAGTCCCTGGGGTGTGATTTCCCAATTCATGGCCGTATACCGGGAGCCTTCCGGCTTAATTTCTTCAAATTGTAAGAGCGGATGGTTCTCGGAATGTTGAACCACTTTCCGGAAATAGTAATTGACACCCAAGAAATCCATTGGATTCGCCTTAATCAACTCCATATCGCCGGGCAAAATAACCGGAGAATTTAGTTTTTCTTGATAAAGCTTCAGAATATCGGCAGGATACTCACCTTTGAATACCGGATCAAGAAACCAACGGTTATTATGACCATCAACCAAGGTAGCAGCCTGCCTATCAGCTGGCGAATCCGAACCGGGGATACAGGGATAAAGGTTTAAAGTAATCCCGATGCTACCGTCATGATACTTCGATCTACGATAAGCCTGAACGGCTTTGGCGTGCGAGAGGATCAGATAATGGCTAACCTGGACCGCCAACGGGAGATCCTTTAATCCGGGAGCATGCCTGCCCTGATAATGTCCTGCAAATGCTACCACCCAAGGTTCGTTGTGAGTAATCCATTTCTTGACCCGATCGCCTAAAACCTCAAAGAGATACGCGGCATATTCCGCAAATTCATCCACTATATCCCGATTTCCCCAGCCTCCTTTATCCTGCAAGGCTTGGGGTAAATCCCAGTGATACAGTGTGACCGCGGGTTCGATTCCCTTTTCCAGCAATTCATCAACCAGTCGATTATAAAAATCCATTCCCTGGGGATTAATCTTTCCCCTGCCCGCCGGAAAAACTCTGGGCCAGGAGATTGAAAAGCGGTAGCTCTGCAACCCTATTTCTTTCATCCATTGCACATCTTGTTGGTAAAGGTGATAATGATCACAGGCAATATCACCGGTGTCGCCATTGATTGTTTTCCCGGGAATATGACTGAAACGATCCCAAATTGAATCACCCTTCCCGTCCGCATCGGCTCCTCCTTCAATCTGGTAAGATGCAGTTGCTGCACCCCAAAGAAAATCTTTTGGAAAATTCAACCGTGTCATGATTCCATCTCCTTATCGAAAAATTCAATCAACCTTTTACTGCGCCGCTCGTCATCCCATGAATCACCTGTTCTTGAAGGATCAGGTACAGAACTATGACCGGGATGGATGATATTGTCAAGGCCGCCATCAATTCGGCATAATTACTTGAATAAGCGCCTAAAAAATTATAAAGTCCGAGTGGTAAAGTTTTCTTTATATCATCATTGATAAAAATTAATGCGAAAGAAAATTCCTTCCAATTGTTTAAGAAATTTAAGATAGTAACGGTGGCAATTGCCGGCCGTGTCATCGGCAGGATTATCCTGACAAACAGTCCTGGAATCGTACAGCCGTCCATTATTGCCGCTTCTATTACGGCATCCGGAAAAGCCCGCATAAAGCTTTCCAAAATAAAGATCGTAATCGGAAGTCCAAATGCTGTATAGGAAAAAATCAATGACCACTGTGTGTTCAAGAGGTCTAAATTCCGCATTTGGATAAATAGCGGCACTAATACCGATTGCAAGGGAATCAACATCCCTATGATGAACAGAGAATAGATCAATTTTTGCAGCCGGAAGCTAAATTTTGATAAAACAAAAGCCGCCGCTGCGCTGAATAAAACTGTCAATATGATAGCCGTGACGGCTACAAACACACTGTTGAATAAATAAACCCCTATTCTCGCTGTCTGCCACGCATTCACATAGTTTTCGAAGTGAAGCTCCGTGGGGAGAGCAAAAATATTGATCGATATCTCTTGATTGCTTTTAAAGGATGTATAAAACATCCAAACCAAACAATATAAGGTGATTACACTCAAGAATCCCAAAATCAGGTACAATACCGGCTTTTCCCAACGGCTTCGGAATTGCTTCCCGACCTCAACCCTGTCCGATGTTGTGAGAGATTCCATGGTTATACCCCTCCCTCTTCTTCATCGACTTGGCTATGACCCATTAATTTCTGACTGATCAAAATAAAGCCAAAGCTAATTATGAAAATAACTAGCGATATTGCGCTGCCGTAGCCGTATTTGTAAACTGAAAAAGTCTTATTATACATATAAGTCGCCATAAGTTCGGTCATATGGGCGGGGCCTCCCTGGGTCATTACAAAAACCAAGTCAAATGATCGCATACTTCCGGCAATGCACAATATCACGGCGGTTTTAACGGTAGTCCATAACATCGGTAAAGTTATCATAAGCAACTTCTGGCACTCGCTGGCTCCATCAATTTCAGCCGCCTCCATAATATCAACGGGAATGTTTTGTAAAGCCGCCAAAAAAATGATCATGTAAAATCCGATAAATTGCCAGATCACGACCGCACTTACCGTATACATGGCAACTTTAGGCTCGCCAAGCCAATCCTGAGCCAGAGCCCCCAAGCCAGCCGCCTGTAAAAAAGAATTCACTAATCCTGTCTGGGAATTGAGTATGGTCGACCAGAGTAATGCAATCACTACCGTGGAGAGGATCATCGGAATGAAGAAAACCGAACGAAAAAAGCTGGCGCCTCTGAGTTTGCGGTTTAAAATGATCGCAAGGATCAAGCCAAGGGGCACTTGTCCGAAGATCGAAGCCAATACGATGAAAATGTTGTTTTTAAATGAGAGCCAAAAAACCCCGTCGGTCAGGATATCGACAAAATTTTGAACCCCGATGTAAATTGGCTTACTTAAGCCATTCCAATCATAAAACCCATAAAAGAAGGAACGGAAGATGGGCCAGATAACCAGCACCAGATAAAAAAAGAGCGCCGGCGTCAACCCCATTACAATATATTTCTTATACTTGCTGGTGATATACATTTTCTCACTTCCATTCGCACGATAATCAATCTTTTAACAAAAAAACGAATTTGAAGACACTTTTGCGAAATAAGAAAGGGTAAGCGGCGAATAGACTCAATCAATCCGGATCTCCTCAATCTCAAGCCCTCTGCGCGCCTACCCTTCAATGGATCCTATTTAAATTGAAACTCTCTTCAAGCTTACTTAACCGCTGCTTGTAATTGTTTGGCTAGGGCTTCGGGTTTCTGGACCCCCATCATCACAGCTTGCAGCCCATTGTTGATGATTTCGGTTTGTTCGGAGTTCAGGGCCGAGTCGTAAACCGTTACAAAAGGATGTTTTCTGATCAAATCTACCAGCTTACCAAAGAGCGGGTCCACTTTGGCGGGGTCTATTTCTACATTTTTAAAGGACACGGGAATACTGTTTTGGACATATAATTGTTGCGCATTACTATCGGTTACAAATTGAATCAGTTTTTTGATAGCTTCTTTCTGTTTTGAAGAAGCCTTGGCATTGATGACAATTCCAGTGGCGCTGACGCCGGACATTACATTCGGGTCACCGGCCCCACCTTCGAAAGCGGGTAACACGTTCATTTCTATATTCTTTTTCAATCCATCCGGAGCTTTACTAATGATATCCGATAAAGCCCAAGAACCATCAATCATCATAGCCGCTTGACCCCGATAAAAATAATCACGCATTTGGACATTGTCTATACTTTTGTAATCTTTGTTGAATGCCCCGAGATCAGTCAGGTTCTTCAAATCATACAAGGTTTTAACGAATTGGGGATCGGTAAACTTGGCCCCTTTCTTCTCCAGTACATTATCAAGCCAGGCACTCCCGGTCCTGCGGTTTGCCATCAGACTAAAGATAGTGGACTGAACCGGCCATTGAGGTTTATTGCCCAAGGTAATCGGGATGATCCCATTTTTCTTGAAAACTTTCACCACATTCAGCAGCTGTTTGAAAGTTTTTGGATAAACTACTTTGTATCGATCGAATAATTCTTGATTATAGAACACGATGGAGGTCACTGAAACTCCAATTCCAGCCGAATAGGTTTTACCCTTCACCGTGAACTCTTTCAATGCCGGTGTAACAAAAGAATTTTTCCAATCCGGGCTTTGTTCCAATAAATCGTTGATATCGGCGATTAGATTAGCGCCCGCAAATTCACGCGTCATCGCGTTGGGCCATATTATAAAAGCGTCCGGCAATTGGCCCGCAGCGGCCAAAGTCTTTAATTTCGTCTGATACTGATCGCGGGGTATCTGTTCCTCTTGAATTTTGATATCCGGATAAGCCGCAGCAAATTTCTTCAAAATCTCATCCATAAAATGGGCCCGCATATCTGCCCCGACATAAGAATGCCATAAGGTGAACTTTACCTGCTCATTATCGGCGTTTATTTGGATAGAGGAACCCATGATGCCGAATCCTATCAATACTACTACAAACAACCTAATTAAACGTTTCATTACAAAACAAGCCTCCCTTATACTAAGCATTAGAAAACCGTTTCTTTAGAAAGAGCGCTCTTTGAAACATTTTCATTATATATTTTTAAAAAGATGTTAACAATCCAGAATCCTTTGATTATATCCGATTTTCTTAGAACTTTCCTCATCCATCATTTGTTTTTGGGCGGGAATGTCCCTTAGAAGATAATGCAGTGCTAAATCGCGGTATATTTCAGTGCGGCCAGGATGGTTTGGATTCTTAACGGATCAGGGGTTAGGTTTCTCTTTTGATCAATTTTTTCCGGATAACAAGCCATGATAATCGGTTGGGGATACTCCGGTAATCTTTTTGAAAACACTGCTAAAATATTTGTAATCATTATAACCAACCATATCCGAAACTTCATAAACTTTGTAAAGATTATCGACTAAAAGTTCAGTAGCTTTATGAATCCGAAGCTGATTCAAATAATCACTAAAACTTTCCCCGCGGACTTTTTTGAAAACATGGCTAAAATAGTCCGGGTTCAGCCCGACATAGTCGGCAACATTCTTCACGGATAAATTCTCCTGAAAATGACTGTTTATATATTGGATCGCTCTTTGAACCACGCCACTATTTCCCTGGATCTTTTGTGTCCCGATATCCTCAACCAATGATCCGGTAAATTCTTCAAACCAGCCCGCAATCTCCATTAAAGTGGTCAAATGCCCCAAATCCCGGTACAATTCATCATTCTCAATCCGCCAGTTTCCGGATAATTGAATTCCATCATGCTTCACAACCTCCAAGGCCCGGTTAGAAATCTCCAGACATACTTGACGGAATTGATCCGGAGCGATTTTCATCATCATTAGTTTTTGAATCATTTCTTTCAAAAAATGAAGACTCTTAGAAGGGTCTCCCAACCGGATGGCATTGAGAAAACAATCCAGTTCCGAACTGATCTCTTTTTTGACCTTCACTAGAAACAAATCTGCCGAAAATTCCGCTTCCATCCCCTGAACTAATTTTTGCAAAACCCGGAAAAGCTCTTCTGCGCTTACCGGCTTTAAAATATAATCGGAGACTCCATATTCCATTGCTTTTTTGGCGTAGGCAAATTCATCATAACCGCTGATAATGATGATTCTCACATCTTTCATATATTCCCGGACGCTTCGGATAAACTCCAGTCCATCCATTTTCGGCATCCGGATATCCGTCAAAATGATATGGGGCCGGGTCACAGCAACCACTTCAAGCCCGCGTTTGCCGTTCTCCGCTGTACCAACCACCTCAATTCCTAGTTTCTCCCAGGGAAAGGTCTTGACCATGCTTTCCCGGATCATTTTTTCATCATCCACGATCACGATTCTCAACAACGCCATTCCCCTCATTCCCCTCATGATATTTGGGAATTCTCACCCGTACCCGGGTACCTTTCCCCGGTTCGCTTTTGATAGTTATGCCATAGTCTTCGCCAAAGTAAAGTTTAATGCGTTCATCAACATTTTTAAGGCCATAACCGCCTTGACTTCCATTGTCATCCCGAAAGACCTCTTGAATTTTCTCGACTGTCATCCCGACTCCGTTATCACTTACCTCAAAAACAAACTCCCCATCCACCTCGGCTCCGGTCACCGCAATTTCTCCGGGTTTATCCAGTTCGGCAATACCATGATAGAGAGCGTTTTCCACTAAAGGCTGTAAGATCAGCTTAATGGTATGGTAAGGATAAAGGGACGGTTCGATGGTGATCTCAATTTGTGGTTCTTGATCATATCGCATTTTCTGGATAAACAAATAACTGTTTAAATGCTCTACTTCTTTTTTAATGGTGGTGACTTCGTTTCCCTTGTTCAGACTGAGGCGGAATAATTTTGCTAAGGCTTCCACCAACTCCCCTGACTTTGAGGCATTTTCCTGGCGCGAAGTCCAATAGATTGTGTCCAGGGTGTTATAGAGAAAATGAGGATCAATCTGGGCCTGCAATGCCTTAAGTTCGGCTTCTTTTCGTTTCAGACGCGTCACATAGACTTCCTCAATCAGCCGTTTCAGCCGCCCGACCATACTGTTAAAGCTGGCAGCCAGTACGCCGATTTCATCTTTTCTGGTGATATCGATCACTACATTGAGATCACCCTGCTCCACCTGCTGCATCAGGTTGGTTAATTTCTTAATAGGTTTGGTTACCTTGGAAGCGATTAAATAGGACATCATAAAAGCGATTAACGAAGCGATGAGAATGATAAAAAAACTAAACCTGCCGATGAACATACTATCTTTCAGTAGCTCCACCATGGGCGCCACTTGCACATAAATGAGATTCTGTTCATCGGAGGTATAGTAAGTGATCAGCATGTTCCGACCAGTGATCTTTTTCCGGTAATAGCCTTCTTGACCATTAAAAATCCGCTTAAATTCAGGACTATCTTTGAGAAATTGAGAAATCTCTTTTTTTCGCGAATGAGAAATAATATATCCTTCCTTATTCGCCACAAAAACGTAACCGGTTTCACCCAGATGAATGTTGCGATAAAGCTGATTGATGGTATTTTCATTAATATCAATCCGCAGTAAGCCCAATCTGCGGGTAAAGTTATTGATATCATTAATTTGACGGTAATAAGAAATCACATACTGATTGCCAGCTGATTGAAAGCTGCGATGATATGTAGGGGTAATCAAAAAATATCCGCTTTTGGGGATTCGCTTCTCATAATTGACGATCATTCCCCCGCTCAAGTCCTGGGAAGGGCCTTCGGTTTCCAGCTTCAGTCCATTATCGCCGTATATGTTGATGGAAATAAAATGAGCCGAGCCGGTCAGGTTGGAGATATTCTCATACATCCGCTGCATCAGTATTTCGCTGGGAGAATCTGTCAACTTCAAAAAGGTTCGGACATCATGATTGGCAATGATAAATAAGGAAACATCCTGAACATATCCTAGTATGGAGTGCATATTCTTATCTATTTGTTTTAAAGTTTCTACCGTGGAGTCGCTGACCATTTTTTCCGTGCTAACCTTGGTCCAACTGTAAAGGATCCAACCCACCAGCGATAGCAGGATGACGAACAACACGATAAAATAAAGCATGAGTTCCGAGCGGAATTTTCGCAATTTCCCCGGCCTCCTGGAATAATTTTTTCCTCTTAAGATATTCCATGAATCCAGCAGGCATCCTTTTCCCAAAAAAATAGCAATTTTGATAAAATCACTTTTCAAAAAGGAAACCCGGGGCATCATAAAAAAAGGAGGCTGTCTTGTTTTCAGGACAGTCTCTAAAAGTTATTAAGGTATTTGAGCTATTTTTTTCAGCGTAATTGAATATTCATTTCATCCGCTTTTTGGGGTAATCTTTCGACATGATTCATTGATCCATTATTTCTCATCTTCGTGCCCTTTTTTACTGAGGTAATTTTCAAAAGCATCTTTTCCTTCCTCCCGCCACCATAGGTCATAACATTGCCAGTCTTTCAAATTCTCTTTTCTATATTCATAATAATGCCAACGATGGGGATACCTATCCCGGGGATAATGGTGACTAGGGTAGTGATGAGCGTCCCCATGGCTGTGCCCAAAACTACCGAAGATTAACCTAGCCAGAATAACTAAAGCAAAGGCTTGCCAATAGGTTATTTTGCCTAATTTAAACAGGGACGGCATCAGCCAGTTCCAAATCCGTTCGACGAAAAAGCCAAACAGCAATCCGAAAATAACCGCCGTAACCAACCCGATAATTGCTATCCCCAAAATCCTCAAACCTTTGTAAGCCGGATGAAAACGATTGCTTGAATGTAAACCCATAGTAATCCTCCTGTTTAACGATAGTCTTTTAAAAGTGCTTGTAGCTTTTTTACCGCCCGATGTTTCCTGGCTAGCAGCGTCCCAATAGGCTCATTCCACATTTGAGCCAATTCGTTGTAAGAATACTCCTCTATCTCCGTTGCGATCCAAACCGCTCGTTGCTTTGGTTCCAGAGTATTGATCGCCTCATACAATTTTTCATTAAGCTCCTGTCTGTCCAAAGATTTCTCCACATCTGCACTTGGATCGAATATTGTATCATTCAACGTTTTGCCATCCGTTTGGTTAATCATTTCATCTAAAGAGGTAGTTTTTTTCTTTTTTCGAAGATAATCGATGATCCGGTTTTGAATGGAACGATAAATATACGCTGCTAAATTTTCAATATGCAGGGAAATATCAGCCTTGTTGAATAAATTAATAAACAAATCCTGTAACAAATCCTCAATATCCATCTCACTGATATCCGATAACCGACTACGAACATAATCATGTAAATGATTCTGCTCTTTGGCAAAAAAGTCAACGATTTCAGTTTGCCGCTCCATTAAAGCCATTTTTAAAAGTCCCGCCTAGATAAAATTTTTATTACGTAATGAAATTCTTTCATTTAATTTGCAACAACAAGAGAAATCGTTTTTTCAATTCTATTATCTTAGACGTGAGATACTACAATTTTATTGCATCAAAAAAATAACCTGAATTCGTTAGGACCCTGATACGAAAACAGGTGATCAATGCTGATGGGAATCTATGAGACTGACAATTATTTTTCATTCACTCAATTTATTCATGGCCACACAAACTTTGTTTCTCCCGGAGTCCTTGGCTTTATACAACGCTTCATCCGCCAGTTGGAGAAGCCCTTTAAAGCTGTCGGTTACCTGCGGGTAATTGGCAAGGCCGGCACTAATCGAAACCGGGATGCGAACCCCCTCGGCAGTGATAAAGTTATGTTCATTGATTTTTGAACGCAGGGCATCTGCCAATAAAAAGGCTTCTTTTTGGGCAACTTCCGGCAATAGTGCAACAAATTCTTCACCGCCGTAACGCCCCATGATTCCGGCCGGCAACATCTCCTGAATAATGGCGGTCGCGTTTTTTAAAACCATATCCCCGGCTAAATGCCCATATTTGTCGTTAATCTGTTTAAAATGGTCCATATCAAACATGATGACCGAAACCGTCTTCGGATTTTTGGAAAAAATTTGCCCCATGTAGTTCATGAGATACATCCGGTTGTAAATACCGGTTAAAGCGTCGTGATTAGCCATAAAACGTACCTGATCGTAAATATAAACATTTTCAATGGAAAGACTGATCTCCTGGGCGATTAGTTTGGCGAAATCCTCCAAATCAGAAGTAAAACCCCCAGCCAGCTGGTGTTCAATAAATATTAGCCCTAAGCTTCCCCTCCTGCCGGTTAAAGGAAACCCATGAAAACTATTAACGTCATGAGCCCTTAGATTTTTCAACTCTTTGGAAGTAGCATCGTTTTCGGAAAAAGGACGTTTGGTTCTCCAAAGCCTCGCAATCATATTATCGGAGTCCAACAAAATGACCTTTTTTTCATCATTGACTTCACCGGTTCCAGTATCGGCCCGTACCATGAGATACTCTTGTTTTTGATCTAACAAATAAATCATACATCGTTTACTCCCGAAAACTCCCACAATAATATCGGAAGTCTTCCGGAGCAATTGGTCAATATCTAACTCCCGGCTTATTTCTTCTAATATCAAACGGACTGTGTACGATTGGGCGTACTTTTCTTCTAAATTCATATTGGAGAGCAATAATTGATGATAGCACTCTTCGATTTCGGACTGATTTTGTTTCACCCGTTCCAACATCTCAATCAGAGATTGGCGCAACTTTCCAAGTTCATCAAAATAAGGATCCGGTTTAAGGTTTGTTATGTTTTCACCCGGATATACGCGGATAAAATCAGTGATTTCCTTAATTCGATTGAAGGCGGAACGAATATATAGGCTAAAAAGACCCATTACAATCATGCCGACAATCAATTCTACCAAAAAGCCGATTACATTTCCATGAATTAAAAATTCCTGAAATACCATACCATTGATATTTTTTTGAGTCCAAAAGATTAAAAAAAGCGCTAAAAAGATGAATACAGGGACGATACAGGCGATAATCAAAAATAAACTAAAGCGGGTATGAAGTTTCATATGTCTCTTATGTCTCCTTAACTGAGCCTGCTTTCTCTAAAGCCTGAAACCGTGGAAAAATATCTGTTTAAATAAAACATCGGTATTTTGCCTCAATTCATTTACAGTTTTTGCATAAAACCTGCCATAATCTTCAATCCGCCTCTTTAAAAATCAGGGAATTCACGGCAATCAAAAAAGTTGCTTCACCATACACACGGTCTGATTGATTGTTCCCAACCAAATATAAAAATAATAGCACCTTGTATCGCGAGGGCCAAAGAAATACTATAGGAATTGCCGACTTATGACGAAGATCTGTAAAAGGTCAAAAGACTTCCGGAGGAAAAATGTCACTCATACCATCATCCAATCAAAAAGCATGGGTTGTCGCAGCGGACATGGGACTTGGCCATCAAAGAGCAGCTTATCCACTAAAGGACTTAAGCAACGGCCCAATCATTACTGCCGGTGCAATTGAATATTCAACTCCAAAAGAAAATAAACTTTGGAAACGAATGAGAACGCTATATGAAGGAATTTCCGGTTTGAATCATATTCCGGTGATTGGGGGATTCCTTTTTGGGTTGATGGATAAGTTACAGGATATCAATCCTTATTATCCCTTTCGGGACCTTTCAACCCCTACCCTTCAAGTTAAATATCTGGATTCTTTAGTGAAAAAAGGGCTCGGGAAAGCTCTGGTTGAACTGGTGCGTCCTACTGAACTCCCTTTAATCACCACTTTTTTTGCAGTAGCTATGGCAGCCGATTACCTGGAATATTCCAAAACCTATTTGCTGATTACCGATACCGATTTAAACCGGGTTTGGGTGGCTAAAAACGCCGCCAAAAGCAATATCATTTATTTTGCCTCCTGCGGACACGCTGTCCGGCGTTTGAAACAATATGGGGTTGCCGATGAAAAAATTTTTCTGACCGGATTTCCCTTACCAAAAGAAAATTTAGGAAGCCCCGATTTGGAAATTCTAAAACTTGATTTGGCCCAACGATTGCTTCACCTTGATCCAAACAGACGATTTTGGGCTTTACATCAATTTGAAGTTGAACATTACCTGGGCGCCGAAAATTGTGTGATGCGCAGCAACCGTACTTTAACATTAACTTTTGCGGTCGGCGGCGCAGGCGCCCAAAAAGAAATTGGCGCGGCAATCCTTGTCAGCCTGAAATCCCATATTCTAAAGAAGCAAATTCGTCTTAACCTGATTGCGGGGGTTCGGAGTGAAGTTTGGGAATACTTTATGGATTATATTCGCAATCTGGGACTTGAGGATCAATTGGGGATCGGAGTGAATATCTTATATTCACCCAGCCGCGACAAATATTTTCTCCGTTTTAACAAGGTGCTCCGGACAACCGATATTTTATGGACCAAACCATCGGAACTTTCTTTTTATGCTGGATTAGGACTTCCGATTATTATTGCACCGCCGCTGGGATCCCATGAACACTATAACAAAAAATGGCTACTGGATCATCGAGCCGGCATTCCCCAGGAGGACCCGAATCTATGTGGGGAATGGTTGTTTGATTTGCTGAGCGAAGGACGTCTAGCACAGACTGCCTGGGACGGATTTTTAAACACCCGCAAATGCGGTACCTATAAAATCGAAAGCCTCATTAAAACCGGGACTATGTCCCATGACCGTTCTCCGTTGAAGAGGTAGACGATAACCGAGACCTGACGGGGAAATTTGCCTATCAAGTTAAAAAAATAGTACTACTGTACCGGACGCTTGCTCGGTGAGCTATACTCAAAATGACTGGGGCAGTGGTGCAACAGTTACGATTATCATGCGTAACAACGGGACCTCCTTCATTAGCGGCTGGACGCTGGTTTGAAACTTCCCCCGGTAACCAGAAAATCGTCAACCTATGGAACGGCTCCTATACCCAGAGCGGTACGACGTGACGGTGACTAACTCATCCTATAACAGCGTGATCCCTCCCAGCGGGAGCGCTAACTTCGGCTTTAATATCAACTATAGCGGGACCAATGCCAATCCCACCAGTTTTACGCTGAACGGGACTGCCTGCACGGTGCAATAATCAATCCCCTAACGAAAAAGGCCAGGACAAATACGATGTCCCGGCCTTTTCGTTGGCAGCGGCATGGCTCCACTCCGGGATGTATCGTTAAATCCCCCCTTTTTATTGGCAATTTAACTTATATCTTTTACCATAGTTATTTATGTGATGATATAATGGTTAATTTTTTAAAAATGGTTGACAAATGACTCGCAAGAGATTATATTTTAATCAGAAACTTTCTTTTTTAAACTAAAAAAGTATTTAAACTGATAAATTGTTACTACTAAAACGGCTTAGGTCCTAAAATCAAATGATAAATACATAAGCGGGAGGAGATCCAGCTGAATAAATCGGCGAGTAATAGTAAAGATTTGAAAGTCTTAAATCGGATTTTGGTTTTAAATACCATTCGGAAATGCGGCCCGATTGCCCGTTATGAAGTTGCAAAAACCACCGGGCTTGCTGCTCCTACAGTTACTGTCATCGTTAACGATTTAATCGAGGCAGGGTTTGTGCATGAAATCGGCAGAGGAGAATCGAGCGGCGGAAGAAGGCCGGTAATGTTGGAGTTAAATCCTTGCGCTCGTTATATTTTGGCAGTCCGGATACAGCATGGCGACATCATCGCCGCATTACTGGATTTAGCCAGTAACATTATTGAAAGCCGGAATCAAAAAATCAACACGACGTGTCCGTATGAAGTCGTATCGGCAATTGTGGCACTATTCGATGAGATGAGCGCCCATTCTCAAATTGATAAAGATAAAGTTCTGCGGTGCGCAGTGGCTTCTCCAGGATTAATTAATTCGTTGAAAGGGAGCGTGGAGCACTCTTCCAACCTGAAATGGGGTAGCGTTAACCTCAGCGAAATGTTGTCGATACGATTGAACGGCATGCCGGTTCATGTCGAAAATATTTCAAATACGGCCGCTCTGGGAGAAAAAATGTACGGTAAAGGATATGGCTGTTCAAATTTGATCTATTTGAATTTGTCGGTAGGTATCGGAGCAGGAATCATCATCGATGAGCAATTATTTGTCGGAGCGAAGGGATATGCCGGAGAAATCGGAGGAGCCAGCATCAGACCGAAGTTGTCTGATTCGGGAACCGGAGTCTCTTTGCGTTATGAAACGTTTGAAGAAAGATGTGGATTATTGAATATCCTTCGAAGAATAGCTGAAGTCGTTCCGGAGAACATTTTTAAAAAACTTAAATTAGATAAAAAACAAATCGGTATTGAAGATCTTTTCACATCGCCTTTGATTGAGGTTCCCCAAGTCAAACGGATTTTGCTGGAAGCAAGTTCTATTATTGGTATGAAGATCGCGGAGTTAATCAGTCTCTTCAATACGGATATGGTAATACTTGGCGGCGAATGGACCAAAGCCGGGGGAATATTGCTGGATACAGTGGCGCAGGTCGTTAAAGAGAATACATTCAAAGAAATGGGCGAGTCGGTTAAGATTATGACTTCGTCGATGCAGGATGACCCTCCCTTAATGGGCGCATATGCATTGGTATTGGAAGAATTATTTGATTCAGAAGAATGGACTCGAAACCAAGATTAATAAGGTAAAGGAGCAATGGCACAGATGGTACTGGAAGAATTAAGAATCGATCAGTTAACAGTTAAGGTTTATCCGACTCGCGCTTCGATGGGCGCAGCCGCCGGAAATGCAGTGGCCGGGAAGATGAGGGAATTGTTGAAAAATCAAGCGTCAGTCCGGATGATTTTTGCCGCCGCCCCCTCGCAAAACGAATTTCTAGATACGTTATGTCAGGCAACGGGTATTGATTGGTCAAGAGTGATCGCTTTTCATATGGATGACTATCCCGGATTGCCTGATAGTGCGTCCCAGCGTTTTTCTTCGTATCTAAAAGAACATATTTTTGATCGGGTTCATCCCGGACAAGTCCATTATTTGATTAATCCCGGATCGCCGCTTAGTCAAAAAGTTCCGGTAACAAAAATCGCCGAGGCGATCGAGCAAAGCTGTGAAAGTTACGCAAAGCTCTTACGTGAACAACCGATTGATATCGTTTGTATGGGGATTGGCGAGAATGGTCATATTGCGTTTAACGATCCGCCGGTGGCCGACTTCAACGATACCAAATGGGTAAAATTAGTCGAATTGGATCAGACATGCCGGGAACAGCAGGTTCACGACGGTTGTTTTCCAACATTGGCCGATGTTCCAACGCATGCGCTCACCCTGACCATTCCGGCTTTGATCTCAGCCAAATGGATTTACTGTATGGTTCCAGGATCTACAAAAAGTAAAGCGGTCTATGGGACCGTAACCGAGGAAATAGCACCGGCGTGTCCGGCCACTATTTTGCGCCGCCATGAACATGTCCAATTATACCTTGATTCGGATTCCGCATCATTGTTAGGTAATCTACCGGCAATCGATGCTTAAGATGAAGCACGTTGCATTCAGTTGCAAAGTATGGGCCGGAGGCCAAAATTGTGCTTAACTCCATGGACGAAGGCGGCTATATTTGCAATTGATTAAACTTAGAAAAGGGTGAGTCCATGATGGGATCACAAATGCCAAACGACATCTACATCGTAAACGGAAAAGTGGTTACACCGTTTCGTATCATTCATAACGGAGGGGTTCAAGTCCGAGGCGACCGTATTATCGGGGTTTTTGAGATGGGTTCTGTCGAAATACCGTTAAATCAACAAATTATTGATGTCAAAGGTTGCATTGTTTCGCCGGGATTAATTGATATGCACTTACACGGCGGTGGCGGGGCGGATGTTATGGATGGCGATCTTAACTCTTTGGAAACGATTGCCGCAACCCATGCCGCCGGAGGCGTCACTTCGATTTTGCCTTCGACTTTGACAAGTTCCGGCAAAGATTTACATAAGGTTCTTGAAACATTTAAACACGCCGGTGATATGAACGGTAAAGGCGCCAAGATATTGGGGCTGCACCTGGAAGGGCCCTACTTCGCCGCCAGTCAAAAAGGCGCCCAGGACGGTCGTTATCTTAAAAATCCCGATCCCCGGGAATACCTTTCGCTATTTGATAATTATCCTTTCATCCGTCGGGTATCGGCTGCGCCGGAACTACCCGGGGCCTTGGAACTTGGGCGTGAGCTACGCCGCAGGAAAATACTGGCGTCAATTGGTCACTCCGATGCAACGTATGATGAAGTGATTGACGCGGTCGGGGCCGGCTACTCCCATATTACCCATCTATATTCCGGGATGTCCGGGATCAAACGGGTGAATTGTTACCGGGTCGCCGGAATTATCGAATCCGCGTTATTGATGGACGAGTTAACCGTGGAGATTATCGCCGACGGTAAACATCTTCCGGCCTCGCTCTTAAAACTCATTTATAAATGTAAGGGCGCGGGGCGGATCGCGCTATGTTCCGATGCTCTCCGAGCAACGATGTTGCCTGAAGGCGAATATATTTCCGGGAGTAACGGCGATGGCCAAAAAATCCATGTGGAACAGGGAGTAGCTTGGCTGGCGGATAGGTCCGCCTTTGCCGGTAGCGTCGCCACTGGGAATCGTCTGATCCGGACCATGGTGGAATTGGCGGAAATTCCCTTAAGGGAAGCAATCATGATGGTAACGGATACGCCGGCCCGGATCCTTGAAATGGATGACCGGATCGGCAGTCTTGAAGCAGGGAAATATGCCGACATTACAGTATTAAAGGATGATTTCTCTGTGGTGATGACCATGGTTAACGGAACGACAGTTTATTCCAGTCAGACCTGTTAAGTTTCATTGTAGATTGATTTTCACTGTGAACCCATAAAAATGAAAAGGAGTTTTCTAGATGAGTCAATACACCAAACAATATCTAAATGAAATAACCGATTTATATCAACAAATTGAGAGGGATGAGGCTCAATCGGTTAATCGCGCGGCCCAAGTCATGGCGGAACATATCATGAAAGATCAGGTTATTCACGTCATCGGTACCGGCGGCCATTCGAATATCGCCGCTGAAGAATTAATTTGGCGAACCGGCGGGTTAGCGCCGATCAATGCCATGTTGGATGCCGGGATTCAGGTCGCCAATGGCGCCAAACATAGTAATTATGTGGAAAGGACACCCGGATACGCCAAAACCGTTTTGGAAAGTTATGGCGTAAAAGCAGGTGAAGTCATCATTATTGTCAATGCCTACGGTATTAATGCCATGACCATTGATACGGCATTGGAAGCCAAGAAAAAGGGGTTAACGACGATCGGAGTCACCTCAACCGGTTTTGCAAATTTTGTCCCGGGGGGCCACCCCTCTCGGCATCCCAGCAACAAAAATTTGTATGAAATTGTCGATATTTTTGTCAACTGCCATCTGCCGCTGGGAGACGCCATTGTTTCCTTTGAAAATTTTGAACAAAAAATTGCTCCTTCATCGACGCTAGTAAATGCTTTTACCGTAAATCTGCTGGTGATTGAGACGGTTAGGCAGCTATTGGAAAAAGGATTTAACCCTCCGGTATGGATGAGCGCCAATATGCCGGGCGGCGATGAAGCGAATCGTAAATGGGAGGAAAAGTATTTCAGCAGTGTTAAACATTTACGGTAACAAATCATTCTCGAGGGAAAGGAGGCCGCTTTGGTTGGAACTTTAATTCGATAATTATTGAAAAGGAGAGTATGCGGAATGAAAAAGAAAGCTTTAATCTGGCCGGTATTGTTATTTACATTACTTTTTAGCAGCGCTTTTGCGGATTCAAAACAACTTCAACTTACATTATGGCACATGGAATCCAGACCAAGCCGTGTTCAAGCGATTCAGGGGGTTATTGATCGATTCAACAAAGCAAATCCTGATCTTAACATCAAAGTTGAAGTCCAAAGTTGGAATGATGCATTTATTAAAGCGGTAGCGGCAATTCAAGCCAACAAATATCCTGATTTTATCTTTTGTATTCCTGATTTTAATATGAATTTAATGACCACACGTAAGGTTCGCCCGGTAGATGACATAATGACGGATTTGCAAAAAAAATACAAGGTTTATAATGCGGCGATTGAACCGTATTATTTTAGCGGAAAACACTGGGCAGTTCCGCTGTATGGTATGTCAGAGGTACTTTGGTACCGTAAAGATTTATTTGAAAAGGCAGGACTAAACCCGAATAAACCGCCTAAAACGTGGTCGGAATTACTCGAGGTTTCCAAAACTCTAGTTGATAAAGGTGTTGTCAAACACCCGATAGCGGTCGCCGGAGATTGGCATCTGGCTACGATGCAACAAGTCTATCCGTTGATGGTAGTGAATAAGGCCGAAACCATTATTGATGGAAAAGGAAATATTACCTTTGATAATCCTCGGACATTTGCCGCGTTTCGTATGTATAAAAAATTATTCGATATGTCCCCCCCCGGTTCGGCATCCTGGCAATGGGATCAACCATTGGCAGCTTTTATCAATGGTGAGGTTGCGATGGTGATTGAAAAAGGTCACTATATGGAGCAATGGGATTTACGTAGCAATCTTTCTCCAAAATTTTTAGGAGCAGCTCCGATACCGGTTCCCGATCAAGGAGGTCAACGCGGTACATCTTATTACAGCAATGGAATCAGCCTGATGAAATCCGATCCCAATATTCGTACGGCTTATAAGCGGTTGGTTAATTTCTTGTATCAACCTGACAATATGGCCGGCCTGCTGGTTGGGGCTCCCGGTCTGTTCTTGCCGGTTACTGAGGAAGCTGCCAAGTCATCAGTACTTTTGGATAATCCAACGATCAAACTTCATCAAAAAGAATTCGAATTATTGGTTGATGAAGCCAAATACGGTAAATTATACGGTTTCACTCAAAGACCGTATAATATGGATATCGGCCGGATAACCGGCCAAAATCTCATTGCTTGGGCAGCGCAACGTATGATTTATGAAAATATGTCTCCGGAAGCGGCTGTCAAAGCCGGGGCAGCTAAAATGAAAGAGAATTTAAACGATTAAGAAGTTCCGTATTTAAGCCTTACGGCCAACCCTGAAAGGGGTTGGCCGATGAGCGCTCTTTGTTTGAATTAATCGACAAAATGAGGTAAGCAATGAAAAAGATAACAAAATTACTTGAAAAGGATCCCTATTTTGGATGGATATTGGTTGCCCCAATTTTGATCTGGATGATGGGGACACTTCTCTATCCTCTTTTCGAAGCGATTATTTTAGGCTTTAAGAACGTTGGATATGCCGGTACAGAGGGCCATTGGGTCGGTTTGAAAAATTATCTTGCTTTATTCAGCAACGATATTTTTATTAAATCCTTATGGATTACTTTGATCTGGACAGTGGCCAATGTAGTATTGCAAATCGGGATTGCTTTGATTGGCGCTAAAATATTAAACCAGGATTTTTTCGGGAAAAATTTTATCCGGAATTGGATTATCATCCCCTGGGTGTTGCCGTCTATTGTATTGGCGACGCTCGGTAAATGGATACTCGATCCTTCTCTGGGAATCGTCAATTATATCTTAAAATCCATCGGTTTAATCCACGCCCCTATTTCCTTTTTGAGCGATATTAATACCGCACTGCCTTGGGTGATTTTGCTGAATGTATGGCGTTGGTTTCCCTTCTTTTTAGTGATGTTTCTCGCTGCCCTGCAGACCGTGCCCAAAGAGTTATACGAGGCGACTGAGATAGAGCAAGCCAATGCCTGGCAAAAATTTTACTATGTCGAGCTACCGGAAATTATGCCCATCTTAAAAATTCAAATTTTATTGTGTGCATTATGGGCTGCCAATATTTTCGATACAATTTGGCTGTTGACGCGGGGCGGACCGTCTTCTACGTCCACAACTCTTCCAATTTTAATTTATTTAAAGGCGTTTCAGGAATATCGCATCTCCCAGGCATCAACAATCGCTGTGGTTATGTTTATCATATTACTCGTCGGAAGCTTTATTTATTTTCGCCGGTCACTCAATGCCAGTTGGGAGGAGCAATAATTATGAGGGATCGTTCAATCATCCATTCAATTGTCAAATTTTCAGTGGCTATCCTATTTTCAGCAGTAGTTTTTTTACCCTTGATCTGGATTTTTTTGAACTCGTTTAAAACAACTCCTGAGTTAACCAGCACGATTCCTACTTTTTTACCGAAAACATTCACTCTGGAGCATTATACCAACTTGTTTACCCAAGTGGATTTTGCAAGATATTTATGGAATAGCACCTATGTGGCCATAGTCAGTACCGTCGTAACCTTGGTGTTGGGAGCTTTGGCGGCATACAGCATCTATCGTTGCCGATTTCCAGGGCAAAGAGTCATTTTCGGCTTATTCCTTTCGGTATATGTGTTTCCACGGGTATTGATCATGATTCCGTTATTTATTATCTTATCAAAGCTCGGCCTGGTAGATACTTTGTTTTCATTGGTTGTACTCAATGTGACGACTTCGGCCCCGTTTAGCATTTGGACTCTGAAAGCATTTTTTACGACTATCCCGTTTGAACTGGAAGAGGCTGCTTCAATTGATGGCGCCGGTAGAATGACCGCGTTGTTCAGAGTGATTCTCCCGGTGACTGCCCCTGGTTTAGCTGCATTGGGTTTGAATACATTCTTATTATGTTGGACTGAATATCTGTTTGCTTCGATTTTCATCATGTCGACCCAGATTAAGACGATTCCGGTCGGAATGGCTCTGTTTTTGGATCAATATTTTATCGATTGGGGCATGTTGATGTCAAGTTCGGTGGTTGTCGCCGTCCCGCCAATAATTCTTTTCGCTTTTCTCGGGCGTTTCTATGTCAAAGGGTTAACTGCCGGGGCTGTTAAAGGATAATCATCATTCGGATCTTCCGGCACTGGTACAGTAGGCTCCGTCGGGGTTAGAAGGTATCGGCGGAGCAGGCGGTTCGGGGCCGGTTATAATTTTATCAGTAAATAACAATTGATTTGTAAAGTAATGCTTTCCCTGGATGCTGCCTTTTTGAAAATAAAGCAACTCTTGGCTATGGATAATGATCTTCTCCTCTCTTCAACAATCATCCGGGTATTCCCTCTTATGGATTACTAGTAAAACGTTCTCTAAATAACTACTCAATGATTATGCACGTTTTACTTAAGTAGAGCGTCTCTTCCCCATTTCTGATTACCATTTATTTACGATACGCTCTACTAGCCCATTCCCTGCTTGCCGGGACTCATCCAATAGAATATAATGCAACAGAGGAAGCATGGTTTGGATCTGGACCCATAAAAGGATCGATGGTCATCGATTGCTGATATTCGAAGGAGGAACGGCTATGATGACGATACAGAAATTACGCTATATCATCGAAATCGTAAACTGCGGCTCGATTAGCGAGGCCGCAAAGCGCCTGTTCATCACCCAGCCCAGTCTGTCCAGCGCGGTACGGGAGTTGGAGCAGCAGATAGGTTTTGAGATATTCTTGCGCACCAATAAAGGCGTGGTGTTATCCCCCGCAGGCGCGGAGTTTTTGGGGTATGCCAGGCAGATTGTGGAACAAGCCGATTTGATGGATCAGCGATACCTTAATGCCAAACCCTCCCGCCAGTATTTTTCAGTCTCCACCCAACATTACGCCTTTGTGGTCAATGCCTTCGTCAACTTGGTAAAAGGATACGGTTCTGATGAATATGAGTTTACCTTCCGGGATACCCGCACTTACGAAATTCTGGAGGATGTGCGCAATCTCCGCAGCGAAATCGGTGTTTTATATTTAAACGATTTTAACGCCAAGGTTTTGGGCCATATCATCCAGGAAAACGGTTTGGCATTTCATCCCTTATTCATCGCCAAACCCCATATCTTTGTCAGTACGGTCAATCCTCTTGCCAAAAAGAGTTTTGTGACTTTGGAGGATTTGGAGGAGTATCCCTGCCTCTCTTTTGAACAGGGCGAGTATAACTCTTTTTACTATTCGGAGGAGATTTTAAGTACTTTAGCGCACCGAAAAAGCATTCATGTTTCCGACCGGGCCACTATCTTTAATTTGATGATCGGCCTGAATGGATACACCATATCCACCGGGGTAATCAATGCCGACCTCAACGGAGATAACATTGTCGCGGTTCCGTTGAAGGTGGAGGAAACGCTCACCGTCGGATGGATTGCCCATAAAAAAGTTACTCTTAGCAGGCTGGCTGAGCAGTTTGTGCAGGAGTTGGAAGAGGCCGTAAGAGACGTATCTCACCCATAGGATAAACCTATATCCAACTGCTACGGATATGAATTACGATATACTGGAGTTTTATGATATGATTTCTCTACTAAATTAAACGGGGAGGATCATTCATGAGTAAATTATTTAAAAACGCCCGGATAAGGGAGCGAGTCCCTTTTCGTTTTGATGTTGTGGGCAGTTTCCTGCGTCCGCAGACTATCAAGGAAGCCCGAAAAAAATTGGCCGAGGGCGAAATGACCCAGGCCGAGCTGTCAATGATTGAAGACCGCGAAATTGAAAAGCTGGTTGCCAAAGAAAAAGAAGTAGGACTGAAGGCCGTTACCGATGGAGAGTTCCGGCGCAGTTACTGGCATCTTGATTTCTTTTGGGGGTTTGATGGTGTGGAGCACGTGCTCCTTGACCACGGCTATTTTTTCCATGGCGAAGAAACCCGCGCCGACTCCGCCCGCCTTTCGGGAAAAATCCGTTTTGTAAATCATCCATTTTTATCCCACTACAGTTTCTTAAAAAAAGTAGCCGGCCACGATGTCCTGGCGCGCCAAACCATCCCTGCTCCGGCTCAATTCTTTGCCGAGTTGGTCCGGGGGGAAAACGAACACGCGGTTATCCTTCATTACCCCGACCGGGAGGAATTGTACAGGGACATTTCCGCCGTCTATCACCAGGCTATCCTGGCGTTTTACGATTTAGGCTGCCGCAATATACAACTTGATGACTGCACCTGGGGGATGCTCTGCGATGAAAATTTCTGGTCTGCCATGGCCGGTGCGGGATACGATATCCGGACCCTTCAAGAGCTATACCTGCGTCTAAACAACGAGGCGATTGCCGGGCTTCCCGGGGATTTAACCATAACGACCCATGTATGCCGCGGTAACTATCATTCCACCTGGGCCACTTCCGGCGGATACGAACCCGTGGGCCCCACACTTTTGGAGCGTGCAAATGTAAGCGCCTTTTACCTGGAGTTTGATACCGAACGCGCCGGGGATTTTTCACCCTTACGCCATGTACCCGCCGACAAACCGGTGGTTTTAGGATTGTTCTCTTCTAAAACCGGTCAGTTGGAGGATAAGGAGATCATCCTAAGCCGGATTCAAGAAGCGACCCGCTACCTTCCAATCGACCAGTTGTGCATCAGCCCCCAGTGCGGTTTCGCTTCCACCGAAGAAGGCAATATCCTTACCGAAGAACAGCAATGGGCAAAGCTACGATTTATCAAGGAGATCGCCGACGAAATCTGGAAGTGAGCCTGGTTTTCCCAATCGGGTACCAAGCTTCTTCAACCATGAGGGGACTTTTAATCAAAAGGAGAGATACCCCGTTTTGGAGATAACGGAAGCATGATATCCACTGTTGTCCCCATATCGGGTTTACTGTGAATCCGAATTTCACCATGATGTTTTTGAATTACCGTCACGCAATAATACAAACCCGAACCGCGGATACTTCCTCCCCCACCCTTGGTTGAATAAAACAGATTCATCACTTTATCCAATTGATCGGAAGCTATCCCCGCTCCGTTGTCGGAAATTTTGATGAGAACTTCTTTCTTGGTTGCGCTCAAATCCGCTGCAATTTTTCCACAATCCCCTACGATTGCTTCAACGGCGTTGATTAAAATATTATTCAACAATTCGGCAATATGGACTTTATCGCAATAAACCACCGGGTCAGCATGATAACTTTTAACGACTCGAATGCCCTTTTCCCTGAATATAGGCTCATGGGATTCCAATACCCTGTCAATAATCGGGCTCAAATGATAATTGCTAAATTCCAGATTCAAATCTTGCAGGTGTTTTCCGATCCGCTCGACCATTTCATACATATGTTCAGCGGCCTTATCAATATTATTAAGCGCTTTATCGGCATCACTGATGCCCCTTTTAAGGGCATCGATATTGCAATGAATTTTGGATAATTCATTTTTGATAGTGTGACTGATAAGAGTCGCTCCGGTTACGGTACCATTTTCATATTCTTTTTCTAACCGGAGTTTAAGACCTTCTAATCCGTATTTCCCGATAAAGTATAAAAAAAATCCTGTTAAAATAGAAGATTGACCTAAGAGATACTTCCACCAGTCCTTATGTGGGGCTATTGTCAAAGTTTCACTCATTATCGCTAGCGTAGGTAATGAGAGGACCAAAAAGACCATTAATTTCTGTTGCTTTTTTTGTTTCTCATATTCGGTACGATAAGCATGGAAAAAAAGGAAATTTGAAAATAAATAGTAGGGCACTGCCCAGATATGAGTGATCCAAAACATTCTACTTTGTGGCAAATCGATATATAAAAAACCCTCTTTAATAACCATAAAATCGAGGATAAAAGTAATGATTAACGGGATAATAAATATATATTTAAGCTGTCTTTTTATTTTCGGATCAAAAAAATTCGAGTAGCTAACACCTGCCATTATTAAACAATATGGAAATAAACGAAAACAAAAAGTAGCCAAAAACCGCCTAATCACCCAAAGCATCCCAACATTTTCAAAAGCGTGAGGAATCATCAACACTTCTACAATGGCTTCAAGCACTCCGAGACCTTGAACAAAAAAAAGACCACTAAACCATAAATTGGTTCTTTCCCTTGACCTCATGAAAAGAAATATTAAAGAAATAGACCACATAACAAAAAGCGCAGCCAAAAGCAACATTACTACTCATATCCCTTTTACATAAACTTAAGAACAGGATCCATAACTCTTTGAGCGATTACATCGATATATCCCTTATCCGTAATAGCAAAAGCCGGAAGAGCCGCCAAAGAAATGAAAGAAAGGAACATAAAGGCATCCGAAACATTGCATCCCATTTCCCTTGCCTTATTTAGCAAGGCTTCGCGTTTCTCCGCCAGTGTCCAAGCATCTATGTCAGTTAATAATCCCAAAAGGGGCAAAGGAATCTCGTCTAAAACCTGGCCCTTTTCAACCAAAACAATACCACCTTGCATTTCCGCAATACGGTTTACGGCAATTGCCATATCTTCCGGATTAGCACCTAAAGTCACAATGTTGTGATGGTCATGACCGATACTCGAAGCCATTGCCCCGCTTTTTAAACCCATCCCGCCAAGAAAGGCCCTACCAATATTCCCGGTTTTACGGTGCCTTTCGACAACAGTGATATGCAATAAATCCTGGTTAACGTCAGAGGCAATATAGCCATTTTCTACAGGTAAATCGGCCTCGCCACCCTCTGTAACCGGTACCCATGGTAAAGTGCGCATTACGTGCAGATGAGCCTTTTTGGCCCCGGTTTTAGCTTCAATCACCATATCACGGCTAATTACTTCCTTTTTAACGTGAAAGGTATTAAATAAGCAAAGTTGATGGTCTAAGGATACAGGTTTAAGTGGACGCAAGCTCTCTGCTACCAACTTCCCATTAACTATGGTTTTAAGTACTTTGAAATTCGGCGGGCCTTCCACAATGTTAATGTCGGCAAAGCGTCCTGGTGCCAAGGAACCAATTTCATTATCTTTGTTGAATGTCTGGGCGGTATTAAGAGTTACCATCTGAATAGCTGTCATGAAATCCACCCCTTGCTCCAATGCCAGACGGACTAAATAATCCATATGTCCTTCTTTGACCAAAATCACTGACGAAGTATCATCCGTCACTAGACTTAGCATCCTGGTATTAATGCCTTGTTTTGTTATGGCCGTAATCATTTGGGGTAAGGTAGGTACAATCAAGTTATGGCGTAATTGCGCATGGACACCGGTACGTACACGCAATAAAATATCTTCAACCGATAAAGATTCATGATCATTGTTCACTCCAACTGCCACGAAAGCATTCCATAAGGGACCCGTGGCATCCGGGCCATGTCCCGATATTGTTTTCCGCTCTTTACTGGTAATATCAAGTGAACGCATCAAATCCGCATGTTCCAACGCGACATAGGAAGAGCATACTTCCGAAAGACCGACGGCTTCCTCCCGAATCATCGCCTGCTCAATAATATCGGCATTGATTCGACCACCACTGGTTTCAAGATCTGGCGAAAACGGAATATGGGAGGGCACGACCCAATAATATTTTAAAGGAGTTTGTTTCCCCTCATCCAGTGCTGCATTCATCGCTTCAATACCACCAACAACACCAATTTCATGTAAATCCGTGAAGACGCTGGACGTGCCATGGCAAAGGACTATTTCCGCAAATTTGGCCATACTCAAATTAGAACTCTCCGGATGAATATGACCATCAATAAAACCGGGTGTAAGATACTTGCCATCCGCGTCAATAACCTCTGTAGTTTCACCAATGGTATACTCAATATCACCGACTGCTGCGATCTTCTCACCAGCAAGGGCAATGCCACCGGGGTAAATTTCTCCACTATATACGTTGAGCAATTGTCCATTTTTAATGACTACATTAGCAGGTTCTTTACCTATGGCAACTCTAAATAAATGCTGATTCATCGTAACTCTCCCTTTTTGGTATAAAGTGACGCTTTGTTATCCAAATCAGAAACTCATCGCATCCTAATAAATCCGTCAAGAACCGCCAACCAAATTTACCCAAAGCTTTTGTTTATTCAATAAACTGTTTAAACTTCTTAACCGCTTCCTGGCAGGAATGCACGTTCAATTTTTTCAACAGGCTGCTAACTTGATGTCTAAGCCTACTTCGGGCTTTATAGGACATTTTTTCAATCTCGGTATGGGTAAAACCCTGTTTCTTAAATTGCAGGACTTCCCGCTCCGCTTTACTCAAAGTATTAAACCGGTTCTCTTTACGGTTATGCGAATATGCATTGGCCAACACTGCATGCGGGCTGGCATTTTCGTATGTCTCTTTCACAAGTTCGGGTAAACGTTCCAGATGATGTTTCAGGAGATAATCCACTGCTCCGGCATTGAAAGCTTCCTCTATCAGTGTTTTATCAAAATGGGAGGTTACTACGATAATGTTGGTATCGATATCCTGCAAGATATCTCCGATGGCGGTTAACCCATCAAATTGATTTTTCGACAAATTCAAATCCATCAAAATAATATCCGGCCGGGTAATTTGAGAACGTTCAACCGCCTCTTCCGCAGTTCTAACCGTATCGACAATTTCGATATCTTCAAAACGGCGTAGCTCTTGAAAATAGAGCTCCAGCCATTCCAACTCGTCTTCCACGATCAACGTCTTTATCCTCATCCGCATGTCCCTGCCGTTCGGCGAGGAGTCATCCTCAGCTTTAACTTTTAAAACACCAAACTTGATAACATTTTTGACATTCCATATTATTTATAAAATTCCTCTAATTTTGAGTATGATATTTTTCGTCTTTTCTCTGCGCCTCCGCGCCTTGGCGGGAGAATCGTTCTTTTAGGCTTCGAAGTATTTTCTAAATAGAGGTGCCATAAAATAATCGGACTTACTAAATTGTCATAAAAATTCATATAATTACATGAATAAACAAATCGTCCGAAAACGATTTAAAATATTGAGGTAACAAAATGCACAAGAAAAAAACCATCCCTTTGGTTGAAACCAAAGACTCTCTGGAAACAAAAATCGAATTTTCCCGGGCCAAAATGCAGACCCTTTGGAACCAACGGCAGTGTACCGACGATGTTGTCTTGGAGGCCAGCATCGAACTTGACGTTTTATTGAATCAATATCAACAGTTTATGCCGTTTTATCGGGAAACATTTTAATTACAAAAGCGGTCTACTTTTTTCATCTTCCGCCGCTTCCGGCGTTAAAACCCCCAGCGCCCGGTCATACTCATTCAATAAATGATCAACCTCAACGCTGGCCGCCAAAAACTCATCATCGGTATAACCTTTTTCCGCCCATAACCGCTGCATCCGGTTACGGGCCTTATGGATCTCCTCTAAGAGTTTCTCCAAATCAGCAGCGTTTGTATCCATTAACATTTCCTTCAATACCTCGAACATCTCAATGTAACTCGTCACTATTACAATCGTTTTTCCCAATTTTTCCGCATTTAATAAGGGTATAAAACACTTATAAATTTACCTCTGTAAAGCAAGGTAAATTTATTTATATTGCATTTTAAAACGCTTGGTATTAATCCATATTATACCATATATATCTTTAAATTAGAATATATTATTCTAATTTATGCAAGTGCATTGGTTTAATTGCATACGTATAATGGACATAATAAATATTGTAGTGTAACAAAAACAGGAGTGCGGCAAATCCATGCGAAAAAAGGATAAAGA
The DNA here is from genome assembly GCA_023401925.1 of Bacillota bacterium. GTDB lineage: Bacteria > Bacillota > UBA4882 > UBA8346 > UBA8346 > UBA8346. Next base: position 81,198 of record JAEXDA010000049.1, read on the forward strand.
TAAATTTTTTTCAATATACAAGGAAGTCGGGAGAAGAATTGCATTTTTCCGGAATTTGCGCGGATTAAGTCAGGAAGAACTGGCAGCCAAAGTGGATATCAGCGCCAGTCATTTAAGTAAAATTGAAGCGCCCAATATCCAAATAAGTTTTTCCTTTGACATGTTGTTGTTAATCGCGGAGGGATTGGAAATCGATGTGGCGGCGCTTTTTGCCCCGGTGGAAACCATTAGTGTTCACTTTGGCAATCAATTCAATGAAAACTTAATTCATGTCCCTGACTCCAAATAGCAGGAGCTTTTTTCTTATGAATGGAACTTATGGCGGGAAGAAAACCAGGATTTACGTGGCTGGATATTTATTCTCCAGAAAGATCTTTCCGGAGAGCGCATTGAAGATGAAGAAGTAATAACATCCCGGAAAATTTTAATGCTCAGATCACAACCCGAGGTGTCTGGATGGAATTTGCAAATCAATTAAAAAATTTGAGAGATGAGGCCAATATAAGCAGAGAGAACTTGGCTACCCAAAACAGGTATTACCTATGCCGCTTTATCAAAATATGAAACCGGAGAACGGGAACCCGATTTTAATACTCTCTGTAAAATCGCCCGGCATTTGGATGTAAGCACGGACTATTTGCTTGGTAATTCGAAGGTAAAGACACCGGAAGATATTCTGAAGGGTCTCCCGCCGGAAGCCAGACAAGCGGCGGAACTATTCATTGAATTCCTACACGATAAATTCAAAGGGCAGAAGTCAAAATAAGTTTCCTTTGACATGTTGTTGTTAATCGCGGAGGGATGAGAAATCGATGGGGCGGCGCTTTTTGCCCCGGTGAAAACCATTAACGTCCACTTTAAAACTTATTCCCTATAGCAATCCATTCAATGTGCTGTCACTTTATGATCCAATACTATCAAAACATTTAACCCGCTACCATATATGGAGCGGGTTTTTAACGGCATAACCGAAAAGCCGGGATACCTCAACGTCTCTGTTACGATCCATCCGTTTCAAAGACACTTCATGAGACTGGCCATTAAAACTGGAAAAACATTCCCAAATTCAGTCCGTTATCGCTCTCTTTCATCTTGAGATCATTGTCTCTCACAACCATCCTGGTCCAGTTCAATCCCAATGAGAATCCCATATTATCCGTAATCAGAGTATTCAATCTTAGGTTGGCCACCCCATAACCTGAGGCAAATGCATTTCCCCCAAGGCCGGAGACAGTAAAATCAATACCGCAGTCGATGTATGACCGTTGATCCACCAAATACCGGCTTTCAATTCCCAGCATTATTCCGCCAAAGTCATTCTTTATTCCCCCCGCATCGACGTGCAGGCCCAACACGGAAAAATTGCCGTACAGCACGGACTCATTGTCTGATATTAATAATATTCCATTTCTCACCATTATACCTTTGGCTGTGATATCGTGAAGGGGATTGAAACATTCAACATTTAACTTGTTTTGAGTCGCTTCGCTCGAATATTCGATTCCCAAAGAATACCAATCAAGGTCATCCCTGGTAAGGTCTGATAAAAATAAAAAATGATGAACATTGCCGTTTACGTAAAAAGAAGCTGCAAAAACGCTCGTACTGGTCAGAAAGATGAATAGCCCAGTTAAAAATACCCGGATAATAGTTTTTTTCATTAATATCACTCCCAAAACGAATAGAAACCCTATTTTACTTTTTATTATATACAATTTCAGAAAATTAAACAATTTCAGCAAAGATAACGAATGATTAAATTTATTATTCGAAATTCTTCTTATGAATCTAAAAGCTCCATTCCATTCCTTTCATAAAATTCCTGAAATGATCACCTTCATAGGGGTAACCCTTTTTCCATTTCTCCCTTGGGTGATTTCATTTCTCCAAACATTTTTTCCGTTTCTCTCTTGGATGATTTCTGGGTGTTAATCACTGTTTTCCCATTGTATCACAAAGGAATTTCCCTGAGCGATAACGAAGATTCTTTAAGATGACATTGTTTTGGCTTTCAAAAAACAGGTGGCAAGCATCCGGAAACATTTGAAAACCGATGAAAAAAGGAAGCGAGGCGTATTTTTTTGGCTGATTTACAGCGAGGAATTTCTCTTGAATTGGTTCGAGTCACCGAGGCGGCGGCTTTACGGGCTAGCCGCTGGTTGGGAAACGGCGATAAAGATCGTGTCGACAAGGCTGCATCCGATGCCATGCGGGGTATGCTTGATTTGATCCCTATCAAAGGAACGGTGATTATTGGCGAAGGGGAAAAAGATAAGGCTCCCATGTTACATATCGGAGAAAAAGTAGGTAGTTGGGTGGATGATGCGCTGGAGACCGATATCGCCGTTGATCCGGTTGACGGGACCCGGCTGGTGGCTTGCGGGCTGCCCAACGCTTTATCGGTGGTGGCTGCCGGGAAAAGCGGATCGTTGCTTCCTTTCCCAAGCTTTTATATGCAAAAACTTGCTTGTGGACCTGCTTTAAAAGGAAAACTCGATATTAATGTGACTGTTCGTGAAAATCTGAAGGTAGCGGCGGCTGTTTTAAATAAAGACATCCAGGATCTAACCATCATGATTCTGGAACGGGAAAGGCACCGCCAGCTCATTGAAGAAGTCCGCGAGACCGGAGCGAGGATTAAACTGATTACCGACGGGGATGTAGCCGGGGCAATCGCGACAGCCTTAAATAACGTGGACATTTATATGGGGATCGGTGGCGCACCCGAAGGCGTGCTTGCTGCTGCCGCCCTCAGCTGTTTGGAGGGCGACATCCAAACCAAATTTTATTTTCATAATGACGCGGAACGGGAACGAATTAGCGCTGAAGGATTCGATTGCGACCGGGTCTACCGTATCGAGGACCTGGCCAAGGGAGATGAGATTATTTTTGCCGCTACCGGAATTACCACCGGAGAGTTTCTGGAAGGGGTAAGCTTCGGCAGTGGCCGCGCAATAACACATTCCGTGGTGATGCGGTCCAAATATAAAACGATACGTTACATTAAATCCATCCATAATCTGAACTACAAAACAATCCCCTCCCGCCAGCGGAATCAAGAAGAGAAGGTATGACTATTTTGCTGCTCCGGAAACAAAAATGAAGGCAATGAGTGTTAAGAAGTCCCAGCCTGCTTCACAGTAAGCTGGGACTTTCTTGTAGATTATTCCGATATAGCTTAAACTCAGAAACAACCTTTTAAAGAGGGCGACGTATTTAAATACTTGTACGTCTTTTTCTACCAAAGCGGGTTCATGTATTTCTCTCACCCTAAAACTTGACTTAAATTCTATCGAAAACCGTCCTTTACAATAAAAAAACTGGAGAGAATCGTCCCCCCAGCTACTCCCTAATCCTCCCCGGCAGCATAACCGTTAACACCGGCTCCCATTAATCTCCCGGACCGCATTCGATTTTAAAAGCGAATATCCCCTGGGGGCTGTCCCAAAAGTAAATTTTAACGATAAAGAAATACAATATATTGAAGTAAAACCATTCGATGAAGCTATATATTGTATTTCTTATTGATTTTGAATTGCTTTTTAGACAGCCTCAATTGGAAACCTCTAAAATCAGATACTCAAAAAATCAGCTAAATTATTTTTGGGCCTTATAAATATCTTTCATAAGAAAGAAGCATCGCTAACTACTTAAAAAGTAGTTTTGCGACACCCCCGCAAATAAATAGATTTTAATCTTCAATCCAACAAAGCAACCGGATCGACAAACAATGTTGGAGACCCGCCCGTGTGTATAAAAAGAATTTTTTGCTCTTTTCTAAAGTATCCTTTGCTTATTAAATCAATTAGTCCGGCCATAGCTTTTCCTGTATAAACGGGATCTAATAAAATGCCTTCCGTACGCGCCATTAATGTAACCGCTTTCACCATTTCCGGTGAAGATATGGAATACCCGGGGCCTACATAGTCAGCAAAACAGATAGCTTTTTCACCAGGAGTTTTATTTTCGATGCCCATGTAGTCAGTAGTTTCCGCAACTAGCTGAAGCACATGTTCTTCCGGATTAGGCCGTGGCGTCACCAGGATTCCGATCACAGGTATTTCACTGTTGTAACCCGAAAATCCCGTCAAAAGTCCAGCGTGTGTCCCACCGCTACCATTGGCAACAATTACAGCATCTATTGCAAGTCCCGTGTCAAAAGTCTGTTCCATAATTTCCTGGGCGCAAGCAACATAGCCTAACATTCCAAGCTGAGTCGATCCTCCTCCGGGAATAATATAGGCTCTCCGTCCCATGGAAGCCAACTCATCCGCAATTTTTTGCATCTCTGACAATTTATCCGCGCCTTGGGGTACAACCGTAACTTGCTCAACTCCTAAAAGTTTATCTAAAAAATAGTTACCGTTCAAAGAGTTCTGACTGCCCAAAATCCGTTCTTCCAAAACTAACCGGCACTTGAGGCCTTCCCGGACCGCCGCAGACAGTGTAAGACGACAATGGTTTGACTGAATCGCCCCACAAGTAATGATAGTATCCGCTCCCTTTACTAAAGCATCGGCCATTAAAAACTCAAGTTTTCGTGTCTTATTTCCCCCGGCGGTCAATCCGAGCAGATCATCCCGTTTAATATAAACCTCTGGACCGCCAAGAATTTTAGAAAAATGAGAAAGGTATTCAATCGGTGTTTTATAGGTAGTATACCTTCTTCGGGGAAATCGTGCCAGATTCATAATCTTCACTCCCTAAATATTTTTAGCGGCCAATTTTGTCTTCAATCCCAAATACAAGACAAAAAATTGCCGATTAAGCGACTTGTGGGTATTATATGGCCGAACGAATATAAATCGCTTTTTGAATTCGATCCAGTCCTTCCTGTAAAATAGCTCTCGGACAAGCGATATTGATTCTCTCAAAACCTTTGCCTTCAGGCCCAAATTGTGGTCCTTCATCAAACGCAACTTTGGCCTCTTTCAACAAAAATTCTCTTTCTTCTTGTGGTTCCATACCCAAATCACTAAAATCCATCCATACCAGGTAGGTTCCCTCCGGCTTAATCACCTTTATTTGAGGTATCTTTGCCTGGATATACGTTATCAGAAAGCGATAATTATCTTCAATATATTCCATCACCGCATCCAACCACTGTTCACCATCCCGATAAGCGGCTTTTAAAGCTGGTATTGCAAAACAATTAGGCGATTTAATCGCTTGATTGGCAAGGGTATTCCGGAATGAATTCCGCAAAAATTGGTTTGGAATGATAATGTTTGATACTTGCAGACCAGCCAAGTTAAAAGTCTTTGAAGGTGCATTACAAACAATACAATTTTGTGCGAATTCTTCAGATATAGCGGCAAATGGAATGTGCTGATAGCCCTTAAAAATCAAATCGGAATGGATTTCATCAGAAATCACAACTATATGCCTTTTAAAACAAATCTCCCCTAACCGTATTAACTCTTCCTTGTTCCATACCCTGCCGACCGGGTTATGGGGGCTGCATAAAATCAATATTTTAACTCTAGGGTCGTCAACTTTCTTTTCTAAATCCTCGTAATCCATAAAATACTTCCCGTTTTTTAATACCAGGGGATTGTCTATTATTTGCCGCCCATTGTTGCGTATCGCGCGTCCAAACGGATAATAGACTGGTTGTTGAATGATAACTTTATCTCCTGGCTTTGAATAACTTTGAATCATCCAGTTGAGCGCCGGAACGATCCCTGGTGCATAAGTAATCCATTCCTTTTCGCTTTCCCAGCCATGCCTTTTTTTCATCCACTTAACAACCAAATCATAATACTCTTCATCAGTCCTCGAATATCCATATATCGGATGTTTAGCCCGTTCAATCAAGGCCTCGGTGACAGCGGGAGGCGCCGGAAAATCCATATCCGCGACCCACATTGGTAACACATCTTGGGTCCCAAAATTCTCTAGATTAAAATCCCATTTAGAACAATTGGTATGGTTTCTGTCAATAACCTTGTTTAAATCAAGCTCACCCATGCTAATCACCTTTCTTCATTGCAATTCAATTCTTAATGCCGTTGAAAAGGCGGATATTTTGCATATTGGTACATTTTTCGAATAAGACCTGACAATCATTAGGCTCATTCTTTAAAGGCAACCGCCTCAACTTCCACCAAAGCATCTTTAGGCAGACGCGCTACTTCAACAGCAACCCGGGCAGGAAAGTCCGAAGTGAAGAAAGTAGAATAAACCTCGTTCATGGAAGTAAAATTATTCATATCTGATAAATAAACAGTCGTTTTGACGACATTGTTAAGCTCCATACCAGCAGCTGTAATAATCGCCTTTAAATTATTCAAAGATTGGCACGTCTGCTCGACAATATTGCCAGCCATTTCCCCAGTACTAGGGTTAATCGGCAGTTGCCCGGAAACAAAAAGAAAATTACCGGCTTTACGAGCTTGCGAATAAGGCCCAATAGCAGCCGGGGCATTCTGCGTATTGATTATTTTCAACATTTTCTAGTTACTCCTTTTTCTTTGTGTAATGTAAGAACAAAGGCCCATTTTCAAATTTTTAATTTTACTAATGCATAATGTTTGGACTGGAATCGTTACAGGAATAGTTCCAATGCACTTTACAGTTCTTATCACAAGATTCCTTAAGTCTCGATCATTCTCATTGAATTTCTTTTTTTGCTACCGCAATTTCTTTTCCATGGGAAAGAATTGACTCTAACATAATTTCTCCCGCAGCCAAGATATGTTCCTGAACCCTCTGCTCCACCAGGTCGCAGTCGTGTTGACGAAATGCCTCCAATATCGGCTGGTGCGCATTGCTTTCCCGATTTAATTGGGAATTTGCAACCAAATATTCTTTAGACATGACCATATATAGACGGGTTTGAATCCGGACTCCTTCTATCATCTTGATAAGTCTGGAATGATTACAATGAGTAGTTATAAAGTCATGAAATTTGATGTCATTTTCAACAAAAGACATCGCATTATTGATTTGAGATGCTTCTACCATTTCTTGAGTATGTGTTCCCAAAGTATTGAGATCATCTTTTGTCAAATATTCCGTAGCTAACCGGGCTGCCAGACCTTCTAAGCGACTTCTGAGCAGATAAGTGCTTTTTATTTCACTCGGAATCATCGGAGATACATAAGCGCCTTTTCTGGGCTCAAATTGTAAAATTCCCTGTGCAACAAGTTCCCGAATAGCTTCCCGTACGGGGGAACGGCTGATCTTCATTTGTTGGGCTATATATTGTTCAATAACTCGATCCCCCGGCTTGAGATCTCCGGATACAATTGCAGCAATAATATCATTGATGACCTCGGTATGGAGTAAAGTATTCGTGGCTGGTTGGAATGAATTCATTTTAAGCTCCAATATTTGAATTTATTAATACTAAAAATACTCTATATAATTTCCGGAAGAATTAGGGAAATCCTTCAAAATGCTAAGATTGAGTATCTGGTTTGAGAATACTCACAATTACTTTATAGAATCGCCATTTTGGCCCCATATTCGATAGCCTGAATCATACTGGATTCTGAAGCGAGCCTTTTTCCTACCAGATCAAAAGCAGTGCCGTGATCCACTGAGGAACGAATAATGGGTAAACCAAGAGTGATATTGATCCCGCTAACATCCTCCCAACCGTTCTTGGATGCGTTCCAAATAAAGCCAACAACTTTAATGGGAATATGCCCTTGGTCATGATACATGGCGACCGCGATATCATACCATCCTCCCCTAAGCTTGGGGAAAATACTGTCTGGTGGGATTGGACCCTCAACATGAACTCCCATGATTTTAGCCTCTTGTATTGCCGGTATAATTTCTTGCAGTTCCTCCGAACCAAAGAGGCCATTTTCTCCGGCATGAGGATTGAGACCTGCGACCCCGATCTTGGGAGTCAAAATTCCAATCTTTTGGCATGCCTCGTTTGCCAGCATGATTACACGAAATACGCGATCCTTTTCAACCCGATCGCAAGCCTGCCGTAATGATACATGTGTAGAAACATGAATTACACGAAAATTTTCATGTACCAACATCATTGCATAATCGCTAATGCCGGTATAATGGGCATATATCTCGGTATGGCCGGAAAAATGATGCCCTGCCATATTAATAGCCTCTTTATTGATGGGAGCGGTGACCGTAGCATCAATCCGGTGCTCCATCGCTAGTGAAATCGCTTTTTCTACGGCGGCAAATGCGGCCTCGCCAGCCAACGCCGATACTTTACCATATTGTAACTTCTTCAGATCGACATTTTTCAAGTCCAGTACATCAATAACTCCATATTCAAAATTGGCCTCATCAACATCAGTAATCAAATGGATTTGGCATTCCGCTTTTAAAATTCCGACTGCGGCCGCCATCACATTCCCGTCTCCAATCACCAAAGGCCGACATAGCTCATATATATTCTTTCTGATCAGTGCTTTAACGACCACCTCCGGTCCAATCCCGGCCGGATCACCCATCGTAATACCAACCAACGGTCTTTTGAAATTCAACGGTGATCAACTCCCTTATTAAAAAATGTTCAATCATTTTCTTCAACCTGTATTTTTAATATGCTATCCTTTAAAAAAACGAATCAAAGTCCCAGAATCGCCAAACGAACCAGCCTTGGTAATAACTTCAAGCCCATCCACAAGTCCATCTATCACTTTACCCTGGCAAATTCCATGCTCAAGTTCCTTTTGAATTTCGAGTGCCTTTACACCCAGCTTATCAAACAAGCTGGAAACGGTGTCGCCACCAGTTACAAAAAGTCTACGAATAGGAATCTTATTAAATGTGCGACGACCAATTTCTCCCAAACCAGCGACTATTTTGGAGGCATCAGTTGTTGCCGAACCGGTGTTTTCTTGAAATACATATAACAAAACCGCTTGATTGCCATCCCGGCGACTACTAATTTTTCTCACTGCTTGTTCAATATCCGTTTCTGCTGAACTTTTATCAGAAAAACTATCAGGGTGGACCATAACAGTTAAAATCTCAGGCAAAACCTTTTTTACCTCGGCAACCTGTACAGCAGAAGTTGGGCTTTTACTCCCGACAATCGCCATGTTGATTCCGGTTCTTTCCGGGGAGTTTTTTTCATCATCAATCTGCTTTTGTAAACACACGGATCCTTTCAATTTCGCGAAAGCCTCGGCTAAACCCGCCGAACCACATGGTAAAATCCCTGTTTCACGAACAATTACCTCAGCCAGACAATTTAGGTGGCTGTTTGTGGTGGCATCGGCGATAATGATCTTACAATTTTGATCCAGTAGCTTTTGGAGTCGACGACGGATGGATTTCACTCCGGCGGTGATTTCATCTAAAGCAATAAGTCCGGTTTTTAAATGACTTTGGCTTTCCAATAAAGTCGGAAGATATGAATTTCGAACCGGCGCTACCGGATCGGCAGCAATCTCCGATTCATGGACTGGTATTCCATTGATAAGTTGATATCCGTTACAAGTAATCCGTTCATTATCCGGAAAAGCCGGAGCTACCAACGCCGCTTTAAGATGAGGGAGCTCATCTAAAAACGCTGTTATTTCAATTCCAATATTTCCTCGAATCGCGGAGTCAATTTTCTTGTAGACTAGATCAGTTTGTTTGATTTTCAAATTACGAACCAGTAAGCGGTTGATCTGATAAGCATCCTTTTCCGATAAACCTCTAGTTCCAGTTTGAAAAGCCAGTGCCTGGTACTTCAAATCGAAAAGGTTCGCCGATAATTTAAAAATCATCATTGACTTCATACCCCGCTTGGCGAACTGTACAATTGTATCGTTGGCGCCGGTTAAATCATCTGCTATTACAAAAATGGCCACTCTGTCTCCCCCTTTTCGCCAAGCGCAATCATTCATTCAAAACATTTCCCCGAAGCTTATTCTTAAGAGGAATCTGGATTCAAGGTATTTCCTATGTAATACACTCACTGGATCGACCGGTAAATACTTTCAGCGTCCGCTTGGTTTAATTGGCGGGGATTGTTCTTCAATAACCTCTCATTGGTTAGCGCCTCCTTAGTCAATTCCGGAATCAATTTCGAATCAATCCCGACTTCCTTTAAAGTCCTGGGAACCGGGAAACTTTTTACGTAACTTGCGATCATTGCAATCAAGCCCCGGCCATTTTCGGCAACCTGACCGTTTTCCTTGAATAAACCGGCAACACTATTCAATAAAGTCTCAATCGATGAAAAGTTATATTCCAGTACTGGGACCAGCAACATTCCATTGGCCACGCCATGGGGCACTCCTCTTTTTCCAAGCGGATAAGATAAAGCATGGACAGCCGTCGTACCCGCGATAGTAAGAGCAAGCCCGCCAAAAAAACTTCCGAGCAGCATATTGCCACGGATTTCCGGTGTGTTCTTTACCGCGATTTGTCCCAGGTTTTCACCTAATAACTCAAGTCCTTTGAATGCATATGCCGCACTAACCGCATTGCCGTTGCATGAAATATACGATTCAATACAGTGGCACAAAGCATCCATTCCAGTAGCTGCCGCTATTTTGAGCGGCAATCCTTGGGTCAGGGAAGGATCCAAAACTACCCAATCCGGGATGAATTGGCTGCTAATAACGGCTTCTTTATTACCAGTTTCCTTATCGAAGACTAATGCATTCGGGGTTGCCTCAGAACCCGTCCCAGCGGTGGTAGGAATTAAAATCAGCCCTGTAATTCGCTTTCCTGCTTTTTCATTGCCGTAAATCTCATTCACCTTTTTAGAACTATTGTTCAGAGTGGCGACTATTTTGGCCGTATCCAAAACACTGCCGCCTCCTACCCCGACTACCATCTCGTATTTACCGACACGGCAGACCTCAAGGGCTCGCTGAACCTCATCGGACTTGGGTTCATTCTCTAGCTCGGCGTAAACACTGACCTCACCCGATAAACATCCTTTCACTTTATCTGCAATCCCTGCTTTTAAAATGCCCTTATCCGTTAACAACAAAATCTTTTTCCCATCAAAATCAGGTATTCTCTTGGGTAAAAGCTGTACTGTCTCCGAGCCAAAAATCACCTGAGCCGGAAAACGATTCATGATTTCAAATGAAAACATAATAATTCCCATCCTTCAACGTTATACTTTATTTGAACAGAAGATTCTCAAAATGGAGGACTCCGGGAGGCTGTCGCAAAAGCATCTCCAATTAGCGAGATACACAATATATATGCACCAATAAATAACTAAAGTTTATATGTTGTAGTGTCACTATCCATAATTTCTCTTTTGCGGCAACCCCTTATCCCAAAGCCATCCTTTTTACGGTATTGTCTTGACTTTATCCTTGAAGGCAAAATAGGTTTATTTTAAAAGTCCCCACTTGACCATCAATTCTTTTAACGCTTTCGTCTGTTCATCGTTAAGGGGCAACATCGGGGGACGCATCATTCCTCCAGCCAATCCAAGCAAATCCAAAGCTTTTTTGGCATAAGCGACCTGGCCGAAAGCCTGGTTAATCCCGCCGCTCCACCACCAATCGTACATCATGAACTCTTCCTGATGAACTTTCTGGGCCTCCTGGTAGTCACCTTTTTGGATGGCCTCCCAAGTGCGAATACCTAATTTAGGGTGAAAACAAGAATCAAATGAAATAAACCCGCTCATCTTTGCAAGGGCAGCAAAGGGCTCATAGCAAGAAGAACCGGCGAAAACTATCAATTCGGATGTAAGCGCTTCAGCATGGAAAAAGCGTTTGATATTTTCCGAGGTTTCTTTCAAGGCAAACACATTACTTAACTTCGCAAGCTTATGCACCAGTTCAACGGACATATCACTGCCGCTACCGACAATCGGATTGTTATAAAGCATGATCGGTATATCAACCCGAGCATTGATAAATTCATAAAAGCTATATATTTGTGCAGGATTATATGGCAAATAATACGGTTGTACAATCATAACGGCATCTACACCGATGCTCTTGGAATAGTTGGCCAGTTCAATAACATTAAATACATTCGTATCATTGCACCCCGCAATGACCGGAATTTTATCATCCGCAGCTTCAACGGCGGCCTTAATCACTTGCTTGCGTTCCTCCATATTCATGGCATAGCATTCACCCGTGCTGCCATTGGCTATCAAAAAACCATTCGACGCATTCATTCCGTTTTTTAGGACGTACTCAACATTTCTTTTGAACCCTGTCAAATCCAAACTTAAATCTTCGTTGAACGGGGTCATTAATAAAACGCCACTGCCTTTGAATTTTTCTTTCTGAGCTTGAGTAAACATTTAAATCCCTTCCTTTTTATATGATATTTTTAGCTTTTCCCTATAAGCTCTCATCAAGGTAATACTCTTTTACTGAAAGCTCTTTTAACCTTTTACTGCACCGGCACCCCATCCTTTAATCAATGCCTTTTGGGTGAGCATGAAGATAATTAACGCTGGGATGCTTACTATGACACTACCCGATAAAATGAATTCCCACAAAATATCAAACTGCCCAATAAAACCATTCAAGCCTACGGGATATGTCATTTTTGCGTCCGAATTGAGCAGAATCAAGGCTACAATATATTCATTCCAAGCAAGTGTAAATGTATAAACTCCAATCGCTACAATACCCGGTGTCAAAATCGGTAGTATCACTGAAAACAAGCTCCGTACACGGCCGGCACCATCAATAGCCGCTGCTTCCTCAATTTCCATCGGTACCGAGGCAAAAAACGATCGCAACATCCATAGACAATATGGGAGGCAAAGAGAAATATAGGCAATCGTTATGCCTAGCAAAGAATCAACCAGTCCCAACCGCTGAAACCAGAGATATAATGGAATGATTAATAAAATAGCAGGCAAAAGATAGACATATAATGAAAATGCTGCAAAAAAATCCCTGCCGCGATATTTGAACCTGGTCAAACTATACGCGCCCAAAATCGAAAATAGTGTTGTCAAAATAATCGTCGCCACAACAACAATACAACTATTCACCAAGTAAGAGGCAAATTGCGTCTGCGTAAACAAATGAATATAGTTTTCAATGGTCCATTGTTTCGGCAAAATTGTCGGCGGTATATTGAAAAATTCGATTTTGGGTCGAATCGAACATAAGAAGATCCAAAAAATCGGGCCCATGGAAAATAACACAAACAGGATGATGCACAGATAAAATAAGATCTTAAAAATTATTTTTTTCGATTTCATCATTATGCCTCCTGCCCGCTTTTTTTCTTATGTTTCATGTAAAAGAAAATTACCACGCAAACCATAATTGAAATAAGAATCGAAATCGCCGAACCTCTACCCAATTGCATTCCAGTAAACGCGTATTTATAAGCAAAAAGTGGTAATGTGGTCGTACTGGAACCCGGGCCACCCCCGGTCAACATAAAAATCTCGTCGAATTTCTTAAACATAAAAATGATCCTTAAAAGGAGTACAACCGATACAACATCCTTGATGGCGGGCAAGGTTATATAACGGAACTCTTTCCAAATATTAGCTCCATCCACTTTCGCCGACTCATAAAGTTCTTGGGGAATTGTCTGCAAACCGGCCAAAACATTAATAACAACGAATGGGAAGTATTGCCATATCCCGATAAATAAAATCGACATTAAAGCGCCATTTGGTGTCCCCAACCAACTTATTGGGTGGTCGATCAATCCTACGGACTGCAGCATGGAATTCAGTAAACCGTAGTTTTCATTAAACATCCATCGCCACATCAAGACAATCGACACATTGGGCATGAAGAACGGTAATAAAATAAAAGCTCTTACCAATCCCCGCCCCCTAAACTCTTCATTAAGAAAGAGCGCAACCACGATTCCCAAAATCATCTGGCCGCTAACGGTTACTATCAACCAAATGAGACTTACCCTGGCTGCATTCCAAAAATCAGGATCCAGAAGAGTTTTGATATAATTTTGCAGACCGACAAAGCGACCTTGCAATTCATAAATAAGCTGGGAATTAAGACTTAACTTTGCTGCAAAGCATATTGGATAAATAACCAGAGCAGCAATTGCAATTAAAGCCGGCAATAGCAGCCAAATCCCCAAAACGTTATCACTTTTTTTGTAATACAACTATACCCCCCCTATCCATTTTGGTAGTGGAATCAACTGGCTGACTAAAATTAACCAGTTGATTCCCGGTCATTCAGTAAACTCCGTTTATACCAGTAAAACTTTTCAAATAATATTTGCAGCTTATCTATCTACCAAATTTACTGGATAGTATTATACTGGTTTATTACTTCACATTAAAAATTTCCCGCCAAGCTTTTGCCACAGTCTTTAAAGCTTGTTCCGCAGATACCTGTCCGGCCATAAAATTATTCACTTGAGTTGAAAGAGTCGGATCAGATACGGCCAATCCAAGGTAAGGGTTGATGGCACCAGAATTTCGGAACTGAAAATCAGTTCCGTATTCAAAAGCGTATTCCATCGATTTTTTAACGACCCTATCCCATTTTTGGATAGCAGGTACTGAATAATATTCTTTATTGTTTTGCCAACTTGTACGGACTGGCAGGCTATGACCTGGAACTGCGGTGGTTAAAAATTTCAAATATTGTTTATCACTCATATAAAACGCAATAAACTTCTTTGCCAGGCTGGAATTTTTCGATGTTTTAAAAACTACAAAATCGTTAATTGTCGTTTTAACCACCGGCTTTTTCCCAGAAGGGCCGACTGGCGTCGGGACAACTCCAATGCTAGAATGGAGCATATCCGGGTTATAACGATCAATATTTAAGAGAATCCTTCCCGGATAACGAATCATTGCCGTCATTCCCTTGGAGAACTGGATACCCTCATCACTCCACCGGGTATTCGCTACCCCGGGCGGACAATACTGCGCTAGTTTTCCCCAAAACTCCAACGCTTCAATTGCTTGAGGGGAATCGACTGTTACGTTATTATTTTTATCAAAATAATCGCCGCCATTAGCCCATAAGATACTGCTAAAAGTGAAGTAGTTTTCGGGAATACCTCCGTTAATAGCCATTCCCCATTGATCAATCTTACCGTCGCCGTTGGTGTCTTTTGTTAATTCTTTAGCTGCCTTCAGCCATTCATCAAAAGTGGTAGGAGGCTCAATACCAGCCTTCTCAAAAAGGTCTTTCCTGTAATAAAGCAGCATTGATTCCATGGATGCGGGAATGTCATAAACTCTACCCGTTTTATTTGGTGCTACAAATTTTCTGGGAATATCGCCCAATTTCTTATAGACATCGTCCAGCGGGACCAAATAACCTTGTTCGACCAAAGCAGGAACATACCTGGGCGAGAAAAAGGCCACATCTGGAGCCGATCCGGATCTCAGCATGGATGCCAATTTAGGCAGCACGTCTTCAAGATTTGCATGCGAAAGAAAGACTTTGACTCCGGGATTAGCTTTTTCAAAAGCTTTAATTATTTCATTATCAACTGCCACCGAACTCGGATCAGTTTCCGGGCTAAGGTATGTGATAGTATTAGATGCGGCAAAACTCTGTAAACTTATGACTAACACGATGATCAAAGAAAGGAATAAAACTTTTTTCATTAGTACCCTCCCTTTCGAGTTAATTAAGTGATTGTCTTAACCCATCTAAAATTTCTGTTTATGCTATCGCTGAAAATCTTATTTCAAGATTTACCTTTAATATATCCGTAAATATATCCTTTTTTATTTAATACCAAACATTTCCCGCCAAGCTTTCGCCGTATTCTTTAAAGCCTGTTCCGCAGTTTCCTGTCCGGATAATGCCTTGTTGATTTCATTGGCAAAAGTCGGATCGGCAAAAGCCCGTCCCTGATATGGGTTAACTACACCGCCATTGCGAAATTGATAATCGGTACCATATTGATAAGCCAAATTCATCGACTTCTTAACAATGCCTTCCCACCGGGCAATAGCTGGATATTGAAAATAGGCCATATTATTAAGCCAGCCTTGGCGCACCGGCAAACTATGACCCGGTACCGAAGCAGTGAGTAACTTAAAGTATTGCTCATCACTCATGTAAAACTGAACAAACTTTTTAGCTAGTCCTATGTTGGCGCCTGAGGTCTTAAAAACTACAAAATCATTAATGGTAGCCTTAACAAGGGGTTCCTTAACACCAGGAGCGACCGGAGTAGCAGCAATATCAACTTTATCGTGCATATCAGGATTGTAACGATCAATATTGCTCATCATTCGTCCGGGATAACGGGTCATTGCGACAATTCCCTTTGCAAACATAATAGATTTGTCGCTCATTTGCGTATTCGGAACTCCTGGAGGACAATATTTCACCATATCGCACACATATTGTAAAGCTTTAATCGCCACCGGGGAATCAATTGTAACATGATTATTTTTATCAAAAGCTTCACCGCCAAACGCCCATAACATCTGCATGAACGAACCATAATCGTCCGGTATCGCGCCGTCAAATGAGAAACCCCATTGATCAATCTTTCCGTCACCATTAGTATCAACTGTTAACACTTTAGCGGCATTCATCAATTCATCAAGTGTTTTGGGAACGGAAAGTCCTGCTTTGGCAAAAAGATCTTTCCGATAATAAAGTACCTGGGATTCAGTAGCTGCCGGAATATCGTAAATCTTTCCCTCTTTGTTGGGCGTAACCAACCGATGGGGGATATCGCCCAGCTTTTTGAAAACATCATCCAGCGGTACGAGGAATTTTTGTTCAACCAAACTCGTCATATACCTCGGCGATAACCAAGCCACATCTGGGGCAGTCCCGGCCCGCAGCATCGCTGACAACTTCGGCAATACATCTTCCAGGTTGGCATGGGATAAAACGACTTTAACCCCTGGATTTTGCTGTTCGAAAGCTTTAATGATCGCATTATCGGTCGCCACTGAACTAGGATCAGTCTCTGGAGTGAGAAAGTTGATGGTCTTGGTCTTTGGCACAGCATAACTTGTCAGGCATATACAAAATACCAATGATACAACTAAAATAACTTTTTTCATTCAATACTTCCTCCCTTGTGTTTTAAATTCATATCTCCTTATTTATCCCTTATTCTTTCACCACCTTTACGTAAAATATTTTATAGTAGACAGTTGATTGTCGACTATCTACTGTCCACTATTTCTATAATCATTCAAGAAATCCTTCCTTTATTACAAAAAAACTCAAGATTTTTTAATTGCAGGAAGTTTAAACTAATTTGTTCGGCGATTGATTTCACGGACAGGCTGTTGGATATTATCTCAGAGATACTATCTTTTTCTTTATTTCATCTAAAACTTGTTCATAGTTTGAGGACAATGTTTGAATATCCTTTTGGGTTGCCCGATCAATATGCATTCCAACGGTTACATTGACTTTGCATTGAAAAGCGACCGCTAATTCCAGCGCCGCTTTTCTGGCCAATTCGTCTTCTTTATGTCCTGTAACACATAATACACTTACAGATGCCGAATTATTTCCTTCATTCGCCAAACTTTTTCTGGGAATTGCCAAAGCGGAGGCTCCGATATGATATCCTCCTCCCCCGCCGATGCATACATTCAAGTCTTCACCACAAATGGTCACTTCCGCTTCTACCAAATATTGCCTATCTCCTGCTTTAACATTAAAGTGCTTCATGGTAAAATCACACCCCTGTCCAAGAGACGAATTTCTTATGCTCTAACCCGAACTGCATCAATATTTTCCCAATGACATGATTGATTTGATCATCCAATGATTGAGGCTTATTGTAAAATGTCAACATGGGCGGTATTAAAACACATCCCAGATCGGAGACTGTGTTCATATTTATCAAATGGATCTTCCCTAGCGGCATTTCCCTAGGAACCAAAACCACTCTCCGGCCTTCCTTTAAGCATACATCGGCGGCCCTGACTATCAAGTTTGCGGCATAGCCGGTGGCGATTCCGGAAAGCGTTTTCATACTGCAGGGAATCAAGATCATCCCATCGGTCTTGAAAGAACCGCTGGAAATGGTCGCTGCCATATTATACGCTTCGTAATTGTAATCAGCGATTTCAAATAGTTTTTCAATCGGAATGTCGGTTTCCAATTGCCAATTTCTTTGGGCGCTTTCGGAGACCACCAAATGCGTCTCAACATCTTGTTGTTCTTTAAGAACTTTTAATAGATAATAACTCATAATTACACCGCTAGCACCCGAAACTCCTACGATTATTTTCATGATAATCCCTCAGTTCCAAATTTGCCAAACGATTTATAATTCAGCAGCATAACTCATGATTAATCCGCTCTATCTGTTTAAATGCCTACAGGATGAATATTTGCTATTCATCCTGTAGGCCAAAGTTACATTTATAGTAGTCCTAATATTTTCCACCATGGAATTTCAACCAGCAACATCACGATAAAGACAACCGCAGTTAACGGGACTCCCAGCCTGATCGTTTCTTTCTGGGTATACATGCCATTTTCTTCTCCCTGGCCCACCAACATATTCAAATGTTGGAAGGGAAATAGATAATGAATTGCAATGGCTGTATATACAAAAAAAGTAGTAATAATAGGATTGATGCCCATGGGTCCGGTAAACACCAACAAGGCTGGAATTGCAACACCCATAACCGCAATAACGCTTCCAAGCAGCATATGAATGATGATGGATACGATACCGATAAAACCTGCTAAAACAAAAATATTGGATGGTATGGCGGAAGGCAAAATGGTTGTCGCGATCCAACTGTTCATTCCAGTTACGCCGCCAACTTTGCCAATGGCCATGGCCGCGGTTAAAAACAGCAAAACATGAATCGGGACTTCGCCCCAGTTCTTGGGGCTCAGCACTTCTCCAATCAACGGCAAACTCATCACCATGGCAACGATTAAAGTAATCCACCCGATGTTGATTCCATGAATGGAATCGGTCATCCACAAGAGGACCGCAATACAAAGCCAGACGATGGTCCTTATTTCCTTGCCGGTCAATTTGCCGAGAGCCGCTAGTTTATTTCTGATTTCATCTTTATTCATGACGATCTCACTGGAAGGTTTAAATAAAACCAGGATTAAAATACATGTTAATATACTTGAAACAATGCTCGGTATACCCATATATTTGAGCCAGCCCAGCCAACTGATAGGCATTTGGGAAGCTTCGACCGCCAAGGGATTAATAACACTGTCCCCGGTTAAGAAGATCAGGGATACCGGTACTGATGAGGCAAAGACCGTGAGGCCGACTTTGATGGCATCTTCTTTTTTCATTTTGGCACTCTGGATGATTACCGCCATCACCGACATGATCAGGAATGCTCTTGGCCAAGGATGCGGTATTAAGAGACTCAAGATAAAGGTAAGAACAAAAATCGATATAATAATGCTTTGATACGAATTAACGAATTTAAGGATAAAAGCGTAGGCAATTCTTTCGCCCAATCCCGAATTCTTAACGGCGCTGGCAATCAAGTAGGCGCCGATAACTAAATACATGGTCGGACCGGCCCAGGAATAAAAAACCGTACCGACTGGAGCAACATTAAAAATGATGAGCAATACTAGAAATATTCCCGATACATATCCGGATTGCGCAATTTGGAAAGCCCAAAAAATCACTGTCATCAAAGTCAATGCCAGACACATTTTACCTTGCGGAGACAGACCGTTTAGTGGGAGCAAATTAATCACAATCGCAATGAGGATACCGATAATCAACCCTAAGGTTTTCTTGTTCATTTTATCCCTCCGCTCCTCAATATTATCCCGATAAGGTTTGGTTAAAAAGAGGAGATATGCAGCTCCTCTCTTTAACTCTAAATCTGTTGAATATCAAATCCGAATGAAAACAACATCCACTTTATCTAAAAATGATAAAGTCAACCTTTATTTCTTTAAGGGCGGGATGGGAGGAATCATTTGCATTGTAGCAATTTTCTCATCATTCAATTTGAATTTCGGCAATATCTCGATTGTTTCCGTCGAACGCCAGGAAAACCAACATTTTTCACATACATAAACTTCCCATACCTTTCCCACGGGTGAATCCGCCATTTTCCTCACTTTATCGCTGTCACAACGTTTGCATATCATGATTATTTCCCCTCCTTATTTATTTTCAGATAATAACTTGCGGATAACTTTCTCCCAATTCTCGCTTCCCACCGGGTTCTCCAAAAGTTGGGTTTCCCGGGGATTGGGTTCCGGCGGAACCGGAGTCGTGGCGTCAATAATCAATTTTGAATGCATCCCTGCGGGGAATGAAGACGGGTCCAACGGCATACCCGGACAATTCTCAATCACGGAAACATCCTTATCCGGACGAACTCTGGTCGTTAAGGCCCACATCACTTGCTCTAAGTTAAAGGGATCGACAAACTCATCAACCACAATAACAATCTTTGAATAGGGCATACCATGAGGAGTTGATAACAACCGAAATGCTACGCCTTTTGCATATCCGCCATAGCGGCATTTGGTGGAAATAATGGTCCCGATGCCGTGGGTATACATGGCATTTACCGCCACCACTTCCGGCATGGACTCTTTTAATTGCTTAAATAACGGCACGCTTGTATTCAATGCCATCAAGTAATCAATTTCACTCCACGGGATTCCTAAATAAAGGTTTTCAAAAATAGGATGGGTTCGATGGGTGATTTTGGTGATTTTAATCTCGCATTGCAGCCTGCTTCCCGAATATGAACCGGGGAATTCGCCGAAAGGTCCCTCCACTGTGCGTACCCGGGGAAGAATATACCCTTCCAATACAACTTCCGCGCCAGCGGGAACGTATAAATGGTCCGCGGTATCGGCCTTTACAATCTCGGTAGGTACGCCGTCCTGAAGCGCTCCAACAAATTCATACTCATTCTGGCTGTATCCGATAGGGGTACTTGCCATAAAGGTTACCAAAGGCGCATTACCAACCGAAATTGCAATGGGGAGAGGTTTGTTTTCCGCTTCGGCCTTTTCCAACTGAATTGCGATATCATGAAAAGCCAGCGCTTGAATCCCCACTTTATCCTTGTCTTTAATCTGGATCCGATACGTGCCGACATTCAGTTTATTAAAGTCACCCGGAAATTCTGGATCACCCGTTATCACAGAGGCCTTGGAAATAAAAAAGCCGCCGTCCTGCGAATTAATACGATATAACGGTAATACTTCAAACAAATTGATATTATCCGTAATCGTATTTTCCTTGCAAGGTGCGTCTTTTCTATCGACAACAATCGGTTTTACCGGATATTTATCCCATCTCCGGTTTAATTCTAAAAATTGTTCTTTGACAGGGGTATCTTTAGCCATACCCAACATTAAGGCATGATTGCTCCACGAACCATGAACATTAGTTACCACAGAGTATTTATACCCTTTTACTTTTTCGAAGAATACAGCCGGTCCGTTTTTGATATTAGCCGCCGCCCTGCCGGCAGCGCCAATGTTTGGTTCCGGATCTACCTCTTCCTTTACCCTTACCAACTGGCCTTCTTGTTCCAGCGTTTCCAAGAAGCTTCTTAAATCTTTGTAAACTTTAGCCATTTTTTAAATTCCCCCTTTTTTTCTTAGGATTTGGCTAAAGTTTAGCATTCGCGTTTTTTATACACAATTCTGATATTGAAACACTCATTTCCAAATAAGAAACATTTCTTATTTGGAATAGCTTCATTACCAAATTGAATTGATTTGTCATTAACAATGAAGTAACATATTATTTACTAAAAAGATTAATTTTTATCTCTTTATGTAGTAATTTACGAAACAGAAATGCAACGCTTTGATTCAGATTTATGATTACACAAGATTATCCAATAAGGACACATGTTCACAAAATAAATATATGTCCTTATATAGTGAGTAAAATGTATAATCAATTTATTTTGAGTAGAAAATTTTACTGTGTAATGAAAAAATCTATGAAGGTGGGCTATCTGTGACTTTTGATCAAATTACTTACTTTTTGACAATCGTAGAACATGAGAACTTTTCTCATGCCGCCGAGATGGTATTTATTTCTCAATCGTCATTATCAAAACAGATTAAAGCCCTGGAAAATGAGCTGGGAGTCACCCTTTTTTCGCGAGACAATTATAAAATAGAACTGACTGATGCGGGAAAGGCTTTTTTGCCCTTTGCTAAAGAGTTTGCCAAAAGTCACTCCAATATGGTGTATCACCTGTCTTCCTTCAGTGATATCCATCAATCCTGTCTGACAATCAAGGTGGGAACCATACCGGTTTTATGTTACCACAACTTAATTAATGCCCTTGCAGATTTTGAATCCACCAATCAAAACATCCATATTGATTTATTGGAACGGGAACAATGCGAACTCATTAAAATGGTGGACAAAGGCCAAGTTGATTTTGCCATTGCCCGAATCAATTTTTTATCTCCCGCCGATTACGATTTTATCCCTCTTGCCAAAGAGGCAATCGGGGTCTTATGCCCCTTAAAAAATAATTTAGCTTCAAAGAAAACCTTATCCTTACAGGATTTAAGAAACGAATCCTTTGTTCTTTTAAACAGCACCTCAAGTTTATATAAACTTTGCATCGATTCTTGCAGAGATGCCGGGTTTTTCCCCCGGGTAAATTATGTAAGTTCACGCCATGAAGCTCTTTTAGCCATGGTCAATACCGGCCTGGGCGTGACACTTTTACCCAAGAGCCTCCTGGACTTAGAAAACAGCAAAAAATTAAAATTCATACCATTACAAGAGAATATCAGCAGCACGATTGCCTTAGTCCGCAAAAAAAATATGGAGATGAGTGACAAAATTAATACTTTTCAAATTGTTATCCGCGAGCATTTTAGGGAATATTATTCCGAATCATGATCTCACAAAGCAGGAACAGTAAAATGAACACCCTTATTTTAGTAGACATCTTCGATAAAGAAATTGGTTATGCTGAAAAAGCGGATATTCATAGGAAGGGAATTTTGCACCGCGCATTTTCCATTTTCATTTATCATGATGGCAAAATGCTTCTTCAAAAAAGAGCCTATGAAAAATATCACTCCGGGGGGTTGTGGACCAATGCCTGTTGTTCGCATCCCAGGAAGGGAGAAACTACCCTTGTCGCAGCTCACAGGCAATTACAGCACGAATTAAATATCCCTGCCTATTCCTGCAGCCTTACTGAAGTCTTTGATTTTGTTTATTTCC
Source organism: Bacillota bacterium (assembly GCA_023401925.1). GTDB lineage: Bacteria > Bacillota > UBA4882 > UBA8346 > UBA8346 > UBA8346. The sequence continues at coordinate 104,235 of JAEXDA010000049.1, forward strand.
AGAAATATTCGGATAATTTATTTGAGTATGAGGATGATCATGTACTCTTGGCCGACTTTGAGGGTGCATTTTGTGGGAATCCGGAAGAAATAGCAGAAACCCGTTGGATTCCATTCCCTGAATTGCAAAACGATCTCCTTCAAAACCCGGAGAAATATTCGGCCTGGTTTTTAATTGCCGCACCCAGAGTCCTGAAGGCCTTATATCCAGGTCATCCGGCTTAATGACTTTGCCTCTACCGGTAGAGTTTCCTCTTCAAAAGTTCCGCCTATGAAGCAAATCAGCCACAAGCCTGAAGAAACCATTCTTTCATGAAAAATACACCTTCCGTTTACCCGAAGGCAAAATGGCCATTTCTTCCCGGTATTTGGCAACCGTTCTCCGGGAAATGTCCAGTTTTCCATTGCGAAGGGCGTCACAAATGTCCTGATCCGACAAAGGATGGGTCTCCTCTTCACTCAAAATGAGCTTCCGAATCTCTTCTTTCACCAGCTTAGAGGAAATGTTTTCCTGCAGCACACCGGAAGGGATGCCCCCGGTAAATAAATCTTTAAGCTTCACCGTACGAAAAGGAGTGCAGATATATTTATCGCGAATGGCCCGGCTGACTGTGGATTCATGAATATGAAGCCTCCCTGCTATGTCGACAATCGTCATGGGCCGCAAGCAACCTTCACCTTGTAAAAAGTAGTCTTTTTGGAGTTCGAGGATGGTTTCTAAAATAGCGAAGATCGTCTTTTTGCGGTGCTCGATGTTGCTTAACAACGCCATTGCCCTGGTTAATTTGGCTTTGACAAAATTAAAGGCTGCCGGATCTTCCGGCTGATGAATGATATTCCGGTAAAGTTGATTAATGCTTAACCTCGGTAAGGCGCTTTCGTTCATGATGATTAATAACTCTTGCTGATTCCTGGTAATATAAGCTTCCGGGATCACATATCCGGAGTCGCTGCTGAAAAAGCCCCGGGCGGGTTTGGGTTCAAGTGTTCGGATGATCTGGCAATATTGCTGGACTTGCCCTATTTCCAAATCCAATTGTTTAGCCAATTGTCTGATTTTGTTCTCGGCGATGAATTCTAAATATCCATCCACCATCCGGTAAATTATGCGGTCGAAAATTTTTTTCTGCCGCAATTGGATTTTCAAGCACTCTTTTAAATCCCTGGCAGCCACCCCCGCAGGCTCCAAATCCTGAACCCGTGCAAGGGCATGCTTGACCAATTCGGGCGGCACTTCAAGTTCAGCGGCGATGTCTTCGGTTTTGCAGTCTAAATAACCCTTTTCATCGAGGTTATCGATAATATAGCCGCAGATAGCCAGGATAGCTTTTTTCTCATCCAAATCCAGCAGTTGCTCTTTTAAAAAATCCTTCAAGGAAGGTTTGACAACGACGTAATTAAAAGGATCCATGGATTCCCCATCGTCATGCCCGTCCCTAAAGTCTTCCTTCAAACTTCCGGGGTTCCGAGTCAAAAAATCCATTTTCTCGATGACGATGTCGGGTGATAGCGCCTCATCTCCCGCACTATCCTGTTGGGTAGAAACTTCCAACAAAGGGTTGTCTTCCAATTCTCGGGTAATATCCTGCTGAAGCTCCGGCAAAGGCATTTGCAGGATCTTCAGCGACTGCTGCATTTCCGGGGTGAGAATTAATTTTTGTTGCTGGGCGATTTCTTGAGCTATCTTAAGTTCCATAGCAGTGCCTCTTTTATCTGCTCCCCTTATCTTCTACTTCACGAACACTATTTGTTTATCAAGCATTCAACACGAATTTATCGATGACTTGGGCGACACCGTCGTTATCGTTTGTATCCGTGATATAATCAGCCTTTTTTTTAACTACATCCAAGGCATTACCCATGGCCACTCCCAGGCCAGCGTATTCGATCATGGACAAGTCGTTTTCATTGTCGCCGATAGCGATGATTTCTTCTCTTGGAATATTGTAATGCCGGGCTAAAATCTCTACACCTTTACCTTTGGAAGTCCCTTGGTAATTAATCTCAATGTTATTCGAGCCCGAGCTAACAATCTCCAATTCCGTGATCCGGGATAATTCACTGCGGAGTTTAGGAAGTTTCCCCTTGTTGATAAACTGAATAACCACACATTTTACGATATGATCCTGCTCCTGCTCAACGATTTTTTGTAATTGGCGGTAACCTGGGATATATTTTCGGTAACCCCCCCGATTAGTCTGTTTGATTCTGTTCTTCAAACGGAACAAATTCCACATAATAATCAAGCCTATACTGGCATAATATTCTCTATTCGGGGTATGAAAATTCGGAGAAACATGATATCGTTTGCAAATATCCAATATTCTCAGAGCCAGCTTTTTACTGAGTAGACTTTGATAAATGAGCTGATGGCGCTCTTTATCTTGAATATAAGCTCCATTTGAAGCAATAATCGGCGATTGCAAACCGATATGGCTGGCATAATACTCCGCATCGGCATAAGTCCGCCCTGTTGCGATCACAATATGAACGCCCCGCTGATGAGCTTTAAGCAAAGTGATCTTTGTTTTTTCACTAATTTGTTTACTGCTGTTTAACAACGTGCCGTCCATATCAATACAAATCAAACGGTATCCCATGAATCTACTCCTGTTGTTGTTATCAACTGTTAATGATGACTTTTTTTGCTTCAAGCAAGGAAGAAGCACTCATTGAAAATTCATCCAGCCCGTATTCGAGCAGGGTAGGGATAACATGAACATCACCCGCCATCTCCCCGCACATACCGCACCATTTGCCTTCCCGATGGGCGGCCTCAATGGTCATTCGAATCAGGTTCAACACTGCCGGATGCGTGGGATCATAAAGATGAGAGACGTTTTCATTCATCCGGTCGACTGCCAATGTATACTGAATCAAATCATTGGTGCCGATGCTGAAAAAGTCGGCGGCTTTGGCCAACTGGCCCGCGATCAGCGCAGCCGACGGAATTTCAATCATCATTCCCACCGGGATTTTCTCATTAAAAGTCTTTCCTTCTTCTCCCAACTCCACCATACACTCTTCTAAAATTCCTTTTGCTTTTAAAAATTCCTCCAAGGAACCGATCATCGGAAACATGATTTGAATATCGCCATAGGCCGACGCCCGGAGAATCGCCCGCAACTGGGGTTTAAATATCTCCGGTCGGCCCAAACACAAGCGGATAGCCCGGAGGCCCAAAAAAGGATTCATTTCTCCCGGCAAGGGCAAATAAGGCAGTTTCTTGTCGCCACCGATATCCAAAGTACGGATCACCACCGGTTTACCCTTCATGGCCAAGGCCACTTGTTTGTATGCTTCAAACTGTTCCTCTTCGGTCGGCAGTTGCGGACGATCCATGTATAAAAATTCCGTCCGGAACAGGCCGATGGCTTCGGCACCATTTTTCAGGGCCTGCTCTACATCATCGGGCTTGCCGATATTGGCTGCCAAAATAACGTGTTTACCGCTCTTAGCGATGGTCTCGCTATGAAGGATACTTTGAAGCTGATTTTTTTCATTCTCAAATTCGGTTCTTTTGATTTCATAGGAATTCAACGTGGTTTCGTCGGGATTGACGAAAACTATTCCTTCAACACCGTCGATGATTAGACAATCGCCTGTTTTGACAGCTGCCGTTATATCTTTTAGGCCCACTACTGCCGGAATCTCCAAAGTTCGCGCCATAATGGCGCTGTGGGAAGTAGGCCCCCCTGCATCAGTTACAAAAGAGAGCACTTTACTCTTATCCATCTGAGCGGTATCGGATGGAGTCAGATCCCTGGCAACAATAATTGCTTGATTGGGTAAATCCGTTAAACGGTTATAGGCTTTCCCTAATAGATTTTGAAGGAGCCGGGTCCCGACATCCTTGACATCGGCTATTCTTTCCTTCAGATAATCGTCTTCCATACCGGAAAATATTTCGACATACTTATCGATGACATCCCGGATTGCTTTGATTGCACTGATCCGAGCTGTCTCAATACGGGTTAGGGCCTCTCCCGTGAATTCCGGATCATCCAACAATTGCAATTGGACATCAATAATTGCAGCCGATTCTTCACCCATTTCCAGCCTGGTTTTCTCGAATAAAACGCTTAATTGTTGCCGAGCATTTTCAATGGCGCTTTGAAGTCTTGTTTTCTCTGCCGGCGCACTGAATTCCTTTTCTTCATCCAATTGTAATTCCTCTGACTCGATTACAAAGGCCTCACCGATGACGTAACCTTTTGAAGCTGGAATGCCTTTTTTCATTGCCTTCTCACCTTTCCGCTCTTAGGTTCCTATTGCTTATTCTTCGCCGAATTTTGATTCCACCAACTGAGTCAAAGCCGACACTGCTTCTTTTTCGTCCTCTCCCTCAGCACCAATCAATATCTCACTGTCCTTATTAATGCCTAAGGCTAATAAGCTCAAAAGAGACTTGGCATTCCCGCTTTTCCCATTTTTGATGACCGTAATATTCGATTTAAAAGAGGATGCGGTATTGATGAATAACGATGCCGGCCGGGCGTGAATCCCGCTGCGATTTTTGACTGTTATACGTTGTGATAGCATTTTGTAGCCTCCTGGTAGTTTCCTCGTCTCTATTTTTATTAAGGATAATTTATAATTTCACTTTATTTTAGTCATTTGAATTTTTGTCCAATGGATTTTACTCCAATGATAAATCCTGTCCATTGGTAGCAATGACTTTTTTGTACCAATAAAATGATTTCTTTTTGATTCGACGTAAATCCTTCAAATCAAACTCATCCCGGTTCACGTAAATAAATCCATAACGTTTGGTACATCCTTGATGAGTGCTTACCAGATCAATGGCAGACCAGGGAGAATACCCCATCAATTTTACCCCTTCATGAATTGCCAGTCGACATTCTTCGATATGTGCCTTTAAATATTCGATCCGATAATCATCATCAATGACATCCCCATCTTTCAAGGTATCCGGTACACCACAGCCATTTTCGGTAATCAGCAATGGCAGCTGATATCTTTCCCATAATTGACGCAAGGTGATCCGCAGGCCTACCGGATCAATGGTCATATTCTGGGATGTTTCCTTGACATATTTGTTTTTCACTCCGATTGCAACTCCCGGTGTTGATGTTAAGCGCGTCATAAAGGCCATTCGCGCGGAATTCCCATCCTGGTCCCTGCCGATTTCGGGTAATCTTTCATCCAACGGTAAATAGCGGACAGTCATCGCCCCATAATAATTAAAAGCGATGAAATCAGGCTTCGCATCTTTTAATAATTCCACGTCGCCCGTTTCAATCGCTGGCGCACAGTTATTATCCATAAACCACTGCCATAAAGCCTCCGGATAGGTTCCCTTGCAGGCTATGTCCAGATAAAGACGGTTTCGTAATTGATCATAATCCATAGCCGCTAATACATCTTTAGGATTACTAGTTTCCGGGTAAACAGCAACGATGTTGGGAGCCGGCCCGATCCCCCCCCCTGGAACCAATTCATGACAGGCTTGCATCGCCTTTGCTTGTGCCAAAAACATCCGATGGCAAATATCATATTTTTCTTTTGGCGGCAGCAAATTTTCACCGTCACCAATATAAACTTCATACAAGATCATCATATTTTGCTCATTGATGGTCAGCCAGTGTTTGACCCGGTCGCCAAAATGGCTGAACAAGGTACGGCAATAACGGTCAAAATCGCCAATAATCCGACTGTTCCGCCACCCGCCGTATTCCTTTTCCAAAGCCAATGGCAAATCAAAATGGTATAATGTCACAACCGGGGTGATGTGATACTTAAGCAATTCATTAATCAAATGATCATAAAATTGCAATCCCTTTTCATTGGGCACGGGGTCGTTCCCGTTCGGAAAAATCCGGGTCCAAGCGATGGAAAAACGGTATTCTTTAAAGCCCATTTCTGCCAATAATTCTATATCTTCTCGATAATGATGATAATGATCACTGGCTACTTTGAAATCGGTCGTGCCTTTGGGAATCTCCTTAACATCGGCTACTGATAATCCTTTTCCATCTTCGTTATAAGCCCCTTCGACTTGAAATGCCGAGGTCGACGCGCCCCATAAAAAATCTTCCGGAAATGGCTTTAATTTTCTAAAATCCATATTCATCACCTCTAGATAATTTGTTACAATTCATTACAATCGCTCTTCTGTTATATCCTATATGTAAGACAAGATTTTATTTACAATATATCAACAGTAGAAAACTTCTTCTCTAACCATTAATATATTTTTTAAGCCTATTTCTTTGGTATAACATTTAATTCTTTATTAATAACACTTAATAGCTCTTTTGGTATATTGAACCTCGATCGCTTGGACATACTGTCTATCGTCATCAATCCTCTCATAACCTGAAATGGTTGAGTTTCAGCTACATCTCCAAAGTATTTTTTAAATACGGCTTTGGCTTGTTCATTTTTATAAAACTCTTCAATCGTATCAAAGGTTGAGTAATAACCTTCTTGAATAGCTACCTCTTGAACATTTGATAAATCAAACCTTTCAAACCAATTCGTTACATGTGTTTTTTCTTCCGGCTTTTTAAGAATATAACTTTGGTCAATTTCGTTAACACGATTTAAAATCATTTCATCATGATAAATGTTGCCATCCCCATTAAAAGCCTCTACCTTAATTTTATTTTTCCCAAAAGACAATTTAACAGTTTCAAATTTCTTCATGGGTTCATTACTATTAATTTCACTTATACATTTATCATTTACATAAAGTTTAATATGCTCTAAATTTGATAGTATTACAATATCATTGAACTCTTCATGTCTATTTACAAATCTACTTCCAGCTAATTTAACAAAATGTTCCTTTGACCAATAAGCCTTACACAAATAAAATGAATCTTTTTTAATCTTTCTATCTAAGGTTACTAACCCCTTTTGATTTTTTCCTTTCTCTCCGCCTTCATTTCGAATCTCACTACCAAAATCAAACATCGCCCATATATATCCACCTAAAATAAATGGTCTCTCATTAAAAGTTTTAAGTGCATTATTTATGAATAACAACTGATATTCTTCAGTATAATCTTTTACCGCTGGATTGTATGAATGAAGCTTAGGGTTTGTATCGACTCCGTACTCTGTAACCATAACCGGTATAGTAGGTCTTACCTTATGAAATTCATTCAATCGCTTTCCCAAATCCTGAATTTCCTTATAGTACCAGCCATAATACAAATTATAGCCGACAAAGTCAGTTAATTCATTGAGCGGGCTTTCATTAGCTACAGAATGAATATTCGCTTGTGCAACAAACCTGCTTGAATCTAAATTTTTAGCCTTAACCGCAAGCTCTTTTACCATTTCATATATCCGTTCATTCTCTATGGCGATGGTAATTTCATTTTGAACGCCCCAGCAATATATCGAACTATGATTGTAAGCCTGTTTAATTAATCTTTCCAATTGCTCTTTGGCATTTTTATTATCTTTGTCAGTAGTTGTTGGAACACTTATAAATGGAATTTCTGCCCATACTAATATTCCTTCCCGATCACAAAGGGTATAAAAATAATCATTGTGTTGATAATGGGAAAGTCTGATGCTGTTGGCGCCTGTCTCCCTAATTATGGACATATCCAAATCCATATGTTCTTTCGTTAGGGCGTTGCCAATACCGCTAAAATCTTGGTGACGGCTAACGCCATTGATCTTAATTGCTTTGCCATTTAGAAAAACGCCTTTATCTGAAGTAATTTCGATTGTCCTAAAACCGATCTCAATCGTTTTTTCATCGAATACTTTATCTTCATCCCATAACCGTGCTTCTAACTGATAAAGATAAGGTTTCTCAATTCCTTGCCACAGGTGCGGATGGTTAATTTTTTCGGTAAGTTCAAACTCCAATTCTTTGTAAACTTCATGTATGACGGTTTTATTCCATACCGTGTTCCTTCCTTTATCCAATAGTTTCAATGACAATTGTACTTTTTTCTTTGGTTCAATTTCATTGATTATTTTTCCCTTGATCCTTAATTCAAAGCAATCATTTTTGATTCCCTTTTGTGAAAGATAAATGCCATCCCTCCCCTTGTCCATCAAATCGAAATGAAGTTCTTCCGCTTCTATAAGTTTTATGTCTCGATATAACCCACCATAAAAGGAAAAATCAGCCATCAACGGATAGACATCGTCATAATGTCTGTTATCAACTAAAATTGAAATATTGTTTTCTCCTACCACCAAGAACGGATTCAAAAATACTCTAAACATTGAAAAACCGTATTTACTGTTTTCAGCCAAGTGTCCATTCACATATACTTCAGAAACAAGACTGGCAGCTCCTATTTCCAAAAAAAGAAACTTGCTTTTTCCTTCGGCGATGATATGTAAACTTTTTTGATAACAGCATCTTCCTTTATACATTCCATTTCCACTTTGTCCATCCACCGCATTAAAACAATGAGGTAAATTCACGTGTTCTTTTTTCTCAAGTTTCTCACTATGAATGGAATTTTCTTCAAAGTCTTTTATAAATATCCAATTATCATTAAGAGCTATTACATTCAATGTATTTTCCCCTTTTCTTTAATTCATAGAAAGTGTGGAAGCGGGCTCTGGCATATATTTTAACAGCATTTTTAAAATTTAATGGATTCTTCTGAAAAGCCATCAGGCAAGACTCCTTTTTGTTTTATTCCAGCGACTTACCATTTTGGAGTTCCCGATGGCTTTCCTTTTTTGAAATTGCAAACTTAATTATGCACTTTGCATTATAATAAAAGGCCCGGTAAAAGTCTGCTATGGCCTAAGCCATGCAGAAAAGTTTATTTAGCTGTTTCTAATTCCCCATTTTGTTCCAACTGATAAGCTTTTCGATCGGCTCTTCGAAAGAATGGATACCAAACAATTACTTGTAACCCTACCAATACCACTTGAAGTACCGCTATCTTCCAACTTCCTTCCATTAAACCACTGAAGATGATTGGCATACCGCTTACCGGGGTCACCCCAGCCACTCTCGGGACAATTCCTACATAAGTTAAAACATATGCAATGATAAGATTGATTCCATTCATAAATATAAATGGGATTGCAAATTTAAAATTAAAAACAAGTGGTGTTCCAAAAACTAATGGTTCACTGATTCCAAAAAGAGCTGGTATTGTGGTTAATTTTCCTAATGTTTTATACTGCTTACTTTTCGCGGCAAAAAACATAAGAAGGGTAAATCCAATTGCGCTTGCTGACATCGTATAAGTACTTATAAAAGAACGTCCAGTAATATTGGGAAGTGCTTGCCCCGCTGAATAAGCAGCCAATTGGGCGGCATCCATCGCTGTAAATATTGGAAGAATAACTGAATAAATAACCATCGTTCCATGAATACCGATAAACCATAATATTTGTGCAAATGTCCATATAATTACTATTGATACAATATTTCCACCGACATTTTGCAATGGAGTTTGGAGAAAAGTATAGATGAACTGATGCATTGATTGAAAAGGCGTTACAGCAAAAACTGCCGAAACAATTAAAAATACAATAATAGATGCAAATCCCGGCAATAAACTACTAAAACCGCTAGATACTACTGGTGGTACACTTTCCGGCATCTTAATGGTAAAGCCTTTTTGCTTGAGATATATATATAATCTAGTTGATACTAAACTTATAATAATAGAAGAAAAAATACCGGTTGCCCCTAACCACTGCATAGGAATTGTAGGAACTCCCTTATCCGTAATAACAAACGGTGTCACAATGAAAAAACATATTAATGCAATTAGTGCCGGAACAATGCCATCTTCTTCATACTGTTTTGCATAATTTCCGCCTATAGTTACTGCAAATACGACCGCTAAGAAATTTGTCGAAAATAATACTGCCAATTTTAAAACATTTGCAGTCCCCGTGTTAGAAAGAAAATCTTTCCATGTAGGTATTGGTAAGTTCAAAAATAATGAAGCAAATGCGCCTAAAAGTAAAATAGGCATTGCTACCATCATTCCGCCAGAAATGCCATTCGCCAGCTTGCTTTCTTGAATTTTATTTAATATGGGGAAGATTTTATCCGTTATATCTTTTACATCTAATTTTGACATATTGTTCATTCCTTTCGCTATGCTTACGAAACTAAAATCCTACACCCTCTCCTGCTGTTTCCCTTTAAATTCACTTATTGCGAAAATCAAGTGTCTTATTTAAGACTTCATTTGCTCCCCTGACTTTTCCTTATATTGATTTCAAGTCACCTCCTATTTTGATTGTTTAATTTAGCATTACATTAAAACACTAATTAATACACTAATATATAAAGCAAATTTTATGCCAAATAGCATCGTCTCTTACAGGTCTTACTTTAAAAATGAAAGTCCGTACCAGTCACAGATATAATTTACATTGCCAAAGCTTTTTTCAATACTCGTTCCCCATCCATCCTTCCATAATCATTACTGTCAATAATCTCTACTTTTATTCCCTTCCGCTCATAATTTTCTTTAAACTTGTTGATCATAAATCCCACTTGCGGACCCAATAGTAAAATATCCGTATCGTTTTCAACTTTCTTAAAATCACTTTCTGCAACCGCCCTTATTTCTACATCTTTTTTCATTTCTGCTGCTGCTAAACGCATCTTTACAACTAACATACTGGTAGACATTCCAGCAGCACAAATTAAGGTAATTTTTTTAATGACCCCATTCATAACACCATTCCACCCTTTTTCATTTTTCATGCTTTTCATACGAAAAACTTTATTTGTTTTTTGATGAATAAACCATATCGGTTGAAAACCGATATGGTTGCCCCGGAAATAAAAAATTCTTGAATTAAAATGCTAATTTCCTTGGTTTTTAAAAATGGTAATTCACAAAAACGCGAAACCCATTCCTATCTGCTTCGTTAGGGTCTGTCGCGGTAGCAAGTTTGCCTAATTTTTGACAATAATATCTGGTTTGCAAATCGATGTTTTTTTGAATTGCATAATCAAAACCGATTGCGTATCCATGGAGGTAAGTATAGTTCCCTTTATCAGTACTATCCGGGGCAGCGTAAAGGCTCCAGTTATCATCGGCGCATGAGCCATTCATGGAACCGTTTCTCTGATATTTTGCAAATTCCAGCAAAATATCATAAGAGCCGCGTACATGGAAATCCATCTGTTTATATTGAAGCCCATACCGATAGTTGTAATTATACTCATCAGCATCGGTCCTGGCATAAGCTCCCCGAATCAACAAATTTTGACCGAGTTTTTGATGGACAGCAAGTTCGGCAGCTCTACTTTGGCCTTCGAAAGTCTCACTGTTTCCTCCGAAAAGCAAGTTTACATTAGTACTCTTGGTGATGTCCTTATTAAAGCTAATGCCATAACCATCCGCCGAAGTCTTCGCGGGGTCATTGCCGCTCCTAAAGTATCCTGTATCAGCAAATTGGCCATAAAATACTGCTGTTTTAATATTTTTACCAAAATCAAAGCGAATACCGTTCATACCTTCACCAAGAGCCATACAATCACCTAAATATACCCCAATAGATCCCATAGAGATTTCAACGTCGCCAACTTTTCCGGTTAACCAAGCGCTTGTCAAACTCGTAGCAGCGTTTGTTGCGCCCTTAACCTCAGTTTCTCTACCCCAAAAATAATAGCTTTTTGATATAATGTGACCAGACCATGCATCATTAACTTTTAAATCACCCATTATCCACAAATACAGGCGCTGCATTCCTTGTCCAAAATCTGTATCACCGTTTTGGGTAACATTCCGATATCTTGCACTCAAATAACCGGATAAATTTAACTTATCGTTTAAGGTATCCTGTTTCGCTTCTCCTGTCATCAAAGTGGCATCAATTTTAGCCAACTCATTGCTAAACTCCTTCTGAAGTTTTGTGATGAGTTCTTTTTGTTCGGCATTCGCCTTGACGGAATTTTCAACAGCCCGTCCAACAATAATCGCCACTTCATAACGGCTCAAAACTTTATCACCCTTAAAAGCACCATCGGTATAACCTTCAATAATTCCGGCTTTTTGCAATTGTGTCAAGGCATCGTAAACCCAACTTCCTGTCGGCACATCGGCAAACATGCCAATGGCAAATGCGGTGCCGGCTACTATGAATAGAAACATAAAAACCAATACAATGACTCCAATCTTTTTCATTGCTTTCCCTCCTAAGTTGTTATTCTGTTTTTGACTTACGACCGTCCTGAAAAAAATTCATCTCCTTTGTTTCAGACCTTTTAATAGGCATATGTTAATTTTGCGTTTCATATAAATCAATAAAGCATAAAACATACCAAAACTCTGATAAGCTATAAAACAAAAACGCATCTGATGTTTTAATACCACCGGATGCGTTTTTATATCGTAAATTAAATTGTTATATACTTTTATTACCTACATTACCAACGCCTCTTGTAGCACCTTCTTCCCGTTCAGCATACCGTAATCAACGCTGTCAATAACCGCTACCTTTATTCCCTTGGGTTCATATGCCTCTTTAAACTTTTTTAGCATATATCCTACCTGCGGTCCAAGTAATAAGATATCCGTGTCGGTTTCATAGTCCTTGAATTTGCTCTCGGATGTTGCCCTTACTGTTACATCCAGACCTAGTTCCGCGATGGCCGCATTCATTTTCGCCATCAATAAACTAGTGGACATCCCTGCTGCGCAAACCAAAGTAACCTTTTTCATTACTCATTCTCCTTATAAAATTTTATTCCACTATTCATCTTTAAATCCCGTTGGAAGTAATGTTATTATTCCTACGGCTTATAATAAAAGGATTTTATTTATCTGAATCACTACAAAGTTTTTCATACATATCGATCATTTCCTGTGCTAAGTCCTTGACAGTCATCGCATTCATCAAATGATCCTGGGCATGAACCATTAGTAATGTAACATTCTGTCCTTTGCCATCAGCTTCTTCCTGAATGAGATGCGCTTGAACCTCATGGGCTCTTGCCAAATCATCGCAGGCTTGTTCATGCAATACTCTGGCCTCGGCAATTTTACCTATCTTAGCCAAACGGATGGCTTCAATCGATTTACTTCTGGCATTTCCCCCATTAACGATTAATTGCATTACAATGTTTTGGTAATCCATCTTTAGCACCCTTTCTGGCAAATTCCCCATCAAAATAAAATTTTTTGTTTTCATTTCTTAATCTTACATATTTATATAAAATAAAGCAAAATCCATGCCAAAACACTCAAGAATTTGCTTTAAAACGTCCCTTGAAATCCATCTTAATAACTTGTAAACTTATTTTATCGATTAATAAAAACAAACCAAAAATAATTTTATTATTCAGCTGGGGGACATTTTTAATATTAACATCATCAGCACAAAAAAACTTTCATGATATAAATATTTTAAAATTAATTTAAAGTATAAATAAAGCGGAGGACTCTGCATGAAAAGAATCGATACAGTATATGAAAAGCTCAAAGAACTCAGTAAGAAAACTGGGATCACAACTGAAAATATAGCAGACAGTCTCGGACTTAGCAGAGCCAACGTAAGTAATGATCTCAATAAGTTGTGCGAAGAAGGCAAAGCCGTCAAGGAAGAAGGTACTAGACCTGTTTTATATAAAGCTGTCCAAAATCAAGACCTCGTTGAAGAAAAAAATATTCTGGATGAGTTAGCAGCAAAAAACCCCAGTCTTTTTGCTGCCGTTGAACAAGCGAAAGCAGCCATTCTCTATCCTCCGAAAGGCATGCCCATTCTGATTCTGGGAGAGACCGGAACCGGGAAATCTATGTTCGCCGGACTTATCCACCAATATGCCGTTGAAATGGAACGGATGCCGGATGCCTCACCTTTTATCGTTTTCAACTGCGCCGATTATGCCAACAATCCCCAATTGCTACTTAGCCAATTATTCGGCGCCCGAAAGGGATCTTACACCGGAGCCGACAGTGATAAAGCCGGCCTCATCGAGAAAGCCCACGAGGGTGTGTTGTTTTTGGATGAAGTTCACCGGCTTCCCCCGGAAGGACAGGAAATGTTTTTCACCTTTATGGATACGGGGACTTATCGGAGACTGGGCGAAACCGATGTCGAAAGGACTTCCAAAGTACTGATTATTTGTGCCACAACCGAAAATCCTGATTCCGCTTTACTAAAAACATTTACCCGCCGAATCCCCATGATTATCAGAATGCCGAGCCTCCATGAACGGAATATGGAAGAAAGGTTCAATCTAATCAGTCAATTCTTCCGGGAAGAGTCTTCCCGCCTGGGTAAACCCATTTCAGTCTCGATTAATTCGATGAAGTCTTTTTTAAGTTATCATTGTCCCAATAATGTCGGTCAATTGAAAACCGATATTCAGCTGGCCTGCGCCAAAGCCTATGCAGACTTCATATCGAATAAAAAAGACCTCATCAAAATCAACAGTACCGACCTTCCCTCTTATATTCGGGAAGGTTTATATTCAGAGACGGAACATCGCCAATTATGGACCAAATTAATCGGGATTAATAAAAGATATTGCATTTTTGACAGCAGCGAAGAAAAAATCCTTTTTGAAGAAGATAAGGAAAATATTTATGATATGATCGATCTCCGCGTCCATGAGCTGAAAATCCAGGGAGTCAGCAATGAAATTTTGGAGCAAGCAATGGAGAAAGATATCCAGGAATATTTTTCATCCTATCTGCAAAGCGTTAATCAGCATATTGATTTTTCCAATCTGGAAAGTATCGTCAGCCGGGATATTATTCAGGTAGTAGAAGAAATTATTCGATTCAGCGAAGAAAAACTGGAAAAAACCTTTAGCACTCAGATCCATTATGGAATGGCAGTTCATATTTCCAATTCCATTGAGCGTATCAAACGGGGAAAAAAAATCATCAATCCCCAATTAAATAAGATCAGGACCGAATACAGCGAAGAGTTCACTATCGCAGTGGATTGCCTCAAGATCATCGGTCGCGTTCTGGATATCACCCTGCCCATCGATGAAGCCGGTTTTTTAGCCATGTTCTTCGTATATCATGAAGGCGCCATCAAAAAACCAAAAAACAATGTAAAAATCATCATCATCGCTCATGGATCAGCCACAGCAACTTCAATGGCTGAGACGGCCAACCATTTGCTGGGAGTCCGATACGCCTTTGGAATCAACGCTCCTTTGGATGAACAGCCCCAACAGGTGATTGAAAAATTAAAAAATTATTTGAAAGAAACAGCTATCGACTCCGATATCTTGTTCTTAGTGGATATGGGTTCCCTCACCAATTTCGGCCAAGAAATCGAAAAAGATTTTGGTATCCGGACCAAAACAATCCCTTTGGTCAGCACTTTACATGTCATTGAAGCCACCAGAAAGGCAATGCTCGGGTATCCGCTGGAAGAAGTGTATAAGGATACTTTAGAAGTTGACGAACTGTTGGATAATGACTATCCAATGCCTCCCAAGGCTAGCGATGAGGAAACTCTAGTGATTGCGACATTATGCACAACCGGGGAAGGCGGAGCCGAGGTTATGAAAGGTATCCTGGAAACACAATTAAATTTTAGCGGCACTCCGGTCAAAATTATTCCCCTCAGCATTCTTGGAAACGAAAGTATTGAAACCAAGCTTAAAAATATTCAGGAAGGATACCGCTTAATTTGCGTGGTTGGTTCATTCAAAGTCAATACTGACGTCCCACAATATAGAGTGGATGAAGTCCTCAATCAAACGGCGCTTAAAGATATCAAAAAACTGATTGATATTGAAAATACCTATCTTAAGCTCGGCGACACTTTAGATAATCATCTCAAAAATATCGAAGGCCCATCGACCCTTAAAAAAATCAAAAAATTTATTAAACACATGGAAAACAGCCTCAAAATAAAAATTCCCACCAGTCCTTTGATAGGCATTGCCATGCACATCGGGTGCATGCTTGATAGGCTCAAAAGCGGTGGAAGTGTTGATGAATTTAAAGAAAAAGAACAATACATTCAGGAAAAGCCCTTACTTTACAATGCCGTTCAACAAGAATGCACCGAATTAAACAACTATTATCAAATTACCATCTCCGACGATGAAATTTGTTACCTGATGGTTCTCTTTAGTAATTCCATGTCCGAATAAAGTGCCTTCTCTTGGATAACAAAACAGAATATAGGAAAACGAAGTGCTTCATGATCCTGTTTTTCGCTTTTAGCTATTCATGATGATTTTTTGGCTTCCAAGATGGATCCGGCACTCATCGAGAATTCATATTGATATATTATGCCAAGTCTCCCAGAACGTTTGGTCGCTCTCCGGCTTATCCAGCGCATCGATTTCCTCCGGGCTTACCCACTTGAACTTCTGGCATTCAATAGCCTGAAGCTCTCCGCCGGTAATCCGGCATTCAAAATAAATGATGATGATCTGGCGCAGCTTTTTGACAGTAGAAACCACCTCTAAAACCGCGCCGACCTCAGCTTTGACTCCCAGTTCTTCGAGAAGTTCCCGCCGCATACAGGAGCGCGGATCTTCCCCGAGCTCAATTTTCCCGCCCGGGAATTCCCATTTCCCGCCTTCAGACCCTTTCGGCAATCTTTTGGCCATAAGGATGCGGCCATTTTCCCTAATGAATGCGGCGGTAACCACAATCTGTTCCAAGATAACAGTCCTTTCGTATCCCTGGAATCTGTGCGAAAATGAATTAGTCACATAGACAGCGGCACCTTGGTGCCAAAGACACTACTAGCATATTTCTTTTGCCAGGGATTAAAAAATTAGTGCAATCTCTCTGTTACTGGTCTTAAATTTTATCATATTTTGCTTTTCTCTGTGCCCTCTGTGTCTCTGTGGCAATTCAATTGGCCACAGAGACACAAAGATTTAATCTCCCCCTTATACCAGCTTGATTACTTGAAAATCCTTCTTCCCTTTTTTAAGAGTCAGTTTGTCATCTTTGAAGTCTTTCGTTTCAACCATCCGGTTTAAATCGCTTACCTTTTGATCGAATAACGCGATACCGCCTTGAGCTACCAAGCGTTTGGCCTCGCTGCGGGTGGGGGCCAGTCTGGCATGTACGACTAAATCAATAATCCCCATTCCCTTTTCCATCTCGCCCCGGGATAATTCAATTACTTCGACCATCTCTTCATTGCCGGCCCCACCAAATAAAGCTCCCGCCGCCTGTTCCGCCTTTTTAGCCTCCTCTTCGCCATGGGTTAATTTGGTTACTTCATAGGCTAAAATCTTCTTGGCTTCATTGATTTCTTGATCTTTCAGAGCTCCCAGCCGCCGCACCTCATCCATGGGCAGGAAAGTGTATAATGCTAAAAATCTTTCCACATCCCGGTCATCGGTATTCCGCCAATATTGATAAAAGTCGTAGGGGCTGGTCTTACCGGGATCAAGCCAGACGGCCCCGGCTTCGGTTTTCCCCATTTTCCGGCCGTTACTGGTCGTTAAAAGCGGGAAGGTAATTCCATAAGCTTCTTTGCCATCCAAACGGCGAATCAAATCCGCGCCCGATAAAATATTGGACCATTGGTCATCACCGCCCATCTGCAATTTACAACCGTATTTCCTGGACAGCATCAGAAAATCATAAGATTGGAGCAGCATATAATTGAATTCGATAAATGTTAAGCCCTTTTCCATACGCATTTTATAACATTCGGCGGTCAGCATCCGGTTGACTGAAAACTGGGAACCGATTTCCCGCAAAAATTCGATATAATTGAGTTCCAGTAACCAATCGGCATTATTGACCATCAAAGCCTCATCATGGTCAAAGGTAATATACCTCGAAAGCTGTCTCTTAAAACAAGCCGCATTATGGGCAATGGTTTCCTGGGTCATCATTTTCCGCAATTCGCTTTTACCGCTCGGGTCGCCAATCATCGCCGTGCCCCCGCCAAGAATGGCAATGGGACGGTGTCCCGCCCTTTGCATATGGGCCATCGCCATAATCGGCAACATACTGCCGACATGCAAACTATCTGCCGTCGGATCAAAGCCGATATAAAAAGTAACCTTCTCCTTTTCCAGCAACTCGAAAAGGGGTTCCTGATGGGTCGTCTGCTTGATGAATCCCCGTTCTTGCAAAACCTCAAAGACTGACATTAAAATCCCTCCTAATTTTAAATTCGGAATACAGGAGCCAGAAATCAAAAGACTATTTCCTAAACTGGCTGGTAAAATTGATCACCCGTTGTTCAAGAATAAATTGAGCCAAGCGTAGTCTCCTCAAAAGTCGCTTCTTCAGGCTACTGCCTTCTGCATTCTAACTCCTTACAAAATAAAAAACCTCCTTCCTTCTATAAGGACGAGGTTTCGTGGTACCACCTTAATTTATGCGCCATTGAAGTTATCATTCGCTTTCTTCCGCGACGCACCTTTAACCGCTGTAACGGGCGGACCGTCTCAGCCTATCAAAATGCCTGGAATAGGACGTTAATGTCTCATCCAGACGTTATTTCAGCCGGAGGCTCCGGAGAGTATCTCACCTGCCGCATCCGTCGGGTTTGCACCGGAAACACCCGATCTCTACTGTCACTACGGCTGGTTTATGGAACGAAATTCCCCAAAGGTAAATTTCGTCAAAGCTCCTTCATTGCCTTTGAAAGGAATTATAACATGAAAATCAGGAAACGACAAGATTCTTTGAAGTCCGCAGATTATCCTGACGGTTTCTGGATAAAATTAATTTGCCGGCAGGAATTTGAACAGCTTTCTGTGGAATGGAATGATTATGAAAAAACATTTTCAAAACCCAAGCTACTCTCATGGAATTCACCTGGTTAATCAATTCGTGGCGCAAACCTTCCCGCAAGTGAAGAAGGAATTAGCCCACTGGACTACCTTTGCCGAAAAAATTCCCGATCCGGAACTTCGCTATCAGGCATTGGCCAGTATAAAATCCAAGCAATTTCATGCACTGGGCGGCGCCGTTTACTCACTGTATCCGGGAGTGCCCGAATCCGAAAACATGGTAAGTTTCATTGTCGCTTTTCAGACCATCAGCGATTATCTGGATAATCTCTGCGACCGGGCCGGTATCGAGGATGAAAAATCCTTTCGTCAACTGCACCTGGCCCTCTCCGATGCCGCTGATCCCGGAGAAGAACTGCACGATTACTACCGGTATTACCCCTATCAAAACGATCTGGATTATTTGGGACTATTGGTAAGGGAATGCCGGACCCAGCTATCGAAATCGCCCGCGTTCCGATTGATTATCCCCAGCCTGAAACATCAGATCAAATTATATACCGATTTACAATCTTTGAAACATCTCGATAAAACCGTTAGGGAAAATAAACTGCAACAGTGGGCGCTCACGTATCAAGAGCAATATCCGGCTATTACCTGGTGGGAATTTTCGGCAGCCACCGGATCAACATTGGGAATTTTCCTGCTAGCGGCGGTTGTAGCTGCGGCTGTGGCACCATTCGGAGCCAAATCCGGAGCCTCTGAAGATTCCCTCAGCCAAGCAGCAATCCTTCGGATGGAATCGGCTTATTTCCCCTGGATCGATGGTTTGCACATTTTATTGGATTACTTTATCGATGCCCAGGAAGACCGGACCATGGGTGATTTAAATTTTACCGGTTACTACCAAAACAAAAGGGAATGCCAAGAGCGGCTATCCCTATTCATTGGAGAATCCCTGAAAAGCTCTTCCGGGCTTCCTTTTCCCAAATTTCATCAAACCGTTATCATCGGTTTACTGGCGATGTATCTTTCCGATCCCAAGGCCCTCACCGGCGAGACCCGGGAGATCTCCCGCTCGCTGTTGCAAGCCGGGGGTCCTAAGGCTTGGTTTTATTACCGGTGTTGCCGCTTCCTCCGGTTCATCAAAAAGTTATAAGCGATTTCTATTCATCCGCTCTTACATCGTTGCGGTCACCTTATTCAGCCACCTGGGAGCATTGGGGTTAATTCCCCGGATGCGGGCCGTATGATACGCCAATAACTGACTGATGGTTGTAAAAACAAACGGCGAGAGCCATTCCTGACAACAGGGGGCTTTAATCACCCTTCGATTTGCCTCGCCTTCACTCTCCTCCGGTTCAGATGAAAAAATTGTCATCTCGCCACCCTTGGCCGCTATATCATGGTCTAGCCAATCCAATCCCTGGTAACTGGGGCCGGAAGCTTTGAAAATGATGAAGGGAACTCCCGCTTGAGTCACTGCCAAAGGGCCATGTTGAAAATCGGCTCCTGAAAATGATTTAGCCCGGATGTATGCCGATTCCTGTAATTTTAAACCGGCTTCCAGAGCCACCGGATAATTATATCCCCGGGCTAAGATTACACATTCGTCCTTGGAAGCAAGCCAATGGGCAACCGTAATGATCTGTTGTTCCATATCCAAGGCCTGGCGCACCAATTCGGGGATCTCTTCCAGTTCACCCTCAAGCCCTTCCGATCCGGTAAGGGCCAAAGCCAATCCGTAAAAAAGTATCATGGTACTGGAGAATGATTTAGTGGCTGCCACCGCTTTTTCGATACCGGCATGACATAGTAAGATGGTATTCAGTCCCAAACGGGTTAATTCGGAATCGCCCATATTGGTAATGCCGATGGTATAACCGGCCGAAGCCTTCACTTTATCCATAAACTCGATCACTTCGTTGGTCTTGCCGGACTGAGATACCCCGATAACCAATGTTTTGGATAAATGAAGGGTAGCCTGATAAAGGTTGACAACAGAAGGAGCAGCCAAGGAAACCGGCAGTCCGGTCCGGGTCTCCAATATATATTTGCCCACAGTTGCCGCATTATCGGAACTTCCCCGGGCGACGACGAGTACATGATCGATTTCACCGCTGATAATCTTTGGGACAATCTCGCGTCTGATGAGGGCTAAACCGGCCTGATTCTTTTGAATGGCATTCTTTAAAACCTCCGGTTGTTCTCCAATCTCACTGCGCATTGTGGTCATATCCGTTTCCTGAAACAAAATCGCTCACTCCCCTATGGATTATTCCTAAATTCTTTCGTAATCTCCGGACCGGCCGCTTCATCCATAAACAGATGACTGTCGAGATGGGATTTTAGTATGCTGGCCGGTAATTCTGCACTGATTTCACTATGGATTAATTTATTGATAATAGCCGCTTTTTTGGGGCCGCCGGCCATTAAAACAGCGGACCGGGATTGACGGATTTGGGCCAGGCCCAGGGTTATTCCCCTTGACAACTTTCGGGCTTGGGAAAAATACTTTTGTCCGACCTCACAGGTGACTTCCTCTAAATCGACTCGATGGGCAAAACTTTGAAAAGAGGACCCCGGCTCATTAAAGCCCAAATGTCCATTAACGCCTATGCCCAGCAGCATCAAATCGATGGGTCCGTGATTTTCAACAAAAGAATTGATTTTATCGCATTCATGCTCCAAATCACCGGCAACTCCATTAAAAAAACAAATTCGTTCTTCCGGTATGCCCAGAGGCTTAAAAAGCTCTTGATCCAAAAGGTAGCGGCAGCTCCCCGGCTCGTTAGGATGGATTCCAACCCATTCATCCAGTCCTACAAAGCGGCATTCCTGAAAATCAACTTGTTTTAACCTGGCTGCCTCTACCAGCAAGCGATAAACGGGAACCGGAGTATCGCCGCCGGCGAAACATAATAAACTGCGGGGATTTTCCCTAATAAAACCGATAATGTATTCACCGACCGCCGCAGCTAGCTCAGGTTCTTTGGGGTAGCAATGGATTTTCATTCTTTTACCCCTCCGGCGGTCATGCCTTGAACGATATATTTTTGGAAAATAAACGTAATCAACAATGGAGGTAAGGCCGCAATAATCCCTCCAGTGGCGATCATCCCGTAATCGATGGTGTTTTTCCCGCTAAACTCGGCAATTGCCACCGAAATGGTCTTGGCGTTCAGAGTCGAAGTGAAAATGACCGCATAAAAGAATTCATCCCAGGCGGTCAAAAAGGCTAAAATGCCGGTGGCGATGATCCCTGGCCGGGCGATGGGCAGGAAAATATACCACAAGGTTTGCAGTCGGTTACAGCCGTCGATCGCCGCCGAGTCCTCGAAAGAGCGTGCCACCGATCCAAAGTAGCTCTGCATAACCCAGATTACAAAGGGAATCGCCATCGACAAATACAACAAAACCAAAGCGGTCTTGCTATCCAGCAATTGCAGGTTGCTCAAGAATAAATACAAGGGGATGACGATAACCACCGGCGGCAACATATAGGTAAAAAGGACCAGGTACATTAGATGGTTTTTAAACCGGAACTTTAAACGGGCGAAAGCATAGGAAGCCAGTGAGCCTACTACCAAGGCCGCGACGGTTACGAAAAAAACCACCACCAAGCTGTTGCCCATCGCTATTTTAAAAGTATGAGCCATATCATTGTTGGGATTGGTAAGAATATCATGATATCGTTCGAAGGTTACTTCCTTCGGAACAATCTGCAATGGAACCGACATTAAATCTTTACGGTATGATATGCTTGAAATAAAAAGCCAAAGAAAAGGAGCTAACGTAAAAAAGGTAATGATGATGGCACTACCATACTGAAACAATGTCAAACGCTTGCTTTTTCTCATTGAATTAATCACGGAGATCACCATCACCTTTCAAAGTTTTGACATAAAAGACCGTTAATATGACAATGATAATCGCTATTAAATAAGCATAAGTGGCCGCGATGGAATATTGGAGATTGCTGAAAGCTTTGTTAAAGGCCGTATAGGTCAGAACCATGGTTCCATCCGCCGGACCTCCCCGGGTAATGGCATAAAACACCCCAAAAGCCTTAAATTTCTCCATGGTCCGCATCACAATAATCACCAAAAGCGTCGGCTTTAAATAAGGTAAGGTGAGCACGAAAAAACGTCTGAATGTTCCTGCGCCGTCAACCATCGCCGCTTCATAACTTGACTTATTAATCATTTGTAAGGCCGCCAGGAAAAAAATCACGGCTAAAGGCGTCATTTTCCAAGCATCGGCAAAAATGACCATATTCATGGCCAGCAATGGCTCACTCAACCACGACTGATAAGAGGGAATCAAATGCAGTTTCATTAAAACCGCATTCAACAATCCGTATTGGGGATTGTAGATCCAGCGCCACATGCTTCCGGTCACAATCTCCGGAACCGCCCAAGGTAAAATAATAATGGTCCGCAAAAAAGAAACTCCAAAAAATTTTTCATTCAATAATAAGGCGATCAAAAGTCCCAATCCAGTCTCAATGGTCAGAGACACCACTGTAAAATAAACGGTTCGTCCTAAAGCGTCCCAGAATTCACGGTGGGATAATACCTGGATATAATTGGCGAGCCATACGAACTCGCCCCGGTGGGCCGAGATCAACTCCATGTTTTTTAAACTATAAACCAAGTTCACCATCATTGGAAAAATGATAATTCCCAATACCAAGATTAAGGCTGGTGCAATCACGAGATAGGCAAATCTTCCTTCTCCCGCAGTAAGCTTTCTGCCGCTAAAAAGTGATTGATTCGGCCGAATTTCAATCTCCTGATAATTTTCTTTTGGTTTTGCCATCCATTTCACCCGCTTCGAAAATACTTTTAGCTAAAAATTTTAGACCGGATAGCCATTTTTGGGAAACCTTCGCGCGCACATTCTTTTGTCCCGGCCCGATGCCGGTAATCAAGCGTTCCCATAATATTGGGGCTGTCTCAAAAACTAATTTTGAGACAGCCACCGGGGATCATTACTTTTTGTTAGCCAGCTCCACCGCTTTGTCCTGGCATTCTTTCAATGCTGCGGCACTGGATTTTTTACCCAATAATACTTCCTGAATTCTCACCTGCATAAATGTTGAAAGTTCGCCGTAATAAGGAACGATGGGCCGGTTGACAAAATATTTATACTGTTCCTGGGCAACTTTCACGACTGCCGGATTGGAAGCTACCACAACCGGGTCGCTATATAGGGACATCCAGATTGGCAAAGCGTTGGATGAATATTTCTTTTGAAATTGTTTGGATGTCAAATATTTCATATATTTCAGAGCTTCGGCGGGATGTTTGCTCCCGGCGGAAATTGCCAAAGGTTGGCCGCCATTGCAGGTGCCGCTTATTACTTTTCCTTCACCCGGAATTACGGCGATCCCCACATCTTCAGGAGCTAATTTGGATTCTTTCGGATCTCTGGCTCCGGCGTACATATAAGTCCAGTTAAACGCGAAAGCTGCATTGCCGCTTTCAAAAGTCCCTTTGACATCATCCTCTAAAAATTCGGTGGATTTGGGATTGGAAAGGCCCGCCTTAATTGAACCCGCCATAAAATCCAAAGCTTTTTTATTGCCCGCAGCAGTAATGGTAGGTTTACCGTCTTTGTCCACCAATCCGCCGCCGAAAATGGTGGCCAATGGAACATAATCACACATTAAAGCCTCGGCTTGCGCCCAGTCCCAGACAATCGGATGCTCTACAATTCCCTTTTCCTTAATGACTTTGGCTTGAGCCAAAAGTTCGGTCATGGTTTTGGGAGGTTCCGAAAAACCGGCCTTCTTTAGCATACTTTTGTTATAAAACATGTATCTGCAATCGTTTAACCAGGGTAATCCCCAAATTTTCCCTTTATAAATGCATGATGCCAGCGCGCCCGGGAATATGTCCTTCCGCTCGGCAGCCGTCAACTTAACTTCTTTTAAAATACCGGCTTCGGCGAATTTAGCCGTAAAAGGCCCATCGCTCAAAACTACATCATAGCTTCCGGACTGAGCGGAAGTGATGATTTTTTGCTCCAGTTCTTCATAGGCGACAAAGGTCAGCCGGACTTTGATATTGGGATTTGCTTTTTCAAATTCGGCAGTACCGGCTTTGGTATCATCCTCGCTATAGCCTGCTTGTTTCATAAAAAGAGCGTTAATCGTTACCGGAGCACCGGCAAAAGCCAAACTTCCCGTAATAAGAGCTACCAACATACAGACAACCAAGAATTTCAGGTTACGTTTCATTTTTTTGCCTCCAATTTCAAATTTTTATGGGGTAAAAAGCAAGCTATACCTCCCAAGCCCTGCGCTTCACCTCCTAACTTTGATAACTCGATTTTGGTATGTATCGGTGTAAAATTTGAAACATGCACACGAATTTTATCAATGACACACTCCATCGACTCGGCAACTCCGCCGCCGATGATTACGATTTCAGGATTTAACAGGCTTACCACATTAGCAATCGTGATGGACAGCTCAAGTACAAATTCATCGATAATCGTTTCAATTTGCGGATTATGCTTGCGATATTGAATGAATAATTCCTGAGGGGAATAACCGAATTTCAAACCCTTTTCTGTTAGGGCGCTTCCGGAAGTTTTATGTTCGAAAGTCCCAAATTCCAACGCGTTATTGATTCTGCCCGGTCTTACATCATTTCGGCCGACAAAGTAGCCAATTTCACCTGCGGAAAATCCCGCCCCCTCGATAATCCGGCCATTGGCGATAATTGCGCTCCCAACTCCCGTACCAATCGCAACGTAAAAGATATTATCGCTTTCATTCCCGCCAAAATATCTTTCGCCTAAAACCGCCAAATTCACATCATTTTTAACGATAACGGAAACGTGATAGTGGTTAGAGAATATCTCTTTTAAATTAAGATCGTGCCATTTTAACGAGGGAGAATCCAATACCATTCCGCTCTCGCTGTTTACCACACCGGGAACCCCAATGCCAATCCCCCTTAATTTTTCGGGAGGAATTTTCATATCTTGAAGAAAACCGTCAATGGAGGCGATGATTTTTTGAACATCCGGAGAGGTTTTGATTTTCTCTTTAAAAACGATATTGCCGTCATCATCGGCGATTACCACGAATACCTTGGTCCCGCCGATATCAACTCCTACTTCATATAAAACACTATCACAATGGAGGTCTCCCAAAACACATTCTCCTTTACGGTATCGATTGAGTTTTTTACATAAAAGTTACTTTGTTTAATTAATTAAGAAAGCCAGTTTAAAAAACTACGTTTTTAAAATGTTTCTATAAATAGAATCGAGAGCAATGGTAAATGCCCCATAAATAATAGCCTTTTGTTCCAAGGCTGAAGATTTTACCCGCACCGGAAAAGGGACTATCTTGGAGACAATTTCATCGAGGGGAGTGATAAAATCATAGCCCAAATCCATCAACTTCCCGCCCAGTACAATAAGGTCCAAATCCAAAAGAATAATAGTATTCGATAAGACGACCCCCAGAATATTGACAACCTTTTCCATTTCTTGCATGACAAAGGGATCTTTACCTTGAACCGCTTTGAAAATGATTTTACTGTTAATGTGGTTTAAATCCCCGTGGACCCAATCATAAATTAAGGTACTCCGTCCCTGCCGTACTCCATTTTTAATATTTTCAATAATAGCCGGAATCCCCACCCGGGATTCTAAAGGACCCACGCTTTGATGGTTGTAGTTAACATCATCAATGTTGAGCGCAAAATACCCAATCTCTCCGGCAGCAAGCCGATTCCCTTCATACAGGGTATTATTTAAAATAATCCCCGCTCCTACACCAATATCAATACTGACAAATACTAAATTTTTATATTCTTTACCCACTCCGTAAACGGACTCGCCAAGAGCGGCTAAATTCATATCGTTCTTAAAAATAATTTCCACATTAAACGTTTTGCGTAGCTCTTCTTTGATATTCAAGTCCTCCCATAGATACAACCACATGGGAAGGGCCAGAACACGGCCATTATCTTCGATAATTCCCGGGAAACCGATGGCGATTGCCAACAATTTCTCGATTTTAATGTTGTTTTTATCAAAAATATCGAAAATGTTTTCAGCAACCATATCTAATATTTTCTTTCCAATATTGATATTTGCAATATCAATGGTCCGAAGTTCAACAATCTCACTGCTCAGATTGGCAAGAGCAATCTTTAGATCTTGACCGCTCATGTCAACTCCGATGATATAGCCATAATTAAAATTAAATTGAACTAAAATCGGTCTTCTGCCACCGATTGAATCCCCTTCACCAATTTCAATCAGAATTTTTCTTTCGATCAAATCATTGATATTCTTGGAAACGCTCGGTGCGCTGAGTTTAAGATTTTTAGCCAATTCAGCTCTTGAAGTGGCCCCATTCTTTACCAGAGTATCGATAATCAGTTGTTGGTTATTTTCTTTAATCGTGCCTTGATTCCCGGCAGTTCTTTCCAAAAGATTCACACCCTACCCGCAACAGAAACTTTGTTAATTAAATTAAGCAAGAAAGTATTCGCGATGATTGGGGAGGATTCCTTCTTTTGGTTAACTAATATTTAAAATCATTGGATTAAATCTATTGGGCCCGTTTTTTCAATTGTTCCGCCTTTTCCATTAAAAAATCCCGGTATCCGTTCTCCGGCAAACCGCCCAGGCTTTGTTTGGCCTCTTCGATATAGGCGGTGGCAATAGCGAAGGACTTCTGAATGATCCCCGATTCAACCAACATCAAGTCCACCCGTTCCAATTCCGCAGCCTGAAAATTCCGGCGTTCGATCAAATCCTTGATCCATGGACCATGCTCCGGGTGATTCAAAAGGAATAGAATGGGCAAGGTTATATTGCCCTGGACCAAGTCCTCATGTTTTGGCTTCCCCATGACTTGGGAATCACCGTAAAAGTCGAGGATATCATCAACGATTTGAAAAGCCACTCCCAGTTTCAATCCGTAAGCGCCGATTTTTTCTATCTGGATTTCGCCAGCCCCGGCGATGATCGCTCCCGACTGGCAGGAACATCGAAGCAAGACCGCGGTTTTCTGGGCAATCCGTTTGAAATAATGGTCTACACCCAAATCAAGGTTAAAACGGGCTTGCGCCTGCGTGATTTCTCCCTGACACATCTCTTGAATCGCCTCGACAGTCAAACCCAAATTCCTGAATAACTGATTTTCCGTCAACACACCAAACGCTTTGGCAAACAGGAAATCGCCGCCCAAAACCGCCGACTTATCACCCCAGAGTTTATTGATGGATGGTTGATTCCTCCTGAAGTCGGACTCGTCGATAATATCATCGTGAACGAGGGAAGCCATATGGACCAATTCCATTGCCGCCGCGGCTTGCAAAAGCATTTCCCTGGGACCGGAAAACAGCAGGCCGCTGTATAAGACCAATAATGGCCTCAGGCGCTTACCGCCTCCGTCGATTAAGCGGGAGCACATTTCATCAATGATCCCATGGCCGGAGTGAAGGATTTTGATCAATTCTTCATTAATCGTCAAAATGTCTTCTGATTGCCGTCCGTTGACCCTTTGCTCGTTCTTTTCAAGCGTTAAAGTGTTCATAAATAAACCATCCTCTACTGTTGGTATGGGTTAGTCTTTCCTAAATACTAATTTTTGAAACTCAACCGCCACCGACTAAAGAATCCCTGGATTTAAACCAAGAGCAAAAGTCAAGCCCAAACATTAGAAGAGCTTAACGCCCAGAGTTGAAATGCAATCGCTAAGAAAATCATTATACCATACTCTTCGCAAATCGTTTGTCCTCTTCCATCATGAATATTTATACCAAAACGAATAATTATTCCCAAATGAATAATTATTCAACTTTGTTAGTTTTTTGTTAAACCTTTGCCTTAGCAGGATTGATGTTATATAATGAATGTTATAAAATGTCTATGGAGGTATTGTCGAGTGAAAAAATATTCATGGTTAGTGATTGTTTTAAGCATTACTTTGTTTTCCAGCTTGGCGCTTTCCGCCAAACCGGTTCTCCGTGTGGCAACTGAGGCCACCTATGCCCCCTTTGAAACCATTGATAAAAATGGCAACTTCGTAGGATTTGACATGGATTTAATCCGGTTGGTAGCCGATCAGGCAGGTATGCAGCTTAAAATGCTCAATGTCAGCTGGGATGGGATTATTCCCGGTCTGATGAATGGCAATTATGATTGTATCATCGCGGCAATGACCATCACCCCGGAACGGAAGAAACAAATTGCTTTTTCGGTCCCCTATTTTTCCAATAAACAGACAATGGTTGTAAAGAACAACAATAGCACGATTAAGACACCGGAGGATCTCATCGGAAAAACCGTTACGGTCCAGAACGGCACCACGGGAGATTTATATGCCAGCACACTGAAAGATGTGAAGATGAAACGCTTCGACACCAACCCTCAGGCCATTCAAGAATTATTGAATAATAACGCTGATGCAGCCGTAATGGATAACCTGGTAGCCTATGATGCCGTGAAAAACAGCAAGGGCCTGAAAGCTATTGATATCGAAAAGATCGACAAAGAAGACTATGGAATCGGTATCCGTAAAGATAACGGACAGCTCGTGGCCAAAATCAACAAAGCTATCGAAGCTTTGAAAAAGAACGGCAAATTAGATGCTTTGATCGCCAAATATAAAACAGCGAAATAAAAGCCATCACCCCCTTTATTTTCAGCCAATGAAAATTCCTTGTCACTTTCTTGTTATTTTTTTTATAAATAGCATCCAAATGCTTTGCATATCTGAATTTGATGTTATATAATTGAAACATTAATAAAAGATTATGGGGGTATACAAATGAAAAGATTCACATGGTTAACAGTAGTCCTGGTATTTCTGCTCGTCGCCGGTATGGGACTTGCAGCAAAACCCGTGCTCAGAGTTGGTACCGATGCCACCTATGCACCTTTTGAAACCATAGACAAAGACGGCAACTTCGTAGGTTTTGATATGGATTTCATTCGCCTGGTTGCTGCCGAGGCCGGTATGGAACTGAAATTGATGAATATCGGTTGGGATGGTATCATTCCCGGCTTAATGAACGGCAATTACGACTGTTTAATTTCGGCCATGACCATCACCGCCGAGCGGAAAAAACAAATCGCTTTCTCCACTCCTTATTTCTCCATCAAGCAGGCTATCGTGGTGAAAAGCGACAACACTTCCATCAAAGTTCCCGATGACTTAATCGGTAAAACCGTGACCGTCCAAAACGGCACCACCGGCGACTTGTTTGCCAGCAAGATTAAAGATGTGAAGATGAAACGTTTTGACACCAATCCCCAAGCCGTTCAGGAGTTATTGAATAATAACGCTGATGCAGCCGTAATGGATGATTTGGTCGCTTTTGATTCGGTAAAGAATAGCAAAGGTTTGAAAGTTGTTGAAATCCAAAAAATCGATAAAGAAGATTACGGAATCGGCATCCGTAAAGATAACGAAAAGTTAGTCGCCGCTATTAACAAGGCCATCAATACCCTCAAAAAGAACGGCAAATTGGATGCTCTCGTAGGGAAATATAAATCCGCGAAATAATAACTTATAAGCGGTTTTTTTGAATCTGGCTGTCCCAAAAGAATTTTGTCGATAACGATATACAATATATCCGGATTTGCTTTTTCAAGAAAACCATGATATATTGTATATCTTATTGATTGTAAACTACTTTTCCGGCAGCCTTCGTCATGTCATGGGCTTGTTATTTTGTAACAAAGGAATGTCAGATCGTGAAAAACAAATACTTTTTAGGTTTAATTTTGACAATCGCCCTCCTCTTCGGATGTCTTAGCGCAACCAGGGCGGCAACCGGAACGGAAGCCCTTTTAAAAATTACTTCTGATCCTGCCGGCGCCGGTGTTTATGTAGATGGGAAGTTCATCCATCGTTATTCCCCTTGTACCATCCAAGGATTGACTCCAGGTACACATCAGATCGAACTACGCAAATCAAAATTTCGGAATGAGAAAAAAACGGTAACCCTGGAAGCGGGAGAAAATTCCATCGAACTCTCGATGTCGGAAACTTCTCTCTATTATATGTGGTTAAGTTTACCAAGCCTTCTGCTGGGCGCATTAATGACCTTATTTCTTACAGTGACCGCCGAGTTCATTGGGACATTGATTGGTACTTTCACCGGAGTCGCCAGGGTACTTAATAATAAATTGGTCAATTTAACTGCCGGTATCTATGTTGATTTCATCCGAGGCACGCCGCTGCTGGTTCAGATCTTCA
The DNA here is from genome assembly GCA_023401925.1 of Bacillota bacterium. Classification (GTDB taxonomy): domain Bacteria; phylum Bacillota; class UBA4882; order UBA8346; family UBA8346; genus UBA8346. The sequence goes on from JAEXDA010000049.1 coordinate 135,094, forward strand.
TGATTCACTTTGGTTCTCCGCCGATACTGGGAGCCCTCTTCAACAACGGACAACCCATACCGATTAATCCTTTCGTATCGGCTTTGGTAGCCCTCAGCATAAACAGCGGAGCCTATGTTGCCGAAATCGTCAGAGCCGGCATTCAATCCATCGACAAGGGGCAAATGGAAGCCGCCCGTTCCTTGGGCATGACTTACCGCCAGGCAATGAGCCACATTATCCTGCCCCAAGCTTTAAAACGGGTCATTCCTCCTCTTGGCAACGAATTCATTGCCATGTTAAAGGATTCTTCATTGGTATCAGTTATCGGCATGGAAGAATTAGTCCGCAAAGCCCAAGTCATCGTTACCCGTTCCTATCGTCCGACCGAAACCTGGCTTGAAGTCGGCTTGATATTCTTAATCATGACGATTCCTTTCACCCGTATTGTCGCCAAACTGGAGAGGAGGTTTAAGGTCAGTGATTAAAGTAGAAGACCTGCATAAACGTTTCCGCCATCTTCATGTCTTAAAAGGAATCACCACTGAAATCAAACAGGGTGAAGTCGTATGCATCATCGGGCCCAGCGGCTCCGGAAAAAGCACTTTTTTGCGCTGCCTGAACCTGCTTGAAAAACCCAGTAGCGGCCATATTTATATTGAAGGCGTCGATGTATCCGATCAGGCTTTGATCGATGTCAATGAAGTCCGCGCCGAAGTTGGTATGGTTTTTCAGCGTTTTAACCTTTTTCCTCATAAAACGGCTTTGGAGAACATCACCATCGCCCCCATCAAGGTGAGAGGTCTAAGCCAGGAAGAAGCGGAATCCCGGGCCATGGAGTTATTGGACCGGGTCGGCCTGCGCCATAAAGCCGGCGCTTATCCCGAGCAATTATCCGGAGGCCAGCAACAACGGATAGCCATTGCCCGTGCTTTGGCAATGCGGCCGAAAGCCCTGTTATTTGACGAACCCACCTCGGCCCTGGATCCTGAAATGATTCAGGAAGTGCTGGATGTGATGAAAAATTTGGCTCATGAAGGAATGACGATGGCTGTGGTCACCCATGAAATGGGATTTGCCCGAGAAGTGGGACACCGGGTCTTATTCATGGATGAAGGCCTGGTTTTGGAGGAAGGCACTCCGGACGATGTGTTCAATAACGCCAAAAACGAAAGAACCAAACAATTTTTAAGCAAGATTCTCTAATCAAAAATCAAATGAACGTTTTTGCAAAAAGCGGCAACCTTCAATGAATCGGGGTTACCGCTTTTTTAAACGGCTTAGCCTACAACTAAATCAGGACGATTTAAGTTTGAAAACACGATGGCTTTGCCACAGAAAAAACAACGTCAAAGCCAACAAAACCCCGCTGCCGATCAGGAGCAGAATTCCTTGTTGAAAAATAATTTCAATATTGGGAATTCTGCTGATGATGATACTGAATGAGTTAAAAGCGATGTGAACCGCGATGGGGACCCACAGGGAGCGAAACCATTGATAAACCAGAGCCGCCAAAACACCCAAAATCATTCCATAAATCCCTTGCAAAATATTCAGGTGGTATGCCCCGAAAAGAAACCCTTGCAACCCTATGGCTGCGCCGACAGGTAAAAAAGTCTTGATCCGGTTAAATACCATCCCCCGGAATAAGATTTCCTCAAAAATCGGAATGAAAATTCCGGCAATGATCAAGGTGAAGCCGAAACCTCCGCCCATCAACGGTTCCACCACTTGGCCGTAATCGGGAAAGAGCCGGTCAAAGGAGGTTACCACGTCAAAGGTTAAAAAAAGCAAATTGAAAGAAACACCAAGGGCCACGGCAAGCAGGATAACACTCATTCCCGGTTTTGAAAACCGGCAATAGGTCCAGAGGTTTTTTCGTTTAACCCGGAAAGCTATCCAATATATCAAAAGCGACAACAAGGCGCTGATAATCAACATCGGCAGGACATTCCGATCGAGCATGGCCTCTATTTGCTTGGGGCTTACTTCCCGATGGCGGAAAATCATAAATTGCAGCCGGTAAACAAAGCCCTGTCCGGTGATTACCAAAACTTGCATCATCAGATACAAGCTAATCCACAGCAATATTTCTCCCCAAGTTTTGATCACCCTGCGGTCGAATTGAATCTTGATTACAATCGCTCCTCTAATTTGGCTTTCTCCGCCTCATAACCCGGTTTCCCCAACAGGGCGAACATATTTTTCTTGTAAGCTTCCACTCCGGGTTGATCAAAGGGATTGACCGCATTTAAATAGCCGCTGATCCCACAGGCCTTTTCGAAGAAATAAACCAGTTTCCCGAAGGTATAGGGAGTGATTTCGGGAATCCTTACCACCATGTTGGGGACTCCCCCGTCGTTATGGGCCAGCAGTGTGCCTTCAAACGCTTTTTGATTCACATATTCCATGGTTTTACCGCTCAAGAAATTCAAGCCGTCGATATTGGCGGGATCATCCGGGATAATCACCGAGCGGCGGGGTTTTTCGACCCAAAGAACCGTTTCCAACAGATCTCTTCGCCCATCCTGAATATACTGTCCCATTGAGTGAAGGTCGGTTGAAAAATCGCATGCCGCCGGGAAAATTCCTTTTTGGTCCTTCCCTTCGCTTTCTCCGTATAATTGCTTCCACCATTCCGCGAAGTAATGCAACCCCGGTTCATAATTGACCATGATTTCGGTGGTCTTTCCTTTCCGGTAAAGAACAGTCCGAGCTGCCGCGTAGCGGTAAGCCGGATTTTTTTCCAAAGAAGTCTCCTGATATTCCCGGTAACCTTCGGCGGCTCCGTTCATCATTTCCTGAATATCGATTCCGGCGGCGGCAATCGGCAGCAACCCGACGGGAGTCAATACCGAATACCGGCCGCCAACATCATCGGGAATCTCAAATTGAGTATACCCTTCGGAAATGGCGGTCTTCTTCAAAGCTCCCCTGGACTTGTCGGTTGTGGCGTAAATCCGGGCTTTCGCTCCGGTTTCTCCATATTTTTTGACCAGCAATTCTTTGATTAAACGGAACGCGATCGCCGGCTCGGTCGTGGTACCCGATTTGGAAATGACATTGACCGAAAAATCCTTATCCGCCAAGAGATCGAGCAATTCCCCGGTGTAAGTCGGACTAATGGTATTGCCTAAATACAAAATCCGGGGGCCTTGGCGTTTTTCCGCGCCGAGTTGATTATAGAAACTATGGTTCAGCAAATCGATAGCGGCCCGCGCGCCCAGATACGACCCGCCGATCCCGATTACCACCAACACCTGGGAATCCTTTCGAATCTGTTCGGCCGCCTTGATAACCGCCTGGAATTCTTTTTTATCATAATTTACCGGCAACTCCACCCATCCCAGAAAATCATTGCCGGGGCCGGTTTTTTGATGCAGCATTTCATGAGCCAGTTTTACCTGCCCCTGAAGCATGCCTACTTCATGGTCTCCCATAAAGGCCCTTGCTTTCGATAAATCTAACTTTATTTGACTAGCCATTGTTTACGCCTCCAAAATTTTATGACGACTTTAATCAAGAATTTGGAAAATCTTGTTTTTCTATTCGCTAGAGATATGCATCTTCCTGCAAGAATATACGGATAATGTAAATTGAGTCCAATCGATCTAAAACTTATACCCCAGTTCAAAATCATAGCGGGATTTGCCGTCCATATCCCGGTAATAATGACAGAGATAACTCCAGGCGCCGTCATCATCCTTAATGAACCAGTCATAATTATAAACATTCTTTGTTTGGTCATAAAAGGAAAAACCATATTCCAGGCCCAACCGCTCGATCTTTCCTTTAAAGCGGTAAGCCATCGTATTTTCAATATCATCGATATACAGCGCGCTCAAAGTAAGCCACGGGTTTACTTCGAGCCACAATTGGGCCATGACGCCGTTCCGGGCAGCGTCATCGACCGTACCCAAGGAAAGGAGCCCCTCTTTTCCGGAATTATTGAAGGAGTTCCATTTCAAATCCTCATATCTTCCGCCAAAGTAGTTGGCAACAAACTTTCCCCGGGTATGGAATCCGCCCATCTGATAACTGACCAATCCGAGCCTTCCCTTAACGCCAAACATATCCGCCTTCCCATAATCCGTATACCTGGCCGATTCCCAGAACGGAGCACACCAGATCACATTGTTCAAACTCAGATCGTAAGAAAATCCGGCCGTTGGAAATTGGCGGGAAGACAAACCGTCGTAACCGTCGCGAATGCCGGTTAACCCCAGCTGCCAGCGAAGTCCGGCCGTTGTTACAGACTGATCGATACGTAACGCCTGTAAACTGGCATAATCATTTTTCTCAAAGGGCGCCCAATACAAAATTTCACCAAAGGAAACATAACTCAAACGGGCAGTCTCACCGGGGGTTACATTCAATAAAAAACCGCGATACGGGTTAAAAGGATGGTAATCGTTGATGAGTAACCCGTAACCATAGTCGATATCTTCTATTTTTTGATAGTGAAGTTGCAGGCAATTGCCCTGATAGGAGAAACCGTCCACAAAATTAGGGAAATCCGGGCTGATGCCGGGCCTAGGGATTCCCCATTGCCACTTATCCTCATTCCAGGGGTTTTGGTAAAAAGCCAAATCAAAAACACCTTCAAACCTTTTCCAGCGCCACTCCGGCTTCACATGAAAACCGGCAGCCTTTTTCCCCTCAATGGTTGTATATTCAAGCTTTAAATTCTGTAGGAAACTCTGCCATCCGTACAATTGATCGAGCTCGGCAGAAATGTCCCCTTGGTTGGCGGGAGAGAGGGTCCCTTGTTCTTCAAGACCTTGCGCGTAACTTTGAGTGCTGAAAACCGCGATTAAAACCATCATCGTTAGTATGATAGCGAGTATTTGTTGGCGTTTCATTTTTTGTCTCAATTTCTCCTTAGCCTCGTGGTTGTACTTGACAATCCCAACCCAATGAGCATGCCTGTGCAAACAACCAGTATTCCCATGGATAACATATAGAGCAACACCGGATTCAGGCTGTATAAAAATCCCGAAAGGAAGCCAAAAACTGCACTACAGAAAGCCACCGCCGTGTTATGAAGGGCGAAAACGGCTGCCCGCTCCGTACCGGAAGTAGTCTCTGCCAAAACCGCATCCATAAAGGGCTTTGAAAGGCCATACCCGATTGCAAAAACCACCACTCCCAACGACACAATTTTGAAGCTACCTGCCGGGAGGGTAATAAACAATACCAGGGAGGCTATTTGCAACAAAACTCCGCCTGCCATCAGCAAATAGCGATTAAGATTGGCCGCGCGGGGGATTACCAGAACAAATATGACAAACATGACCGCGGCATTAACTCCGCCCAAAAGAGCAATGGCCGATTTATCAAGCCGAAGAACTTCCGTTAAGAAAGGCGCATAATAGAGGCTCGAATAAGTACCTATCGGAATATAGGCGTTAAAAAGAACGCTACAGCATAATACCGTTAAAACCAGTGGCTGGTGGAAAAGTCTCTTGAAAAAAGCCAAGTTGAGCCGGTTTGTCTGCTGAGAAGATTCTTGATTCCGCTGGCGCAAAATTTGCTGTCCGACTGCAGTCTCCCGGTAATAATAATTTCGACCCAGTACCATCATAGTCATGCTGATAACCGCAAAAACCAATAAAATCCGTTCTCCGGAAAGAATCCCCATCTCCTTGACAATCAATCCGGCCAAGGGTGTGAAAATACCCACCGAAATGTTGATGGTATTAATCAGATTGTAGGCGGCGATCTGTTGTTCCGGGGCCGCGTCTTCAATCAACATCAGGTTCCAGGAAACGGCGGTAATCTTTGACATGCTATTGACAACCTGGGCTAGGGCAAACATCCAAAAATTATGACTGACTAAATAGAGCGTGAGGGCAACGGGCCAGGCAATCATATCGAATATCAGGGTCGTTCTGCGGCGGCCCAGCGCATCCGTGATCAGGCCGGCAATGGCCGAAAATGCTATACAGGCAGTAAACCCGATGGCAATCAAAAAACCGATTTGGGGGTCGCTAATTCCCCGGTCCTTCATATAAAGACTGAAATAAAAGGTATATAAGGAATACGGAATCCCCCAGAGGGGTTCGAAAACAACCGAAACCCGGGTGTTGCCGTGTAATTTTTTAAAGGATTGAATAAAGCCGGATGGCGCCAGTACAATCGCCATAATTTTTTTCCTCCCTTGTCAGACTCAAATCTTGGAAATTCAAACCCAAAAGGCCATAGTTCCGCTAAAGCCGAAGGTTGGAATCCCCGTTGGTGATAGTATCAGCAATTTGTATTTGCAGTCCTTGGGCCAGCAGCTTTTGAAACCCGCTATCCTCAACAGCGATTTGACCATCGGTAATCCAATGATACCGCGGCTCGATAGGCCCGATATTGGCCAAAGAACGGTGGCCGAACTTACTGCTTTCAAACAGAAGATAGACTTCTTTTGCCGCTTCCAACATGGCTTTTTTAATGGCCGCCTCATCGAAAGTGGTCGTCGACAACCCCCATTCCGGGCAAATACCGCAGGGCCCGGCAAAAGTTTTATCCACCCGTAAACCCTGAATTTTCTTAAGGCTGTCAATACTGATGGTATTAAAACACTCCCGGTCGACGGTGCCGCCGATCATCACCAGTTTACAACCGGTGGTAAAAAGCAAGACATCATGGGCAATGGCGATCGAGTTGGTAATGACCGTCAGTCCGGCGATCCGGTTTAAAAAAGGAACCATTTCGGCCACGGTGGAGGAGCCGTCCAGCAGGATGGTATCGTTATTTTTAATTGCGGCCACTGCCGATTTGGCGATGGCGGTTTTAACATCCTTGTTGATTTCCTGCCGTTCCCGATAGGATAAAGCCGAACTGACCTGCTCCGGAAGAATGGCCCCCCCATATGTTCGCGTTAAAAGTCCTTTTTCCTCCATGAGGCGCAAATCCCGCCGGATTGAATCTTCCGAAATCTGAAAATTCTTACTTAGTTCAACCACTTCCACCCGTCCTTTGGCATGAAGCATCTCCAAAATGTGCTGATGGCGCTCTTCAATGAACATCCAGGGTCCCTCCATTTTGTTCTTCTTTATTCCGATTTGTTTTCGTTTGTTCTTGATGATTCCATTTTATAGAATAAAGTAATCATTGTAAAGCGGCGGGAAGAAAACCTACAATAATTCTAAAATGCCTTACCGAGCATAGTTAAACTATACTGCGGCCTAGCTAAAAGAACTTAAACAGGATTTTTTAAAACCCCTATGAATTATCCATTTCCTTATCCCGTAAATCCTGTGAATCCTGTCTCTATTAACTTTTTTTTAGGCCAACTTTTTGCTTATCCTTTATTTACCAACTTTTATCCGGAATTTTAACAAAATAATGTAAAATGCTCATCAAATATGAGAAATTAATCTTTGCTTGTAATTTCATTTCCGGAACAAATCTTCGAGGCTGTCTAAAAAGCAATTCAAAATCAATAAGAAATACAACATGTAGCTTCATCGAATGGTTTGACTTCAATATATTGTATTTCTTGATCGTTAAAATTTACTTTTGGGACAGCCCCAATAATCCATTAGATTTTTTTGATGTATAGAATACCGGCAGACGCGAGGCTCAAGAACAGGATGTTTGCGGCTTGCAAACAAGCCGAAGACGTCGGCATCGCGGAATTAATATGGAAGGCTGGATCCACAATGGAGCCGGCCAGTCTTCAGGGTTCCCGCGGCCAGGATGCCGACGGGATAAGAGGAAGACGGGAACCTAGGTTTCGGCGACTTTGCCACTGGCTTTACGAGCGGAGATTCCATTTTCAGTCGCTCAAAAAGGGACCCCGCCGGTGGAAACCGTGGACAAAAAGAATCCAATCATCAATATGTTTATTTGGTTCCAATACCCCAGGTTTTAAAATAAACCGGATATTAGGATGAATAATATGTAGAATAATTCCACACTAATGAACATCAAAATTCAATCAAAAAGCCACTGTCGAAATCCTCCAGCGGCTTTTTGAAGTCGTTAAATTTATAAGAATCAAATGAAATAAATATAAATCCTAATAAATCATTTTGAAATATACATCTTTTGGTAGTAATCATCCAGCATCCGTTTGACTGCAAAAGTTTCGCGAGTGTTGTTAATGCTCTCCCCCATCATCCGCAGCCATTTTTCCCGGTTATGATAATAAGTGGGAATTACTTCCTCTTGTAAAACCCGGTAAAGGGCGTTCAAATCATGTTCATCCTGTTCATATTCGGAGCAGCTTTCAAAGCCGTCTCCAAATTGCCAGCCATTGATCCCATGCCTGCACGCCTCCGGCCACCAGCCGTCCAGAATACTCAAATTAAGAGCCCCGTTCATCGCAGCCTTCATCCCTGAAGTACCGCTGGCCTCTTTCGGCCGCCGCGGGTTATTCAACCAAACATCGGAACCGGTGGTTAACATTTTACCGATGGTCATATCATAGTTCTCCAAAAATACCACCGCGCCCGGATAACGTTTGGACATTTGTACCAGATTTTCAACCACCCTTTTACCGCCGTCATCTAAAGGATGGGCTTTACCGGAAAACACGATCTGAAGTTTCCCCTTCTCCAGCAGCGGAGCGATGATTTCCGGTCTGCTGAAGATAAATCCGCTCCGTTTATATCCGGCAGCCCGTCTTGAAAAACCGATTAATAAAACTTCCGGCTTAAGCTCGGCGCCGGTTCTTTCTTTAATAAATCCAATCAGTTTTTGTTTGTTTTTCTGATGCTGTTCCCACAGAGAGCCTTCTCCTGAGGCCGCCCGCAACATCTCGGGATCAACCCAGGTTGGCGTGTGAATCGCGTTGGTAATGCCGACAATGGGCGAACAGCTTGAAACGTAAGACCACATTTTATTGGCGGTCTGACAGTGTAAATCGGCAACCGCATTGGTGATTCTCGACAAATGCAAAGCCGCAACCGTCATATTAAAAGGATTGCCACCAATCTCCATCATTTGCTCCGTCGATAAACCGTTATTGGCGCCCATATACATCAACCGGTCAAGATCATGGGATTCATTGCCTTCAACGATTGGCGTGTGGGTCGTAAAAACGATTTGTTCACGGACTGCCGCCAATGCCGTGTCATAATGCAAGCCCCATTCCAATTTCTCCCTGATTAACTCGAATCCCGCAAACACCGCATGGCCTTCGTTAAAATGGTATACATCCACCGCGATACCCAGAGCCCGTAACGCTTTCACCCCGCCAATCCCCAGGACCATTTCTTGGGCAATCCGTTCCTCTCCAAACCAGCCGTATAATTGGCCGGTAATCCAGGGATCCTGATTCTCAGGTACATCGGTGTCCAGCAAATACAGGGGAGCATTACCGAAATTATCGACCAGCCAAACCTTGCAGACTACATTCCGTCTCCGGATTGGCACCACAACTTTAACTCCGGTATCTTTCAAAAAATCATATTGGTAATTATGATAACTATCATAGGGCCAGCCATCTTGATCAATCATTTGATCGGTATATCCTTGTTTCCATTTGATTCCGATCCCAACAATCGGGTACCCATGGTCTTTTGCGCCCTTAAGATAATCGCCGGCCAGGATCCCAAGACCCCCGGCATAACTCCGAAACGATGCATCCAGACCATATTCCATACAAAAATAAGCCACTTTCGGCAAATTATTTTGGTCTGCCAAAAAACCCCCTCCTTTTATAAAATCATTATAATCTTCCTAGCTGGGCTTTTCTATATACAAAAAAAACCACCCATCTGGTAATTGTCATACAGGAGAAATATATGGGAAAGGGGTATTTTTATGTTTTCTTCCCGCCCCTCAATTATCAACAAAAAAACCGCAGTCGCTCGTCTACGGTTTTCAAATTTCTGGTATGGGGATTCCGAAAGGATTTGCTTAAGGCCCCACAAGAACCTTTTGTGATTTATGCAAATTTCAACCATACCCACCTGGTGTTTGAGGTTATGGAAAAAGGCCCCTTCTTTGGTTACTCTTCTTTCGTTTTGGCCGGGGGCAGTTTAAAATGGAAATCCGTAACCCGGATAATGGCCACATGTTTAAAAAATGCAAAGTTAGGAAAGCGTTCGGGATTGACATCAACTTTCATGATCGCGGCAAATCTCCCTTTTCCCCCGCCATGGAGATTGAAAGTGAAAGTTTTCCCATTGCAATCTTGAATCATATGGAGGGGGTGAAAAAATGTCCACAAGGGAAAAACCCAGCCTTTTTTGGAAACCTTGATCGTAATATCAATGACGGGGACCCCGTTTTGGGTGACTAGAAGAGTATCCAAATCCTTGCCGGGAATAAATTGAAACGAAGCCTTTTCTCTAGATATTCCCCAATCGCTCAGTGAATTTTCAAGTCCATTCCGGTTGTCGGAAATATAATTTCTGGAAATCGTATAAACCTTATGGTGTTGATAGCGCAACTTCCCCGGTACAAAAAACAATTCTTGATAAGGTCCCATGTTGGAAGATTGGTAATCAGCAAACACGATCGCTCCGACATTTCCATAAAACCCTTTTCGAAATCGCTCGGGCAAAAAACCATGATCGAGAATAAACGGCTTAGGAAATTTAAACAACATGATATAACCGTTACCTGTAAAATTCCAGGGCGTTTGATTCGCTTCGTTCATAAAGAACCCTCCCCAGTTTACTTCCATTATAACTGATAATTCTCCATCCTAAGGCCATCTCCTCCGTAAAATTAGGTAGGAAAAATAGTACTTGTATTTCCCTTGATTCATGGTATTATAAAATTGTACCTAAACTGAGGATCATAAGGTTTGCAAATTCCAAAATGAATTGCCTCCGAATAGTCCAGGGAAAGGTAAAATATGGGCCCGTAGGGCTAAAAGGTGAGGTTGTTAATGTTTCAAGATAAAACAAAAACATGCAAAGATTGTGGTCAAGATTTCGTTTTTACTGCAAGTGAACAGGAATTTTTTGAATCCAAAGGTTTTACCAATGAACCTGGACGTTGTCCCGCATGCCGGGCTGCTAAAAAAGCCCAATCCGGTAGAGGCCGTGGCGGTTTTCAAAGCAGAGATCGTCAACTTTTTGATGCGGTTTGTGCGGAATGCGGCAAACCTACCAAAGTTCCTTTCCAACCAAGCGGCGACAAACCAGTTTACTGCCGTGATTGCTTTCAATCCAGACGTTCATACTAAAGATGACGAAACCACCCTTGCGGGTGGTTTTTTATGTTTTTATGCGGCTGTCTAATACTTTAGAAGTCAAGCTTACTTTTTGCGGCGTTTTTTAACGGAAAAACCGAAACTGCCGACGGCCTCTCCCAAAGTCCAGTATTGGCCGTGAACGTAGCTTATTAAGTCGGCCTTCGCCAAATTTAACCTACCACTCCGGTCGATTAACCCCTCCTCGACCTGAACTCCGGAAACTTTGGCCAAAAAAAGATGATGGGAACCTAAGTCCTTGACTGCGTTCACCTTACACTCCAAGGCAAGGGGCGCCTCTTCAATCACGGGTGCTTTCAGATTCCGCGCCGCCGCTGCCGTTAATCCGGTAGCCTGAAATTTGTCGCAATCTTTACCGGAAACGACTCCGCAATAATCCACCGCCCGGGCCATATGACGATTGGGCAGGTTGATCACAAATTCTCCACTCTCCTTGATAAGGGGGTAGGAGTACCGCTCCGGCCGCACCGAGATCGAAACCATCACCGGATCGGAAGCTACCGTTCCGGCCCAGGCAATGGTAATGATATTTTTAACTCCTTGAAGTTCCCCGCAGCTTACCAAGACAACCGGCACCGGGTAAAGCAAAGTCCCCGGCTTCCAAAATAATTTACCCATTCAATCTTCATCCTCGAATATTCCATGAACTGTCCGAAGCTCTATATTACTATTTTGCTTTTCCCGACCAAAAACAAACCATTAATATCATGAGGCATTTATTTTTTATTCGCCTGGATAATATTCTCCGCTTTTTCATCCATATTGGGATATAATTGATCCGATACAAACTCTTTCCCTATTATACTGGAAACTCGATATCTGGCGCACTTCGTCTTGTCGCTCTCACAGTAATTCTTTTTAAACAGGCGGCCCAAAGCGCTGTCGATAGGCATTTTATCATTGTAGAAGGGACATTTTTCTAAGTTTTCACAAAGCATATTGATCATCCTTTCATGTTGGAAATATAAGTATGCCATGGTTATTGCTTTAATTTTATCATGGAAAAAAAAAGCTGTCTATTCGTAAACTGGATGATTTTTATGTTTATTTTATCGATAAATAAAAAGTTTTGTACTCCCGCTATCTTTAAATGATGACCGACATACCGAGAGTTTCTTTTAGCTCCATTCCCGGTAAATGAAACCGGATATTCACCCGTTGGACAATATCAGCATATATCTCGTTAACGCTATATCCCGGGGATCTTGCTCATCTTTCACTTTTCACGCTCCTCTACGTTTGCCCAAATGGCTTGTTTTTAGTTTATCGTAAGGGTTTGCGCTGCTCCAGGTCATTTCAAGTTCTTATATCCATGCTCCGGTATTTTCCCAGGTTAACAGGATAGCCACTTTCCCAAAGAGGTTGCTGGCGATTATTTTTTAATAATCGCTGGATCTGGACCTCGTGCTTTCCGTTCATACCAGCAATGACTACGACATTTCCCATGGCATATTCTGCGGTAGATTATTTGATTTTTATTATTGAATTGGGGCACATTTTAAATGAAAATACCAATTATGCTTTTTCACTTAAATGAATATTGAGCACCTCATCCTCCAGTAATTTTACAATTTTTCTTAATTTCATGCTATCCGTATCTATATATGTTGAAACAAATAATTTGAACGCCGCCTTCGATGGAGACCGCGGATTAAAATCCACGGTTTGGAGAAATTTTACCGGCTAAAGCCGGTAAAAATGCAATAAATATCGAGCCTTGGGTTACCGCGCCTGAACTTCCAGGTCCCAAGCGGGGAATTTGAAACGCGCCTCATCCCAATTAAAACCCCATGCTCTCAGAAAAGAGTTTGAATGCAAATGGGTTAAAATCTCAGTTATTTCCATTTTAACATAAATAAACTCCAAAAAAAAAGGCAACCCGGAAAAGGGAAAAAACCAAATGAACCCCATAGATAAAGAAATCCGGGCAGATTTCCGCAACGGGAGATTAAATTTTAGGAACGCCCCAGAGAATTTTCCGAACCAGAGAGAAATCTCCTCAACCAAAGAGTAAATTTCCGGATCGCTTCAGACAATTTTCTGGACCGAAGATGAGATTTCATCTGCCGTAGATTAAATCTCAGGATCGCTCCAAAGGATTTTAGAAACCGGAGATGGGATTTCATCTGTCGTAGATTAAATCTCAGGATCGCTCCAGAGGATTTTAGGAACCGGAGGGACATGTAGGAGTTGTAAGGGGAGCAGGCGGTCAATGTCATCAAGCGATCATGGAGAAATTTCCCAAAACTCTCGGGCCTAAATGCCGGCCTCTCCCCGGCCAAATGTTTCAATGATGGCTATACGACGGGGAGAGGTGTATCGAACGAATTTCGCGCCAATCTTTTAGGCTTCAAATTTTTGAATTTTAAAAAGGCCCAAGTTTACAGCTCTAACATCTCTCGCCGTGAATTTGCTCCTCTGAGTTGCATCGCCGGAGAGGGTGGGGTGAGGTCAAAATGGGCAATTGGAATCCTTACAGAATATGGAATAATTGCTTGATGACATTGAGCAGGCGGTATCCCCTTGTCGGCTTCTATGAATTCAAAACATTCACTTAGGCATTCAATCGCTGTGAATCTAATCTACAGCCGATTAACGGCCATACTACATCGATTTTGCCTTTGCGCTTATCGGTTATCATTGCAGGATACTCTTTTTTCCCATGAAGCGCAAAGACATCCGCTAAATAAATTAAATTTTCTTACAAAACAAAAGCGCCCAAATATTAGGCGCTATTTTAGAAAAGTGATATTAGCAATCTATTTGCAAAATCCCAAAAGTATTGAGAAAATCATTGGTGCCGAAGGCGGGATTTGAACCCGCACGCCCTTGCGGACACAGCGCCCTGAACGCTGCGCGTCTGCCAGTTCCACCACTTCGGCGCTTCACATGTATCATAAATTATAACCTATCTTTGATAAACTGTAAAGAGGAACTTTCAAAAATCATTCCGGTAAACGATCCAATTCCTTTCTTTGTGGCAGGATTATGCCGACCCTTCACGAAATATCAAAACATGGGGATTCCTTCGGCAACCATCGTTACTCCGCCGTGAGGATTCTATATTACAAAATAACAAACTCTCGATTAGCCGGTTTGAACCGGCTTGGGTTCAATCAACCGTGCGGCTTTAGCCCGCTACCCCGCCAGAACCAGGGTTGCATTTTCGCCGTAACGTTCATCATTAATTATATCCAAGGAGGTTTTTTCCCATGTCTATCTCCGATCAGATCCGCGAATCTCTCAATCACTCCTCGTTGGTCCGGAAAATGTTTGAAGAGGGCGACCGCCTGCGCCGCATTTATGGTCCGGATAAGGTTTATGATTTTTCCCTGGGCAATCCCGATCTGGAACCGCCGGAGTCTTTTCAGCAAGGACTGCGTGAGCTGGCCAATCATCCCATCCCCGGAATGCATAAATACATGAGCAACGCCGGTTACGAGGGAACCCGCGCGGCCATAGCGGCTTATCAAAACAAACGCACCGGTCTATCCTTAAATGCCAATCATGTCGTGATGACCTCCGGAGCCGGCGGCGCTTTGAACGTGATCTTTAAATCCTTGCTGAACCCCGGCGATGAAGTCATTGTCAGCGCTCCCTATTTCATGGAATACGGCTTTTATACCGACAATCACCAAGGCAAACTGGTGGTGGTCAAAACCCAACCCGACTTTCAACTGGACCCGGAGGCCATCCGTGGGGCGGTCAATTCGAAAACCAAAGCCATCCTGATCAATTCTCCCAATAACCCCACCGGGGTGGTTTATTCCGAGAAGACATTAACCGCGCTTGCCGCCGTAATCCGGGAAAAAGAAAAGGAGCTTGGGAAAGTAATTTATTTAATTTCCGATGAACCTTACGCCGGACTGGTCTATGACGGCGTGGAAGCTCCGCCCATATTAAAATTTTTCGAACATGGCATCGTGGCCACCTCCCACAGCAAAGACCTGGCCATACCGGGAGAACGCATCGGTTACGTCGCCATCAACCCCCAAATACCGGAAGCCGATCTCTTTTTTAACGCATTGGTTTTCGCCAACCGGATTCTGGGATTTGTAAATGCCCCTGCTTTAATGCAGCGTCTGGTGGCTGATCTTCAGGGTCAAGTGGCCGGGTTGGATTTGTACCGGGAGCGGCGGGATATTTTGTATAACCATCTGACCGGCATTGGGTTTGAAGTCATCAAGCCCCAGGGCGCCTTTTATCTCTTCCCCAAAAGCCCGATTCCGGATGACGGCGCTTTTAGCCAGGCAGCCCAAAAACATAACATTTTAATCGTCCCGGGGAAAGGATTCTGTCAGCCGGGATATTTCCGGATTGCTTATTGCGTTTCCAAAGAAATCATCCAAAATTCCTTGCCAGCCTTCACCGCCCTAGCCAAGGAGTTTAGCCTCACCCCATAATCGAAATCCCTGATCATCCTGAATCCTTCCATAAAAAGATCCCTGCAAATTGCGGGGATCTTTTTTTATAAATTTTTATATAATTTTTTTTAAAAAAAGTATAAAGTTCCCGGCGAAAAATCCGATAGTTAATTATGTAAAGACAAACTATTGGCAATAGCGCCAATATAATTAATATTGCGCTTTTATGCCTCGGTTGAAGAAAGGTGCGAGAAGATGGTTACCATAGCGGAAGTTGCGGATCACGTCGGGGAATATATCGGGGAAAAGGCTGGCTTGCAGTCTGAAGTCAAGAAAATTTGTTATGGGATCGAATGCCTGTCCATCATGGCGATAAGCATCGGTTTCATTCTGGCGGTCGGCTGGTTGGGCGGCGCTTTGCGGGAGACTCTTTGGATAACCTTTGCCGCATTATGGATGAAACACATCATCGGAGGCCCTCACCTTTCCGGTTTTGTAAGATGCACCGTTTTCAGCGCGTTAATCCTGGCCGGTTCCGGATGGGCATTGAAAACTTTGGGCCTTCCCTCTCCCTGGTGGCTGCTTGCTTTGGCAACCGCAGGATGCTGCGCCGTTCTGCTTTATGGTCCGCTGCTGGCGCCGGATTTTGATTTCAATGAACAGCAAATCAAATCCAAAAAACATTTCGGGGTAATCACCCTCGCATCGCTGAGCCTTTTAAATATCTGGTTTGTCAGTACCTGGTTATCGGCTTTAAATATCGGGGTTTTACTCACAGTTCTGCTCAGAACACCGGCCGGTGTCTGGATAGTCCACAGGTTGGAACAGATTACCAAAGGAAAGGAGGCGCAATCCGTATGAAAAGAGTATATTTATTATTAGCCGCAGTCGCTACATTGGCTGCTTCCCTTAGCGCGGCCTTTGCTTGCCAAAGTTTATCTTATCAACCAAAAATGAGGAAATAATTAATGAATGTTTTCATTTGTAGAGATTTTTTATCGCCAAGGTATTTTTGATATACCTTGGTATTTTTTTGTGTTATAATATTTGCATAGAATTACTTTTCTTCACAATTTTAAAATATTTTCTAAATGAACCGCAAAATATCAAGAATCGGTATTTATAGTTGATTCTTTAGTTGTTTGTAATGATCCCTTTTTTAAATACAGCGACGCAAGCGCATTCAAACCTCCATTATGCAATATAGAATATCTCTCCGGAGTGTGGAAAAAATGAAAGATCTCTTTCTAACTCTGTTGACCTGCCTGATGTTTTATATGACTTTTTTCATCCATTACCAGCTGGAATCGGCCTTTATTGATCGTTTCCCATCCCTAAAACAGGCCCAGCTCCCGGTCCTAACCATCTCTGCGCTTGCCTACATCTCCAAAATTTGCTTGGAAGCCTCCGCTCCCGTGCACACCGTGGTGGTGGTGATTATTTGCGCTGGGGTACTTTGGTTGTTTAATCCAATCGATTGGGTACTCAGCTTAATCGGCTCCTTGCTGACCATTATCATTGTAACTCTGGGGAGCATGATTTTGGCTTGCCCGCTCTTCCTCAAACTGGGTTATGCGATTCCGCCAAACTTTAGTGGGTATTCATGGTACTCATGGACGCTTTTAAATCTGCTGGAACTGGTGGCCCCAACATTGGTTTTGGTTATTCTAAAAGTCAGCAAATTCTCCTTGCTGAAATATCTTCAAGATTATACGGCGAAAACATAATTTTTACGGGATTTCATGGGTTGCCAATTTTGATGTCGTTTCATTATTTTTTTACTTTATTCGGAAGAAAACCCTGGGACGGTTTGGCTAAAAAATAATTTGGATCAAAAAGCGTAATATTCCCTGATTTTTATGTTATAATTTTCTATGAGCTTGGTTTTAGGCTTATAGAACACTTATAAGGAGCTGAGAGTAGATGCAAGATCCCTATTTGATGCTTATAACTTTTTTGTTGGCTTATTTTGCTTTTTTTATTAGTTACCAGTTAGCTTTGGCCTTTATTGGAGTTTCCCTGCCGGTAAAAAGGATTCTCTTACCGATCCTGCTTTTTTCGGCAATCGCTTGTGTTTCCAAACTTATCCTGAACGCCTCCGCTCCCGTCCATACCATCGTGCTAGTAATAGCCTGTGCAGCGTTATTGTTCTTTTTAAACAAAATCGATATTACGTTGAGTCTTATCGGTTCTTTACTGTCTTTTACCACGTTAACGCTGGGGAGTATGCTCTTGGCCTGCCCGATCTTCACCCACTTGGGTTATGTTATTCCTTCAAAATTTTCCGGGACGAACTGGATGGTTTTAAATCTGCTGGAACTCGTGGTTCCGGCGCTTGTATTGATTATCTTAAAAGCAACCAAATTTTCCCTGATGAAATATATTCCGATTACCAAATAGGTGTGTGATATTAATTGAAACACTCTTACCTATTGCATTCTTTCCTTTATGCTTTGTTGGCTATTTTTTTGCTGTTGATTCTGGAAATGAATCTCTTTGATATGCTTCATAAAACGGTTACTATTTTTGTAGCCGGAATTACTGTCGCCATTCTAATCCTATGGATCTTAAACCTCCGTTCCTTTTATAAATTCACGGTTGAACTGAATAAGGAATCCATGGTTCAGGAAATCGACCACTTGCAACTGGAAGAAAGCCAGAAACTGATCCAAACCCTTAGTTCCCAGCGGCATGATTTTAAAAATCAACTTCAGGTTATCCGGATGTTGGCCCAAATGAACCGGAGCCAGGAAGTGCTCAAATTCATTGATGAGTACAATGCCTCCTTGGATTCATCCAGCTCCTTGTACCTGAACATCAACAATCCGACCATTTCCGCGATGTTGCTGGTTTTTTCCACCCAATGCAAAGCGAAAAATCTGCAATTTCTGGTCGATTGCGATGCCGACTTTACGGATTTCAAAATTTCCATGGTCGCCATTACCCGGGTATTGGGAAATATCATCCGCAACGCCATTGAGATCCTAGAAGGAGAGCAGGCTTCCCCCCGGACTATCCAGGTAACCATCTGGGAAACGGAAGACTGTTACCATTTCACCATTTGGAATAACGGGCCGCCTATCCCGGACGAAATCCAGCCGATGATTTTTACCGCCGGATTTTCGACCAAAAACAGCTCAGGCCTTGGTTTAGCGATTGTCAAACAACTGCTCGGAGAAATGCGGGGCCAAATCACCGTTCAAAGCGCTCCCGGCCAAGGCACCGAATTTAAAGTCGTCATCCCGAAAAACGTCCCCCTGGTATTCCTCCCCAAACAAGCGGAAATTAGTCAAAAAGCCGGGTTCTAAAAAGCAGTTGACAAATCCTCAAGAATCGCATATATTATTGCTAATCAAATATTCATAGAAGATCGCCCCAAAGACATTGAAGGGAATAAGACATAAAATAAAAGCCCTAGAGAGCCGGTGGTTGGTGCAAACCGGTGCCTTCGTTTTATGTGAATAGCTCATCCCGGAGTTGCCCGCTTGAAAGATTTAGAGCGGGACGTTTTGGCAACGTTACAGGTCAGCGCCTTGTTGGAGGCTGCGTAAAGGGTTGCGTATAGGCGTAACCGAATTAGGGTGGTACCGCGTGGAGAATAATCTCCTCGCCCCTTGTGTTTGTGGGGCGAGGATTTTTTGTGTCTGTTTGGTTAATATGATTCAGGAGGAAACAGATATGAAAAAAGCGTTTGAAAAGTACCTTCCCTTTCCCGGAGTCCCTCTGGCAAACCGCGAGTGGCCTTCCCGCATCATAGAAAAATCTCCCATCTGGTGCAGCGTCGACTTGCGCGATGGAAACCAAGCCCTGGTCGATCCGATGAATCTGGAAGAAAAATTACTATTATTCAAGACCTTGGTCCAAATCGGGTTTAAAGAGATCGAAGTAGGTTTCCCCTCAGCTTCTGAAACGGAATATGAAATCCTAAGAGCTTTAATCGAAGGCGGCCATATTCCCGATGACGTTACGATCCAGGTTTTGGTTCAAGCCAGAGAACATCTAATTGAAAAAACCTTTGAGGCTATCCACGGCGCTAAAAATGTAATCTTTCATTTTTATAATTCCACTTCGACCTTACAACGGAAAGTGGTCTTCAAAAAAGACATGGCAGGTATCATCGAAATTGCTGTCAACGCCGGGAAATTAATCGCTGAGTTATCGAAAAAGGTTGACCCGCAAACCCATCTCCGTTATGAGTACTCCCCGGAAAGCTTCTCCGGTACTGAAATGGATAATGCCGTGGCCATCTGTTCCCGGGTCATGGAGACCTTGGGCGCTTCACCCCAAAACCGGGTTATCCTCAATCTGCCATCGACTGTGGAGTGCAGTACACCCAATGGTTATGCCGATCAGATCGAATATTTTTGCAAACATTTACCGAGTCGCCAAAATGCCATCATCAGCCTGCATCCTCACAATGACCGCGGCACCGGAGTCGCGGCAGCCGAATTGGGATTGCTGGCTGGCGCTGAGCGAGTGGAAGGTTCTCTTTTTGGCAACGGTGAAAGGACCGGAAATGTTGATATTGTGACGTTGGCGCTTAATATGCATACTCAAGGCATCGACCCCGGGCTGGATTTTAGCAAAATTCCGGAACTCCGGGAAATCTACGAAAGCGTTACCAAGATGAGGGTCCATGAGCGTCACCCTTATGGCGGCGACCTTGTATTTACCGCTTTTTCCGGTTCCCATCAGGATGCCATCAACAAAGGAATGGATTATATGCACACCTCGGACACGGGATATTGGGAAGTCCCTTACCTACCTATCAATCCCGCCGATATCGGCCGGGAATACGAACCCATTATCCGCATTAACAGCCAGTCCGGAAAAGGCGGCGCCGCTTATATCCTGCAATCGGTTTATGGTTACAATATGCCCAAGGCCATGCACCCGGAATTCGGGGCGATTGTTAAAGCGGCTTGCGATAAAGCGGGTACTGAATTATCTTCACAATGTATATATGACTTGTTTAAGTCCGAATACCTGGATTTGGAGTACCCATTTTCTTTGAAAACATACCATGTCTCTCACCAATCGGGAAACGGTTCTCCGGCAGGCGTCTTTTTCAGCGGCGTCATTAAGTTCCAAAATGAGGATCATACGATTGAAAGCCGGGGGAATGGACCCATTGACGCCTTTTTCAATGCCCTCAAAAATTTCGGAATCGGCGATTACCATCTGGTATCCTATGATGAACAAGCCGTTTCCTCCGGATCGGACTCCAAAGCATTGGCATTTATCCAGCTTAAAAATAAAACGGGAGTTTCTGTTTTTGGAGCCGGAATCGACGAGGATACCAGCGTAGCCTCGATCAAAGCCGTACTTTCCGCCATCAATAGGGCAAACCGGAACTAAAAGGCGTTTTGCGTCCTCCTATTCGTGAAGAAGGGAAGCTTTTTGAAAAAAGGAACCCATGAAGGATTTTTCATTGTTCCTTTCATGGGTTCCTTTCAATTTTTCATCCAAAGCGCCTTATCCTTCATTCTCGCTATCAAGGCAAAACGGGTATGGAAATTATACAGTAGCTTTCTTTGCCTGAATCCGGGAGTCACCCCATAGTTTACCCATCACAGCGGTAACTGATGCGGGATCTCCGCTGGTATAAAAAGTTTCCCGCCCGGGAGCCGGACGGGTGGTCATCAAATCCGCCAGTTTTAACACCCGTTCCGTTTGCTTGGCGACAGCAACTCCAGTATCTAATATTGTGACATCAGGGCCGCAAATCTTTCGGGCAACCGGTATTAAAAATGGGTAATGAGTGCAGCCGAGTACCAGTGTATCGATTCCCTTGGCTAAAAGGGGCTCCAAATATTGTCTTAATATTCTTTCTGTTTCAGGAGTCTCGATTTTACCGGATTCAACAATCTCTACCAAGCCAGGGCCCGGCTGAGTATAAACCTCTACTCCGGTTGCATATTTTTCTACTAGAATTGAAAATCGTTCACCATTCAAAGTCAAATTGGTTGCCAAAACTCCTATTTTCCCATTACGAGTCACTTCATGGGCCGGTTTAATAGCCGGTTCCACCCCAACCACCGGTATTTGTTTGTATTTAACCCGGACTTGGTCAAGTCCGGCTACGCAAGCCGAATTACAAGCTACAATGATTAATTTTGCTCCCAGGGAGACTAAAAAATCGGTAATTTCCAATGAACGTTGCCGAATTTCTTCCACAGGTTTCACTCCGTAAGGGCAATGGGCCGAGTCGGCTAAATAAATGAGATCCTCCGCCGGAAGCAACCGCCTTACTTCACGTAATATCGAAAGCCCTCCCACCCCTGAATCAAATGCCCCTATAGGCCCATTTTTTGACAACTCAAACCACCTCGATAATTGATTGACGTTGATTCCCTTGTTCCGGAAGATACCGGGTTTTCTGTGTTAGTTGCCGGATTTATGTTAAAAGATTCTCGCCGCCTTTTAATAATCCTTCATTCAAACTATATCTTATCCAACATCTTTCGATTTCTCATAAAAGTGAATGATGGGGACATATTAATGAAGTAAAACCTTTGCGAGGAAAATTTAGTGGTATTTTTGTGGCAAACGTTCCGGAACTGGGTCAGGGTTAATTTAAATGGACCCTATATATTTCTTTCGATGCTTCTCCTTTTTCTGGGAGGATTGTTGCTGGCTATTTATCTGCCTTTGCCGTCTCCCAAAATGCCCTTAGCTTCCGAGGTATACGACCAGAATCGTCATTTCGTCACCACTTTCTTTATCCAGAACCGAAGTCCGGTTAGTCTGGATGAAGTGCCGCCCTTCCTGATTAACGCGATATTGGCTGTGGAAGATCATCGCTTTTTTCAACATCATGGTATCAATCCGGGAAGAATTGTCAAAGCATTGTTTTATGATATTATGCATCGCAGTTTAGAGCAGGGCGCCAGTACGATTACCCAGCAACTCGCTAAAAATGCTTATCTTGATCAAAAGCGGACCTTTCTTCGCAAATTTAAAGAATTATTTTATACCGTTAAATTAGAACTCCAGTTGCCGAAGAATAAAATTCTGGAACTCTATCTCAATCAAATTTATTTCGGTCACGGGGCCTATGGATTGAAAATCGCCGCCCAAACCTATTTTGGAAAAAATTTGGATCAACTGACCCCACCGGAAATGGCTCTCCTAGCAGGGTTACCCAAAGGGCCGGCTTACTATTCGCCTTATTTCCATCCCGAGGCCAGCAAGAGACGAATCGTTGCAGTTTTGCAGCGGATGAGAGAATGTAACTTTATATCAAAGGATCAGCTTGATCATTACCGCCTAATGCCGCTTCATTTGCCGGGTATCGTAAATAAGACACCACCGGCTCCTTATTTTCTCGATCTTCTCCAAGATGAATTCAGCCGGATATTTCCTAAAGAGCCGGGTTTGATTTATAAAGCCGGTTTTATTATCGAGTCCACTTTGGATATGGAGATGCAAAAAAAGGCAGAACACTCCATGGTAAATGGTTTGCCTAAATTATTTCACGATAAGCAAGGTCTGCTACAGCCTCAAGGGGCATTGATTGCAATCGACTCCCAAACTGGATTTATCCGGGCCTTAGTAGGCGGTATGGATTCTACAAAATCTCAATTTAACCGGGCGACACAAGCTCATCGCCAACCGGGATCATCGTTCAAACCAATTTTATATGCCGCTGCTTTAAGCCAAGGATACACATTGGCCAATCAGGTTGATTGCAGTCCGGTAACCTATCAGATCGGGCGGCAGATCTACCGGCCGACCGACGATAATGACGAGGGACGCTCCGGGCTTTTATCCCTGCGTCAAGCTTTAGCGTCTTCCAGTAACGTGGTGGCGGTCAAACTACTGTACCAAATCGGAGCCTCCAAAGTTATTGCTCTTGCGAAGAAACTTGGGATTTCCTCTACTTTACCCCCCCTACTGTCATTAGCCCTGGGTTCCGGGGAAGTCACACCCCTGGAGCTGGCCGGTTCTTACCTGCCCTTTGCCAATGGCGGCAAAAAGTTGATTCCCACCACCATAAGGCGAATTTTAGATCGGGAAGGCCGGGTACTTTATCAGGCTCCTACAGAACATTCCACAGTCATCGATCCCGGAGTGGCTTATTTGGTGACGCAGGCTTTAGGCGGCGTTTTGCGCAAAGGGGGAACAGCAGCCAATGTCGAAGGCGTGATCAACCGGCCGGTAGCAGGTAAAACAGGAACGACTGAAGAAAATAGAGATGCCTGGTTTGTTGGTTACACTCCGGACCTATTAACTTGTGTCTACGTCGGCTGCGATCATAACGAGCGTTCATTACCAGGAGCCGCCAATCAAATAGCTGCTCCCATTTGGGCCAATTTTATGACTGAGGCTTTACGAAATAAACCACCTCTTGACTTTACGATTCCCAGCAATGTCGTTCCAATGGACATTTGTGCCGAGACAGGGGCAAAAGCCACTGTTTTTTGCCCTAAACGGACTGAGTATTTTTTAACAGGGACTGAACCGACAGAATATTGTCAAAAACACCGGTTCCTCAGCATCCAAGTATGTAAGCGTTCGGGCCTTTTACCCGGCCCATATTGCAGGGAATTAGAAGTACGACAATTTTTGCTTGGGAAACAACCCACGGAAATCTGCGATTTATGTGGCAAGCATTCCCGTTTCTTTGATTGGTTGCGACGAATATTTCATTCAAAAGCTCCGTAATTCTAAATCTTTTGCGACATCCCCCTTCCCGGATCGGCCTCCGATGAATATATTATATATTATACCGATCCGGCCGGATCGGATTTGAATCAACCCGTTCTGTTGATATAAGCCAATCCGGGAGGAATGAAACTTGGCGCTGGCGAAAAAGATTCCTATCGATGAGTTAGCCTTGTTATGGGTTTCCACCATGATTTACTACACTAAAAAAATTCCGCATCGGATTGCTGCCGATCCTTACCTGACCCAAAAAATTGAGTCCGATTTATCTCAGTTCCGGGCCATCGCTTATCACCTGGAAATGTTATTTTGCACCCGCCCTTCCGGTTCTTGGGCCAAATATGTCTGGCGCCAAAATTTCGCCTTCTATCTATCCCAAATCATTCACCGTTCCCAGCTCTTTTTTCAGCATCTCGGCTCCCTACCCCATTCAACAGCCGAAGACTAAGATATCGCCAGTATATTCCACCTCTTTCTCTCATCAACTCCCTCCTAAGGAAAACCCCGGTTTATTTTACAATCCTGCGTTCATTTGGCTATCCACTCTTTCCCACAAGGAACTTCCCAAGCTTTAAAGAAATTGTCAGTACTAGAAAAAGCCTGACAGGTTGGATTCAGTTTCCAAAAACAATTAGACATTACTGCCACGGTTAATTGAATCATTGAAGTTACTATTTGTAGCCTTCTGCCTGGAGAATATTTTTCCATATCTATTTAGGCAGAATAACCATCCGGTATTTATTTTCCGTTTTTCACGGCAAAACCGGAGGTGACTTTCCAGCATTTACTGCCAGCCTACTTTTTGCCCGTGCCGTGGACAAAAAGGAGCTAAAAAATGACATTGAAAAAAACTTTGGTTTCTTCTCTAGTTTTAAGTGTTTTGACTTTTACTGCAGGTGCTGTTTATGGACAAGTCTATTATGTTCAGCCCGGGGATTCTTTGTATAGTATTGCAGCCCGTTATGGCACTTCCATGACTTCGTTATCCCAGACTAACGGTTTGAGTAAAAATGAAATTTATCCCGGACAAGCCTTAAGTATTACTTCAAAGAACAATACCAGTTCCAGCAGTGTCGCCTATAAGGTTTTACCAGGTGACAGCCTTTTCCTGATAGCTCAGAAATTCGGAGTTACAGTGGATGCCCTAAAAAGTAGTAATAACCTGTCAAGTGATTCTCTATTGGTTGGGAAACAGTTAACGATTCCATCGGTAAAAAGCAGTTCATCTCCTACCAGCAGTCGTTACCTGGTTCAGCCTGGCGATTCCATATTTTTAATCGCCCAGCGCTATGGAATCACCGTCGCGGCATTACGAGCAGCCAACAATCTTAGTTCCGATGCCACGATATATCCGAATCAGTCCTTAACAATACCGAAAGCCACAACCAGTAGCGGTTCAAAGTCTACTGGTCTGCAGTTAAGTCAAAACGATGTTGAACTTTTGGCAAGACTCGTAACAGCCGAGTCGGATGGAGAGCCTTTCGAAGGACAGGTCGCCGTGGCCGCAACCATTATTAACCGGCTGCAAGACCCTCTTTATCCAAAGACGATTGCCGGAGTTATCTACCAAGTGGATAATGGTCGGTATCAATACAGTCCGGTTTTAGATGGCCGGATTAATCAGGCAGCCAGTGCCAGTGCTTATCGTGCCGTCCAATTAGCCTGTTCCGGTTGGGATCCAAGTTATGGCGCAAACGGTTTTTATAATCCGACCAAGACCAGTAACAATTGGGTAAAATCTCAACCTGTTACAATTGT
This sequence comes from Bacillota bacterium, assembly GCA_023401925.1. Lineage (GTDB taxonomy): Bacteria > Bacillota > UBA4882 > UBA8346 > UBA8346 > UBA8346. Next base: position 161,023 of record JAEXDA010000049.1, read on the forward strand.
TATCGGCAATCATATCTTTTTTAATTCGTAAAGTAATCCTGTCACAGGCATCTATTTCAAAACCCGCGCATGCGGGTTTTTTTATTCCTCATTAAAAAAAAAACGATAATGGCCGATAATAATATTACTATGGAATTTTCGGTCCTTAAAAAGGCATTTTAGCTTCTCTTAACCAATTTTTTACTTTACATATTTTTTTATTTTCCATTATGTTGTATACTTATCACATAGTATAATGGTGTTTTTATGGGATTTTTAAGGAGTTATTTCCAGTATTCCTTTTTGCATTGGATTTTAACTACATTCATTGTATACCAAATTGCATATTTTCAAAGGCGGGCGAACATTATGAATCAGATTCCATTTGCAACGATAAACGCTAAAAGCCCATGGTTTATGGGTATCGTCAGCGGGGCAATATTATTACTAATCGGAGTAGTTTTTTTCACTCTTTCCGAATATCGTAAACGCAAGATTCGTGCGGCTCATCGAAAAATGATTATCGAAAATGCCCAACGCTTAATGGAAGCCGGTCAAAACGAAGACGCTTTAGCAATATACACTGATTTATTATCCCAAATATCTCGTTTCAGAGAACCAAAAGTTTATGCCCAAATTAAACACAATGAGGGAGTATGTTATAAAAATTCAGCTTCAACACAAGAAACTGTTGAAAACCTTAAAAAAGCCATTCTTTGTTATGAAGAAGCGATAAAGATACTGGATTTCACTAAAAATCCCGTGGAGTACTCCCACCTTCAAAATGATTTAGGTGCTGCATATGGAACTCTAGCCGAACATGAAGATAAGGAAAATAATATCGCCAAAGCCATTACAGCCTGTGAGGAAGCCCTAAAGTTCTTTACTGCCAAGAAATATCCGCTGATGTTTGCGACCATTCAATACAATCTAGGCTTTTCATATGAGACTCTAGCGAAACTACGGGAAAATAACAAAGAATATCATTATTTGAAAGCAACTCAATATCTGGAAGAGGCTATTAAAACTTTTGATTTTGAGAACCACCCCATAGATTATTGCAAAGCCCAGCAAGTGCTGGTGACTTCATATGCCGCACTCGCCGAGTACCGGGATAAAGAGGAGAACCTTCAAAAAGCGATTCATGCTTCGGAAGAAGCCCTCAAATTAATCACTTTTGAACAATATCCATCGCTTTATGCCGAAAACCAACTCAACACCGGTATGGCTTACTGTGGATTGGCGCCTACCCAAGGGCCGGCAGAGATTTATCCCAAAGCTATCAAGGCTTTGGAAGAAGCTTTGCGTTTTTATACACTGGACGCCTACCCCGCCGAATATGCCAATATTCAAAATGAACTCAGTTCGATTTATCTTGAGCTTGGGCAAATTCAAGACCGAGAAGAAAATCTGGGTAAAGCCATTGCAGCCAGCAGAGAAGCGATGAAAGTTTACAATCCCGGGCAATACCCTTTGAATTACGCCAAAATCCAGTTTAATATGGGCTCCGCCTACAGCATCCTCTCCGATTTCATCAATAAAGAGGATAATTTATATAAGGCCATCGCCGCTTTCGAAGAAGCTATTAAAGTCTATACACCTCAAAGTTATCCCGAGATTTATGCTTCAACCCAACTGAATCTTGGTATTTTTTATCAAGCGCTTGCGGAAACATCCGATATGGATGAGAATTCGGCGAAGGCTGCGGAATGCTTTGAAGCTGCAGCCGGTGTATTCACTATCGGGAATAATCCGGACGAATATGCGATAACCAGGCAAAAACTGGGTGAAATCTGTTTAAAGCTTGCTGAAAAGTATGATAACCAGGACAATATCACCAAAGCGGTGAAGGCCTTTCGGGAAATTCTGCCGTTATACGATATCGAAACTAAGCCCCAGGAATATGCCAAACTGCAAATAAATTATGGAAATGCCCTTACCGAGTTATCTAAAATCAGTGATAAACTTAATAATGCCACTGCTGCAGGAAAAGCTTTTGAAGAAGCTCTAAAAATCTATATCTTTGAAAATAGCCCCCAAGAATATGCCAACGCTAAATTGGGTCTGGCTGAATCCCAGAAGGTACTCGCTGAACACCAAAACAAACAGGATAATCTGACCGCCGCGATCCAGAACTTTGAAGACGCCTTGAAGAGTTACACTCTAGAAGAGATGCCGGAACAATATGCCCATATCCAAAACAATATTGGGAATGCCTGCCGGTCTCTGGCCTCCACCTTCAATAAGGAAGGCAATCTTTCACGGGCTATCAAAGCTCACCAGGAAGCACTCAAGATTTTCGATTTGGAAAATAGTCCATTTGAATTTGCCAATGTTCAAAATGATTTGGGTAATACCCTGATGGATATGGCCGAAGTCCGCGATAAAGAACTTTATCTAGCCAAAGCGATGAAAGCTTTTGAAGAAGAAATCAAGATTCATACATTTTATGAAGATCCGATGGCCTATGCCAATACCCGCTGTAAAATGGCAAACGCTTATGTACAGTTAGCCGGAGTCCAGGAACCTGATGATAATTTACGAAAAGCTGTTGGGGCTTATGAGGATGCTTTAAAAGTCTATTTACCGGACCAATATCCCTACGATTATGCCACCACAATCCATAATATTGGAGTTGCATATAAATCAATAGCCGAGTTCCTAAATACTTTCAACTACCCCACGGTTGCCGACTTTCATCAAAGCAAAACCGACAAACTGAATAATGCCATCAACGCCTTTGGTGAAGCATTGAATATCTTCACCATTAAGCAATATCCTCTTGATTATGCAATGACCCAAAACAATCTGGGTACTGTTTACAGCTTACTGGCGGCAATTGATGAAAATTCGGAGGAATATGTCAAAAAAGCCGTTGAATCTTACGAAGAAGCTTTAAAAGTTTATAAACCCGAAGTTGACGCCGCCCTTAACAAAAAGGTCAAGGCGAATTTAGTCCGGGTCAAACAACGCTTTAACAAAGAATGAGTCAATTCTCAGCATGCACGTTATGGCCCAACGTCTCCCCCTTTATTGCAACTGCCTGTGATCTGCCACCCGTCTTAAGGGACAGGTGGCAATAAAACCATTACCACCCAAGCCACAGGCGGCTGCGATTTTTAATCCTACTCCAAGGATATCATCAATTTCTTTGATAACTTTTGGGATCAAATATAAACATCTCAGTAAAATAAATTTTCAGGTCATAGTTCAGATAGAAAATTTTGAGGGTTGAAGCGTTTTGGATTCAAAAACAAAACGACCCCGGTCAAATCCGAGGTCTATCACAAAATATAGAAAAGGGAGGGAGTAATGAAAAAAGTATGGTTATAATATACCACGATCATCCCTTTGATAACATTGACATGATATGACTATTCCGTAAAATTTGGGTAAAATCGATTTCCCCATGGTCATTATACATCAGCACAGTGATTAAGCATGATGTTTCAGCATTTGGCGGTTTAACACCCAAGCAGTCAACGGAATAAATATACAACCGAACAATCCCAGGATAACCAACTGAGGCCACACAATATCCATTCCGGCTCCTATATATGCAATCCTGCGGATTGCATCCAAAAAATGTGTCAAGGGCAAAGCCTTCGATAAAATTTGAATTGGAAACGGCATGCTGATATAAGGCCATGTCCAACCGGAGATTAAGAAAGAAGGCACAGCAACGAGCATCGAGATTTCAATTGCCTGTGCGGGTGATTTCGTCAAAATAGAAATCGCCATCCCCATGGCCAATAAGACGAAGATAAATAAAAGAACCGTTGCCAGAAATAGTACCGGGTTTCCACGCATCGGCAGTCCAAAATAATGAAAAGCCGCTCCGTATAACGCGATGGCATCTATGCAATAAATAATAAAATAAACCAATAGTTTCCCCAAAAAAATCTCAAATGTGCTTAGCTTGGAAAAGGCTAAATGCCTCCAACTTCCTGATTCTTTCTCCCGGATAAACGAGAGAGCGACTCCTAAAAAAGTGATTTGTTGGATTATGGTTGCCAATAAACCTAATAACATAAATACAAGATAACTGGTGGTAGGATTATACCAGTATCTTGAACGAAAACTCAATGCGGTCACGGCTTGATAGGCTTTCTGTTCCGGTACCCCGTATCCCTGAATTACCTTCATGGTAATCCCTCCAGAAATAGTCGGTATTACCTGCGCCGCCACATTGGCCAAGGTGTTCATGGTCAAAATATTGGTACCATTAAATATCAGCCCAACTTCACTGGACTTCCCGGATTTTACATTTTGTTGCAGATGAGGAGGTATAACAATTGCCGAAAATACCTTTTCCGATTTCATAAGATATTCGACTTCCCGATAATTATTGCAAACATGGGTAATCTTAAAACGTTCCGAGTCGGAAAAAGCCCGGATGATTGTCCTGCTCAGTGCCGATTGGTCCTGGTCATATACGGCCACAGGTAAATGAGTCACTTTTTGTTCGATATATAAAAAGCCCACCAATGATCCCAAGGCAATCGGAGCCAAAAAGGCAATCATAAAAACGATTTTATCTCGAAATACGTGCAGAAACTCCTTTTGCATTACAACGCCTATGCGGCTCCATCGATTTTTCATCAGCCCACCCCCTCGGATTGATAAGTGAATTGGTTATCTTTGACGGTATGGGTTGGGCTAACTGCGATGAGTCCATGATCTGCCAACTCGAAAACTCCTGTAGGCGCGGTTAACTTTAATCGTTGACTGGATAATATCAGTATCCCCCGGTTTTGTTTGGAAAGAGTTTCAATTACCCGGTTAAACAAAACGCTTAAAGGCTGGTCCAGCCCGTAAACAGGCTCATCGAAAATAATCAACGAAGTGTCTTGAACAATAGCGCAGGCAATTTGCAACATTTTTCTTAGGCCCATCGGAAGTTTATCTGCTCGGGTATTTTCCCATCCGGTGAGACCGGTCGAACTGAGAATGTTCACTTTATTTACAGATGAGTGATCATGAATCGCATCAATAAAATCTATGTTTTCCCGCACCGTAAGATCTTTGTAAAGTGTAAAATGTTGGGTAGCAAACGCCACCGGAACGTGTCTTTCCACCAAGCCCCGGTTTGGTTTTTTTAGACCGCAAAGGATATCTCCAAGTAAACTTTTTCCAGAACCGCTATTCCCATAAATAACGATAATATCCTCTGAGCCGATTTTCAGGTTCACATCATTAAACAACCAATTGTTATGTCCCTTGCCGCGCACTCCCAGATTGTTCCCTTGAAGTAAGATACTCATGACTCCAGTTACCTTCTTTCGACTGATATCAATTTTATGATCGTAATACTATACTCGGCAGACTACTTCGGGACATTATCTTACGTTTCTGCCGAAAGACAGTTTTTGCTTAAAAGCTTCTCCATCCTATGGTTTGATATTTATCTCTGCTGTCATTCCCGGTCTTAACAAACCATCCGAATTGTCCAATTTAATTTTCACCTGAAAAGCCACCAGATCTTTTTCCCCTTTTTCCTGAACCGCCCGCTCCGTGGCATAACTAGGTTTGGAAGCTATAAAATTTACGACGCCGTTATATCTTTTGTGGGGTACTCCGATGACTTGTACCGGCACTTTAGCACCAATCTTAAACTGGTTAATGGCGCTTTCCCTCACTTTAAGATTAACCCAGACATCTTGTAGATTGGTGATGGTTACCAGCGGCATACCGGAGGAAACCATTTCTCCTTTTTCCACGGACTTCGAGGTAATAACCCCTTCAATCGGCGCTTTGACGGTTGAATCATTGATATAGCTCATCACTTCTTCATATCCGGCTTGCGCCTGCCGGAGATCGGCCCGTGCCATATCCAATTTTTGCTGTGGCAGGACCCCTTCATTATATAATTGAATCAGCCGATTATATGTAGTTTGGGCCAGGTCCAGCACTGCTTTCACTTGATTTGATTTCGCTTGAATATTTTCAGCCTCCATCACGGCAATTGTCTGACCTGCTGTGACTTCTTGGCCTTCTTCTACTTGAATCGAAGCGACCCGTCCCGGTATTTTCACGTTAACGTTGGTTTCAGTGGCATCGATATTACCAGTTATTTGTAGGGGTTCGGCCGAAAACTCCGATACCGCTTCACTGCTGCGGTTCATTAATAAGAAACCGCAAACAACAAAGACCAGAATGACCGCAAAAACTATAATTACTATTCCTGCTTTTTTCATGGTTGCCTTCTCCTTTCATTGTCCGATAGCTTTTTGTAATTGGGCCAATGCGATATTGTACATGCTTAAAGCCTGCGTATGATTGTTCTTGGCCTGGGTCAAACCGACTTCGGCGTCAATCCTTTCCAGAGATGAACTAAGGCCGGCCTTATAGCTGACAACTGCCATCCTCAAGGTTTCCTGTGCTTGATCCAAACTTTTCTCTGCAACCTGGATTGTTTGCAAAGCCACTTGAAGGTTGCGGTATGCTTGCTCGACATCGAGCTTTATAGCACGGTTGGTTAACTCCTGAGCGGTTTGGGCTTGTTTTACAATTTCTTCCGCTTCCATGACTTGGCTACGAATTTGGCCCCCATCGATCAACTTCATCGTGGCAACCACTCCGATTTGATTCTCCGGATCCGGGTTGTAGGGCTTAAAAGCTCCGTGTTTAGCCTGTAGAGCCACCAACGGTCGACCGGCACTTTTAGCGATTTCCAAATTCTGCTCAGCCATTTCCACCTTAGCCTCTATAGCAGCTACTTCCGGCCGGTTTGCCAAAGCTTTTTCCAGACAAGTTGGCAATTCCATTTGAAAAGGTTCGTATTTAACATTATCAATTAGCTCATATTGGGTTTCCAGATTGACCCCCATTGTAAAATTCAGGGCCATATTGGCAAGTTCCAGTCCATTTTGGGCCATTAACAATTTCTGTTTTAAATCGGCCAGCTTTACTTCGGCCCTTTTTACGTCCAATTTGGCGACCATTCCAGCCCGGCAATAGGCATCCGCTTCCTTGACGTGATTGTCCATACTGTTTACTGCCTGTTGCATGGTTTCCACCAAATGCTCCGTGGAGATTACAGTATAGTATGCTTTCTTCACTTCAAAAACCAGATTATGATCGGCTGCGTTTAAGTTAGCCTTGGCATAACCTCGATTGGCTTTCGCCTGTTTATTGAGTGCCGTTAGTTTATTACCGGTATAAAGCGGCTGCTGCAAAACTAAATCCCAGCCGTAATAGTTTAGGCTTTGATCGGGAATATCGACTTTTGACATACCAGTTAATAAACTACCCCCAACAAGAGGATAACCATTATGAGATAAATACGTAGCCCAATCAACCATCCCATTATTCATTTGTGCCATTTTAGTCCCTAATTGTACCTCAGTTGGGACTTCATTATAATGAGTGTATCCTGCATCCAAGGTTAATTTGGGCCAATAGCCCGACTGAGCCTGTTTCAATTTATCCTTGGCGACCTCGACATCACTTTGGGCGATTCGCCGTTGTAAACTGTTTTCCATGGCAATATTGACAGCCTGATCCAAAGTAAGCACCTGCTTTTCTTCGTTGCCGGCAAAGCAAGTACCCATACCATACATGCCAAGGATCACCGCTAACGCCAGAACCCATTTGGGAATTTTCTTTACCATTCATAACACCTCTTCTGACCTTTATTCAAAATATGACCGAAAGTCAATAAACTTAAAAAAATTAATTCCCCTCCCGCCGGGAAATGCCATCAAGCAATAAGCGGAAAAGCGTATCCCGGTAACTGGACAAATCTTCTTTAATGAGTCCCATCTCCAGCTGAATAATCAACCCCAGAACCATACCGATTATGGTATTGGCCATTTTATCCACACTCAAGTCCTCAAACTCGCCGTTATCGATTCCTTTTTGGAGAACTCTTCCTACTAATTTAGACCATTCAGTCGTTTTTTCTTTCAGACCCTTGACAATATCAGTTACCTTCAGCGATGGATACTGTTCGACTTGCAAAAAAATGGCCTTGATAAAACTCGGGCGCTCCTGATTATATTGAATAAAAGTTTCGTATAATTTATGTAAAGCATTTTCAGCCGTGGTGGAGTCTTCAATGGCTTGTTTCATCCGTTCTTCCAAAACAGCAAACTCCGACTCTAAAATAGCAATGTAAATTTCATCTTTGCTTTTAAAATAAGAGTAAATGGTTCCTTTACCAAGTTCGGCCATGACCGCTATTTCCTCAACCGTTGTTAATTCATAACCCTTATCGTGAAATAACTTTCTCGCAGCTTCAATAATGGTTTCCCGCCGAACTTGTTGTTCACGTTCTCTCCTGGTAGCCACTGTCAATCAAGTCACCTTCTTTAAAAGAATCTAAGTCTTTAATCGACTATTAGTCGACGTTTTTATTTTATAATTATTGGCTCTGTTCTGGCAAACCCCAATTAAGCCTTTCTAGTCAATTTTAGACTGAATAGAGATTTTTTTTTTAATTTTAGTTCGTTTTTCTTTCAAAAATACCGTTTTCACCTGGAGCTTCTTTACAAACTCAAGCCTAATTATAGTTTACCCCGAAAAACTCACTTGGTTAAATTCAAGTAACATTTATCCCTCGTATGTTTTGATAATTTATGCTATAGCCCCAGTAACCCGTATAGTCTCCGGAATATACTATTTAGAAAATACTTTTAGCTCAAATTGTATCTAGAAAACCAGCCCAGTCATTTTTACTGGTTAAACCGAGTGAAATGATTGCGCCGGGATGGAAGACTACTAAAACAAACCCTACTGGGGCGGTGATAAAATGTATGAAAGAAACAATTGGCGGGTTAAGCTTTCCGAAATCCTCCGACAGCCTGATTTTATAAAGGAGCCTGCATCCCGGGAACGATTCATTATTGAAACCCAAGGTAGACACAGTGACAAAATCGGGGCTCTTATTGATGCTACGACAGGAAAAGTACAACGTGAAATTCATTTGATACCCTCACTCGTAGTGGAACTTCCCTATGCCTCACTTGAAGAAATCGCCAGATTATATCACGTCAAAAGGATTTGGTACGATACACCAATCCGGATCCGTCTTGATGTTGCTGTTCCTTCTGTAGGAGGTATTAAAGCCCAAGAACTTGGTTTTACCGGAAAAGATGTTGTGATTGCCGTGATTGATACTGGTATTTATCCCCATCGGGATTTTTTGGTTTCCCGTTCCCGAATCATTGAATGGCAGGATTTCCTTCATCAAAAAGAGTCTCCCTATGATGATAATGGCCACGGCACTCATGTCTCTGGAATTATCGCCGGCAACGGCTTTTCGTCTCGGGGTCGTTACCGGGGGATGGCGCCGGAAGCATTGTTAGTGGGTTTAAAAGCCCTTAATGAAGAAGGGGGAGGTTCTATATCCAATGTAATTACAGCCATCGAATGGTGCATCGACAATCAATCCCGACTCAATATAAAAGCCATCAATATGTCTTTTGGCTCCAAAGCGCAAGAGACATATCTTCATGACCCACTCTGCAGGGCGACTTCCATTGCTTGGAATAAAGGTTTGGTTGTCTGCGCAGCAGCAGGCAATTCCGGACCGGGTCCGATGACGATTGATACTCCGGGGATAAATCCCAAAATCATCACAGTCGGCAATGTGGATGATCGCCAAACAACTGACTTTCAAGATGATAACTTGAACCGGAATTCCAGCCGAGGCCCGACTCTGGATAACATTCCCAAGCCTAACCTGCTTGCTCCTGGGACCAACATCACATCTACATGGGTAAACGGCAACTACCGAAGCCTAAGTGGTACTTCAATGGCAACTCCAATGGTAACCGGTGCGGTTGCCTTAATAAATCAAAAATGGCCGGATTTAAAACCGGACCAAATTAAACAAATTATCCAAAGTAATGCTCATGATTTAGGTTTAGGTGTCAATCTGCAGGGTGCCGGAGTTTTAGATTTGGAACGCATATTTACAAATGAAAATCCACCTAATATTTCTTCAAGGTGGATTGTTAAAAAAGACTTTCGAGAAATCTTCGGTTATCATCTATTGGAAATTTTATTGAACCGTCTTGGCATCAAACCCACAGTATTTCAAAAAAAGCGGGATGAAGCCATTAAGAAAACTTTGGTTTCATTTATAAAATCCTATTTTACTCAGAATCTTTAAAAATTTGAGAATCAGAAATCTATCCAAAACGTTTTAATCTCCTTTAAGGGAGATTTTTTTTAAAAGCAATAAAAGCTATAATCTTTTTACCACTTGCTTCAGTTCATCGCCTAAATCCCTATCGGATAATATGGTCACAACTGCAAGCAAATTTTTAACCACTCTTCTATCAATCTTCGGACCAAGTACTATGAAAACTTTATGAAGCAAATCGAGACGATCGATATCCAATTTCATCCACCCCACTCCTTTGGAGGTTTTCTTGTTAACTTTTTTAGGTCCCTTTGTTCACCTTTAAAAAGGGTTCCAGTTTTCCTTCTTCTGTTTATTTTATTCCCGGCATGGTTAATTGTGAAGGCATCTGGCATGAAAGCCCAATTACAAAGTCACTGCCTCATGAATTTCCAGATCATGAATGCATTTTATATTGTAAGTATTCCATTGATTTGCATGTTTGCAATTGCTTGTCCAGGAAATAACCATTTTGCCCCGGTATTAATCCTATAGTGGGTTATGCTTCGATCATTCTAGCTCTATATAATTCTGATCTCGGAATCAACCCATATTTTTTTTACTTGTTTTGATTGAGCGATTTCTGGGATTAACGAAAATGGGAACTCAGCAACGATAGAGGTTAGACAAGCTATGTCTTTCTTCACTTTCCCGTTTTTCCGCTCAATGATTGTCCGAACCTGTTTCCCTTCTTTATCACTGAGCTCAATGATAAACCGCCCCACATTATTGGATCCATAAACTGACGATTCTTTTAGCTTGGAAGATAATTTCTTTTGCCATTCATTATTATGAGAAATCATTCTTAACACATCCTTTTACCCGAGAATCAATCTTCCTATTGCTTGCTTCCTATATTAATCTGCTTAATGATACAGGTACGCTTTTAATAACCCATTCCTTTAAAATTGTCCTCTATCTAATATATGTAAATATTGGATTGAATTCTATATACCAAAAACCGATTCGCTAAATTTTTTAAACAAAAGGCCTTAAAAACTTGTCTATTTAAATAACGGATTTGTTTTATTATATAAGGGGATTAACTACTCATTTTCCGGTACCCCCCTTCGGAATACTGCAAAATTCCTCATCCCCTAATGGAGTAATCTGAATAGAATAATTGAAGATTGTAATTAAATAATTCCGACAAGGGGGACTCCATTTGTTAGATAGTAATGAAATTGAAGCCTTAGTGAACAAAATTCAAGGTAAAATCGGTTATATACCCGGGATAGACCAAAATTTTATCCGGAAATGTATCCAAGGAATTGCTTCTCTCCATGATACTGGAGTCGATGAAAAAATAAAGTTTCTGGCAAAGTTTTTATAGGTTTTTCCTGACCAAACGATGAATTTTAAGAGGCGTCTAAGAAGCACTTAAAGAGAAATAAAAATTTTAGACGGCCTCTTTTTTCATTTATGAAAATATCAATATTACCAATTCCAACCACCCACAACAAAGAATAATACAACAATGATGATGAGCCAAAAAATCCCATTTTCCCCAAGAGCACCTTCAAGCAAGCCATTTAAAAAATTCTCGGCCATTTTCCCACTCTCCTTTGTAAAAAGCCTTGGTCCTTTGTTATCTTATAATATGTGCATTCAAATAGTCCTGTAATAGGCTGTTGTAATTTTTAGCTGATGGAATCGGAAGAGTGTGTCCAATTCCTTATCAATGTCCCCAAGAGATTCATAACAAGCTCATTGGGGAAATCCCCTGAACTTCCGGAATTTTGCAAGAACATTTTCAAAGCCATTGGAAGCATTTGACTCAGATTCAGAGGAAAACTGCTCTCACTCCGGGTTAACGATATTCTTTTTTTGGGGTTTCCTAAGATGTCCAGATTTAACAATCCCGACCCTTGCAGACTTTTTCCCAAACCCAAATTCTTAGCCCGCTTGGTTAGAAAGTATTTAATCTGGGCCGGTCCAAAAGAAGGTCTTTTTTCCAAAACCAAGGCCGCCCCCCCCGCTGCCATTGCTGCCGCTATAGCATTTCCAGAACAACGAGTATATCCATCCTCCGTATTTAACGAAACTACATGTTCCGCTTCAACGACAAGGTCTGGTTGAGAGGGAACATTTATATTATCCCAAGGTGAATCCGAATTCATGAATTGATTCTTATTCAAGGCCGAAGCTTGCTGTTGATTTAAACTGGCGACTGAAACCAATAGCTGTGGTAATCCATGAAAACTAACATTTTTTTGTTTCGTAACCGGAGCAAAAACCGCTATCCCTTTCCTCCAAGCCATACTAAGTATCCTACCAAACGGATCGATATGAAAACGGTCTTGATATAATGCTGGTATGGATAAATAAAGAATTCTTATGTTAAACAGCGGTAGGTTCCGGATGCACCATTCAATACCGGCTATGATATTGGAAAGCCGACCATTCCCATCCTGATCCAAGATCTTAACTCCCACCAACCAAGCTTCAGGAGCCATCCCTTTATTAACTGCTTCAGAAACACTACCGTTACCCCCAATAATACCAGCGGTTTCTGTTCCATGTCCATGGTCATCATAGGGAGAAGTTTTGTGATTTACAAAGTCTTGCCATCCGATAATTCGGCTGTTTGGTGTCATCAGATCCTGATGCGGATGAATACCCGTATCAAGTACAGCGACGACGATACCTTTGCCCGTATAGTCATATTCCGGAATCAAAGGAGTTTGTGGATGGGAAGTACTTTGATGCTCTTGAATGTCCTCTATGATTGATTCATCTGTAGTCTTGCCCAAAAAAGTTTGGCCTTCCATTAAGGAAACCGGGGGATCATTCCATATTTTTCTGATATACAAAGAATCTGCTACTTTGGGAAGCGTTCCCAAGGGCAATTCTACAGCAAGCAAAGGGACAAGATTGATGCTGTGCACTATTTTCCCCTGATTTGCTCTAACGATATCAACAATTTTGTCCGATTGTCTTCCGCTAAATTCCAACAACAATCTACTGCTGCCATTTGGGGATTCACTATTATACATACTTTTCACCGTCGGTGACAATTTTTGAATCCAACGTTCATGGGACACCGAATCACCTCCAAACTTACCATCAATCAAATCTAACTGAGAAATATTTTAAGTCTTACAAAACAATGCCCGAATTTTTTTCGGGCATTGTTTCATCCATATATTTATTGGCGATTACCAGCAACCACCAAAGCAACCGCCACATCCGATTACGAGCAGCACGAAGACTAAGAACATAAGCCATCCATTGTTGAAAAATGCACCGACGCCGTCGAACAGCCCTTTAACGCCGTCTGCCATGTAGATTCACTCCTTTGCACGTTTCAAGCCTTTGATAAGTCTTCTTGTTCATTATATGTACTTTACAGCCTTCGTTAAACCTGACGAAAGTTATTGTATGCTATAGAATACTTATGAAAATGGTTTTATTTTACCAGCAGCCGCCGCCGCCGAAGCAACCGCCACATCCAATAACCAACAATACGAAGATAAGGAACATAAGCCATCCGTTATTAAAGAACCCTGCACCATCACCTAAAGCATCAGCCATTTTTTTCACTCCTTTTCTTCTTAGCCTTTTTATGGAGGCTTAATACTAATTATATGAAAGGTATCCTCCACATTCATCAGTCTAATGTAATTATTAAACGATTTTAATGATAAAATGCCCGGTAGCTCCGGGCATCATCCATCATTTTCATATCGCGGATTAGATGCAACCACCAAAGCAACCGCCGCATCCAATGACTAATAATACGAAGATCAAGAACATCAGCCAACCGTTATTGAAAAATCCGCCGATACCATCAACTAATCCTTTCAGTCCATCGGCCATTACGATCTCTCCTTTAACAGATTTCTAAGCCTTCCCTTAGGCTTTATACTTCAGTATATGAGTCTGGTCCGTCAATTTCTATGGGCAACTGTTATATTTATGGAGACTAAAATCATAATTATCATATACCTACCTATGTTACATTTTGGATACCGTGACAAAGCTTCTATGACTTCATGAAACCTACTGAATATAGCCGCTATGAATTATGAAGAACTCAATAATGGATCTCCTCAGGTTATCCCCATGCTGTAATTTGATATCCCTGAAATGCAACACCAAAGGCTTCTTCCTTTCATATGATATTGATACAAATGTTTTTTGGGGGGGCTGAAAGTGAATAAGCCGAACTATCTGGATTTATTGGCCCAGTATAATATCGATAATGCCCATCCAGGAGGTTTAGCATTAACAAAAACACTGCTGGCGCGGGAAATACTTTTATCTGACACGGTTCTTTTGGATGTAGGCTGCGGGACCGGTCAAACTGCCTTATTTATTGCCAAGAATTATCCAAGCCGGGTCATTGCGGTTGATTTAAGTCGTAAGATGCTTGATAAAGCAGAACGTAAGTTTGCGCAGGCTGGCCTAACAATTCCCCTATTACGGGCTAATGCCATGAATCTTCCTTTTCGTAAAGGCAGCTTTGATATTGTTTTAGCTGAATCCGTGACCATTTTTACTGAAAATGCAAGCCGTACTTTGCGTGAATATCACCGGGTATTGAAACCAGGGGGCGTTTTATTAGCGATTGAAGGAACTTCTCTCCAACCTTTGGAAAAACTTGAGGCGAGAGAGCTTAAAGAGACTTTAGGAATCACTTTTCTTCCAACAAAAGAAGAATGGTGCCAAATGATAAAAAATGTAGGGTTTTCCGATGTCAAAGTCCTTTACCAGCAACGTATGGGATGGATGGGAGCTTTTCCTTCCGAGCTCGCTGAGGTTTTTCATGAATATCGCAACATTATGTTCAGGCAAAGGAAAAAATTCGGTTTTGGTGTTTATCGTTGTGTCTCTTAACTTTCTCGAAATTGATTTTCTTTACAAAATAAAAGGAGCTCCCGGTTAAAATCCGGGCAGCCCCTTACTATTTTCATATATTTGTTATGGAGATTTTAGACAATAGCCAAAGGAATCAGTGCTAGTAACGCCAGAGAAAGCGGATTAAAATCAGGGCTCTTTGTTTCCTCTTCATCTGCATCGGTTGGTGCACTTTTTACTCCAAACATTTTAAGGAATGGATTGCCTGTTTGTTTTGGTTTTTCATCGGAGCTTGCGCTATCTGCTTTTGGTTTGAAATTTCCGAAAAGCATTTCAAAAAATGATTTTTGTTTTCTCTCGTCTTTCTTTTGCTCTTCAAATAACGAGCTAATTGATAAAGCCCCTGACCCTTGAAATGAAGACTGTAAGCCCATTGTCCGGGCATTTCTTTTTAAGACTGTTTTTACCTGATCGGGTTGCAGATTCGGTGATTTTTGTAACAACTGCGCTACGGATCCTGTGACCATCGGTGTCGCCATGGAAGTGCCGGTCAGGGAACGGTACCCCCCGCCGGTCCGTAATGAAGTAATGTTCGTACCGGGAGCCAAAAGATCCGGTTTTATTTGATTATCGATTGTCGGCCCTCTGCTGGAAGAGTCACTGATTTTGTCGTCATTTAAATCTTCCGTTCCTCTATCGTCAAAATTACCAACCGTAATAACAGTCGGGGAAATTCCCGGAGTGTTGATGGTTCTTAAATTGGGTCCATCATTTCCGGCCGCCACACATACAACGACTCCCCGGGACCAAGCAGCTGAAACCGCACGGCATAATGGATCTTCACTGGAAGAATCCTGTGCTTTAGAACCGAGTGATAAATTAATCGCTCGAATATCATATGTTTTTTGATTATTAATACACCATTCAAGTGCTGATATTACGTCGGAAGTATTCCCTTCTCCATCCTTATTTAAAGCTTTCACGCCAACTAATTTTGCTTCCGGCGCCATACCGATATACTTACGACGGGAAACCAAGCCGTTTCCTGCAATAATCCCAGATACATGGGTTCCATGCCCGTTATCATCATAAGGATAAGATCGATCATTGACTAAATCATGCCAAGCCACAATCCGACTTTCAGGATATATTAAATCGGGGTGTGGATAGATTCCAGTATCAATCACTGCAACAGTTATGTCTTTTCCCGTAAATCCCAAACCCTGTGCTTTGGCACCTCCGGCAGTTGGGACTGCCACATCCAACAAAGTACGTACTTTTACATCATGCCATATTTTACGAATATGAGGAGAATAAGTCATGACCTCCAGAGCAGAGTAAGGCACCTCCACAACAACCACAGGGAATAATTTCATTTCCCGGTGTACTTTGCCTTCGCTGGCTTCAATATATGAAGCAACTCGATCACTTCGGGTACTGGCCATCTCAACGATTAATCTGCAAGGTTTATCCGGATTCTCAGTAAACTCGGAGTTTAATAGAACGGGTGAAATCTTTTGAATCATTAGCGGCAAATGTATCACCTCCTATCACTATTGTTAAAATATTATACTCAGAGCTTGGTTTGTTGTTTCTGGAAAAAAAGCATGATTTGAAATGAATGAAACGAAATATTCCTTCGAGTAATAGGCTTTATACATTAACCCAAAGTCTTCTATCCTTTCAAAGCCTGAAATATTGCAATAGCCTCCATTACTGCGCATATCACCTAATGTAATATATGGGATACCGGACTCCCTGTTCCCAAAGCTCTCCTTTATTTTGCCAGGAGAAAGGAATGACTTGTTCCTTTATCACATCACCAGACCCGAAAAAAAAACATACCCTACAATAGTCGGTTCTTACGAAACATAATTTTTGAATGGAGCCAAAAAAATGGATCAACAGCAGATTAAGTCCTTGATTAGAAAATATTCCGGTATTCCTTATCAACATGGGGGAAGAGATTTAACGGGACTGGATTGTCTGGGATTAGCCTACTACTTTTACAAGGATTGCGGGATCGAGATTCCTCAAAACGACGGAGAAAATTATTCCGTAAATTGGGCGAAGGAAGATCCCGAACGATACCTGAGGGGAATATTGCAAATAGGACAGGCCGCCCCAATGGAAGAATTAAGGCCGCTGGATTTTGTATATTTCCGGATGGGACGTTATATTTCTCACGGGGCCGTGATGGTGGATAGTGAAAATTTCATTCATGTACTGCAACGCTCCACAGTACATGTCAGTCCAATGAATAAAGTTTGGAGGAAACGTCTGATAGGGGCCAGAAGGATCGTTTAATCATTGTTACAATTATCAATAATACACTTCATCACTTGATCGAAGGGCATATGACCTAATTGCCTCATCACTTTATCCAGCTGGGTACTGGTTTTGAGAGTACCCGTTAACACAATCTGAACTTCTTGATTGCGGTTGACGAGTACTGAATTAACCTGCAAGACATCACAGATAATACCGGCAATCACCAAAAGTTCTGAGGGAAGTATACTGATACCTTCCGCGTTATAACTACTATCTGTACTTCCCGTATTATTCATCTTCCTATGGGCTTTACGGCGGTCTCCGGATTGGTCTTTTTGGCTTTTGCTATTACTATCTTGTCTCAGGTTCAATCGACTTAATTCCGCTATAACTTTCTTAGCTTTTTCAATATCTTCGGCAGAAAACAAGGCAATCTCTCCTCTATGGTGCGTGCATCATTGAACCTTCAATCAGAAAATGCCAATCGTTTTTCCCATAAACTTCTTCTATCTGTCATAGGGCTCGATTTTTGCCCTGGATTATGGCGGTAACAGAATTGGGTTTGGGGAAGGACGCAACGGAACAGCTAATCCGCTCGCAAAAAGAATAAAAAGCCCTGCAGCAATAATTATCAAGATATCATGTTGGACTTCCTCCAGACATGCCAAAATAAATCCCCCCATCATAAACTTTTCATCATGGTAGTATATTTTTTCTAATTTTTAATTGTGAATGGGCAAAAGGCGAAAGTCTTCAACCAATCTTACTGCAAATTGGAACCCACAGGAAATTTTAGCTTGGAGCAACGGATGATACTCAAGGAGGTGGACCGCCGGTCCATCACAGCATCTAGAATTATCGAAGACAAGGTCATGTGCTGTTTCCATGGTTTCCCGGCTTAAATTACCATTTCAAGCAAATCTGCAAAAAAATCAATCATCCCAACGAAATCGCCTGATGAATCCTTCAAAAAAAACACTGGCACATTTCAAATTTTATATTATAATATATATGTTTTACTATTGAAGATTAATAATTTATCTAACCTGAATTCAGCCGGTAAATATTCTAATTCGTAATTCCTTCATCCGCTGAATCCCGGTAATAAAGTGAGGTTACTGAAAATAATGAATCATTTCGTGATGGATGCATTTAAAGGATACCGTTCCCGCTTGGATGATTTAATGCTGGTTCATGAAATTCTGGAGGAGCTTCCGATGAAATTGGGACTCAAAACTGTAATGCCTCCATTCATCCTGCCTTATTATAACGGCGTGGTTCCTGAAGATTGCGGAGTTAGTGCTTTTGTCTTTTTAGCGGGTGGCCATTTTACGCTGCACACCTTTTCCTTCCGCGAAGCTTACTTTGTGGACTTGTTTTACCCTGGTTCTTTCGATGCAGAAAAGTTGTCAGACCTGATTAGAGGGGCTTTCCCAGCTGAAAAAGTAACTGCCTATTCTTTGGAACGTGAACGGAAAGAAAGTTATCCCTCAAAGATTGAAATTAATGAGTCATTAGATTTCGGACCCCATCTTTTTTTGGATTTTCAAGACTATCAAGGGCCACGAACGATGGACGATTTATTCGAAGTTTTTGATACAATGCCTTTTCAAATTGGCATGACTCCAATTATTCGTCCTTATATTGTCAGAAATTATATGGGCGATGAAAAAGTAATCTCCGTATTAACGATGATTGCAGAGAGCCATATCAGTCTGCATTACTTTGAAAAATCGAACCGGGCCTATTTAGATCTTTTTTCGTGCCGTTTTTTTGATTACAATACGGTAATCCCCAAGTTAAAAGAGGTATTTCATAGTGATGTAGTCAATGAAACCCTGATCACCCGGGGCAGCAAATATCACCAGTATAAGAGTGTCGCCGACGCGTTAGCGGTTAATTCCCGCTCATGGCTGGGAAATGTCTATCAGCGATGAAAGAAGACTCCCTCACCTTTTAAAAACATTGAAGGGCTGTTGCAAATCTGACAACTAAAGATTGCAGCCGCCCTTTACCCCATGCCTGCTTCGGAAATAGACCCTCAAAACCTATGATCCTGTGTTTCCATAGAAAGCGGGAGAATATTAAATTATTTCTTTATCCGTTCCTAAAAGAAACCTTAAGCCATTATCACCATATGATATAGCATAAATTAAAATAGGTGAAAATTATGGCATATTTAAATCGTAACTATTTCCTTTGCCCTTCTTCAGGTTCCAATCAATCCTTAGCCGATCTGGAACAACCTTATCAGATTGACCCTAACGTGGCTACCAAATTCCCCGGTAGTATTTTTACACAAGGACCCCATTTCAAATATGTGGCCCTGACTTTTGATGACGCACCGGATTCTCTTTTTGCTCCAGTCATGTTGGATATATTCTCCAGGTATAATATCAAAGTCACCTTCTTTTGCCTGGGCAAGTGTGTTCATCAAAATCCGGATATGCTGAGACGTTTTGCCGCAGAAGGCCATATCATTGGAAATCACACCTATGACCATGTTGACCTCAGCAAATTACCCCCCGAACAGGTCCGGAGTCAAGTTCAAAGAACGGCCGATGAAATTTATCAAAGTGTCGGCTTAAAAACTGCCCTATTTAGACCTCCGTTCGGTTTTTTGAGCGATATCAGCGCCCAAGTTATTATTTCGATGGGGTATAAAATCGTCATGTGGAACGTCGACAGTTATGACTGGATGGGACTTACAGCACCTGCCATTGCTGGACGAGTGAGCGCCAATGTCACTCCCGGATCCATTGTTCTTATGCATAATTCCTGTACTGGAACTACAGAAGCCGGAACCGGCACCACCGGATCTCTTCCTTTTATCATCGAAACTTTAAAAGCCCTGGGTTATATTTTTACAACCATTCCGGCTCTGCTTAAAATTCCTGCATATAATCCATAGGGGATGAGCCTTATGAATACTTTATAGAGCAGCTCTTTTGCTATTTGTCGATAAACATGAAGGATTTTCCAATATTATAATGAATTTTACATTGTATCCAATTTAAGGGGGTTAATATATGAAATGCCTTATTCATATTCCCCACAGTAAAAGATCTCAAAATAATGCTAATCCCATCGCATGGAATATTGAATACCGACAATTGTTAGATTCCATCGGTGTCGGCGTTTTCGTGGTAAATGCAGAGACACACCGGATTGTTTATGTTAATATTGCGGCAGTAAAAATTATTGGCCAAACGAAAGAACAAATTATCGGTGCTTTATGTCATCAATATCTATGCCCGGCAGAAATGGGGAAATGCCCTGTCACAGATTTAGGGCAAAAAGTTGATCATCATGAAAAGATTTTAATTAAAGCCAACGGCCAAAAAATTCCGGTTATCAAAACGGTGATTCCTATTGTTTTTCAGAACGAAAAAGTACTCATCGAAAGTTTTATCGACATTACTGAACATCGCAAAATAGAAAACCAGTTAAAATACGATTGTTTGACTCAATTATATAATCGAACGTATTTTGAACAAGAAATGATCCGCCTGGGCTTAAGTAATCATCCTGTGGGTATTATCGTTTGCGACATCGATGGACTTAAATTGATAAATGATACTCTGGGGCATATCAAAGGCGATGAATTGCTTAATCAGGCCGCAGGGATCATCAAGGAATCCTGTCGAGAAAAAAGTATGATCGCCCGTATTGGCGGTGATGAATTTGTAATCTTGATACAGGATGGAACAAGCGCTGACTTGGATGAAACTTGCAAAAAGATTCGCGATGCCTTGGTGCGGCATAATACGGAAAATCCCTGTGCGACTTTAAGCCTTTCTATCGGTTCTTGCATGCGGCATGGCACCCAAAATATCAATGAAGCTTTTCAAGAAGCGGACAACATCATGTACAGACAAAAACTTCATCACGGGCAATACGCCCGAAGCGCTGTAATGAAATCTTTAATTGAAGCCTTAGCGACCCGGGATTTCATCCCCGAAGGCCATGGGGAAAGGGTGGGAAATTTAGGGGCTGATCTTGCCAGGAGTATTCATTTACCAGAGAACCAAATTTCTGATATCCGGTTACTCGGTAAATTTCATGACATCGGTAAAGTGGGTATCCCCGATTATATTTTGTTTAAAAAAGGACCTCTTACTGATAGTGAACGTTCCCTTATGCAATCCCACTGTGAAATAGGGTATCGTATCGCCCGTTCAGCCCATGACATCCATCATATCGCCGATTCTATTCTAAAACACCACGAATGGTGGAATGGCCAAGGATACCCTCTCAGGATTCAAGGGGAGGAAATTCCTATTGAGAGCCGCATTATCGCTATAGTTGACGCTTATGATGCAATGATAAATGATAGACCTTATCGAAAAGCCAAATCACCCAAAGAAGTTATTGAAGAAATGAAATCTTCCTCCGGGAAACAATTTGATCCTCAGTTATTAAGAATATTTGTCGATCTATTAAAGCCTAATCTTTGATAAAAGCGGCCAAGTGGTGTCCCTTTGGGGGTTCCCTCTTGACCGCTTCATTACTCCCTCCCAGTTCCATGACTGGGCTTTTTACTTTTTTATTATTTCCACATTTCAAAGCGGTTTCCTGCTTCCGGGAAAAATTTTAACCCTTCCCAAGGAAAATATTCCTGCGCTTCCAACTATTTAACGACCATCAAATGTCTCGTTCCTCTATCCTGTTGGATTTCTTCTTTTAGCCGTGTTAATTCCAGCATCCATGCGGCAGTCTGATCGATTGCCCGGTTGATTTTTTCAAGGGATTCCTTTTCCCTTTGTTGAGCGGTTATCATGTAGGAGCCTCCGTAGACATATTATTTTCCCTGGACCTTTGCCGAAGGAGGTCTAATATGATATTAGTTCTTGATGCGCTTTCTTCTTCCATATTAGGCCTTTCAATACACTTGCCAAAGTAAAAGTTTTTCTTCTGGGCTTACATTTTTTTACTATCCCCTCTCTATTCTTTTCCGTCGAACATATGTTCGTATTATATCATCCTCAAAATTTTTTTCCTACTCTTGACTTTTTCTTTTTGGTTTTTCCCTTAGGGTCAATACCCAATATATGGTGGGTGTCTGAAAAATAAAGAGCCATGCGAGATCGGGGTTGCATTGCTATTGCAAATTTATCAAAAACACCGAAAATTATTTAAATTTTGCAGGATAAAAACAAAATCCTTGCGAATTATAAACCTTATGATTGAGGAATTTTAAATTAAAGGAGGCCCAAAGATGACGTCCCAAAATCTAATCTCTGCAAGTCTTTCAGAGGAGACCCAAACGGAAATTCTGGCGGCGCTGGCAACTGTGAAAGCCAAACTCGATTTCCTGCTAACCCTGGAACCGGATGAAGTCAGGGGATTATTCAAAGCCGGCAACGGTTTTGCTCCATTTCTGGAAAAGGCTAGTCAAGCCGCAGCAAACCATAAAGAGATTTTACCGCAGGTCTTCAACTTCGCTGAATTTAAAAAAGATTATCAACTCTCCAAGGCCCTGACTCCCATCGCCAACCAAATCAACGAACTGGCGGACAGTCTCCAGAGCACCCTGACCGCGGTCAATAGCGACGCCCTGACCGGCGCTCTCAATGTTTACGCGGCGGTTAAACAAAACCGCGATAAGGTCCCCGGCCTGAATGTGGTAGCCGAGGAAATGGCGGTATTTTTCCAAAAAACATCCAAGAAAACCAAGACCCCGGTTGAGCAGGCCGCCGCCGCAAAGGAATAATGCTTTCATACAGTCTATAAGTCTTTTGGGATTCTCCGGAGAATCATTTTTATTCTCCGAAGGATCTCTTTCATTCTCCGGAGAGTGATTTTCATTCTCCCGAGAATGATTTTTATTCTCCGGAGGATATCCTTCACTCTCCGGAGAGTGATTTTCATTCTCCCGAGAATGATTTTTATTCTCCGGAGGATATCCACCACTCTCTGAAGTTTATCGGCTTATTTTATTGAAAATCAGCTTCTTCCAACAGTGTGTAAGTAAAGGAGTTTCCCCAAATATCCCGCGCCTTGCGGCAATCGTCCATAAATATTTCAAAGTCCGCCAGCCGTTTAAACACCTGGCAGCCGGCGCTCCATTTATCGACCCGCGCCGAGTCGGTTCCGGCGTGGTGGCAATTAATATTAAA
The DNA here is from genome assembly GCA_023401925.1 of Bacillota bacterium. Lineage (GTDB taxonomy): Bacteria > Bacillota > UBA4882 > UBA8346 > UBA8346 > UBA8346. The sequence goes on from JAEXDA010000049.1 coordinate 184,321, forward strand.
ATTGCTCCCGCTTTCCTGGCGTCCGGAATTGCAATCCATTTTTCCATCCCGGTTAAAGTCCCGGATAACCGTAAAGAATCCTTTCTGCACCAATGCTTCATATTGGCCGTTATGCCATCCGATTTTCCATACTCCCGGATACTGGCCGGGCTTTAAGATGGCGGTTCCATTTCCATTGCAGGGATTTTCCAAGTAATAGAGCCCCGGATCGGTGGTACACGACGCCTGTTTCACGGCCCATTCGCCGCAATATTTGTAAAGCCAAAAAATCATGTCGTTAAATACATTCGGTGTCGGGTCGTTTGATCTGACGCCTATAATATTGAGGTTATAGGGCCTTGAATCATTCTGCGCCATTTGGTAGCCTCTCTCTTCATAGGCCCGTATGATTTGATTGACCGTTAAATTTTTCATTGCTTTTCTCCTTCTAGCATAGTCTAGCGCGCCGACGCTAAAACGAACAAGAGCTCTTTCTTTGTGTCTCCGCGTCTCTGTGGTTAAATAATAGGCCCCCGAGGACGGAGTTAACAGAGACTTTTGCTTCATTTCACCGCTCCATCGTCTCGGCTTGCCGTGCAGGCGGGGGCGTACCGGAGCCAGGAAATTACATCAATGCCGCTACCATCGCTACGGCCGCGCAAATGGCCGCGATATTGCGCTGCCAAACCAGTTTATTGATTTCTTTGTTTAATGCTTTCAAGGATTCTTTGCTGTTCCGCAATAAGTTTTCCACATTCGCCAACTGCGTCCTGGCTTCGTCCGATGAGGCTTTTAATTCCGTCAATTGACTGGTTAACTTGTCCAATTCCGCTTGATATTCCTTTAGTTTGGTCTGTGACTGCGCCAAGTTGCTTTGAGATATTGTTAAGTCTTGCGATAATTGCTGATTGAGCGCTAATAATTTGTTGGTAATCTCGGATAATCTGGCCCATTCTTTTTCCGTCACTTGATAATTTCCAGCCGCAGGCAAGTCCGCCGGCCAGACCCAAAACAAGGCACACGCCGCCCACCATAAGACTAATTTTGATCTTCGACACACAAAATCACCTTCTCCCGCTTTTTTACTCTTACCCTTTTTTAAAGCCTTTCTCCCACCATGGCCCGGTTTCGAAACAACCGTTAAAAAAATAGTAGTAATTTATTTTGTTATTTTTTTGCATTTTACTATTTTCGAAATATTCCATTGTTAACTGGAAATTCCTTCTCTCAACTCCCACTGGGGATGGATTTTTAGGCTCATCCCTTTGGGAAAAAAGCAACAAAAAAACCGCGGCGGAATTTTCCGGGGCGGTTTTTTTGTGAGGATAGCCAGGTTTTTGGTTTTCTGCCATCCGGCGCTTATCCGAAGGCGGCCCGGGTTTTAAAACGAGTCACCTTCTTCCTTGGTGTAAACCAACAAATCTTCCAGGCGGCAATCGAGGTACTGCATAATTTTTTCCAGAACTTCATAATCGACACGGCGGGACTGATCATAAAATAATTTACGAAGGGTATCTCTGGTAATGCCTGTTCCCCTCTGCACATCAGCTACCTTCAATCGTTTTTCTCCCAAAATCGTCGACAACCTGCAATGTATCCCCATCGAATGCTCCTTTCAAAATAAACCATCCCTAAAACAAAGAAAATTATTGACAAAATATAGATAATAGTAGTAATATTGAAGTATAAATTATACAAAATGTATGTTTTTGTAGTCATTAATTCATCCGAAAAAGAACTCCCTATGAAATAAATTCTTAATGAACGCATGGATAATTAAAGCTTCGTCGTAAAAAAATCTTTGAAAACGAAGTGCAAGCCGGAAAGTTGGTCAATAACCTCTCTCTCGTCTCCCCCAACGATGTAAATTCGAAGAAGCGCGCTCAGTGGGAGAGTACCCCCAGACGTTGACATCTAAAATATTTTGGGCTTCGAAGGCATCGGTTACTGAGAGAGGTCTGCGCCCCAAGTTTTCAATTTTATTGCTTCCAAAAAATGCATCCGTAACTTGATGACATTGGAGGAGGACCTACCGGTTAAAACCGGTTTCATGCAAATGCTGAAAAAGCTGCTTTGGTCAGGCAATTATTGAATATTATAACATATTTTGAGGTTATAATTCATACCATGTCAGAAAATGATTCCCAAGAAATTTCCAAACTTTTGGAACAAATCGCCCTTAGCCGCCTCCGGATGCAAAATCTCTGGATTGCCAAGGGTTGCATTGATTCTGAGGTGCTGGCGGCCAGTTTTTGAACCGCTATGATTTGTTGCACCCGCCGAATACATCAATTCTATGCCCAGTGGATGAACGTTAAAAAATCGAATGAAAAAATAAAACCAGGTGGGATGGCCTGGTTTTGCAGTAATTATTTTTTACTTTTTTGAATTTGCCTTTTTATTAAAATAAGGATGAAGTATTACTCGAAAAGCTGTTATTCCTATCCAGACATAAAATCCGTTCGTCGCCGCTTTATTATCTATAGCCTTAAAGCCATATAACGCTGCAATAAAAATTGGTATTAAGATAATAATCAAAATATCTTTTTGATGTAGGACCGGCCACTTTGAGATGTTGAAAATACCTAAAAAGTCTTTTAATCCATTGAGAACTTCATTTAAAGTTTTAAGTAAAATACTGCCATCTCCAGGAGGCTTATTTAACAAGTTTTACGCCTCCAAGAAATATATTCACTGATCGCCGTTGAACCAAAACTTAATACTAGGATGATGCCGATGATGAGAACAAATACCGGGATAATTTTACATAGAGTCAATGCTAATAAAACACTCAACGCAATGATGTAAAAACCTATATTAAGTTTTAGGAGCAAGCTTGATTTTCTTTGACTTTTAATTTTAGCCATTGAAGCCGCCTCCTTCCATAATACCTCAACATCTATCTTCATTAAACTATCGACATATTTATTTAAAGTGTTGGCATTTTCCACCAATAAATTACGAAGACCGAATTTAAATGGAATCTTCTTACTTTTAACCTTGAACTTATAGAGTATTTCCCTAACATGTCCTTCGTTATTTTGAAGAAATGATACATAATCAATATATTTTTGAGGATTTGCCAAAGCCTTTTCACTGTTCTTAATTAACCGATTACTAATTCCATATAGGTTCCTTACCTTAGAATATTCGGGGGAACAATAAAAGAGTACCGTAGAATTACGATTACACCGCTTGACGAATCTATCAATCGTTTCAATGCATTCGGAATGATAAAAACCATATGCACCGGACGTCATCATTATCTCCCTGTTTTCAGAAAATACTCTTAATACCAAATATTATCAAAAACGTTCCACACGGTCAAGGAATTTCCTTCCATTTTTAAAAAAAATAACTCAAAATATTTGTAAAAAAACAGCTACCTTTTTCCTTTCAAATCGTCATAAAACTGAATCGGGTTAAACAAGTCTTTCCCCGGATTAGCCCTTCCCCCCAGGAAATCTTCCCAGAAAAAGGGGTCAAAATGCCGTCTTACCGGATCATACTTGGAATGGGGCTGGATATATTCCTGGGTGGCCCGGAATCCATACCTGCCGCAAATGTCATGGATCAAATCCAGTAGATTTTGGTATACCACCGGCTGGATCGGTTCACAGGTCTCGATCCCGATCGCAAAATGGTTGGCCCCAATGCAATGGTGAGCCCGTTCGTTCTCGGGGATACACTGGATAATTTGGCCTCCATCCACAATATAGTGGGCCGAGGCATAGATTTTTCCGGCCAAGGGCGGATGATTGAGACTTTCAAAATAGTTCCGATTCACCCGGGCGGATGTGCCGGGGTTTCCGGTGCGGTGGACGATAATCATCCGGGGCGCAATGGCATCCCCCGGCCGGTTGGGACCCAGGCTAAGCATCGCCTTGGTTATCGGTATCATGATGGGTCACTTCCTTTCGCGGAGCCGGAGCGGAAAGCGGATTGGAATTGGCCAAACGGCCCTGGATTAATTGCATCACTTGGTCCAATATGGGGAATTTGATATGATGGAGTCCGCAAATCTTCTGGATGTTCTCAAGGACAGAGTAACTTTCCGTCAGCACGATAAAGCTCTCGATCATCCCCTGGACCACGGCAAGAAGTCCTATTAAGCCGCATTGATAGCCGATGGATAGCAACACCAGATAGATCAGCAGTTTGACCAGGCCGTGAAACATTTTGCGGGATTCCGGCTTGATGACCGGATTGGTCCTGGCGTAATAATATCCGGTGGCCGTATCCAAAAACCAAAGTAAGATCACGGCGGCATAAACCGGTCTGAAAGTACCGAAGAGTATCCGGAAGAGTCCCAAAAAAATACCGGCAATCACTTTGACTACCGGATACTCGCCGAGGCGTTTAAAAAAATGGATAAATATTTCTAAGTCGTTCAAGATCATGACACCATCCTTTTGGTTTCGTTGATGAATATAAAAATACCGCCCTTAGGGGCGGCCGTTTCATCATTATTGTAACTGTGCTCTTAATGCCTTTATTTGTGTTTCATATTCCGATAACTTCGATAATGCCACTGGATATATAGCCTGTTCATCTGCAGCGGTACTGTCTTTATATAGTGTTATTTCTCTCATAGCCCTGGCCGATTTGATTTCCAACACTTCAATTTGGGCCTTGATTGAAGCGTTATTTTCGGAAATAACTTCTGCACCGGCCGGAATATTCTCTTGCCAAACATAAAGGGGAGAACCCTTTTCATCGTATCTCCCCCAATCGCCGCCAAATACCACTGTGTTGTCATCGCCGTAGGCGACAGCTTCTCCATAGGTAATTGTCTCATCTGTATTTTTAATTACTGGTACTAGTTTATATTTTGACTTATTCATTTTTTATGTACTCCTTTATAGTTCTGCATCTGCTGAAGTAATATTTCCATTGGTAGCATTTGAGGTTAATGTACCCCACCAGCCATTTTGATCACAACTTACGGTATTAAATCCTGTTTTTGTGATTGTTGGAGATACTCTCATTGGAACAAACCAATTACCACAAAACTCTGCCGCTCCACTGTCGGGAGAAAGATAAGTTGCAATAGCAGTATGTTTTTGATAGTATCGCTGACACATCGCCAATTCTTGTTGAAATGGTCTATATTCAAAAGCCGTTGCAACTGTCCCCAGTTCAAATTGTGCTTCCGTAAGATAGAAATTTTTGGTTGTTATCCCGCCACAGGCAGCGAAAATTAATATTTCAATTCCGTTGCCGCAAGCTCCCATATCCGTGACTGCAAATGACAAGGGGGTGCTTGTTCCGCTTGCAACCGATGTTACGAAAGAGCCGATTGCTGTAACTGGTGAAAATACATCAGCCGTTGCAGAAGGTTTGTTCATCATAACGGTATAATTCACCGCACTTCCTACGTCGTGATAAACAAGACAGCTAAATACCGCTGGCTGATTCATAAATTTCAGGGCATCTTTTGCTTCGATTCGATACCTAAAATAGACGGTTCCCGTTCCGGTTATGGTCGCATTGGTTAAGGCGATTCCATAACCGGTTCTTCCAATAGGACCTGAAGTTGACTGCCCGAATATTCCCGCACTCACAGCCGTCCCGGATGCATAAGCCGCCCATCTATCAACGCCGTATTGAGCGGAAGTCGATAAAGCAGCCGAAGCGCGTTGTTGAACCATTCCGCTCCCGTTAATAATGGCATTTCGGTTAACCCCTTGTGAAGCCAATAAAAAACCACTGGCGGGAATGCCTCCTAAGGTAAGCGCGTTTCCGCGATATACATAAGGGTCGTAGCCGGCAATGTTCTTTACTTTAATAACCGGTATTAAAGCCACATTGCGAGGGCGAGTTTCAGAAGCTATACGGGGCGTACCGTTTACGTCATCCGAACCGATACTTTGACTTACTTCCCCTGATGCTCGTATATTTGAAAAATAACCAGCGACATAATCTGCAACACTACCTGATAACCATGAACTAAATACTTTTGATAATATTTTATGCCCCTGAAATGCATCTAATTGCTCACTACCAAGTATTCTTCCCGGATCAATCCCTATACCATCATCTAACCCACGTATAAATCTGCCGCGTAAATCAGGTATATTAAAAGTACTTATTCCGTCGCCAGCACCAAATGCTGTTCCTATTTTATTAAATAGTTCAACAAATAGAGTTCTGGATAAGGCTCTACCATCACATTTCATCCAACCATTCGGGATATTATAACAAGGTATAAATTTGATATCCCCAATGGATGAATCCGGCTGTTGAATTGTCATTGGTAAATCTTTTATTGTAGATGAAAACCCTGACATTGTATCACCTTTCTTTTTGAAATAGTTGATTATAAAGTTGATTCAGCAAAAGCCCAAAAACAACTCACTCCTCCAGCTACCTTAACTCCGGGTACTTACCGTCAAGCCGCTTCCCATCCCTTTAGCATTTGAATCAAACCAGCGGTTAACGGGAGGGGAAATGCTACCGAGCATCTTTTATCGACCGGGTTCCTGAAGGGGTGAGTCGATAGACCAGCAGCTTTACCGAGTGAACTTTATAATCAACTTGAAATATAAATAACCACTTTTAAAGGTAGTCATTTACGATATTTGCAATTCGAATTTGTACATTTGCCATCACTGTCTACGGTGTGTCCACAAATAGGACATAAATTAAGCACCATTGATAATAGCCTCCATTTTTGAGTTATATTCGGCATGTAATGCGACATAAGCAGCCTTTAACGTTGTAACCGTATCCGTATCACCTAAAGCATCCGCCCCTTGGATAGCTGATTTTAATTCCTCAAATTGCGATAAATATTCAGCATTCAAAGCATCAATTTTTTGCTGAATCGTTAAAATAATAGGGGGAACAAAATCATCTGCGACCTGTTCCCACCCTTGATCATAGTATTGCTGTTTTAATTCATCAGAAAGCCATGAATTGCCCCAAGGATAGTTCGATTGAAGCTCGTTTGTATTTTTGTTATACCACATTTTATAGTACCTCCGCATAACAACCTATATATCCAGATGTTCGATAAGAGCCATTTAAAAATATTCCAGTTTGCATTGTTCTAATCGAAAAACTATTATTAAATATAGGGTACATTTCTATACCGTAAGAAGTACTACTAGGCCCATCGAAACGAGATGAAATGTCAGATTCATTTCTTCCATTTCCATCTTCGGCATATTTATACATAGCAGCCACCTTCCTTGTTCCAAATGGATTATTCCACTTTAAAATACTGTTTCCACTGAACCATTGCCATCCTAAAAATACCCGTTTATTTCCTTCTACTTTAGTTGCCCCTTCATTCCTCATATATTTATAATCAGTGTCATTATACTCAATCAACCCACTTGAGCCAGTTCGGGCAAAACCAAGCGAAATTGAGTTTGATGGTAGGCAATCGTCAATCAAAGTGCGGTCTTTTTGAAGCATAAGTGCATTATAATATTGAGCTATTTCTGCTTGAGATAAGGCACGTGGTGAATAATATAGATAATCAATATTTCCGTTAAAATAGTTGCTGCTAGCCCTTCCAATGTATGAAGCTTCCGAAGTAGTATACACTGTTATGTTTTGTGTGCTATCTACATTTGGCGAGTTGATATAAAAATATGCAGTTCCATTTTCAACTCTAATTGCGAAGAAAAACGGAGTGTTCAAGGGAACCACACCAGTACTGTAAATAGAAGTCACCCCACTAATTGATAAAGTACCAGAAAGAGAAACGTTAGTGAATATATTAGCATTACCAAGTATTGGTCTCCAAGCCGAAGAATAGTTATTAACAGTCATTATTCCTAATAGCGTAAAAGAACTACTAAAGGAAAAATTACCTATTGCTATATAGTCGCTTGTCCCATTAAACTTCCTTGCCTTCCCCAATCCAATCTCACTATCAACAATCGTCGTCCCCGTTGCCGTTCCATTCAACGTTCCATTCTCATCTGTTACAGTCGTTCCAGAAATATCATCAAATTTATAAATATGCGCTCCTGTTGTAGTGTTATTAGCTGGATAAGAAGCTGAATATCCGGTATAGTGACAGGGCAAGCAGAGTTTATTGGATATTGCTGCTATTTGCTGGGGAGTGCGAACTTTGGAACGAAGTTCTAGGTAATGAATAATTCCATTACAAAAAGCTGTGCTACCTATATTACTCCTAAAAATATATAAAGCTGAACTACCAGTCGTTAAAGTTAACCCCGAAGCGGTATAAACTAAATTACCGTTTACAAAAACTTTTACCGCAGAGCCGTCATAGCAATAACTAATAAAGTATGTTTTTCCGATTTCTAGATCAAATCCTGTATCTCCGTTATTCGTACTATTATAACCACAATACAACCTAGTTCCAGTTAAAAATGCATAAAAGAAACTATTAGTATTTGTACCATATATTGCTATATATTGACTTCCAGTTAATGACAGAGGCGTAAATATAACATCTAACTCTCTTTCTTGCGCCGCAGTTGGAAATCCAGTTGAATTAGCACTTGTGTAATATCCAGTGCTTCCATCTCCTTGCATACCATAATCAGCCCAGCCATCAATCAATGTCACTGTTCCTGCAGGAGTCATATTATTAGCAACAGCCAACCCATTTCCAACAGCGCTATTGGCTATTGCTCCAGTAGTGTTAAATATCCATTGACCAACAGTATACTGATCAGGATCTGGATATTTAGCATCATAATGCCCTATTATAGGAACTATAGTTGATTCCCCTGCGTCTTGAGCATAGACATAAGCAGCTTTTCTAGGAGGCAATGCTATAGTATATGGAGTACCCTTAAAGTTTCTCAGTTTGTTAATCGATGCTTCAAACGGAGATACAATTAAATCACTGCCCGCAAAACTAAAATGGGCACCATAGTCACCTGGCCCTACTTCTTTTAGGTAATTATTAAAAGGATATCCTATAGCATCTGTTGCCAACATAAAGTCCTTCGGATAGTACCCAGCCAGAGTTTTGGCGTTGCCGTCACTTACTGTAGGATCAACACTGGCTATATTCTTTACTTTAATTACATACATTAAAGCAATCCAAGGCTGCATATTATTATGATGTCCGTTATTTCCTGATCCTGTACTTGTTATGGTTTGATCGATCCAATAAGAGCCATTTGCATTTCCCGCAATACCAAGCGCGCCTCCAGGTGCACCCATTCCTTTAACGCTTATTACATTATGTGTGTGCAATGGTGTTTCATTGGTTGTTAATGTATGATTTTCTTTTCCACCAGTGCCACCCAAGACATCTGCATTATCGTTTGTTACATTATTTGCACTTGTTCCACCCATATTATCTAGACCAATTGGAACACGACCCCGTAAATCTGGCAAGTTAAATGTAGAACTACCATCCCCAACTCCATAGGTTGTTCCTATTTTGTTAAATAAATCCGGATAGATTATTCTTGATATAGCTGACCCATCACACTCTAACCATCCTGGGTCAGGAGTATTGGCAGCAGTTAATATGACAGTACCAATTGGGGAGGTATTGTTCCCGGCCAACATAAGAGCAAAGTCACTAGCATGTAAACCATCTACTGTATCTGCGTTAGCACCAATGACCTCTGCATCGGAACCAGCTATGTTCTTTACTTTAATAATAGGAACAAGAGCTACGTTACGAGGACGAGTTTCAGTCGAGCCATAATAATAACTTCCATCAGCCCCATTATATTTGCCGTATTGTCCTATAGAAGAGAACCTAAAAGTATTGCTGCCGCCACTAGAGATTAGTAGATTACCATTAACAACAGAGCCATCGTTTGTTAATCCAATATCATGATTATGTTTTTCTACCGAACCCGTTTGTAAGCTTCCTAGTGTCCTCCCGCTATCTACCCCTCTACCATGATCCCAGCCACGAATAAATTCACCACGAAGATCGGGTATATTGAAGGTAGTACTTTCATCTCCTGCACCATAAGTGGTTCCGATTTTATTAAATAATTCTACAAAGGTTGTCCTTGATATCGCGGAGCCGTTACATTCCATCCAACCATCAGGAATTGTGTTATAAGCAATAAACGCGATATCTCCAATATGATATAGTGGTGCAGGTATAACTCTAGTAAATTTATTTGAAATCATGTTACTCATTGGCTCATTTCCACCCCGCTCATTGTGACTCCGACAACGTCAGCAACATCACATAGAATTTGAACCGACATCCCGGCATTTAAAAAAGTCGAAAAAGAAATAATCTGAGTTTCACCGGCAAGCAATGGAGAAGAACTCAAGATTGTATTTTTGACAGCAGGCGTGTCGCTGGACGCAACAAAATAAACTGTCACACTAGCATTGGTTGCGCTGGTGTTGCAAAGAATCATTTCTTTGATAATGGAAATGGAAGCAGCCGGTACTGTATAAACCGTACTTACAGTCATACCTGCTGCCGCTTGACCTAACTGTTTCATTGTAGTAGTCGCCATTATTGACCTCCGAATATTAAAGCGTTGATTATACTTTCAGTTGATAAATCGTTAATCGCACCCTGAACATTGGTTGCCGATATATTGCCGCTTGGTGTATTTACAACATCCGCCGCATTCACTGGTACTCCATCATTTTGTCCACCCATACCATGATGATGCGCCAAAAACTCCTTTAAGGTGACAAATGTCAATGATGGGTCAATCGTCGCGCTGACATTGGCGGCATTGCCAACCACGGTTACGATATCAAATATCTGCTCGACAACATTGGAGCCTTCCGGCGGCAAATAATCGGCCATACTGCCGGCATTGGCCACCGCATAAAGGATTTCTCCCTCACCGGGATCGGTGGCGAATATTCCAAACTCCCGGACATAATACCCGGCCGTTAGTCCGGAATTGGTAAAGGTAACCCGTAAAGTAGCCCGTCCGTTATTTACCGAGATTAAATTAATTTTCAACGATTGTTTTTCATTGACTAAAGCCGTTAAATTTTCAAGAATGGCCCCTTCAGGCAAAGGACCGTCTCCGATAGCAACCCGGGTAAAATTGAGCTCTACGTTTTCGGCTTGCGCTTTGGTTTGTAAAGCAATTCCTTTCTTCGTTTGTACCATGCCGAATTGTGACATTTACACACCTTCTTTACGATTGTTGAATGATTTTATGATATTGAAATTGATGCATTACAAATCCCCAATAATCCGTTAATACGACACCTTTCAAAGCCCCTAAATAGTCCAGCTTTGAGCGGACATTTTTTACCGCCGCAATCGCGTTAAATATTTTGTTGATTGTTTCTTCACTCGGCATTGCCGCCTCAGTGATAACCCGGAAATGAAAGGGTTCCCCGTTATAATCAAACCACTCCTGAACGTTTGCCTTATCAAAGGCCGCAGTCACCACTTGTTTGACGGCATTGGCAGTTCCTTTTTTGGTAATATAGGCGTTTTTAACTAATGCCCGGCGTTTATCCAGCGCTAACGTTTCGTCGTAGAAGTCCACATTCATCTCCACCGCCAGCATGTTTAATACTTCAGAAGCCGCGCCTTCGATACCGGCATAGGTCAAAACCTCGCTTAGTTTACCGGCGAACGTTTGCCATTGTTTGTCAGTGGCCCGGCCGATCGCAATGACATCCGAATCGTTCTGCAGGTTTGGCGGCACCAGTTCAATCAGAGAAACATTTTTAATGGTTTTCCTCATTCAATCCTCCTCTGTCCCGCCGTAGGATACGTTCTTGGTTGATAATTCCGCGATCTCGATTTTTGAAAGCTTTGTAAAGGCAGGCGAAAGAATTGCCACCCGTTTGGCTCCGGCTTTATAGATCAGATGCTGGAGGTATCCGGGATTGATATCCCGCCCAATTTTGGCCCTCTGCCATGTAATATAATCCTCAATGGCGGCTTTAACCGCGCTCTGAATCGTTTCGGCAATATGACTATCCGACTCATTGATGTAGTAGGATAGATCGATATCGTAGCTGACACGTTCCGGCGCCGAGACCACAACCGCATCGGTTAAGGGCCTGATATTTTCATCGGACAAATATTCCTGCAAGTTGGTCCTGGTGGATTCCGGTGTGGTCCCGTCTTCCAGGATAAAATAGATGTTGACCGTCCCGGGCGCCAGTGAAGTTATCACCACATCGGCGATGCTGGAGTCATATGCTTTTACAAAATATTGATAAGCCCCGGACGGTCCGGCTACACTGAACGATTCCGGCCGTAAATAAACCCTTTCCCGTAAGGAATCATCGTCTTCCCGGTCGGCCCCGCCCGCGCTGGTATCGGTATTGGCGACCCCGGCGATGTATTCGATCGGATCGACCAAGACATTGATTTGACCCTCCGCGTAACCGTTTCCAATGGTTCCGGTTTGGGTACAGGTTACGGGGATGTCAATCCCAGTAACACCTGGGGCAATTTCTTGATACTCCGTGGTCGCGAAATAAACCCCTCCGGCTGCCACCCGGGTCCTTGAAGGGATACTTACCGCGCTTTTCTGGGCGGCGGAAAGTTTAAAACGAACCTGCGCCATTGCCGCCCTGGCCTCTTCCCGGGTCACTTCCACCCTGGCGGCCAATTGATCCAGATAATTCCCGGTAGCGTATTTCAGCAGATTTTGCTTGGCCGCGTTATTAAGGGACTGCATCATGGCATAAATCCGGGCAGCCTCCGCATAAAGCAAGATCCGGATCGGATCGCCCTGGGCGAGGGTCTTCGACTGGCCCGTCTCTGCCGCATATTCCTTTTCGTAATCCCCGATGAGGGCCGCTAAAAGCGTTTGGACATCGGTATCGACAAAATCAATGTCCGCCAGATTATTCAGTTTATCGATGCCGTTACTCAAGGGCAGCCACCTCCTTTGGTTTCAAACATGCTTCGAAGTCGTTCAAAATATCAACACCTGCCTTTTCGTTGATGACATAAGGAAACCGCCCTATTATTCAAAAGGACGGTCATTTGCGGTACTTACACTTCGGATTCATACATTTTCCATCATCGTCCAACCGGTAGCCGCATATCGGACAATAGTTATTCACCCTCAATCGCCTCCATTGCCGCGTTATATTCTTCATGTAAAGCAAAATAAGCTGCTTTCAATGAGGCGACAGTATCCGACTCATCTAAAGCATCTGCCGCTTGAATGGCGTCTTTCAGCACCGAAAACTTGGGTAAGTATTCGCCGTTAAGAGCACTGATCTTTTGCCGGGTTGTTAAAACCATTGCGGGGACAAAATCATCTGCAACTTGGGACCAACCTTGATCGTAATATTGCTGTTTTAATTCCTCACAAATCCAGGAATTGCCCCAAGGGTTATTGGATTGGATTTCATTCGTATTTTTGTTGTGCCACATTTTTATAACACCTCCGCATAACATCTAATATAACCACTAGTCTGAAAGACCCCATTGAAACATGCTACTCCACCAGCATTAGAACCCACTTCAATTCTTTGAGCAGTATAATTATTATTTATTAATCCATATGATATATTATTATCAAATCTAGGAAAAATATCGCATTCATTTGTTCCATTTGCATCTTGTGCCCATGTATAATATGTTTTTATTTTCCTTGTGCTAAACGGATTATCCCATTTTAGGATTTGTCCACCATTAAAATACTTACAACCAAGAAATACCCGTTTATTCCCTTCTGCTTTTGTTGCCCCTTCATTCCGCATAAAGCGAAAGTCCATATCATTAAATTCTATCACTGCATAGGATCCAGTTCTTACAAAACCAAGTGAACTTGAACTTGCAGGAAGGCAATCATCGATCAAAGTGCGTTCTTTTTGTGCCATAAGAGTATTATAATATTGCAATATTTCTGCTTGTGATAAAACCCTTGGAATATATGCAAAATAATCAATGTAACCACTATAAAAATTATTAGAAGCTGCTGATTTACCAAAAAATAAAGTGCCCAATAGAGTATTCGTATTGGTACAAGCCTTACTTTCTGGTATGTTAGAATTTACATAAAATGAAGCTATTCCATTGGAATAACTAATGGCAATGAAATTTGGCACTTTTGAATTAAGATAATTTGTAGAGGGTACTGCTACACTATAATTAGTTATCTCAAGAAGTCCAGTATTGCTTATTTCGATACTCATCCCATTACCCGCACCAGCAACATTACCGAATATCTCCATTATTGTACCAATATTCGGAGTTACTACTCCTATAACAGTAAATGCGGTAGGCCAAGCAAATGTACCTAAAGAAACAAAATCACTTGTTCCATTAAATTTTCTTGCCTTACCTAATCCAACACCACTATTAACAATAGTAGTTCCTGTTACAGTACCATTCATTGTCCCCTTTTCATCAGTCACAACCGTTTCTGAAGCATCGTCAAATTTATAGATATGTGCCCCTGAAGTTATATCATTATCAGGATACGAAGCAGAATATCCCCCATAATGGCAAGGGATACAAAGCTGATTACTTATTTGAGCTATTTGCTGCGGGGCACGAACCGCAGACCGAAGCTCGACATAATGGATAATCGCATTCGAAAAATAAGTATTATTCGTCGCCACTAATATTTTTAAAGCAGCAGCAGTAGTGGCAATAGTGCCTGATAAACTATAAACTTTATTACCGTTAACAAAAACTGTAAAATTGGTTCCATCATAACAAAACGCTACATAATAAGTTTGACCTATTGATAAATTGTAACCAGTGTCATATGCAGAACCATAAAAATCAATTCCTAAATTTCCAGAAGCCAAAATATATATTCCAAAGGCCCTTCCGGTACTAGTTCCTCCATACATGCAAAGATAATTAACTGACGTTAGGCTATACGGAGTAAATATAATATCCATTTCTCTTGCCGCAGCCCCAATCGGCGCAGTTATAGAACTAGATGAAGTAATATATCCGGTACCACCATCCCCTTTAACGGCGTAGTCAGCCCAGCCATCAACTTGTCTTGTGATTGTTCCGTATGCATTTCCATCATTCCCATTCCCACTTGAATCAATAACTTGCCCCGATGCCTCATTAAACACATACCTCAATACAGTATTGCTATCCGCCTCCGGGTAAACCGCATCATAGTGACCTAGAGTAGGAGTACTGCTCGAATCATCACTATTCTTGCTTGTATAAATAATTGAAGCTTTTCTGGGATTGAGAGTAAAGTTGGAAACCGCTTCCGATTTATGATATTTCCGGCCAATCATTGCCTCAAAAGGAGAAACATTAATGGATAAATCACCATTTGGTGTGAATTTCCCACCGTAACCTGTAGAAGGAGAATTTATGATGTAATCTGTTTCCGGTGGGGCAATGCTCAATCCGGCCTGATTAATGGACCCTTGAACGGTCGTAGCAGTAATGAAACCGGAAGGAGTATTGACTATATCCTTCGCCTCAACCGGTTCCCCGTCATTTTGGCCACCCGTGACATGATGGTGGGCCGCAAATTCTTCCTTGGTTACGTGGGTTAAAGAACTATCCATAACGGCTGTAACCTTTGTAGCCCCGCTAATCACCGGAACAATCTTAAATACTTCCTCCACGACATTGGAGCCCATTTCCGGCAGCCAGTCGGAATCATCCCCGGCATTGGCAACGGCATACAGAATCTCCCCTTTTTCCGGGTCTTTCGCAAAAAGTCCCAATTCCCTGACATGGAAACCCATAGACAAATCGCTATTGGAAAACACTATCGTCACCGTGGCCAAGCCATCATTGAACACTATCGACTGGATTGGGATCGACTTTTTTTCATTCACCAAAGCCATTAATCCACTGATATCCGTCCCATCGGCAATCCTGCCGTCGCCAATGGCAGCCCTGGTGAATTCCAAAGTCGTCCCGGCAATGGCTTTTTCCAATAACGCCGCTCCCAAAGTTGTTAAGGTTAAATTTTTAAAATCCGCCATGCTCATTCCTCCTTGCCCAATGGTTTGATTGTTTGATAACGCCGTTGATAGACCCCAAAGCCGCAAAATATCGGTTTGTTTACCTCTCTTAATGCCCCCAAATAATCCAAATGGGAACGGGCATTTTTGACCGCATGGACGGCATTAAAAATCTTGTTGATTACCGCCTCGCTGGGCATTGCCGCCTGGGTGGTGATCCGGAAATGAAATGGCTTTCCTCCGTAATCAGGCCATTCTTCAATATAGGCCTCATCAAAGGCATCGGTTACCACCTGTTTGACCGCATAGGCGGTCCCTTTCAAAAATTTCAGGACATAGGCGTCTTTCACCAAGGCCCGCCGCTTCTCCAAAGGTAAAGTTTCATCATAAAAATCAACCTTCATTTCGATGGCCAGCATATCGACTACATCCGCTGCGGCATTATCAATATCCGCATAGGTAAGGACTTTGGATACAGTTTGGGCTAATTTCCGCCATTGCTTATCCAGTGCTTTGCCGACTGCGATAACCTCCGGATTGTTCCCAAGGTTTGGAGGCACCAAATCCAGAAGGGTCACATCATAAATGGTTTTACTCATGCCGGTTCCAACCCCTTATAATTTATAACGGCTTCCGTATCCTCACAGGCAATCTCTGTTTCCGATAATGCCGTAAAAACCGGTGAATATACGACCACCCTTTTAGCGCCCGCTGCATAGATAAGATATTGAAGATATCCGGGATCAATATCCCTGCCGATTTTAGACCGTTGCCAAGTCTTGTATGCGCTGATAGCCTCCGATACTTTTGTCTGGATAGACTCTGCAATATCATTGTTTGCTTTATTGATATAGTAGTCAATATAAATCCTGTAATTTACCGGGGTTGGCTTCGCCACAACCACGCTATCGGTAAGGGGCCTTCTACTGTCCTTCGACAAATAAGCCTGTAATTCACTGATCATGGAGTCCGGCGTGGAACCATCTTCCTTAATGAAATAGACATTAACAGTCCCGGCTTCTAATGAAGTTACCACCACATCGGCAATCCCGGAGCTGTATTCCTTGGTAAAGTATTCATAGGCTCCACTGGGTCCGGCCACACTGAATGCTTCGGGACGCAAGTAAACTCTTTCCCGGAGCGAATCGTCGTCCTCCTCGTCAGCCCCACCCGCGCTAGTATCCATATTACTGACCTTGGCCACATATTGAATGGGATCCACCAAAACATTGATTTGTCCGGGGGTAAAACCATTGCCGGTTGCCCCGGTTCCGGTGCAGGTTACAACCATATCCACGAATTGTTTACCGGCAGGGATCTCTTGATACTGGGTTGTTTTAAAATAAACTGTCCCTGCCGCGACCCGGGTACCGGAGGGAATACCGACAACACCGGACTGTACAGCCGATAATTCAAAACGGACTGTTGCTGTTGCGGCGGTAGCCTTTTCCCGGGTTACTTCCACTCTGGCCGCCAATTGATCGAGATATTTTCCGGTCGCATATTTCAATAAATTCTGTTTCGCCGCTTGATTGATGGACTGCAATATCCCGTAAATTCGAGCCGCGTTGGCGTATAACAAAATGCGAATCGGGTCCCCTGTGGAAAGGGTCTTCGATTCGCCGGTTTCTTTTAAATACTCGCTTTCATAGTCGGATATCAAGTCGGCCAACAGCGTGTCGACGTCGGTATCGATAAAATTGATGTCCGTTAAATTGTTTAGTTTATCAATGTTGCTGCTCAATAAAAACCACCACCTCTCATTAAGATTCAAATATACAGGCAAATACTTTTAACCGTATAACACCGGGGCCAACTGAATTTGCCACAGAGACAGCGGCACCAAGGTGCCGAAGACACAGAGAAAAACATTTTCATCAACTGCGACATTTAATTTAAGAATTAGTTCTTAGTAGTTTTTATTAACTTGTACTCTGCTGTGCTGTCAATTCTCTCGCTGTCTTTGCCGCCACTAACGTATCATAAGCCGCTATATAAGCGTCACCTTCCGGCCAATTTAAATCTTGTGGGGTTGCGTTATCATCTGTATGCAAATAATGACTCTCACCCGGCTCATAGTATCGGCCAATATAACCAGTCGGTAAACCCGGATATGAACTACCTAAATCGGTCTGAAAATTTGCAACCGTATCTTGATAGATATCAGATTTTGATTTGCGAATAAAGATATAGCCATCCGGATGGTGCTGAAAATTAGGATATTCCATCAATTTTATCCCCTTCCTTCATGAGTATAGTTAATATCTCATGATATAATTACATGCTGTATAAGGTTGCATATTATTGTGTGGCGCTCCGGAACCAGAGATACCAGTATATTGTGCTGATTCGCCGTGGGAAGTAATAGTTGGAGCTCTATACGAACTTCCAGATGTCGATGACCCCACTATGCTACCCATGATATATTCTACATGCGAATGAGGCCCGTTCTCATTTCCTATCATAGTATGATTTTCTTCTCCATAGTATCCGCCAAGTATATCTGCATTATCATTTGTTACAACATTTGCCGAAGTTCCGCCCATATTATCAAGGCCAATCCCGACGCGCCCACGCTTATCCGGCAAGCTCAATCGTTTATGTGCAGTAAAATCTGTTGCTGCGTCGTTACCTTTTTCAACTGCTGCCCCGGCGGAATCGTAAAGCTTAATTTGTCCCCCATTATTTACCGACTTCCAGAGGACCTTAAATAAGTCAATAATATCAGCATTAGCACGCCCAGTTGCACCCGAACTTTCATCCCCAATCGTTCCTCCGTTGGCCCACAAATGGCGTTCAGGTAACTCAGTATCATAATACTCTTTACAAACCCCAAGCGGATCGGCCTTATTGACCGCCTCTTTGATAAGATTGTCGATATATCCTTTGGTTGCCGCGCCTAAATCAGTACTCGGATCACCACTTAAAATCAGCGGCCCGGTCATCGTATCCCCGGCCTTTAAAACATAAATCGACTCCGCAAAGGTAGCCGTCACATTGGCGGCACTGCCGACGGATAAGTCGATGGTAAACACCTGCTCAATCGTCTCGGCTCCATCATAGGCAGGCATATAATCCGCCGCATCCCCTGCATTGGCTATCGCATATAAGATTTCACCCTGGTCCGGGTCGTTGGCAAAGATGCCAAGTTCCCGTAAATAATAGTTTTCGGTCAGATTCTTATTGGAAAAATTTGCTTTAATCTGAACCGATTTGTTACCAACGGAAAGGTTACTAATCGCCGAACTCTGTTTCTCATTGATCAGCGCCGTCAAGGTGTTCAACTGGGTCCCCGAAGGTAAAACTCCATCCCCCAATGCCACCCGGGTAAATTGTAATTTAGTCCCGGCCTGGGCTTTTGTTTGCAATGCATATCCATTATTGGTTAATGTTAAACCGGTAAATTCAGCCATGGTTTACCCTCCTTAATATCTCATAATGTAGTTACAAGCAACCCAAGGCTGCATGTTGTTGTGAGGTATACCTTTACCAGAACTTTTGATTCCACTGTTCAAATCGGTGATTGTCACAGATACAGCTCCATATAGTGCCACACCTGCTCCAGGTGGCACGCCTAAATCTACATTATGAATATGCGGACCATTTTCATCCCCAACTAATGCGTGGTTTTCTTCTCCTCCAGTCCCACCTAAAATATCAGTATTACTATTTAATACAACATTAGCACTACTTCCACCCATCCTATCCAGTCCAACGCCAACCCGCCCACGCATATCCGGCAAACTCAATCTTTTATGGGCGGCAAAGTCTGCCGCTGCACTTACGCCTTTAGTAGTCACAACACTCGTTGGGGTGTAAAGCTGGATTTGTGATCCAGTTCCATTCGCTGCATCCCAAAGGATCATAAAGAGATCAATGGTATCTGCATTCGCTCTGCCGGTTGCGCCGGAATCGGCGTCACCTATGGTACAACCGTTTACCCAAAGATAGCGGACAGGTAAAGTAGTACCATAATATACTTTGGCATGGCCCAGCGGGTCCAGCAACTCCCGTAAACTATCCACGTACTGCTTGGTAGCGGCACCCAAATCCATTGCCGGGTCTTCACTTAACACCAGCGGCCCGCTCATCGTATCTCCGGCTTTCAGAAGCGCCTTGGCATCGATCCTTTCAAAGTTTTCCCGTAACACTGATCTTTTGACCGTATCCGTGCCGACAGGCAATTCCAACCCCATATTCATTGAAGTATCACTCAAAACCGATACACCTCCAATTCGTTCCACGGTAGACCCAAAGCATCCAGATCATCCCAAGTAATAACCGCCGTACCCAGCTCGTTCCATGTCGAGCGGGCGATAACCTGATGCCGGCAAGTCTGCTCCACTCCAAATCCGTAATAGGTATTTAAACTACCGCTTTTTAAAGCTTCAACACACTCCAAGGTGGACCGGGCGTTTTTTACGGAGTTCACCGCCCGGACCACTTCATCGATCTTACCCTTACTGGGCAGATTGGTTTCGGTGGAGATTTTGAAATGATAGGGCTCCCCGTCATACTGAAACCACTCTTTCACCCCGGTTTGGTCAAAAGCGTCGCTTACAATCTGTTTTACCGCATCGGCTGTCCCTTTTCTGTACTTATACAGATAACCGTTTTTAACCAATTCTTTCCGCTTTTCCAGCGGCAAAGTCTGGTCATAAAAATCAACATGAATCTCGCCGGCCAGATTATCGACGACCTCAGAGGTAGCGCCATCAATACCGGCGATGGTTAAGCAATTTTTAACGGCGTTTGCCAAAGTCTGAAACTCTTTGTCAACCCCCTGACCGGCGGCGATGATATCGGGATTATGGCGTAAGTTTTCCGGCAGCAGTTCCAGTAAAGCCACATCAAATACCGTTTTATTCATTTTCATTCTCCGGGTGGGGCGTAATCACCGGAACCCGAGAGGTGATGGCAATTTCCGTATCACCCATGGCGGTAAATACCGGAGAATTGACAACCACCCTGCCGGCTCCGGCGTTCATCACCATCGCCACTAATTTCGACGGATTAATATCCCTGCCGATCTTTGACTTCTGCCAGGTAATATACTCGTTAACCGCTGTTTCGACAGCCGTTGCAATGGTACTGGTTGCGCTTTGGTCCGATTCACTGATGTAATAGTCAATATCTACGGAATATTCCACTGCGCCCGGCACCGCGACTTGTACACAATCCGTTAACGGTCTCCTGGTGTCGGCCGAGAGGTAATCAGTCACTTCATCGATTAATGCCTGTTCCGGTAATTCCCCGTTTCCCAGAATAAAATACACATTCACCCTTCCATTGCCTCCGACAACTTTGACATCAGCAATGGAAGCATCACAGTCTTTGACGAAATACTCATAAGCGCCGCTGGGTCCGGCTACGCTGAAAGACTCCGGCTTTAAAAAAATCCGTTCCCGTAAAGCTTCGTCATCTTCTTCATCGACTCCACCCTGGCTGGTTGTAATGTTGGTAGTGCCGGATACAAATTGAACCGGATCCACCAGGACATCAATTTGTCCTGCGGTATAGCCATTACCGGCTTTTCCGGTAGTTGTGCATTCCGCCGGAACATCAATATAAGTTTCTCCCGCAGTGATTTCCACTTCTTGGGTCGTTGCAAAAAAAACATTGTCACTGGTGCTGATCCGGGTGCCGGATGGAATCGTCACCCCCCTTTCCAACTTCTTGGACAGGGTAAAACGTTGGGTAACCACTGCTCCGGTAGCTTCTTCCCTGGCGACTCCTACCAAAGCCCCCAGGTTCTCCAGATAATCGCCACTGGAATACTTCAGTAAATTATACTTAGCCGCCCTGTCGATTAATTGGTAGGCCGTATAAATTCTTAGCGCTTGCGCATAAATCCAAATCCGGATGGGATCGCCGGCCGCTAAACTTTTCGATTTGCCAGTAGACTCCCAATAGGCATTCTGATATTCGGAGATCATATTGGTTACAAGCGAATTGACATCCTTATTTACGAAGTCAATATCCGGCAAATTGTTTAAAGCGTCGATACTAGCCGGCAAGACCGATCACCACCTTCGGTACCAGCAAACCGCTTATTGCATCATTGGTAAAGCTGACTTTTTTGACTTCAGCCCGGGGTTCATATTTCTTGATCTTTTTGATATATTCCACCGTTAACTTGGCCTTGGCCACCCCAATGGAAGAATACAGGATACTCATATCAATCCCGAAATCCCGGTCAAAAGGGACGGTCCCGGCCGGAGTGGTCAAAATCACCTGAATATTTTGAAGGATTTCACTATTCCCACCGGCACTGAAATCAATTACCACCTCGGATGCATTAATCATCCCCGATCCCTCACTTTCTGTTAAGCGATATACTCTTCAAATGTCACATCAATCTTGCCGGAAAAAAGCTCGCCCTGGTTAAAAAAAGTATCCCAGGCCTCGCTCACGGATTTGACGATCCATAAATCATCCCCCAATACTTCTTCACCTACAACCAGGTAATCCGCTTCACCCGCCTCTGCCAGATAAATCCAGGTTTGCATCTCATCTTTGGGGGTAACTCCAAAATTACCGTTGAGATTAATCGTTAACGTAATCGTTTGGAGGTTGGGGGCCACATACTCGGTTTTCGGCTTAACCCCGATAAGCTCATGGGCGCTGTAACGGGCCGAAGCTTCAAGCTTAAACCCGCTAAAGGTGTAGATCCGTTCATCCGAAACTTCAAAACTAATGTCATTAAAATATCCGATCATTGCATCACCTCATTTATAATGGCGGCCCCGTTGGATTACCCGATGATGATGAAGTATGAGTATGGCTTAAAAAACTTTTTCCCCCTATTTTCGCATCATCATTCACTGTTAAAGCCTTCCCAATCGAAGCATTCCCTGTAACCGTTAAATCCGCCCCAACCGAAACATTCCCTGTAACCGTTAAATCCTTACCTACAGTTAGGTTTCCATCGATTTCAACATGAATATCCTTAGTGTCCGGGATGCTTATTGTCAAGGTCTTGCTTGAACTATTGTAGACCATTGCCGCTTGTCTCAAAAAACGTTTGCAATAAATATCCGCTCCATTTGGATTGGGTTGATCATCAGTATAAAAATACCGTCCCAGGCAAAAGCCATTGGTGATCCCATTTCCCAAAAACAAGCATAATACCGATTCACCGATATTTGGCATTTCATATTCAAATGAAAGCATCGGCAATTCATCGGTGACGATGTTGTCCTGGTCCTCAAAACAGACCCTAAGCTTTCCTTCTTTATAATTAATCGATGACACAGTCCCGATCCGGATCAAATTCTTTAAATTAACCATTTAGTATCCCACCAGACATTTATGAAGTTCCAGGCTGGTCGTGAATCCACCGCCTATTTTGTGACTGACTCTGTCAATGTAATAATTGCCGTTAAAAATACCCAAGTCTTCAACGGTGACGACTTGGGTAGGGAATAATGCAAGATTACCGGGCATTTCCAGGCTTAAAGTATATTCGCCTTTATTTAATTGTTGTAGTTTACATTTGGCATACCGCTCAGCTTCGGCCAAATCCGTTGCCGTATCATTAATCTGATAAATTTTATTCCCGGTCTTGCCTTCCGGCCTATATGTATAACTCAGTGTCTTATTGGATTTGGGACTGGTATAAGCAATTTTACAGCCATCATACCCTGTGTCAGTTAAAGTTGTTTTGGCGCTCCATTGCATCAGATCGGCTTCACCGATTGTCGGCACTGATGGTTTAATTTCATACTCCATTTCGTTGAAGATGACGATTCTTTGATTGTAGATCTTAATTGCCAGCCCATTCTTTTGACAAAGGTTAGTAAGGAATGACGCATCCGCCTCCTTGCTTTGTTCGATAAAGGGTATGACCGGATCAGACGGTAAATTAAAATAGAGCGCCAGTTTGGCATTGTCGGCAATCGTTTGGGCAATCTTTTTAATGGATGCCTTTTGCCAGGTTCGACTCCTCTTCACTGTCATAAAATTGGAATCCGCCGGCGCCGAGATTGCTCCCAGGCTTAAAATTCGCGGCCTGCCGCTGTAGCTGGGTTCGTCGATGATAAACCTCCCACAATAAAGGCTTTGTGAATCTCCACCATGATTCCAATTCTCAGTGATAATGGTCGGTATGATAACATCCCCCTTGGACGGCGCCCAGGAAGAAATCCATTTTCCGTGGTCGTCCTTGAGTTCGATTGAGACGTCATCCGACGAGCCCGACGCATTATCGGTGTAAGTAAAACTTTTTAAGTCTGAGCTAATGTCATCGGTAATGTTCTTGCCTTCATAAATTAATTGTATACTGGCCCGTCTGCTCTTCATCATTCACTCCTCCAGGGCGGCAAATTGCCCAGTATGCTATTGGAACTGTTGATATCTGGTATCGTCAAACTGACCCCTCCCGAAAAAATCACCACATCCAAATAACCCGGATTGGCCTCCATCAGTTCCCTGGTATACTTTTCGTCCCCCAGCAAAGCAAAGGCGATACTGTCAAAAGTATCGCCCAGTTTGGTTTGATATGTACTAGACATCTTCTCAACCTCCGGCAAAGCTTAACCGGCGCCGCCGGTCCATCAATGCGTTAAATTTCCGCTCAAAGTCGGCATACGAGTTATCGCTGGCTGTTTTCATCACATGTGCATCAGCATTGCCCTGGATGGTGATTTGCGGCGAATAATTGACCGATATCCCCGTACTGCCGCTTCCCATGCCCTTTAATAAACTTTGGGTCCTGCTATTGGAAAAGACCTGGCTGCCGCGAGGCAGATTGACCAGTTCCGGGCCTTCCTCACCGATTAATGAAAGACCGCCGGGAAAATAAGAGGTTCCACGGGCGTTTCTGGGCACAACACGAGCATCCTTGGGTATTACATTATACTTAAGAACTTTGGACATTTCAAATGGGTCAATAGGTATAACGGGTTTAGCTTGCATTTTTTTATTCTTAGGGGCTGCTTTTAAAGCCTCATCACTTAACAATTTATCATAGCCAAATTTAGCAAGACCCGCTACTAGTGCGACTGTTCCTATTGTAGCTATAACAGGGGCTAAACTTGCCGCCAATGCTGTGGCACCTGCAATTGATGCTATTGAACCTATTACACCCAATACAGTTCCTGTTAATGATAAAGCTGATATGCCACTATCAACCCATTCCCCAAATGTTGGTTTTTCCTTACTTTTACTTAATAACTTATAAAAAGGTTTCACCAATGTAAAAACATCGAAAGCTGCCAATACTTTGTTTATCAAGGGTATTTTCCCAATTTTTGAGGCAACTACCATAGTCTTGGGCATAAATGGTGTCAACTTTTTGGATTCTTTTACAACATTCCCAAATTGATTTGTTAGTCCTGGGTTTCCTATGTTTTTTGTAGCTTCTCCGATTTTTGCTATTTCTACTTCCAGTTCTGCTTTTCCTAGCTTAGGAAACTTATTCAAGATTCTAACTGCTCTTTCTCCCAACTTGGGATTTCCGGATTTCTTTGCCAATTCTTCTAATCTAGTTAATTTGTCTTTGAAGCCTGAATATTTTTTTACCATCATTTCATGTGTATATACACCAAGAGAAATCATTGCTGAATTGTCATAAAGAGTTTTGGTAATTTTAGTACCTATTTCGTATGCTCGCTTTAAATTAGCATTTGACTCGGGACTCTTTGGGATACTCTCGATATACTTTGTATTTGATGCCATTACTGCTTGCTTTGGTAATTGCTCGCGAATCCTCGCGTAATTTTGCATCTGAGAAATTATACCGGGATTAATCTTGCTTTGAGAACCCGCCACAGAATTTTTGTTATTCTCCGCCATCTCTACTACTCGCCTCCTTTATCTCCTGGGCGATTTCAAATAAATCATCCAATGGTAGCTTCATTAAAAAATCAATGCCGGTAAAGGATTGTAAAGCCAGACGGACGGCCAGCTTCAGCAGCTGCCGTCCGTCTCCCGGCCTAAATCCTATAAATAGAAAAAACCGGTCACTGCATTCTTCACTTTAATCGCTTCATTGGCGGGGAGCTTTTCAAAAAACTCCACCGGCTGTTTACTGGCCTTGGCTGCGACAATGCAGACATAGCCGAGGCTCATCTCGTTGATGGCCGCCACCTGCCCGCTGGCCGCGAACTGCTTCTCGGCGTCCATCAAATCTTTAGCTGTCAATGACTCCAGACCGGAAAGGTCGATTTGGCTATATTCTTTTTCTTCAAAGATATATGGATTTTTGAATTCAATTACATATTCACTCGCCATGGTTCCTCTTCCCTCCCTTAAATTTGTTCCCGGATTTTCTCAAACACGTCAACCCCGCCGACTTTATAGATAAAGTTCAGCTTATCCAGTTCCAGCATGGTCTTGCCGTCCACATCCACCTTGATATAGAGGACAGTCAGCGTGTTTTTGGTGTCGGTCTTTTTCCCTACGCCTAAGGTTCCCAGATCCAAGCCCTTGGGAACCACCCGCAAGGTAATCTTTAAAGGAACAAAATTAATGACGCCAGCAGAAACATCATAACTTTGCTGGGAACCCCGCAAAATGATGGTCTTGCCTTCGGGCGCCATCAGCGAGAAGCTTTTATCCAGCACGGTTTGAAAAGGGATTTCAATATCGATATTGCCGAAATGTCCCGGGGTCTGGCTTTCAAACTCCCCGGCGATTCCGGCCCCGGAGATGGTTTCACTTTTCCCTTCAAGCTTGGGCAGCTTGATCTCTCCGGAAATCCCGATCAACTTTTCCCCTTCATCGTAAATATTGAAATTGACGATCTTTTCAGGAATCGCATTTACACTCATGATTATTTCCCTCCCAAAGCTGTAGTTAAGGCATCGGCATCAAACTCCAGAGTATTGACAATCGTTTCCGCGGGCGGATACGGTGTCAAGTATTGATGGAAAGTGATTTTACCGTTCAAAAGATCGGTGGTGGGATTCTCATCCACCACAAATTCAATACGGGCGTCAGCCAGTTGATAGCGGGCCTTATAGCCGTTGGCGCGGATATTTTCACTGTCCACAATGGCCTCGATCAACCGGGTATTCATCGGGTCGTCAACTTTCTGGAAATAAGTCAAAATGAAACTATTGCCCCACCAGGAAAACATCCGGCGGACCGGAATAAACCGGTCTTTCACATCGGTGCTGGAGGGATAGATTCCGGTGTTATTGCCCCACAAACGCCAGCCATTTAAATTAATCGCCGTTACAATTCCATTGCCGTTCAAGTAATTGCCTTGAGCCTGGGTCAGATAGACCTCCGAACCGTCGCTCAAAACCGTTCCCGTAATGCTGAATCTTTTATTGGATGGCGATACATAGGGCACATCGTCATGATCAGCATCCGTATAGGCGATTAATGCCGCAGCCACCGCGCTGAACCAATATTGAGCGTCATCAATGGCGACTTTCGGCCAGCAAACGATGGCGTTTTCACTGGTATATGAATGATCATTCTTCCAGTCCAATACATCTTGATAGGTATAAGCCCCGTTAGTTTTAGAAGTGTCCGCATCAAGAACAGCCATGCATTTAAAACAACCGTTAATATTTTCAGTTTTGGCAATCATTCCGATACCAACAGCGGGAATCTGGCTATAACCGGGAATCACGATCAACCCCGGAACCACTCCCAGCTTCGGGTAGACTTGTTCAATGTTTTGCAATCCGGTATACTTACCGGTTGCCGTGTTATAACTGCCGATAATATCTTCTTTCGTTACCAAGGAAGGATCAAGCTGTTTATAGCTCAAAGCCAATTGGGTAATATCTGATTTGATTGACCCGCTGCTGAGGATAGAGACAACCAGATAACCTTTTTCATCAAAAGCCAGGATATAGTCGGTATTTTCAGTATAAGAAGTTGCCGCATCGGCGCTTTTAACCGTGAAATTCTTCAATAAAACTCCCTCTTCGGCCACGGTAATCATACCGCCGGAGATGGAATAAACCTTATTGGAGATTGTAACAACATGCTTTTCCGGGTCGAGTACATTCACAATAACCAGCGGCGCAACGTTATAAACATTAAAAGAAGCGTTCACCGATTGGCAGATCGTAAATTTCTCAAAATTATTCGAATACCCGAAATTGGTTTTGGCCTCGGCCAACGAATTTACCAAAACAGGTTTATTAACCGCACTTGACGGATCTCCCAATAAATTAACCGGCGCAGTCCCCACGATAAACTGGACCGCGCTGCCGGTCGTTATGGGAGCCACTACCGAAGTTGAATTTTCTTGAATATAAACTCCATGTGTATAAGACAAATTATTTTCCCCTTTCTTTACGAAAAAATCGTTTACGATAAAGTATCTGTCACTGTAATCTTACCGATGTTCCAAACCGTTTTTAATCCCACATAGAAATAAGGGTAACTGCTCTCGTCAGTCAGTTTCCATTTTTCGCCGGTCAGCCATCTGTCCTCAGTTAACTTCCACATATCATCCGTTAACAACCAGTGAACAGGGTATCCGACTTCATATTTTTGGCCGAAGACCCGTTTACGCATCAAATGATCATAAATCTTTTGCAAAATATTGATGGCATCACGATAACCCTGGCAATCAAGATGATTGTCATAAACCCCGGCCACGAATAACACAACGCATCGATAGGGAGCCAGCTCACTCGGGTCTTTCGCGAATTTAAGCATCACCCGGACAAAGGGAAACTTAGGAACCACTTGCCTATTATCATTTACGGGTGAATATTGTGACAACACCGAGATATTCGAAAGCTCGCCGGCTTCATTTTTCAATTGAAAGCCTTCCAATAATGCAGAGATTTCAGTTACCAAAAATTCTTGCAATGCCAGTGGAGTCATGCCCTCTCCCCCTGTAATCCCGTCTTTACCGCCGGTCGTTTGACTCTGACCGGTCCTTCCCCTAAAGGCCTTTGAGGCCCGAAGGGATCAAGGCGGTTTAAAATAGCATCCGTTTCATTTACCATTTTTGTTGCCGATATAAACATCTGCCTCCTTTCAAATTTGTGCCCATTGAATTGACACTTGCGGCAATCACCTCTTCCAAGTTTATTTTTTATTGTAATAAATTCATCCACTGATTCCTGGCCGTTTACTAGAATTGGTATTGCCATTCTATGGATGAATCTATTATGCAGATTATAAAAGGGGCTGTCCTCTAAGAATTTAAATATTCTTACGCAGAAGACAACCCCCGAATTGACTTGTGCCGCGCCCCACCCTGCGCATTACCCGGCACATAAGACCCGCCCGTCAAAATGGGCTCGCCACTCGGCAATGAAATTTCCATAAAAAAACCGCTCCGGGAGATTTCCGGTGCGGTTTTTTCTAATCCGATACTAATAATGTATCATGGTTTTAGAGCTTTTTGGTGCCATAAAAGCGCCGGAGTAAATCGCGTGTAGCTGCATATTTTTAGTTTTTCTGTATTATAAGCAGCTCTAGCTAGAGGAAGTTGAATTAAATATCAAAACATGGTTATAAAGATAAATCAGCTTAGTACTCAACTCAAGCCGCCTATTTATTCTCCCGCAGAGGCGTCAGCACCTTTTGGTGCTGCAGGCGCAGAGTGCGAGATGCGCTTTGCAAGATATTTTTTGGTAATTTGTGATATCAGTTGGCAACTCATGAAAAAGATACGTTTAAGCCAGAAAACATAGTCTCAAAGCATAATTAGTCATTTCTCTGCGCCTCCGCGCCTTTGCGGGAGATATTCTTTTGATTTTAAATCAATAGATAGCTGATAGATCACTACATCCAAATAATCTGCTGAATTAACTTCATAATCAGATATCAAAAAACCATCCAGATTAACCGGACAGTTATTTTTGATACTTACAATGAGTACACTTCCCACTCGAGTCTAATTGACTGCCACACACCGGGCAATAACTATCGGCCATTCTTAACCGCCTCCATTGCTGCATTATATTCCCCGATCAATGCTTGATAATCGCTTTGGATTGATGCTGCGCTTGTTGTATTACTCGTCAATAATGCGGCTGTATACGACTGTTGCAGCGTTTGAAATTGCGGCAAGTAAGTGGCATTGATAGAATTTTTGGTTACCAATACAACCGGCTCGCCAAATTCTCCGGTCGCCGCATCATAATCCCAACCCTCTTGCACGTTGATTTTATCCGTAATATCAATAAAAACCAAATCCGGGGCAAAACGGGATTTTAGTTGCTCCATTGTTTCACCGGTCGTAAAAATCCAATGGGCTTTATTGTAGATAGTCTGAGCTACTCGCATTAATATCCCCCTTTACCATTCAATTGTTACCATCCCGTCAGTACCCTTACAATATGGGCTTAAGGTTGAAACCCCTCCTGCACCATAACCGCCAGCAATATAAGAAGATGACGAGGCACCGATTCCAAATAAACTAGCTCCTCCTATGCCTTGTGTACCTCTTTCACCACCAGCACCACCAGGGGCACCTAAACCATAAGAACCAGCGGGTGCCCCACCACCACCGCCAGCACAGCTGAAATACGAACCAAATGAGCTTGTACCGCCTGTCGATCCTGTTGAGCCTCCGATTCCAACAGTGATTGGAATAGATTCACCCGGGATAACTGTAAATTGCTTTTTGTAAACAGCCGCTGCGCCACCACCGCCAGCCCAAGTGCTAGTCAAGTTGTTATTTCCCCCTCCACCACCGCCACACATGCTTACATAGATGGTTGTGACGCCCTCGGGAACAGTAAAAGTTCCTGAAGAGGTGAAAACTTTTAAACCGCCAGTCCTAATGGTTATAGGCCCAGGTAAAATTCCTCGTAAATCATCCCGAGTCAAAATAGTAACAGGATCGCCTGTAGCCACACTGCCAATCAATACCCCCATTTTCGGTAATGAAGAGGTGTCATAAGAAAAAGTGCCGTCAGATTCGATAAAAATATAATAAGTGGTGTTGACCGCCGGAGTACTGATAGTCAAGCTGCTATCAGAAAGCTTCTCAACAATTCCGCTAAGTCCTCCCCCAAAATTGGCCCGTCCGGGGCCAATGGTTACCGTGATCACGCCCTCGTCATACGAAGCGC
The DNA here is from genome assembly GCA_023401925.1 of Bacillota bacterium. Taxonomy (GTDB): domain Bacteria; phylum Bacillota; class UBA4882; order UBA8346; family UBA8346; genus UBA8346. Next base: position 215,121 of record JAEXDA010000049.1, read on the forward strand.
CTTTCAGGTGAAAAGGTTCGTTTAACAGGGCGGCGCTGATCCCGGGCGCGTTGCCATCCACAAATTCCACCGTATTCATGGTTTACCATCCTTTCGTATCTATTCTTTCAAATTGTAAAACTTCCAGATTGGTTTTCTGGTGATTAAAAACCACTTCGTCGATCTTGACTCCGCTCTCCGGATACAGGGAAGCCATGGTCCCGCCATACCAAGCCAATTTGGCAATGGAACCGATACCCTTGTCTGGCTGGATATAAAAGGTTGAAGTGATATTTTTTCCTTCCCGGACTGGGTAACGAATCGGGCTGAATCTGCCGATCTCGTGATCTAGCTCATCGAGCAAAACCATATACTTGACCCTGTCATCCTCCCCAAATTGGGGATATAAAGCGTCATCCGGATAAAGATTATTCGTTGGGTAACAAGTCCTGAAGATATTTGAACCATCATTTTCCAGCCAGGTTTTATGATATTGTTCAAATAAGACTAAGATTTCTTCCTCGCTGATATTCTCGCGGATCACCTGTTGTTTGGCGGTTGTCAAATTGTAAAAGAACACCGCCCAGCTCTCGTCGATGGGACCTTCGATAACCGTCACATCATAGATTAGCCTAGAAACATCATCCTGGATCTGGACCGTCTGGATTAACATCTCCAGATCGTTTAGTCCATACTTGGGAAGGTTGACCTTTAGTAGTTGACCCGGCTTTAAGCCTTTGCAGTCCGTTTGGAATTGAAGTTGCCGGCCATCAACCGCATATTGCCGGATCTTTGCGACCGCACTCTGCAAAGCCGCGTCTTTGCTGTTGGTCTCTTCATTCGCCACATTTTCAACCAACCCGCTCCCGGAACCCTGAAAATCCCGCAACCGGATAATCTCCGGCGCGCTGGAGTAAACCGCTACCACTGGAAATTCCCCTTGATAGGTCACTTGCAATAAGTCCGTCTCGCGCAAAACCGGTACCAACTCATCGTCATCATCCTGAACGATTACCGGATCGCCTTTGCTCCAATACCACTGCTTTTCCTTGTCTTTACCCTTAATTCCAATCTTAGACGGGGCAACTGCCACAAACCCCAACCCGTTATTTTTATTTATTTTGAGGATGGGTTCCTGAGCAAGGGGAAACCCTAAGGTGAATGACTTGCTTTGCCCGTCCCCTTTCTTGACTTCCGTAAGAGGATCGGTAATATCCTTTCCTCCCAGAATATATTGTTTATTGCGGTATTGGGGATTACCCTGAGTTACCTCCGGTACGTCCAGGATCTGGACTGAACTCAACTCCCATGGCGCGGTGTAGGTTATCTTGGAAACAAAGTGTAATATCCGGCGGCTGTCGATATTCCACCAGAAACCGGCCTTCTCCGCCAGTGAATTCAGGCAGTCGGTAACCGGGATGTAATTAAAAACGGCCTCGGTAATCACCGGGCCGTCCTGGATGGTAATTTCATCCCCATAAATCCCTTCCGGATTTAAATAATACTCTACCAGATCCCTGACGATCCCCCCCGCGGTCATATTGGTATAAGAGCGGGCTACGATCCGTTTGTCGGCGAAATAATGATTATCAGCCCCGGTAATGTTATGAAGGATCCCGGGCTCATGGGGACCGCACTCCTCTTCTTTGGAGTCTTCAATCACTCCCGAAATCAGCAAATCCCCATCGTTATCAAATATTTGGTAAGGTTCTCCCTTCCGGTAATGACTGGTCCCGGCCTCGTCCCAGACTACAAAAGAGGCGGTGGAACGTTCCCCGATGGTATCCTCAATGCTTATACTCTCATTGATAAAGTTGACTGGAATACCGTTGATTTTTACTATCAAATACGCCGCCTCCTTATTTAAGCCCGGTTTTAATCCGGATCATATCCCGTAAGGGAGTGCCCAGTTGTTTGACCAAGGTCCGGCCGTCAATATCCAGGATGATATTGGCGGTCCCGAAACCACCCATTCCGGTTGCGCTGAGTTGGGGGCGGTTTAACGGGATTACCGAAGCCGCGTCCGGTAAGGTTACCAGCTCCGGCCCCTGCTCGCCAACCAGAGCCATACCTTTTGAAGTAATAACACCTCCCGATGCCAGGGCCGGGATTTGCTGGGATTTAATCGTGGCGATCTGGACGGCCCCTTGTGCTGCCGCAGCTGCCGCAAAAGCGATACACTGTGGCCAGCCAGCCTTTAAGGCAGCCACAATTGCCTGCGCCGTATCAATCACGGCAGTAAATATACCGACGGCTTTATTGGTTTGGGCTTGTTCCTTGGCCAGCTCTTTCTTTTTCTTCTGAGTGTCAGCGTCCAGGGCGTCGATAGCTTTTTTCTTTTCTTCTTCCGACATCGTGGACTCTAAGATTCGCTGTTTCTCTAAATTATACTGAAGATCAATGGCTTGGGAACGCGCTGCATAGTATTGGGAAAACATGCCGGAAAGATTATTGACCATATTCTTGCTGGCTGATAACCCTTTATTAATGTTTCCAAGAACATCCTTTTGCTGTTTCTTTTCTTCCTTTTGAAGAATTTTAGTTTTTTGTTTTGCAGCAGATTCGGCAATTTTGTTCTTCTCCGAAGCAGTTTTTTGGGCTAAGTTTAATTCGGATTTATTTCCTTTGTTAAGCTGTTGCAATTCCTTGGAATTATTGATTTTTTCATTGGATTTTGGAGATTGCCGCGATCCTCCTTTGAAAAAATTCGAAACATCCTGGGCGCCGTTTTTGAGATTGCCCCAAATTGCCGTTCCCGCTTTACCCAAAGTGTTAAATGATTGCTTGACGGCGCTTGCCATGTCATCTACATAACCGGTAACCGCATTCTTCGCTTCATTAAAACCGGCTTGCATCGCATTCTTATCGAAAGCCAATGCTCCCTTAAACGCTTTATCAAAACCATTTGCCGCTGTATCCGATAATTTTTGTTTAAATAAGTCTACTTTCTGGGTAGTCTTTTGCCATTCCGAGTCTAAATTCTGCAAGATTTGGGTTGTTGAATTCAAATTATTTTTTAATAGCGTGCTTACATGATCAAATTCATCGATAACCTTGTTCAAGTCAATTTTTTTAATAGCTTCCTCAGCGTTGCCACCCATCTTATCGATTAAAACTATCAGGTCGGTAATAGATTGTGCTAATTCCGTCACTTGCCGGTTATCAATTTTCATATTGACCTGATTACTCTGCTTCAAACTTTGATCGTCAACCGTACTCAAGATCACACCACCTCCATATCTCATACTAAAATAACGTTAAAACATCCGGCGCACCTTCTTTAAAATGGCGAAGCGACTTTGGGGTCGGTTGGTCGATATTGAATAAAACATCCATAATTCCAAGCTTTTCCGGAATTTCTCCATGATCGCCGAAAGCCTTGTTTAACACCCCGACCAATGCCACCACCAAAGCTTGATAATTAAGTTCGGCCATCATAGCGGTCTGAATATTTTCCCTTTTCAAAGCGTCGGAATAAAGCCAGGCGACTTGTTCATAGGAAAATTCATTCTCTAATTCAACGATGGAATATCCATACCACTGGCAGACGGCACTGATGGCTTCTTCGGTATTGATTCGATCATCTGACTCCCCAGTTGTTTCAGTGCCGTCCAAACAAAATCCAAGCCATTTACCTCAAATACAACCTCCGCCAATTGCTTAATCTCTTCAATTGCCAGGCATTTATCCGGCTGCGCGGGATCGAAAAACTCGTGGGGTAATCCACTGGCCGACTCTAATAATGCTAAGGGTTCTTTTAAAATCGAATTCAGTACGTCATTCACAAAATTCAAAGTTTCACTGGGGATAACCGGCAATTTCTTTCTCCGAAATATCCGAGCTAATAAGCTCTTTTTATGGGAATGGCCCAAAGTCCAATTCTGCTGCTGAAGTTCGCTAACTTTTCCAAATACCGTATCCAATAACCCGGTAATACTTTGTTTGAGCTTTTCCAGGTTTGCAATAGTCAAACCTTGTATTACATAGGTCTTTTCCCTAATCACAACCTCGGCGCGATTTCTCCGAATGACTCTCGGAGAAAGGTTTATAGTACTCATTCTTACGATGCCTCCATTGATTCGTTAGATTACAACCCAGGGTGCAAACCCTGGGTGATAGTACAGGTTCAAAACAACTTAATCATGTATTAAAAACAATCATTACGCAGCATCCGTAATAGTCATCCATTGTTGTTTTGGATCTGCCGCGGATGTATCTTCTAATAATTCAAAGGTTAATTGAACATTGGTTGATTTCTTATCCATTACATAAGAACCCGGTTCACTCAAATAACATTTTTGAATCTTGATACTCCGGGTTCCGCCATCGGGTCCCGGACCCTGGATATAAATTGTTTTCTTTTGGATACCCATTCCGGAACCGACGCTTAAAACGCCTCCGGTTAAATTGGCATCCGGTAAGGAAAGCGCCATCTTTAAGTTTGCCATGGAGGCTTCAGCCAAAGTCATTTTTAACTGGAAAGAAACGCCTTTCATATTGGCGTCGACCGCACCCAAGACTTGATTGACGACCCGCTTTTCAATTTCAAATTTGGGAATCAATTCAAGGGCGGCATCGGTAAAGCCAACATCGACACAATCCGCCTCTGCCGCACCGTAAGCCCCGATTTTGATATAATTGGGTACCCCATAAATTAAATTAGTCACTTGTCCTGCCATTGTTTCATTTCTCCTTTAAGTTTGTTTTTACGAGTAATCTTCAATGATTAATAGATACTGTTGAGTTTGGCGCAATTTATCGGTAGCATTTTCCCGCAAGATTGGCCCTGAGTCGAAAAATTTCTCCTGGCGCACACAGCGGTAATGAAAGGGGGAGAGATCCAACAATTTCACCGGATTGGCGACTTGAGGCTTGTAAAACAATTCCCCTTCAATTTCTGCGGCAATATCCAGGCACTTATTGTGATTAATCCTACCGGAAGTGTCTTTATCAATATCGATATATAAATAAAGTTCGATTTTATGCTGATTGTTGAGATTCGGATACTCACTCAGCCGGAAATTTACCGCCGGATATAAAGCGCCTTCTGTTTCATCCGGCTTTATACGGGAGGAATCCCCCACCAGATCCACCAGCGGCCCTCGCGCCTGAAGCCGGGTTTGTAATGCGACTTCAATATTTTTTAAATTCCATGCCATACTTTATTACCGCCTTTCCCTTGGTGACGACACATTGGGTGTTCGTTTAATCTCTACATCGCATCACCTCCTTCCGAGGTTTCGATTGGCCTGTCCGTCCCTCCGCTTCAAAGCTCTAACCGGCCAAAAAATAAGGGTCTGTTGCAAAATAAGATTTATCGATAGAGAAATACAATATATGCAAAGCTAACGCATTATTTATGGTATATATTGTATTTCTCATTGATTTTAATCACTTTTGCAACAGCCTCTTTTCCATCTGTGCCGCGCCCTACCCCGCGTATTCCCGGCACATAAACCCGGGGCCTTCTCGAAATCCTCAGCCCCACTCTCGGAACAAAATAAGGAGGAACTTAGTTATTTAACAAATCCGTCCAATGATTGCTGGCCTCTGTAACGTTAATTGGTGTTGCCATTCTATGGACGAATCTATTAAGCTGAAATGATTTGATAGAAAACAAGCCGCCTTATTCGTAAACCAAATAAAGCAGCTAAATTTGATTGTGCCGCGCCCCACCCTACGCTCTATCTGGCACATAAGACCCTCCCAAAAAAACTTGGGCTCACCGCTAAAAAAGGAAAACCGCCCAGGAATTTCCCAGTGCGGTTTTTGGTTGATTTACCATTCTCGATACACTATGACTTTGAAGAAATTGGCGTCAAAAAGCCCCACAGTTTTTAATCAATAGTCACACCAAACCTGGAAACTCACTAACGTATCGGATTTGGAAATCAGGAAATTCCTCCACAATTTGAATCTTATAATCGGGATACTCTCCAACCAGTTGCCATTTACCGGGACCATCAGGGAGTTCCTCTACAATTTGCACTTTTAAATCGGGAAAACTATCGACCACTCGGACCCGGTAATCGGGAAAATCGTTAACCAGTTGAATCTTACCAAAAATCTCACTTAAATTGACTCTCTTCATGAAACCGCTCCTTTACAAAATAACCGCCTTATTCTACTTTAAATAAAGCGGAATTATCTTGTGCCCCGCCCCACCCTGCGTATTTCCTGGCACATCATACCCGCCTAGTCCAAAAAGGCCCGCCATAGTCCAATAAAATTCTTTATAAAAAAACCGCTCTCGGGAGTTTCCGGTGCGATTTTCTTATCGGATGCTAATAATATATCACGGTTTTAGGGCTTTTTGGTGCCCTAAAAGTGCCCCAACAAAACTCGTTTAACTGCATAAATATCAATTTTTGTTGATAATCCAAGATATTTTTGAAATTCCCATTAGAACCAGGTAGCTTTTCAAAAAACAGTCAAGGATATCCATTAAATCCTTGAACAACCTTGGAATTCGGACGGTAGGAATCTTCCGCCAATCCTTCGCCCCCTCCGCCGCCCAACCAATACAGTCCCACCAGGAATGTAAATAAGATTAAAATACCGAAACCATCATCCCAAATTTTCTGTTTCATTGCTTCAACCTCTTGTTTAATAGATTGGACTTTGTAAAAGTAACCCTTTACAGTTAAGTCTCGCCAATCATTCCCAATTCCTGACAACGATAGGCTTCCATCATCACCTTGACTCTTCGAATATAAGCTTTCGTCTCTTCCGGCATAAATTTGCCCACCCTTTCGGGACCGGCATTATAGGCCCATATGGCTCCATCGATCGTTTTAAACTGCTTAAATTGTTCTTTTAAATAATAAGCCCCAAACCTTATATTGGTTCGAATATCAAAGGGATCGGCCAGGCCGTGTTCCCAACTGATTTGCATTAAGCCGTAACAATCGGCGGAACTGATGGCATATTGCCGGTATTCGCTTTCGATCCCAATAATAATGGCTACCATTACCGGATCCCAGGTTTTCATGATTTCCCCGTATATCTTTTCATCATTACAACCATAGAAAGCCATAATTCGCTTTACTGTTTTTACTTTCGCGACCTCTTGTTGCAACTGATTCATCTGCTTTTTTTGCTGATCAAGCCGTTGCTGAAGTTTCTGAACCCGGATTTCTTTCTCTTGGTAACAGGATAATCCCCAAATGATCATGCTGATAATTAGGAGCCACTTCAAAATATGAAGCTTCGTCTTGAGGTAATCATTGAGCAATTTTTCGGTTTGATTCATTCAATCATCCCATCCTTTCAAATGATATAGGCGCATAAATGCCTGCATCTGCTCTCAACATCTTAAAAAGATCTTCAAAAATATTTTTTCCCTACTTAGAAAATACTTTAGTATGCCGACAATCTGGTATAGACCTAACTCGCGTGTCCTCGGACACAAGCTCTTCCCGTTGCGGGAAGAGTAATCGATGATTCTGGGGCCAAAAATCTTTTAGGGATCAACGGCTTCGAACTTAAAGTTCGCGGTTACTCTTCCATATGAAACCGCTCAATAGAAAAAATAAAGGCAGCACCGTCATGATTGAAGCGCAGACCTTCGGTTAAAATATTTCTTTGAGGGAAATTGCTGCAAGCGATTAAGGCTGCTTGGCCTAATCTAATAATAGTACATATAATCTCCACGCGCTCCACGCGCTTTTGAGATTTCATCTTTCATCCGCCGACTGCGCACTGACTCCCGTTCCAGTCTTTGGGACTTTTCTTCAGGTGTCTCATTCAATTCCCGGAAAAGGTCAAAAATGATCAATGCCGTACTCATCCAATCATTAACTCCCTGATTTTTGGGGATGTTTCGTATTTCCAACACCGCCAGGTTGTTTCTTTGATCACGAGGGTTATAATCAGGATTTTTGAAAGCCCCTAAAGAAGTGGAATTAAGTGCTTCTAATGTTTTACTTCCCTGAGAAAGCCGGTCGAAAGGCAATGTGGTCGATGCATCTACGGGAGTCCCCTTAATAATTGACTCAATCCACTCGGAACGCGATGGGCCGGGAAGAGGTTTCTCTTCTTGCATAAAACCGCCCGCAAAGAGTCGGCCATCTTTTAACCCACTGATATAAAAAATCATCTCTGTGGTAAATAATTTCTTTTCCTCGGGTGTAAGTAACTGATAGAGCGCATAAATATTGGTACGCGACATCAAAGTGGCAATGGCCTTAGTATAAGGTAATGCTTTTTGATTAATGTTACCGATATGAAGATAGCTTATAACAAGAGCCAATAAACCTTGTAAATTTCCCGTAGTTTTTCTAAATTGGCCGACCGGGATACCATATTCCCGCTGAAATTCTTCAGATTTACCCGATTCATTTGCAAATTCCTCAATTTCTTTCAACCACTCTTCAACTTGTTGCTTTGCTTTTGTCAAAAACGCCAAGCAAATGAGGCTCTCCGCGCCTACACTATAGCTTATTTCTTGGATATTGTATCCCTGTTCCTGCAGTATCGTTAGGAAAGGCAAAGTTATTGCTTCATAAGTTTCTTTTTTTAACTTGTATTCGAATTCGTCATTATCTTGGTCTCCGGTTTTTTTCAATTCGGGAGGAAGATGCTGAGCCTCAAAAGTACTACTCCCCTTAAGGTGCTCCAATTTTACGTTTACCATTTTATCAATTAGATAGGGTATTTTATCAAGCTTGACACCACCGGTTGCTTGCGGGGCAGCGGTGACTTTATCAACCTGAATACCTAACGTATGCAAAACGATATCTTTTTTCGCATATTGGTTGGCAGATCCCAAAGATGGTTCCACATCTTTGAGCTTTCCGCTCCCCAGTGGGGAGGCCCTTTGAGTAAGCTCTGCCATTTTGTAGGCCCAGCATACTATCTGGTGCATTACCTCAATTAACTTCTCACGCCCTGAATCATTATCATCTACCTCTTTCGTTACAAACTCCACCTTACTATTATCCGACTTAATTGCCCATCCCCCATCTTTACTCTCAAATACGGTGACTCCATAAGGAACTTTATACTGAGGTTTTGGAGTTTCTGTCACAATTTGAACTGCAGTTTCAAACTCAAAACCGACCTTGGGTTGAATAATGGATGAGTCGGCTAAAGTCTCAGGAATTGCTAAGTCTTTAGCAACCGCTTGATGCCTTGATTGTCCCAGAGCCTCCCCCCTCTCGTCCGCTTCCCGTTCCAATCCGGCATCATCATTTACCTCCACGCCTTTCATCTGAAAGGTCGACTTTACTCTGCCCTGCATCTGCTGAATCACATGCCAAGCTTCATGAGGCAAATGCTTCTCTTGTCCGGGTGCAACATGGATATCCGTCCCTGGAGTATAGGCTAATGAATGCATCTGGGCAGGTTTGAAAGAGTTATAATGGACGCGGACATCATTCATAGAAAAACCCGAAAGGTATTCCAAGCCGGTTTTCAGGTTGTCCGGCAAACCAGTGTAATTTGCTTGTTTTTGGATGGGTTCTGTATGCTCTGATTCTTCATTGACTGAGTTTGCTCGCACAGTAGTGGCGGATGGTAAAATAAAATCGATACCGTTATTTTTTTTGGTTTGAATCAAACTATTGATCGATACGTAATTGCTAGTTTTACTCTGACTCTCCGCATAAATCATTCATATCCTCTCCCGTTCCTATACCGTTCTCCCCAATTTGGCGTATTCTCGCCGGATACCATCCATCAAGTCATTATAAGTAATCTTTGCCCCATCATTGGCCACAGTCATCAAGGTAGCATAACGGACCACATTGATAATAGAGCCTCCGGCAATGTCATATTTTTGAGCGATTTCTTTCAAGTCAATCGTTTTTTCCAGGGTCACTTTAGGGGAAAAAGCGCCCTGCCATAACTGCAGCCGTTCCATCTCACCCGGCACCGGGAAATGAATAACCGATTGAAAACGCCGGGTAAAGGCTTCATCCATGTTGGACTTTAAATTCGTTGCCAGGATGACAATGTTCTCACAAACTTCGATCCGCTGCAATAAAAAGGCCGTCTCCTGATTGGCGAAACGGTCGTTGGCAGTGCCGATGCTGGTTCGTTTGCCGAATAAGGAGTCCGCTTCATCAAAAAACAAGATCCAGTCGTGGCTTTCGGCCGCGCTAAAGATCTTTTCCAGGTTCTTCTCGGTTTCGCCGATATACTTGGATACGAGTTGGGAAAGATCCACCCGGTATACCGGCTTACCCACTTTTTTGCCGAAGAGCGCGGCGGTTAATGTTTTACCGGTCCCCGCCGGACCGTAAAATAACGCCCGGTATCCGGGTTGGATGTTTTTCGCCATCTGCAAATCCTCGATCAGCTTTTGTCCATGCTCCGGCCAGATCAGGAGTTCTTTAAGCTGGACTACGGTTGATTCCGGGAGGATCAGATTCTCCCACTCCATGAAAGTAGTAAGGCGCCGGGCCGGAAAGTTGGCGCTGTATTCATGCTGTATATCTTCGCCGCCTAAAATCAGGCTCAAAGCATTCTCGCTCAATGCCAATTGCTTGTGGAAAGCCGGATTGCCTTCTTCCGTGCGGACCTCCCGGAGAATATTCCCCCCGTATAGTTTACCCTGGGGATTAAATAACTCCATATACCCCAACTGTTGACTAATCCCTGGCCCGCCCAAAAGGAAAAGAGCTGTTTTCAATGTAGGAATAAACCCGTTAAAACCGCGGCTCCCAATCCCTCCCACTTCAGTATAGACTCTTTCAATCCCGTCATGCCGGTTCAAAAGAGAATCCAACAATTCCGGTTGAACCTCGGGGGCCAAAGCTAATACCAGCACCAGGCGCTCCTCGGGAGTTAAGTCATATTTCTGTAGAAAATCGGCATAAAAAATCCCTGCTTCGCTTAAATCCAAAGCAGGGGGAGTTAGTTCAACGGGTTGTTCCGGGATGTCCCGGTTGATCAAGTTTTTGATCCGCTGAATAATGATGGCTTGAAGCCATAGTGAATCTTGTTCTATCAATCTAGCATTTTGGTCTAATGATGACATTTGGTTCCTCTCCGTAACAATAAATATAATAACTAGTCTAATTATACTTTGGATTTCATTCGTTCAAATCTTTCAAAATACTCACTAAAGTCTTCATCCGGAAATAACATCGTTAAATATGGCAAACGTTCATTCAATTCCTCTTCAAGATTAAAATCCACCTCATCAAAACTTAAATCGGAAAAAAGATATTCCCAAAAATGCAACCCTCTGGTTTTCAAGATATGTTCCATATACTCCGGGTAGGAAATACTTAATTGAATCGGTTCTTCTGCCGCAGGCACCCAGTAAACATTAGGCGCAACTTGTCCATCGTTCACTTTTACAGCAGCCATATCTCCTGATGCTGAACGAAAATCAAAAAAACGATATCCTTGTTTCAGTAATTTTGCCTCATGAGGTGGAACATTATCTTTATCAAAAGTGGTTAGAGGATTAAGAAACATTCTGGAAAAATTCCAAACATACATCTCTCCACCGGTTTCGAAATATTCACCAAAATCAATAGACCAGTTTAATTTTAAATTCTCCAACGAAAAAATATATGGGTAAAATTCTTCTGGTACTTTAACTTTATAATCAGTTTCTACTCGGAGAATTCTTTTTTTTATTCTATCTTCAGGTAACTCTTCAAAATCCTCTGATATTCCTTTTATTATAACTTTCTTTGTATTCTTAAGCCCTTCAAATGTTTCGAAAACTCTTTTTTCAAAAATCTGATACATGTATATTATCACCTCACTCAAAAATAAAAGTATCTTTTTACATAAGAATTATTTATTGAATTTCTTTGCTCTGAAGATAACCCTTCAACCCTATCAAAAATATCGTCAACCTTTTTAAAAATACCATTCTCAATCCGTTCCTCAATGATCAATTCAGCTTTTGTTCGAGATATCTTCAAGGCGTTGCGAACTTTTTTAGAATCAGTTTCTTGATTAATGTTAATTGTCTCTACCTTAAATACCGGCGGACTTACAGATTGATTCACTTCTTTTTGAACCTTGGTATCTTTTTCCCATTTCCCTCCTTTATTTGTGACATAATATCCCCATTGTACTTTGATACTCGATATAAAATCTTGATATTCCTCATCCTTATTATAAGTTAAATGCACCTCATACCAAATCAGATCCTGTTTTCCACCTATTGCTTCTTTGGCGGGTTGCTCGACATGATCCCTCAAGGTAGAATTAAGTTTCGCCTCGCCGGGAGTCAGATTGGAATCGGTAGCATAACCCCCAAGACATTCCGGGATGAGGTGCATTTTAACAAAAGTCCCTCCCCGGCCATTAGTTAATTCATATTCTTCTATTTTGTCCCATCCAAGTAATTTTCCTGAATGTGCCCCTGCTGTTGAACCTTTAGCAAAACCATTTATCTTATTCAGAAAAGCTACTTTCGTTTCTTCTGCGGCTTTTACATTATTTACAAATGGTGGATAAATTACCGGTGGAAATTCTTTATTTTCGTCGTTAATTTGTATATATGACAATGTTTCTGCTAAATCTAACAATAATTGTTTTAATTCAGAAAAACCTTCTTCCTGTTTTTCCTTATTAGAAACGTCATTATTCAATCGTTTACCGATTATTTTATCTGGTAATTCCTCTTGAAGAATTTTTATTCGAGAAAAAATCTTTTCCGCATTGTCAACGTACTTTATATCTTTAGGATTCTTCCTATCTCTGGCCTTTTTTAAGAATTCCGCTATAGCAATCGGTTTTGATTGTACAATTAATGTTGCATTTTTCCCTTCTCCCTCAAAAAATAAAGCGTGTTTCTCTCCATCTATGGACGTGAAACCCTTTCTAACCTTCCACCACTCGGTAAAACTGCTAACCTTCTCCTTAACCCCTTCAACAACAGTCTTTCCTGTTTCCTTTACCTTCCCAATCAGCTCTTTCGCCTTCCCCACAATAAACCCGACCACTTTCCCGACGACTTTATCAATGGGTCCCCGAATTTTCTGAATTATCTCTTTGATCTTCGCCGCAATTCCGCCAATTCCTACCAGGTTTGCCAAAAACCCGATCGCCACCGGTAAAGCTTTGGCCAAGGAATTCTCCACTGCAGCCACTGCTTTTGCAAGATTACCCCCGGCGATCTCGGCGATGGAGTTAAAGACCGAGTTGACGAAGGCGGCGATCTGTTTGGCCCGTTCGATGAAAAATTGTATCATATTATAAATCGTGATAATGGCCTGGATAATCGCCCCCACCGGGTTGAACATGCTGATTAGTTTTTCTACCGCTTTCCCAATAACTGTGTTCCGTAACCAAGTAATAAAGGTATCAAAAAAGAGAGCTCTTAGCTCTCCCAAAAATTCTTCCGCCATATCCATCAAGGCGATTGGGCCTTTGGTAATGAAGTCCCCCACAAAGGCGATGCCTTTTTCCACTTGGGCCATAACTTTTTCAGCTGTGGGGCCCAAACCTTTGACCACCTGGGCCCGGATAGCCCGCCAGGTAACTCCGAGAATCTGCGCCATCAGGTTAAAAATCCCCGTCAGGTTTAGCTTCTCCGGCAAAATAATCCCGGCATTGCCTAAAGTACCCAAGATCCAGTCGCCGAGGCCTTTTTGGAGGTGCGTCCCGATGTGGGCGACAAAATTCCCCAAACCACCGCGGACCGCATCGATTAAGTTTGTGAGGAATCCTATCGGGTCGCTGATAATCTTTTGCAAAACCCCTTTTCCTTTATTGAGGATCCCCATAATCTTCTTCCCCGCCGATCCGGCCAAAGTCATGGCCCCTTCAAAAATAAAATCCATCAGTTTCGGCCCGGCCTTGCTAACAAAATTTTTGATCCTAGTAATCGGTGCCAGAAAAATAGATTTGATCTTGTTAAAGGTTTCTTCCGGACTGAGTAAAGCCTTTACGGCATTACCGGCAGCATTCACGACCCTTTTGGCGCCTTTGACCAGACCGCCCCAAAACCCCTCATCCTTGGGTTTTTGGGCTGAAGGAGCGCCGAAAATCCCTTGCCAGGCCTGGGTAAACATATTTTTAATGGCCACGAAACTAAGATTCATTTTTTGAAATTCTTCCTTAAACCAGGCGATGGCCTTGGAAATAATCCGCGCTTTTTCCAGATTTTCAAAAAGGAGCGCCCCGCCGGGGATGAATCCCATCACCGCTTTGACCACAGCAACGGCATCTCCTTTAACGGCCTGACCACTCAAGGGGTCGCGCCCAATTACCAGGGCCAGGAGATCATAGCCGGGAAGATTCCTTACCAAAGCGCCGATTTTCTCCAAAATCCAGTTGGAATCCTTCTCCTTTGGGGTTTCAGCTTTGGATTCCGGTTTGGCGGCCAATTGCACGCTGTCCCCGCCCTTTAGGTTCAACCCGGAACTTACATTGACCTTCGTCTCCGGTTGTCGGGGATCGTTCACTGCCTTATCGGCAGTGGCGTCCGCTTCCCGCTCATAATGATCCCGCTCCGCCGGGACTTGCAACTGGTATTGCAACCCCGGTATGGTTTGCTGCTGCTTGACATGGGTGAGCTCATGGGCAATCAGATGATCGCCCGTGGTTGTGTCCGGATTATACTCCCCCTGATTAAAATAGATGTCTTGCCCGCTTGTAAAGGCTCTGGCTCCTAAATCTTCAGATATGACGCCAGCCTGCCCGTCCCGGTGAATTCGGACATTTTGCAAGTCCATCCCCAGGGCCGGCTCCATCTTGGCCTGAACCCTACCGGGCAGCGGTTCGCCGTTACCGCTGAGCGCTTTGAATTGTTCCGCCCCGGGATCTGAATTGGAATCCCCATTTCCCTCCCCGCTCCCGGCGGTCATCCCCTTTTTTTGGATTACTTGTTTTTCCTCAGGCTTACTCTCCTTTTCTTCCCCTTTTGGCACATCGGTTTCATCAAGCTCAAAGCCTTTATCCTTTGACAGCCCTAAATCGCCCGATGGCTCAATCTGCCCGGCCGCTTCCGGCACCGAACCTTCCGAAGCGCTTCCCGGCGAAGCCTCTATTTCCGAAACCGGCGCCCCTTGGACCGGACCCCCGTTGGCAACCGAATGTTCCTCAGGATTCTCGGCCGGAGCCTTTTCCGGAGCCACCACCGTCTTTGACTCCACCTCTTCTTCCGGAGGAGTGTCCGACAGTTTCTGCTCTTTCTGGAATTGGGCATAAGCCGGTAAGTAGCCGCGGCCTTTCTTTTTCGATTGGATCAATGCATTAACCGATACATAGGTCGTATCCTTGGTTTGGTCTTTGGCATAATTCATGGACTTCCCTCTTCCCTCAAAAATCAAAATAATCTTAAAATCGGTCAAATAAAAAGAGCGACCTATTTTCGCTCTTTAAAAAAACACCGGTATTCATTTCAATTTCAAACCCGCTAAGTTACTAAATCCCTTCATCCACCCATGGATCCCCATTACCTATCCAATATTTCCTTCAACTCATTTTTAACATTATCCAGCGACTGATTGGCCTTGACTCTTTCTTCAAAGTCATCTCTCCAAACAAAGAAATCGGTCAACCCGCCATGGGGCGGATACATACTATGATAACTCGCCTTGACTTCACCAAACACTTTATCAAAATCCACAGTTATATTACTTAAAACTTCTTCAATTATTAAAATGTTTCTTTGCAATTCCTTTTTGGCGTAGTCGACTTCCGCACCGCCCTCGGTTTCTAAAAGACGTAACAACTCCCTAAACAAGTCCTTTATTCTGGATATCCGTTCCTTAATTTCTCTGCCCACTCCGGATTGACAAGGTTTCTCAACCAGTTTCTCCACCCGTCCTTCCTATTCAAACTGGATTACAAAGTTTGAATTTTTAGTTTCGTCAATAACATCCCGAATAATCTTGGCTTTTGTATCCTCATCGATTTCAATACGCTGATAGGGCGGTTCCCAATGCTTTATTGTATCCGCATAAGCCAGGAAACCGTTTACCAGCATTTCACCCTGAATCTTTACGGTCTTATTATCAATTTCAACCGTTATATAAGATGAAGTTCCCTTAATTTTCATGATAACATCTTCACCATTTCTTTATGATTGATATCTTATCGTGATCATACTGGATCCGGAACGCGGGTCATAGTTGGATGATATCTTACCCCACGAGTATTGATAAGGCGGTTTGCCGATATTATCCTCCAACCATTGATCATGAGCCTTCTTTCGGTTTTGTTCATTATCCTCAGACCAATCATCCCATACAGGTATATTCCCATCACTTACCATACTCATTTGAATAAAATCAATCCTATTTTGGGGGTTGAAAAATAAGGACACTGAAAAATTATGATTACCGATCCATTGGGGCTTTAAAAAGTAATTAGAAAATGTATGTACCTGTTCATTTAAAACTTCCGCATGAAATTTAGAATTTAAAAATTCATCTTTCGTCAATCCGCTATGGATTAAAAAGATATTATTGCCGAACAAAATATCACCATTTCCAATATCAATCATTGCTTTCCCCTCTCTCTAATTACCTATTTATCATAATAATTGACTTAATTGGCATTAACACCTTCTCATAATTGGGAATAAAATATTGATCCAATCCACCCGGGCCATATTGCAAATTAGCCAATGCTTTTGAGCTTCCAACAACAATATCTTGAGTTACTTCATATTGAGTCATTCCCTGCCTAAAAAGAAGATGGCTACCTTTTCCGACTTGAAGACCTTGGTAAAGTTTCGTTGCATCATTGCCTACCGATTGCATCACTTCCTCGGTTGTATAAAAATTACTTGGGCCTGGCATACCACCCCATACCTTAGTCCCTTTTCTAATTATCACATTTTTCCAATTGTCAATTCCAGGATAATCTACATTCCCTTGCCAGCTTCGTGCCATTGCTGCGGCATCAACATTTTCAACAATTCCCTTTTTACCTTTATTAACCCACTCGGTTAACTTCTCATATCCTATTTTCTCACCAAATTTGGTTTTCGCCAAGGCCCCCATGGCTCGTCCAATACCCCAGGCTGCAACCAACATCACCACCAGTTCCAGCACGCCGAGTAAAAATTCTTTCATCCCCTCGGCGCATAAGTCGGCGCTGTTTTCTAATTTCTTTCGATTACCGCCGGCTTCCCAAACATTGATTACATATTTTCCGAAAGCAACTCCAATCTTCCCAAGGAGTGAGGCGCCGCTGGTTATCAGTAGGCCCAATCCGATCCATTTTAATAAGAATAACCCGATTTCAAAACCGATCTTGGCTCCTAAGGCGGCTCCGGGAACTGCCCCAGCCCCACCCGCAAAGAAACCGGCGAGGGCGCCGATCAAAGCTCCGAGTCCGGCGGCGATTGCCAGTAATAACCCCACGGCAATCATGCCCAGCGAAAAGTTAATCAGTGCCGATTTAATGGCCTCCAAGGCGCTATCACTGAGTTTAGAGGGTAACAATTTCCCCACAAACTGATTGGCATAATTAAAATCATCCAGCTTTTGCTGGAAAAAGCCGATGGTATTTACAATTTTCCCTCCACCAGGTATGGGACCATCCTTTATTTTTTGAACAACGCTGTTTTCTTTGCCGGAGGCCTGCCCTTTGACCTTAGTTTCCGAAGTATCCCCTTTTTTCTCCCGCTCTTTCTCAAACTGGGTATTATAGGGCGGCACGCGGTCAGAGGTTTGCTTTTTGGATTGGATTAATGTGTTAACCGAGACATGGACCGGATCTTTGGTTTGGTCTTTGGCATAATTCATGGACTTCCCTCTTCCCTCAAAAAATCAAAATATCATTCAAATTGGGAAAACAAAAAAGAGCGACGCATATTCGCTCTTTTTGACAATTTTATTTTAATTCTTCGGAGAATGATTTTCATTCTCTCGAGTATATTCGATACTCTCCGGAGAGTGATTGTTATTCTTCGGAGAATGGTTTTCATTCTCCCGAGTATATCCGATACTCTCCGGAGAGTGATTGTTATTCTCCGGAGAATGGTTTTCATTCTCTCGAGTATATCCGATACTCTCCGGAGAGTGATTGTTATTCTCCGGAGAATGGTTTTCATTCTCCCGAGTATATCCGAAACCCTCCAGAGAATGATTCTCATCCTCCAACCATAACCGTCCCGACAGCGACCACTTTCCCAATGGGAAGATCCGAAGGGTCATTGCAGGTCATTGCCATATCACCGTTCCGGGCCCCCATCTTCCCGTTAATTTTTACCGTGGCGCTGCCCATTTTAATGGTGGCCTTGTTGGACGGCGCCTTTTGGAAGGGTCCGCCCTGGGGAATATGGGGCGGCAGATTAGAAGCTGTAGAACCCACTGTAGCCGCAGGCATTCCCATGATTTTTACATTTGAACTGAGACCGCCGTTAATAGTCCCGGTAAAGGGGTTCGGCAGTGGGGTTGGAATCGGAGAACCCGGCGGAGCCGGGATCATCACAATATGCGTATCCGTAGCGATGATTTGATCTCCTTGTTTAGCTGCTGGTAGTCCCAAGTTTATTCCTCCTTAATCAATCACTTCCATAGATATGGCTCCAGGTATCAGTGGTATATGTTTTCTGGCCCGCGACGGTCTGGTAGACAAACCAAAATACAACCCGGTCCCCTTCTTTCAATTGAGGATAACCAAACCGCGTCACAATTTTCTCCATGCTGTAAATATTGCCGATTTTATTCATACGCATCGATTTTTGCGTTATTTTATCCACGACCGTATAATATAAATCGACATAAGTCATATCGATTTTGCTGATAAACTGGATGGTCAAATCGCCATTCTCTTCAATAACCTTGTAGCGATAATCGGCCGGCTCGTATGTTTCTTTGATCCCATACTGACCGTTTTGATATACCAGATACAAAGTCATTTGAACATAGTCTTTACCCTCTTGGGTATAATATTTGGTTGTAATTTCCCCCGCTTTGGGCAACGTGCCGATAAGCACATCCGTAGATCTGGCCGGACACTTGTAGGGATAGGTTCCATTCACCAATTGACGGCACCAGAAATCGGAATTCAGTTCAATTCCATATTCCTGATTACAGTATTTGTATTTGGAACTTGAAGTCAAACGGCATTGGCCATCCCAATTTAAGCGGTATAAATTGAAAGTCAACTCATCATTGGGCGCATCGATCAACTGGTCCGAGGTAAACAGCACCGGATCCCAATAGCTATTGATCTCGGACTTCCTTGGCGTAAATGTGTAATTGTTCTGATCCGTCAAAATTTTAATATAGGTATAGGCGGGTGTTTTAATCGGGATTATTTTGTATTGCCAATAACACAAATGGATACCGAAATTGAGGCAAAATTGTTTATCGTCCAGATATTGAAGGCCGCCCGCCCGTTGGATTACTTGATACTTCGCAGGCACATCCGGGCCCACAAAGACTTCCAAAATCGCTAAAGGAATCCGCCGGATAAAGGAAGCGTCCGCACAATAACAGGTGGTTGATTCGCCGTTATATTCGATGGTATATAGACCATCGCCCAGTCTCGCGAGGTCCAAACGATAGGTTTTTTTATAGTTATCGACCGTAAAGTCAAAGCGGGTTGCGGCCACCGGGTTGTTCCGGCAATCAAAGACTTTAGGTTGCGCAACATTATCTCCGGCGGTTTTGGCGATGGTTCCTGAAAACAATTTAGGATGCAACTTGACCCGTTCATTTTCTTTAACGCCGCAGTTATCCAACAGCAATCGGGTCCTCCGGGCATTTTCATTTAGATTATTGAAATAATAAACAAAATCCCCGGGCGTATCATACGGTAAATCAGCATGATCAAAAAAGGTTTTATCGGTAGTAAAAATTACAAAAGACAACTTTTCCCCATCGGCAAATGGGTTTGCCAATTCCAGCAAGCCTGTATCGGTATGTTGAATATACGGGGCGACAACTACGAATCCTCTGGTTTGCGGCTTAAAATAAAGGCCGTAACTGCTAAGGGTTTTACGGCATTCATCGGTGGGATCGGTTTGAAAATACCCCGCCGTCATGTCGGTTAAATGTTTATGCCCTAGTTGCAAACTAAAAAGTTCTTTTAAATATTCCTGTTTCATCATTCCTATCTCCCAGTTTCATATTGTTACTCCTGCGTTTCTTGCAGATCGGAAATGGCGGTGATCACCTTGATGTTAGGCGCTTCACTCATAACATCTTGTTCAAATACGACCAACATTCTTACCCGATAGACAATCGAAGGCAGATACCTTAAACCAATCATCGCCCAGATGTAATGCTGCTGCTCAAGGCCTAAAGTATTTAATTCGAAAATAAGCTTTGGCGCATTGATACTTGCCATACCGGCGGTATTGGCTTGATCAAACACCGGTTTGGACTGTAAACATTCCAGCACGTAAGCCAAGTGTTTCAAACTTTCGGAATAGTTGCCGAAATAAGCGGTGAACATAATTTGTAAATTGATCCATACCGGCGGACTAACGAACGAAGACCTGCTCTCCGCCACACTCTTGGGGATTAACCCGGCGGATTTTAAGGTCCGTTCTTCCTCTATATTTAACAAGCTTAAGCCCACCGTGTCGTTGGGAATCGCTACTTGCCCGTTTTCATTCACAAAGGACGTCAACACAGCCCGGCTGGAGTTGGTCGTATCATTCAACTTTTTTCCAATAAAATCATTGACTTCGCTTCGGATTACTTCCATCACTTTTTCAATCATCTACATTCTCCATTCCACCATTACTAATTCCGCCATCCAGGGCAGTTTCACCAAACCAATCCCCCACGGCAGGCGATCGACCAAAATATCATAAGCCTTTTCGGCGACCTTCAATACTTGATGCCCTTCACGGTTAAAAATCATTCCTTCCCGCTGTAAAAACATTTTTTGAAAATTGGCGACCGATAGGTTTTTGAGGGCGGTCCAGTTGTAAACCACCGCTTGCAAAAGTTTATCCCCTTCATTTCCTTCCCCTGGGGTTGGCGTTAAAAAGGGATTCACCGTTTCACGCGGTTCCATCCCGCACAGCAATTTAGGAAGGGCCATCTCACATTCTTGAAGTTTTCCCTCCGCACCGGCCAGATATTGAAGGAGAAAAGCCGCTCTTTCCCGTGCTTCTTCCGTAATAAACCGATCATTATTTTTGAGCAAACCCAAGGTCTCAAAAAAATTGCTCAAATAGGGCCAGAGCAAGATAAGGCCGGCATTGCCAATAAACAATTCCTCCGAGGCGGAAAAGGCATTCCAAGGGGGAAGCTCCTTCCGGTACGCCGGAATCTCCTTAAGCCTGCGCAATGATTGGTCCAGTTCAATCAAACTGTTTGCGGGCTCCCCTTCCGGCGCAAATTCTCTCCGGTCCAAAATTAAAGCCAGATCCGTCAGCAGTTTTTCAAGCTCTTTTTCAAACCCGGCTATTTTTGTTTTTAAAACCTTCTCCAAGGCCGGTTTTAGCACCAAGGGACAGTTCCTATCAGCCTCCCCAGCCACTGATTGCAGCTTTTGGCCTAAATGCCGGACTGACTCCAGAACCCCAGCTATCTTTGGGCGAAGTAAACTTTCCTCTAACGTGGACGATTCCGTTAAGTCCTGGGTCTGCGCCACCACTCGATGAAATTTCCGGGCGAATTGGTGAATATTCTCCATTTGCCGCAGATAATACCCGCTTTCTTTTTCCTCTGCCATAACTAACCATAATAGCCGGTCTAGCCGGTTATTTAGCGCCGTATCGCTTTTTGGGGTGAGCGGGCCCACTCCGGTTTCCAAGTAAGTGTTCACGCTGTCCCGGGAACTCACTCCTTCATCTCTTTGCTTGAATATCTCCCGGATATCTTTCACCAATAACTTTCTGCCTTTGATTGCGGTTCGGGAAGGGTTTCCCACAATATAACCGTAGAATGGGTCGAGGTCCATCCCGAAAGTCCCGGAAAGGCATTTTATTATCCCCTCCAATAATAATCTCCGGTTCAATGCCTGTCCTTGAAAGATTGCCGCCTGGGCAAGGACTGCGCTGAATATCTCCGATTTAAGCGTTGATGAATTCATTGACGCTGTCAAAGGGCAATCCGCCATTCGTTCTATCAATATTTGGGCCATTTCCAAAATCTCTTCATACGCATGCGGCATAAAGAGGGCTAAAATTTTCTTTATCGACGGGTCACTGGAATAATAAACCAACCGTTTTCTGATTACTGAATTGTCCAGGATCCCATGAATGAATTTTTTCAGCTTGGCCGGTTGCTGCCTAACGGTTTGTTCAATAAGGGTCGTGATCTCCCCCGTTGACCCTTTTTCAGCCCACCACGGCAATTGCCCTTCGCTGATAAAATACTCCAATATTTCAAACTCTCTGGCTTCTTTGGTGATAATCTGCGGGCTCTCGACAGAACCATCCCTTTCCCTTGTCCAAAACGGGACCTGACTCCCTGCATTCCCCATGATTTTCTCCAATTTTTCCGGAAAAAGGGCCCCAAATTTTTTCTTAAAATCCCGTTCAAAATTCTTCTTTGAAATGGCACCCAAATCGATTTCGAGTCGATCAATTCGAATGGTCCCATCATTGGAGGCGATTTCATCGCAATAGGCACCCAGTTCAGGTAGGATTTCCCGTTTAAAAAAATCACCGGCTTTACTTTGCAATGCAAAAGAACCAACCGATGAATCCAACGTTAAATCTAAAATTTGCTTTTTTATGATATGGGTTTGATTTTTCATCCAACAGATTCCTCTGTTTCTTCTTTGATTCACTCAACCATCTTAAAAATAGGCAAAAAATCCGGCGATACCGTTTAACGCGGTTCGCCGGTCTCTATTGTATCCGGCATGGTTGGCAACCGTTTACTGGGTTATTCCCCATTTTTTGATCAAGTAATTCTGAACTGCGGCTAGTTCCTCCTCAGTCGGCACTTTATCCAGGACAATAATTTCGGCGATATCTCCGGTCAAATAATGGCCTCCGGTGTTTACTGCCCCAAGGGTGAATTGTTTTGAATCTTTCAGCGTCAGATTACGGGCTATTTTCTTCCCTTCTGAGGCCACACCGTCCACATAGATGCGGGTGATTCCGGTATCTTTCATCCGGGTCAAAGCGCCGACATGGAGACGACCGAAGGAGGCCCCTTGGCTGATTCGGTGATCCGCATCATCGGGCACGCCGATTCCAACGGTAAATTGACCGTCCTTTCCGACCAATATCCCAAAATCCCTCATATTGAGCTGTCCACGGTTCCCGGCGCAGTTTCCATCGAACAAGCCCACTCCTTCCAACCAGTTTTCGGTTAGGACGATGGTCAGGATGGCCCCTTCAACGACCGAGTTCAAAAAACCATCTAAACTCCCTTCATAAGCATTCTTTAACGCTTTTCCGGCGCCGGTAATATACCCTTCCGCCTCCAGGCCTTTCCAGATGCTTTCCGACAGCGTCCGGTCTACCCCTCCGATACCGGTAAACGCATCTTCCAAAATCGCTTTTTGGGACTGAAAATAAGCCCTTAAAATCCCGTCGATTCCCTTTTTAAACTCATCCTTGATCGGGCTGGTCACGCTTGAATCCAAAGCCAACGCAAAATCGGAATTTCCCGGCAAAAATGCCGGCAACACATTCCCATACTCATCAATATAACCGCTATCTTTAAAGTAGGTCCAAATCTTTGCAGAATTTGAACTGTCCACTCCGGCGATAACTGCGAAAGCACTCTGGGAAACAGGCATATATTCGTCGGCTCCTTCACCATCCGCCTCATAAACAATGATCACGGAGAAATCATCTTGGACCAACGGTTTTAAAGTCATAAAAGTTTGTTTTTCCCGGTCAAAGTGGACTGTGCCAAGACCATGATAGGAATTTTCCTTATATTGGGGTTGATGGACGGGATCGTTTTGAACAGCGTAATTGCTACTTCCATCAAGGTCAAGCCACTGGCAAACCTTTCCTTCGTCATCGCCGACAATCGTCCCCAATTTACTGGCATCCAAATGCAGTACCGGTTTGGCGATATTGTTGATTCCGGAAAGGTCGATCCGCCATTTCCGGGAGAAATAGTCCTCCAAGTTCTGGCGTTCACTATCGGCCAAAATCCGGTTAAACGCCAATACTTCGGCAATCATCCCATGATAGTAACCTTTACTAAACTTTTCGTCGGTTTGCAACCGGATTGCCCCAAGCGTCAATTCTCCCAACTTATTCAAAGAAACCGCCCCGTCATCGGTTTCGGTCGCTTTTAATAAGCCGTCAAGGTATATCTGAACTTTTCCCTTCGCTTTATCCCGGCTGATAACGGCAATATGAGGATTATTCAAGGAAAGTCCCGATTCGGTTCGCTTAGCGCCTACTCTCGCTCCGAAAGTGTTGTTGCGGGTGATGACAATTCCAAAGTTATCATCACTTCCGCCGTTGTAATGATCGATTAAACCGGCTTCATCCCATCCGGGATAAAGATTTCCAGTGGTCGCGGCTTGAAAGACAACTGCCACAGTTACGTCATCAAATGAAGCGGCAGCCGGAGCAACTTCCATGGAACTATTATTGAATTGGAGCGCCGGCAGCCCCTGGAGTCCGTCTGTTACATATTCAGGCTGATATTCAGTTACCGTCTGAATGGCCGTCACATTCCTGAAGCTGTCAGGATCGGACCATTTGGAAACGCGCTGATCGGCATCTTTGGTAATCGTTGTGGCAACGGAGGCATCCAAATGGAGTTCCAAGCCCGTCGTATCAACCGGGAGCGTTACAATCGGAATCTGCCATTTTGCAGAGAGATAATTCTCAATCTGCTGCCGCTTTTCTTCGGAAAGGGCTTGATCAAAAATGATTATTTCTCCTATCAAACCGCGAAAAGGTTGGCCCTCGCTGTTGAAAGCGCCGATTTGAATACTCCGGGAATCATTTAAGATCACATCATCCCTTAAGTCAGCCTGGGCTTGAAAAAGTCCGTCGGCATACAGTTTTACCAGACCATCGGCTTTAGCCCGCGTAAGGGAGATAAAATGGGGCGCATTAAAATTGATGGTTTTCGTTTTAACGGTGTTGTCCCGGGAAAGCCGATCCCCAATGCCGCCCATTACCACCATCTTTTCGCCTGCTTTTCCGAAGGAAATACCAAAATCGTTAAAGCTTCCGGAGCAATCGGCGTCGATGATGGCTACTCCTTCCGTCCAATCCGTATCGACGTTCAGGACCGCCGGTATATTTTTCCCGCTGTAATATTCTTTATCCGGCTGAAACAGCGCCATGATGGTGAAATCATCCTGAACCACCCGGTCTATACTTAAGGAGTCTTCGTATAAATCTCCCGCATCGACCCCTTTCTGGGTAAATTGGATGGCGCCCAACCCGTTCAAGCCGTCTACAACATAGGTCGGTCTACGGTTTACAGTATTCTGGACAGCATTATTTCCACTATCACTCTGATCCAACCATTGATAAACATGGGTATCCCTGTCTAGCACTGCGCCGGATTCATCCAAAACACTCCTTTGCCGGGAGGCGTCCAGATGTAAAATTGGCGTCGCCACCGGGTTCACTCCGGAGATATCGATCTGCCATTTTTCACTTAAAAACTCCTCTAGGCGCTGACGATCCCATGCCGAAAGGGCTTCATCAAAAAAGACGATCTCCCCGATTTTTCCGGCAAACCCAAAATGCCCATCTTTACTGCGGCCAACAACCAGGTCCAAAGGACAATCCCTAAAAGCGCGCGCATCTTGAAATTCTTTGGAGGCATGATATTTACCATCCACCCACAATGTAACCTGAAGTTTTCCGGAAATCACCCTCCCTAAAACAAAGGCGAAGTGAGCCTGCCCAAGGTCTGCCGCCAGCGCCACCTTTTCAGTTTCCGCTGCCACACTCACGGTTCCTTGCATTCCCACAAATAGGGTAAAACCTTTTGGATCCTCCGCCTCAGCGGCTGTTCCATCCAGTAAACAGCCCCCGTTCCCATTGTCGCGGGCATCGGATTGATAAACCAGAGCGATGGTAAAATCGGATTGAAAGAAGCTGTGGAAACTGTTAGGAATTACTAACGCCGCATTTTTAAATTTTACCGCCGGTAACCCTGCAATCCCCTCAACTGCATAAACTGGTTGTAATGCCGTGGTTGCCTGAGTGGCAGATTTTTTATTGCCGCTCAAATCAATCCAACTGCCGATTTTGTTGGTAACTTCATCTTTGATAAAGCTGATGGCGGCGTTGGCGTCCAGATGCAAGGCCGGTTTGGCAATGGAACTCACGGCGGACAAGGGGATATTCCATTTTTCCGAGAGATATTCTTCCAGGTTTTCCTTACGATTCCCGGTTAAAACGGAATCAAGGATTATCACCTCACCGATGTCGCAGGGGGTCCCCGGGGCCAATATTACGGTCTCGTCGCTCAGGGTGCTATTAACCGTCAGTTGTTGTGAAGTTTGTAAAACTCCATCCAGATATAAGCGAATCTCGCCGGCGGTTCGATCGCGAATGAACATGGCCAAGTGTGGACTTTCCGCTTCGGACTCTAAGAAAACAGTTTGTCCGGCAATACCGCCCATAATATCCCCATTACCCCTAAACCCTAACTGAAACCCATTGGATTGCCCTTGAATCAGCTTAAAAAATTCTTCTTCCTTTCCTGACTGAAACGGAGTTTTAAAGACCGCCACGATAGTCAAATCATCTTGAACCAGTCCATCCGCAATCCGCAACCGGGAATCTTTATTCAAGTGAATCGAAGGTTTGGCACCCATACCGGTCTTTTTATAAACCGGGGATGTGGCCCCTTCCGAAATCGCCGGATGATTATTTCCGCTTAAATCCATCCATTCCGAAACCGGACTTTCATCCGCTGGCTCTATTTCCGCGCCGGACACTTGTGTCGCGTCAAGATGGAGTACAGGCAACCTTGGCCGGCCGATCTTCAAAAGTTCCATCAGCTCATTTCGATACTCATTGTATTGAGAAGAGTTCCCCTGTTTATGCCGGACCAATTCACCCAGAAAATGTTGATAGATATTAATAAATTGACTGATTTGTTCCGCAGTAAACTCTAAAACCCTATAAGTAATATGCGCCGGTGTCTCATTGTCAATCGTAGCATAAAATAGCTCCTTAAACTTGCTGTTGCCGAACCGTCCCGCTTTTTTGGGAATCAGATAAGTTAGTTGATAGGAATAGGGGTCCGGTTGATAATCTTCGGTGATTCGTTCGCTACAGATAAAATCCAGCGGCATCGACCCATCCGGTCGAAACAAAATATGCTCAACCAGATAGAATTCTTCCGACTCCTCGATGGTATCCGTACCCAGGGTTAAGTTGATTCCCAACTTCGAGGCGATTAAATTCTTAAGTCCGTCGGTCTGACTGCTTTGGGTAGAATGCGCCAGATAATTATAGGCTTTATTCCGGTTCTGACTGAGTTTCGGATAATTTTCCAGGAAATCTGCTTTTGCATTTAAATAATAGGTTTCTTTTTTTTCTTTTTCCAAGGCTACCGAGGCATTATATTTGTAGCCGAATACGGCATAATCCGCAAATTTCTCGTTAAATTGAGCCAGCAAATGATCGAGGATGCGGCTTTTCCGTTTAAAGGCAGTTTCACAAAAGGGCAGGCTTTCTGTGGGATCCTTTTCAACCATCTTTTTGATCTCCGGGAAATCGCTTTTCCAGATCGCTTCGGGAAGCAGCCTGGAAAAATAACTCTTTAAGAGTTCTTCCCGGTTTTGCCGGAAAGCAAATAACCGTTTAAAACTATCTAATTGTTTGAGATAATTCACCAAAATTTGCTCAAAAAACAGCAAATACGCCCGAAGTTGTTTTGCCTGGGCCCGCCGCAAATCGGATACACTCGACGAAAGCCCGGTTTCACTTACCCCATAGACTGCCGGCAGTTGATACGAAATCGAGTTGTACGCGTTTAACGTGTCCGATTTCTCCCCCAATGGTTCCGTTAAGTCCATCTCCGGATTATCAAAGATTTCCCGGCTTGCTTCCGCAGCCAACCTTGCCACTTCGGAAGCCACCGCTGTAGAACTGATGGGACAGAGGGTATCATTTTTAAATAAACGAAGTTTGCTTCCGTTAAAGGCTTCCATCACCAAGGCCTTGGTGATGTCTACAACGAGCGCCCACTCCTGTTTATCCCGGACATCGGGATTTGGCACATTGGTGATGAATAAATTCTTGACATCCTTCACATCCGAATGGGCCATAATAATCCGGATGAGATCGGAGGTATGCAGTTCTTTAAGTTTTGCGCCGGTTCCCAATTCATCATCGTCAATAAAGCCGTTTTCAAGTTGAGGCCCGGTAAAAATTCCCTCGATGGTTTTCCCTTTTTGCAGCATTCGTTTCAGGCTATATTGACGAATGCGCGGCGATATGAATTTCTTAAGATCATAGTATATTTGGGCCATAACCTCATTGGCGTCGGCTTTCTCATCGATCCGGACGTCGGAATACACTGAGATGGTTTCCTCTTCCATCATATGAATCTCGACAAAGTCCTCACATAAATTCCGGTGTTCGTGAAGTTTCTCTTCAACCGCCTTTTTAAGGGCGGCCTCATTGGCCACCTCTTCTTCCTTCTCGATATACACCCGATATAACCCATTCAGAGCCAATCTTTCGGAACCCGAGGCATAATCATAGAGTATTGCATTATTATCTTTGTCATAGTACAAAGCCGGCTCACTTCCAGTTACCGGAACCAGCCAGGCATTTTTCACTCCGGGAAGATCAATAAGGAGCTTCCGGTAATCATTAATGGTCACCGGATTGATCGTTAAAATCTCGCCCGGTGAAAAATAATGTTCCGTAATGCTGTCCGCCGTGTTCTCCGTGACAATTGTGGAAATATCTTGTTCCAGCCGCGAATCCAAATCGGTAATGGCATAACAAAGCAATTCCAGCAAGGTGACACCTGGGTCATGAATACCATAATCGGTCCAAATCTGGCCGGAAATAGCCTGCAAGTGAGCTAAACCCTCTTGTCGCAGAGTTTGCCAATCAAAAACATTGAATGAAGTCGTTGAATTTGCCATAATACATACCAAATTCCTTTTTTTATTTTATTTAAATATAGACAAACAAAAATGACGGATAAAATTACTTTTATTCTTTACCCGTCATCTTCAGAGAGGTAATTCATATGCAGTATCGGCGTTATATCCCTAAATAACTTACGTTTACCGTTACATCTCCGGAGGATTTGTTCTCCACCATGAGCTTTTGGGCTACGAAGTATACATTGAATTTGCCGGCGCTACCTTTCTGATCCGTAAATTCATCTCCGGCGATTTTAATAAGGCGATCCATTCCGCCAACAGCGAAAAGTCCGGCTGTTACGCTACTGCCCGCTGTTTTCTCCACTATCAAAAGGCCCCTGGAATCCCCGGCAAAGGTAATTGCGTCCACTGGTACGGTTTGACCGTCCGCGCCAACCGTAAGACCATCCGCCTTTGATAAATCTGTTTTTGTCGCCAACGCCGAAATAGCAGCTTTCTGATCCAGTTCGCCCTTAACGTTTTCCAGATCTGCTTTTGTGCTTGTCAGATCGGTTTTAACACTCGTTACGTCGGCTACCGCATTGGTTAAGTTTGTCTTCGTGGTTGCCAGATCGGTTTTCGTATTCGCCAGGTCTGTCTTGGTACTCGTTAAATCGGTTACCGTATTGGCTAAGTTTGTTTTCGTGGTTGCTAAATCGGTTTTCGTGTTCGTCAGGTCTGTTTTGGTACTTTCCAAATCTACTTTCATAGCTTTCTTATCCAGCTCGCCGTTGACGTATTCGAGATCGGCTTTCAGCTTAAGTCCCTTATCGACATAAGTTTTGACCGCTCTTTCAGTCACCAAATTGGCATCGCTGTTTTCGACCAAAGTTCCGCTGTTGGAGATATTGCCGATAAACACATCGGAGTCACCGATCTGCAGTTGTCCGTTTACCCTGACCATATTGGTCTTAATCGTGACTTTATTGAAAATATTGCCGGCGGCATTTGCTGCCAAGCTCGTAGTGGCTACATCCGTCACCAATAACTCTCCGGTTGCGTCCGGAGTTTTACCAATCTCGAAACCACCTGTTTGTCCTGAATGGTCACTTAACCAATTTCGCCAATCGGCAATCAATTGCTCTACTGTACGGATGTCTTGGTTTGCCGGATAAGTAATCGTAAGCAAAGAACCCTTGATTTCAAAACCAAACCCATCGCTGGCGTCCCCTTTGGCTTGAATTAAAACTTGAGGATTTGCCAGATTAGCCGTATTCATGATCCGGAGTCCATTTTGGTTCACCACATATTCTTTATAAATTCCTGTCGGCATCAAACTGATCTCTTGGTCCCGCAAATCCCAGGAGCTGTTCCCAATCGGAAGGAATTCAAAACCAGCTGCTTTATCCGGATAGTCTTCTTGATAGGTTTCCCAATTTTTAATGAAGTTTTGGACTATGGAATCGGCATTATAGGCAATCGTTACAATTTTGTTATCATCGACCGTAATATTAAAGTCACCAGTTTCTCCGGTTACCGTGCCTTCTTTGAGTCTTATCTTTGGTGTGACGGATGGCGCACCGTCATATGTTACGTAAAGTTTCCCACTATCGAAAGTCACATTGTCGGCGGCTTTACATGTTCCGGAAACATCTATATTCCCACATTTAAGATTACTTATGTCTCCATTGGCAACCGTAAGGGATGAAAAATTGACGGACTCCAGGGCAAGATGCCCACTTACATTCACTTCATTAACATTCAAAGAAATAATGTTCGCGCTATTCATGATGGTATTAGCGGAAACATTCAAATCTCCCGTAATATTCAAGCCATTTTCGGCCAGTAACGGGGCTCCGCTTACCGTTATCCCCTTTGCGACCTGCATAACCCCGTTAATGGTTACTTGGCCATCAGTTGCATTTCCCAGCAAAACCGGGCCGGGCGCACTAAAAGTTGAGCCCCCGGCGACCAATAACCCACCGTTTGCCGTAAGGACCCCGTCTTCAACCCTAGTTGCTCCCCGGACAAGCATACCGGATTTTGCTTCCAAGGTTCCGGTCTCAACCGCCAACCCTGCGTTGACCGTTATCCCCTGATTGGCCTGGAGCTTACCGGTGGAAACCACAACCCCGCCGTCAACCCTCAGACCGTTTTTGGCTGCCAGTTGACCATTCTCCACTATTAATCCTTCGCTAACCGTAATTCCTTCTTTAACATCTAGTTTGCCGGTCTTTATGGACGCCCCACCGTTTACTGTCAAGCCATCCTTAATCTCCACTTTACCGCTTTTCAACATCAAGCCGCCATCAACCGCCAATCCTTCTCTTACTTCGAGCTTCCCGGTTTCGATTAGCGCTCCATCATTAACAGTTAACCCTTTTTTTGCTTCAAGCCGGCCGCTTTCCAGTACCAGTCCGTCACGAACTGCGATTCCTTCCTTCGCTTCCAGCATTCCGGTTTCCACTACCAGACCGCCGCTAGCGGTGAACCCTTCCTTTGCTTCCAGCCTGCCCCCTGCTATCGTCAGTCCATCATCAACTTTGAGATTTTCTTTTACTTCAAGCATCCCGCTGTCGACCATCAATCCGCCGGCTACGGTTAATCCGTTCTTTACTTCCAATTGGCCGTTTTCCAGCAACAAGCCGCCAGCTACGGTCATTCCTCCTTTTACCTCGAGGGTCCCGGACTGGACTACGGCCCCGCCATTAACGGTTAACCCGTCCTTGGCAGCAAGTTTCCCGCTTTCCAGTGTCAACCCGGCATTCGCTTTGATTCCTTCCTTGGCTTCCAATTTTCCCGTTTGAATAACGGCTCCATTACTAACATTCATCCCTTGACTCACTGCTAGCGAACCTTCAAAGACGGCATTATCTTTTACGTCGACTTTGCCACCCACAGTGAGTTGATAGCCCTCTTGAACCGTAGCGCCAATGCTAATATTATTATTTTCGACGACCAAGACGGGATTTCCAGTTCGATTATCTACCTGTAACGCCGTATCGGATTCCGGAGTAACATGCAATTTTGCCTGAGGAGCGCTATTGTTAATACCAATGCAACCATTTTCTTTCCGTATAAATATCCTGCTTTTTTCATCAGCGGTTGCGATGTTCAACCCATTGTTCCCATTAGCCTGGGCTCCGACTCGCCAAACCGGATTTCCTTTAACCCTCGAAAAATCAAGCAAACGATCTTTGGCGCCTTGCTGCACAATCTCCATGGGTTCGCCTTTTTCAGCGGCGCCGATGCCGTCGTCGGCGCTATTGACCATGGAGTCGATCAAATCCGCGAAATCGTCCTGCGTGGGTTTACTTCCCGTTACAAACAGATCATATAGTTCTTGTCGATTTTTACTTGGCATTTTCATTCTCCATTCCATCAAATTTTATTCCATCGAAGTTAAAGTACTGTTTAATTTGTGTTTACAACCGCATTTCTTGCTTGTTGCCGCGCTTCCAACAAGGCTTTATACTCACCATCCGTTAGTGAAGGTGGGATGCCCAAAGCCAATTGATCCCGATGGCGAATTACTTTCCAGTCGGTATCTTTTAAATATAAAGTTTCTGTCAAATTCATTTCTGCTTGCTTTTCGACAGCGGTTTTTTCTATGTCAATAAACTGCCCATTACTAAAGATCTTGCCGAAAACCATCCGAGGATCTAAGGGACCCTCCCACTCAATCTGTTTTTCGTTTTCGCTTAAAGTAGCTTCATCTAAACGAAGGTTATGAATTCCAACACACATATTATCCCGTAATAATGCATACATTAATTAACCCCCTTAATATTTCCATAATCCATAAAATGCAATAGTACCGTAGCCACGTTGCTCGCTATTTCCGCAAAAACAGCGGATATAACTCCCATAATCATAAGCGACACAACTTAAAGTATCATCTCCGTTTACATCACCTGAAAACATAATCCACGACGGAGAAACTGAAAAATATACCAATTGGCTCATCGTAAATCCCGCAGGAGGATAAATATCGACATGGGAATTATAACCATCTCCCCAACCTCTGTTATTTGTATGTCCCGTGACCATTTGTACATATCGATTATCCCGATAAAATGTTGGTACCCGGCTATTTACAGTATTTATTGCATTATTAATCGTAGTGACTTTATCATCGACATACCTTTTAACGGCGCCTTCGGTTGTAATGACTCCATCATCAAGGTTATCCACTGCAACAACGACTCCGCTAACTTTAGTACCGGAGTTATCAAAGGACAAAGCACCGTTGACATTCAAATCATTGTTAACATTTAATGAATCGGCGATATTTATCGCCCCGGCAGTGGAACTAACCGTGCCGTTAAGATAAATATTATCGGATGCCGCATCTCCGAGAGTAGCGCTACCGGATACCATAAGGTTATCGTTAATAAACACCTCTCCGACAGTGGAACTAACTTTGCCGTTGAGAAAAATATCATCGGTCTGGGCATCCCCCAATGTCGCCGAACCGGTGATTACTAAATTATCATTGATGGTCACATCACCGACATTCGAACTGACTTTGCCGTTGAGAAAAATGTTATCCGTCTGGGCATCCCCCAATGTCGCTGAACCGGTGATTATTAAATTATCATTGATGATCACATCACCGGCATTCGAACTGACTTTGCCGTTAAGGTAAATGTTATCCGCCTGATCACTGCCGAGAGTTACGGACTCATTGACCACCAAATTATCGTTCACAACGACATCTCCCATGTCCGAACTGACCGTGCCGTTTAGGTAAATTTTATCAGCCGCCGTATCGCCTAAAGTTGTGTTACCCTTTACCAACAGGTCATCACCGACCACGACCGGACCAACCTCGGATTTGACTGTGCCGTTGAGACAAACCGCATCATCCAGAGTATCTCCTAAAGTGGTCGAGCCATAAATATTCAGTCCTCCCTTTACAACGGCTTGAAGGTTTTTGGGATTACGGTTTATTGTGAAAATATCATTGATTTCCAACTCATACTGCTCTGTCCCGTTTCCATCATCCCCGGAACGGATTCTACCGTTGACGGTCAATACTTTTTGATTTTCATAGACCGCATTATAGGTACCGAAAGTTGTATGTCCTGCTGCGCTCAAATTTCCGGCTGACCCGTTCTGATTGGCGTCAGCGATAATATTTACATTGTCCTTAATGGTTAGGGTATTCGTTTTCGAAGTCAACGGAGCGTTGATTTCGATGCCGCCCACGCCGGAGCCGTTGGAGAAAACAACGGTTCCTCCCACTTCCAGATTACCATCGATATAAAGATTACGATTGCCGGGATCAAAGTTCTTTCCAATTGCAACTCCGCCCTCTATGGTCAATTTAGCTAATGGATCGTCAAGACCGATACCCATATTGCCGCTATCATCAACGACCAAGGGGGTACTATCGTCTTCCGTATCATCCACTCGTAAAATATCCCCGCTCCCCGAATAACTAATATGCAGCTGCGCCGCGGGACTGGCAATTCCCAGCCCAACCTGACCGTCAGAGTTAACTATGAAAGGGGTTTCATCGTTTGCCCTATCGTCTATCCGCAAAGCGTCGCTGGAGTTATTTTGAATAATATGCAACTTTGCTTCAGGCTTATCGGTACTGATCCCTACATTGCCGGTTTCCCTTTCAATATATAGTTTACTCTGTTCATCTGCTTGGATATTCAATCCCGGGGTGGATTCATCCTCACAGCAGCCGGAAATACGCCAGATTTTATTGCCGTCGCTGTCTGCAAAATCAAGGATATTTTCCTCATCGCCATGGGCTCTAAAACAGATTGGTTCTTTGGCATCCTCAGGAATATCGATTCCGTCATCCATCAAATTCAACTGGGATTTGATAAAATCAGCGAAATCGGCCCCGGAGGGAATAGCTCCCTGCCGGAATTTGTCATACAATTCTTCGCGTGTTCTTTGTTTAATCATTTCTTCCTCCTTAGAATATTTTAATCAAAGTTCAGGCTCAAATAAAATCGGTGCCGCCCTGGCTAGTAAAACGTTCTCTACATAACTACGCAAGGATTGGGAACGTTTTACTTAAGTAGAGGGTATCATCCCCATTTCTGATTACCATTTATTTACGATACGCTCTACTAGTCATTCAAAAAACCTGCCGGAATGGCAGGTTTTTGAATGACCACCTTATAAAATTATCGACTTAAGTCCGCTTAATCCGGATTTCTTGTTTGGCTT
Organism: Bacillota bacterium; assembly: GCA_023401925.1. GTDB lineage: Bacteria > Bacillota > UBA4882 > UBA8346 > UBA8346 > UBA8346. The sequence continues at coordinate 250,134 of JAEXDA010000049.1, forward strand.
CATTACTCAGCCTGTCTTTGATAGAAAAAAATCGCTCTTTACTGAATTTAAAACTGAAGGATAACGGAATCTCGATCCGGCTTTCATCTTCTAAAATAAAAAAGCGATGGGTATTCCCTTCCAATAACCCATCGCCGCGAACCTTCTGCAGACGCTTCCATTTTTTAAATAACCCGGGTTCTTTGTAGGATACTGTGTAAGTAATCATCTTATTTCACCCTCATAATGTAATATACCGCCAAATATTTCGGCAAATTGGCATCGGTCAAATTTTCATTAACCACATTAACGCTACCATTTATCGTTTGCAACGAATTATCTCCATTTAAACCCGCTGTATTGCCTGCCACCCCGGTAATCGAATGCGTATGGGCGCCTTCAACACTCAATACACCATATGAGTTCCCGCCAATGAGTGTGAATTCATCGTAACTTCCCCCGTGTCCTTTGTCATCTCTTTCGATACCATGGAGCCAAGTGTGAGTATGACTCCCATTTTGAGTCGTCCCCAAACTCCCCACACCGTGTTTATGTCCGGGTACCAGTGGATTGGTAAAGTTATGGGTATGAGTTAGCCCGTCATTATTCCCGGCTTGACTGCCTAAATCACCGATATCGGTAACGCCCATTAGGAAGCGATCGTCGGTAAGTCTGGGCAGGTAACCAGTGCCCAATAAAGGACTATCAGTAACCGCGCTGCCGTTGCAAAGTCGCCAATTCTCCGGCAAAGCGACACTTTTAAAATTGAACCCCGTTTGGTCGGCATTCTGATACAATCCCGGAAGCCAGGAGATAATTGAGCCCACCGGAGGCACCATATTTACCGTAGCGGCCACAACACCATTAACAACTACTTCATCAGCATCGATGATACCGTTACACTGAATGCCTTGAGCAGTAATTGTTCCACCAATTGTGCTATCACCGGTACTACTTAAACTTCCCTCAATACTGGCACTCTTGGCAGTGAGCGTTCCGCCCACCTGAGCGTTGCCACTACTGTTAAACGTACCGTTAATAATGGCGCCTTTGGCGGTAAGTGTTCCCCCAACCACTGCATTACCACTGGTACTTAAGACCCCGGTAACATTAGTATCTTTGGCAGACAGAGTTCCTCCGAGCTGGGCATTGCCATTACCGGTTAAATTCCCTTCTATTACCAGATTACCGCCAACCGACACTTTTTCTTTCTTCGGAGTCCGGTCGATCGTCAATACTTCATTAACTTCCAGCTGATATTGCTGCTCACCGCTGCCATTATCGCCGGAGCGGATTCTTCCGTTGAGTGTCACTACTTTTTGATTTTCATAGGTCGCATTATATGTACCCAAGGTGGTATGTCCCGCCACAGTCAAATTGCCATCGGAACCCACTTGATTGTTATCACCGATAATCCTTAAGTTGTCTTTAATCGTTAGCTCGTTCGTTTTCGAAGTCAGCGGAGCGTTGATCTCAAAACCGCTCACTCCGGAGCCACTTGAAAAAACAACGCTTCCCCCTACCTCCAGATTACCGGCCACATAAAGGTTACTATCCCCCGGATCATCATTCTTACCAATCGATACTCCGCCTTCAACTACAGTCAACTTTGCTTTGGGATCTTCACAACCTATGCCGGTATTCCCCTCATCATTGATGGTAAAGGGGGAGGTATCATCCTCCGTATCGTCCACTCTTAAAATATCACCACTCCCCGAATAACTGATATGTAGCTGTGCGGTTGGGCTAGCAGTACCCAGACCTACCTGCCCGTCCGAACTCACCACCAACGGAGTCTCATCATTTGCAATATCGTCAATTTTTAAAGCATCGGCGGAATCGGTCTGAATGATATGCAACTTTGCTTCCGGCTTATCGGTGCTAATCCCTATATTTCCGGTTTCCCGCTCGATATAAAATTTACTTTGTTGGTCGGCTTGAATATTCAACCCTTCGTTGGATTCATCCTCACAACGCCCAGAGACCCGCCAGCGTTTCGTACCATTGCTATCTGAAAAATCGAGAATACTTTCTTTTTCCCCATGAGCTCTGAAGCAAATCGGCTCTTTAGGATCTTCGGGGACATCGATTCCGTCATCCAATAAGTTTAACTGAGACTCAATATAATCTGCGAAATCAGCACCGGACGGAATGGCGCCCTGGCGAAATTTATCATACAGTTCTTCGCGTGTTCTTTTTTTTATCATCTATCCTTCTCCTTATCTGCTAATACACGATAAATGGATATTGGCTGATACCATCAAAACCGGCTCCTGCTTTTAAGACGTTGACAGCTGCTGTTTCCAAACTATTGCAATCAATGGTCTGCACCGAATAACTGAACTCATCCTGTTTCCCGGCAGCCGGGTCAAAGCTTGAGGCGATGATTTCAAAGGTAAAGTTACTTAGGTTATTCTTTAAATACTCTGCAAATTGTCCCGGTTGGTCAAAAAGATAAAAATCTTCCGCATAAAAATCCTTGGTAGCGTCGACATTTCCGTTTTGGTCCAAGTAACCAGCCTCTCTAAACTTATCCCAAATTTGTTGGGAGTCTCTCCGGGAAAACTCCGTGGCAATCTCCTTTGGAGGATATGCCACCCCCTTCACAGTTGCTGTTACCGTTAACTTGACTGGAATATCCGCAAAAGCATACCGCAATACCGGCCAAGCCTCAATCTCCATTTGACCAAGGCCGACGCTAAAAATAGCTCCAGGCCGATCCACCCAAAAATCGCTGCCGATTTTCATATGGCCAATTCCCCGAAAGGCGCCGGGATCAAAAAACTCCGTCGTAATCACGTCAATTACATGACTATCGGCGGAGACCAAAATGGAATCCGGATATTTTGTTGCAATCACGTTATCATCCGTCAAAAACAACGGTAATACTTCAGTATAAGTCGCATGGCGAATGGTCTGTTGCATCGGGCTGAAATTGGCGATATAATCGATATACGATTTTTTCTCCAAATAATTAATTAAGGCCGAACTGTACACCGCGCTCCCAAAACTGATATCCGCATCTTGCTCATAGGCCCACGGCGACAAAAACCGTTTTATATCATCATTTAATTGGTTGATATAAAATCCCTGATCATACCCGTCAATAAATTTGACCGCTAATCTATAGGCGACCTCTTCAAATTGCGGGTTCCGGATAGTAACGTTCACTAACGGAGGCATTAAAGGTTTAAGATAGTCTTTAATTTCATCCAGTAAATTTGCGGGTGTTTTCGGCTTCAACGGGAAAAACGGGATGGAGTTGCAATTTTTCAAGATGACGATGATGACGATTTCTCCCTGACTCCACGGTTCAAATGAGGTTAATTCATCTTGAGGCATACATTTCACCTTATGAATCTGAGGAAATTGACTCAAGATTAATTTCTCGTAGTCATCCAACGTCAAGGCCCGATTCTTATGCTTCAACCGTTCACTCACCCGGAGATTGAATTCGTCGCTTCTCTCGGTAGGTTTACCATTAAAGGAAGTAAAAGGTTGCTCTACTTTTTTAATCTCAGGATCCCGGGTTTCCAATTCGTTAATCCTGTTTGCTGCTAAGGGTATCGCCAAATATTGCGGATCATTACCCTGATCCAAATAGGTTAAGCAAACCGCTTGCGCGCGAATGTCCAAAATATCGGGAAACGCCGCGATGTTCTCCGGAACAGTGGCCCGGAGCCAACAACACTGACCCGGCAGGACCGTATTGGTTGTCGTCGCCCCCGCCGGAATACTGAGGCGAATGATCCCGGTATCCTCCATCCCAAAAGTTTTATCCTTTATGATCTCCGATTCCTTAAAATCAACCCACTGGTTTCCTGCGAAATAACTCCAGTTCACCTCCGGAATCGTTAGATTCACATCACCGCTGCCGGAGACCATTTGGAACAACAACGAGACGGTTTGAAGCGGCTCGACATTTTCAATCCCGATAAACATATATCCCATCTGATCATACTGGGGCAACAAATAATCGTCTATCGTATCGGTAACTCCGATCTCGTCGTAGCCGAATGGGTGAAACCGGAAAAAGCGGACCGGAACCTCGGCCGAGTCGTTTACGGTTGTACCCGGAACCAACTTAGCGGAAGCGCTATAATCAAACGTAAGTGATTGAATTTCCGGAGAATACGGCAGGTTTAATTCTAAATTGGCAATGTCTAAATCGTTTTGTGGTATTGACGGCAATTTTCTCGGTTCGGCGATTACCGGTTGATAATAATCATATCCGCTTTCTCTCGCCTCTGCCTCGGAAAGTTTCGCCGCTTTCACCTGCTCTTGGTAATTCTGTGTTTCTTGTTTAATGGTATCATAGGTACTTTGGGCCGCTTGAACATTGCGTTCGGCTTGCATATTTCCTGTTAACAGATCCGGGTAATTTTCCTTTAAGAAGCCCTGGTTTGACAGTTCCATCTTATAATAACGCGGCCAATCCAGAGGATCTTTAGGTAACTCTTCATTCTCTGTGAATAGTATTCCTTGGTAAGTCTGCTTCGTAAAATCATCATAGGACCAACTGGTACTGAATAAGTTTTGCGGTATTTCAGAAACATCTATCCAGGAACGCTTATCGAGAAACTGCAGGTTTACTTCAAAATCTTCATTTTTAATCGTCCCAATTTCACTCATGCCGGAATGGGAGTAGGCATAATAGTATTTCGCCATATCCGGTAAGCCGGTTGCCGTTGAATAATCTTTCTCCGCCCAGTTGACGTTAACTTGGAGAAAGTCCAGTTTTTTCTCGCAGATCTCCCGATTGGCAAAGTAAAACCGAGCCGGTGGAACAGGAGTTTGACCAAAAGGAATCAATGGATTGTCCGGGTTAATCATCGCCAGGTCCCCGCGCATCTTTACATCGGTTGCCCCTTTTACGCCAACCTTCAAGTCGATTCGCTCTACGATAACCGACTTAAAACAGTCGTAAAAAATTGCGACAGAATTAGCGTCTCCAGTAACCGCCGCCGGATTTAGCAAAATTTTAACCGCAGGCTCCGCCGCCAAATCTTCCCCTGGTAAAGAAACTATCGCCGGAAAATTTTCATCCAACCGGATTGTGAATTTCAGCGTTTCCAAACAAATGGCATCCGCCGCATACAGCTTAATTTGGTCGTAAATGTTAATGTCCTGGGTATCCGCTGCGATTTTTACGGTGTTTGAGTCTTGCTTTTCAGTGATTGTAAATATTTCCCCATTATCCCACAGAAGTTTTTCTCCCACAGCCCCATCGCTAAAGTCAACTATCTCTTTCAGGGCCACTGTAGGATTATCCCGGTGCCCAATATAACAAAAACGAACACCGTTGGCAATCTGATAAGTTCGAACCCGATCGCCGGTGGTCAACAAAGCCGACTTGGTACGTTTTCTCAGCACCGGCGAAGTGTCCACAATATCAAAGCCAAAAATCCAATCCGCTAACCCCGAATATTCCTTTTTATATTTTTGCCACACCTTTAAAAGATCCACGAGCCGCCGCTTATCACTACGCCGCGGGTAGCTGATGGTCAACTTTTCGCCGATATTGAGGTCATATAATTGATTGTAACTCGGAACAACATTGACGGAAAAATAGTCAGCTTCCGTTTCCACCAAAGTCACCTGTGGAGATACTCCGTTTGGCCCGGCATAAAAAATGGTAAAGCCGTTGACATCGATTGTTTGATAACTGAAAAACTTCTGATTGACGGCATCGGTATAGGCTGTCTTCGAAGTAATCTCCGCCGTCAAATCAAGTTCGGTAATACCGGTAATCTCCCATTTGCCCGTGCCTGAAAGAACCAGTCCAAACTCTTTCAAAACGCCTTTTTCCGTAAAATACAAGCTGCCTGAATCTAATAAAGTTGTATCCGTACCTTTCCACGCCAACAGAAGATTGGTCACGGTACGCTTCTTCCGGGAAGTCGGATAGTTGATAAATAACGTCTTGATATTATTTGTATAGTCGTTACTCAACGCAAACGCAAAGGCATCATTGTCATTCTCGCGAATCACTACGCGAGCCTTAGGGATTTCCGAATAGGGCGCCGTTATCCCGGCCGGTGTATATTTGACCACAAAACCATCTGGATTTATGGTGCAAACATAGTTCAAACTATCCATAAAGTTTACGAGTAGATCTTCCGGCAGATCCTTAGCCCACTGGGCGTCCTCGGATTGGCGGAGCAATGAAAATCCTTGTTTTTTATACTCCCGGTTCCATTTGGACAAAAGCGCCTGAACATGTTTCTTTTGATAGTCGGCTTGAATCCCCGGATCGCTGATAATGGGCAACGGCGGATATTGAATGGTTAACTTCTTGGCCATAATCCCTTCGTGAACCGTGTCAATCAAATCACTGTAACCAAAACTAAAATCACTAGCGCCCTGATCTTTCACCAACTCCACCACAGCATTTTGATAATCATCTGCCAGCTTATACCTGGCAATGATGCCTACTTTATCAAGGGTACATTCGATTACCCTGTTTTCGGAGGCCTGCAATTCCTTTTCGGTCTGTGCTTCAATGGTCCACAAACCGTCACCCATGGTTTCAATCTCGAAATTCTCCGAATCATTCAATTCTGAAGCTTTCCATTCTATCCACGCATCCACCAGGTCATCAGCCGAAGTGGTGCTGGACGAAGGATATTGAACGGTTAAGGTTTGCTCGCTCACATCAAAATCAAAGAGATCAATATCATTCTCTTTCAAAATTAACTTAGGTTCGTCCGCTACCGGCCCGGTATACCAAACCCGAATGCCGACCCCGTACAGATTGTGAATCTCACATTTTTTTACCTGCTTATCCTGAACGCTTAAAGCTAACTCGGATACCGGAACCGCTTCCCAGAGGTGTCTATCCTTGCTTTCGATCTGAAAGCCTTTTGCCGAATTACCGACTCCTTCCAACCAGAGACGCCAGTCTGCCACAATTTGATTGGCGGTTTGAGAAACACGCCCCGGTGTAATCGTCAATGTATTCCCTGAAATAAGGAACGCTGCCTGGTCAAGTGTGCCGGACGGTTCCGTGATAAGTAAATTGGCTGTATCTACCGGACGTCCCTGGTCAGTAACCCGAATTCCGTTATCCGCCAGCGATTCATACCGTTTGATCACTTCCCCGGTATGTTCCAGCTCCCGGGTGATCTCACGTAAATCCGCCGCAACCGAACCGGCTCCCGTAATCTCATATCTTCCCGGTTCATGCAAAGGATTATCTTTCCAGTCTTCCCAGGCCTCCAACAAATCCTGCGCCTTAGCCCCCGCCGGATAGGTAACTTTTAATGCAGCATCCGTAACTTTAAATTGAAAATCTTTTTCTGCCGAGTAGACGCTGGAGATGGCAATTCCACTGGGGTCTTTCGTTTCATCACATTCAAAGGCGATGGTTTGCCAGACTTTGTTCAACAGCAAACGCTGATCAGCGCCCAATCCTTGGGAAGTTCCTTCTTTAATCGTCCCACAATAAGCAATGTTGACCTCATTTGCGCTAATAAATTCTTTTACTAAAAATATTTTTCCCTGTTCATCAATAAAGTATTTTCCTTGGTAGTTTTGGTCAAAGGTTTCAACCGCACTAACTACACTGGTTGCATACTTCGAAGGCGCTAATTTCGCCGCTAATTCCGCTACAAATGTTTTTGGTACTAATCTTGTAATAAATCTGTCAGTTCCGGTATCCTGGGTCAAACCGGTTGACTGAACTTTCATGGTATTGGTTGCCCCATCTACGCTGTCAATCTGGTAAACCTTTCCGTTGGCGAAACCGACATACCCATTGACAGTGCTCTCATCAAAAAGATCAAATTTAGCGATATCACAGATTAAGCTGGCATCCTCCCTGTCGTATTCTTTTTGCTCCGGTTTAATGATGAATTTACCGTTCTCAACATCCACATTGTCCGCTGTATGCCAGCCAACCGGGGTGCTTAAACTGGTTACAAAAATCTCTCTTGGGTCTACATTTAGGCTGGAGAGTTTATCAGTGTCGATGGAACCGGGCTTGCAGGAAACAATCAACTCAATTTCCCTTTCTCCCTCTGCCAAACGGAGCAATGGTGAGTTTACAGCGAAACCCAATTGGATCGTTTCTGACGACCCCTCAGATGTCGAATTGGCGAAGGGCTTAAACCGTCTGACGGCTGTGTCGGTATCCGAGGCATAAACCCTATCCGCATAAAATCCGTTAATAATTTCCGAACCGATTTTAGGGTACTGATACTCCCGTTTTTTGGTCCACGCCGTTTCCAGTAAAGCGTAGACTTCTTCCCCTGCGACAGTAGTTAAAGCCACATCCTTTTTCGCCATGATGGTCCGGAAATCTTCAACCGTCATGCATAATTTATTTTCAATATATTGTCTGGCTGCTTCATTGGAAGCATCCGCCAATCCCAACAGTGTACTGATATCATTCGGCATTTTATAAAGCATATCTCCTGGGTTGGGTTCACCAAAAACATACTCCATCATGACTTCAAAACCTGATTCCCGGTGAATCGCTTTTAATTCAGCCCGCCGGCTCCGGGAAATTCTTTCCTGGTGGACTTCTGCCAGAATCGTATAAACTTGCTCCCATTCTTGATCTGACGGATACGTTACTCCCGCATATCCCCGATTAATTTCCCGGTACAATAAATCCAGACAAACCATAAAATCTTTGATTGATTTAAAACAAAGGGATTCGAGAATATACGCGGCATCGTATATATTTAGTCCGTCCCGCTCTTTTCCCTTGATCCGCTTGTACAAATCAGTCCGCAAATATGCTGCATTTACCGGAATTGCCTGCCCGGAACGGTTGTAATATGGTGGAAGAACAGCTAATCCACCAAGAACCACGCATAGCATTTTTTCAAATCCAACATCGCCTTGGTCGTTGCTTTGATGCACATATTTAAGATCAGTAGCCGTTTTGCTCAGATGAATCGTTTTTATATCAGCAACTGTAGCGGTATTCAGTACCACCTCTTCGGTTACCTGGTAATGTAAGTCGGTACCCTTATTATCCTTACCGGCATTTAACAGGGTCCCTTTTTGTAACAGATGTTCTTTGACATCCTTCGCCAAGGAGAAAACCACATGGACCTGGTCGGGGACTTCTGCTTTTTCCTCTAGATGGAGAATATTTTTGTAAAAATATTCCACATTTTTCTCGGTAAGTGCGGCAAATTTCTCTTTCGGATATTGAAGCAATTTTAAAAAAGTCAATAACAGCGCCAGATGCGGTTTGGAATACTTTTCGAGACGTGTGGAGTCCTCGCTAAAAAGGGCCGGGTCCTCTATTAATTCAGCCAATTCTAAAATCTCGTTGTCGCTAAAATCAAGAAATGGCTTCCAGGAACCGTTTAGCTTGTTGTTTTCATTATAGAAATTAACGGATTGAGCATATTCCCGGAGATATGCCAAAAGATCCCCAATCGAACGTTCTTCGACCGAAACATAATCCGGTTTTAGCGCAACCAGTGCTTTGTCATTCTGACTTGTTCCCGTTCTGTTATTTTTATTATCCATAACAATACCCTTTATCTTTTATTCTTTTTAAAACTTTGTATAAAAAGAACTCGTCCAAGTTCTTCCTCCTGAAGAGACAAGATACATGGACAAGTCCTTTACTCAACCTAGCGAAAGGGAGTACTCTAAATTTTCCTTGCTACGGGTCGATATAATTTGATAGTCGATACTGATTAGCAACTCCTGAGCGTTATCCTCCGATTGAGTGACTTCAATATTATCCACCTGCACTCGCGGTTCGTAATCATAAATCGAATTTAAAATCATTTGCTGAATCTCCAGGACTAGCCCGCGGTTTACCTCTTCAAACATAAACTGTTTCACATCGCATCCATAATCGGAGTAGTTAAGCCGCTCTTTTAAGGCTGTGGAAATGAGTATTCCCAATGCCTGATGTACATCCTCCTCATCGGCCACCAGCGAAACATCTTTCCCGTTATTTAAAAATTGGGGTGGAAAATTCCAACCCGTGCCTAAGCTATTTGCAGCAGCCATCATACCCTCCTTCCTCCGTTAATTCAAATTGATCATAGTTCCCTTCACAGTCACATTGGCCGAACTTTGAACAGTAATTCCGCTTGCTTCCAAGGCCATTTTATTGCCATTCATGTCTTTAACCACAATCCCAGCGCTGCTTAAAGTAATAGCATTCCCATTCGAATCTTTGAGTTCCAAACCCTGATTGTTAAGGGTAAGCTTATTTTTGTTGGTGTCTTCAATTACCATGCCTTTGTCGGTGGTAGTAACCGTATTTTTGTTTTTGTCTTCCACGGATATTCCCTTATCATGCAAGATAATTTTATTGTGGTTCTTGTCCTCCACCGTAATCCCGTTTTTATCTTCAAGTAAGGCTTTATTTCCACCGGGAGTTGTAATGACCAATTTTTCTTTGTCTTTTTCATCCGTGAAAACTAATTTGATACCGTTTTTGGTAATGATCCCTTTATCATAATTCTTTTCTGTAAAATCTAAAGGAGGTTTGGTTTTCCCATTATAGAGCGAACCGAGAACGACTGCATGACGGGGATCGTCATTAAAGAACCCCACCACCACTTCGTCGCCGGTTTCCGGGACCCAAAAAAAACCTCTCTGATCGCCAGCATATGGTTGGTTCAGTCGAGCCCAAATGACACTTGGTTTGGCGTCAAGTTCTGCGAAGACCGGTATTCTTACCTTAATTCGATCGATTTTACCCGGATCTCCCTCCCCGGGATATGCTTCAACGATCCCAACCTGTAACCCGTTAATCCCCGGTAATAAGCCGGAAGCCGGTTTTTCCACCAAATCCTCAGTTTTATAAAACCACTTGCCGGAAAGACCGCATTGGATATCTGTAGTCCAACCATCTAGGTTAATCCGATGCCGAATCCCGGATATAATGGCGGTCGCCCCAAAAATGTCACCCGCCTCGGAGATGGTCACCATACCCCCTAGTTTCAAAGTAGGATTGCCCTCAAGCGAAATTCTGCCGCGGATTAAGGAATACCGGTTTTTTATAAGGCCCGCATTGGCCCAAGCCGTCATTTCAGCCTTTTCGCCGGAAACACCACTGACGAAAAAACATTGGTCCGTGCCCATTGCTTTCGCGAGTTTGCTAAAGGAGTGTTTGCTTTTGAGAATATCGTTTTTGTCATTGTTATTAACCGCCTTCACCGGCTCTAGCTCTTTGATATCCCAACAAACTCCAGCCACCGAATTGTACTGCGTGCTTAAATCAGCTTCAATTTCAAATTCCCGGATATCGGATAATTGAGTAGCCGCCGCAGTTAAATCCGGCTTTATCAACATGAGCTTTCCGTTTTCAACGCAGACCAAAAGACCGTTGGCTTCAGCGCGAGAGACGATAAAATCCCAGTTGGTGCAGTAATATTGCACCATCTGATTATGCATTAATGTATCCGTTGCGCAGTCCACTGTTAACCCTGCTTTTTTGGCGATATCCGAAATGATGGTTTGGTCGTTTTTTTCGACAAAGACAGCGCTTTGCCTCGTCAAACTTAATTTATGCGCGCTGTCTTTGATATCCACTGTTAAATACGTATTCGAAGAATTCTTCTTCAGATGTTGCTTAATGACTATTCCTTCGAACGTCATAGTTCCTGTGGAATTTGACAATACAATTTCGATGGGACTGCCCGGTTCAAAACAAGTCGCCTCGCTCAGTTCCAATGGGGATTTATTACCGGTTCCACCCTCCCCGATTACGACCTCGGCATAGGGAATTTTATTCACTGCCGTCATGATGTCCAAGCTCAAAATGTTGGAAGATACTGCGGTGCCACCGCTAAAAATTTGAGATTGTAAATTCGTCATAATTCGTATCCCCTCAGGAAACCGTGATTACTATACCATTACTGGTGGTTTTAGCAGGTATAATATCATCATTTGCTGTTTCTATTTCCTTCTTCTGACCTTTTAGTCTTTTTTCACAATCGCTTTTGTATTTCTGCGGGTCACTGGTAAACGTGGCGTCCAGTTCCGCCCGGAGTGGAATGCCATCCCGGTCAAACAAAGTATAATTAATCGTTACTTCCTTTAACATACAATGGAAGGAAAACTCACCCCACAAGATCTGTAATGGAATCGCTTCCCCGTTTACCGGATACCATGCCAGATTCAAAAAATGATTGATTTGTTGAGATACGGTCTGGTTACTCCGTTTAAAAATGGGGAAGAAAGAGTCGCCATATTCGGTGACTCCTGTTCCATCAATAATTAATTTCAGTTTAAAATCATGGGGTGGTGTTTTCGTATACCGGTATTTCTCCAACCCACTATTTACATCTCCTACCGTTTCAAAAGTCACCGCAAAGGTCTCGGAATACGACTCGGGATTAAACATAACCTCAAAGGTATCGTTGGCGTTTTCTGAAATAATCCTAAGCTTAGCCAGCTTTCCATAGTCTTTTACACCCATTTTATTTCACTCTTTATCTTTCTTTTTCTCTTTTTAAAATTTGCAGGACCTCGGCCACACAGCGTTCCACCAGACCCTGAGCGGCGGCCCGGTCAATGCCCTTCGTCTCATTTCCGGCCGGATTTTTATCGGTAACCGTCGTTTTTATCACTAATTCTCTGATTTCTACTGTCATTTTCAAATCCTCAACACTTGAAAGCGGGTATAGGCTAGCTCCATTGTCTCAATCACAACGCCATTAACGTCCGCAGCCAAATCGGAAACGCTCCACTTCACAGGATAAGTTTTCCAAAAAAACCATCCGGCTAATGGTAACCCATCGTCGTCCAGAACTGCAACTAAAGCATTGCCGGGCGAGAACCTCATGTTGGACATGGCGGCGTTAAACTCGATATTTAAAGGAGAGCCTACCACCATCCCCCGCTCAAGCACTAGATTGTTATAGGAAACCCGGTTGGGGAGCCGGTGAGTGTATAAATTTTCGCCGCCTTCTTTATAGGTGATGACTTCAATCTCCGACGATAGTCCTGATACTTTTTTAAATCGCATATCGAGCGGATTAGGCGTTGTTCCATCGGCGAAGAAAACCACCGCGAAATGAAATCCCACCGGTGGTTGCTGGTCCCCAGCCAAGATTAATTCCGGGATAGTTATTAATTCACTCATGATTTACCCCGATTGTTTTAGTTTAGGCATACTCGATTCTCAGATCGTCCGCCATTAATTCCAAGGATTCAACCGCCACATCGTTGGTTTTAGCATTAAAGGCCGGAGCATCTAGCTTCACCGGAAAAGCATTGGTAACTTTCCAAGTAACAACCGGAGCTTCTCCTTTCTCATCCATTAAGCTGATGCTGATATTTTTCTTGTCCACCGTGGACTGGCGGATACTGTTAATCCAGTCATACAGCTTACTGTCGGCTTTGATAACTCCTTTTTTCAAAGTAAATTTCAAATCAGTCGTTAATCCGGGCATCCGTTTTGCCCCCTGGACACAACTTAAACCGTCTTTATACGTAATCGTTTCCCTAGCAATACTTAACCCCGACACTTCTGTGAACGCCACCGGATCCATTCCGTCGATCTCTACCCGATAATGATATGCCGGAAGGGGATAAGTATTTTTAATATCATCTACAGTGGTTGCCATCTCTTTTGCCTCGCTTTTTCAAATTTAGTTTTCTAGCTTCTTATTACAACCAATTAATCCATACTCCAAATTTTTTTAAGATGTTTGGACCTTATGGCTAAACTCTAGGATAATGAATTCCGCCGGTCGAACCGCGGCAATCCCTACTTTAATAACGAGTTTCCCATCCAATATATCCTGGGAAGTCATTGTCGTTCCCAATCCTACTTGGACGAAGTAGGCGTCCTCGGCTTTACCGCCAGCTAACGCACCTTGCCGCCAGATAGTATCCAAAAAGCTCTCAACCATGCTGCGAAGTTTGAGCCAGGTCATGGCATTATTTGGCTCAAAAACAGCAAAAGCGGTTGATTTCTGAATCGACTCCTCAATATAAGTGAACAACCGCCGTACTGAAACATAGCGCCATTGATTATCATTTCCTGCTAAAGTCCGGGCGCCCCAAACCAAGGTACCTTTCCCGGTAAAGTTACGAATCGCGTTAATCGATTTACCGCTTGTGGCATCAATGTTTAACAAGTCGTTATCTTCTTCCTTCAGTTTCCGATTGGGTCCGCTGACATAAGATAAGCTGACGTTGGCCGGTGCTTTCCAAACTCCCCGGTCTCGATCGACGCTGGCATATACACCTGCTACAGTCGCACTGGGAGGGAGAGTCAAATAATGATTTTCAATTGCAGACTTAATAGCGTTATATAATGCTGTTCCCTTCCCTTTTTCGGCCAAGGTTTTTTTTGAATCTCCCTCAACGACTATTACCGAGGTATCGCTAAATTGATAATTAAGAGTAGTCGTCAAATACGGATAATACGCCGCGCCATATTCTAAATTATTGGCGCTGATGCCGGTTCGAAACGCCTCGGCATCTTCACTTACCATCCCCGAGTCAATCACGTCGATGATGGCAAAGCGATCTTTCATTTTGCTGCATTGATTTAAAACACGTTGATATAGTGAATAAAAATCATTGTTTGATAAATGAATAGCCCCCGGTACGACGATTAAGGTTGGTTCATCTTCAAGCTTCAGGGCATCAATCCCATTTTCAAACCGTTTGACCTCGCTTAACTCGTCACTGGAGTCTAAGGCCACAATATAGCAACTTTCACCGCCATTGTTAAAAAACATTTGCATACTGTAATACAAGTCGGTAACTTTTTGGGGAAATTGAAGACTGACAATAGAATCATCGGAGACATTCACGGTAATTGTTTCATCCGCCGCCTGACCAAATAGGCTTTCATATTCTTTTATAGTGCTGACAGCGGTCGGCCTATAAAACAGGCCGTTATTAATCCCTGCCTTTTGAGTATACCCGATAAAAGCAGGTACCGCAGTCGATACGCTCGCTACTGAGCTTGCCAATGTTGATGTTTCCTCAATATACACGCCTGGTGTTTTGTAATCACTCATGTTTCTGATGCTACGCTCCTTTTTAATATTCTATAATTTTATAACGCGGGATTTATCGAAGTTTACCGAAATGCGCCCCATTGTCCAGCTAAATGTCCGATTAGCGCACGTGAATCCTTCATATTCAAAAAACATTCCCCCCTTTCCCATCGTGCCGGATATCCCGCTAATCCGGCCGGTCGTAAATTATGGAAATATAAATTATGCCGGGCCCCACCCCTGCCCGTGCATGAAGACCCGCTACGAACGGCCGGCAAAATTTTAGCCTTCTTGGCCTATCGAAGCTTTCCACAATGCCTAAAAAAGAAGAAACCGCCTATCATGTTCAAATAGACGGTTTCCATATTTAGATTTGGGACGGCCACATTACAATGACCGGCGCCCTTAACAAAATTTTCAATGCCATCTTTCTTGTTTCTTTAAACGCATTTTCACGAAAAATCTTCAATAATAGATAGATACTGTTGGGTTTGGCGTATTTTAGCAGGTGCATCTTCCCGAATAACGGGCTCCGAATCAAACAATTTTTCCTGGCGGAAACACCAATAATTATATTCTGCGAGATCCAACAGAGCACCCGGATTTTAAGTTTGGGGGTTATAAAATAATTCAGCCTCTCTACTTCAGCCGAAATATCCAGGCAGTTATTATGATTTACATCCCCATCCGTAGCTTTTTCGGCATCAATGTAGAGATATAAAGTTTGATTTTATGTTGATTACTAAGATGGGGATATTCGCTAACCCTATAATTAACTGCGGGATAAAGCTCTCCTCCCGTTCCATCCGGTTTAATGTGGGTGGAATTACCTACCAGTAATACCAACATCCCTTTTGACTAGAGTCCAATACGCAATGCCACTTCCATATTTTTCAAATTCCATGCCATACTTCTTGCCGCCTTTCGTTCTTTAGGGGACATTTAAAATCTATAATCATGAAACTCTTTTCATCCCATATAGAATAAATATGCGGGCCCCTCCCATGGCATACCCCGCTCCGGTAAACCGGCTTATTCTGTGTGCCCTATTGATCCACCGGAGCATTCCAAAAATCTTTCAAAAAGAAGAAATCGCTCCAAGAATCCCGAAGCGAGTTCTTTATTAAAATAGGACGGTCTCTCTAAAATATTTACTGACCGGTGCCTCTGAAGAAATATCTTTTTCCCTCTCCCTTATTCCCCTCAACTTCCTTTCTTTTACCTCTTAATAATTCCGGGCATAAAAATAACGCCTTTGGCTAATGCCTCAGCGCTATTGATTTTGTATTTCGTATAATGAATTTTTCGTGTTCAAACAACTTACCCACTATCATATTACCACGTTTTTTTAAAAAAAGTGTATCGATTTTGTACCGATAAGCCTAAGTCCCCACAAATCAATAATAATTTTTTAATTTCCCAGTTCAATATAAGTTTTGATTTATCCTTTTCTATGTCTTTCATATAATTTTTCAAACCAGAAAATTTTCCCTTCGCTTAGCAACTTCATCGAAACTGCCCTGATTCATCCTTAGCATCAAAACAACGCCTCCGGTTTATCCCTGATTCAGAAATGAATTAGATTCACCAATCATAAAATCCCAAAAACCAAAGCAACTTTAAACATAATATCCTGACGTACTTTATAATAATAATTACGATTTAAATGAAGTTCCTCAATAATTTCTTCATTAGAAGAACAATTTTCATTGAGATATCTACGGGTTGCTATATCTTTTTCAAACTCACTCAGCGATCCAATTCCAGACTCAATCCTGCGAACCCGGGTTTGGTAATACTTAATTTTTTCCTCGATCATCAATGCCCGTAACGCAGACAAATTAACTGGATCTCCTGGACCATTACGGGAAGAAAAGGCATCGGTCGGGACTTGTCCATATTGGTTGATTACATCTTCTAAATCCTGTTCCAAGTGAGCAAGTGCCAATCTATAAGCATTATAAGCTGATAGTTCTTGTTCTACATAAAAACAAGCATGTTCAGGAATTCTTAATACCACTTCCTCCAATGATTTATCCAATTTTTTTGAAGATCTCCTTCTTCCAGATCGAGCAACGCTCATGATAATCACCCCTTGTGAAATTATTCTTGAAAAATTCCACTACCGGTATTCTTTTTTCACCCAATTTTGTAAACCAACTGTACTTGCACACCTCTCCAGTGAGATCAATTGTTCTCCCAAGGGTTCATCCTGAGTAAGACCCATTGATTGATATAAACATCTTAATAGCATTTTAGGCAAACTTTTCGAGCGACGCAATCTCTTCACCTCCAAATAAATTTTAAAGAATACGCTAAAACCAGATCAAAACGGCAAATTCCTTTTTATATTTCAAATCTCCCCTCCTTCAATTAATTTTTAAAAAATTTTGGAATGCTCCCAAGGAAATTTCTGAAAAACTTTTTCCGGCAATATAAAGTAATTTACATCTTCGGCATCCTGAAACAAAGACATCAGAAACCAGCATTCCTGCCCGGACCCACGGCTAATAACCCTACAAACCGGTCGTTCGTTCCGTTGTTCAATGATTCCAATTACGTATATTCCTGGCATTTTGGGGTCCTTTCCTTTCAAACTCCCGCGGGTTGAAAATTTCTTCCTGCGGAACTCCGTATACGTTGGCCAATCTGACTTGGTTGAAATAACGTGGCTTGAAACGTCCGCATTCCCAATTTTGATAAACCCGGCTTTGGACACAAACCCGTTCCGCAGCCTCTTTCATGGTCCAATCGTTCAAAATACGTAAAATTGCTAATTTAGTAAACCAGGGGGCTTTATTGATTTTCTGATTTAATACAGTCATCAAACTCACCTCCGAGGATATTATCCTATCGGATATGATAATATCAATATATTTAATAAATATCAACTATAGCGATATACCGAAATTTACTGTTATGAAAGAAAATTCCTTTTTATCTGTATCTAAAGCTTATTTATATATAATATCTATACAAATATACTTTTTAATGATATAGTGATAAACGTAAGGAGGAATCATGATGATTACGACTAACTTAGGCAAAACTATTGCCAAAAGGCGTAAAGAACTCGGCATAACCCAAGTCGAACTGGCTCTACAAGCCGGTACATCCCAAGGTTATATCTCGGACCTGGAAAATGGAAAAATCCTCAATCCGACAATCGGAACACTTCTGAAAATCGCTACCATATTAAATTTGGAAAGCAGCAAGCTTCTTTCGGAAGTCGACCATCCCCAAGAAGAAATTATTATTTATGGTGATCGTGATAATATCATTGATTTCGATTCGCTGGATGACGAAGGGAAACGGCAAATCATTACCTTTTATGAATTTATCAAGAATAAATACTCCATCAATAAAAACCCTAAGTAAATTTTTCCATTTGCCGATATTATTAGTACATTTTCTAGCAATAAAGGAGGAATATTCCAATGTTCGAAAATAACCTGGAAGTATGGAAGTTCCCGGAGCCCGTCAAAAAAGTGAAGGTTAAAATCAACAACCTAACCATCATTGGTTATACAGAAAAACGTCCTGTTGAGGACGTTTTTAATTTTATGATGCCGAAATCCGCTGGAAAATGACAGAAATCAACGTTATATCCAAATTTAAACCCACCTAAAAGTAGTAATTTTCGTCGTATCATCCGTTTCATTGATCCGGTTTGACTTTGGGAAGATTGTCAAAATGCCATCCATTGGATCCCGAGGATCAGTCATAAAATGTATAGTCAACACACTCTTGGTCTTCCCGAAAATGCCGAGGGGAGTTTCTATATACGGGCTTCACGGCTTTCCTCATTCTTCGCTCTGGGAAAGCCATTTTGACTCTTTGCCGCCACAATGTGAACTCCCTCGGCGAAGCGTTTCCGGCTTGAAGTTGCAAAAGTTGAATCAAGTATCTTGTCAGCAGTTTTTGTTCATTCATACGCAGCATAAAAATCCCTCCTCAAAGATTTGATATCAAATGCCTTGCCTTTTTAGAAACCAAATAAAAAAACGCCTTTGGCTCAAAAGCCTCAGCGTTTGCCGAAAGATGAATATTTCCCATCCAATTGGGATATCTAGCAGATTTACCCATTACCATAATACCACATTTTTTTTAAAAAAGTGTATCGATTTTGTACCAGTAAGCCTAGATCCTGCCAAATCAACAAATTTTTTTTTACTTTGCTGCTACCTATAGAAAAATTGTTGGCAACTATGGAAAAAAGCCAGTTGACAAATAACCAGCTTTTTTCTTACTCTCCTATAATAAAATTATATACTATTTTTATTACTTTTGGTGCCGGGAAAGTGCCTGACTGTAACTTATTTAACTGGCGTTTCGGCTATTATTCATGTCCAGACTTTCTAAACCCAAAAACCAACGGGTCTTGATGAGTACCGACTGGCGCAGGCGAAATGTTTCCCGACGGGACCAATTTAATAAAAATGGCACCATTTCCATATCTTTGTCCTGAAAGTAACGGTATTCGATAAACAAACGCTCATCTCGGGTCATAATATCCAAACATGCCTGAATCAATTTAATCTTGCGCTCCAGTTCCAACCTTTCAACGGCCATCGCCTCTACTTTGCTATGTCCATTATGATAAACCGGCGTTTGACTGAAAATCTGCACATTCCTTGGTTGCAAAAACTCCAATTTCATCTTGAGGCGCTGATATGAACGATACATCTGCTCTATCTCACGAAATTTATCCCGTTTCATTTTGATACCCCACTTTATCTGGTCTGGCTCTTTTTAAATCCGCCCATATTTTCAAATCCTGCGAAGTGCAGTTTACCAAGATCTTCGAAAACCTCAAGTGATGACTTTTCCTTCTCTCTGGCGGATCCGCCCCCCAACCCGGGTATACGTTCTATGACTCATTAGCCTGACAATTTCATTAGGCTTCCCAACCGGTTCCAGACCAACTTTTGGTGCCAAATCATCCAGCTGATAGGCGATTACCAGATCAATAACCCTCTGCGGTTGATTCAAATAAAGTACTTCCATGATCTTCAATCATAATCCCCTCCTTCTTGATTAATCCCTCTCCTAGGTCTCCAAATAATTCTCGGCTTCCTCCGCTCGCGGAATCGCTCCTACGGCTTCTTTCAAACAATCGAACTCATTATGGATACAAAAGTGTTTGCCATTTCCCTTGAACAAGAGGGCCTCATCCCAGGATTCTATTTCTAAGCCACATCCGGCGCACACCGCAACCGGGTGATGCGCCTCATATACACTGAATATCATTTCCAATCGCCTCCTCCGGCTCTCTTTGTTGATTGCATTCATGCAATAAATTGAAAATCATAAAATAATCCTCAAACTTTCTAGTAGAATCAGCCTTTAATACAGCAGCGATAAAACCAACCCCTATTTTACTTTTTCCCTTGCGAATCCGGTAAATTTGGCTGGAGCTTATGCCGGTGATGACCGTTAAACCGGTTTTATTTGTATCCAGCCTCCTTTCCAATTCTTCCATCATTCCGGGACGCAGTATGATCTCAGGGTGTTTCAAAACCCCACCTCCTTTGTTGATTGCTTGCAATCATAGTATATCATATATAAAAAACATTTCAAGTCAAAAATGTTTGCGTTCATGCAATAAATGTAGTATAATTTGATTATCCAATAGTTAGGGAGTGTTTAATAAGAATGGATGCAGTGGAATTTGGGAAATATTTTGCAAAGTTACGGGAAAACGCCGGATATGAAACACAGGCTGCGCTAGGAAAAGCTGCTGGAGTGGAGAACTCTACAATTTCAAGAATTGAAACCGGGGATACCAAAAATCCAAATATCATAACCCTTCAAAAATTAGCTCCCCTTTTAGGTATTCCTATCGAAGAAATGATGGAAAACCTCGGTTATATCATGGTTCAAACTACAAAAAATTCATTAACCTCAGATAATGATGGGGAATTTATTGATTTTCACCTGAATTCAAATTTTAATGAGAGAGAACTCCAATTAATTTCTGATTTCCGTAGTCTTTCTCCCCTTTCTCAACAAACAGTCCTAAACTTGATAAACAGTTTAAAAGAAATCGATAAAACCCAAAAAACGCAATCATCGGGTACAGAGACAGAAGCGGGTTAAGAAGTTTCGGTTCCCAGAACCCGGATGGATTACGATTTTAAAACAATATTTCGCCGATATATACGACGAAAACCGCACCTATCGCCGCCTTCATAATCCTTGTCCGAAATAAGCCCAAACCAGAGCGACCAGCATACCGATAAAAGAAACTTAAGAATTAGTTGTAGAAAACAAAATCACGGGAAAAGTCATCGCTCCTAAAACCACATAGGAATGTAATATAAATAGACTCAAAAAATCTCGATTTTATCTTATGTTTAAAAATTGCAATTGGAAAAACTCCAGGCACACAAGTGACAATTGCCATTAAAGCCACAGCAACCAATAACTGAGTCATTATTTATCCTCCTCATTGGAGAAAAAGTCTGCTCCTATCCAAGAAGCAATAATAGTGGCTATGATGATACTCCAACCTGCCTGCTGATATTTTGTTCAAATAAGGCGTCCGCTTAAGAATGGAACTCATAACCACCGCAGTAATCACAACGGCCAAAGAAGCTCTGGATTTTTTGAAGTCGGGTTAATCAACGCGATATTGCATATAAAGCGATCCTTATTGAACTTTGCAAGTTCCACCGGTCAAGAATAACCACGGTATGGTTGCTAAAAAAACTTTACCAGCTTAACATCTAACGATTGTGTCGTTGTCTAAAAGCGTTGCCATGATTCCTTAATATTAAAGGTCAAATTTTAAAAGCAGTTGTCGATTGCTTTAGCTTTTCCGCCAAATCAGCCAAATTTTCCGCCAAAGATGCTACTTCTTCCGCCCCGGCGCTCTGTTCCTCAACTGAAGCCGCGACCTCTTCGGTACTGGCCATTCCTTCTTCACTAATGGCCGACAACTGAGTTACGGCTCCAATCATAGCTTCATTCCGCTCAGCCATTTGCTTTGCCGATTCGGCCACTTCATTAATCTTTCTTACGACTTCACCCAGTTCTTTAAATATTGACTGGAAAGTACCTGTAGCTTGGGTCGTGAGCGTGCTGCTCTCTTGCGCTTGCCCAATCCCCTGTTTGATAACATCGGTTGCATTTTCACTGCGCCCGATCATCTGATCAATCAGGTTACTGATTCTTTGAGAAGCCTGTTTCGATTGTTCTGCCAATTTTCCGGTTTCCGTCGCAACCACACTAAATCCTTTACCGTGCTCTCCTGCACGGGCTGCCTCAATTGCCGCATTCAAAGCCAGTAATGAAGTTTGTTCGGAAACATTCCCAATTAAAGAGGCTACCTCGTTGATTTCGGCCGAAGTTTGATTCATTTCACCGATAACGGAATGAATCTTTTGAGTGGTTTCATAGAGACCATTCATTCCCGTGACTACATCCCCCGTTAATTTTTGGCCGATTTTAGCCGAATCGGCGATCTTTTGTGACATCAAGGCCATATTTGTCGTATCATCCGAAACGGTTCGAACTAAACTCCCGAGTTCATTAATGGTATTCGCGGTTTGCTCAACCTGCTTGGTTTGTTCGGATGAAGCTTTCGTTAACTCCTCAATCACAATAGCCACTTCTCCAGCTGCCTTTCCCGAATTGACAGAGGCATCTCGCAACTCATTACTGGCCAATGCGAGCATTTGAGTATGCTCATTAATTCCCCTCACCAACCCACGTAAACTCTCTACTGCTTGGTTAAAATCCAATACCACCTTATTTATCTCTTGACATCCTTTGGATTTTAAAGTCTGAGTCAAATCTCCCGTTGCCAGTGCGTTGACTTTTACAGTCATCTCTTTCAAGGGGCCGGAAATCATTGCTGCGACAATTAACCCAATAGAAATGGAAAAAAATAAGCTTACAATTAAAATAATAATACTGATAATTTGCGAGTCCTCAAAAAACCTATTACTATTACTCATGGTCTGAATTGCATTTTCCACCATTTTATAACGAAGCGAGTTTAAACCCATGGAAATCAGAGATAAAGATTGATTAAATTCATCATAATTTTCCTTGGAAGCTGTTTTGCCTGAAAAACCTTTTACTACTTCGTATGCACTTTTTATATTCTCGGCTTCCGTCGAATAATTGTTGAGCACCGTTTCAACATTTACCGCATTAATAATTAGCATTCGATTATACTGTAGACTATCGGTATACTGTCTCCGGATTTGGCTTAAATCTTCACTTGCGGCAGCAATTTCCTGTAATCCCGAGAAACTAGTCTGAAATACCTGGCGTGTTACATCCCGCACTTGAATATTGAGTTTTAAACCCAGATACCCTTCTAATACCAGAAAAAAAACCATTACCGAAATAATGAGTATGATTTGATGAAAAACCTTCAACTTTGATAAAAAAGTTTGCAGTGGTGTGACCACACTTTTTAAAAAGTTAGTCATAGGTTGGATAGTTGCTTTAAGATTCACTTTGGAGACTCCTTGAATTTTTAATCATTTTTCACGATTAACGCACAAAGAACTATTACAATCTCTTTTCTTTCTTACTTAATCGGACTTTTTTATAAAAAAATTAGAGATAAAAACAAATTAAATATAAAAATCAAACAAACAAGCACCCGATTAGCGCATCTAAAATATTGACCAGTACCTTCGTTTTCAGGTTTTACAAAATCCTGTCATTTATTTCTATGGAGTTTTGCAATGCATTTCTTTGAACACTACCTCAAACGATTTTTTCAGTTCAATACATTTATTATCCTGCATATATTCTTAAGCAGGAATTCTAAATCTCCATCCAGAATAATCCATTTGGTTATAAAAAGACATGATGGATTCGTTTATCAATTGAGTCTATATACTTACCGTAAAGGAAGTAAAAAAAAAGAAAGGAGCCACGCCATGGGAGATAAAGGCGGAAAAAAAGATAAAGAAAAACTGTTGAAACAAAAGCAAGCCGCATCTCAGAAAAAGAGCGCAAAGTAATTAAGACCAATATACGATGATACATCGGAAAAAACAACAAGAATTCAGAAAAAGGCCGTAGCTTAGACGGCCTTTTTTATCTGAAAATATTTTAGAGCTTCAACCCAGCTGGTGGCGATCGCCAGGATATTGGCATTTCGAAAGGGAACATAGCTATTAGGAATTCCCTTCCGGTTGAAATCCGCTTTTAAAATCGTCAAGCTAGAACCACCGATTTGAGTAAAGTATCTAACATTCAAGTACTGTTGAGCCCCATAAAACTGAGCTATATCATTGGATGATGCCGATTGATCTTTGTATACAACTTGACTTTTCATTGGACGGGTTTTATCATGAATAATAAGTCATTTTTGCGGGCTTATATTTCATTTTTTCAGGAGCGTATTATAGAATGGGGATTAAAGTCGTTAAATTTGGGGGTTCATCTCTGGCGGATGCCGGCCAGTTTCGGAAAGTTCAAGCAATCATTCAGGCGGATCCCGAGCGTTGTTATGTGGTCCCGTCGGCTCCAGGAAAACGCTATGCCGCGGATCAAAAGATAACCGATCTGCTTTACCTGTGCCATGCTCATGCGGAACAAGGAATTCCCTTTGAGGAAGTCTTTCAATTGATCTGTAACCGTTACTTGGAGATCATCGAAAAACTCGAATGTAAACTTGATCTTCATCCCCACATGGAGGTTATCAAACAGAAAATTACATCCGGAGCTACTGCCGATTATGCGGCCAGCCGTGGCGAATATTTAAACGGATTGATCATGGCCGAATTATTGGGATGGAATTTTGTCGATCCGGCCGAGGTTATCTTTTTTGACAAAAAAGGTTTGTTTGATCCCAACCAAACCCAGGAAGCAATCAGCGCCCGCCTTGCCAAACATGAACATGCCGTAATTCCCGGTTTCTTTGGCTCTTTACCGGATGGGGAGATTAAAACTTTCTCTCGGGGCGGTTCTGATATCACCGGTGCGATTGTTGCCCGAGGGGTAGAGGCGGACCTGTACGAAAATTGGACGGATGTTTCCGGTTTTCTGATGGCTGATCCGCGAATTGTCAAGAATCCTAAGAGTATCGAACAGATCACTTACCGGGAGCTTCGCGAATTAGCCTATATGGGCGCCAGTGTCCTTCATGAAGAAACGATTTTCCCGGTCAGGGAGGCCGGGATTCCCGTGAATATCAAAAATACCAATGCACCGGATGAACCGGGAACGCTGATCATCACCGACAAAGAGGCCCGGCATCGAATGGGAAACATCACCGGGATCGCCGGAAAGAAGGACTTTACAGTTCTGACTATCGAAAAAGCTTTAATGAATATGGAGTTGGGCTTTGGGCGAAAAGTCCTTTCCATTCTGGAAAGTAATGGGATTTCTTTTGAACATATGCCCTCCGGCATCGACACCATCTCCCTGGTAATTGCCGATACCCAGCTTGATCATAAGCTAGATAAGGTAATCAATGAAATTAAACGGGAATGTAATCCTGATACAGTGGAGGTCTCTCCGAACATGGCACTGATTGCCACAGTCGGTTTGGGGATGGCCTATACGCCGGGTGTTGCGGCAAAACTCTTTGCAGCTCTTTCGAAGGCCAATATTAATATCAGAATGATCGACCAAGGCTCCAGTGAAATTAATATCATCATCGGTGTGGAGAATTTGGATTTTGAAAAGGCAGTCTGCGCCATATATGAAGGTTTTGTTGAATAAAGTGCCATAAATACTGAATTTTTCTCAAAAACAACTTTTGAGAGTAAGAGGATCCAGCGCTTTATTTATATCCATGGGGTTCTTTTATTCTTTTACAGTCTTTCTCCTTTTACCTTCTCTCAGAAAGAAAAGAAACAATCTTTACTGCCCATAAAAATAGACAATATATCAAGGTTTCGTTTTCATACGATACTCAATATATTGTCTATTTGCTAACAACTTGTTTCTTCGCTTTATTCACGGCAATGAGATTTCTGGAGATCATCATCGTTGATTTCGATTTCTAAAATCCGCTTATGGAGAATCAGGCTGTATGCCCTTCTTCTCCATAATAGACTTCGAGCAGCAATTCCTTCATTTCTTCTTTTGTCGGTTTGATCGGAGTAAAAGGAGTGCATACATCGGACATGGCTTTTTCCACCAATGCGTCGGCCTTTCCCAAGACATCCTGTTCATCGATTGAAAGATCCTTCATACACGGAGGTATATTAATACGTTTGCGCAACGCCAATACGCCATCCAACAATGACTTTTCACCGACAAAAGCAGCCAACTGATCATATCGGGCTTGGGTGCGACTATCCCGCGAGTTAAATTGCAAGCCATATGGCAACACAATAGCATTAGCCAGCCCGTGTGGCACGCCGTATTCCGCTCCAAACGTATGGGCTATGCTATGTACAATCCCTAATGCACAGTTCGAAAAGGCAATACCAGCCATACAAGAGGCCTCCAGCATTTTACCCCGGGATTCCAGATTCTGTCTATCTTCGTAACAAATCGGTAAATTTTTGTATCCATAGATAAATGCGGATATCGCCATTCCGTCAGAGAATGGATTTGCCAACGGTGTGACAAAGGATTCTATCGCATGGGTCAGTGCATCCATGCCTGAAGCTGCCGTCAGGCTTTTAGGCATCGTCATGGAAAACACCGGGTCAAGAATAGCCACATCCGGTACCATCCGTCCCTTCAGACAGCGGATCGAAAATTTCTTTTTCTTGATGGTATCTTTAATAAGCGCAGCCCGCGTTGCCTCGCTGCCAGTGCCAGCCGAGGTCGGAATGCAAGCCACCCGGGCTTTCACCTTTAAATTTTTGATCTCGTTTGGAGGCATTACATCTTCCAACGTTTTATACTCAGGATTTTCGTAAAAAACCCACATAGCTTTCGCCGCGTCCATGGCCGATCCACCGCCAAAGCCAATGACCCAGTCCGGTTGGAATGCCATCATATCCGCTGTGCCGCGTTTTATGCTTTCAAAGCTGGGCTCCGGCTCCACATCAGTGTAGTCTTTCCAAACAAATCCAGCACTTTCCAGCATATCTGTAACTATCTTGAGCTGTCCCAATTCCTTCTGGATGTCACCGCTCATTACGATATATGCGCGTTTACGGGTGGCAGGCAGATCCTTTAAACACTGGATTGCGTTCTCTCCGCAATACATATGTTCACAACCAAGTTTGATCGAATACATCTTTTTTCCACCCTCCTTCAATCATCGTATACTATACAATTTTTGATCACTACGCCGGATGCATGTTCGCGGATAGCTTTTTCCAAATCGGTGAGATAATACTCGTTTTGGATGAAATCATCGTTTGATATAACGCCCATTTTTAATAATTCCAGGGCCGCCAGAACATGGCGAGGCGTAGTGTGAAACACGCCTTTGATGGTAATCTGTGAATAATGCAACCATGTGGCGTCTACCTCAAGCATACTTCCTGATTTTACCCCACCAAAAAGTAACACAAATCCACCCTTTCGCGCCATTTGCACACTGGTTCTCCATACATCGATGATACCGGTTGCTTCGATAACGATATCAGCACCACGTTCCTCGTCGGTCAAAGCGCGTACAGCCTCGATGCTGTTTTCTACTTCAGTCAAATTACAAGTTTTCCAGACGCCGAGTTTATCCGCAAGGGCCAAGCGGTTCTTCATTTTATCGGTTACAATAACCCGGGCGCCTTTTATCACTGCCAACCGGGCGAACATTAAACCAATGGGGCCAGCGCCATTGATGATAACAGTGTCGCCCAAACGAATAGGGCAATTTTCGATACCATAAACCGCGCAGGAAAAAGGCTCCATCAGGGAGGCTGTTTTATGAGAAATTGACTCATCCAATACAAACATATTTTGCTTCACAATAGACTCCGGGACCTTGACGTATTCAGCATAGCTGCCCCGGTTAAACGTCATATCAGAGCATATAGAATGAAGACCTTTTTTACAGAAATAACATTGATTGCAAGGGGCGGTATTATGAACCGCAACCCGGTCCCCTTCATGAAACCCTTTTACTTCCTTGCCCACTGCGGCTATAACGCCCGAAAACTCATGTCCGTAAGGATGCGGCGGTTTTAAAAGGGGATAACCGCGTTTGAAATTCTTCACGTCCGTGCCGCAGGTCGTGGAAACCTTATTCTTTATCAGCACTTCACCCGGGCCAATCTCCGGAATCGTTGCTTCTACAATGCGAATATCTTCCACACCATATAACATTGCACTCAGCATTTTTTATCTCCTGTTATTAGATCAATAACCCGTGCTGTCCTTTTTTTCTTCGGCCTTTTTGGGCTGCCCGTAACTTTTAAAACTTTCCATCACCGTATCCATCTCCTCATTACTTAACACCACAGGGGTCCCAATACAAGAAGCCCTCCACTGCATTTCTGCGACAAACTCAAGATTGACTGCCAGGCCGAAAGCCTTGGCAAGGCTTGGGCCACTAGTCACCAAACCATGATTGGCAAGGAGGACCGCCTTACTTTTATTGATGCTAAGCGCTTTCTGGACATTTTCACTTAATTCTTTCGTCCCGAAAGTTGCATATCCGGCACAGGGAACCTCAGCCACTCCGGCGCCTCCGATAACATAGTGAACGGCCTTCAACGGGATGTTGAGACAAGCAATAGTGGTGCAAAAAGTGGAATGGGTATGAACGACAGCGCGGGCATCCGGACGGTTCAGATACATCACAGTATGCAATGCATGTTCGCTAGAAGGCTTACAGGATCCATCAATAATATTACCCTTCAAATCCATGACCACCACATCTTCGGGCTCGGTTTCAAAGTAACCCAGACCCGATGGACTGATAGCCATGTAACCGCTTTCGGGATCATAAATACTAATATTACCGCTGGTTCCCTTGCTTAAGCCGGATGAACTCATTTGGCGGCCATACTCGGCAACTTCTTTTCTTTGCTTTTCCATTAACATAACTTATTTCTCCTTTTCCCAATGGGCCTAAGGACCCAATTTGTTAAATTACATTTAAACTATCAGTGTTTGATATCCCGTAAGTTGACCACCATATCACTCTTCCCTGTTTCCCAAAAGGCCTTAATGGTACGGGCCAACAGCAACGAGGATTTTGGCAAAGCATCGACTACATTACCCGCATTATGCGGAGTGATCGTAAGATTGTCCAAATCGAAGATGGGGTCTCCGGCCGGAAGAGGTTCTTCCCAAAACACATCCAGTGCGGCTCCGCCAATCGTCCTGTTCCGCAAGGCTTCAATTAATGCCTCCTTATCCAATACTCCTGCCCGGGAAGTATTAATGAGATAAGCGGTAGGTTTCATTAAGCTCAAAAGTTTTTTCCCAACACTGTTTTCGGTTTCAGGCGTTAAACGCAGATGTAATGAAACAATATCAGCCGTTCTAAATAATTCTTCCTGGGCTACCAGTTTTACAGGTATTTGGTTCTCATCAAGGGCTTCCTGCTTAACATAAGGATCATAAGCGATCACCTTCATACCAATACCAGCCGCCTTTTTGGCAACCAATTTTCCGATATGTCCAAGGCCTACTACGCCCAAAGTCATTTCGCACATGGAAGTGGTATAGTCGCCATTTACATATTTTTTGCGCCACTCGCCCTGTTTAAGTGCAGCATGAGCACGGGCGATGTTGCGGGTTTCAGCAAACATCAAACCGATGGCAAAATCCGAGGTTGCCTCAGCATTACGGATGCAATGAATAACCGGAATATTGCGTTTGGTAGCCGCCCCCACCTCCACATGTTCCATTCCGCCGCGGCAAGTGCCGATAAGTTTAAGCTGTTTACCCGCTGCAATAAGATCCTCCGGTACCGGACAAAAATGGGTAAGCAGAATATCCGCGTCCACGATCGCACGGTAGGCTTCCTCCGGAACTTTTTCCGCAGTTGGTCCGTTTTTTTCAATGTTCTGTGCCTTTTTCTGGAATTCCTGCCGCGTTTCAGCGGGCCATAAAATAGGGACGATCATGTTTTGGCCAGGATCTCCTAATGTTTCCACCGCCTGTATTAAAAGTTCCAACGGTACGATAATGTCGCCGATCACAACGATTTTCATGAAATATCCTCCGTAAGTACATCTTTCTTTTTTTTGCCATTGAACCATTCTGCCGCTTACATGCGGCAGAATGGTCAAAGCAATTGATTTAGGGACTTAGTTTTGAGCTGCTACAGCAGCCGGTTGGGGTGCAACATAGGCATCACTCAGAGCGTTCTTTTCAAGATATTCTTGAACAGTACTCTTGTTTTTCTTGAATAAGAAGTACAGAATCAGATATATAGCAACTACCGAAAGGATAATAAATGGATTCATAGTTAAGAAGGCCATGGTAATAAGACCGGCAGTGCAGTTTGACATGATAAAGCCAATAATAAGTGTACCAGCTGCTATCGCCGTGGTGGCAGCCTCAAATCCAGCTCCAGCCGCAACTTGGGTAAAAGTTGAAGCCCAATAGGAAGCCATCAATATTTTTGCAGCAAATACGATACAGCCCATCAGCCAGGACTTGATAATGTTTCCGTTACTTAAGCATACGGGAATCTCAACCATATACGGCAAAGAGGGCAGCACCATAACCGGAATAACAACATTACCGGGTAAAATGAAAGCCAGAAGAACCGCAACAGGAATGACAAGCAATCCGGTGGTTAAAGTTGCAGCTTCGCCGTAACCCAAAGCATCATTGACGGCTATAATGAATTCACGATCTCTTCCATAACGGCTATTTTTTAAGGTCTTGCGCGAGTAATCGGTCAGCACGGTAAAACCGGAAGCAAACAGGCCGGCAATCTTGGGGAATATAGCCATAACGGCGGAACAAGTAACGGCCACATTCGCGATTTGACCCCAAGCGCCCATCGTATTCATGGTTTTGAGATTACCCACCACGCCCAAAATTATACCAACAACCAGTCCAATGTACATCGGCTCACCCATAAAACCAACTTTTTTACGAAGAGACGTTGGGTCAGCCTTGATTTTGTCCATACCAAGCTTGCTGAAAAGTATATTCAGGACAAGGTACATCGGTGCATCACCGTTATGGTGCGGGGCGGTCATTGCGCAAGATGGATAATGATAATAGGTAGACCATCTTTTTTGCAATACTTCAGCGATAAGCAAGACGACTAAATTGATAAAAAGCATCAGCGCAAACGCAAGTAACAAATCGTGTTTCAATTGGTATAACATCGAACCCCAAACGATAATGGAATAGTTATTCCATAAATCGGACGGCATAAAAATATCGGTCCATCTCACCAGCCATAGTATGATCTGAAAGACCAGGCCTACGCCAATAAACATCATGCCGATATTGGTGGAATAAGCGACAGAGGCCACTGCCTGCCAACCGATATCTAGCGCCGGCAGATGCAATTTACTGGCCTCAACAATCTGTTGAACCAGCGGTGTTAAAATACTACCGAATGCGTTCGTAATGAACGCCATACCTTTTAGACCGACACCAATGAGAACAGCAGACGAAAAAGCCTTTTTGACGGGTGCTTTGAACAAAAGGCAAATGATAAAAATGATAAAAGGCACCATAATATAATTGCCGAATGTGTCGAATAAACTTTTTAATGTGTTAAAAAACATGATTTTCCCACCCTTCTCTATGTATTGATTTCAGATACGAAACCACTTCTTCCGGTTATCTCTAATTTCTCAGTTACTCCAAATCCAGTCGGCCAAGTACTGCCAGGAGAGCTTCTACAAACTCTTGCTCATTAATACCAACCAAAAAACCTGTCGCATTAAGTACCGGGATCCCATAAATATCCTCTACCGGGCTTGTATAGGCAATCAAATCGTACCCGCCGCTGGCCACTGCCAGCTCTACACCGCCCGGCGCGACTTCGGTTGCCTCCATTTCATAACCATGCTCCGCCAATACATCTTCCAGTTTTGAAGACAGCATCGCCGAACTGACCGTGCCGGAACCGCATACCGATAAAACCCTCACCGCTCTCATGCAAGATTCCCCTTTCTTTTTCGCTTTTTAATCGTCTTCCAAAGAACTCAGACAGTTCATAACCTCTGCCTTGCTCTTAGAATTCTTCAATCGCCTGATCAGTTCGCCATCCTGAATAATTTTCATCATTTTTTTTAGCATACCGATCTGCTGTTTAGAGTCTTTGACTACCAGGGGCAAAATGACTTCACAATTGAGCTTCATCTCTTTCTTACCCATCATGCTGAATTCTACGGGCCTACATGGAATAACCACCCCGACCGCGGGTTTGATCACCAACTTATTATTTGTATGCGGAATTGCCAGATTGATCTCTTTACCGGGGAGTCCGGTCGGCAGACTCTTTTCTCGTTCGATTACCGCATCGGCATATCCGGCCTCGACGTAGCCATACTCTTCAAAACGGGTAGCCATCAAGCGAATACACTCTTCGGCGCTGTTTACATTCGCATCAAGAACGATGAATCGTTCATCAAGTAATGTTCCCACCGCGGATGCCTCCTTTCTTTTTTTCGTCCATGGGCTACGTTCTATGCCACTGTCTACACCATATCATAATGACTATTTACAAAAAAGACCAACATTGTTCACGAATTATTTACTACTTTTTGCAACCCATTGAACCTTTTTGACTGATCTATCCCAATTGGTAACCGATGATAAAAACCAACCCCAATAAAACAATTCCGCAAGCGACAAAGCGTATCATGATCTTGGTCTTGCGTATCCCAAATTTTTGGTAGCGTTCATAACGGGTAAATACCAAAGGAAAAATTAAGGTTGCAGTGGCCATCCCCATCATTGGCAAATATCCCCAACGACTCTCAACCTTGCTACCGAGCAAAAATAGATTTGCCACGACCAAGGCCAGTAATATAAAGTAAAACACCATCCGGTAACGCCGGTCATAATCAACAAAGTCACGGGTTTTGTCAAAACACTCTACACTACAGGACGGCAATTCATGTTCGGCACCCGGATTAATAATATAGTTCCTAGTAACAGTGGATTTACCACAATAGAGGCATGATTCGGCCTCATTCTTATGGGGAGTCCGCTCTTTTTTACCTGCCTTAAAGTCCGTTTTCATTTCTACCACTCCTGTCTTATCCGATATTCTCCACGGCGAGCAATGTTTTCACTTCATCAATACTATCGCTGGCCAGTACTTTTTCCACAAAGCCGGACAATTTGTCCAAATCGCATTGGTGAATGCGGTATTTGAGTTTACCAACTTGTGCCGGAACGACACTAAATTCGTCCAAACCCATCGCCAAAAATAGCGGGGTCAATCTCCCGTCGGAAGCGGATTCACCGCACATTCCAACAGGGATCCCGGCCTTATGTCCATTGCGGATCACGATATCAATGGATCGCAGTACTGAAAGATTACAGGGCTCATACAAATACTGGACCTTCTCATTCATGCGATCCGTTGCCGTTGTGTACTGGATAAGGTCATTGGTCCCAATAGAGAAAAAATCAGCTTCTTGAGCCAGCTTATCGCTAATCAACACGGATGCCGGCGTTTCAATCATGACTCCTACGGGGATATTCTCAACAAACATGGCTTTCTCCGCACGGAGTGAGGCTTTGGTTTTTTCAACCATCTCTCTAGCCTGACGGAATTCTTCAGCAGTTACGATCATGGGAAACATAATCTTGATATTTCCAAAGGCTGAGGCACGTAAGATAGCACGCAACTGGGTAAGAAAAACTTCTTTTCGGTCCAGGCAGATGCGGATAGCGCGATATCCTAGAAATGGGTTGTCCTCTTTAGGGAAATTCATATAATCAAGTTGCTTATCTCCACCGATATCCAGCGTACGAATGATTACTTCTTTGCCTTGGGCGGCCTGGGCAATCTCCTTATACACCTTAAACTGCAGCTCCTCATCTGGGTAATCGTGCTGATCCATAAAGAGAAACTCCGTCCGAAACAGCCCTATGCCGTCACACTGATCCACACGAAATTTCTTGCAACTTTCGGCATCGCCGGAATTAATACAAACCGCCACTTTATGTCCATTCGCTGTAACGGCAGGCTCACCGGCCATGACTGCATAAAGCCTTTTTTCCTCGTCCAATTTGCGCTTTTTTTCGTGAAATTTACTGACGAAAGCATCATCAGGCTCAACAATCCCGTAACCATCATTGCCGTCAATATAAAGCATTTGCCCGGAATGAACTTCCCGGATAATCCCCGTCGCCCCCACTACTGCTGGAATTCCCAATGTTTTGGCAAGGATGACAACGTGAGATGTAATACCCCCTTTTTCCGTGATAAAACCACGTAAATAGGTCTTATCGATGCGAATGGTATCCTCCGGAGCCAGATCCTCCGCTACAAGGATAAACGGTTCACTTATTGTGCGGATTAGTTCTTCAGCATTACTGATTACCCCGTTAAGCCGGCGGATCATCTCATCACACACATTGCAAATGTCATTGGCCCGCTCTTTCATATAGGGATCGGATATGGCCGCAAATTTTGCACAGGTCTTTTCCTTTTCCTGCTCAAGCACATAATCGATGTTGATATTTTCTTCCTGTACAATTTTGATGGATTTTTTAAAAAAGTGGTCGTCATTGGCGATGGTACGATAAGCCTTAAAAATATCAGCCGTTTTCTCCCCTGCCTCCGCAAGAGTGATTTGATACAGGTTCTCCAGTTCTTCACCGTATTCACGTTGGACCTTTTTAAACCGTTCCACTTCCCTATCACAATCTGTAACAATCCTTTTTTCCAATACCGGTTTTCCTTTGGTTAAAACCACCGCCCGCAATATCTCACATCCCCCGGCACCCGCAAGTCCGATAATTTTCTTCATCTTGATTGCTCCTTCGCATTTTGATACGACTGTTTAATGCCATCGACGTGGCTCTGGTCGCTGAAATAGTTATAGATGTCCTCCAACTCGGCCCAATGGGAATAGGAATCCTTGGTGGAAAGGCCCACCAATATTTGGGTGTCGTTCCCATCAGGGCAAGGCAACCCTTTAGGCGCTAAAATAATGCAGACATCGATTTTGGGATTGGCTTCACCCTGCAATGGAAAATGGACCAATACTACATCCTGCCGAATACGGTAGGTTTGAAGTTTTTTGTTTTGTAGCATATTGACCATCCTCTGTCCGAGGCGTCGATTGGTCGCACCTTGTTGGAGCACTCGGCTGCAAGATATGAGTGCTTCCTGTAAGTCCGCCGTTTCCGGCGACAAATAAATTTTGTTTTGTTCAATTTTTTCGTAAAAGATGCCGCTCTTGGCACTAATGCGTTTGCCGCGCTCATTTTCCTCAAAATATCGAAAAAGTTCCAGATACAATTTGTCTACTTGCACTTCTCCTTCCACGCTGTTCTTAACCCTGCCAATGATTTCCTGGATCATTTGATCATAGCGGGCGATAGACTTATCTTCACGTAAGATTTCAATGATCCGACGCTGCGTCGCTTCTGTAATGATTGGACCGCTTTCTACGGCTTTTTTGCAAGAAAAACTTTTACCAAGCGGCACCAAAGACACTACCAGCGTGTAATCGTCCAACATCCATTGACGCAGCTTGCTTAAACTGATGACATGATAGTCTAGTGAAAGTCCAAATAAATCCTGCAACTGCTCTTTCATCAGGATGGCCACAGCCATGTTTTCTGCGCCTACAATGAGAACTTTTCGAATATCCGTTTTTTTCTGGGTAAGGTACTTTTCATTTAGATTGCTTACAAAATAAACACATAAATAAGCCAATTCATCTTCGGAAAAGGCTTCCACCGGAAGATTCATTTTCGTAGCCTTAACGGCCTTATATGTGAAATCAAATACAAACGGATACATGGACTTGATATCTTTGACTAAGGGGTTTTTATCCAGGATACTGTACTTGACACGATAATACATGGGGCGGATATGATGGCTAAGTTGTTTTTGAAGCCGTTCACGGTTGGGAAAAGACAGGCAGGCAATGCGTTCAAAGTTTAAAACCAATTCTTCCGCAAAGCCCGCAATGAAGGTGTCCTCTTGTTCCTGGGAAAGAAAATCTGTTGTTTGTATGCCAAGAAACAATGTGGTAATATAGTAGGTTTCCTGCATGGCAACTTCGACGCCATGAACGCGTAATTTTTGAAGGCTAAACTCCACCGAACGGAAGGAAAGACTTTTCATCAGGGCAAGTTGCTCATCGCTGCTTAATTGAATGACATTCCCTTTTCGGCTGCGTATCCAAGATACCTGGATCATCATGCGAATCAATTCAATGTTGGCAAGGATATAATCACCGCAAATGTCGGTTTCATACTGTTTGATAAGACAACGGCAAAGCTCACCGAAATCGATTTCGTTTTGATAAAGGCGAACCAAATTATCCTGTAAAAAGTTATGAATATACCCAAGTCCACCGGAGGTTGACAACAGCCGGAACTGTTCTCCCAACATCTTACGGATGGTCATTTCTTCACCTAAAATCACATATCCGGATTTAATGGTGCTGCCAAGGGAAAGCCCCCATCCATTCAGCATTTCCCGTAATCCCTTAATATCCCCCAGAACTGTATTTTTACTTAACCCCGACAGTTCCATTAAGCGTCCAATTGTGATATTCTCACTGGAAAGTGCGATATAGATTATCTCGATCCCTCGCCGCTCTTCAATGGATAAAAACTGGTTTTTATCCTGACAAAGGCGCTTTTCCAAGGTGGCGGCATCCAAAATCTCCGCCCGAATAACCTGTCCGGAAATGATCACCTTACCCAGGCGATAATGTTTCAGCCATTCATTGAGTTTTTCCAAATCATAATATAGAGTACGTTTCCCCACTCCTAAGGTTTTTAAGTATTGTTCCGCTGAAACACCCTTTTCTGTATCCAACAGGACTCGTAAAATATTAGTCTGCCTGCTTTTAAGTTCCATGGCGCCTCCTGTTTGTTATCGTTAATCAGGAAGATTTTCCAGAAAATTTGCGACTTGGGCTCCGGCCGTCTCTTCATCCAAACCTTCCACCTGCAATATGACTTTAGCACCCTGATAAACTCCGCCGCTCAAAACGCTAATGATGCTTTTCCCATCAAGCTCTTCGCCGTCCTTGGTTATTAAAATGACTTCACTTTCAAATTTATTGCAAAGCTCCACCAGTTCACTGGCAGGACGGGCATGCAACCCCGTTTTATTTTGAATATCAATCTCTTTCCGAAACATTTCATTTCTCCTTTCCTCAAACGCCATATTTGAGATAGCTGTGCTGTTTAACGAAAAAATAATATCATATACACCAAATTTTAACCATTGCCAAAAACGTGCATCGATATCCGGTTGCTTTGTGCAAACAACTGAGCCGATCCATTCCGTTTGTACATTTCTTTGCACAACGCCTATTCCACTTACACAAGTTTCGATTGCTCTGTCTCCCTTTCAGGTCGCAGTTTCCAGCAATTCTCTTACACATTGCAATAATAAATAACCTCCAATCTTGGTGGTCTCCTTATTAGAAAGGCTGTCTCATCTTGAGCTTAGATACCGGTTAGGGTGAATATGTTGATAATGGAATGAAACCAAGGATGTGGGGAATGAATAGAAATGATGACCGGAGAGATTAGTGGATACCCGGAGGGAATTTTAACCCCTCCGGGTATCCGGATTTTTCGCAGATTAACGATGCGTACATCGTTTCCAGCGCGAGGAATCAAACGGAAAAGAATCGTATTTTAAACCATTTCCCCGCCGGCCCGGAAAGCCTTAAGATTGACCTCCAGGAACTTTTCCGGCAGCTGGGCGCGAAAAACTTGTTCCCAGTCAATATCGGTCATGCCGAAGGCCTTGACCATGGCGCCAAAAAGAACGATATTCATCGTTTTAAGATTGCCGATTTGCTGCGCTATTTCGGCCGCATTAAAGGAAATCGTTTTAAAAGCTTTCGACATGGCTTCTATGGACCCTTCAGGATAAGCTGCCATTCCGGCGGCCACCGGCATCGGTGCAATAGCATAATTATTGATGATTGCAATGCCGCTTGGCTTCAAATACTCAGCGTAGCGGACTGCCTCCATTTTTTCAAAGGCGACTAAAATATCGGCTCCGCCCCGTCCGATAATAGGTGAGTATACTTTGTCGCCATAGCGCACCTGAGTGGATACACTACCGCCGCGCTGAGCCATACCGTGAATTTCACTCATCTTGACATCAAAGCCGGCTTCGATCAAACCCTGGGTTAAGATTTTACTGACCAAAATGGTCCCCTGACCGCCCACGCCAACCAAAAGAATACTTTTGACATTATCCATTATTGATCACCTGCTCTTTCAATTGCGCCAAACGGGCATACCTGGGCGCACACTTTGCAACCGACACAGAGGGTCTGATCGATGGTGGCTTTACCGTCCTTCAGACACACGGAAGGGCAGCCTACCTTCAGACATTTTTTACAGCCACGGCATTGATCTTGGTTTACCATACACTTACCGATGTCGTGCTTGAGCTTTTTAATGAGCAGACAAGGACGGCGGGCAATGATGGCCGCCGGAACCTCACTTGCCAACGCATCCTCGACCGCTTTTTCCATTGCCGTTAAATCTTGAGGATCAACGACAATGATCTTCTGATAGCCGAATGCCTCCAGGACTTTTTCAATCTTGATCACCGGGGCTATCTCACCCCTGAGGTTAGCTCCGCTGCCCGGATTATCCTGATGTCCGGTCATGCCGGTAATACTGTTGTCCAAGATACAGGGGATCATTTTCCCTTTATTGTAGATGATTTCAGCGGCGCCGGTCATACCGCTGTGGAAAAAGGTTGAGTCGCCGACTACACCAAAAACTTTCTTCCCGGGCTGCCCGGTAATTTCAAAGACCTTGGCCATACCCATGCCCACCGAAAAACCGCCGCCCATACAGACTACCGAGTCCATGGCCCCTAATGGCGGAGCCGATCCCAAGGTATAACAACCGATATCGCCTGCAATGACAAAATCACGGCCTTTGGATAAAGTATAAAAGAAGCCGCGATGAGGGCAGCCGGGGCATAATGCCGGCGGACGCGGCACTGTCTGCGCCTGGGCCTTGGTAACTTCCGGCTGGATGCCGAAAACACCCTTGGCGATAACTTCCGGGTTGAGTTCACATACATTGGGGATTACTTCTTTTCCAGTACACTCAATGCCCGCGGCCTTCATTTGCTCTTCCATGAACGGTTCAAGCTCTTCGACCACATAAAGTTTCTCTACCTTGCCGGCAAAGTCGCGGATCAAATCCAGCGGCAAGGGGTATGTAAAGCCCAGCTTTAAAAAGGAAGTATCCTCCGGAAAGACCTCCTTGGCGTACTGGTAGGCTATGGAAGCGGTGATCACACCGATTTTGGCACCCTTCATCTCCACTTTGTTCAATGGGCTTTGGTTGGAGTATGCCTCCAAATCCTTTAGCTTTTGCTCCAAAATGGGGTGGTTAAGCTTGGCATTGGCAGGGGTGCACACAAACTTACGCGCGTTACGCTGATACTCAGGAGTCGTTACCTCTTCCCTTTCCCCCAGCTTTACCAGACTTTTGGAGTGACAAACCCGGGTGGTGACCCGGTAGAGTAGGGGAATATCGAACTTTTCCGAAACCCGGTAGGCTTCTTGTAAAAAGTCCTTGCATTCCTGGCTGTCAGAGGGCTCGATCAGGGCCATTTTGGCGAATTTAGCATAATAACGGTTATCCTGTTCATTTTGGGAGGAATGCATATCGGGGTCATCGGCGGTAATGATGACAAAGCCCCGGCCAACACCTTGATAGGTGGCAGTAAAAACGGGATCGGCGGCCACATTGAGACCGACATGTTTCATGGCACAAACCGATCGCACCCCGGCGATGGAAGCGCCATAAGCCACCTCGGTGGCTACTTTTTCATTGGGCGCCCATTCACAATACAGGGAGTCCCCATACTGGGCCAGGTTTTCGAAAATTTCGGTACTGGGAGTACCGGGATAAGCGCTACCCAGCTTGACTCCGGCTTCGTAAATACCTCTGGCCATGGCCTCGTTACCGGTCATAAGTTGTTTCATGTCTTTCACCTCAGATTATTCAATCTAATGACGAGAATCCAGCGTCAAATTTCATTTGGTTCTTCGCGAACGGTACCCTAATATCCTGCCGCCGGTCTCCCGGAACAGGAAGCTGACTGTTGACCGTTCCGGAACTAAGATGTTTCTCCTTTGATTTTCTAAATATTTCGGGTTCCTTAATTTTAAGAAAACTGCTTCTTCAATATTATATAACGCACATTTCGCACCCACGATCAACCAAATGCGGAATTTACATGAACATGCCGTAATTCCTGGTTTCTTTGGCTCTTTACCGGATGGGGAGATTAAAACTTTCTCCCGGGGCGGTTCTGATATCACCGGCGCTATTGTTGCCCGGGGGTCGGGGCGGACATGTACGAAAATTGGACGGATGTTTCCGGTTTTTTGATGGTTGATCCGCGAATTGTTAGGAATCCTAAGAGCATTGAACGGCTAACTTACCGGGAGCTTCTCGAGTTAGCCTATACGGGCGCTAGCGTCCTTCATGAAGAAACGATTTCCCTGTGCGTGAAACTAGCATTCCCGTGAATATCAAAAATACCAATGCCGGATGATCCCGGAACAATGATCATCTCCGACAAAGAGGCTCATCAAAGTATGGGACATATCACCGGAATCGCCAGGAAAAAAGGATTTATCGTTCTCACGATTGAAAAAGCTTTGATGAATATGGAGTTGGGATTTGGGCGCAAATTCCTTTTCATTCTGGAAACCAATTGTATCTCATTTGAACATATGCCCTCCGGGATCGCTACCATCTCTTTAGTCATCGCCGACACTCAGCTGGATCATACACTTGATAAAGTTATCAAAGAAATCAAGCGGGAATGCAATCCCGATATGGTAGAAGTCTTTCCAAACATGGCTTCGGTAGATCATTCGGCCTGGTAATGGCCTATACACCAGGAATTGCGGCGAAACTTTTTACCGCCCTCGCCAAAGCGAATATCAATGTCAGACTGATTGATCAAGGGTCCAGTGAAATTAATATTATAGTCAGCGTGGAAAACCAAGATTTTGAAAAAGCGATCTGCGCCATATACGAAGAATTTGTGGAATAATGCAATAAGGGCAACTTCCTCAAAAACCTATGAGTTATTACTAGTAAGATTGAACCTTATTTTTAATATTCGATCTAAATCATACAAGCCACGGACCTAACCCATCCCATTGGCAATCATAGTCTGCATGAAAACCTTGTGATCCTATAAAGCTCTCTTTATGAGCAAAACGTATGGCATGATAGTCCCCATCGACGGCCGTCGTGATTTTCCGGGGAGAAACCGCGTCCTCGATCCACTTAATGATTTCACCTTCTCTTCCAGTTCGTCGGCTAACTTATATCCGACGGCAATAACGAAGTTATGGACGGCTAGTAGAATATCCCCCAACATTTCGATATTGTAACCTGACTGGCAGCTTCTTTTATAATAAGCCTCCGTTTCCCAGCCCACCAAATCACCCCGATGATGACTAGCTTTTATCTGGCCTTCTCTTTCCCAAAAACGCATCCGATGAAAGCCCTGCATGCAATTCCCTCGATCGGTGGCATTGTGGAAACTAAACCATCGGCTACAATCACCTAATCAAAATTACCCCGGACAATTTCCTCCGTCAAAGCATCTATGATGTGAGCCTTCTTATGCATTGATCCAAACAAAACAGTCATGCCCCGTTAAATAACTATTTTCATCCTCCGTTAAAGACCGTGATGCCCGAGTCGTACTTTCGAAAGAGCGCTTTCATCCGCGATCACAATTACATGAGGATGCAACTGCAAGATGGACGCCGGGACTTCCGGAGTAACCGGCCCAAATAGCACCTTTTCAAGAATTTCCGATTTCC
This sequence comes from Bacillota bacterium, assembly GCA_023401925.1. GTDB lineage: Bacteria > Bacillota > UBA4882 > UBA8346 > UBA8346 > UBA8346. The sequence goes on from JAEXDA010000049.1 coordinate 291,910, forward strand.
CCTGCCCATTGACGACCAACAATATTTTTTTGGCCTGCATAATCGCCTTAATTCCCATGGTAATGGCAGAACGAGGCACCTCGTCCATGCTCTTAAAAAATCTTGAATTATCCGCGATGGTCTGAGGGCGCAAGGACACTTTATGAGTCATCTTGTCAAAACAGTCATCCGGCTCATTAAATCCGATATGGCCCGTATTGCCAAGCCCCAAAAGCTGTAAATCAATTCCGCCGAAATTGGCGATAATCTGATCATAGGATGCGCATTCTTGTTCAATATTCTTCGCAAGTCCGTCAGGGATCCGGATATTTTCCGCCTGAAAATTAACATGTTTAAAAAAATTCTCTTGCATATAATTATGATAACTTTGAGGTTCTTTCGGCGATAATCCGCAATATTCATCTAAATTGACGCTACGCGTTTCGTGAAAGTCAATGTCCCCTTTGCGATACCAGCTAATTAACTGTTCATAAATACCTAGAGGGGTTGAGCCAGTGGCTAACCCCAACACACTTTTTGGAAATAAGATCACTTGAGCCGAAATGATATTAGCCGCCTTCCGGCTCATGCTTTGGTAATCGGCAGCTTCGATGATTTCCATGTTTGATCATTCCCTTCTTTGTAGGCTGTGTGGTTTAAACACATTCCATCTATTGAGTTCATGGACTATTATAGCAGTCCTTTCTGCTCCCTACGCAAGTTTATAAATAGAATTTTGGAATTCCTGTACTGACTATTTGCAATGGATACCCGGGGGTTCTTTTAATATTTGCTGCCTAATAAAAAACTGTCTTAACTCCGCCGCTCCTTGAAAAACATGTCCTTGGATGCCAACCGCCTTTGCTCCTTCGATATTTCGCTGCAAATCGTCGATAAAGATACATTCCTGGGCGATAAGATCGTATTTTCTTAACAATGCCTCATATATTTCCCGATCCGGTTTATTGACTTTAATGTCGCAGGAGATCAGGTATCCGTCAAAAAAATTTATAGCTGGTATTTTATCTTTATATTCATAGATTCTTGGGCTGGCATTGGAAAGTAAATAGATTCGATACCCTTTTTGCTTTACATCTCTTACCAGTTCATACATTCCTTCAATGGGTTTTCTTTCGATAAACCAGCCCGTCATAGCTTGTTTCACATATTCAGAATAAGCAGGAATTCTGGCGCAAACCGATACCAAGGCCTCTTTTTCCGTCAACGTGCCACGATCTAATTCGATCCATTCTTCTTTGCAAAAAAGCTCTCGGTAAACTTCCTCAATAGCTAATTTATCTTTAAAGGTTTGGTTCAAATAGTCTAAAGGGGCAAACTTAATCAGTACATTTCCCATATCAAATACAATGTTTCGAATCATGGTTCTCGCCCTCGTTATCTAATTTGTCATTTTGTTTAAGAAAATTCTTTATGCCTCTTTCCTTAAACTCTTTCGGGGTCATTCCAGTTATCTTTTTAAATAACACACTAAAATAGCGCTGATCTCTATAACCGATTTGATCTGCTATTTCGTATATTTTAAGGGAAGGGTCCGCCAATAATTTGCAGGCTTTTTTAATCCGATAATTGCTAAGATAATCCCCAAAGGTGTAGCCGGTTTCGCTTTTAAACAATTTGCTCAAATAGCCTTCGCTAATATATAAAAAATCAGCCACTTCCTTTATCCCCAAGTCCTCTTTATAATGGCTCCGGATATATTGAATGGCTTTGGTGATGTAATTGATTTGACCATTTCCTCCATCGCGAGAAAGATATTCTTTAAAAAAAACCAGCTTATTTTCTTCGAGGTTTTCAAGAGTGTTTTGAATACTATGAATTTTTTGCTTTTCCTTTACTTCCATACAAGCACTAAGAAGCGCGCTATTCAAATCCTCATCATTAATGGGTTTCATTAAATAATCTTTGACTCCCAGCTTAACGGCCTGCCGGGCATACTCAAATTCACTATAACCGGAAATGATAATATATTCGGTGTCAACCTCGTCTTTAACGCACTTGATCATTTCAATGCCGTCCAAGCCCGACATATTAATATCGGTGATGACAATATCCGGTTTCAAGTTACGGATTATCTCGACGCCTTCCAAACCGTTGGAGGCTTCCCCCACAACCTCACATTGATAATCGTCCCATGAGGTTGTTAAAACCAGCCCCTTACGCACCAGCATTTCATCCTCAACTACGATTACCTTTATCATCTTGCTGTTCCTCCATAAATTTCTATCCTTATTAATATTGAATCGGCATCATTAAAACCACTTTCGTACCCTTTCCTATTTCACTAAAAATGGTAACCCCGTATTTTTCGCCGTAATATAATTTAATTCGCCGATTAACGTTGTATATCCCGATATTTTGACCTTTTCCATTATTATGGGCCAATTCGCTATGAATCTGTCGAAGGCGTTCATCATTGATCCCCACGCCGTCATCGACGACTTCTATGCGTAGTTCGCCGCCCTCTTGATTAGCCTTAACCCACAATTTACCGGCTTCCATTTTCTTAGCTATCCCGTGGATAATCGCATTTTCAACAATAGGCTGAATAATCAACCTGGGTACATAGCACTCTAAGATATTCGGATCGATATCCATATTTATCTCAAAGCGATCCGAATACCGTATCTTTTGGATCGTCAAATAGCTCTGAATAACCTCCACGGATTCCTGAATCGTTACCATTTCGTTTTGATTATGAATGGTATTTTTCAATAGTTTCCCCAAATGGATTACAATGGCCTCAATTTCATTGACCCCATTTAATTTGGCCAACCACTTGATGGAATCTAATGTATTATACAAAAAATGCGGATTAATCTGGGATTGGAGCGACTGAATTTCGGCTAGCCTTAGACGGTCTTGTTTCTCCAAATTAGTATGAAACAAGTCGTCAATCTCTTTTACCATATCGTTGAACCGATTGGCCATAAAACCGATTTCATCCCGGCTCCGTACATTGACCCTTACATCAAATCTCCCTTCTTTTACCTTCTGCATCGCCGTGACGATAGCGTGGATGGGTCTGCTGATGCTTTTGGATATCAGCACCGATAAAATTAAGCAAAGGATAAAGGAGAGCAAACCAATGCCTAAGGTGACAAAGGTAATGGCTTCTACATTTTCGATAATCATGCCCATATGCAACGTTCCCAGCAAAAAAAACTGCCCGTTTTGGAAGCGGTGGTCCCATATCAAAGTTCGTTTTTTATCCGTTCTGGAAAAGCGCCAACTTTTTTCGGTCTTAAATTCATCCCGGAAAGGCGAATTGTAGAAAGCCAGTTTCTGTTTCCTGTTTATCTCATCATAAATGATATAGTAGTTCTGGTCGATAATGGTGAAACTTATCGGTAAGCTGCCTCTGCTTTTATTGCAAAGGACCGCTATAGTATCGTTAGGCATGTCGACAATCGCGTATCCAATGACTTGTCCCTTTTTATTTCTAATTCCTTTAACCAGGGACAGGGATATAGCTTTCCCAACCGAATTTACATACACATTCGGATAGACAACCACATTGTTACTATTCCCAGCTGCACGATATATTCCCCAATTTCGGCAGACGGAAATATCATATTCCTTCGGGGGTCCAATCGTCGACATTCGGCAAACCCCATTATCCCCCATCAGAAACATCGCCGCGGCAAGGTCCCTCCTTTTTAGCCAGGAGAACATTCGGGAGTAGATTTGGCTATTTTCCTTGGAACTTAATAACTTTTGTTGCAGTATGCTTTGAACTTCCGGATCATCACAAAACTTTTGCAACGCCTGACCATAATCCTCCATCAACCTATCGAAGGCATCGCTCGAACGAATCATCGTAAATTTAACTTGAGCCTTAAGGTTGTTGAAAGATAACTCATAAAAGAAAAAATAAGCAAACACGCCCAATACAACAATAGGTATTACACAAATAGCGCCAAATGATATGGAAAGTTTCGTAAAAAAATTAATTTTAAACTTTTGCATCTCCATATCGTAAAACCCTTCTTTTACTATATATCCTGGGGCGTAGGCGTGATCATACTTAGTAGCTCTGATTATATCGCAGATCGGCGTCCGACGGAATAATGGAATCAATACCATAAAGAATAGCCCGCTATAGATGTCTTCGAATTTAGGCCAATGTTAAGAATTTTTCAAAACAACCCACTGTTTCCCGGGCCTTTTCTTCGGTGGACATCTCTGCAAAAATACGTAGTAGAGGTTCCGTTCCTGAAAATCTGGCGATTAGCCAGCCCCCATTCCTAAAATAGACCTTTACGCCATCCAGATAACTAACTTTTTCGATGGAGTCTGGAAAATCGGCCATCTGCCGCTTTACTATAATTTGCTCGTTAATGACGCCCTTGGTTGTTTCATCGAAGCTCAAATTACTCTCTATCATCACAAAGGTGCCGAACTCACGGTCCAACTGTTCCTCCATTTCTCCCAATTTTAAATTGCTGACGCTCATCATTTCTATGAGTAGACTAGCTGCGAAAACGCTATCCTTCCCATGGATATGTCCCCGAATGGTCAATCCGCCGCTGCTTTCGCCCCCAATTAATGCATTGGTTTCAATCATCTTGGAACTGATATATTTGAATCCAACCGGCACCTCATAGCATTTTTCCCCAAATTTTTCGGCGATTTTGTCCAACAAGTGGGTGGTGGCAATATTTCTAACCACCGAGCCTTTCCAATTTTTATACTTCAGCAAATAGTAATATAACATGGACATAATCTTATTAGGGTGAATAAAAGTGCCATTTTCGTCAATGATCCCGAGCCGGTCGGCGTCGCCATCGGTTCCTATTCCCAAATCATATTTTTTTTCAATGACCATGGCTTGCAAGTGTCTTAAAGTATCTTCCGTGGGTGATGGCATTCGACCTCCGAATGACGTATCATGCTGATCATGAATCACATCCACTTCACACCGACAGGTTGACAAGATAGTCTGAAGTGCCACCTTGGAAACGCCAAACATCGGATCCAGTAATATGTGAAGAGATTTTTGACGGATACTGTTGACATCAAGCATTTTAATAATAGCATCCAGATAGTCATTAAGCGGATTGATGATTTGGATGATCTCTGACTTCAACCCGGCTTCGAAATTCAAGGAGGGGAGCTTTTCGAGCTGCCTTTGTTTGATAATTTCCTCAATTTCCCGGGTTACCTCAAGATCGGCGTCTTTTCCGCCATAAGTAAATATCTTGATGCCATTATACTCAGCCGGATTATGACTTGCGGTGATGGTCATACCGTAATTGATTTCATATTGCCTAACGGTAAACATCACTACCGGAGTCGGCATTGCTTTCCCGATAAAAAAAACTTTAATGCCCCGAGCGGCAAAAATTTCCGCCGACCAACGACTGGCTTTATCCGATAAAAATCGTTTGTCAAACCCGATGACGATCCCTTTTTGCTGGACATTTTCTTTTTCCATTTTATAGGCTAAGACGTCGGCGACCCGAATAATATTCTCTTTGATGAAATCGTCACCGATAATGGCCCGCCATCCGCCCGTTCCAAAGTGAATCATGTGATGCTCCCTCGTTTCATTGCAATTTACTTCCCGTTTACATGGTTATTCCTTTATTTCCCGATATTTTGTTGAAAATTAAAATGGAAATCGTCGTCGCTACGGTGAGGATGGTAGCCAATGCTGCCGCCGTTCCAAAATTCGCCCTAACGACCTCCGTATAAATAGCTACCGAGATCGTAGCCGTTTTACCGGTGTATAGCATAATACTTGAACTAAGTTCATTGATCGTTGTAATCCAACTGAGAATTGCTCCGGAAAATACTCCCGGAATCATTAAGATAGCCGTTGTTTTGAAGAATGTCTTTAAGGGAGCAACCCCCAAGCTAATAGAAGCTTCCTCAATCGAAGCGTCGATCTGATAGAGTATGGCTGTTGAGGAACGAATCGTATAAGGCAACTTTCGAATGACATAGGCAATAACCAAAATAATCCATGTCCCACTAATCAAAATTGGCGGCTTATTAAAGGCCACCAATAAGCTAATGCCCAAAACCGCTCCGGGAACTACAAACGGAAACATGACCAATACGTCGAGCAGTGAATTGAGTTTCGAGCGTTTTCTAACAATTAAATATGAAATTAGCAATCCCGCCAACAACATAATCAAAATGGCGACTGTCGAATAGGTGAACGTATTACTGATAGTGCTGCCCAAGCGGTACAATATCTGATTATAACTGTCAAAGCTGAATCCCTTGACAAATATCGGTCCATTGGTCTTAATGAAAGAGGTAATGACCACGGTAATCTGGGGAAGTAAAGCAACCAACCCTATCAAATAACATAGTCCTGTCAAAATTGCCCTTTTGCTATTGGAAAGCTCGACAACTTTGGGGGGATTTAGTGCGCTCATAGTATAGTTCCGTTTTGAAATAATAAATTTTTGAAGCATCAACAGCGCAACCGCACATATCACAATAACAATACTTAAAGTGCTGGCAAAATTGGCGTTTCCGCCGGTTTCACTCATATACTCTTCATAAACCATTACCGGTAAAACCTTGTAGCCTTCCCCAATCAGCATCGGAGTTCCAAAATCAGCCAGGGTCGCCATAAAAACCATTAACATTCCCGCTGTTATGGTTGGAAGTATCAAGGGAAATGTCACGGTAAAAAGTCTTCGCCAGGAATTCCCCCCTAAATTTTCCGCCGCTTCCTCCAAAGAGCGGTCAATAGACCCCAAAGCTCCTGAGACATATAGGAATATATAGGGGAAAAATTTTAGCGTAAACACCAAGACGATCCCAAAAAATCCATAAATGGTGGGAACTTGAATCCCAATTTTTGATAGCCACTGGGTAATCACTCCGCTTCTTCCCAGTAGTAAGATCCAAGAATAAGCGCCAATGAATGGTGGTGAAAGCATTGATAAAATCAACACCAAATTAAAAAATTTCTTCCCCACCAGGTTATAACGGGTAACCACATAAGCTAAAGGCAAGCCGATCAATGTCGCCAAGAGGGTAGCTGTGGTCGATACGAAAAAACTGTTAAACAAGGTCTTGTTATAATAGGGCAGTCTAAAGAAATCCAAATAATTTTGGAATGTAACTTTCCCTGAATTCGTTAGAAAACTTTCAATCAACGTCATAAACATAGGATAGACCAGAAATAGAGCTAAAATCCCCAATGCGATCAAGGTGATTCCATTCCAGACGTTAAGTTTACCCGACTTAAGGTTGCCAAATTGACCTTGAAGGGCCTTGCTTATGCTAAAATCCCTTCCTTCTTTCCTCTCATTCCCATGACTCATAGCAACTTCTCCTCACCTGTCTCATCGAACACGTTGATTTTGTCCTTTATAAAATCAAGGCTTACATTTTCGCCGGATTCTCTGATTGCTTCATTATCTTTACAATACTCGTTGACCTGAACCTCCTGGCCGTTTTCAAGCCGCACTCCATAATTGATAAAATCTCCTAAAAAAGTCCTTTGATCAATCGTGCCTTTTAATCCCGCCTCATTGCAACTCCGAATAATAAACTCTTCCGGCCTTACGGAAACTTTAACCTTTCCTTGGTAACCCGATTGACATTGTAAAGAAATTACCACCGAATCATTGATTTTTATCTCGGTATTTTGTTCTTTGTCCCGGCTCCTGATCTCACCCGAAAGGAAATTGGAAGTTCCGATAAAGCCCGCCACAAACTCATTAGCTGGGCGACGATAGATGGCTTCCGGCTTACCGATTTGTATTACTTCCCCTTTTCTCATTACTGCGATTCTATCGGATATGGCCAATGCTTCTTCCTGATCATGGGTCACATAAATCGTGGTGATACCTAAATTGCGCTGTAATTCTTTGATCACCGTCCGCATTTCTACCCTTAATTTAGCGTCCAGATTGGAGAGGGGCTCATCCATTAATAATAGTCCGGGGTGAATTACAATCGCTCTGGCCAGTGCAACCCGCTGCTGCTGTCCACCGGACATGTTAGCCGGTTGGCGATCTTTTAAATCATAAATTTGGGCCATCGCTAAAGCCTCATCGATTTTCTGTTCCATTTCGGCTTTAGCCATTTTTCGGGCTTTAAGCCCATAAGCCACATTGTCTTTAACGGACATATGCGGAAAAATGGCATAATTTTGAAATACCATTCCGATATTTCGTTTGTGAGCCGGAATATTATTGATCAAAGCATTGTCAAAATAAATTTCACCTTCATCAATACTGTTAAAACCGGCGATCATTCTCAACAAAGTCGTTTTCCCACAACCGGAAGGTCCAAGCAAAGTAAAAAATTCACCCTTATTCACGGTGAGGCTGACATGATCGACAGCGTTAAAATCTCCATATCGTTTTACTGTATTGTTGATGTCAATTTGATGGCTCATCCTTCATCCCCTGCCCTATCGCTTTTTAAAAGAGGATACTCCTGTTTAAAAGCCACAAACCACTTTTTCACGATCGAGTATCCTCATGATTTCAACCCATTTTATCGATTATTTTCCGATCACAACATCTTTCCATTTTTTCAAGAGAGTTTCTTTCTGACTGGCTGCCCAATTGAAGTCGTAGTTGACTAGTTTGATTTTTCCCATCTCCGGTAACCCGGCGGGTGCTCCCACGTCTTTTCTCACCGTTCGTCTTGACTGGGAACCGGACATTACCGATTGGCTATCCTTACTTAAGATAAAATCAACAAATGTTTTGGCATTTTCAAGATTTTTGGCGCCTTTGATAATAGCGATCGCGTCAGGTACTGCTGAGGTTCCCTCCGAAGGATAAATAATACCCACTTCGGCGCCTGCTTTTACATATTTAATCGCTTCTTTTTCCAGCGTCAAGCCAACGCTATATTCACCATCGGCAACCCCTTTATAAACTGTCGCTGAACTGCCTAAAATTTTCCCATCCAGGTTGGCTACAAAACGGCGGATAAAGTTCCACCCCTTTGGGGTATCTTTACCGAACACTGTCAGTAAAGTTGCTAAGATGGTATACGATGATCCCGATTTGGCCGGATCGGCATAAGCAATTTTCCCCTTCAGGCTCGGATGTAATAAATCATCCCATCCCTTTGGCACTTCATTTTCGGGAACCAATTTTTTGTTATACATAATGACCATGGGTAACGGTGATTCTCCTACCCAAAAATGTTTCGGATCCTTATACTTGGCGTTAACCGCGCCGTCTTCCGGGGAAATATATTTTTGAAAATATTGGGAATAAGCTTGCAGAGACTCCGCACCCCCACCCCAAAGAACATCTGTCAAGGGATTAGTAGACTCAGCCTCAATTCTTTTTAAAAGTTCTCCCGTTCCTGCGGCAACAAGCTCAACTTTAATTCCCGTTTTTTCTTGAAACTCTTTAATTCCTAAGTTAATCGTATCCGTTGGATGAGGTGAATAAACCGTCAGAACTTTTGATTGGGGTTGCTTAGCCTGAACTGACCCGATCATCACAATACACACCAACATGATTGTCAAAAATCTGCAACGCTTCATCAAAATGACCTCCATTTGTTAGAATTTAGTAACCTTATATATTATTTCTTTATAAAGTTTAACTTTATTGTAACTTTTTTATCTTGTACTAACAACGGGACAATCATGTACTTTTGTTTAACATCCTGACATTTTTAATAAAAATGCTTCTATTTATTTCAAAAATTGACACAATAATAACAATCCATCATTTCTCTTCCCAGAGGCGCCCCGGCTGTTCGCTTAATTTCAGTAAAAGCCTAAAATAGTACCATTACAAACGGGACTTGAAGGCATGGATTTGGTTGCTTTATTAAGAGACAGGGCAGGTATCAATGAATTACGAGGCAAATGGAAATTAAAAAAGAGGGACAAAAAAGGCAATCCATATTTTTCAAAAAGACTGCCGCAAAACAGTTATAATCCACAAGACGCACAATATATCGCTTCCAATGGGATAAGCAAAATATTTCTCCTGTCTATGGATATTTTCCCCTTTGCGACAGCTTTTTTACTCCATACCTTTCAGGGTTCTTCCCATAAATTTGCGGGATAGATACCCCGGTGAATGCGATCGAACAGGGCCTGTTTAACCGGAAGCTTATCTTGCTGATAGGTTACACCATACCACCGTTCATCGGAGGCTAGGACTTTAACGCTAGCCTTTCCTTTATTTACTAAATCACCAACGATTTCCGGCAGAAAGTATTCGGCTTTCATCAGATTTGTCTGGTTGCGGGTAAAAAATTCCGGAAAACCGGCTGCAATTTCCCTGAAAATACTGGAGGTAAAGCCCCAGATATTCATGGAAACCACACTACCCTTAGGTATTTCAAACCAATCTTCCCCATTGTCGGTATACCGGGCAGCGTCGCCAAATTTTTCTACCCTGGTTCGTTCATGAATCCCCCGGAGATAACTATTGGAATCCACTGTACAGACGCCCCGTGCAACCGCTCCGTTTTCTGTTAAAGTATTTTCCAAGACGAACCCGACCATACAATATTGATAAACCCGCGCATCGTCCTTCCCACTTTTAAGAAAATCATAAAGCACTTGAAAAGAAGAAGCCCCATAAAAATCATCCGCATTAATGACTGCAAAAGGGGAATTCACTACTTCTCGGCAACACCATATGGCGTGAGCCGTGCCCCAAGGCTTTTCCCGCTCCTCTGGAACAGCAAATCCTCCTGGGAGATCGCTGAGATTTTGGTAGACATAAACCGTGTCCATTCTTCTTTCAATTCTTTCCCCAATCCTCTTGCGAAATAGGTCCTTCATGTCTTCCTTGATCACAAATACAACTTTCTCAAAACCCGCTTTCATGGCATCATAAATCGAATAATCGATGATTAATTCATTATTGGGCCCGATCGGATCAACTTGTTTCAAACCACCATAACGGCTCCCGATTCCGGCCGCCATCACAACCAATGTGGTTTTAGCCATAAGCTTCCTTCCTCCATTCTTTACATTATCGATACGATGACTCAAACCCATTGGGATTTTGAATCTGCCATCGCCACGCATCCGTGCACATTTCTTCCAATCCCCTTCGAGCAGACCAGCCCAGTTCTTGCCCGGACTTCGAGGGATCGGCATAGCAAACGGCAATATCCCCCGAACGGCGGTTTTCAATTCGATACGGGATCTCTCTGCCGCTGGCTTTGGCGAAGGCTTCGATGACTTCCAAGACGCTATAACCCCGGCCGGTCCCTAAATTATAGGCAACCAATCCCGGAGAGGACTGTATTTTCTCCAGAGCTTTGAGATGTCCCAAGGCCAAATCGACTACATGAATGTAATCTCTAATCCCTGTTCCGTCAGGAGTGGGATAATCATTTCCATAGACTCGCAGTTCTTTGAGTTTACCGATTGCAACCTGCGCGATATAAGGGACGAGATTGTTGGGAATTCCCCGCGGATCTTCTCCAATCTGGCCTCCGGGATAGGCACCGACTGGATTAAAATAACGCAGAATCCCAATATTCCAAGAATCATCTGCCCGGTACAAATCCCGTAACATATCTTCAATCATCAGTTTCGAACGGCCGTATGGATTGGTGGCAGAAAGCGGTGAGTCTTCCGTAATGGGTACTTGACTCGGATCTCCGTATACTGTTGCCGATGAACTAAAAACCATGTTTTTAACACCATATTTTTGCATGATTTCACACAAGTTCAATGTACTGATAATATTATTGTGATAATAACGCAGCGGCATGGATACCGATTCTCCTACCGCTTTGAGCCCGGCAAAATGAATAACCGCATGGATGGGCCAACGGCTAAAAACCTTATCCAAAGCCTCGCGATCCAATAAATCTTCTTGATAAAACTCCAGCTTCTTACCGGTTATCTCCTGAACCCTCCGCAAAGACTCCTCTTTACTATTGACTAGATTATCAACTACAATAATCTCATATCCAGCCTGTAACAATTCCACGCAGGTATGGCTACCGATATATCCGGCTCCTCCAGTAATTAATATAGCCATCCAATGCCCTCCAAATTATTATTTCAGCAACTGCCTGTAATAGGGATCCCCTTTAGGTATATTGTATTAATTTTTTGTTTATCCGTCTTTAGCAAAAAGGTCGCTTTTTTTGTACTTTTTGTTGGAAATGTCCTTCTAACTTTTTTTATAAATAACTGTGTTATAATAAAACAAAAAAGAGGATACTATGGACTACGTCAAGACCCATCTAATCAAGGATATCTCCATTCAAAAAATTGTTACAGTCCACTATTTCGAATACGCCAAGGATTATCTGTATCAAGGTGAAAAACATGATTTTTGGGAATTTCTTTATGTTGACAAAGGTGAGGTTGAAGTAAAGGCTGATGTCCAAAGGTATATATTGAAACAAGGCGAGATGATTTTTCACAAACCCAACGAATTTCACAATCTTTGGGCAAATGGGAAAACCGCCCCCAATTTGATCGTTATCTCTTTTGAGTGCAAATCCAAAGCGATGATTTTTTTCGAGAATAAAATCATCCGGATTGGAGATTTTGAGAAGAACTTGCTGGCTCAAATTATCCAGGAAGCCCAGAAAGCATTTTCGTTTCCGTTAAATATCCCCTCTTTAAAAAAATTAGAGAAAAACACACACTCGCCTTTCGGATGCGAACAATTAATCCAACTTTATCTGGAACTTTTCCTCATATCATTGGTGCGTAAAGGAAATTGCGTTCGCAAAGAAAAACAGCTTTCTTTTGCCGCCAAGGAAAATTCCCACGAAGATATCACGCACAAAATCATCGCCTATCTCAATGAAAATGCGGCAAGCAACCTTCATTTCGAGGATGTCTGCCGCTTTTCCAAGTTAAGCAAAACCAGTCTTAAAACGATATTTAAAGAAAAAACCGGCTTCAGTGTAATGGAGTATTTTAAAAAATTAAAAATAGAAGCCGCTAAAAAAATAATCCGCGAAGAGCAATATAACTTCACAGAAGTCGCCGTAGGATTAGGATTTTCTTCTTTACAGCACTTCTCACGGCGGTTTAAACAGGCAACGGATATGACCCCTTCGGAATATGCATCTTCCGTCAAAATAAAAGTCCAACACTAAGTGAATTTGGTGAATCACAAAAATATTACTTTCTAAGGGCATTCCATATTCTTTGTCCGTTCTTTTATCGACTTTTCGATGGTTTCAACATATTCTGTAGGTATTTTTATTTGAACCAATTCTTTTATCATAAACCATTGAAATTTCGTGTGCTCGTGACTGATTTCAATGATGTCATTGTCATTGGTCATCTCGCACAAAAAAGCTGCTAAAAATATATGCTTTCCTGGAATGACTTCAAATAATTTCGTGTCAATAATAGTTACGATCTTGACATCCAATTTTAATTCTTCCTGTATTTCTCTTTTTAAACACTGAGTAGAGGATTCTCCTATTTCAATTCTTCCACCCGGCAGTTCCCATTCATCACGATGATTCTTGACTAATAAGACCTGATCCTTTTTTAATATGACTCCTTTAATAGAGACTGGAAATTCCATTCCTTCTCCTTTCCCCCGGTGATCACCGAATTGAGGGCCTGCATATTTCGGTCAAACCGGACAGCGATTCCTGATCAAAGTAGACAGTTGCGTACTTCGGCCGTAACCTGACAAGTAATGAGTACCGCCACCCCCATAACATCTGAAGGCAAACCTCCTGGCTGGTTCCGGAGGATCTGCCGCTGACTTGGAAGTGCGAGTAGCTTTCTGTCCGCTCCAGTCAACCACCGCCAAAATCCGTGGACCCTAAAACCCGTAGGAACATCTCCAAGGAAAACTTCGATAAAGCGTCTCATAATCGTTCAATTTAACTATGCCTCTATTTTCATGCCCACTGCCGACTGAACAATTAGTCAAATTGCGGCAGATACGGCTTGTCAATGGCCATGATTTCTTCACAAATTCGGATTGCTGCTTGGGCGCTGGGCATATTCGGATCAACCAAAAGAGCCTGCAACACCATGTCACGGTTGCCGCTAACTCCTGCATCTACACAACTAAAACCATTTTATCCTGGGGAGTTAATTCCAATAATTTTGCCAGTAAATGATTATCAATCGCTATGGCTTTTTCCTTTCTATTCACACCTAACACGAACACCAAATTTATAATTTTATTATAGCAAAAATTTATATAACCAGCAAAAGGTGAAAACCCAAACTGTAATTCAATTGACACAATGAATGATCCCTGTTATATTTTTTTTAAAAGCTCTTTTACAATTTTTCCCTCACTGATTGTTAAATTCCTACCTTAGGAAAGAAGGATGACAGTATGGAAAACAACCAAAAAACCAGGGAAACATTTACTTCCGGGCTGGCGGTATTTTTTGCCACTCTCGGCTCAGCGGTTGGTTTGGGCAACATTTGGAAGTTCCCTTATCTGACCGGGGAATATGGCGGAGGCGCCTTTCTCTTTGTTTATCTCATCTGTATACTCTTTATCGGACTGCCGGTGATGGTCTCCGAATTTTATATCGGTCGGAAAACTCGTCAAAATCCAGTCGGTGCTTTCAATATATTAAAACCGGGTTCCCCCTGGAAAATCATTGGTTTTATGGGAGTGCTGGCCTCTTATCTGATCATGTTCTTTTACAGCTCCGTGGCCGGCTGGGTTTATTCCTATATCTTCAAAGCGTTGAAGGGAGATTTCGCCTCTCTCACCACCAACTCAGTCGGGGCCCTCTTTGGCCAGGCTGTAACCAGTCCACTGCCGCCGCTGGTTTGGCAATGGATCGTCCTGGTTGTAGTGGCTACAATTTTGATCTGCGGTGTCCAAAAGGGCATCGAACGAATCACCAAAACTCTTTTACCGGTGCTGTTCATTCTGATTATCATCTGCGACATCCGGGCGTTGACCCTGCCTGACTCTTGGAAAGGGCTTGATTTTCTGTTCCGGATCGATTTTGCCAAAATTACCGCTCCGGTCATTTTAACCGCTTTAGGGTTAGCCTTTTTCAAACTTTCCCTCGGTATGGGCTGTATGATTACTTATGCCAGTTATTTCACAAAGGACAACAATATGATCGCTACCTCGGCCAGAGTCGCCCTGTCGGATACCATTGTTTCCCTTTTGGCCGGCATCGCCATTTTTCCGGCGGTCTTTTCTTTCGGGATTCAGCCCGGAGCCGGACCCGGCCTGTTATTTATGACGATCCCGATGGTTTTTTCCAAGATCCCTCTGGGTAACATTTTGCTGGTGGCCTTCTTTTTCCTGACCGCTATCGCCGCGACGACCGCTATGATTTCCCTGGTGGAAGTGCTGGTGGTTTACTGGACGGAGCAACGGGGCTTCTCCCGGACTCAAGCGGTGCTGATGAATGTTGGAATTATTGCGGTTATTGGAGTACTGGCTACCCTGTCGGCCGATAGGGCAGCGGTTCTCGGTACCATTCATATCTTTGGCAAAAGTTTCTTTGACCTCTTCGACTATGTTTCTTCCAACATCCTTTTGCCGGTGGGCGGGTTGTTGATCATTCTTTTCACGGGTTATGTGGTAAACCGAGAAGATTTTGCCCTGGAACTTTCAAATCACGGCGCCTTAAAAAACAAGGGGCTGATCCATATCATCGTTTTCATTATCCAATATGTTACTCCGATCTTACTGGCACTGGTCTTTTTAAACTCGATCGGACTTATTAAAGTGGGATGAAGGGTAGCCAAAATGAATGAAAAACAATTCAAGTCAAGGTTCTGGATGGACAAGGCTCTAATACATACCCCTTCCAACTGTTACAAATTAATTGGTAATGGTCATATCCTCCCTACCTGTTTTTCCACCGTCTCCCGGAATTGATTGGCATGCCCGTTGGCGGGATGCGGCAGATGAGAAAATGAAATATTCAGCTCCGTAAGTGTTTGGCTGGCTTTCGTACCGACAGCGAAAATCGGGACCGCCGGGAATAGGGCGCGAAAATGCTGAAAAATTTCCGCTCCACAGGCTAGTTCGGCTGCGGTGGGGGTACGATTGCTTAGGGTTTTGCGAAGACTTTTTGGGTTATAGGGATGAAAGGGGAAAGTGTTCCAAAACACAAACTCCTCCGGTTTCAGACCGTGAGCCAGCAAGGTTCCCCAGACAATCGTGGCGGTGGGTTCGGCCATACCTTTGGCCTGCTCGGTGGTGTTTAGGGATGGGCAATCCGGACGGCTGGTGCGCCGGCAAGGACCGCTGATGACGTCGCCGGGCCGGACCTTATCATGGAAACCCAGGAGGATGCGTTCGGATGTGATGGGAATGCCGGAGAACCGGCCGCCCTGATAACCTACGGCTTCGGCGAGAAGAAGATAACGGGCGCGGCCCTGGCGGATCTTCAAATATTGTTGCAACTGATCACGCCGGATCGCCGGGGCGTTCGGGCCTATATCAAGATCCGGATCGTAGTCGGACCAGGGGTTGAAGACGGAAGGAAAATGATGTTTGGTTAATTCGGCCAGAAGTGTTGAGATGGTTGACATTGGATGCAATCTCCTTCTTTCATGATGAGCTGAGGATTGATTGAGAAATACCGGAAGACTTTCGACATGAGAGGGGAATTTCTTTGTTACGATTTATCGCTTTTTCTTTTTTATAAAACATACCGGGTCTTCAACCCATTCCTAACTTCGTGTGGTCCTTCTTCCATGTAGGGTTTTAGCAAAATCGTCAAAGCGGTGAAATATAAAATTTCCGTCAACCAATAAGAAATGCAAGCATTGCCGGATCAATGAAGTCGACATTGTTCTCAACAGGGGAGCAGGTGGCGTCCCCTGTCGGCTTCTATGATTAAGAAACAAAATTTTCAACTATTTATGAGACATACACCTTCTCATTATACCATTCAATAAACTTCCTCGACAGCCTGTTCCCTTCATTA
>JAEXDA010000022.1 GCA_023401925.1 Bacillota bacterium
CGGAATAATACTTAGGAAACTCTGTGACTACAAGGGTGTAAAAATAATTGAAGCCAATGCATGTACGGACCATATTCACATGTTGGTAAGTATACCGCCGAAATTGAGCGTATCACAATTTATGGGATATTTGAAAGGGAAAAGCTCGCTGCAAATCTTTGATCGACATGCAAACCTAAAATATAAATATGGAAACCGACAATTTTGGTGTCGAGGATATTATGTGGATACAGTAGGACGTAACAAAGAAGCGATTGAGAAATATATAAGAAATCAACTACAAGAAGATATAATTTCAGATCAGCTAAGTTTGAAAGAACTATTTGACCCGTTTACGGGTGAACCAGTAAAAGCAAGCAAGAAAAAATAAGCCCCTTTGAGGGGCAGCTTGTAAAAGTAACGCGGTTGGCGGGCTTTATTTCGAAAAGTCTTAAGACTTCGCTAGTAACGTGCCCTTATAGGGCGGTGCAAGCCACCCGTTTGACGGGTGGTCTTGACTTGGAATCAGTTCCGACCTGTAAATCTTAAATTAATGTAAAAAACTTTTTATATAAAAAAACAAATGGATAGGGCACTTTTTTTAGCCATCCGATCCAATGGAAAAGATTGACGAAATAATGCAAAAATAGTATTCTAGTATCCATGCGAAACTTGAATGAAGAAATTTTAAAAATTCGAATTGGGTGCCAAAAAAAGAAAATGTACAGCTTGTCGGAAAAACACGGACTCTCATCACCAGAAGTTCTTGAACAGAGTTTGGTAGTGGATGGTTTAATCAATCAGCTCATGAGATTCCGGCTAAATTGTACGAAAAGTCTTCTAATAGTATTTTTGTCCTCCATCTTAAGGATAAAGGCATGAAATTGATACTACTCCGGTTATCCGGAGTTTTTTTATTACCCAACCGAAAGAGATTTTTCTGCATCCGCACCTTCCGCAAGGTATAGAGAACATTCTTCTAACCAAAAAAACGAAGACATTCATCTCCGTTTTTTTGCATCCAGTAAAACTTTCTCAGGATTAGATTATACAACCGTTTTGCAGCGGTATTCTCTTCAAAGCCACACAAATTGCAGGATTTTTGATCTGGAATGTATAAATAATTGTTAAAATCTAATCATCTTGAAAGAATGAAGCAAGCAACCAATAACGAATTTACTTTTTTACACTGATATCCTAAAGTATACCGGAGGTCAATATGGAAGTCCCCGAAGAAATCCAAACACGGTTGGAACAACTAAAAAGAGAAATAGAACATCATAATTATTTATATTATGTAGAAGACCAGCCCGAAATTACCGATTATGAATATGACGCTCTGATGCGCGAACTTCTTAACCTTGAAAAGGAATATCCGTCTTTGCAAGCCACCGATTCCCCAAGCCAGCGGGTTGGAGGGAAGCCACTCACGATGTTTGATTCGGTCAAACACCAGGTTCCCTTATTAAGCCTAGACAATACTTTTAGTGCCGAAGAACTGAGAGCGTTTGACCAACGGGTCAAGAAAAGTTTAAATACAAATTCTGAAATCCAATATGTAGCTGAACTCAAAATTGACGGCTTAACGGTTGCTCTTACCTATGAGAACGGTTTATTAATTCAGGCTGCGACCCGAGGTGATGGGAGCATCGGTGAAGATGTGACCGCGAATGTCAAAACAATTAAGTCGATCCCGCTCAGACTGGCAAATGGAAGCCGGATCAATTTGGGCGTCCGGGGTGAAGTTTATATTAAAAAAGAGGATTTTGAAAAATTAAACCGGGAACGTGAGCGCTTGGGAGAAGCTTTATTTGCCAATCCCAGAAATATTGCAGCCGGTTCGCTCCGGCAGCTTGATCCCAAGATTAGCGCCGGCCGGCCTTTGGATGCTTTCTTTTACGATGTTTTATATATTGAAGGCCGGGAGGTTGCTACTCAATGGGATGGCTTTCAATGCTTGAAAGATTTGAAGTTGAAAGTCAATCCTCATCCGAAACTTTGTGAAGGGATTGAGGAAGTCATTGAGCTCTGTGAGTATTGGACCATCCATCGTGAAGAGCTAGCTTACGAAATTGATGGGGTGGTAATTAAAGTCAATTCTTTGCGGGAACAGTCAGAATTGGGCTTCACCGCCAAGGCGCCGCGCTCGAAAATCGCATATAAGTTTCCGGCGCAACAGGTGGAGACGAAGGTGCTGGATATTATGGTCAATGTAGGACGGACAGGAGCGGTGACCCCGACTGCGGTTTTGGAACCTGTCAAAGTTGCCGGGTCTACGATTAGCCGGGCAACTTTACATAATGAAGACAATATCCGTCAAAAAGATATTCGCATCGGGGATCAAGTCATCATCCAAAAAGCCGGGGACGTGATACCGGAAGTGGTTCGGTCATTACCGGAGAAAAGGACGGGCCAGGAGCGTATTTTTTTGATGCCCGAAAAATGCCCGGAATGCGGGGCCGAGGTTTTCCGCGAGACGGGGGAAGCTGTTACCCGTTGTATCGGCGCAACCTGTCCGGCCCAATTGCGGGAAGGAATTATTCACTTTGTTTCCCGAGATGCAATGGATATCCAAGGGCTGGGCGAAGCCATTGTGATTCAGTTGATTGATGCCGGGCTGATCCATGATGTGGCTGATCTCTATCAACTCAAGTACGATGATTTGATGAAGTTGGAACGATTCGGGACCAAATCCGCTTCCAATCTTTTAACGGCTATCGCTGAATCGAAAGGAAATGAATTGAGCCGGCTTCTTTTCGGGTTGGGAATTCGTCACGTGGGAGCAGGGGCGGCGCGTGAATTGGCCAGTCGGTATGGGGATTTTGAAAAATTAATTGCAGCAACTTACGATGAGCTTACGGCTATTGCTGCGATAGGCCCTAAAATCGCCGCCAGCATTGTTGAATATTTTAAAGAACCGCACAACCGTGAACTTGTTAATAAGTTGATCCAGCTAGGACTCAATACCAAGGAATCGGTGAATCTTCCGGAAATGCCTTCAACCTTGGCCGGTAAAACTATTGTGATTACGGGAACTTTGGAAAAATATGGCCGTAGTGAAATTGAAGAAGTCATCCGCCTGCACGGCGGAAAGGCAGCTGCAAGCGTCAGTAAGAATACTGATTTTGTTGTTATTGGGAAAGATCCAGGTAGCAGTAAAATAAAGAAAGTAAATGAACTTGGCATCCGGGTTCTCAATGAAACAGAGTTCGAAAAATTATTGGAAACCGGGAATGTTTAACTTGTTAGACCAGCAGGCTTGCACCAGGATATTCGGGAATTTTTAGCCGTGCAGAAAGGAATGAAGAATGCTCGATTTTACAGCGATTGATTTTGAAACGGCGCACCAGGCCCGTTGGAGTATTTGCCAGGTGGGTCTGGTCAGAGTGGAAAATTCTCAAATTGTACACACTTACTCAAGTCTGATCCAACCTCCCGATAATCAATACGTAAAATGGAATACGGCCATCCATGGCATCAGCTCTTACCTTACCCGGGAATCCCCCTTTTTTCCGGAATTATGGAAAGAAATGAAGGGTTATATTGAAAACCAATTGGTGGTCGCTCATAATGTCAGTTTTGACGCCGAGTGTTTAGAACAAACATTGCGGTATTATCACCTCGAGATCCCGGATTTCAAAGTTGACTGCACTTACCGGAAAACCGGTGTCAGTTTAGATGCGGCCTGTTGGGGACTGGATATTAAACTGGAGAGGCATCATGATGCTCTTTGCGATGCCTTAGCGTGTGCGGATATTTATATGCGGCTTGCCAGCGGTCAGTTTCCTGATAATTCAAAAGTGAATGAAGCAAAGAGGAGCAGATCCGGCTTTAATTTCCGCGGTCATGAAAGAATTAAGGGCGAGTTATTGCGGCCAAGTCCATGGGTTGTTGATAAAAACAGCGTTTTTTTCGGTAAAAAAGTAGTTTTTACCGGAGTATTGTTTTCCATCGGGCGGGAAGAAGCAGCCAGAATCGTCAGGGATTTGGGAGCGGATGTGGATAGTGGGGTGACTTCGAAAACAAACTATGTGATTGTAGGTAGCGAACCGGGGCCGGCGAAAATGAGAAAAATTGAAAAGTACAATCAAGAGGGGAGTTCGATTACGATTATCCATGAAGAAGAATTCCTCAAAATAATCAAAAAGCCGGCTTAGTTAACCCGTCGGAGGGCACCGGTTTCCCCATTTTGGGGATCCAGTTAAAATGAATCAGGTTGCATTCCAATGAAAATTGGCAGTAATTTTCGGTAAATAATTGTTAGCATCATAAATTCCCTGAAGAATTAATTCTCTAAAGAAGCAGGATTTCAGGGTATGATGTATAACTTATTGGTAAATTTGGAACGGGTATGATGAATTTATCTTTTTACTTACGGTTACTTTATCCCCCGCCCATCATGGAGGTTATTCAATGTTGTTGACAAAGGTTGAAGTTGAGCACGTTGCCAGACTGGCCCGCTTGGAATTGAATGAAAGTGAGAAAGAAACGTTCACCGGGCAGTTGAATGACATTTTAGGATTTGTGGAGAAACTGGGTAAGCTTGATACCGCCTCTATTGAACCAACAGCTCATGCCATTCCGGTTACGAATGTTTTTCGGCCTGATGAGTCAGAGGTCTCACTGGACCCTGATTTGGCATTAGCCAATGCTCCGGATAGGGTTGATGATTATTTTAAGGTTCCTAAGATTTTGGAGGAAGAGGCAGAGTAGCGATAACTCGGCTGAAGTAAGAGACTGACGCTATAAATTCAGTGTTTTTTCCAAGAGGAGGTTTCCATATTGGTTCTTTATGAAAAAACTGCCCATGAGTTGCATGAATTATTAGAGAAAAAAGAAGTTAAAGCTGTTGAAATCATTCAGTCCATATTTCAAAGAATTCATCAGGTGGAGCCGAAAGTCCATGCTTATATCACTTTAGCAGAGGAACAGGCTTATCAAAGCGCTCAGGAAGTGGATGAGCTTGTGGCTAAGGGCGAAAAATTGTCTCCGTTAGCCGGGATTCCGGTTGCAATCAAGGATAATATTTCTACCAAAGGCCTTCGTACCACTTGTGCTTCCAAAATACTTGAAAATTACACCCCTCCTTATGACGCGGCCATCATTGAACAGTTAAAGGCTGATCATTTGATTACAATTGGCAAAACGAATTTGGATGAGTTTGCAATGGGATCCTCGACCGAGAACTCCGGATTATTCATTACCCATAATCCGTGGGATCTCGATACAGTGCCCGGCGGTTCCAGCGGCGGTTCAGCAGCCGCAGTCCGTGCCGACGAATCAATTTTGGGTATTGGCTCCGATACGGGAGGATCGATTCGTCAACCGGCAGCTTATTGCGGTATCGTTGGATTAAAACCAACTTATGGGCGGGTATCCCGTTATGGACTGGTGGCCTTTGCATCTTCCTTGGATCAGATTGGCCCGTTAACCAAGGATGTTACCGATAGTGCTTTATTGCTGCAGGTATTGGCTCAATATGATCACCGGGATTCGACTTCTGTGAACTACCCGGTACCGGATTATTTGCAAGAGATGAAAAAAGGGGCCAAAGGCTTAAAAATCGGGTTAGCGAAAGAATATATGGCAGAGGGTATTTCTGCACCGGTCAAAGAAGTCATTCATGAGGCTGTCAAGGTGTTTCAAAGCTTGGGTGCAGAAGTCGTCGATGTTTCATTACCTTATACCGAATACGCTTTGGCGGCTTACTACATTATTGCCCCGGCTGAAGCTAGTTCCAATCTGGCCCGCTACGACGGCGTCCGATACGGATACCGTACCGGGGAGCGGGTACCGGATTCCGTTGCTTTATTTATGAAAACACGCAAGGAAGGATTCGGACCTGAAGTAAAGCGGCGAATCATGGTTGGTACATATGCGTTGAGCTCTGGCTATTATGATGCTTATTATTTAAAGGCTCAAAAAGTGCGAACCTTAATCCGGGAAGATTTTAATAAGGCTTTTCAAAGCTGCGATTTAATTTTAACGCCTACCGCCCCTTCTCCGGCTTTCAAGATTGGCGCTAAGACCAAAGATCCTTTGGAAATGTATCAGGAGGATATATGTACACTGGCCTGTAATATGGCTGGGATACCTGGCATCTCGATACCTGGCGGATTTGTTAAGGGAATGCCGGTAGGGATGCAGTTGCTTGGCCCGGCTTTTAAAGAAGAGGTTTTGCTCCGGGCGGCATACGGGTTTGAACAAGCTACTGAATTTCATAAAGAACGGCCCGCTGCGGTCAACGCTTAATTTGAGTTGCCCATGCGCGCCATATCGGGAGGATTAGGATTATGCCTTTAGAAGATTATGAGATAATCATTGGTCTGGAAGTTCATGCAGAGCTGAAGACTGATACTAAAATCTTTTGCGGTTGCAGCACCAGGTTCGGCGGTGATCCCAACAGTCAAGTGTGTCCGGTATGTATGGGCTTACCCGGCGCTTTGCCGGTTTTAAATGAAAAGGCCTTGGAATACACAATTCTTGCCGGGTTGGCTTTAAATTGTGAAATTGCCGAATACAGCAAGTTTGATCGCAAGCAATATTTTTATCCGGACTCACCGAAAGCCTATCAAATTTCCCAGTATGATCTGCCATTTTGCAAAAAGGGTTGGGTTGAAATTCAGGCCGATAACGCAGAGCCGGGTGTAACCAAAAAAGTCGGGATCACCAGGGTTCATTTGGAAGAAGAAGCCGGAAAGCTGGTTCATTCGGGCAGCGGAATTATGGATTCCAGTTTTTCATTGGCAGATTATAACCGTTGCGGGATTCCGTTAATTGAAATCGTTGGGGAGCCGGATTTGCGATCTCCCAAAGAAGCCCGGGAATATTTGGAGAAACTTCGAACGCTTTTACTCTACACCGGTGTCTCCGATTGTAAAATGGAAGAGGGCTCATTACGCTGCGATGCCAATATCTCACTGCGGCGCAAGGGAGATATCCAATTTGGGGTATTAGCGGAGATTAAAAATATCAATTCATTCCGATCGGTACAGGCGGCACTGGAGTATGAGGCTGAACGCCAGGCTAGGTTGCTCGATGCCGGTGAAAAAATGATCAAACAGACTCGTGCTTGGGATGAGAATAAAGGCGTGACAGCTTTTATGCGCTCTAAAGAAGAAGCCAGCGATTATCGTTATTTTCCAGAACCCGATCTCTTGCCGGTGACTGTTCCCGGGGAACGTGTGACAAAGCTGCGGGATAGGCTTCCGGAGATGCCGGATTCCCGTAAAAAAAGATATATTGAGCTTTGGGGATTGCCGGAGTATGATGCCAATCTGATAAGCAGTTTGCGGCAGATGGCCGATTATTTTGAAGAGGCCGTGGGGATTTATAACCAACCGAAAGTAGTCGGCAACTGGTTAATGGGAGAATTATCACGGCTATTAAATCAAGAACGTCTTGAGTTTGAAGAAGTTAAAATTAAACCGGCGAGTTTGGCGAAAATGTTAGAGTTAATTGATAAAGGTACGATTAGTGGTAAGATCGCTAAAACTGTTTTTGAAGAAATGTTTTTCACCGGTAAAGATCCAACGGCAATTGTCGAGGAAAAAGGGTTGATTCAAATCAGTGATACCTCGGAATTGGAGAATATGGCCCGCCGGATTATTGAGGCAAACCAGCAGTCCGTTTCGGACTATCTGGCCGGCAAGGAGCAAGCGTTAAAATTTTTAATCGGTCAAATGATGAAAGAGACCAAGGGAAGAGCAAATCCCGGTATTGTCAATGAAATTCTTAAACAAGAACTGGCTAAAAAAGCCCATTAATTTTGGGGTGAGCGATTGGATATTGGTCAGAACGGTGATAAGATATACAATAAGGTTACTCCATCAGGAAGTCCAAATATTGTATATCTTTCTTTATGGTCGCATCTGCCGGCTTCTCATCAATTGGCGAGACATTAAATTTCGATGATTAAGCAATCTTTCCCGGCTATTTTTGGTTACAATAACCATAGGGGGATTGTTTTTGAGAAAAATTGTTGACGAACAAGGCAGGTTATTTGGTCTTATCAATTTGCTTGATTTGGCGATCGTGCTCGTTTTGCTATTGTTGGGTTTAAAAGTGCTGGCCGATTATAAGCCGGTGGCCCCTGATTTTCGGTATCTTCAAGTTACCTTAAGTCTATTGGTTCCCAATATTCCGCCATATTTAGCGGAAAACCTTAGGGTGGGACAAAATGCGTATCATGATAATACCGGTGCGTACCTGGGAAAGGTCATTGATATCCAAACGGTTCCGGCAGAGCTGTTGTTGTTAAAAAACGGTGAAATCATACTGGAGAAATCCCCCAGAAATCTTGATGTCAGGATTCGCCTTCAAAATCGCGGCCGTGAATTGAAAGGTCCGGCTCAATCCGGCATCTATCTGGGAAAATTGGCAGTGAGAGTGGGAGATCACGTAAGAGTTCATACTATGTATACATCGTTTCGGGCTGACATTGAAAGTATGAAGGTAAAAGGCAATGGCCGTCGCTGAGAAACGAACCTTTGGAAGGCGGCTCTGGGAAAATAGCGTAACTTCTAAAATAACGGCATCCTGGCTTCATACAAGCGCTGAACTAAAAAATCTTTGCGCTCGTTATGGACTGTTAAAATGGAAACCTTATCTGGAATCATTGCTCGTCCTATCCAGCATCTTCATGCCGGTCATTCGGTCCTGGGAATTAATTTTACCTTTATTGGCGCTGTTGTGGCTTGAAAACCGCCGTTCCCGGTGCCCGGTTGCCCGTGAATTGTTTTTTATATGGGTGATTGTAGTCGTAAGTGCGGTTTTTTCAGATGGTTTCCGCGCCGGAATATCCAGCTTAACTATTTTTAGCTTTTGGCTTGGACTTGCTTATTTGGTCAGTAAGGTACTTTCGCCGGAATTGGTTCAAAAATTACTTGGAAGCTTATGTTTTTCAAATTTCATTTGGATAATGATCGGTTTCTGGCAACAAATGAACGGGGTTCCTACCCCAACAGGTTGGCTTGGAAATGAACAAATCAATTATATTGCAGTCCGAAGCTACTCGGTTTTTGGGAATCCTAATATTTTTGCTTTATACCTACTCTTCATCCTGATCATTTCCTGTGATTTTATTGTCTTTCTTGCAGGAAGCCCAAAATATCGAAGCTACTTTTTTAAAAATAAAAGCTCATCAGAGTATTATCCCCCCGAAAACGTTAGGGGTCTATGCGCTAGTGGCGAAAAGGTACTCTTTTGGATGAACCTAATTTCATTCATTTTGATCTTGTGTTTCGCCCTGGCCGCTTTATATTTTACTTACTCCAGGTTCGCCTGGTTTCTGGGATTGATTTGCTTGTTCCGGTTTTGGCCTCATCCTGGAAAGAGATGTTGGTTAGTTGTCGGTGCGGTTGTTTTATTTTGTTTTACGGTGCAAGGTTTTAGAATTAGAATGGCTCCTTTATTAAGCTTCACCGATAGTTCCATGGAATACCGGATTCTTATTTGGCAAGGCGTTCTGAAGGCTATTGCCGATCATTGGCTATGGGGAACAGGACCCGGCAGTTTTGGGATAATTTATCCCTGGTATCAGATATCGAATACCACGAGTATCCATGCTCATCAACTTTATTTGCAAATTTGGTTGGAAAATGGAATTTTGAGTTTGATGGCTTTTTTGTGGCTGTTTCGGAAACCCGTGGCAAGATGTTGGTATATGTTCGTCCATAGGGGTAGTCGAGTTTTTGAAGGCAATCCGGCAACCCTAATATCTGATTTATCTGCGATGGTTGTAACTATTTTCTTAGGTTACGGCCTGACAGAGTCATGGACACAAAATCATTTGATAAGTGGTTATTTTTGGTTTTTTTATGGTTTATGGGCATCAGGCACCCGCGCGTAAAGTAAGGAGAGAATCACGGGATGAACGGCTTTACAATTTTCGGCTATTACGGCCGGGGAAATTTAGGGGATGAAACCAATCTGCGAGAATTGCTCTCCTTTATCCGGGGGCTCAATCCCTTGGCGGAGATAACCGTGATATCCGCCAACCCTGGCCAAACATCCCGACGCTATGGTGTAAACGCTGTTGGAAAGTTTCATTTTAGCGACATTTGTTTGGCGATCTGGCATACGGATGGATTGATCGGGGGAGGAGGAAGTTTGTTTCAAGACCGTACCAGTTTACGCAGCCTTCTGTATTATAGTTTTTTGGTTCTACTTGCAAAACTTTTTCATAAACCGGTTTGTATGTATGGTCAGGGAGTTGGTCCAATTCGTTCATTCTTGGGGAGGATTACCAGCGGTTTTGCACTGTCAAGTGTCGATTTGCTCACGGTTCGTGACAGACTATCCATTATTGCCCTTTCTGAGCTGGGTGTTAGAAAACCTGAAATTTATATTACGGCTGAACCCTTGCTTGTTCTAAAGGAACTTCCCGTCTCTCTGGTTCATCAATATTGGCAGGGGCGTTCCGCCGAAAAACGTCTCAGAATAGGGTTAATCATTCAGATGAATGGTTGCCTGCAAAAGAAAATTTGGTGTCAATTGCTGGAATGCATCCGTTGGGACCCCAATATTGAGATTTATTTGATACCCATTGACCCCATCGATCTGAATTTTTTAAGGGAATTATCCCATTTTCAAAATGTCGCGCTATTGCCATTGGAAAAAGAATGGGAGGATCTCCAGAAGGCTGTTGGGGGTCTGGATTTGGTAGTTAGTACCAGACTGCATGGCCTGGTGGCATCTGTCGTTCAAAACATCCCTTGCCTGGGAGTTGCGGTTGATCCAAAGATTGAAGGGTTTTGTTTACAGACGCGAGTACCGTTTTTGAGGCCTACCAGCAAAATGGAGTGGCTAACCGTAAGTAACCGGATATTAAGTTTTCTTTCCCAACCATTACCGGAACGAAAACCATGGGTGCAGCAGCTTGATTTTTGGAGAGCGCGGGCAATCGAAAATCAAGTCATATTAAGAAAGTTTATTATCTAGTTCAGCTGGGGAAGTTAAGAAATGGAATATATCAATGATATCCCGGTAAGTCTTTACACAAATGAAGAGATTCTGGCTTTGATTAATCACTGGTTGGCAAGGCGGGAACGTTCAAGACATATTATAACGTTAAATGCATTGATGGTAATGGCCGCATCACGGCTTACATCGCTAAGCGACATCATGCACCAAGCCGATTTAGTGACTGTAGACGGGTATGGAATTGAGGAAGTCCTCCACAAAAGAGGATTGAAAGTCCAGCGTTTCACCGGAGTCGATTTAACAAGTCAATTATTGAAACAAGCTTGTCAAAAAACCTACTCGGTTTATTTTTTGGGAGGTACCGAAAAGATCGTCGCAGCCCTTAGGCGGGTGTTACCTCTTCGATGGCCGGGATTAAATATCTCCGGAGTCCGGGATGGTTATGGCAATTTAGATCCTGAAGGTGCTGTTTTTCATGAAATTATTTCCAAACAACCACATTTATTGTTGGTGGGACTTGGTGTGCCTCAGCAGGTATTATTTTTGGCAAAAATTTTGCCATATTTACGGGGAACTGTCGGTATTGGAGTCGGGGGTACTTTTGAGGTTCTAAGTGGTCTGAAATCAGAAGCTCCCACATTTTTTCGCAACCATGGATTAGAATGGTGTTATCGAATGCTTCAAGAGCCCCGAAGATTAAAACAGCTTCCATATTTGGTCCAGTTTTGGTACCGTTATTTGCGGTAAAATAGCGAGGGGTGTCGAAGTTAATGAAAAGTATTTCCTGGAATTGGGTTTATATTCGCAGGGAGATTCGGGATTATATCGGAATATTGATTGGTGTTACCATTACGGCTCTTTCGTTAGTTTGGCTGTTAATTCCTAATAAAATTGCGGCCGGCGGGGTTAGCGGATTGGCAATCGTCTTTTATTACTTGTGGAGATGGCCTGTATCCTGGGTGATGCTGATGTTGAATATTCCACTCTTTTTGGCTTGCCTATGGGCTTTCGGGCCTCGTTTCGGGGCAAAGACCTTGTTTGGAGCGGCTTTTCTCTCCATTATGACACAATTTTGGGAGTCCGTAGTCAATTTATTTCCCTTGACAAAAGATCCCCTATTGGCATCCTTGTATGGAGGAGTTATCGCCGGTATCGGTATGGGGATTGCCTTTCGTTTCCGGGGTACCACCGGCGGCACGGATTTAGCCGCCCAGTTGCTTAACCGTTTTGCCGGAATTCCGGTAGGCCAGGGATTGTTATTTTGCGATAGTGCAGTCATTGTTTTGGCGGGTTTGGTATTCCGCAGCACCGAGTTGGCCTTATATGCCATTATGACTCTGTTCATTACCAGTAAGGTTGTGGATGCGGTTTTAGAAGGCTTTAATTATGCCAAAGCGGCTTTTATTATCTCCGAGCACTCTGAAGAAATCGGACGAAGAATTTTACACGACTTACAGCGAGGGGCAACCGGATTATTCGGACGTGGCTTATATTCAACGGCTCAAAAAGAAGTTGTTCTATGTGTGATATCCCGGACTGAGGAATTTAGGCTCAAGGAATTGGTCCATCAGATTGATCCGGGAGCTTTCATTATTATTACAGATGTCCATGAGGTTTTGGGAGAAGGGTTCAAAAATGAAATAAGAATGTAAAGCGATATCAAATTGGGTCCAATTTCTTTTTCCGTTTCATGAGGGATTTTATCAAACCCCCCAAAGTAAAAATTAGCATACCGGCTAAAGAGATAAGGCCTGCTTGTTTCACCCATGGAAGCGCGTCTCCCCAATGGACTCCCAGTTGCCGGCCGAGGATGACTAAAGCAAAGAAAAAAATCAAATTGCTGAGCAGGATAGAACATAGGACTGTTGTATTTCCAAGTTTCAATAAGCCACAGCAAAGCACGGTATATAAAGTCATACCAGGCACTAGTTTACCAAGGTAAATCATATATAAACCATAACGTTTAAACCAATGAAGCGCTTTCTGGTAACGAGCGGATGTTACGATTTGATTGAAAGGGGATTTTTCCATTAAAGTGGTTCCATATTGATGGATCAAGAAATAAAGCAGCAAACTTGAAGTGAACATCCCACCTGCTGTGGCACTGACGATGATCAAAGGCGCCCAAATCTGTCCCGCTGAAAGGTAGGCTGCAAAAAGGGTAATCGTTTCAAGCGGGGTAGGGGGGAAAAAAAGATTGACGGCGGCAACAATAAAAAGCAATCCGAAAAGCATCCATGGATCGTCGATAATCCCTTCAATTTGCGCTAGAATAGTGTAAAAAATGGACTGCCTCCAAAAGGTTCAACCAATTACTTCATTTAGTGTTTCCGAAGTTTTGGGAATCATAAATTTTTTTGCTATCCAAAATAGGGAAGATCAGATTACCGTTTATTTACGATACGCTCTACTAGAAATTGAGGAACGGTCCTTCGGATTCTCCTCCAAAAGGATTGCTGAAAATTATTCAAGTTGATCCTCTTTGGGGTAAATTCATCATTGGAATTTCGATTTCTAAAAATTGATTTTTTGATTTATAACAATTTCCGGGCCTGCAAATCAAGTACCAGTTCCTTGGCTTCTTTTTTGAGTGCGGCATATTTATCAGGATATTTTTCTTGGGTATAGACTTTTAAGGCTTCATCATAAGCCCGAAAAGCGCTGGTGTACCATTCGGGTTTGGCTTCGGCTTCTGCGAGTTCCCTGGCTAGTGTTTGCAGGTTTAATTGTAAAATTGCATATAACTGGGGAAAGCGTTCCAAAGTATAGACTTTTAGAGCACAAAGATAAGCTTCGTAAGCGTTTTTTAAATTTTTGGCTCTCGCTTCATTTTGGGCCAAGAATTGATAGATATTCCCCAAACTGTTTTGGATCATCCCGAAATCCTTCGGGAATGACTCGAAAGTTTTAACTTGAAGCGCGGCCTGATAAGCAACGGCGGCTTTTTCAAAGTAGGAGGGATCTTTTTCGCTTTCTGCCAATTCACTACAAATATTGCCTAACAAATTTTGGGTCGTTGCATAATCCTGAGGATAATTATCCTTAGTATATACCTGTAAGGCTTTCTCGAAAGCGTTGACAGCTTGTTTGTGGTGCAACGGTTTGGACTCGACTTCCCCTAATTTCAAATGGACATTACCGGTGTAGATTTGACTAAGCGCATAAGACTCCGGTCCCTGCTTGGTTGAGAAAAATTTTAACGATTCACCAAGCGCATGGAGGGACTTTTTTAAGTTGGAGACTTTTTCTTCCGTTTCGGAGAGTAACAAAAATGCCAGACTTTGATTTTGTCGGGTTTCTCCGTATAGCATCGGAAAGCATTCGATGGTACGCACACGGATAGCGTTTTGAAAACAAGTAAGCGCCACTTTACAGTTGGATGTTTTGTTTTCCACCTCGGCGAGCAAGGTATAAGTTTTACCCAACCAATGCTGGGATGTAGCAAATTGCATGGGGAAGGACTCAAAAGTTTGTACTGTGAGAGCTTGGCTTAGACTTTCAATGGATTTTTTGCAGTTGACAGCCTTATCTTCCGATTTTGCCAATAAACAATAGACAATGCCTAAGTTTTGATGAAGGTTGGCATATTCGATCGGCGATTGAGCCAGACTTTTTTGTTTTAGGCTTTCTTGGTAATACGTGATAGCTGATTTATAATGAGCCGGGTTGTCTTCGATTTGGGCAAGGGACCGGTAAACATCCCCGAGTAAGGTTTGTACGGTGGCATACCGTTCCGGATTGGAATTCTTAGGGAATGTTTGCAATATTTTTTGATAAACTGAAATTGCCTGATGATAATTATCCGGGTTTGCCTCTAATGCCGCTAATTGTTGGTATACATTTCCCAAATGATTAAGGGTATCGGCATATTCTTTCGGATGCCGTTCGTGAGCATACATATTCAATCCATTTTGGAATGCTTGAATCGCTTGATGGTAATTTTCAACTTTGGATTCAACTTCCGCTAAATTGCAATAGGCTAAACCAATTTTATTTTGGGTGGTTGCATATTCAAAAGGTTTACTTTCTTTTAAGAAAGTTTTCAAGGCTAATTGATAAAATTCAATAGCTTTATTGCTATTTTCGACTTTTTTCTCTAAATTAGCGAGTTGGTAAAAAATTTCGCCCACTTTTTGCTGGAGCTCTTCAGCACGGAGCGCTTTGGGTAAATTTTTATTTTGAAGGGCATCGGAATAGAATTCCAATGCTTTCTTGAGATTATCCCGACGGTTTTCCGATTCTGCCAATTTTTCGTATGCGCTTCCGAGTTCGGCCAGAATGATAGCTTTTTCTACAGGGTATTCGGCTCTTTTATGTAGAAATTCCCAGGCGCTTTGGTAGGCATTGATTACTTGTTGATAATTGAAAATGCCGTTTTCCATTACAACCAGTTGTTTATAAATTTCAGCTATGCTTAGTTGGGTTCTTAAGATTAAAAGTTCCGGCAGGGAATGCTTTTTAGTATAGGTAGCGAGGGTTTCTTCAAAAGCAAGCAAGGCTTGCTTGAGATGAAAAGCTTTATTATTCAATTCGGACAGCTCGAAATAGATATTGCCTAAGATAAAATTGATCAGAGCATAATCTTTAAGGTGAAGAGCTTTGGTGTAATACTGCAGGGCTTCTTTTAACAGAGAAACCGCCAAATTGAAATTATGTTGCTTATTCTCGGAGATTCCCAGATAAAAATGGGTAAATCCGAGGTATTTCTTTACGAGCCTCTCTTGATATTCTTCATCGAAGCTTCCTTTGAGCGCCGCATTCAAAGCTTCAATGGCTTGGCGGCAATTGAATGAGTCATCCGTTTGGAAAGCCATTTTAAGATAGGCGATGCCCAAATTAATTTGACAAATCGTCGAATCATGCCCTGCAGGACTATTATTTTGCAATGCTTCCTTAAAAAAAGTTACCGCTTCCCTATAATGGACGACCGGTTCGGATAATCCGGATAGAATCAGCTCACACCACCCGGCAGCTTTGAGGACGGGTCTTCTGGCATCAGGATTTTGTTGAAAGGCAGTAGAACGCAAAAAATCCCGGCATATATCGTCTGCAAAAACTGCTGCGGCAGAAATCGAGAGATCTTCATGATTCGGCTGCTGTTTACCGGTGATCGTCCTTAATGCAGCGGTCGCGATAAGCGACACTAAGGCTCCGGGGAGGGGTTCATTGTTTTGAACGGAAAATTCTTTGAATTCATGATAAATCCCCTGAAGCTCATGGAGGGAATCTACAGGAATGAAAAGATAAATCTGGATTAGTTTTTGGAAAATCTCCGCAAATTTCCCGTTGATGGAAGGTGTTTTAAAAAGTTCAGGGTAAATTTTAGCAGCAAGCTTTGAGCTGATTGCCGTAGAATAATTTTCTAATGACGGGTTTAATACAGCGTGTAATTTGTTTACATCCGACTTATTTAAACTAATCCGGGTAATCTTATTCCGCTCAAGTTCGGGTAATTGGATACCCGGATTCAAGGGTGGATTGATCAGTTGTTCGTCAAAAACTATTTTTTCCAGACCGGATTCTTCTGCTTGCTCGTAAAAGGCCTTAACATTTACTTGAGCTTTTGCGGAATGAATGGTAATGACCGGTAAACCGCTGCCTTTGATAAAACCAAGTTCATAGGGAATAAAAGGGGATAGTCCGTCGAGCACGACAAATCCCACAATACTATTCATAACCTGGCCTTTTAGTTGGCTAAAACAGGATGGAGATTGGGCAAATTCTTCACCCAGCTGCTTAGGGACAATACCATGATCATGGAACCAATTCTCCAGAGCTAGAAAGAGTTCCGGTGGACAATGATTGCCGGAGATCAAAAGACCCTGTAGTTCATAGGACATGATAGGATCTTGTGCATGGAGGGTATCCGCAAGTTCCATTCGGATACTATCATTCAGTAATTTTTTTGGTTGGTTCAGTGTGAACATTGATCTCACAATCCTTGACTTTAATCAATTAATAAATTAACTAAATTATCCATTTCATAACGTAATAAGCGGTACTTTTTGGGAAATTTATGCTTTGTAAAAACTTTTAACGCTTCTTCACAGGCTTCAAAGATTTTTTTATAGATTTCAACGTTATTTTCATTTTCAGCCAATAAATAACAACATGCTTTGATATTATCGTAGAAAATTCCATAGTTTAACGGGAATCGTTCAAAAGGACAAATGGTAAGGGCAGCCTCATAGAACTCGATGGCCTTTTTAGCATTGGTCTCAATATCTTCCCGGCGGGCTAATTTTTGATAAGCATTTCCTAAACATTTCGAGGTATTTACATAAACCAACGGATTATTTTCGACTGTCCAAAAATTCAAGGCTTCTTGATAGGAGAAAATGGCATTTTTTAGATTATCGTGATTTCCATCCACTTCGAAACTTGTTTGATACGCATTTCCCAGAGTTTGCATCAACAAAGCATAGCCATAGGAGTTTTTGTCATAAGTATATATTTCCATGGCTTTTTGGAATGATTCAATTGCTTGGAGGCTATTGGACTTTTTTTCCTCGATGATGGCTAAAGATTGCGGTTCCTTTTCCGGAACCGAATAGGCGATCGTAAACCATTCAGGGGCTTTTCCCAAATCAGAAGCAGCAACAAATTCCTGATAAGCCGTCCAGGAAAATGGTTCATCGCCTTTCAATGACTCGGCTACGGCCAAAATATAATAGGCATTTCCTAATTGGCTTAATATTTGACTGCATTCCAAATCTTGAACTGACGAAGCAAGACCTTGTAAAGCCTCTTGGCAAACATAGATTGCTAATTTGCAATTATCGACCCGATCTTCATATTCGGCCATATGGAATAAGGCTTTGCCCAAATTCATTTGGATTGTGGAACGTTTTGGGTTTTCCTCTTCATTGGTTCCGTTTTTCAGTGCTTCCCGGTAAGCATTGATGGCTTTATTCCAATAACCGGCATCCCTTGATTCGCTTGCAAGCAAAGCATAAGATTGGGCGATACTGTTCCAAATGGAGCTTTGTTGAACCGAGTGCTTCCCATTACGGTTTGGAAGGGATTTTTTCAAGGCGTCAATTGCCTTATTACAGTTGTTGACGGTGTCGTTAAAATTGGCCAGCCGTAAATAGGCCTCCCCCAGATGCTGCTGAATGATATTAAAATAGAAATCTTTATCATTTAGACAAGTTAGACTTTCCTTGTAATAATGAACGGCTTTTTCCAAATATTCCGTTTCATAACCAAGGGATGAAAGAGATTCATAAATCTCGCCGAGATTTTTCTGAACCAACGCATATTCCTGGGGATTTTCTTGCTTTGATAGAAATTTTAAAGCATCTTCATAAGCATGAATGGCATTTTTAAAATCTTCAATGCGCTCACGGATACGTGCCAATTGATGATAGGCTTCTCCCAAATCGCACTGGGTTTGCCAAACACGGTCCGTTGCTTTAAGTTGCAAAAAAAGAGCCGCTGCGCTGGTATAATAACCGATTGCCGCTGGGTAGTTGGTTTCAGGTTCCTGAACCTGGCCTATTTTTAAATAAAGATGGCCAATTTCCACTTTCGTATCAGCGCAGTCCTGAGAATGCTCCACCACCAATCCGATACTGAGGAATTCTTCAAAACAGGTTATGGCTTTTTGAAAAAATTGGGGATCGAGCGTTGATTCTGCATGAGCCCTATAAGCTTTACCCAGTTTATAAAGGGTTGGTGAATAATCACTGATCATCCTATTTTCATGATAGATATCAGCTGCTTCCTGATAGGCCTGGATTGCCAATGGATAATGGGCATCCGGAGTTTGAGAAAGGAAATAGGCATCCCCCAAGTTTACTTGGGTTTGGGCATAATCCCGGGAATGATTGTCAACATTCCTTACTTTGAGAGCCTCTTCAAAACAACGGATTGCTAATTTCAGATTACCGGCGTTTTTTTCATTGTCTGCCATTTTTAAATAGATGGTCCCTAATACATTTTGAGAGTCTCCGTAGTTTTTTGACATATATTGTGGGGAAGAAGCTTTAATAATTTCCCGGAATGCTTGAATCGCTTTCTTATAATTTTGTTGCATCGCCGAAGGATTTGCCGATTGTCCCAGTGCCAGATCTACGTATAAAAGTCCCATTTTGAACAGAATGTCAAGTTGCTCCTGGTCCAAACGTTTTTGAGTGGCGATTTTTAAAGCGGATTCAAAGTAAAATAAGGCCTGTTTACTGTCATCGATTAAATGTTTGGCTCGGTAAAATTTATGATATCCTTCAGCCAGCTTCATCCGAACCATAGCCATGGTACTGCTATTATCAAATTCAACGGGACTTGATTCCAAGACGCTTTTCCAACATTCAACCGCCTTTTGGTAATTGGCCAGTTCTTCTTCAGATTCGCTTAATAAGCGGTGAGCATCACCTAAATCGTTCATAATGGCGATATGTTCTTTGAGCTGCTGCTCTAAAGTATATATTTTGAGCGCTTCTTGAAAAGCCTTGATTGCCTGTTTACAATGATTCAGTTTATTACCGTAATGAGCCAGCCGGATGAAAATCGTACCGAGGTTTTTTTGGATCAGACCCAATTCAGTCGGATAGTTTTGGGATGTAAAATATTCCAATGCGATAAAGTAGTTCTCACTGGATTTACGAAGGGTTTCAACTTCCGGTTTCAGGGCGGCAAGAGCATAATAGGAATCGCCCAGCGCTTTTTGGAGTTTAAACCTTTCCGGTATGGTCTCTTGTTTTTCGTCGGCAATGATGGACAAGGCTTTTTCAAAACATGAAACGGATTGAGGATAATTTTCTTCCCCATCCTCAACAGCGGCCAACTTTTGAAATGCCAAACCTTGTTCAAGTAAAATCACCACGGTTTGAAGGGGAGCTTGTTCAAAATTTTTCTTTTTCAGGGCTTCTTCCAAAGATTGCAGGGCTAATTTACAATTTCCGCCTTTATCGTTAAAATCGGCCAGGGCATTATAGGCGATCCCCAATTGATATTGAACGCGGGTGGCATTTATTAAATCTTTAATCCGTAGAATATTCAGGGCGGCCAACAGTGAAGTGACTGCTCTTGAATAATTTTCTGCAGGAGCCACAAGTTTGGCAATATTGAGATAAATTCGGCCCAAGTTCCATTGGGTGATGGCAAATTGATTCGGAAACGATTGGACAGTATAAACTTGAAGCGCTTCCTGGTAAGCTGCGGCTGCTTCACGGTAAACAGCAAGTTCCGAAGTGACCTCGGCTAAATGTTGCAGCGTTTTCCCGATGTTTCCTTGCAGTGAAGCACATTCGTTAGGATGGGTTTTCGGGTCATAGTATTTTAAAGCGTTTTTAAATGAAGCGACTGCTTTAATGGAGTATTCCTCGGTATTTTTTAAATCGGAAATCATTAAATAAGCATTACCCAGATTGTTTTGGAGTATTGCAAAATCCAATGAATTTAAATTATCCTGCATACTATCAAATAGAGTGATGGCTTCTTCATAATAGGTAATTGCCTTTTGGCAATGGATGATTTCATTTTCATATTTTGCCAGTATCCGATGGGAATTACCCAAATGATGACGGACAACGGCGTAATCCAAGGGATAGTTTTCCCGGGA
Organism: Bacillota bacterium; assembly: GCA_023401925.1. GTDB lineage: Bacteria > Bacillota > UBA4882 > UBA8346 > UBA8346 > UBA8346. Next base: position 20,465 of record JAEXDA010000022.1, read on the forward strand.
AAAAACACGTAAAGCTTCTTCAAAAGAGACGATGGCTGCCTGACAATTTGAAAGAGCGTCAGCCTCTTCTCCTAAAGTATTTAGAATGATTCCCAGGCTTTTTTGCAGGTCGGCATAAAAAGAAGGCGACTCTTCAATCGATTGGGCCTTGATAGCCTTGCGGTAAGCAGTTAACGCAGAATTCAAATGAGCATTTTTTTCTTCCAATTCGGCCAATCGTTCGTAAGTTAATCCCAGTTTCTGCTGAACTCGGGAAAAATCGCGGGGGAAACGCTCCCGGTTCCATATTTTTAAAGCATCCGAATAGGCATCGATGGCCCGGGTATAATTGATTCCGGGATTTTCCCATTGGGCCAATCCGTGGTAAGATTCGCCCAGTTTTTCAAAATTGACGGCGTTATATTCGGGTTGGTCCTGGTTACTTAATACCCGGAGAGAATCTTGGAATGCTTCCATGGCATTTTTCCAATTTTCAGGCTTCATCGTGTTAAGGGCAGTTCGTAAGAAAACCTGGCCGATTTTATGTTGAGTGAGGGCAAATGGAACCCAAAGCTCATATTTCCGGTATTGGGCCAAGGCCAAACGTAGGTTATATAAAGCTTGGTCTTTGTTTTGAGAATTGTTGGCACTCTCCCATACGATACTGTGAGCAGTTCCTAAATTCTGGTGAAAATCTCCTAAAATCTGCGGATTTATTCCTGCAGCTTGTGCCGATTGATAGGAAGAAATGGCTTTTTGGCTATATTCCGACGATTTGCTGATTGTAGCAAGTTTTAAGTAGGAATTTCCCAAGTTAAAGTGGCAAACTCCGGAACCCGGTTCAGCTTTGTAATTTTCAAGTACCTTCAAAGCATTATGATAAGCGGCAATAGCTGTTAATTCATGAGCCTCGGGAGATTCATATTCTGTGAGCAAGTGATGAATCTCACCAAGATTGCATTGGCACCGAATATATTGCTCCGGATAAATTTCGGAAACAAAGACGCGCGAAGCTTCCGAATAACCTTCAATCGCCAAATTATAATGGGTTAGGGATCCTTCGATTCCGGCAAGTTCCCTGTAAACCCCCGCCAGTTCCATTTGGGTCTTTCCATATTCCAGGGGAAGATATCCATAAGTCCTTATTTTCAAGGCGGATTGAAAAGATTCAATCGCATGCCGGTAATGGATAACCTTGTCGGCAAATTCGGCAAAACAGAAGTAGGTTTCCCCCATGCGATGCTGAATTTCAGCCCAACGCACTGCATGTTGTTCAAAAGTCCAAAATTGCAGTGATTCACCAAAAGAAATGAGCGCTTTCGGAAAATTAATGAAGGGTTCATCGTATTGGGCCAACAGATAAAGACTTCTTCCGGATAGATATTGAATAGTTGGATCGGCTTTAACCTCCCAAGCTTCCTGTAAGTTTTTCAGAGCAGCCTGGCAATTTGCAATAACTTGAGATGCATCATGCCGATCATGGTAAATCTCCGCAAGAAGCAGATAAACTTCACCTAAACTCTGAAAGGCAAGGGGATAAACTGTATTTTCCCGCGCGTGCGCGCTTTCTCGCATCTTTTCAATGACCAGCTCGTAATGGGAGATTGAATTTTTTAAATGGGATTCTTTTGCAGTCGATTCTTCGGTAGCTAATTTCCGGTAGAGCTCTCCCATTTGATGATTCATCGCCAATAGAAAGTCGGCCGCAAGGGTGGGGGAAGCTTTAGGGGTTAACCCCTCAAAAAACTTAATCCCTTGCCCAAAGGCAGTGAGTGCTTCTTTAAGAAAAGTGATATCTTGGGTGATATCAAAAAGTTTCCCAAAGTTCATCCCCATTCTTTGATATAAAGGAGGAGCTGCTTTTGGATCCGAGTCGAGATAATAGGGTAGAGTCGTTTGATACCACTGGATACTCTCCTTGAGGTCCTCCGGAGAATTGTTGAGAAAAGCAAGTTGATAATAAATATCGGCTAAACTTCTCTGAATCAATGCAAGTTTTAACGGATCCCGCCGATCGCTGAAAAATTCCATGGCCGCCTGATAAGATAAGATTGCAGATTGGTAGTCGGCCGCAGAATGATGGATGGTTGCTTGTTTGGAAAGGTTTTGGGCAATGATGATTTGATATTCGGCGTATTCCAAAGGAGATTGTTCTTTGGATATCCAATGCAACAGTTCTTGGAAAATAGCAATGGATTTGGTCAGGAACTCCTCCAAATCGGTTAACTCAAGCAAGTGGTTGTTAATGGCTCCCAAGTTTTTCAAGGAGGTGACATAGGCTTCACCGGCCTTGGCATCGGTTCTTAAATTGGGCAGAGCCGTTTCGTAACAAAGCATGGCATTGTGGTAAGAATCGAGTGCATCCGTGGTTTTCGCCAGCATATAATGGATATTGCCCAATTGATATTGAATAACTGTAAATTGTCCGGGAAAAGTTGCATAATCGAGAATTTTTCCGGCATTCGAAAACATTTCGAGGGCTTTTTGAAAGTTATCGGTGCTATCTTCAAATTCAGCCAATTTTTGATAAATTGTGCCGATCTTGATTTGAAGCAGTGCTAATTCCTGAATATAATTATTTTCTTCATATAAAAGAGCAGATTGCTGATACATTTGGATCGCTTTGCGGCAATGATTCAATCCAATGGAAGGAGAGGGTTTGGAATAAATATCGCCAATCCGTTGATAGGTATCGGCAGAACGCTTAAAGTCCTCCGCCGTGAATGGCAATGATTTTAGCAGGTAATCAGTTGCCTGTTGATGGAGGGCTGATTTGTTTTCCAAGGTTGCTAAATTTTCGGAAACTTGTCCGGCTTTAATCAAAATTTCGGCATAATGGGACCCGAACTTGGAAGAATCCAGGTTTTTGAGTGCATTCTGATAAAATTGGAGCGCCTTTTGATAATTGGAATTAGGATCCTCAAATTCCGCCGCCAGAGAAAAACAATCCCCTTGCTTTTCTTGCAAAGCCGTGTATCGTAAAACATCGTAGCGTATAGACGAGCTGGTCGTCGCATTTTCATAAGCCAGAATTCCCTGCGCCAGAAAATGATCATTTTGTTCCATCCGGGCCAGTTGATAAAATAAATCTCCGAGTTCCTCCTGAATGGTGGAAAAGGGAAGGGAATTTTCGCCGTCGGCATTATCGGGAAGAGCTTCCTGCAAGGAATCGACTGCTTTACGGTAATAATGGACCGGATCTTTTAACTCTGCTATTTTCACAAAGATGGAAGCCAGTTTTCTTTGGGTCTTTTTATATTGGCTTACATCATTCTTTTGGGTCCAAACCGTCAAGGATTCCTGGTAACTTTCAGCCGCATGACGGTAGTTCTCCAAAGGTTTTTCCACCATGGCCCATTGGGTATATAAGTCTCCCATTTCCTGTTGAATGCTGGCATAGAGAGGAGTAGCCGAAGTATAAACCCTTAGAACTTCTTGATAAGCTTCAAAAATTTTACCAAAAACAGCCGGTTGTTTTTGGTGGGCGGATAAAATTCCGTAAACACCGGCGATGCCTTTGTAGGCAGCTGCATAATATATGGGATAGCCAGAAATCTTGAAGACCTTTAAGGACTCTTCATAAGCATCGATTGCCTTTTTTAAATTTTCCGTGGTCCCAGTTAGCGTTAGCGCTGCTGATTTTTCAAAAGCTTCTCCCATTTTGAAATGGATCAGTGCATCCTCGAAGGAGTGCTTTTCGAGTTTTCCGGAGGCAAGAATTTTTTCATAAACAGAAATTGCTTTTTGGTATTGCTCCGGATCTTTGTGAACTCTTGCCAAATTTGCATAAGCAATCCCCAGATTCATCTGGGCGGCGCCAAAATCCTGAGTTAACGATTCATCTCCATATAACGCCGCGGCTTCTTCGAAGGCTGCGACGGCTAGATCATAAATATCCGCAGAACTTGAAAGGGCTGAATCTTCATGGGCGCTTTCCGCCAAATTAAAAAGGGCATTGCCAAGCAAGTTTTGAATGGTTGCGTATTCCAGAGGCTCCTTTTCTTTAGGATATGCTTCTAAAGCAAATCGAAAGGCTTCGATCGCATTACGGCAATCCTCCGTTCCCTGTTCAAATTGGAATCGATTGGAATAGGCCATACCCAATTCTTTTTGCACGGACCCAAAAATAGCCGGAGTTTCTTCCAGGGTATAAATTTTAAGCGCTTCTCCATAAGCCGGAATCGCTTGATGCAAGTTATCGGCTTTTCCCTCGATATCTGTTAATTTCTGAAAAATCGCCCCGCGGTTTCTATGGATTTCGGCATATTCCTTTGGAAACTCCATCCGGGTAAAATATTGCAATGCCCCATCATAATCTGCAATTGCCGCTTTATAGTGGATGGCTAAATTTTCCAGGGCAGCCATTTTTAAAAGTAAATCGCCCCGCTTTTTGTGGATAGCGGCGATTTTATCAATCGTCAAAAGGGTTTCTGTACCGTCGGCTGATGGTTCGCCGTCTTCGATATTTTGGGTTCCGGGAGAAATCAACCGCTCCTGCCCGGGCGCGGCTGCACTCGTCAGCACCCATTGTAAGGCAGTCTGATAGGCATCAATACCTGCTTGATAATTTTGAGTCTGTTCTTCATAATCCGCCGCGATTGCATAGAGATCTCCCAGCCGGGTTTGAATGAAGGCAAAAAGTCCGGTATTTTTAACGGAAGGGTTATGGGCAAGGAATATTTCATAAGCAGCCGTTCCTTTTTTGCAAAAGGATAAAGGGTGTTTCTCAAGCCGTGCCAAATTCCAACAAATATCACCGATTCGGGATTGCAATTGCAGCTCATTAGAAGTGGGGCCGGAATGGAGAACCCCTTCGAATGCTTCAAGGGCTTGATGATAATTTTCAAGGGTTTCTTCATGAGTGGCAAGATCAAAGGCTGTATTTCCCAAACCCCATAAAGCCTCCTGGTATAGCGGCTTTTGGTTTTCAGTATCGTGATGGGTTTCAAGAAACTCAGTGACCTTGTGGTAAATATTATTGGCCTGGCGGGTGTTTTCAAGGAAAATCTCCATTGTAGCCAGTTTATGATAGGCCTGGGCAATTTTTAGGTTGATTTGGGTATACTTTTCCCTTTCTTCCCCGGGGATTCCTTTCAAAACTTCGGTCCAGGAAGAAATGGCATGCTGGTAGTTAGGAGCTGAATTTTCGGCTTCGGCCAGGAAATGATAGATATCGGCTAATTGAGAATGCAGTCGAAAAAAATCGTCAGGGAATTGTTGGATATTAAAATATTCCAACGCTTCCGAGTAAAATGAAATGGCTGAGTGGGAATGAGCTATTTTTTTCTCAAACTTGGCTAAACCCAAATAGGCATCTCCCAGATAACGCTCTATTCGGGCCCATTTTAGGGAATCTTGATAGGGATAGACTTTAAAAAACTCGAAAAATTCATTGATTGCTTGTTGAAAGTATTGTGCCGAATCAAAACGGTAGGCGGTTTTTAGGGCGGCTTCCCCCATGATGGCATGAGCCATAGCCGACTCAATGGGGTATGTGCTGCCATTCCAGTACTGGAGCGCTTCCTTTAAAAATTTGACACTTGCTTTATAGGCTGCCTCGGTCGGTTCCGCGTCTATTAAACGGAGATTCAATAAACCGCAATTTTGATTGATTCGGGCTAAAATTTCCGGTTCGCCATCACCCATATTGGCGGCATTGACAAATTCATTCAAGGCGGTCCGGATTTCCAGCACCGATGTTGTAACTTTATCGCTTTCAGCGCCTGAAAGCACTGCGGACAAACTGAGTCCCAAATTAAAATTGGCAATTTGACCCAATGGGGCAACCGCTTGGAATGATTCGACCGCTTGTTGAAACAGAGTGGTTTCGGTTTGCAAATTTTCCCGGGAAGGAGAAGATAACGTTTGCTGTAATTGAACGATTCCCAAGTTGTTTTGGATCATTCCAAATTCGAGAGGATAAATTTCTCTGGTGTAGATTTGGAGAGCGTAATGGAGATGATTCACAGCTTCTTTCGCATGTTCGTTTGAACCGGAACTTAATAAAAGTTCGGTATGAATAGCACCGATTTCCTTTGATATCAGAGCCTTTTTTTCCTGATCCCCGGCTGATTCCAGTTGATCCAAGTCGATTTCCAAAGCCAAATGGAGTAAAAGCTGCTTTTCATGATCATTTTTTCGTTTATGAATCGCTTGAAAGATGGATAATGAAGCCAGGAGTCTGGCAAATTCAAGGGGAATCGTAAAATGGTAATATTCGGCGGCCCTTTTTATTGAAGGGTATACCGTTTGGAGACTTGCGATTTGCTGATATTCGGAATCCTCAAAGAGAGTATGATAATAATCCTCAAAAATCCCAAAGTTGGTCAGAAATTCCTCGATATATTCCTGAGGAATTTGGGGTAACAGCCGGTTTTTTAAAGCCTCCATGATGCCACTTCCCATTGTCCTAAAAGCTTTTTGAAAAAGGGGAGTGAGTTGCAGCGGTTGGTCCGGTGCCGTTTGGTCGATAATTCCCAGATAGTCAATATTGAATAAGGGCAATAATGAAGAAAGGTCAATGAGCGGGTCGGCAAAATCATGGTGAAAAACTTTCGCGTCAAGCCCAGATTCGGAAACCGCTTTATATAATCCCTTAATTTGGGTTTGGGCGTTTTTAGATTGTAATACAATAACTGATTTGCCCAGACCTTTTAAGATTCCGTATTTATAAAGGAGGTTGGGGGTAAGTCCATCCAATAAAACGATGGAGAAAAGGCTATGCAGGAAATCATATTGTTCCCAGGGCGCTTCCAAATTTTGATTTCCGTAGTTTTTCCAATAGGTGGGCGAAAATCCTTGCTTTCGTAATTCGGCTTCCAGTTCTGCAAGGATTGTTGATTGTTCCGTACCCGGTTTGGCTTCGGAACAAAGGATTAAACATGGGAAATATTGAAAAAGTGTTATCGGGCGCTGGGATCGATCGAAAACGCGCGCTTGGGTGAGGTCGGCTTGTTGGTTGGAATTTGTGAACTTTTGAATTGGCATCTTTGTTCCTCGATTAACCCTCTTTATGACTCAAAGGAAGCATCATTTGGATAGGGAATTATACCCTCGGCCCTATCTTTGAGCCGGTATTGTAGATTGATTCCAGACTTCGAACTAAAATCCCAAATCCGTTACGGGTTGCTTCAGGCAATTCTTGAATGGAGGCCATTTTCCGGATTTCCAGGCCGATAGCCTTGATAACGGCTCCCCGATCGAGTTGTAAGCCAAGTTTGGTCAAGCAATTTTGGGCTCTGGGGATGACCGAATCATTTTCCTGAACGATTTGGATGGAAGCTCCCAAGAGGGCAAGCTGTTTTTCATAAACTTGAGTAATTTTGGCGAGAATATATTCATCCGGAAAACAATCTTCCAAATAGCATTGATCATAAGTCTTTTGGAAACATTCTCCAAAGAGAACAAATTTTGAAGCTTCCTCACCGTTATGGAGAATCCAGTTTTGCTCAAAATTTCCGAGGGTGCTTCTTTTATTTTTGTCCGAATTTAAGAGGGTGGCTACCGGAATATTTTTACCTTGCATCAAAATATGCAAGTGGATCCCTTCTAAATTTGCATCAGTGGGGATGAGAAACAAGTTCTCAATAAATCCCGCCGACTCCGAACGTTCCCATAAATTCAACATCTCTTTCAGTAGAAAATACGCATCCTGGGGAACGATAACATTGAGTGCTTCCGGGAGATAGCAGAGGCCGCTCTTAATTTTCAAAGCAGCTTCCAATACCATTTTTTCCTCAAGTTTGCATTGGGTAATGTCACGACAAACGATAGTCCCGGCATCTTTTTCCGATAAAATCCGGACGTTTTCAGGTTGATTCAAATTAAGCAACATCGGCAGGTGCGTGGTATAGATTAATGTATTGTCCTTTGAATATTCTTCCAATCTGTGGATTAAGTCCACCTGGGCGCCGGGATGCAAATGTAACCCGGGTTCATCCAATAAAATAACACAATTTTGAAAGGTACCCCGGCTTTCATTCATGAACATAATATCAAAGGAAAAAAACCATTGAAATCCCCGGGAACGTTCCTCAAGCCGAATCAAAGCCGAATCGTTGTAATCTTTCACATAGGTATAAAAGAATCTTCCGTCGGAGTGGAATTGAACTTCATAATAGTCCTGTTGCCAGTGATTGGAAATGATTTTGGTAAAATTGGTCGATGCGTCGGCCAAATCATATTGGAGTTGGTCCCGCTCCATCGGATTGTCGGTTTTGATCAGGTTTTCAAGATCTAAATCGGCCAAGTCCAGGATGGACAAAAAAGTCTTGTCCGTCTCAGTCAGTTGGTTCTGATCTCTGCGTTGTTTCAGCTGCAACAGATTGGCACTACCGGAGAAAACTTGATAATCGGACATATAAATAAAAATGGGAATATGTTTAAAGATATAGTCTTCAGCTTTTTCAATAATGGTCATTGTTTCAGCAAGTTTTCGCGAAATAATCGAAACCTGATTGGCATAACTGAAAATAAAGGCTTCTTCATTTTTGGTTTCCGGCGCTGAGGGTTCGGAATTGACGACAGCCCTTAATTCGGTTACTTTGGCGCTGAACATTTGTACGATTTCGGAAAAACGGCCTTCATAGGCAAACACCCTGGCCTCTTCAATATATTCCGAGGCTTTTTGACGGAAGGAATCACCCACCGGTTCTTGATAGCTTGGGAAACTGGAGAAAATCTCTTCCAACTCTTTGGGTTGATGTTTATCCGGGAAAAGCCCGACCGGAAAATCAACCGTCCATTTTCCGGAATAATCTTTGGTAACCAAATATTCTTTTTCGCGAACGGCTTGTCCGGTTAGATTGGATAACTCAACAAGCTCCTCATCGGTTAATTCAAAACGGGCCGAGCATACCACCTGATGTTCGTTCCGTTCTTTTCTGCGGTTGCGGGGCCATTCGATCTCCAAAGAATAATCATCACTGTTTTGGGAGGGATGAAATTTATACAGCGCTTTAAGGAGAGAAGTCTTGCCGGACCCATTTTTACCGATTAACGCCGTCAATGAATTAATGTCGATCCAGCCGGAATCAACAATACATTTGTACATTTGAATGCGGAATGCTTTCAGACGCATGAAGGATGTCTCCTATCTTTTTTTAAAACTGGAAAATTTATAAAAAAGTGTATTAAGTACTTATTAAAGCCAAATTTTGAGGTTTAATGATACTTCTTTCCTTCTAAAATATTACCATATCAGTTGTTTAAAAATCAATGAATAATATGAAAACCTTTGGAAATATGCTTGATGAGTGGTATATTTTTTTGCAGGGAATTTGTAAAAATTTAAGGAAAATTTAACATAAATCTCTTGGTTTATGGGGAAGTTTGCGGAAAATATGTCAATATTGTTAATTGTGAAAAATATAATAGACTTGAGATGGGCAGCTTTTTAGGAGCACCTTTAATGTGGAACTTTGTATTCATGGTTGAAAACAAAGAAATTCGCCGGATTCATTAAGATCTTAGCGAATATCAATAAAAGTTTTTATTTTATGGTTTTCCCTCCGCCAGCATTTGGGAGATGGTTACAAAATGGTAACCGCGGAGTTTGCCGTCATGGATGATTTCCGGCAATGCCTCACGGCTGCCCCGCAGATCTTCCAACTTACTATCGGCCGCGCAATGCTGCAAGATGATATTGCCGCGGTTTAACTTCGGTAATACATTGGTCAAGACTTCCCTCTCTTGTAGGCCTCTCCAGTCCAGAGAATCAATGGTCCATAAGATGATTTGATACCCGAGTTTACTGATGGTTTCCACGGATGCCGGATCTAAAGCGCCGTAGGGAGGACGGAAGATCATTGCCGGTTTACCGCCGAACCTGCGGATAATTTTATCATCCTGCTTTAACTGGTATTTTATTTTTTCGGCCGCTAACTCGCAAATTTTTAGATGCTGATAGCTATGATTGCCGATTTCATGGCCTTCCCGGATGATTCGCCGGAATACCTCCGGATATTTGACGACTTGGGTCCCCACTACGAAGAAAGTTGCTTTCACATGGTGCTTTTTGAGAATATCCAATATTTTCGGAGTGTACTTGAGATCCGGCCCATCATCAAAGGTTAATGCCAGAGAGGTCACCTTAGGATTGCCCCGGCGGGTGATTGCTTTTGGGAATAACTTGGCCAAATCGGGAGAAACCGGCTGCCTGCGACTGTATTCGGGGCCATCGTTCACTTTTGGCTTGGGCAAAAGGGAAGGTTCGCCGCCAAGGGTCTTGCCGGAAAACCGGGCGACCCAAAATCCCGCGACAAAGCCGATCGTTATCAGTAAAACAGGAAGTCCCCACCGAAAAAATTTTTTCAATTTTCTTTCCCCTTAAACCGAGTAGAACGTTTTATTAGTGTTGTCAAAACACCCTTTGATTATCAATAGGCGAAAAGCATTCATTTGGGCCTCAGGTGCTTTCCTAAAACATAAAAACCCAATCACTGGGTCTCGAGGCTGTCGAAAAAGAAATTCAAAATCAATAAGCAATAGTAGCTCAAAGAGAGCTTTTTATTCTCCCATCGCGTATGTCCACCGTTGCATATGTCTACCGAACGATTGCGTATGCATACTGAACCATGCGTCGTTTATGCAACCCCCATTTGCCCCACTGGCCCACAACCCCGGATGCTGTTTTGGTTTCAAGAGTTGGCTTGCCAGGGGGAAGGTCTTTTTGACGGTTGAACTTTCGTCGCGGATTTGGCTGGTTCCGGTTTTCGTTTATACATGATCGTTTCGGCAAGGAATCGTTTATTTCATAACGCCTTGTCCAAGGGTGTCCCCACGCTTAAAGCCCAGCAGAGACTAGGTTTATGGGTGATGTGGGGCAGAGGGGGTGTTATCGAAAAATATATATATTTCTTTCTTTGGATTGAATATCAGTATTTTTTTTATGAATATCATTGTAATAATTTTTTCCAGAATTTTCAATATCATCCGAGAAAATATTTTGAGGGACACGGATTGCGGCGGCGGGTTACTTTATTCATGATACTTAAAATGAATGACCAGTATTATGGTCCACGGATTTCACCGGCTGAGGTCCTTTTGGAGCGGCCCAAAAGGACCCAAAAGGCCGCCGGGAACCCAGTTTCCCGGTCTCTCCTTTATCCCCGGCCATCCGTGGCCGGGGTTGTGAAAAAGTTTTTTAGTGAGGCTTCGCAGTCCATGCAGGGACTCGAACATCGTGTTCGCGCCCTACCAGGTTTTTGCTTTCGGATCGACCGCCGTTTTTCTTCCGTGAAAAGAGGCGGCGCTTTTCGACGTCGTGTCTCAAATGGCGTAGGGAGGAGTTTGGGTTTAAAAGCATAAAAAGCGGAAGAAAAGTTAGGAGGGCCAGGAGGGGCATTTAAAAATGAAAGGCAATGCGGATTGATTTGTAACAAAGATTGATGCGGGTGGATACCGGTTTTAACCGGTAAGGGATGTGACAGCCATGGGTTTCTAACCCGTGGATTGAGGGCGAAGGTATAAACAGGATGTTAGAAGATGAATGACGATTTTGAGGGTCCACGGTTTCGGCGGCTTACTTTTACCAGATTTTTGGGATACAATCTTACAAGGCAATCGATGTGGTACTTTGAAAAAAATCAGAGGAGAAAGGGGCTTTCAGATAAGAAATTGGTTGAGTATTTGATAAATATCACATTTTAATTGATATGGTAAAATCGTCCTCGTGGAAACCTTCTAACAATTGAAATGAAGTTTGTTGGAAAGCCGAATGCGGAAAAACCGCATGTATGGAAGGAGAATTCATGTTTTTTTTGTTAGCCTGGAGGTAAAAAAAGAAAAAAAAAGAATTTTATATTTTATTAAACAGTTATTCCTAACCATATAATCTGATAGTGATCTGTGAGATCGGGATGAAAAATGTTATTGTAAAGCATTTTAAACATGTTAATTGACTACCTAGGTAATTAAACTAAGTTGTGAAAGAAAAAAATGAATGGGGAGATCCAAGTGGCAGAATTTCCGCGGGGTTCTGAATGGCGTCGTTGGGAACTTCATATTCATACACCAGAGACACTTAAAAATGATCGTTTTATAGGAACTACAAATGAGCAAAAATGGGCTCAATACTATTCGGATATAAAAGCTTATATTGATGTTAATGCTCCTGAGAGGTATATATCAGCAATTGGTGTTACAGATTATTTATCGATTGATAATTATTTTAAAATAAAGGCTGATAAACAACTACCAGACTCTATTAAACTAATAATTCCTAATGTAGAACTTCGAATTACACCTGTGACAGGTGGGGCAACTCCTATAAATATTCATTGTCTGTTTTCCCCGGACATAGATTACCAATTGGAAAGCCGTTTTTTCGGAAAACTCAAATTTGCATCTGGGAGTTCCACATATTCAGCTACAAAAAGTGAGCTTATTAGACTTGGTAGAGATTATTCAAATGATCAAGAGATGGCTGAGGTTATAGCACGAAAAATAGGAGCGGAACAATATGTCATATCATTTAATATATTAAGTGAAATATTTAAGCAAGATATTACTTTAAGGAAAAAGACATTGATTATTGTTTCTAATTCATCTAATGATGGAGCATCAGGATTAAAAAAACATAGCGATTATTTTGTCGGGTCCCAATCTCAACTTGATGCAACTAGACTTGCTATTTACCAAATGGCTGATGCAGTATTTTCTGCTAATGAAAGTGATATATTATATTTTTGTGGTGAGGGTGTTGATTGTGTAGATGAAGTAAGAAGAAAATGTGGTGGCTTAATGCCTTGTTTTCACGGTTGTGATGCCCACGAAAATGCTAAGATATTTAAACCGGATCATGAGAGATATTGTTGGATTAAGGCAGATCCAACTTTTGAAGGTTTAAAACAGGTTCTCAATGAACCAAATGATAGAGTTTATATAGGGAGAGTACCTGAAGTTATTAATAGAGTTACTGAGAACAAAACAAAGTACATTAAAGAACTTTTTATTGATACTTTTCAAGGGAAAGAAGATCCTAGTAATATATGGTTTAATTCAATCCATATTTCATTTAATAGTGAACTTGTCACAATCATTGGAAATAAAGGGAGCGGGAAAAGTGCTATAGCAGATATTATTGGTATCTGTACAGATGCAGATCATTCAAAAGATTTTCTGTTTTTAAATGACAAGAAATTTAAGAAAAAAGGTTGTGCTGATCGTTTTTTTGCAAACCTTCTATTTGCAAGTGATATAAAAACCGAAGATCGCGCTCTTTCATATGATATTAAATCAACTGATTTACCAAAAGTACAATATCTACCTCAACAGTATTTTGAAACAATTTGTAATGAGATTGGCAAAGTTGAATCTTTTCAAAAGGAAATTGAAAAAGTTGTTTTTCAATACATTCCTGAAGAAAAGAAATTAAAAAAGAACTCTTTTAGCGAACTAATTGATTTTAGAAAAGATAGTATTGACAAGGAAATCATAGCATTAAAGAATCAACTTAGAGAAATAAATAAAGAGATTATTGCCCTCGAAGATCAGAAAAATCTAAATTTTATAAAGAGACTACAAAGTGAGAGAAAAGTAAAAGCGGATGAATTAAAAACTCATATTGAACAGAAGCCACTTGCAAAAGAAAATCCCAAAGAGCAAGAAGAGACCACGGAAGCAAAAACCCAACGGGAAAATTTAAGCCGATGGGAATCAAAACAAAAAAAATATAATTCGTTGATTAATCAATTAGAAGCAAAGAATAATTCTTCTGCGTTTGAAACAGAGGAATTAAAACAATTTAGGCGAGATATCGAAAATAAAGCTAGAGAAATTAGACAGTTTTTGGAACAGAAACATTCCCTTATTGAAAAATATTCTTTTGACATTTCTCAAATTTTTAATATTGAATGTGATTTAAGGTTGATAGACTCCGCAATTAATCAACGAGAAGTCCTAAATGCTCATAGAAAATTACGATTAGGTATACCTGAACTTCCAGAAAAGCCCGAGTTTAATAAATTAAGGTTAAAAGCTAAATTAATTTTTTGCAATGAAGAGATTGAGAGAATTCATTCAACTTTATCTCAGGCGGATCAAGAATATCAAAAGTATCTCAGTGATTTGAAAAAATGGGAAAATAAAAGAAAAGAAATTGAGGGTTCAAAAGAAAAAGCAGGTACTTTGGGATATATTAATAATCAAATACATTATATTGAGAATGAACTCGAAAAAGACCTAACAAAAGCTCGTGAAGAAAGGTTATTAATTTCAAAATCTATATATACAAAAAAAATCGAAATTAAGTCATTTTATGATGAGATTAAAACCGAGATAGATACCGTTTTAGCAGATAATCAAGATCAAAATTTAACCATTGATAGTTCTTTCACATTGGCTTATGATTTTTGTGAAACGTTTATGGGCTTTATTAATAAAAATAAAGTAGGTTCTTTCCGAGGCCAAGAAGATGGGAAAAAACTACTTCAAGATAAGATCTTAAGTCTTTTGGAAATAAACGATGAAGAATCTATTGTTGAATTTCTTAAAAGGATTATTGAATATTTAGAATGTGATAAAAGAGAAGATCATGGTCAAATACCGACATTTATTGATGAACAAATTTCAAAACGAGCAGAATTTTACCAATACTTATTTTCACTAGGTTATATTGAATCACATTATGAACTACGACAAAATGGGAAGAGTTTGGATAAGCTTTCTCCAGGTGAAAAAGGTGCACTTCTTCTTGTTTTCTATCTTGTTTTGGATAAAAATGAAATCCCACTTGTAATAGATCAACCGGAAGATAACTTAGATAATCATAGTGTTGCAAAAGTACTAGTGCCATTTATTAAAAAGGCCAAAAAGCATCGTCAAATTATTATGGTTACCCATAACCCTAATTTAGCAATAGTGGCTGATGCGGAACAAGTTATTCATGTGAATATTGATAAAGAAAATGGCAATAAATTTAGTTTTACATCTGGAAGTATAGAAAATTCAACAATTAATCAAGAAACCGTAGATGTTTTAGAGGGGACAATGCCTGCATTTACTATGCGAAAAAATAAGTATCAATAGCAGTCTAACTTGAAAGTCAGTATTGTTGTTTTTTCGCACGTTTTTTGACCGGAAATTTATCACATTAATTGACAATGCTTAGATACTATTGCGTTTCTAATCTCCTAAAAATTGTTAGTCAAATTGTGTTATGTAGAGTCTCTAATTTCCAAATTATAATAAACTCTAATGGATCAATGAAAATAGTCATTCAAAAAATGGATGAATTGTGGGTGACTTTTGATAGATTTATTCGTAAAAGCTTTATTGGTAAAGGATTTACGGTATGTCAAATAAAGTGATTAGAAAATCGAATTTGGTCACTTAATCTTGATCAGTTTGACCTTTATTAACAGTTAATGGAAATGATATCCTTGATTTATCAATATTCGCGTCAAAGAATTTGAGAAAAAGCTGGTCAAAGAGCGTGCGAAGCAACAATATATGTAGGATAAAAATTACTGCGACTTACAACGCTGTATTATATGGAGTGAAGATTTGTTTACCTCATAAATGCTTACAGATTCGCAGTTCGTTTCTTCCTCCAGGGAGAAAGATAGAATGAGGGTTGGCTTTCATGAAGGCGAAAAATGAAAGATTTGTATAGTCTGGGCTTTTGAATAATCTAATACTAATACGAACGTAACAAGCAATTAAACGGACAATCTGTCATTTTAAATATGCAATATGTATGTTTGAATTTATAAATTGATTTAATAATGCCAAAGGTGACTATTACCCCTTTGGTTTTTTGCTGTTTATAGCTTTTTGGATTTTTCATATTCCTCTATGTCTTTATCTATTAAATAAGCAATTCTTGCAGATAAACTTTGATGGTATTTATCGGCTATCTCTTTAAATTTATCGTAAGTCTCTATTGTTAATCTGGTTGGTATTTGTTTATGAGTCTCTTTATTCATTGGCATGGCAATCACCTTTAAGTTAATATTGATTAAAGTAGTCTACTGTGATATACTAATTTTTAAGAAACGATATTAATTCGTAAATTAAGTCTATAAAAAACAAAGACTTGGCGCGACGGAGAACGTATATTTACCAAGTCCACTTTTTGAAAGGTTTTAATAAACCTTCAGTTTCCTATACTTTCATAACTCATAATAGCATAAAAGTAGTCTACCGTCAATTAAACCTGAAATTTGAGTATTATTAGGAGTACAACCATGCCCCTTACCTCTATCAACATCTACACCCTGAAACAAATCCGCACCCGCCGCCACTGTTGCGATCTGGGAGACGACTATCCAATCACCAGCCCTTTGATCTGCTATAAAGTCCTCCAATGCCTCCTTGATCTCAAGTCCGAACCGGTTAAGAAGTTTGGCATCATTTCATTAAACACCAAAAACAAACTCATCGGCCTCTCGGGATTGGAAATCCTGCCATCATCGGCACCAGCTCCCTGGATCAACTCTATATCGAACCCAGAGAAGTCTTTATGGCGGCCGTGATGAAGCGCATACTAGCATGCGACGCCAAATCAATCATCGCGTTCCACACAACCATCCCAGTGGTGACGCTGCACCCAGCCGGGATGACATTAATCTCACCCACAAACTCCAGGAAGCCGGGAAGCTCATGGGCATCGAACTGCTGGACCATGTGATAACGGGAGAAAAGAATTATTATAGTTTAAAAGAGAAAGGACTGTTATAAAGAAGTAGCGTAAAAGTTTTCAAGTTTAGCGGAGGAACCCAGTCTTTTCCCATTAGGGCATGACCCTGTTGATTAAAGCATAAATGGCCCTTCGCTATTATTTCCTTAAAGCTGAACGAAGGAATGTTAGGGCTGAGAAATGACCCTGTGAGACATGATAGGGTTGGCTTAAGGAGTTATATGGTTTATTATGGATTATTTTCGGTGAAGGTGGAATGTGCTTATAGTTTAATAGCTATGGTTCACTACAGCTGTTTAACAAGACTTATTTAAAAATCTATGAAAAACAAAGAAATTAAAAGATAAATTTTAATTTATTGAGATAGGGAAAAGTGAAAAGAGAGAAGATAAAAATGTTTCTGGGCTTGAATATTTAGGCGAAAAAAACAATCTGAAAAAACCCACAGTAATGGCTTAAAGAATCCACATTCAAAAGTTTTTCCGTCTTCAAGGAGGAAGACGGGCACCACTTATTTTCTCGGATGAAAATTAGTGGTTGCCAACGGAAGCCTTATATAATTGCCAGTCGAAAGGCCATGGAAGGCGAAGACCCTCTAGAAACCGGGATGAATAAAGGGAGGTTCGGAAGCCGTAGGTTCCGAGCGGCGGATTCAAAAGGTGCGCCGCCCCGCACCTTTTGTCCTGGAGGGGTCGCGTGCCCTGTGCACGCGTTGGGGGAGGCAGGAACAGTCTCCCATCAACCCTAAATTATTCTA
>JAEXDA010000072.1 GCA_023401925.1 Bacillota bacterium
GGGATGAATGAGGGAGGATGGGAACCGTAGGTTCCAAGCGGCAGATTCCAAAGGGTCGCCGCCCCGACCCTTTGGTCCTGGTGGGTGTGGGAGGTAGGAACAGCCTCCCATCGACCCTTATAAACTTTAATTTAAGACCAAGAATTAAATTTACTCTTTTTTAATTAAGGAGGTAATCCCATGCTCACCGACAAAGATCTCGGCATCAAAAAATTTATCCTCGACCGGCTGGACCAAATCACTGACGAGGCTGAAGCCGACCCCGAATACAAAAACTTAGGCAAGCGCCCAAATCAGTTGTTGGAGCTGGCCGCCGCCAAATTACCGCTGGAAGATAAAGCATGGCTGAAGGAATACGACGACATCTGGTTTGCGCAGATCTGCCGTCGGGACGGGCTGATCTACAGCGCGGCGTTGATGGACGGTATCTTGCGCACATAATATGTGCGACGGTTATTGGGTCGCTATGGTTGGGCAAGGAATAGAAAAGATAAAAGTTTGAAATGACCGACTCACCCCTTCAGGAACCTGATCGGCCAGAGAAATTAGCAGCAATTCCCCTCCCTTTGACTGATAGGTAAAAAACACTGGGGAAGGTCCGATAATGCAATATATAGCATTTTTTGATTGGAAAGTCTTCGATGATACCTTTAAGATGACCAAGATTTAGGGTCCCTTTTTGGTAAATCTGTAATATAACGAACTTCCCCTCCCTCTAACGTAAATTGTGTCTGGCAGTCAAAGGGAGGGGAGAAGCAAACTGCTAGCTACCGGCATTTAAGTAACTGGAGGGTGAGTTGGGAAAATCCTTTTTTTATTGCATTCCCAGAAGTCGCCAAAAAGAAAAATCAATCGAAATCGATTCCATATTTAAATCGAAAGTATCTACCGGCACTGATTTTAAAATCCGTTTCATCGGTCTAATCCGTTAAATCCTGGTTCAGACGATGTTTTAGGCGATAATAAAAGCCCCTGAAATAGACCCCGACTTTTAGGTAATGTCGGGAGAGGGTAGCTCACATCGGGCATTCATTATCTTTTGTTCCAGAGTAAGAGTCTTTGGCATAATCCCTTTTAACTTTTTAAGAATAAATGATATAATAGGAACGTGGACATGTCGATGGACAAGGTGTAGCACTGGTTCGGGTGGCACAAGGAAGATTGCCGGTTAGCCGACGGGTCCGTCGTATTGAGTGAAGATGTATTATTGAATAAAGGAATTTTAATATGTGGAAAGGGGCGCTTTTTGCATGACCGAGCGCGAACTATTAGAATTAGCAATCCAAAAAATAACCGGAATCGAACAAAAAGTAACTGTAATTGAACAAAGAGTAACTGGGACAGAACAAAAAATAACCGGAATCGAACAAAAAGTAGTTGGAATCGGACAAGATGTCAAGCTGATAAAAATCCAGCAATCCGAACATGGAGAGATGATTCATTCGTTGGTCCATTCAAGTGAAGCCCAAAAGGCTCAATATGATGCCTTGCAAATGGAAGTTGCCAGATTATCCGGAGAAATGAATAAAGGATTTTCAGATATAATCGAAATCCAAAAATCCCTCCTTGAAATGTACGGCGACCATGAAGCCAAAATTAGAATCTTACAACGCAAACCGGTTTGAGGATTGCCTCCGCTTAGAGAACGAATTATAAGAACTACTCCTCCTTTGCCAAATAAAAACCACTGTAGAAAAATATCCATTTGCCTTAGGTTTATCCCATACTTCAAACTTATCTGTTAAGAAAAGGTCCACCCCAATTATAAAATCACCTTCCGGTGGTTCTTTTTTTATTGGTATAATTATGTCAAAATAGGCTTGTGAGGTAGCTCATGTTTAATGATTTAAGACTCGTAAAGAATAAAGCGGTTTATCTTCAAATCAAGGATTATATCAAAGGGCTGATCCTTTCCGGGGTTTTGCTTCCCGGCGTGAAATTGCCCTCTTCCCGGGAACTGGCCACTATCTTGAAAGTGAGCCGCAATACGGTTGTCCAGGCTTATCAGTATCTTGAGGACGACGGGTTTATTCATACCGTAAAAGGCCAGGGCGTCTTTGCGGCGGAGGTCTCCGTCCGGAAAGAACAAGAAAACCTCAATTTAAACTGGGAATCCAGGGTCAGCGGGTTTGCCAAAAAGGCAGTAGCGCTGGATAATGAGAAGAACGAACTGCGTTGGGAGAAGGGAATGCTTTCTTTCAAGAGTATTGCTCCAAACCCCGAGCTCTTTTCTCTAGAAGACTTCAAGAGAGCGGTTTTGAACCAGTTGGCGGCGGAAGGGGAAAAGCTCCTCAATTACGGGTATGCCCGGGGATACAAATATTTGCTGGAGTATTTAACCGGGTATATGAAAAATAAAGGAGTGGAATCCTCCGGAAAAGAACTGCTGATCACCAATGGTTTTACCGAAGGTTTCAACCTGCTCTTATCGGCCCTCACAGCGCCCGGAGACAAGGTTATCTGTGAAAACCCGACTCATAATACGGCTTTAAAAATTATGCGGCTGGCCGGTCTAAAGATAACCGGGGTTCCCGTTGAAACAGACGGTATTAATCTTAAGATTTTGGAGGAACGTCTGGCCGGGGAGGAATTCAAGTTGGGTTTCCTGATTCCCTCTTATCACAATCCCACCGGTTTGGTGATGGCTCCGGAAAAACGGGTGGCGGTTTTGAAAATCTTTGAAAAGTATCAGGTTCCGGTGGTTGAGGATGGTTTCAATGAAGAACTGCGGTATTACGGATCTCATGTAGCGCCTTTAATGGCCTTGGCCGGTTCCGGTAACGGAGTCGTCTATCTGGGGAGTTTTTCCAAGGTGCTTTTTCCGGGGCTTCGCATTGGCTGGATTATGGGGGATTCAAAGCTGATCGCGTATTTGGAAAGCGTGAAGCGCAGTTTCAATATTCATACTTCCTTTTTGGATCAAGCCATTCTTTGTGAGTTTCTACAAAGCGGCTCCTTTGAAAAGTATCTTCGCAAGGCCAGAAAAGTTTACCGGGAACAACACCAAACCGCTACCAATCTTGCAATGGAGTATATACCCTGCCGCAGGATCTGGGGTGAAGGCGGGTTGCACATCTTTATCGAACTGGATGATGGCCTAAACGCCAGGGAAGTGCTGGACCAGTGTCACCGCCAGGGAGTTCTCTTTATGCCGGGGGATATCTTTTATACTGACGGCGGAGGGGCCAATACCTTCAGGCTGGGAATCTCCAGAGTCTCCCAAAAGGAGATGGAGCAGGGTTTTAGAATCATCGGGGAAGTGGTGAAGGATCTCGCTATGAAACTTCATTCCGGTAAATGATGAAGAATGCAACTTACACTTACGATGGATGATAAAAACAGGTTTGTATTCCGGTACTGATCATGTTTGGCTGGAAATTGCTCAAGGATATCAAAAGAAGGGATAGAATCATGAGAGTTTATAAAAAGTCTACCAAGCTGGATCATGTCTGTTATGACATTCGCGGGCCCATTGTGGAAGAAGCCAAACGGATGGAAGAGGCTGGACACTCCATTATCAAGCTGCATACCGGCAATCCGGCCACTTTTGGTTTTGAAGTCCCCGATGTGATTCTGCGGGAAATGACCGACAATCTCAGTCATGCTCACGGTTATACAGATTCCAAGGGGATCAAGACGGCCCGGGAAGCGATTTGCAAATTCAGCCGGGAAAAAGGAATCCCTGTTGAAGGCGTGGATGACGTTTATATCGGCAATGGGGTCAGCGAGTTGATTATGATCGCCATGCAAGGTTTGCTTAATAATGGCGATGAAATCTTAATCCCCTCTCCCGACTATCCTTTGTGGACCGCTGCGGTCAATTTGGCGGGAGGCACGGCGGTGCATTACCGCTGTGATGAACTTTTCGATTGGAATCCGGATCTTTTGGATATCCAGAAGAAAATCTCGCCGAGAACCAAAGGCATCGTGATTATTAATCCCAACAATCCCACCGGCGCCGTTTATTCCCGGGAAATCCTCCAACAAATCGTGGATTTGGCTGTCGCCAATCATTTGATCGTTTTTACGGACGAGATTTATGACCGGATTCTCTATGACGGGGAGGAACATGTCTCAACAGCCTCCCTATCCAATGAAACGCTGTTTGTGACCATGAACGGCCTCTCCAAATCCCATCGGATCGCGGGATTCCGGGCGGGCTGGATGGTGATCAGTGGCAGTAAGGCCATGGCTACCGATTATCTGGAGGGGCTCACCATACTGTCTTCGATGCGTTTGTGCAGCAATGCTCCCTCCCAATATGCAATCAGTATCGCCCTGTCCAATCAACAATCGATTTATGATTTGACTTCGCCTGGAGGAAGGCTGCGGGAGCAACGGGACTATGCCTGGGAAAGGCTCAATTCCATACCGGGTTTTTCCTGCGTGAAACCTAAAGCCGCCCTTTACCTCTTCCCTAAAGTCGACACCGAGAGATTTGGTATCAAGGACGATCAGCGGTTGATTTACGATTTGCTGGTGCAAGAGAAAGTGCTTTTGGTACAGGGGACCGGCTTCAATTGGTCCCAGCCCGATCATTTCCGGTTTGTATTCCTGCCGGAAATGGCACAGCTGAAGGAAGCGCTGGATCGAATCGAGAGATTTATGGGGTCGTACCGCCAGAGTCAAAAGGGAATCCATCGGGAAATGGTGGTTTGAACCTCGAATATTTACTTCTTCCAAAGGGTGATCAATTAAAAGTCCAGGTTGTTTTGGGTGTTGGGAGATAGCGGGAAAGGCGAAACAATAAATAAAAGCTCCGGAAGAAGAATATCTTCTTCCAGGAGCTTATTTTTGTCCTTTAGCAGGAAAATGCGATTGAAAGAAGACCCATGACAACGGCTTTCGATTTGCCATAAAATTCCCTCTCCCGGGCAGGATATTGGAAGGAAAATAGGGAACTATTTTTTGTCATGCAAGGATGTTGGTATGAATAAATATACAATTCAGTATAACGACGATTGTCATTGTAACCATAAAATATTCGTAAACAATTTCAATATAGGCTTGCTGTTTATTCAATCTTTATGTATAATTATCACTAACAGTTTGGCTGGCGAGTGAAGCGTACCCCAAAATAATCGAGTGGGGTTGGACGCTACACATAAAGTATAATCTCCCTTGCGAGCCGTAAAGGTAATTTGGGGACATTATACTTTGAAAAAATGGGTAAAAGAAGGGAATCAGAATGGTTAAGGTAGGAATTATCGGCGCCACCGGCTATACCGGCAGCGAATTAATCCGGATTCTGGCGGGGCATCCCGAAGCGGAGGTTACAGCCATTACCTCCCGTTCCAATGAAGGTAAAAAATTGGAAGAGATTTTTTATTCCTTCACCGGCTGGAATGGTCCGCTTTTCACCGGATCCGATTCGCCGGAAGCGGTCAAGGGATGCGATGTGGTCTTTTTGGCGGTGCCGCATGGAGTGGCGATGGAGATGGTGCCGACTCTCTTGAAAAATGGCCAGAAAGTGATTGATCTGGGGGCGGATTTTCGTTTTCGGGATTACCAAATCTTTGAAACCTGGTATAAACACAAACATTGTGAACCGGAATTGACCAAGACTGCAGTTTACGGATTGCCGGAGCTTTACCGGAAAGAAATCCGCAAGGCGGCCGTGATCGGCAATCCCGGTTGTTATCCCACCAGTGTCATTTTAGGGCTTTATCCTTTACTGAAAAACGGCCTGATTGATCCGGAGCGGATCATCATCGATTCCAAATCCGGAGTATCGGGAGCCGGGCGGAAAGCGGATATCGGGTATCATTACCCCGAGTTGTTCGGCAACTTTAAAGCTTACGGGGTTGCAACCCATCGACATACACCGGAAATCGAACAAGAGATTTCCAAAATAGCAGGAAAAGATGTGCAGGTTTCCTTTACCCCGCATTTACTACCGGTGGCCAGAGGAATTTTAAGTACCCTTCATTTGAGTCTGACCAAGCAGATTACCACAGCCGAAGTAGAAACCATTTTCGTTGAAACCTACCAGGGAGAACCCTTTATTAAAGTCATTAAGGAGCCGGGATTGCCGGAACTTAAAGGGGTAACCGGAACGAACTGCTGTCATATCGGAGTCCGGGTTGATCCCCGCACCCATCAATTGATTGTCGTATCAGTCATCGATAATATGGTCAAAGGCGCATCCGGCCAAGGGGTTCAGAATATGAACCTGATGTGCAATTTGCCGGAAACCATGGGCCTGGTGCAATGGCCGGTGTACCCGTGAAAGTGAAAAGAGAAAAGTCAAAAGAGAAGAAGTTTGAAAGTCAAAAGTAAGATACAACGATGGAATAAAAGCCGAGAAATTTTCGTGAGGATATCCTACGCAAATTTCCGGTGTCATCTGGAGGATTTATGATGAAGGAAATAGCGGACGGGGTGTGTGCTCCAAAGGGGTTTAAGGCGGGCGGGATCGCCTGTGGGATTAAAAAAAATGAAAAGTTGGATCTGGCGCTGGTTGTTTCGGAGGTTCCGGCCACGGCGGCCGGGATTTTTACCACCAATAAGGTCCAGGCTGCGCCGGTAACAATTTCCAAGCGGCACCTTCAAAAAGGGAGCGCCCGGGCGATTATTGCCAACAGCGGCAATGCCAATGCCTGTGTTGGTCCGGACGGATTGACGGTCGCGGAAAATATGGCCGCATTGGCTGCCAAACAATTGGGCATTGATGCAGAGTCGGTTTTAGTAGCTTCTACCGGTGTTATTGGAGTACCGTTGCCGGTTGAAAAGATAGAGCAGGGGCTGGAAAACAATCCCGGTTTTTTGTCGGTTTCCGGTGGCAATGCAGCTGCCCGGGCTATTATGACGACGGATACCTTTTCGAAAGAGATGGCGGTGGAGTTTACACTGTCGGGTGCAAGTGTTCGAATCGGCGGAATGTCCAAAGGTTCCGGAATGATTCACCCCAATATGGCTACAATGCTGGGCTTTCTGACTTCGGATGTGGCGATTGAACAAGAATTATTGCATCAAGCGTTGCAACGCGCCGGAGAATTGTCGTTCAACCGGATTACCGTGGATGGCGACACCAGCACCAATGACAGTTTGTTCATTTTAGTCAACGGGAAAGCGGGAAATAAGAAAATCAGCGCAAAAGACGAGGATTACCAAATCTTTGAAACGGCCTTAACCGATGTATGCATTGGGCTAGCCAAAATGATGGCCCGGGATGGCGAAGGGGCCACCAAATTCGTGGAGATTGAGGTAACCGGAGCCAAGTCTGAAGCTGATGCAGTAAAAGCCGGCAAATCAATTGCCACTTCAAACCTGGTTAAGACAGCTATCTTCGGTGAGGATGCCAACTGGGGGAGGATATTGGCGGCGGTCGGATATTCCGGGATTGATTTTGATCCCGCCCAAACCGATATTTATTTGGGAGATTTGTTGGTTTGTAAGGGCGGAGTCGGGTTGGTCTTTGATGAAGCGAAAGCCAAACAGATTTTATCGCAAAAAGATTTAGTGGTTACGGTCAAGTTAAGCAATGAAGCGAAATATGCGGCTCGGGTGTGGACGTGTGACTTAAGTTATGATTATGTTAAGATTAACGGTAGTTACCGGACTTGATGAGGTGTTTTGAATGGCTACTCAATATGTGGTGATTATTCAATGCGATATCGCCCAGAAAAGGTGCAGCGGATTTGCCTGTACCAATGCGTTTTATAATAAGGACGAAGTCTTCCACGATTATGAGGAAACGGTACGATATATCTCTTTCACCTGCGGTGGATGTTGCGGTAAACTGATCGCCTCCAAGCTGGAACAGTTGGCGAAAAAATTAAAAGCCAAGAACAACCTGACCCGGGATGAAGTGGTGATTCATTTGGCTTCTTGTATGGTCACCGATAATCATCATTATGACCGCTGTCCTCATATCGATTATATGAAAGACATCATTCGCAAGAGAGGTTATGCCCATATTATCGAGGGCTCTTATATCAGCCGTGTTGCAAAAAAGAAGCGGGAAACCGGTGAATATCATTGTTATTAATGAAAGTCATCCGTAGAAGATGGTAAGGAGTATGATAATGGAAGAATTATTCGCCAAGGTCGGCGTGCTTATCGAAGCAATACCCTACATACGAACCTATCGTGGGAAAACATTCGTCATTAAATATGGCGGCAATGCCATGATCAATGAAGATTTAAAGCAAGGGGTAATGGAAGATATCGTGCTGCTGAAGTTTCTGGGGATTAATCCCGTCGTGATTCATGGCGGCGGACCGGAGATTACCCAAATGTTAAAACGGGTTGGCAAGCAGTCTCAGTTTTTTCAAGGATTGCGGATTACCGATAGCGAAACGATGGAAATTGTCCAAATGGTACTGGTGGGTAAATTGAATAAAGAAATTGTGGCCCGCCTTAATCTACTTGGGGCGAAAGCCATTGGTTTATCGGGGCAAGATGCCAATCTATTGGTGGCCCAAAAAACCAAGCCAACCATTCCTGCGGACTTTCAGGGGGATATTCCGGATATCGGTTATGTCGGGGAAGTTACCCAAATCAATACGGCCATTTTGGAACAATTGATTCATGAGGATTATATTCCGGTTATATCTTCCATTGGCGTAGGGAATGACGGAGTCAGCTATAATATCAACGCCGATACGGCTGCGGGAGAACTGGCGGCTGCGCTGAAAGCGGAGAAATTGATTATGTTGACCGATGTGGAAGGGATTTTTAAGGATTATAAAGATAAAGCAAGCCTTATTTCAGCGCTTGCGATTGAAAAAGCACACGAAATGATCAATCGGGGAGTTATTGAAGGCGGTATGATTCCTAAAGTTGAGGCTTGTATCACCGCTTTGCAAAACGGCGTGAATCGTACCCATATTATCGATGGCCGGTTGTTGCATTCGATGCTGCTTGAAATATTGACCGATCAGGGAATTGGAACAATGGTCGTACCATAATATTTAACGGGATTGAATTAACTTTTACATCAATGGTAAATGGGAAGTTTAAATATTTGGGAATCTTTTGAATGGCCCAATTTTAACCGGATTGGTTTTAAGCAGCCCCGGGATTCATCCGGCGGATTGGCAGGATATGGATGAAAGGTTGGTGGGTGTTGAGGTGAGCAATGAAAGTTATTTAACCTTAGGTCAGGCATCGATGATGAAGAATGTGGGACGGCTCCCGCTGGTGATTTCC
Source organism: Bacillota bacterium (assembly GCA_023401925.1). Classification (GTDB taxonomy): domain Bacteria; phylum Bacillota; class UBA4882; order UBA8346; family UBA8346; genus UBA8346. Next base: position 9,154 of record JAEXDA010000072.1, read on the forward strand.
CGTGGGGAAGGCTCAAGAGTTTGGGATGCCGATGGGAAGGAATATATTGATTTTCTGATGGGGATATCCGTCAATAACTTCGGCCACTGTAATCCGGAGATTACTGTGGCACTTACAGAACAGGCCCAAAAAATTCTGCATGTCTCCAATTATTTTTATTTGGAAGAACAAATCCGTTTGGCCGCTGAATTGGCGAGGCTGTCCGGATATCCGCAAGTGTTTTTTGCCAATAGCGGGGCTGAAGCCAATGAAGCCGCCCTGAAGCTTGCCCGGAAGTATGGCAAAGTGAAACTTGGCGGCAAATACCAAATCGTTGCCGCTAAAGGATCTTTTCACGGCCGTACCTTTGGTGCTCTTTCCGCAACAGGCCAGCCTAAGTACCAGGAGAGTTTTCAACCCATCGTTCCGGGATTTGTTTATGCTGAGTTTAATAATTTGGAATCGTGGAAAGCGGCTCTCACCGATCAGACTTGTGCGGTCTTGCTGGAGCTGGTTCAAGGCGAAGGTGGCGTCGTTCCGGCAACATCCGATTTTATCAAGGGCTTGCATGAAATCTGCCGCAAGAACAATTTGCTCTTTATTGTCGATGAGGTTCAAACGGGACTTGGCAGAACCGGTAAGTTTTTTGCCTTTGAACATTACGGTATTCGTCCGGATGCCATCACCATCGCCAAGAGTTTGGGCGGCGGCATTCCCTGCGGAGCTTTATTGGTAAATGAAGCAGCCAATGTTTTGACTCCGGGGGATCACAGCACAACCATCGGGGGCGGCGGAATGGCGTTTGCAGCGGGTCTGGCAACCATGAAACTACTCCAACAAGCTGATTTAATGGCGAATGTGGTTCGAAAAGGGCAATATATCAAGGATGCTTGGGAACAGTGGCGGAAAACAATCCCTGTCATCGAAGGCTACCGGGGTTTAGGTATGATGCTGGCCCTGGAATTGAAAACCTCCAGTAAACAAGTGATGCTTGCCTGCCTGGAAGCCGGTTTGATCATCAATGCGGTCAGTGAGACGGCGCTGCGGATTTTACCCGCTTTGAACATAGGAGAGGACGATTTGGACCAGGGTTTGACCATCATGAAAAAAGTGTTACAACAGTTCTAAAAAAATTGGAATAAATAGCAGCAACCAATTCTACGAGGAGGAATTTATTGTGGATCAAAAAGCAAAAAAAGTTGTCTTGGCATACTCCGGAGGGCTTGATACTTCGATTATCATCCCTTGGTTAAAGGAAAATTACGGTTGCGAGGTTATCGCCTATGCAGCCGATGTAGGACAGGGGGAGGAACTGGACCCTTTACATGAAAAGGCTATCAAGACCGGTGCCAGCAAGATTTACATTGAAGATTTAAAAAGCGAGTTTGTGAAAGATTTTGTATTCCCGATGGTGAAAGCCGGAGCCATCTATGAAGGAAAATATTTAATGGGAACCTCGGTTGCCCGGCCGGTGATTGCCAAAAGGCAAGTGGAAATTGCCATCAAAGAAGGCGCTGATGCCGTGGCCCATGGCGCAACGGGCAAAGGAAACGACCAAGTAAGGTTTGAATTAACCTTTAAAGCTTTAAAACCCGATCTGAAAATCATTGCTCCCTGGCGGGAATGGAATATTAAATCCCGGGATGAAGAAATTGATTATGCGGAAAAACGGGGAATTCCGGTACCGGTTACCAAGGCCAAACCTTATTCCATGGATCGGAACCTCTGGCATATCAGCTATGAAGGGGGAATATTGGAAGAGCCGTGGAATGAATATACCGAAGACATGTTTATCTACACGGTTTCACCGGAAAAGGCTCCTGACAAGCCTGAAATCATTACCATCGATTTTGAAAAGGGAATACCAGTGGCCATTAACGGTCAAGGCTACGATCCGGTGGCGTTGATTTTTAAATTGAATGAGATTGGCGGTAAGCATGGGGTAGGACGGGTGGATATTGTAGAGAACCGCCTGGTGGGTATGAAATCCCGTGGAGTTTATGAGACCCCGGGCGGAACTATTCTTTATGAAGCCCATCATGCTTTGGAAACCATTACCTTGGATCGGGATACCCTGCATTTTAAACAAAACATGGCCAACCGGTATGCGGAATTGGTTTACAACGGCCAATGGTTTACTCCGTTAAAAGCGGCTATGGACGCCTTTATTGATAAAACCCAGGAAAGAGTTACCGGCAGCGCGAAATTGAAACTTTATAAGGGTAACATCATGACTGTCGGCCGGAAATCAGCCTATTCATTGTATCAGGAAAAACTGGCCACTTTTGGCGCGGATGAAGTCTATAATCAAAAAGACGCCGAAGGATTCATCAATCTTTTTGGATTGCCATTGAAAGTTCAAGCATCCATGGAGCAAAACTTAAAGAAATAAACCATTCCACCTTGAATGGACAAACGAATTATTTACAATTGGGACCTGTGAAGGGTCCTTTTTTTTATCTTTGAAAAAGTCTATAAAGCAATGAAAAGATCTCTTTGAATCAAAAATGATTATCCCGTCTGTTTTATGACTTTTCAGCATTTTGATATATTTTTTTATTGGGGTCCAAATGGGAATTTGAAAGCGAATCTCATAATCACTTGGGTTGCTGGTAGATTTTACTGTTCCATCCAGATAAAAATAAAAATAGAATCAAATTCTTATAGGTTTTTTAGGTTTTATCCATAATCTTTACAAGGGTCATTGAATTTTTACAGCAATTTTCAGGTTACTTTCAGATTAGGGATTTAAAATAATATAAAAACGGTCTCGATTCGATGCCAATGTTCATTGTAACAAACTCTGACCGAAACCGGGTTCGCGATAATGGAAGTTATTCTGAATGGAAAAAATAAGCGGTATAAATTGAAGCCAATTTTAACCTCGATCCGGCAAGTAAGTGACAATTTTTCTGCGATGGCGCAGAAAAATTGGCCGGATCGGGTTCATTGTTTGAATCCGGCAAGTTTAAATGTGACTTAGTTTTTGAAGTTACTTGCCGGATTCAAGTTTAAATAAGTTGGTTTTATTTAGTTTTAGAAAAACAACTAAAATAAGATGCGGATATAGAGGTAGTTGCGATGAAAGTTTTGCTGGCTGAAGATGATAAACATCTTGGTAAAATAGTAGCCCATTTGTTGGAAAAAGAGAATGTCCTGGTTGATTGGGTAACCCGGGGAGATGATGTTTATGATTATATCCGGGTATCTCATTATGATGTATTGATTCTAGATTGGTTGATGCCAGGCGAAAGCGGTCTCCAAGTGTGTGTTCATTTACGTAAGGAAAACTATCAAGGCGCTATTCTTATGCTTACTGCTAAAGATACTTTGGATGATAAAGTAAAAGGGTTAACTTCCGGGGCTGATGATTATTTGGTAAAGCCTTTTGAATTTGCTGAACTGTTTGCACGGTTACTAGCTTTAACCAGGCGCAGCAACCAGCAAATACCCGAAGATATCATTCAAATCGGTGATTTAAAGATTAACCGATTGGATAAAACAGTCAGCAGAGCAGGAATCGTTATTCAGTTAACCGCCAGGGAATTTCAGATTCTTGATTTATTGGTCCAAAATTATGGACATATTGTTCCGAGGGATGTCATTATTGAACGGGTTTGGGGTCTTAGTTCGGAAATTACCCCAAACAATTTAGACGCCCATGTGCATTTGTTGCGTAAAAAAGTGGATCACCGGATGGAACTTCCTTTAATTCAAAGTATTCGAGGGATTGGTTATAAATTGGAGGTTAAAAGTGTTCACTGAAATCAGGACACGGCTCGTTTTATTTAATACTGTATTAATGGCTCTATTATTGATTTGTTTAATGACCGTCAGTTATTTTGGACTTATTGGGGTTTTTTTTCATGAGGAACAGCATGAGACGATTCTTTATACTAAAGAAGAGGCTGCGGAAGTGGTTCCCATCTTAGAAAAAAAAACCCGCCTCGAGATTCAAGAAAATTTTGAGCCCAATGATAAAGTTTATTGTTATGTCTACGATTTGGATCATCGATTGAGGATAGCTGAAATACCCGATAAAAAAAGGCACCAGGCTCTTTTTCCAATCATTAGAAATTGGAAGGTACCGATTGGTCACGCCAAACCCGTGGTTGTTAAAATGTCCCCCAAACGCAGGATATTTATCATTGCTTCTTCATATGTTATGGATGGAAATAAAGTATTGGGAACAATATATATAGCAAAAGATACGACCACTTATTATGACAGATTGCATATTTATTTATTGGTATTGTGCTTGATTGGCGTTATTTTTTTAATTGTTATCTACGGGGTGGGAAAGCTTACGGCCAATCGAGCGATGATTCCGATTTACAAATCCTTTGATCAACAACGCCGATTTACTGCCGATGTTTCCCATGAGTTACGAACCCCTTTAGCAGTTTTACTCAGCGGAACCGAAGCTATAATGGCTGATAAAGAAAGTAAAAATTCCGATTTTGCTCATCAGACTTTACATGATATGAAGGCTGAGATTCAAATGCTCAGCAAGATTGTTGCTCATTTATTGACTTTGGCCCGGGCTGATGAAGAAGGCCAACCACTTTCAAAAGAGAACTTCGATATCGTTCGAGTTGCCCGTGATGTTGTACATTCTTTATCCCCGTTGACATTGAAAAAACAGATTGCGCTTCAACTGGATTTGCCGGAACAGGTGATCGTTTTTGCGGATAAAGAACGAGTGTATCAGTTAATGTATATCCTGGTGGATAATGCGATTAAATATACACAAAGTAACGGTAAGGTTTTTATCACAATATGCAGAAAAGAAGAGGGCATAAAGATTTCCGTTCAGGATACGGGTATCGGTATTGCGCCGGAAGACCAGCAACGGATTTTTGACAGATTCTACCGAGTTGACAAATCCCGTTCCAGAGAGCAGGGGGGAACCGGACTGGGATTATCCATTGCAAAATGGATTGTATCAGCACATAATGGCTCAATAACAGTGAAGAGTACGTTGGGGAAAGGCACTCATTTTGAAGTGGACATCTAAATTACTTCCTTACAAAACAAGGCAAGCTTTAATATTAAATCGCAATCCCCGAAGTTGATAGAATATTCACAAGACGCGCGGTAATACTAAGAAAGGAAAATCTTGTAAAGGAGAGATTATTATGGAACGATTAAGAGTAGGGATTATTGGAACTGGCATGGCGTTTGAACGTCTTCATTATCCGGCTTACCAGGAATTAAGCGCCAATTACCAGATTGTAGCCCTATGTGATGAAGATAAGTCCAAAGCTCTAAACTGGGCGGGTAAACTCTCGATTTCTGAGAACGACGTATATAGTGATTTCCGGGAATTGGCAAAGCGCGATGATTTACAGGTCATTGATATTATGGTTCCTATTGGTCTGAATTTTACAGTAACCGAAGCTGTAGCAGCTATGGTTGGGCAAACAAACAAAGCGATTATCTGCGAGAAACCTTTGGCGCCAACGCTGGAACAAGCGCAAAAAAGCGCGGAGCTTTCTGAAAAGTATGGTGTCAAGATTATGATTGCCGAAAATTACCGTTATAATGAAGATCCCAATCTGATTCGCGATTTGGTTGGAGAGGGGCATCTTGGTGAAGTTGACTATTTTGTTTGGAACCGGGTGCTCAACTTTCCGGATGATATGAAAAAGGATGCTTTTCCGTCAAAAGAATGGCGACAGCATCCGGACTATCCGGGTGGAGTTTTTTATGATACAGCTGTACACGATATGGCGGCATTAAGACACATCTTTGGACCGATTGACGAATTGATGGCTTATGGCCGGAAAGACAAGGAAGTTTTGAATCAATATGCCGTAGTGAATGTGATTTTCCGTTTTATGAGTGGCTTTACAGGCAGTTATAATTTTTATGCCGGCGGAAAGGAAATGCAACGGCCTTTAATTGGATTCAGGATTGTTGGGCGTAAAGGAGAGATTTATCAAGAGGAACGCGATTGCGGAACCATTAATATCATTTATACCGATGGTCAATCGAAACAACTCGCATACAAGCCGCAAAGAGGTTATTATAATGAATTATTAAATTTTTATAATGCCTATATCGGTAAAGAACCCCTTGCAGTAACACCGGAAGTGGAATTCGGAGATGCCCAAACATTCCTTGCAATATTGGAATCGTTGGAGGAAGAAACTCCAGTTAAAGTTGATGACGCTCCAGCATATACCCCCATCTATCATCAAGTTGGCAAAACCAGTGATGAAGAAAAACGAATGTAGAGGATAAAATCAACCTTAAGCGGACTTGCGAATTACCAGTTCCGGAATAAAGCACTGTTTAATACCAGCATGTTCGGTGGCTTTCAATTGATCGACAAGTATTTGAACAGCCCGTTCACCCATCTCGTAACGGGGCTGGTGCATTGTAGTCAGCGGTGGACTGGTAAGGGGGGAAAATTCCAAATCGTCGAATCCGACGATGGCAATGTCTGCAGGTACACGTAAACCAGCCTCGTTGATAGCTTGTAAAGCCCCATATGCCATTGTATCATTGGCGGCAAATACAGCGGTACAAGTAGGCTGATAACGCAGTAACTCTTTCATGGCAAGATATCCATCCTGCCATATAAATTTTCCGGTGGTGATCAGTTCTTCGATAAACGGTAAACCTGCAGTCTGAAGCGCCTTTTTATAGCCCTCCAACCGGTCTAAGGCCACTTGGAAGTCTAAATTACCGGATATATGGGCTATACGATGATGGCCGTTTTTTATTAAGTAATTAACGGCCCGGAATGATCCTTCCACATTATCAACCCATATGGAATTGACTCTAGGGTCACTGAAATTCCGTTCAATTAAAACAAATTGAATCTCCCGCTCCAATAAATGCAATACGAAATTTTTTTCTTTAATATTACTGCCGATAATAATCAAACCATCGACCCGGCCGGATTCGATTAGTTTTTGTACAACATGCCGTTGTTCCAGACTTTCATAAGAATTGGAAAATAAGAGCAGATAACCATTTTTACTGGCGCTGTACTCCATTCCTTTTATGATTTGTGAGTAATATGGCTCCGAAACATCGGCCATCATGACTCCGATTGTTTCGGTCTTCCGTGTTACGAGACTTCTCGCAGCGGCATGAGGATAATACCTTAATTCTTTTGCTGCATTCTCGATTAATAAACGAGTTTCGTCCTTAACGCCATACTTATTATTTAAAGCCCGGGAAACAACACTCACTGAAAAACCGGTATTACGCGCTATATCTTTAATTGTTGACATTTATGTTGCTCCATCACAAACGTTTGTGTTTGTTATAGCTTATTCTGACTTATTCTTTAAAATCCTTCTTATTGTATCCTGTTTTATCGGAATGAACATTCTTTAGGTTCAGCGATTCGCCGACGGAAGGGGAACTGTACGATTAATTATTCATTGTATAATAAATTTTCTGGTTTTACAACGTCTTTGATTCGTAAAAAGACCCATTGAATTTGTTCACCTTCCGTTAGGTAGATGACCAATAGCCCACACTCTCATATAATAATAAAAAAGAATAGGAGTGAGGCATTTGGATTTTTCGAATGAATCTTTAAAACAGTTGGAACAAATCCACCAAGATATTTTTCAATTATCGGTGGATGATGAACTGAAGAAGGTAGTCTTGGGAGATGTGGAACTTGCAGTAAAATATTTTCTTCGAGAGAATATTTTAGGTGTTTTTAATGCGTTAACAGTTGTCGTGATGAAATTACATACTTATTTATTAACAGCAAAAGAATCATGTGAAAAAATTGACCCAATATTACGGGGGATTCACTGGATACAACAAGCTATTATTCGAAAACCCGTTAATCTTGCAGGTCCGGCGGGAGCAACCGGGGCGGAGGGACCGTCAGGATGTCCGGGGCCTGTGGGATATACAGGGGCAACGGGACCATCAGGGGCCGGTGGTACGACAACTTTCGTAACCACAAGTACAATTCCTATCGTACCGGCTTGGAAATACGAGCAACGGCCCTGTTATACTTTTATTTGTAGGGCTGATCAACATCGTAGAATTATGGGTTCGCATCATTGATAAAAAATTTGGCCGTCAGGGGAAAGTCTCCAAACTAGATTCGTTTTCCCCTGACTGTTTTACCCATTGACAATGACATTTGGAAGATTTGAGTTGATAGTCAAAAATGATGAGAATTCGTTTATAAATTTTGAAATAAATGCCATGGTACTGGTTAAACTATATATATTATCCACTGAGGGAGGATATCATGGAAATTACCATTCATCTTCAGACTGAAAGTTCTGAAGGGCTCTATTTAGAGTTATGGCATAATCATAAATACCGTAGAAAGCCTCAAGTAGTTCGACCCAATGGCACGGATGAAGATGGACCCTTTTTCCAGATTGACTCACCCTTAAGTTCTTTTCATCTTCGGTTCTATAATCTAAAAGGCGATCCGGGTTTTGAGCGTTTTTACGGTAATTTTTTCGGAAAAGAGATCTGGTGTTTGGCGGACCGGCCCGACTTGTATCCGGTGAAGCCTGCCAAAGTAAAGGGCGATGTCAACAGTTACTATGGAGAAATAAGAAATTTAGTACCGGAAAACCTTTACTTGCCGGAAACGGATATCTCCTATCTGCGGAACGGTTTTCCTGATGTGAGAGTGGCAGGTTCCAAAATAAAAAAAACGATGCTCGGAGCGAACCTTTTGAGTGATCGTTCCGTATTATTTGGTGTTTTTCATCCACGGGCGGCACAGCTTTATCTGGTTGGCGATTTTAACGATTGGCAATGTCCCGGTCATCCAACTCCAAACCCGGAAAAGTTTTTGCCAATGGATTTATTCCGGGGTTATTATGATTATCCCAATATTTGGTTATTGAGAATACCCGGGGACAAGCTGCCGCAAAAAATAAGGTACCAATTTTATGTTGTCGGAGGTATACCTCTCAATGGTAACAGACGCCCGGAAAAATATATCCATGATCCTTATACCCGTAGCTATGATGAAGATATAACTCGCAACTCATGTTTGGTGGTTGATCCGAACCACTATGAGTGGCGGAGTAAGTATTGGAAAACTCCGAATTTGTCGGAGATGATTATTTATGAAATGAATGTGTACGGGTTTACTGAAGGGGATGCGGATATTCCTGTTGGGGAACAGGGAAAATTTCAAGGCGTTATCCGTAGAATTCGCAATGGCTATTTTAATGATCTGGGAGTGAACACATTAGGATTGATGCCGACCTCAGAGGCCCCAACGATGCAAGGCCCATCAGCACTTGGCTATGATCCCTGCGGGTTTGCTTCCATTGAACGTGACTTCGGTACACCGGATGAATTGCGGGAGTTGGTTGATGTTGCCCATCAAAATGATTTGGCGGTTCTTCTGGACCTTGTTTTCAATCACACAGCCAATACTTTCAATCCTTTATGGGATATCATCAGTGATAATAATCCCGGAGGTTTCTATTTTAGCGGGAATACTCCCTGGGGAAACAGAGTGGCCACTGAAAGAGAAGAGGTTCAGGATTATCTGATCGATATTTGCAAAATGTTTATTAAGGAATACCGAGTGGATGGATTTCGGTTTGACGCTACCCACTCCGATTGGATGGATCATGGTTTTTTGCATCGGCTTCAATATGAATTACGAGATCGCGGGTTTAAATCCGATTGTATTTTAATCGTTGAGAACTTGCCTAACCAGCCTGATCTCAATCGGGATGGCTGGAACGGTTTTTCGCAGTGGTGTGACCCTTTTCATGATAAAATCAAAGCCTTATTGCGTGAAGGTGTTTTTCAAGATTGGGTCGATAACTCAACCGAGCACTTAGGGGATGTTTTTTATTATAGCCGGAATTTTTATGCAAAACATACCAACAATGCAATCAATTATTGTGAGAGTCATGATGAGAACAGTATGCCTTATGAGGTGGCTACGGATGGACCGGGTTTGCAAACGGCAGCTGCCAAAGAAAGAAAATCGCGATTGGGGTTAATGGCAACGGTGGCCGCATTAGGCCAACCTATGGTTTACATGGGACAAGAGTTTGATGTAGATAGACCGCGAAACAGAATACAATTCGACTGGCCAATGAATTTGAATGAACACCATTTTTATCAATGGGTGCGGGGATTGTTTCATTTGCGCCGCCGTTATCCTGGCCTCCGGATGGCGGGTTCAAATTTGATAGAGGAAGGTCGCTTCCAATTTATCGTGGCACCTTGGCTTGAGCAGGGACGGGATCGAGTCGTCATCGGGTGGAGGACAAACCCGACTTCGCAGCCACGTGACCAGATAGTCGTACTATTCAATTTCGAACCTTATGATGTAGAGGTTGGGGTCGATTTTGGCCTAGCCGGGAAATGGCTGAAATTGGCGGATATCGATCAGGTGAATGATATCCCACCGTATGGGGATAATTCCCGTGAGGAATCCTCAACAATTGATACCAACGGTTTTCTGGAGGGTTTTCACATGCCGCCCAGTAGCGGATTTATTTATAAGTGGGAGCATTAATCACCACCATTCTAAAACGAGTGTGAATGAGGATTTTTAACCTTGCTATTTTTATTGATTCCAAGAACCTTAATTAAGTAAGTATCTTCAAAAAACGACCTGATTATATTTTAAAGACCTCCATCATATTGTATATCGATCAAGGAAACAGAGATTCCGAAAAGTTATAAGGCTTGAATCTTTTTGCTCACATTTCAATAAGGTATTTAATGGAGGTCTTCGTATGGAAACTCTTAGTACAGAATACCGGATTTTGGGGAGCGTTTCGTATCTCATTTGGCCGCTGAGTTTAATCATTGTACTAACGACTTTCAAAAGGGATAAATTCTTGCGTTTTCATGGTTATCAGGCCTTGTACTTAGGAATTTTAGGCTCTGTACTTTGGTTACTGGGTGGTCCTTTACTACGAATTATTCCTGTTTTTGGGGTTCTCGTATTCAATTCTTTAGCTATTGTCTGGTTTTTGTTTTTATTTCTCCTCTGTTACCGTTGTTACCATGGTGATTATTTTAAAGTTCCTTTGATTTATGATCTGGCCCAAAGGAATATGGAGTGATCGTAAGAAAATTTTAAATAATCTGAAAATAGAGAAGGAAATTAGAAATAATTATCGAATACCATTTTTATGATCACAAGGAAAAAAATTCAATTTATTTTAATCCTATTACTATTGCTTCTGCTTTCGGGATGTTTATCCAGACCCAAGCCTCAAACCGGAGACTTTAGCGGTAAGGTTGTTGACGCTTATACCCGGGAGCCGGTTCCCGGCGTGTTAATGAAAATTGGCGGACTCACAATCAATTCCGATGAAGACGGTAAATTTTCGATTGCCTCTTTACCTCCCGGAGATTATCAGTTGATTTTGGAAAGAGACTGGTATAGTCAAACGATTCATGGGGTCCATCATATTGAAAAGCAAAATTCATTGATTTTCCCGATAGTTCCGGTTCCAATGAATGGGAAAATACTTTATTGCAATGATAGAGAATCTAACTGGGATATTTGGGAGCTGAACTTGGAAGACCGCTCCGTAAACCGGCTTTCATCCTTGCCGACGAATGAAATCAATCCGGTTAAATTGCCGAATCGAAATTTAATTTTTCAATCTGACCGGAGCGGTCAAAAGTATGACTTATATTTGAGTTCTTATGAAAATGTCAATAATGTTCTGACTCCTTTGTCTTGCTGTACCGTAAATGGAAATGACGAACATCCATCGGTTGATGAAACAGGCACCAAGTTGGTATTTAAATCCCTGGCAATAAGCAGGATTGTTTATAACTATGATATAACAAATGGTCTATGTATGGATGCGGGAGTAACCGGGTATAGCCCTGTAATCAGTCCTAAGGGTGATAGGGTTGCTTTTGCCAGCGGTGATTATAAGAGTCTTTTGGTTTACAGTACTTCCGGATCCAACATCATGAAATCCAAGGAGTATAATTTATATTTACAAAAGGGTTTAAGACTAAACAACCCTTGCTGGAGCCCTGATGGGAGAAAGATCGCCTTTGATGCCTGGACTACCAGCGGCAATAAAAATATCTATACGATAGAAATTGCAGACCCTAAATATCCTGCAGATAGTAAAGATGGCAATATTGAGCAGATTACTTATCGTTACAGGAATAAAGATGCTCATGAACATCCATGTTGGTCAAGGGATGGAAACTTAATGTTCTTTGTCGGTACAATCCTTTATTCGTCTCGGAAAGATATTTATTGCATTAAAGTCGCTGATGGGATTAGTCTGAAAGAAAAAGCTCCTTGGGTAATGGTGACCAAGGATCCTGGCGATAAGAATTATCCAGCTTGGAGTGAGTGACGAAAAATTCCATTTTAGGCGTATGAATACTCTTGCCAAAAAGCATAATATAGTATAAAATATATAAATGCCGGTTGAGAAGCTTGTTGAAACATTTGGTTTCAATCGGGATATAAGGATTAGAAAAGTCCTTATGCGCCTTGTAGCTTGAACTACGGGCGAAGCAAAAAAGGTTTTTCATGCGCCCGTAGCTCAGTGGATAGAGCACTGGCCTCCGGAGCCAGGTGCGTAGGTTCGACTCCTATCGGGCGCACCACCTAAAAATATTGAATCGACGCAGTTTTATGAGCGTCGATTTTCTATTTGACGTTCTAATTTTGAAAAGCGCGCCAATATGAGGTTTCAAAGATTGTTATTTGGGATTGATTGGGAATCGATTCTAAGTTTGAAATTTTATGCAGAAATATGAATAGCATTATCCATCTTGAGAAGCTTTTTGCTTGATATCAGGCCTTTTAAACTTTAAAACTTTACTCATTTTTTCATTAGCTTCGGCTTGCATTTTAGGTAACACATGGCTATAAATATTCGCAGTTGTCCTAAAATCAGCTTGTCGTAAGCGCTCCTGAACCACCTTAATCGGAACCCCCTCAGAAATTAATAGAGTGGCACACGTATGTCTAAACCCGTGGGAGTTAATCTTCGGTATATCTGCATCATTGCATACATAAGTAATATACCTGGTTATGACTTTCCGATCAATTGGATTGCCATTTAAACTAGCAAAAACCAAATGATTGTCTTTGTATCGAATATAAATGGCCGCACATTTCGCCATATCTTTCATTTGCAAATTCCTTTGCTGCTTAAACATAGGGATAAACCAATCATCAAAACTTACGGATGGTTTAGAAGTTTTTGTTTTAAGCTTCTTTTTGATTTTATTTCCTTGGGCTTGCTGAATTACCGAAAGCAGACAGGTCTTTGTGTTTATATCTTCCCATCTTAAACCCCTCAGTTCTCTTTGGCGTACCTTCTTTACCATCAGCTCTTTTGATAGTTAATTGCCGAAGCTTAAAAGCCGTGGCTTCCCGATTTGTTATATATGGTAAGAATTTAGACGCAGTTCCGTGGAAAGTTTCCGGATAATATTCTTTTTTACCGGTAATTAAGGTGAAGGTTTGGTGGATATTCAACATGGAAGAATGGTTATATCGTTGGGATATATTGAAAATAAAATCGTTATTAATAGATTCAGGTATAGTTATACCGAGTCCAATTCCATAGAACTTGAACAAGTCAATTGTTATAATAGAATCATGTTTTCAGGATTACTTATAATTGACAATTTTATTTTTAAAAAAGAAGGATTAGCGAAATTTGTGTAGTATTACTTAACTAGATAACAAACTAGAGTTTAAATTTAAGATTTGATAAATCAGCTTTAAGGTGCCATTCAAAATGGTTCAAGAAATTGATGGCAAAAAAATCTAAGGTTTGTCTTTCTAAATTAAATTCATCTATACTGTACAAAACATTTGAGGTAAAAAATGGGTAACCTAGTCGACGACAAACAGAAGAAAATGATAGACGATATTAAGATAAACCAGATTGGTCAACGGATCCGGATAGCACGGGAACATAAAAAGCTAACCCTTGATGAATTGGCCGTAAGAACTGGTTTGACGAAAAGTTTCCTTTCTCAGGTTGAAAGAGGTAAGAGTAATCCCTCCCTTGCTTCGATTCGAAGTATCGTGCAAGAATTGAATATCCCTTTGGTATCTTTGTTCGAGAATTCAACGAAGAATCTTTCGGATGTTGTGGTAAGGAAAAACAAGCGTAAAAATTTTAAGCTTCCGGATTCGATTTTAAAATTCGAATTGCTCACGCCCGATTTAAAGCGGCAAATGGAGATCATTCGGGTGATTGCGCCGCCGGAGGGGAGATCTGAATTCATGGCCCATGAAGGCGAGGAATGGGGCTATGTTGTTAAAGGCCGGATTCGTTTGACAGTTGGAAATGAAGAATTTGAACTTGAAGCAGGCGATACTGCTTATTATTCAAGTGAAGTTCCCCATGGATGGGTGAATGAAACCGATGATGAAGTAGAATTGATTTGGGCGATTACACCACCATCATTCTAGGGTAGCATTAGTATTACAGGAGAAAAACATGGCGACAGGGATTATCTTGTCATTAATCGGAACCATTTTTCATGTATCGTTTATGGTTCCAAGGCATTATTGCGTCTGTGCTGTTCAGTATTACTACACTTCGTTAACTATTGGTGCTACATTCGCTGGTATAGTGATTGAATACTTTAGTCTGCTCTTTGGCCAACATTTGGGTTTACCCATTAATTCAACCACATTATTGGCAGGGATAATATTGGGAATTACTTGGGCAATTGCTTGTTTTACATATATACAGGGAGTAGGGTTAATTGGATTGTCGCGCGCAACCGCACTAAAGAATTATACGGCTGTTATCGGATTGCTGATTGGGATCATTGGATTTGGTGAATTTCGACAGATGAGTCGGTTCATGTTTGAACTTGTGTTATTTGGATGTCTCATTATGATGGGAGCTGGGGCTGTTTTGGCCCATACTCTACCGACGGGTCAATTGGCTTCCGCCAATAAATGGCGAGGAATTTTATACAGCTTGGTGGCAGCAGTGTTTTTTGCCATTTATGCAACAGAAGTTAAACTGGTGGCTTCCCGAATCATGGTGGTAGATCACATTCCCTTGGCTACCGCTTGGGGAGGCTTTTTGGGGGCTAGTGTCTTACTATATTTTACTAAAGGGAGAAAGGGAGTTATAGATTGGTTCCGAATGTCGGCTATTGAACATTGTTGTGCGGTGGTTAGTGGCTTTTTATGGCTGATGGGTACGTATTGTATGACTGCAGGGATCCAGTTGGCGGGAGTGGGAATTTCTTGGGCGGTAACACCGTTTGGAACAGTTTTTTCAGTGCTGATCGGATGGAAAATCTTTCATGAAATTGAACCATACCAGCAACGAACAAAATTACTATTCGGAATCATCGGCTCATTAGCTTCAATTATCTTATTATTATTTATTTTTAAACCCAGTTAAAAGAAATGGAGTAGGACTTAAAATCATATGGAAAGAAGTGAATCAAATGAAGGCAGCAGTGATTAAGGAATTTAACAAGCCGATTGCCAGTATTGAGGTTCCCAAACCACAGCCGGGCTATGGCGAAGTTTTAATCAAGGTGAAGTCTGCTGGGTTGTGCACCACCGATCAACACATATTAGAAGGCCGGATCCCAACAGTGCAATTGCCGCATATTCCTGGCCATGAAGGGGCCGGTGTTATTGAAGCTTTGGGAGAAGGAGTCCATGGCTGGAAAATTGGTGAGCGAGTCACTTCCAGTATTTACGTTACTTGCAATCAATGCCGGTTTTGTTATACAGGACATGAGAATATGTGCCTTAATGTTACCCGGATTGGGTTTGAACGGAACGGATTTTTTAGTGAGTATGTGGTAGTGCCTCAAGAAAATTTGTTCAAAATTCCAGAAAGTTTAAGCTTTGAGGAAGCTTGCATCTTACCGGACGCGGGAGCCTGTATCCTGCATGCCATTCGTAATAAAGCCCATGTTAAAGCAGGCGATTATGTGGTGGTCATTGGTGCTACTGGTGGCCTGGGAATGCAAGCCATACAGATTTTAAAAATGATGGGCGCCATAGTCATTGCCACCAGCCGGGATGATCAACGTTTGGATTATGCTGCCCAGTTAGGCGCTGATTATTTGATTAATACCAAACGCCAAGACTTAATTGCTACGGTCAATGCAATCACTGGTATCGGCGCTGATGTCGTTATTGATAATGTTGGTTTAAGCAGCACGGTAGCCCAATCGGTGCAGTTGACTCGCCGTTGCGGCAAGATTATTATCGTTGGCTATTTAGCGAATGAATTTACTGCAGATCTATTTAAACTTTTCATGGATGAAATTGAAATCATTGGTTGTCGCGCTAGCCTTAGGCAGGATTTAGCCGATATGATCCGCTGGTCAGCGGACGGTCGGATTAAACCATATATCAGTAATCGTTATCCCCTGAACGAGATTAACGAGGCATTGGCTGATCTTGGCAATGGCAGAATTATTGGCCGTTGCGTGGTTATTCCGTGATCAACTGAAAGCGCTTCTAAAATCCCGGGGCTGAAAGAAGGTGATACCACAAAGTTAAACTTGATGTTAGTGATTAAAAAAGGAGGGAAACAAATGAAAAAGACACATCTTTTATTATCTGTCATGTTGATTTTTGTCTTTGCCTTCTCAAGTATCATTAAGGCTGAATCACCTATTACTTTACGATTTTGGATTCACCAGCATCCCCCGGAAGTCCAGTACATCCAAAATGTATTAATGCCGGAGTTTAAAAAGACACATCCTAATGTTAATATCGAATTTTCGTATTTCCCGGGCAAGGATTATGTAGAAAAGCTAATGGTAGCTAACGCCACCGGAACAAGCCCCGATTGTTTCGATTTGGGTGACTATTATTATCCCGGTTTCATTGCCAAGAAATTACTGGCGCCGGTCGATCCCAACGCATTTGGGTACAAAACTACGGCTGCATTGGAAAAGACCTATCTTAAAGGCAGTCTTTCCGGTATGAAATTTAAGAATCAGTTATATGGGATTCCCATTCAACAAAATTCGTTTAGTTTGTTAATTAATACTAAACTTTTTAAAGAAGCGGGTTTGGATCCCCAAAAAGATTACCCGAAGACCTGGGCGGATATAGCGCGCGTCGCTCAAAAATTAGTTAAGTACAATAAGGATGGCCGGATGATTCAGGAAGGATTTGACCTGCCGTATAATGGTCCGTATTGGGCAATGTTTACGTTTGATCCTTTAATCCGGCAATATGGTGGTTCAGTATTAACTTCCGATGGCAAGAAAGCCGCTTTAAACAGTAAAGCTGGGGTAGCTGCTCTAACGATGTGGCAAGATTTGCTTTATAAACATAAAGTGGGGGACGCAAACATTACAACAGCCACAGCCGCAGTTCCCAATGAGGACTTCACTGAAGGCAAGGTGGCCATGTGGACTACCGGTCCGTGGGCGCTGGATCAGGTGAAAGTGAATCCTGAGGTCTATCAGAATACTATTGTTGTGCCTTATCCTCAAGCCAATCCTGCAAAGCCGGCCACCATGCAATATGGTTTCTCATGGAGTGTTAGCTCCGGCATCAAGGATTCCAAAGTGAAAAAAGCCGCTTGGGACTGGATTGCCATGGCATCCTCCAGTCCCACCGACTGGTTGTTGAAATTGGGTTTCCCGCAACCGAAATTGGACTGGTACAAGTCGAAAGAAGCTCAGAGTTTCCCGTTTCTGGATGTTTGGATGAGCGATTTATCCCAGGCGAATTTTTTACCGCGTTCAGAATATTATGACGAAATCAGTGCATCAGTTGACCGGGCTATCCAACGTTGTATGTTTGCCAAGATGGATCCGAAACAATCGTTGGATATTGCAGCTAAGGAGATTAATAAAATTTTGTCCGGAAATTAATAAGCGTGTGGAAGATAAGGATTCGGGCTAGGTCCGGATCCTTATCTAAGGTATTGGGGAGGGATTGTAATGAACAATAGTATCGCCAGGCCCAAAGGGTCATTTCAATTTGGGATCAACTTGTGGGGAATTGCTTTTATCCTACCGGCTATCTTCTATTTTGTTATTTTTAAATTTTATCCAATGCTTAAGGCTTTTTATATCAGTTTTTTTAAGTCGGATCTGATTGGTCGAGATATTTTCATTGGTTTTGGAAATTACCTTGCGCTTGCTAGTGACAGCCTATTTTGGCAGTCGATCGGAGCTTCGGTTTACTATGTGGCTGGGACCTGCATTCCAATTTGGCTCTTCAGTCTCGCCTTAGCGTTATTAATCTCTAAGCTGGGTCGCGGGAAGAATATTATTCGTTTATTATATTTTATACCGGTAATTATGTCGCAGATTCCAGTTGCGTTAGTTTGGAAATTTATGTACCATCCATTGGGACTTATTAATACATTATTACATAGCTTTGGGATTGGACAACTTAATTGGTTAACCGATCCGCAACTGGCGATGCCTGCTTTGCTAATCCCCGGTATCTGGCGGGGTACTCCATATTTCATGATTATCTTTTTGGCCGGCTTGGAGGCCATTCCCGAACAATATTATGAAGCGGCCCGGATTGATGGTGCTACGGGTTGGAAGGCTTTTCGTCAGGTTACATTGCCATTGTTAAAAAATACTACCGTTTTAGTAATTATTATGTCGTTGATTGTTGGCTTAAAAGTCTTTTTAAATCCTATGGTCATGACCGGCGGCGGTCCTGGGGGCGCAACTAGGGTATTGCCATTATTGATTTATCAAACCGGTTTTCAGTTTTTCAAAATTGGTTATGCTTCAGCTATGTCAATACTGATGTTTGGGGCAATTATGCTGTTAACGCTCTTACAATTCAAGATTTTTAAAGCTGAATGAAAGGAGAATTCGATGAACACGCAACGAATGAAAGCCCTAAATGGAATTTATTATACGATCGCGATTGCAGGAGCGTCAATGATAGTGGTACCGTTCTTTTGGATGATATCGACATCACTGAAAAATGTGAATGAAGTTTTTGCTATTCCAATCGAATGGCTACCGAAAGTTTTTCAATGGGGAAACTATGTTACAGCCTTTTCTCGGTATGATTTTCTTTCCTACTTTAAAAATAGTATTGTCGTTTCAGTCAGTGTCACGGTATTAAACTTGTTAATCTGTGCTTTTGCCGGTTATAGCCTGGCTAAATTTAAATACCGGGGACGCAAAGCGATATTTATTATTATTTTAGCTACCATGATGCTCCCGTTGGAAGTCTTAATGGTGCCTTTGTTCTTGATTACCAAACAATTGAATATGTTAAACTCGTTGCAGGGACAAATTATTCCGATGGCGGTTGATGCATTCGGCATATTTTTAATGCGCCAATTCATGTTGGAAATACCTGATTCTTTACTGGAATCATCAAGAATTGACGGTGCTTCAGAACTTCGGATTTTTTTCCAGATCATTATGCCCCTTTCCAAACCGGCACTTGCGGCTTTAGGGATCTTTACTTTTAGGGAAATTTGGGATGCATATATTTGGCCATTACTGATTATTACTCAAGATACCTTAAAAACGGTACCTTTGGGCATGACCATGTTTGAGAATGCTTACGTTACCATGTATCATGAGCTAATGGCTATTGCCACAATTGCCGTCTTACCGATGGTGATTATTTTCTTCTTTATGCAGAATGCTTTTGTTAAGAGCATGACCATGTCCGGTATTAAAGATTGATATATCAGTATAAATTTTGATATCTATAGGGGGTTTTAGCGTGAAATATGATATTCCTGAGACGATGAGAGCAATGGTGCTTACCAAACCCGGAGAATTTGAGGTCCAAACGGTACCAGTTCCTAAACCCGGTCCCGAGGAAATCCTCTGCCGAATCGGCGGAGTAGCTATCTGTGGAAGTGATCCGGAAATTATAAAAGGTGATTTAGCCGGTACTTGGCCCCCGTTTTATCCATTTATTCCAGGTCATGAATGGGCCGGAAGAGTGGTGGCTGTGGGTGAGGGAGTAATTTCATTTAAGGTTGGAGACCGGGTGGCTGGTGAAGCTCATAAAGGATGCGGTCATTGTCTGAATTGTTTAAATGGCCGTTATACCTTATGTTTAAATTATGGCAAACCGGAAAGCGGACACCGTCATTATGGTTTTATCACCAACGGTGCTTATGCCCAGTATTGCACTTATCATATCAAGAGCATTACTCCCATGCCGGATAATGTTACATATGCTGAAGCTGCGATGGCCGACACAGCAGGAGTAGCGTTGCATGGATTGGAACTGGCGGGGATTGTTGCCGGCAGCACCGTAGCAATTATTGGACCGGGGCCGATTGGGATGATGGCTATGAAAATTGCCAAAGCATTAGGAGCCGCTAAAGTAATCGTAGTTGGACGGGGTTCGCGATTGGAATCTGCCGGTAAACTTGGTTGTGATGCCACAGTTGACTTCACTAAATGCGATCCGATTGAAAAAGTACGGGAGTTGACCGAAGGATTTGGGGTTGATACTTGTATTGAATGTTCCGGTGCTGTCGGTACTTTAAACCAAAGTATTCGGATGGTGAATAAAGGCGGGCATGTCGTTTTACTCGGGGTAGCTAAAGATGGTGTTATGGAAGAAATTCCTTTTAAATATACCACGCATAATGAAATTACCATTCACGGTTCCCGCGCCAACCCCAATGTGGGCTGGAAAATCATGAAGCTTATTTCCAGCGGTAATATTTACGTCAAGGATTTGGTGACGCACACTTTTGATTTGGAAAATGTAGCCGAGGCGTTTGATACCTTTATTAAACGAAAAGACGGGGCGATGAAGGTGGTTATTTATCCAAATGGCGGTGAGCAAATATGAGTAGAGATTGCGTCGTGATAGTCGGCAGCGGCCTCATGGGAAGCGGTATCGCTGCCATAAGTGCGTTGGCCGGGAACAAAACGATTCTGGTGGATACTATTATCTCCAAAGCCGAAACAGGAATCAAAAACGCCATTAACAATATTGACGAACTGGTGGCAAACAATCTCGCCGATCAAGCAGCGGCTGGTCATGGAAAAGAGTTATTAATACCATCCGGAAATTTAGAAGAGTCGCTTCAGCAAGCCAAAATGGTGGTTGAGGCAATCTATGAAAATTTACAAGCCAAACAAGAACTCTTCGAAAAGATGGATTGGCAATTACCAGTGGAGGTTCCTATTCTCTCAAATACCTCCGGACTAAGGATCACCGATATTGCCGCTAGGGTCAAGCATCCGGGCCGAACCGTTACAACTCATTTTTGGTTTCCCGCCCATCTGGTGCCCCTGGTTGAGGTGGTCGTAGGTGAACAAACTGACGAGGCTGTGGCGGTCACGGTGAAGGAAACTCTGGCAAAGTGGGGCAAAGCTCCGGTGTTAGTCAGAAAAGACTTACCGGGTCAACTGGCCAACCGGATTCTTCAGGCGGTGATTAGGGAGGCTGTCAACATCGTGGCAACTGGATTAGCTTCACCTGAGGATGTCGATACTGCAGTTAAGATGGGAATGGGAATCAGGTTTCCGGCTTGGGGGCCTTTGGAGCATATTGACGCAGTTGGGTTGGATTTGGCTGTAGCAGTTCAGGATAGTGTATTGCCGGAGATTAGCAGTGCTACTGAAACCAATCGGTATCTGACGGAATTGGTCAATAACGGTGATTT
Organism: Bacillota bacterium; assembly: GCA_023401925.1. Lineage (GTDB taxonomy): Bacteria > Bacillota > UBA4882 > UBA8346 > UBA8346 > UBA8346. The sequence goes on from JAEXDA010000072.1 coordinate 30,696, forward strand.
AGGATATAAGACTGGAAAAGGGATTTATGACTGGTCGCAAAAGGATATGGATCAATTAGCTCGGGGGCGCAATGAATTTATTATTCATGCCCTAAAAAAAATCAGAAAGTAGTGACTGCCATGAAAAAAGATATTTATGTATATGTGGGGACCTATACCGAAGCTATAAAATTCGGGACCGGACAAATTCTTCAGGGCAAGGGCGAAGGAATCTATTTATATAAGCTGGATCTATCTGACGGGCGGTTGATATTTGTATCGAAAACTCTTGGAGTGGTCAATCCATCATATTTAACACTAGCGCCTTCCGGTAAATACTTATATGCCGTGAATGAGTTGAAAGAGTTTAACGGAAAAGCCTCTGGCGCTGTGAGCGCTTTTACAGTTGAAAGCGGAACGGGCCGTTTGAACTTTATTAATCAATTACCTACCGGGGGAACCGATCCCTGTCACGTCGCAGTGAATGATCAGGAGAGTCATGTTTTTGTGACGAATTTCATGAGCGGAAGCATTTGTATATTTCCAATTTTGAAAAATGGCGCACTGGGGCCATCCAGTCAATTTATTCAACATGTGGGATCCAGCGTTAATAAAACCAGGCAAGTCGGTCCCCATGCTCATTCCCTCGTGTTCGACCGGCTGAACCAATATGCCTTTGTACCCGATTTGGGTCTGGATAAGTTGATGATCTATAAAACGGATTTCTTTTACGGTAAACTGGAGCCGTCACCAGTGGAGTCGTTCAATACGGAGCCGGGTTCCGGCCCTCGGCATTGCGTCTTTCATCCGAATGGGCTCTATTGTTACCTAGTGAATGAACTGAACTCCACGATCGCGGTGTTGTGTTTTGATCACCTGAGGGGTTGCTCCACAATAATGCAATCCGTACCGATGATTCTGGTGAATTATGAAGGTGAAAATTCCGGCGCTGATATTCAAATTCATCCCAGCGGCGAATATATTTATGGATCCAACCGAGGGCATAATAGTATTGTGATCTATAAAATCGACCAGAACACCGGATTGCTTTCAGGCGTGGGAATGGAATCATCGAACGGGGAGATACCGCGTAATTTCGCCATCGATCCGACCGGGGAATTTTTATTGGTGGCCAATCAGGATACAGATAATGTGGTGGTGTTTAAGATTGAGAATCATACTGGAAAACTGAAAAAGATCTCCGAGGTGAAGGTACCCACTCCGGTGTGTGTGAAACCCTATTTGATGGGTTAATAAACGGGATTACCGTGAAAACATACAATCAGTCGGTTTCTTTGTCTCTGAAAAGGTTTATCTTGCCAGAATCCTAGCTAAACGTGAGATCTTCGGATATATCGAAATTGATTACAACAATCGAAAACTCGTCATTCTTCAATTAGTGGTACTAACCCCGAATATTTCGAAATTCAAAGGATATCTGCTTAATTTACTGTCTACTTTGGTGAGGGAAGCTCAAAATGATGGTTTTAAACTAATTTTTCGATAGGCGTCAGAAGAGGAAATACCATATCAGCCTGTGTAAAAATAATAGAGAAATAGCGGCAAAAATCGTATGGAGATCTTTCCAAAAAATAGAAGGCTCTATTGCCTTTGTAATGCCTCCCCAGTTTATTTTTTTCCAATACATTGATTATTCTTTTGAGATTGTATGTGCAATAAGGATTCCGTTCGTACATTTTCCGTTCCTCTAGTTAGAAATTGTGCGAATCCTAATCCACTCTTCACAGTGCCAAACGGATGCTCCACCAATCCTGCCGCTTTACCTGTAAAGGTATAATCATTGATCAAAAATAAAGCGGGCTGTTGCAAAAGATTTTTAATGGATAGCGATATACAATATATTGGCAAGCAATCATAAGCTGGATTCAATATATTGTATATCTCACCATTTTTTAATTATTTTGCAACAGCCCCTTTATTTTTAAAGCTTTGGTCATATCCGCGTTAACAGCTTGCTGCATTTTTGGAGTTACATAGGCGCATATATTTTGTATTATTTAGGTTATGGTATATTAACTTTGTAGAGAGGAATTGGGTTCCTTTCGATCCATATATTCCTTGCCCCATTTTCCCATCATGTCCAATACCGGAATAAAACTCTTCCCTTTAGAGGTAAGCCAGTATTCAACCTTGGGAGGCACTTCTTTATAAACTTCTCTGTGAACCAGTCCGTCATCCTCCAATTCTCGTAGCTGTCTCGTTAATATCCCTTTTGAGATATTGGGTAATAGTCTTTGGAGTTCGTTAAATCTTCTTATTTGTTGGCTCAGATACCATAAAATAATGATCTTCCACCTGCCAGCAATCACATTCTGTGCAAACAGTAATGGACACACCGATTCACGCTCTTCTTCGGAAGGTGGTTCCAGTGGAAATTTGAATTTAGCCATATATTTTCCCTCATTTTATAATGGTATTGTTTTTGCGACTATGTCATATAAAAATGCCTACTGTTATTTTCAATACTTTTAATATATTCTACACTTGAAGGTAATTCAATATAAAAAATTATTGGGGGCAAAGAAAATGAAAATATTAATTACAGGGGCAACAGGAAAATTAGGATCAAAAATTGTTGAGACGTTGTTAAAAACTGTACCGCCAAATCAATTGGCCGTTAGTGTCCGAAATCCGGAAAAAGCGGAAGGGTTGAAAACACAAGGAGTTGAGGTTCGACAAGGAGATTTTGACAAACCCGAAACATTGGATTACGCTTTTGCAGGAATTGACCGGTTGTTAATTATATCCACATCCGAGGTGCGGCTTGGAGGCGATGAAATAAGAATGAGGCAGCTCGCCAACGCGGTTGCTGTTGCAGAGCGTGCCAAAGTTAAATTTATTGCGTTTACCAGCGCGCCTAAAGCAAGCGAAAGCGGATTTTTCCTTGCTTCAGTCTATAAAGCTATAGAAGCTGCTATTGTGAAAACAAAGATACCTTATTCGTTTTTGAGGAATAACTGGTATCTGGAAAATGAAATCGAAAGCATACAGGGTGCGATTACGGGTGCTCCCTGGTTAACGGCGACCGGAGACGGAAAAGTTGGCTGGGTGCTTCGACAGGATTTGGCAGAGGCAACTGCCGCCGTATTGACTGAAAACGGACATGAGAACACGATTTACGAACTTTCCGGTAAACTCATGACCTACAAGGAATTCGTTTCTGTCCTTGGAACTGTATTGGGGAAAGAGATTCCTTTGCAACAGGTCGATGATACCACTTATGCCGAAATCATGAAAGGCGCCGGAGTGCCGGAAGCCTATCTTCCTTTACTTGTAAACATCCAAAAAGGTATTCGTGAAGGTGGATTAGAGGTAGAAAGCAACGATATAGAAAAACTGCTTGGCCGGCCTATCATACCGATAAGGGAGGCTTTAAAACAAATCGTCAATCAAATACCTCATACTGAAATTTAATCTACAGGTGGAGATAATAATGTAGAATTAAACTTGTCAAACGATCATTTATCCGGTATAATTTAAATCGTTGCGCGAAGGGGAGTAGTTACCCAACTGTCCATGGGACGGTTCTTGGTAGGGTCAACATACTGGCGAGTTATTCAAGTTTTTCGCCTGGCCTTACCGGTCAATCAGACCAAACGAGACCTTTGCACCTTTAAGGGTGCATTAGGTCTCTTTTTTTATATCAAATTATCAACAGGAGGTTTGATCATGCAAGATTTCTGGTTATCGTTCGGAATGATTTTTTTGGCCGAGTTGGGGGACAAGACCCAGTTGGTGGCATTGACCTTGGCGACCCGGTACCAGGCGACTATCGTTTTAGCGGGAATATTCACCGCCACATTGGCGGTCCATGTTTTTTCTGCGGCTTTAGGCGGACTTATGGGTGGTTTATTGCCGATCGATTGGATTAAATTTATCGCTGGGGTTGCATTTATCGGGTTTGGTTTTTGGACTTTGCGAGGTGACTGTCTTGAGGAAGGTGAGGATGGGACATGCCGTCGCATTTCCTCCCCTTTTTGGCTGGTTTTTGTGACCTTTTTTCTGGCCGAGCTTGGGGATAAAACCATGTTGAGTACGGTGACTTTGGCGGCTACCGGTTCTTTTGTTCCGGTATGGATCGGCTCAACCTTGGGAATGGTGGCTTCCGACGGCTTGGCCATATTGGTTGGCAAGTTGCTGGGAACCAAACTGCCGGAAAAATTGATTAAAATCGGCGCCGGAGTGATCTTCCTCGGTTTTGGCGCGTTTAGCATCTTTCAAGGTGGGCTAAAGCTGCCGTTTTATGCCTGGATTATCGCAGTATTGTTTATCGGAGTATTGGCCGGAATTTTCTTAAGACCGCAGAAAAAAGACTGTCGGAGCTAAAGGATCCTTTCCGGGCTTTGCCATCCCGGAATCCCTAAGCTTTTAGGAATTATAAATAAAAAGGACCTTCTTTATTCGACTTATCAAAAGGAAAATTATAAAAGCCGCCCCTGGTATGAGAAGCGGATTTGCCGGTTGCTATCAACCAACCCCGTGTCACAAATGCCACAATAAACATAGGATATCAGGTACAGTCCAAATCATTTGCAACATGACTTCATTGTATATAATTTGGGAGGTGATGAGATGTTTTTTATCACTTCAGACAAGTGCAGGGTAATTGATATCCGAGACCATATCAATCCGAAACTACCGATCTGGACGAAAGATCATCATCAGTTTGCGGTGGAAATTGCGTCTACAGAATATCTTAATACGGACGAAAAAACCTCACCGATGCTTCCTGCAGGTTGGGTGGTGCTAAAGTGAGCAAAACACTTGTCGCTAATCCGTATGTAAATTTTAAGAGTTACCAACAATATGTGAGTAATTACCATACTCATACTACAGAAAGTGATGGCAGGCTTTACGGAGCCGAGGTTATTGAGCGTTACCACAAAGCAAATTATGATATTTTGATCCTAACCGATCACGACCGGAGCCGTCCCAGCAGATCGCCACGGGAAAATAGCGGCGAACCATTCGTAAATACTTGGCCTTGGTCTAAATTTGAAGGCGATGAACCCTATCAAGCTCCGGCCGGAAGATACTCCAGAGACCCGGTTACCGGTATTGTTCCGGCACTTAATATGTTAGCCATCGAAGGTGTTGAATTATCACGAAGGCACCATTTGGGATCTTTTGACAACGATTTTACCGGCGGCGGAGTTGACTATACTGATGAAAGTCAGGTAGCGGAAGTACAATCCCGCAATGGTCTTTGTATGTTTTACCACCCGGGGCGTTATGATTTTAAACCAAGTTGGTATATTAACTTATTTAAGAAATACCAGGCCTTGGTGGGGGTGGAAGTTTTTAATCAGGATGATCGTTACCCAAATGATCGGAAACTATGGGATGAGATATTAACCTCAAGTATGCCGAATATACCGGTATGGGGTTATAGTAATGATGATATGCATCGGGAAGAACATTTATTTCGAAATTACAATTGGATGTTAATGCCGAACCTGGAGGTAGGAGCCTGGAGAAAGGCAATGCAGTCAGGGAGGTCTTATTTTTGTTATGAATATACTGGAAGTGGTCAACACAAATGCCCGAGGATCTATGACATAAAGACGGATGACCGGTCAATTGCCATTGATACCGATGGTTCGGATATTGGCTGGATATTTAATAAAAAGGTGGTTGGTAACGGACCGGTTTTTGACTTAAGTGCTTATCAAGGAAATTATGTCCGAGCCGAGATTAAAAATAACTTCGGCATAACTTGTACTCAACCATTTGGATTTTCTACCAATTTGCTTGTTTGGGGCGAATGGCTGTTTCCAAAGAAGTATTTTAAATAACGTAAGCGTATAGTAGCTCCCTACCTTGAAAATGGTTAGGGCTTTTAATTTGTTGTAAAGGGATTTTTTTTGCGGATTTGAAAAAAGCTAAGTGCGGTTCGCCTTTACCAGATTAAGACATCGGTTTTGGTACACTGAAACCCTCTGGATTTCAATTAATTTTAGCAGGACTTTTTCGATGATTTCGACTAGAGAATATTAGAAAATATCGCACGGCCGCAGGTTCAAATCCTGTCGCCCAGAACCATAAGAAAACCTTGATTCGACGGACTTTGGGACATCAAATTTTTGTTTTGGGAATCTTTTTTGCAAACCGCGTCATTATTGGGTTTATAAAAAATATGCCCGCGGGGATATTTAATAAAACTTATTTTGTTTATAAAAACAAAGGAGACTGACTTGAAGTTGGCCCCTTTTTGCGTAAATAGAGAAATTTTTTTATATTGTTATTGACATTTTGTATCATTCAACTTAGAATAAATTAAATAATCTTATAGGTGCCGATCGGTGATCGATTGGAGAATAGGGAACGGGGTGAGAATCCTCGACGAACCCATCGCCGTATACGGAGAGTGAACCCTCAAAATGCCACTGGGAAAAATCCCGGGAAGGCGAAGGTAAGCGAAGACACGTAAGCCGGAAGACCTGCCTTAAGGTATCAAATATTCAGTGGATAATGGTAAAGTCTGCGAGTATAGCTATATGCTGTATTTGCGGGCTTTTTTTATTCACCAAAAGGGGAGTGAAGCAATTCTGCAATGATCAACATTCAAATAGCAAAAAAAATTATTTAATTAGGAGGTTATCATGAAACTTGAGGAAATTTCGGAAAAAATTAAGGGACTTGATAGCACCGCAATGGATACCACCCGTATCTTACAGGACAGTTTGGTAAAACCTGCCGGTAGCCTTGGCATGCTTGAAAACATCAGCATTCAGATGGCGGGAATTACAGGCAAGGTCAGAAGCAACATTGATAAAAGAGTTCACTTTGTTTTTGGTGCAGACAACGGTATTTATGAGGAAGGCGTATCCGCAGCACCGCAAATTTTCACCAACTTTTTGATGAAGGGCTACGCTTCCGGTAAGAAATGCGGAATCAACGTCTTTTGTGAACACAACAAGGTTGACTTAAAGCTTGTTGATATGGGTGTTATTGGCGAACTTGACTATCCCAAAATTCTCAATAAAAAGTTGATGTCAAACGGCACCAATAACTTTTACAAGGAAAGGTCGATGAGCCGGGATATCGCTCTCAAAGGGATAGAAGTTGGCTTTGAACTTGTAAAGCTGGCCTGCGATGAAGGTTATGATATTATCGGTACCGGCGAGGTTGGTATGGGCAATACCTCTACGGCAGCTGCCTGCATCATGGCGGCACTCGGCAGTACCGATACGGAAAAAGCAATCGGCAGAGGCGGCGGGCTCACCGACGAAGCCTATGAAAACAAAAAACGTGTGATTTCGCAAGCCTTGGCCATGCACAAACCTGACGCAAAGGATATTGTCGATATTATTTCAAAGGTTGGCGGGCTTGACATTGCTGCTATGACCGGTGTGTTTATTGGCGCAGCGTATTATCGCAAACCTGTTATTATTGACGGTGTGATTTCCATCGCCGCTGCACTGCTTGCCTATAAATTCAACCCACTCACAAAAGAGTTTATGTTCCCCTCACATATATCCGAAGAGCCGGCGTACAATCTTGCAGCCGAAGCCATGGAACTGAAACCTATGCTTAACCTGGGAATGCGACTTGGTGAAGGGACAGGCTGCCCGATAGCCATGGGAATTATCGGTAATGCAATGGCTATTATCAATAATATGAGTACCTTTGAAGAAGTCAATATGGATATTGAATACCGAAAAGGCATAAAGGCTTAAAAAAAGATGACGTTCAATTGTCGTTCTATATATGTTGAATTAAATTTTGTTGTTGTCAAAAATCACTGTTAGAAAGTGAACGCCTATTTGACCTAACTCGTGCCTTTCTCCAAAGGCGAGCTCTTCCCCAACGATGTTGTTCAAAGTAGTTGTTTCAGTGGAAGAGTAACCGCGAACTTAAGTTCG
>JAEXDA010000011.1 GCA_023401925.1 Bacillota bacterium
TACAGCGAGGCGCTGATGGACGGAATGTCGATTGGATATTGGGTGGCCTTGGTTGGACAAGGAGTAGATAAAATAAAAGTTTGAAATGACTGACTCACCCCTTCAGGAACCTGATCGGCCAGAGAAAATGGCAGCAATTCCCCTCCCTTTGACTGATAGCTAAAAAACACTGGAAAGGGAGGGGAGAAGCAAACTGCTAGCTACCGGCATTTAAGTAACTGGAGGGGAGAGTTGGGAAAATCCCTTTTTATTGCAGGGCTGTCCCAAAAGGTCAAAAAAACTTGATTGAACTGGAAAGCTGAGTCGCCATTTCCCGCCCTTAATCCTGCTTCTTTTGCGCCTTTAAAATTTCCCGGTAACGCTGCTCGTTAAGGGGATAAAACAGTACGATCAGCGCGCCGATCATAAAAATCCCGGCCGGAATCGGACCGAACAGCAAACGGATTCCCAGTTGAGTCGGATGGCCCTGGTAGGCTTGACCCGGCATATAGTGAAACATCTGAAGGACACTCCCTATTATCAAAGCAGCCAGCGCCTGGCCGACTTTGGACGCAAAGGTCCAGATACCGTAATAAATTCCTTCCCGGCGCTCGCCGGTTTGGGCATAATCGTATTCAACGGTATCGGGAATAAGAGACCAAGGAATCACATAGGTCGTTGCCAGGCCCATTCCGGCAAGAATCATCATCCCAAAAGCAAACCCCAAACCAAAGCGATGGCCGTAAAAAAAGAATATCAGGCATACCAGAGCGATAAGAAATAATCCTATGGCATAACAATTCTTTTTACCCAGGGGCTTGGAAATGAGTACCCATACAGGGATAAAAATCATTGCCGAACCGAGTAAAAGCAACAATGCCATAGTAGTCATTTCCCCGGCGTGGTAAATGAATTTGAAGTAGTAAATGAGCGTGCCGCTGACAATGGTGGTGGCGGTCATATTGAATACCCATGGAAAGAGAATCAGTAAAAAGGGAGTATTTTTAAATGCTGCACAATACGAGGAGATAATGCCGGTCGGTGAGAAATTGACCTTATGATGAGGCTCCCGGATGGAAAAAAAAGTAATCCAGCACACCACCATGATCAAAAAACCAAAACAGGCTCCCATCCAGCTGTATCCTTGATTGGTACTTTGAAAAAGATGCAGAAAGGGCAATACGCCCCCCGCTCCAATCAAGGTTCCGATCACTGCGAAAGTCATCCGGTATCCGTTCAGCACCGTCCGCTCGTGATAATCGGTGGTCAATTCGGGAGTCAAAGCGGAATATGGAATGTTGAAAACGGTATAGCTAAAACATAACAAAGTATAAGCTATGGTTGCCCACCAAAACAGCAGATGTTGATCGGTTATTTTAGGGTTAGTAAACATCAAAATCATTGTCAAAAAAACAAGGATTCCACCCAGGAAAATATAGGGTCTTCTTCTCCCAAAACGGCTGCGGGTACGATCCGAGATCAATCCCATGGCCGGATCGGCCGCTGCATCCCAGACTCTTCCGATCATTAAAGCAACTCCGGCCAAACGGGGACTGAGTCCTACTTGGTCAGTCAGATAATTCATCAACCAAAAAGCCATGATTGTAAAAAGGGCATTCCCGCCCAAATCGCAAACTCCAAAACCCAATTTTTCCTTGAAGGAAAGTTTTTGAGACTCCATCCCAAAGCTCCTTGAATCGATTTTGATAAAGCTTTTCGGGCCTGCTTTTATTGTAACAGTCCAATGGCATGGAGGCAACCTTTTCCAGGGGGGAAAGATGGAAGAAATAAGCAAGCAATTGGTTATACAATCCGTAACGGATCGTGTGCCGGAGCGATAAGAATGTGGTAAAATAATAAAGGATTCATTTTTTAGATGAGGGCAGCGGGATGTCAAAAGAAAAATTTCCGGTTACGGCCGGAGTGCGTTTTTTACGTGCCGAAAAAGTGGAATTTCAGGATTACCTGTATGAATATGAGGACCGGGGCGGTACAGCGGTTGCAGCCAGGGAACTGGGGTTTGATGAACATTCGATGATTAAAACCTTAATTATGGAAGATGAACATAAAAACCCTTTAATCGTTCTAACCCATGGTGATTTGGAGGTTTCCACCAAGGAACTTGCCAGAATCATTGGAGTTAAAACCATCGCTCCCTGTGCGCCCGATATTGCCAATAAGCATAGCGGGTATCTGGTTGGAGGGACCTCACCCTTTGCCACCCGGAGAGCGATGCCGGTATATATGGAGCAGACCATTCTTGAACTGCCGAAGATTTACATTAACGGGGGTAAGCGCGGGTATTTGGTTAGCATGAAACCCGGGGAATTAATTCGATTACTTCATCCCCAATTGGTAAAGGTGGGAATACCATCATAAAGCCCTGCCAAAGTGAACCGGTTATTATCTCTGCCAGCCGCCGCACGGATATTCCGGCTTTTTACAGTGAATGGTTCGTGAACCGGCTTCAAAGCGGGTTTTTTGTGAAAGTTAACCCGTATAATCATCGGCAACAAAAACAGGTCAGTTTGCACCCGGATGATGTGGCGGCATTGGTCTTCTGGACTAAAAACCCTTCTCCTTTGGTGCCTTCACTGCCCTTGCTGGATAACCTGGGTTACCGTTACCTCTTTCATTTTACCCTCAATAATTATCCAAGGCTCTGGGAGCCGCGGATTCCGGCCCTTGATGGGCGGATCGCCACTTTCAGAAGGCTTAGTGAACATGTTGGCCCGGAGAGATTGATTTGGCGGTACGACCCCATCATTGTAAGCGATATTAACCCGCTGGATTCCCATCTTGAGCAATTTTCCCAAATTGCCGATTCACTTCGGGGCTATACCCATCGGGTCATGCTCAGTTTGGTGACCTTGTACGATAAAGTATTGGTCAATATCAAAAGATCCGGACTTGAGCAAACGTTTCGGTTAAAAGATTTGCGTGCTCCGGAGTATCGGCGGGAGCTTTGCTCTTTTATGAAGGAATTGGCCCGCATTGCCCAAGGGAATGGTCTAACGGCTTATTCTTGTTCTGAGAAGGTGGATCTTGCCTCTTCTAATATTCTACCCGGAAGTTGCATCGACAGCCAATTGTTGAATCGCCTTTTTAAGCTCAATCTAAAACCGGCCAAGGATAAATACCAACGGCCCGAGTGTCATTGCGCGTCTTCCATTGATATGGGATTTTATGATACGTGCCGGTTTGGATGCCTGTATTGTTATGCCAATACCAATATGGAAAAGGTAATCAAAAATGTATCCGTTCACAATCCCGCCGCTCCAAAGTTATTGGATCTTTAAACTTTTTTAATAACTTCTAAAGGAAAATGAGGTTTGAAAAAGAATTTTATATCGATCACCGTTTTGATGGATAAACAAAAGTTAGTGAGGGTAAATTGGGAAAGAAAATCACAGTTTTACTCTTTTTGTTGTTTGGTGTGATCACGGTATATTTAATCTTATTATTGAACGGCCTCCTCCAAAATGTTGCGCAAGGCTTTGTACCAAGAATGCATTTTCCCTCAGAAAAAAATTCCCGCATAGCCTTTATCTTCCAAAATAATAATGGCCCCTTCTGGCAAGAGGTCACCCGGGGTGCTGTCAAAGCCAGCAAAGGCCAAAAAGTCCATATTAGTTTTTTTGAATCCGTCCACGGGCAAGAATTCCAGTTAGCCGACTATTTACGTCTGGCTACCCTTGCAAAATATGACGGAATCATTATCCATGCCGAGGATGAGCGGATTGCCCCATTGATCCAGGAGGCCTGGCTTTCCCATATTCCAACGATTGTGGTGGCCTCCGATTTGCCTGATTCAGGGCGCATCGGTTATGTGGGAACCAATAATTACCGCGCCGGTTATGTGGTGGGTAAAACTTTAATGCGGAAAATTTATAGCCGTGGCAGCCGCCGTTTTGCGGTGATTTCCCCCTTGCTTGGCGGTGATATGCAAACCTCCGTGGCCGAATCACTGAAAATATTCGGTTTTCGGGAAGCAATCAGTTCCAAAGGCACCAATATTCCGCTTTGGGAAAAGTCTGAACCTACTTTACTTGACTCTATCAAAGTTGTTCGTAATTTAATGGATAAACATCCCGATTTGGATGGCGTATATGCCACATACGCCGAAGGGACCCTGGCGGCTGCCAGGGTGATCACGGAAAAAAATCTGACTCACAAGATACACATCATTGGTCACGGAGATTTGCCGGAAATCCGGAGGTATATAACATCGGGGATTATTGACGCTTCGGTGGTTGAATATCCATATCAGATTGGGTATAACGCGGTTACCGGTATGCTTGGTTATTTAAGGGAAAATAAAGTAAACATTTCAAATAATATTGATGTGATTATGCTGGATCAAACGAACTTGGGAAACTTCCAAAATATCGAGGAATCTCACCATGGAATCCAATATTAATTTACAATTGAGGAAGCCTTTTTCGATTCGCTGGAAGATGATTATTCATTTTCTGGTGTTTATGGTTTTAATCATTTTTATTGCGATTTATTTGAATTTAGCCCTGAAAATGTCCGCCCGTTTTTTTGCGGCCCTCTTGGACGATTCGAAGAATTTGGAAACCATAAGCCGCAAAATATACGCCGTCAAGTATTATACGGATAACTATTTAACGGACGGAAATTACTCAAGTCTGGATAAATGCCTGGCTGCCAATACCGAACTGCAGGAAGCAGTGGACAACTTTTCGGAACACCTTGGCGGAATTGACAATGAAGAAAAGTATTACCGTTATTTGGATCTTTCAAAATATTTGACCAGTATCAACCAATTTTCGGAAATGACCGTGACGGCCCGCAGGGAGAACCGGATGGAACGAGCATACGAAACGGATTATAAGATGAGTGAAGCGGTTGATTTAACCAGCAAATATATCCGCAGTCTGATAAGTCAAAACACAACCTGGGGCCGGGAACGTTATAAAATCATCAGCCAGCAGACTAAGAAAATCGAATATATCGCCTACTTGTTGGCGATCGTTATTGGGTTGCTCAGTATTACTTTTTGTATTGATTTTTCAATGGGCATCACGCAGCCCCTGGAACAGATTGCCCAAAATGCCGCCGAAATCAGTAAAGGTAATTTTAAGGTCGGCGCGGTATTTTCAGAGTCCAATGATGAACTACAAATTATTACCCGTACTTTTAACCGGATGTCCCGTAACATCAATGAGCTGTTTCATGAAATCCAGGAAAAAGCCAAATTAGAGCGGCAGTTGAAAGAGGCGAAAATGAGAAATCTGGAGGTTACCAACCTGCTTCGGGAGTCGGAAATTCAAATGTTGCAGGCTCAAATGAACCCCCATTTCTTATATAATACTTTAAATGCCATCTCTCAAGTGGCTATATTGGAAGACGCCAATGAAACCGGAGATTTAATTAAAGCAGTTGCCCGTTTGTTGCGATACAATCTCCGTTCCCTTGACAGACCGGTAACCGTTCAGGATGAGGTCGATAACATCAAAGAATATATTTATATTATGGGAGTGCGTTATGGCGAATCGATTCATTGTGAGCTTTCTATAGCGGGTAATTTGACAAAACACCTCATTCCATGCTTGGTTTTTCAGCCTTTGATTGAAAACGCTTATCTTCATGGCGTAGCCGGTTTGAAGGAACGGAAAGGCGAGATTCATGTGGTCATTCGGGATGAAGGAGAGCGGCTTCATGTAATCATAGGCGATAACGGTGTCGGCATTCCGCCGGATAAAATGAAACGAGTGCTGGCACAGGATAGTATGGAAGTACATTTTTCTCAGGGGAATACACTCCAGTCCGATTCCAGTGGAATTGGCCTTGGGAATATTCGTAAAAGGCTTCGGCTTTTTTACGGACGGGATGATTTATTGACCATTGTCAGCAGGCCGGGTGAAGGAACTCAAGTGGAGCTGAAACTGCCGTTAATTGAGGAGGAAAGGCCACATGTACAGTTTAATGATTGTGGATGATGAACCGATTGTTCTTCGCGCCATATCTCATGTGATTGAAACCAATTGTCCGGAAATTCAAGTGGTGGCAAAAACCGGCAGCGGGATCGATGCGGTATCTTTGGCACTTCGTGAAAAGCCGGATATTGTTTTTATGGATATCGAACTAACCGGGCTTAATGGATTGGAAGCGGTATCGGAAATCAAAAAATCATTGCCGGAGACGATATTTGTGATTATTTCCGCCTATGATAATTTTCATTATGCCCAGCAAAGTATTGCGTTAGGGGTTGTGGATTATTTGTTGAAACCGGTATCCAAGGATGATTTGGTGACGATTTTGGCCAAAGCCATAGCCAGGCTTGAAGAACAAAGAGGAAGGGCGCGGGAACAGTTGGAATTAAGGGATAAATTATCAAGAATGCGTCCTTTTTTGGAAGAAGACTTGTTTTTTTCGTTGTTATATCCGAGTATTGCAATGCATCCGTTGATGGAATATCCTCAATTGCTGGATTTAAAGGTAAAATTGGGACAGGCGGTGGAAATTTACGCCATTGACTGTAAACGACTGACGGAAAACTTCGAGGATTATAAACAGTTTGTCCGGAGTCATTTAAAGAACACCAACAATGTCAGAGATATTTTGTTAAGCCCCCTTATCGGCCGAACGGCTTTAATCTTGATCGGATACGATTCAATGCCTGGTTCGCAAATGGAGACTTGGAACCCGCTCAATAAAAAATTAAAAAGCAATATCGGTCTGGACGCAGGTATCATTTTAGGAGGGGTATACGAAGGATTTGAAGGAATGATTCAATCTTTTAAGGAATTGCGACAGTCAACCCAGCTCCATTCATATCCTGTCGGTGTCTATTCTCTTGGGGAAGTTCCCAGTGCTTCCCATCAAGATTTTTCAATTCCCTGGGTCGTTGAACAAGAATTTTTTGATGCGGCGAAGTCAGGTCAACAGGAATTGGCCGGAGTTATTTTTAAAGATTTGTTTCGTTTGGTGACACAGGCATTACAAGGAGATTTCCAGTCGCAAAAAGATTATTTTCATGGCATTGTTGCAGTTTTGTTCCGGGTGTTTTATGAAAATGCCCCGGCTGAATCAAAACAATCATTAAATGGCAATCAATATATCCAAAAGATTAATCACACGAGCGATCCGAATGAACTGGAATTGGTTATGGATAGTATTGTAAAGGGATTTACCGCTGAAATTCAAAACAAGGAAAGTGCTGAAAACAACCCGGAGATAAGAGCGGCCATTGAATATATGGTTCAAAATTATGACAAGGAGCTGACACTGGCGGACGTGGCTGCAGCGGCTGCAATCAGCCCCAATTATCTGAGTAAATTGTTTAAAGAGTACCGCAACCAAACGGTGATGGATTTTTTGGAACGGATCCGCATCGAAAAAGCTTTAAAATTGTTGAAAGAATCCAGCTTTTCTATTAAGGAAATCGCAATGCAGACCGGATACCGGGACCCCAACTATTTTAGTAAAGTATTTAAAAAAGTCACCAATTTACCCCCCACTGCTGTTAGGGGATAGGATTTTTTGATTGTCTATCCTTAGATTCGGCGGAGGATTGTTGATGCTTAAATTTATTAAAACCAACTGGGTCCTGGTAACAGCATTGTTATTATTAATCATTTTATCAATCCCGCTTCTTTATTTTGGGAATTTGCTGAAGATGATGAGCAGCCCAAATAACGCCATTTTTGACTCCTCCAAAACCCAACAGTTAGATATTGGAGTGTGTTTCAATAGCATTATGGAAGCCAGGTGGATGAAAGAATGGGCTGTTATGGAAGATACCGCCGGGAGCCAGCAGCTTTCAATCGGTTTAAAGGTTGCCCACCATTCCCTTTTACGACAAATCGGTCAAATCAATGATCTATTGGCACGCCATATTAAGGTTTTAATTTTGAATCCTGTAAGCCAAAAGGGATTGGAGGACGTTTTGGAAGAAGCCCGAAGTAAGGGAGTTAAAATTATTTTTTATGATGAAATGACGGCCGGTCCTTGTGATTTGTTTCTTGGCGTCGATTACCGGGATATGGGGCGGATTCAGGCG
The DNA here is from genome assembly GCA_023401925.1 of Bacillota bacterium. GTDB lineage: Bacteria > Bacillota > UBA4882 > UBA8346 > UBA8346 > UBA8346. The sequence continues at coordinate 8,009 of JAEXDA010000011.1, forward strand.
AAAACTTTATTAGAGAAGGCAGGGCCGGGTAATTATTTGGTATTTAAAGGCCCGGGGAATAGTTATCGCTCGGAGATTCTATATAGTGGCCAGCAGGAAATTTTAAAGATGAAAAGCGGGGTTGGCGCTGATATATTATCAGTGAATGCCCTTAATCATTGGTCTGCGGATGAAGCGGTCACTAAAATCAGGGCTACCATTGCTCATCAGAAATTACAGGGGATTTTAATACCGGAAGACTTGATTGCTGAATCCGTCGTTAATTTTTACAGAGAACAAAAATCCGCGCTTGCATTCATAACCGGTGCCGGCGCCGAACTCGCGGCATGTAAAAGAATATTGCGCCGGGAACAATTGATGACAGTTGCTTGGAACATACCCGAACTGGCAAAAACCGCCATTGTGTCAGCAAATCGGTTTATTCAAAGGAAAAAGATCATCGGGTCAAGGATGACATTCGGAAATCGCGAACTTCCGGCTTACCTATGTCCTGTCTATTTGGTCGATTCCACGAATCTTCAAACAGTTCTTGTCAATAAGCTGAAACTCTATACTACTGCAGACTTGACAACAACGGGGAATAAATAATGATTCAAAAATACTATTTTTTTATTGAGGAACCAATCTTCCAGTGAGTGAAGAAAAAATTACAGAGGGATTTGCGAAATTGCGTGGAATAAACGCCGTACTAATCAATGGAGTGATAATGATTTTGAACCCCAAAGTGACATTATCATGAAATAATGTAACATTTGTGCGTGAGTCCGGTGATAAGTAATGTAAGTCAATGGTGATAACAATGAGACATAGAAAATATCTTCTTCAATCGCTTTTCCTTCTAATGATTACTTTCATTCTACTTGGGAGTATTTTTGCCCAAAATATTAAAGTAGAGATTTTTAGTTGGTGGACCGGTGGTGGGGAAGAGGAAAGCTTACAAGCTCTTCTCAAAATTTTTCAGGGAAAACATCCTCAGATTGAAGTAATCAATGCCACAGTCGAGGGCGGAGCGGGAATTAATGCGAAGGCAGCGTTACGAACCCGGATGGTTGGGGGGAATCCCCCCGATTCTTTTCAGGTTCACGGAGGAGCAGAATTAATCGATTCTTATGTTAAAACGGGGATGATGGAACCGGTCACCCGGTATCTGGATGCCTGGGGAGTCCGCAGTAAGTTTAATAAGCAAGTTCTCGATATGTGCAGTTATAAAGGCGAAATTTATTCAATCCCGTTGGATGTTCAACGGGGTAATGTATTATGGTATAACAAAAATATCTTGAGAAAATACAAAATCGCGCCGCCCAAAACCATACCCGAGCTTTTGAGCGCCTGCCACAAGCTGGCTAAATATAAGATTATTCCACTTTCGCTTGGAGATAAAAACAAGTGGGAAGCCACACACCTTTTTGAAACGATCTTAGTTGCCAGAATGGGTCCCTTAAAATATAACGGTTTATGGAAAAACCAGACGTCATTTAATGATCCGGATATTAACGGCGCTTTTAGAGATTTAAACCAATTGATCCGGTATGTGAATAAGGATCATTCGACTTCAACCTGGCAAGATGCAACCAGGATGGTTGCTAGTGGAAAAGCGGCCTTCAACATCATGGGTGATTGGGCGGAAGGATATTTTAAAACACTGGGAGGAGTGCCGGGAAAGAGTTTTGGCTGGGTACCCTTGGGGAATAACTTTATGGTCATAACCGATTCTTTCGGCTTGCCCAAAGGGGCGCCTCACCGCAAGGGAGCTCTTGCTTGGCTGGCGGTTATCTCATCTGTGGAGGGACAAGATACTTTTAATTTGGTGAAGGGATCCATTCCGGCGCGAATCGATGTGAACCGTCAGCTTTTTGACCCTTACCAGCAACAGTCCATGGATGATTTTGTCAAGCTTACCTTGACTCCCTCGATCGTTCATGGTTCTGCTGCGCCTCAGGGCTTTTCCGATGCTTTGGATGACTTGGTGAATAGTTTTATTTATGACGGCAATTTTAAAAAAGCCAATCGAAGTTTGCACCAGATTGTTTCGGATTATCTTGAATGATTGAAGATGTTATCCGTTAATCATTGGAAGGCATCAGTTGGGGGCCAATGTCATCAAGCTATGCTTCCATAAAATGGGACGTCGAATCGAGGTGCCTATTTGACCTAACTTGCGCCTTTTTTAAAGGCGAGCTCTTCCCCAACGATGTTGATCAAAGTAGTTATTTCAGTGGAAGAGTAACCGCGAACTTAAGTTCGAAGCCGTTGATCTCTAAAAGCTTTTAGGCTTCGAAGATATTGGTTACTCTCCCACTGAATTCACTTTATTAAAATACTTCATTGGGGGAGAGCTCGGGGCTGTCCCAAAAGTAAATTTTAACGATAAAGAAATACAATATATTGAAGTCAAACCATTTGAGGAAGCTATATATTGTATTTCTTATTGATTTTGAATTGCTTTTTAGACAACCTCGCAGAGAGAGGTCTGCGTCCGAGTCTTCAATTTTATTACTTCCAAAAAATGTATCTATAGCCTTATGACATTGGGCTTGGGGCATCTTATTCTCGAAATAATGAGATGGAATGTCCTTGGCACCTTTCTTATGGTTGCTTTCAAAAAACCTGCCGTGCATCGGGACAATTAGCAATAAGTGTTTTTCTGCAAACGCTTCGTTCTCCCTTCACTATCCCACTTGTTATAATAATACCAAGGAAACCCAAATATTGGCATCCGTCTCATCAAGAGAAAATCCATTTGCGCCTAAACTAGTTTGGCGATTTAGCCGATTGAATAACTAACGTGCTGGTTAACCCATAAGGAGGATAGTTTGGATTCGAAAAAATTTCAAACTTTTTGTGATTGTTTTTTTGAAGCTGTTTACAAAGTGGCTGTGACTATCCCTGGACTTGAAATGTCTACCAATGGGAAAAGCGTTATTCATGAAAAAACGTACACAGCAATTGTCGGCGTGGTGGGGTTTAATATAGGCAGGGTTCATGTGAAGATGAATAAATCATTAATAAATGAAATTTACCAGCGTGTTAATGGTGAAATGGCCCTTGATGAAAGAGATTTATGCTTTTATCTGGCAGAATTCACCAATATGGTTGCCGGTAACGGAATTACCCGATTAAATAAGTTATATAAAGGAATTAACCTAAGACTCACTCCACCGGCTGTTTTTGTAGGTGATAACTTGGAAGTTTCGACGTCTCCTAAAGTTTTGGCCTCTGAGCAATTTTTTTATACCCCATTGGGCTCGATTCAGATCCAAGTAGGTTTTGAAGGAAAATAAAAAGCTCAGAGTCCATGCTTATTCATTGTTCGGGAATGAGGAATATTCTAAACGACTTAGGGTAAAGAAAAATGGGATTATTTTCCGGAAATTTGGCATCCATGTGCCGAGAAGTACAATGATTTTAAAATTTTTATGAGAAAATTAATGGATTTAGCTTTCAACTGTTAAAAGAAAGACCGAAAAAGCCGATAAAAAGAGTAGAGGGAAAGTAATCTCACTGGAGGATGTGATTCGATATGAAAGAGAACGGAATCACGCTAAATAAAGGATGATACCACTTAATGAACTTCAATTTGAAAGATTCCGCACCTTGATCTATGAAAATTGTGGGATTCAACCCAAAAAAGAAATGGTTGAAGGCAAACTGGATAAATTGCTGCGGAAGAACAGCTTGGATTCGTATGAAGATTATTATCGACTCTTAACTACAGAAGCCAGTAAAGATATTTGGTCAGAGTTTGTCGATGAAATCACCGTCCATATGTCGAGCTTTTTTCGGGAGAACAATCATTTTGAATTTATTCGTAGCCAAATGCGGTTAATATTCGAAAAGAATCCCCGGATATTGAAAAATAATGAGCTTAAGCTATGGAGCGCCGGGTGTTCAACGGGAGAAGAACCCTATACTTTGGCGATGGTACTGAAAGAATGGCTACCTCCGGAAATGGCAATTAAAATTCTAGCGACCGATATTAGTAAAAAAACAATGGCTACTGCTCAAAGAGGGTTGTACCCTGCTGCCATTAAAAAGGATATGGATCCTTATTATTTAATGGAGTATTTTAATCGAATCGAAGAAGATTATGAAATCAAACCAGAGATCAAGGCATTTATTACATTCCGGTTATTCAATTTGATGGAGCCGTTTCCTTTTCAAGATACTTTTGATATTATTTTTTGTCGTAACGTAATGATTTATTTTAATGCTGAGGTTCAACAAACATTGGTGCAAAAATTTCATAATGCGTTAACCCCGGGAGGACTTTTACTTATCGGACATTCCGAAAGCTTGCTGAATAAACAAACTGGTTTTCAATATTTACAACCAACAGTATATTTGAAACAAGGTAAATGATTGGTTACATTTTGATTCTAGAATTTCCGAAGAAAAAACAGTACGGGCAATGGAAGAAAAGTAATTCTTTAATAGTGGGAGTGGTGAGTTTTGGTATACAAAATCAATGACGTCGGAAGAGAAGATTGGTATGGTAACCATGAAATCAAAAATTAAAGTTTTAATTGTCGATGATGCCGCAATGGTTAGAAGAATTTTTGCCCAGCAGCTGGCAAAGGATCCTGAGCTAGAAGTCGTAGGAGAAGCAGCAGATGCTTTTATTGCTCGGGAAAAAATTACTGAGCTTAAACCGGATGTAATATTACTTGATATTGAGATGCCACAGATGGATGGGCTGACTTTCTTGGAACAAATTATGATCAACTGCCCGATGCCCGTCATTATTGTCAGTTCATTGGCGAAAGAGGGCGGCCCTATAGCCTTACGGGCATTGGAATTGGGAGCAGCTGATGTTATTGCTAAACCGGGCTCTTCCTATTCGGTAAAGGAAATGAGCGAGCAGTTGATTGAGAAAATTAAAGCTGTAATTCATGTTAGAAAATATTCCAATTTTTTGGATGTTGCGGCGAGTTCAGTTTTAACCTTGCCGGATAGAACAGGATCAGGTGAATTACCGGTGATCGCAATTGGGGCAGCCACTGGGGGACCGGAAGCGATTACTTCAATTTTAACGAAATTACCGGGGAAAATGCCACCGATATTGATTGTGCAACATATGCCCCCCCATTTTACGAGAGCTTTTGCTGAAAAGCTCAATGATATATGCGCTTTGGAAGTGAAAGAAGCTGAACATCATGAACCGTTGGTTTCGGGCAAGGTTCTTTTTGCCCCGGGAAACAAGCATATGATTTTGCAACGGAATAAAGATGGATACATTGTTGCGGTAAAGGATGGACCGTTGGTATTTCATCAGCGCCCTTCGATAGAAGTATTATTTCGCTCGGTTGCAATGTATACAGGAAAAGATTCCATTGGGGTAATATTAACCGGAATGGGTAAAGATGGGGCTCAAGGGTTGCTTGATATGAGAAATGCCGGGGCTTTGACGATTGCCCAAGATGAAGAAAGCAGTGCGGTCTTTGGTTTAGCACAAGAAGCTATTTCTATAAATGCCGCAGTGAAGGTGGCTCCGCTCTCCAAAATCCCGGAAATCATCATAAATAGTCTATAAATGGAAAAATGTTTTTTGGCGGATAGCAATTAAATGGAATTAACAATTGTTTCTTGATGCCATTTCACGAGCTGTGCCCATACATACCACCAGATAAAGAACATAAAAAGGCAGGAATGGTTTATTTCAATGTCGAAATCCAGTAAAAAAGCTTTTTGGCTTCTGAATCTTACAAAGGGAAAGGGATAAACGTTTTTTCAGGAAGTTTCGAAGCGGTTTGTTCATAGAGCACGTGTTTATTAAGGGGGCTATACCCAATAAACCAAAAGGTAGACAAAATGGAAAAAAAGATTAAGGTACTCATTGTGGATGATTCCGCCATGGTCCGCAAAGTATTTAGCGAGCAACTTGCCAAGGATTCGGATATAGAGGTAGTAGGTACGGCTCCTGATCCTTATATTGGAAGAGATAAAATTGTTTACCTGCATCCCGATGTTTTGCTCCTGGATATTGAAATGCCGCGGATGGACGGATTAACCTTTTTAGAGAAACTAATGAGGTATTATCCAATGCCAGTTATTATCGTGAGTTCACTAGCCAAGGAAGGTTGTGAAGTTGCCCTAAAAGCACTGGAACTGGGAGCAATCGAAGTGATGGCAAAACCTGGCGCTGCCTATTCGGTACAGGATATGAGTGAGCAATTAATTGAAAAAATTAAAGCTGTCGCCCAGGTCAAGAAATTTAAGCGGGAAACATCAGTGGTTCCGGCGGCTAGGCCGGTAAATTTAACTCAATTTAAAACAACCGAACGAATTATTGCTATTGGCGCTTCTACAGGAGGAACGGAGGCCATTAAAGATGTTTTGATTAATTTGCCCAGCGAAATTCCTCCGATTCTTATTGTACAGCATATGCCGGAACACTTCACCAAATCTTATGCGGAACGATTGGATACGCTTTGTAAATTTGAAGTCAAAGAAGCTGTTGATGGTGAGTGGGCTACTCCGGGTAAAGCTTTAATTGCTCCGGGAAACAAACATATGGTTCTTAAGCGAAGCGGGGCGAGGTATTATGTTGAAGTGAAAGACGGACCCTTGGTATATCATCAAAGGCCATCGGTGGAAGTTTTGTTCTCTTCGGTCGCTAAATATGCCGGACCTAATGCAGTAGGTATTCTATTAACCGGAATGGGCAGGGACGGAGCGAATGGTTTGCTGGAAATGAAAAATGCGGGGGCTTTTACCATCGCTCAGGACGAAAACAGTTGTATCGTATATGGAATGCCTAAGGAGGCTGTAGCACTTGGGGCGGCTATGCGTATCGTTTCTTTGGAAAATATCCCCCAAAACCTTATGGAAGTGCTGTAATTGAATCTTCATATCAAATAACGATCATAGTATGGAGCGTGTGAAACTTGATTAATCAGCAATTGACACAACCTTATTTTGATAGTGCTCAAACTGTATTGCATGATATGGCTGCAGTCAGGATCGAACCCGGGGGTTATTTTTATCCCGATCATAATGATATCCTATCGTATGGAGTTGCTAGTATTATCACATTTATGGGCAAAATAAAGGGGCGTTTGCTTATTGATATGGATCCCGAACTTGCGCTTCAAATTGCTCGAAACATCAATGATGAGCAATTTGACAGTACAAAAGAATTCATGGTGCTGACGACAATATCAGAAGTTAATAATGTAATCGCCGGTAAAGCAAATACTATTTTAAATAATAATTTTAGTCTTGGTTTGCGTCTCGCGCCACCCATTGTTTTTACAGGAAAGAAACCGATTGTGTGTATCCCTAAAATTAATTCGGAATCGATTGACTGTTATTCAAAGCATGGCCGGTTACGGATCAATGTCGCTTTCGAAGGCGGTGCTACAACCAAATGAATACATCCTATATTAATCCCTTTTTAGAAGCTCTTATCAAAGTTTTAGAACAATTTGGGATCGCCGGTGTTGAGATCGGCAATATGGAGAAAAAAGAACGAACTCAAGTAACTCTGGATGTAACGGCCATTGTCGGTTTAGTAGGGGATATCAAGGGTAATGTGGCCTATTCGTTTTCACAGGAAACAGCTAAGCAATTACTTTCGTCAATGGCGCCGGGAATGGTTGTTAATGACTTTGATATGATGGCCCTTAGTGCAATTGGCGAGTTATCAAATATGACAACCGGAAAGGCCTCGATTTTATTATCCGATGTGGGTGTTAATATTGATATATCGCCACCTTCAATTGTAGTAGGAGAGGAAATCTACTTCATTATCAGTCCAGTTCAGAGTATCGCGGTGAATATTAATACTCCGGCCGGACGAATTGAAGTGAATATTGAGATTGAATAAGACAAAAGTTACAGTTGAATCGTTATTTTCAGTTGGGAATTGGCAGTAAGCCAATGGCCCCATAACGAGATAAGTTGCAGTAACACTAAAAATGAGACCAGCTGTGATACTGGCAACAAAAGAGGTACGGAACTCAACTTGATCCGCTTCATTTTTATAGATCCCAGCGACGATTCCGATTAAAATCAGGGTAATGATTGACACACCCATGAGAGTTACCCGTAAATAAAACTTGCTAATCCGTTCACAGTATTCGTACAAGCTTTGGGATAAAAAGAAAATGAAGGATGAGATTACCCCTTGAAAAAGATTTTTAAAATAACTCCGGGTATTAATTTTTCCCATTAATACCGGTGAGATAATCAAAATAACAATAAAAAGTAAAGTTCCGGTGGAAATACCCCAAAACATGTCTTTATAAACGGTTTTGTTGGTTTTGGAAATATAAGAATTGAAAATTTTTAACGGTTTTGGATTCCACCAAGAATTCCTGCAGTAATAACTAGGAGTACAACAATCAGGATGATTCTCTTTAATTTGGAATTCTTAACCACAGCAAAAGCCTCCTGAAAATGGTTTGAATTACAATATTTATATTATTTAATACGGCTTTTCCATCTGAAACCTTTAGTATTAAAGTGGAAAATAAAGAGAAGTAAAAAGATGGGGTTGAATTTATAAGTTTATCCAAATATAATGAAAGTGCTATTTTGTTTGTTAAACCCGTTATTGCCAATTCTTGCAGGAAGGTATACATGAATCTTCATTTATTGTTGAAAGGAATTTTGATTGGAATTCTCATTGCCGCTCCGGTCGGGCCGATTGGTTTCTTGTGTATTAAACGTACTTTGAATGCAGGAAGACTTCATGGATTTGTGGCAGGACTCGGAGCAGCCACGGCGGATACAATCTACGGAGCGATTGCCGGATTTGGACTCACTGCAGTTTCAAATATACTGATTTACTATCATGATTGGTTGCGTTTGGGCGGAGGTTTGTTCCTTTGCGGACTTGGAATTGTTAGTTTTTTTTCTAAACCGGCTGTTGCTCCTGAGAATTTTAATGGTAAAACTTTAGTTGGGGTTTATTTCTCAACATTTTTCCTTACTTTGGCGAACCCTTTGACGGTTTTGGCCTTTACAGCTATTTTTGCCGGCCTTGGTGTCGGACGGGGTTTGATTCAACTGGAGCATAGGCAGAGCGACGGGGCAACAGAAATGTTGATTGCTGGAATTTTTTTAGGCTCCGTGCTATGGTGGTTGTCTTTAAGCATGTTGGTAGGTGGGTTTCGTTCGAAGTTTAATTATCGGAAATTATTATGGGTTAACCGGATCTCCGGTATTGTCATTTGCGGTTTTGGAGTTGTTGTGTTGTGTTTTACAAAAGGGTAATGGCATTATATTTTTGAAGTAAAACAAAAACGGATGGGATGATGTACCCACCCGTTTTTGTTTATTTAGAAGGTTAGAGGTTCTGCGAACGCTATGTCTCTGTTTCCGGGAAATCATTGATTTTTCTATGCTTTAACCGCGGGGTAAAACCCCACGGCTGTCATAAAGCTTATCGGTTGAAACCGATATCAAAACATCTTTGAATGCTATATCTTTAAGATAGAAAGATTTTATACCGGTTTTAACCCGTAAGGTTTTCATTAGCCGTAGGTTTTCAACCCGCGGTGGGCAAAAGTTTCAACAATCGTCTAAAAACAGAGCCATTTCTATTAATAAGTGTTATTTGAATTCTGGTTTTGGGTCTGATCGGATGCACCCAATAATTTACTCAAGGCGGCGGTGGCAAGCTCAATTTTACCATATTCTTTGACTTTGCTGAGATCGCGTTCAAGCAAAGCTTGAGCGAAATCCCGAGTAATCCCTAACCGGCTAGAAAGAGCCTGCGATAAGCGATCTTTGCTTAGGGTATCCAGGTAGTTCCAATCCTGTACCATGATACTTTCGGCTTCTGCCGGAGTAAGTCCCATGGCAACCATTTTGTTATAGAGATCTCCTTTTAAATTATCTTTTACAGAATTCCAATCCCCGGCAACCATGGCGCTGATTTCGTCCTTGGTCAGGGTTCCTTTCGTCATGGAACTGACTCTGGAAAGCAAATCATTTTTGGTGACTTGACCATAGGCTTTAAGAAATTTGACATCTCCTGAGGGAGAAGCAATCACAGTTGCATCATCGCCGGTTAATAGCGTATCCACATCGCTTAGATTATTGTTACGCAATAAGACCGTTTCCGGGGTCACCATGGCCAGAACGGGTTCGCCGTTGGCATTCTTTACGTTGACCAATCCGGTATCCGGGCTGATACTGGTGATCTTCCCTTTAGAGATGACTAAATCACCGGCGGCTTTGATCATCCATGCCGCTTCCGCCCGAGTCACCATTTGTTCCGGATGAAATTGGCTTTTGAAACTTTCCGGAAACAGGTTCAATTTGTTGATGATTTCAATATTTTGAAAAGCCCAATTGGATTTGGTAACATCATTAAAGCTGGGAGAAAAGGAATTATATTTTTCTTCAGATTTCCCAAGTTGAACAATACGGGTCAAGTAGGTCGCTACTTGGGCTCGACTCAGTTGTTGCGCCGGTCTGAATGTCCCGTCTGGAAAAGCATTCATCACTTTATGCTGGACCGCCGAACTGATAAAGTTTTTGGCCCAATTGCCGGTTGTATCGGAAAAGAAGCCTTGATTGGCCGGTTGATAATGAAAAGCTTTGGTGACTAATTTGGCAAATTCAGCCCGGGTAATGGATTGTTCAGGCTTGAAAGTACCGTCGGGATAACCGTCGACAATACCCTTCTCGTTTAATGTTTGAATAGGTTTGGTAGCCCAGCTGTCGCTGATGTCGGATAAAATCACTCCGGCTTGGGCTTCAATACTGAAAAGAAAAATAAAAATTGATGTGATACAAAGAATCAGATAGGATTTTCGATTGATGAAAAACATGTGCATACTCCTTTCTTCTTTTGCAATACGATTATCGATACGAAAAAAAGTTAATTTACATAAATCATTAGAAAATGGATTCGTAAAAATGTCTGGGATTCCTTTAAGCAATTGATGGTAAGCTTGGAAGTATCCTAAAGCGATTATGGTTTTCTTCAAGACGAAACGAGGGAATCGAAAGATAATTACAGCTATTTTCATGGAAAGTTTGGTATGAATTGTTTTATTCCTGAGGGTCCCCCAAATTTCTAACGGCATGATATACAATAAAAAAGTTGACATAATTCGCTGGATAATCTACTATTGATTTAATACAGATGTCCGAATTAACTTTTCTCCCGATTACAAGAAATGTAATTTGCCATGAATCGTAATATAATTTGGACCATTTATGAATTATATAGAGGAGGTCGACTGGTGAAAGCGGATTTGGGAAGAACTGAATTTAGAGGTTTAGGATTTTATGTGCCGGAAAGAGTTCTTACCAATTTTGAAATTGAAGGAATGGTGGATACTTCGGACGAATGGATTTATACTCGTACTGGAATTAAGGAGAGGCATATTGCTGCTAGTGATCAGGCTACTTCTGATTTGGCTGCGATTGCAGCTCGCAGGGCGCTTGAAAATTCGGGGCTCTCGCCTGCCGAATTGGATTTAATTATTGTGGCAACCGCAACTCCCGATTACCCGATGCCGGCAACGGCTTGTCTTGTTCAACAATCTATCGGAGCAGAAAAAGCGGCTGCTTTTGATATTTCAGCGGCTTGTTCCGGTTTTATATACGGCTTGTCAATCGCGGATGCTTATATTAAAAGTGAAGCTTATCAGAATATACTGTTAATCGGCGCGGAAACATTTTCACGTTTCATTAACTGGCAGGATCGGAACACTTGTATCCTTTTTGGAGATGGGGCCGGTGCAGTTGTATTGCAACGGGGTAGCGGAAATTCAGGGATATTAAGTACCTTTCTGGGGGCTGAAGGGGCTGGCGCTGGATTGTTATCCATTCCAGCCGGTGGTTCTAGATTGCCGGCCGGGAAGGAATCTTTTGAAAAGAATCTGCATTTTTTACAAATGAACGGTAAGGAAGTATATAAAGTAGCGGCAGCCGGAATGGCTAAAGCCATTTTATCAGTCCTTGAAAATGCCGGCTTGACATTGGAAGATGTGGATTTAATTATCCCTCATCAGGCTAATGTCAGGATTATTGAGTCGTTGAGGCAAAAGTTACACTTAGCCCAGGAAAAAGTTTTTGTAAATCTTACAAGTTATGGGAATACTTCTGCGGCCTCCATTCCGATCGCTTTATGTGAAGCGCTCGAAGCTCATCAAATTAAGAAAGACGATGTTGTTGTTCTCGTGAGTTTCGGCGCCGGGTTAACCTGGGGTGCAAGTATTATTCATTGGTAAAATATTTGGTGGTAATTTCGAAAAACCGCCAAGAATAACGTTTATTGAAAAAACAGACTTCTTGGCGGATTGGAGTATAATTCATGTCTATACATCTAGAAACCAACAAATCAAATCAATCCCAAAAAATTCTTACGGCGGCTTTTTTTTGCATATCAACCAAGGGCTACGCCAATGTATCTTTACGGGATATCGCCGATAAGGCAGGAGTAGTTTTAAGTCAACTCAATTATTATTATAAAAACAAAGAAGGATTGTTCACAGAGGTTATTAAAGTTGCGATTGGCAAGTATCTGATGGAAATTGAAGCCAATTTGCAAAAGGGAAAAACAGTTCAGGAAAAGATGGCCTGCCTGAGTCAATATTTCCGGGAAATGCTCACAAAAGCTCCTGAAGTATTCAGGTTGCTTTACGATTTTATCGGAATGGCAATATGGTCCGAGAAATTTCGAGAATTATTAAAGAAGTTGTTTCAAGAACTTACCGATTTGGTTGATGCGAACATTGTGGTTCATATGGCCCAAAAAGATAAAAACTGCGCTTATTCTTCCAAAGCAATATCGCGGATGATTGTCGGTACCCTTTTTGGTATTACACTTCAATCGATACTGGATCCTGAAAAGGAAAATGTATCAGACGCTTTCAAAGTGATTCCAGTTATATTTCAATAGTGTAACCCTTTGTAAGTTAGTCCAAAAGTCAACCGTTGCCGTATCTGAATGGGTAGATAGGCGGAACTATCTGAAAAAGTGTCCGATCCCCATATAGTAGACGGATTCGAAATTTTCTTTACAGCTTACGCATAGAAATAATGGGCCAAGGAGAGTGGGGCTTATAATACCAATGGACAAATCATTTTTCATTTTAGAGTCCGACCAACGATCATAAATCCCGCCATGTTCGATCCAAACTCCTAAATAAATATTGGACTCAAATGGGGTCAGATTTTTTAAAAGTCCGATGCTTCCGAAAAAATAATTAGCGCCTTGAAACTCATCAAATCCATAGGCCCCCATCCGGAATAATCCTCCTAACTTGTATTGTTGCGGTAAAGGTATATTATCGGTATCAGAGATTCCGCCGGCAATTCCCGTAAAGAGGGAAATATTCTGTCCGATAGGGAAACTCCATAGCACTTTATTCTCAAAAGTACCAAAATCACTTGTGCTATTTGGAGTGTCAAAATACCAAATAGCCTTGGAATGGATTGTTAAACCCCGTAAAGGCAGCAGTGGATCGTTAGCGGAACGAAACGTCCATTGGAGATGGGCCGTTTGAACTTCCCCATTATAATCGGAGTCCAAAGGTTCTCCGACATTAACCCGTGTTCGCTGATATTCTTGAACAAAACCCAAACGGAATTCTGAAAATTCATGGAGATTGTATCCCAGATCAAGGTTGACCCCATAGTTTGAAATTTGATAATCTGCGATTCGGCTGCCCGAATTGAATAAACTATCATTAACTTTTTTTACAAAAACAGCGGGGGCCACAAACCAGCGGCTATCCGGAAACTGTTTGTATAGTTCAGTTAGGAAACCGGAATTACTACCCAAATTCAAGTCGAATCTTAACTCAGAATCAGTTCCGGCCATATTCATGGATATGATTCGCACACCAATTACATTTTCGCTTTGGCTGGAACCGAAGGTCATTTGGAGGTTGGAACGTATAAAGGGAGGTCCATAAGTCTTTTCCTGTATATAAATCATTAAAACCGGCTCTTCGCCCAGAATTGCAAATTCATAGGATAATGATTCGTACAGACCGGAACCCATTAAAGCGGTTAAGTCTTTTTCTAGTCGGGAAGTATCGACCGGTTCGCCGATATATTTCTGGAAACGGTTTTGAATATCAGTTCTAACGGTTTCGGACGTTGTCTCAATTTTAATATGCTGTGGAATTGGCATGTCCTTTATGAAGCGTTGCTTTCGTTGTTGCAAATACCGTTGCCACGAAGATTCATCAAGGGCGTACTTGAGAAGGGCGGTTCTTTGTTGTTCGACAGCTTGATATCCTAGTGTAATATAGCGTCCTGCCGACCCCCATTGGTAAAGACCCAACTCGGTAATTGCAGGCTCGAGCAAAATATCGGCATGAATAACGGAACGCCTGACATTTTGCCCAGTTACCGTATCTAGGGTCCTGGATATGACGGTACCGATATTTTCAGGCTGATTGTTTGGAAGCGGTGATGCGATATTAACTGCAATGATAATATCGGCTCCCATCTTTTTCACTACGTCAACGGGAACATTATTAAGGATTCCACCATCAACCAATAGTCGGCCGTTATATTCTACCGGATGAAAAACACCGGGTATTGACATGGTTGCCCGGAGCGCTTTTTCAAGGGAACCATTTTCCAGCACAATGGATTCACCATTGCGAATATCAGTGGCAATACATTTGAAGGGAATCGGAAGATTGTCAAAGTTGGTTACCAGAGAATAAGGCAGGGTGATCCGGCTTAAAAGCATGTCGACTTTATAAATATTAAGTCCGCTCGGAATGGTCAGTTTGCCATATCGAAGCCCTAAACCTGAGAGTGGATAATCCTGTTCATCTTCTTTTCTGCGAAAATCCATGGAGTCATAAGGTGGAACAGGATTGAACAGACCATTCCAATCGATACTGGTGACCATATCTTCGATAGCTTGGGGGCTCATTCCCATTGAGTAACAAGCGCCTAAAAGCCCTCCCATACTGGTCCCCGCGATATAATCAATTGGAATATGATTTTCTTCGAGCCATTTAAGAATTCCAATTTGGGCAAATCCGCCGGCTGCCCCGCCTCCAAGGGCTAACCCTATTTTTAAAGTGGGTATTTCGTTATGGGGTAAGGCCACTTCAGCCTTTACATAAGATAGCGTAAATCCCTGGATTAAAATAAAAACGAATAACACGGACCAGAGACAGCGGCATAAGCGGTTTTGTTTCATCATTAAGCACCTTTATGAATACGGGATTTTTCGATAAATTTGTTTTACCGTTTCACGGTAATTTGCTCTATAAATAGTGTAACATTTTTGGGGAATTCTTACTCGATCAACGATAAAGATAAGCAAATATTGCATACTTTTCCGCAAAAAACTATCATTCCGATTCGAAAGATTGAAGAGAATCTGTTATTTCGGCAGAATTGGGATGAATGTTTTTGGTTATAATTCTTTGGTTAAGCTTAACGAATATCCGCCTGCGTTATAAGCAGGATTATGGTCGCCTGAAAAATGGCCGTTGGAAACGTGCATCCATTTATATCCAAAATTTAAAATCAAATGATTGTTGAGTTGATATCTGAATTTGGGACCCATTCGCCACATAAAATTATACACTCTCCCATCGGCAGGAAAATCTTCATTATAAAGTATAAGACCCACACTCATATCCAAGGTCAGTGACGAATGGAGTCCCTGAAATATGTTATCACGCATCTGACAAACAGGACCAATGCCCAAGGCCGAACTGGTGCGTGTTTTCTGATGGTAAAAGATTTCGCCCCAGGCTCGAGTGATTGTACAACCATAATAAAATGAGAAATGGTCATTGTTGGATAGTTCTTTCAATACGTTCAATGAGAGTGTATCGATTTTTCGTTCATCCAGAAGCGGAGTCAAATATTCCACTTCAAATTCGAATCCCGGCGGGACCTCACAGAACGGGGTAGAATCATTTGTAGTTCCAGTACCAAAAGAATTGAACGGTAAAACGATAATGAAAACAATAGTAATCAAAAAGGCCCAAAACATCTTTCGCATAATGTTCCATCCCCTTTGAAATTGAGTGATCGTATCAGAATTTTTTGAGGCGGTAAAATGGAGAATACCCATATTGATAGTGGTGGCGCCTTAGTTTATATTATCAGGCGGTTTAAAACTGTACTTCGTTAACTTATGCTTGGGGGTAAAACAATATGCATAGGAAAGGTTTTAGTTGATATTCTTTGGAGTCAATAGTATCTCAATATGAAGCAGGCGGGTAATAGGTTGAAACATTACATTCAATCTACAATTAATAATTTAACGCCATTTTCAGTATAAGAGCGGTGGGCGTCGGTATTATCCGCCACCAAGTAGCACATCCCTTTGGTGAGGGTTTGTTTTTTTCCGTTTTTCAGTTCGGATATGAATGATCCATCCAGTACAAATAGCGCATGACCCTTTTCGCACCAGTGATCGGCCAAATATCCGGGGCTATATTCCACGATTCTAATCCTAACGTTGCCTCTTTGGACGGTTTTCCATAAGGCTTTGCCGGTAACCCCGGCATGCTCTTCGGGAGAGATGTTCTCTAAATCAAATACTTCAAAGGGGATGTTTTTAAGTTCCATGAAGGGGACTCCTTTTAATACGTGTATTGCCCATCGAGATTAACTGATTTCAATTCAACGGAACAGGTAATTTTGCTTCGGATAAATCCGATGGATTAAAAACAGTTGAGCCAATGAGAGCTGTGAATAAATTAGCAGTGACTATTTGAAGAGCGATTTCCATATTCGGGAGGACTTTTTAAGGATGGATACCTCTCAGTAATTATAAACTTAATATTCCTCCGCTTTTGCAGAATTCCTTCATTTTTTGGAATTTTTAAAATTAGCCTTATCCTCTGGGTTCTTCGTCCGTAATTTAATGTCTCCCGGCAGGATTTTATTTCTGCTTATGGAATAACCTATAGTCTAAAGGAAGGGGCATCCATTTTGGCTTCCAAATATATTACCGTTTCCCAGCTGACATACGCGTTAAAGCGATTAATAGAAGATAATGTTACCCTGGAAGGGGTTTGGGTGCAAGGGGAGATTTCAAACTTCACGAAGCATTCCTCGGGGCATCTTTATTTTACACTGAAAGATGAAGGGGCCTGTTTGAAATGTGTGATGTTTAAATCCCAGGCTTGGACTCTAAAGTTTAAGCCGTCCGATGGACAAGCGGTATCCGTGCAGGGACGGCTCGGAATTTATGAAAAAAGCGGTCAATATCAGTTCTATGTTGAATTGATGGAACCGGCCGGACTTGGCAGTCTTTATCAGGCTTTTGAGAAACTCAAGGCCAAGTTGGAACAGGAAGGGTTGTTTGATCCGCAACGGAAAAAGCCTTTGCCTTCTTTGCCCCAGCAAGTAGGATTAATCACATCGCCAACCGGGGCAGCAATTCAGGATATGATCAAAATATTACACCGCAGGCGGCCAAACCTGGATATTCTAATTATTCCCGCACAGGTTCAGGGGGAAGAGGCGCCACAGAGTTTAATCAAAGCCTTGAATCAGGCGGAACGGTTTAAAAATCTCGATTTGGTGATTATCGGTAGAGGCGGGGGATCGCTGGAAGAGTTATGGGCTTTTAACGATGAGGCTTTGGCCCGAACGATTGCTGATTTCTCAAAACCCATTATTTCTGCGGTAGGCCACGAAACAGATTTTACGATTGCCGATTTTGTAGCAGATTTAAGAGCACCTACTCCATCAGCGGCGGCAGAATTGGCGGTTCCGGATGAGAGAGCCTTAAATCGAAACTTAAATGTTTTGAAGAAACGGCTTGCCAATGCAATCAGTCAAAAGTTGCAGCGATACCGCAGAGATTTACAAAGGTTGAAAACGAGCCGGATTTTTTCGGTTCCTCTTCAGGGGATCCATACGCGCCGTCAAGATCTTGACATCCTGCGGGAAAGAGCCATTCGGCAGTTAAGACAGGATGTATATATAAAAAGGGAATTATATTGTAAAGCTCTTGGTAAATTGGATGCTTTGAGCCCCTTGGCTACTTTATCGCGTGGCTACTCCATCATTCAAAAGGCTGATGGTAGCTTTGCCAAAGATAGCGACTTGATAGAGATCGGGGAGAAGGTCAAGGTTACATTAGCGGCAGGGGTTCTATGCTGTGAAGTGAAAGATAAATATAAGGGGAGCCGAAATGAGCAAGACGAACGAAGGGAAACCCAGTGAACGTAATTATGAAGAGGCAGTGGCCCGGTTGGAGGAAATTGTCGGGCAGTTGGAGGAAGGTAATCTGCCCTTGGAAACAAGCTTGACATTATTTGAAGAGGGGATCGGACTTGCCAAATATTGTTCGGAGAAACTCGATGCCGCAGAGGGCCGTCTGCAGATTTTACTAGGTTTTAACGAACAAGGACCGCAGATCGGTAATTTTAAATTAAATCCGGAGGAGGAATAACCTTGATAGTTGTCACGGCGACAAAAGATATGTTCATCAGGGAGCTTAAGGTGAGGGAGCCGTTAGTTGCCGAGGTCTTTCATCGGGAACGCTATCAAAAGAGCTTTCGCCCGGAACCTCTTTATCAGGCGGTTTACTCTTATTTGCGACGGCCCGCTAAACGGCTTAGGCCGGGGATTTTGTTGTTTTGTTGCGGAGCAGTGGGTGGACAGGAAGAACGGGCTTTGTTAGCGGCGGCTGCTATAGAGGTTTACCATACCTGGACTTTGGTTCACGACGACATTATTGATAATGACTCCAAGAGGAGGGGACTGCCCACAGTTCATGAGGAGATGCGCTTGGAAGCTTTAAAGTGGGGATGTAGTGAAATCGATGCAGCCCATATGGGACGGAATATTGCCATTTTGGCAGGGGATTTGCAGCATGCGTGGGCGGTTCGGTTGTTATTAGATTCTGCTGAATTAGGCGTAACTCCTCCGGTAATTTTGGATTTGGTGAGACGTATGGAGGATGACTTAACAAATGGGCTGGTGGCGGGGGAGGCCTTGGATGTCTTGTTTTCTACCAAACCTATTGGGGATATCAAGGAAGCCGATGTTTTAGAAATGTTGGAACTTAAAACAGGTGTATTATATGAATTCGCTGCAGTAGCCGGTGCTTCCATCGGCTTAGGGGAAATAAAGGCCGAAAATCATCAGATCGACCGATTAGGCAGATTCGCTCGCCGCTGTGGCACGGCTTTTCAACTTCAGGATGATATATTGGGGATTACGGGCGATGAGCAATTGCTGGGAAAAGCAGTGGGTTCCGATATCCGGGAAGGCAAACGGACAACCATTGTTTTACATGCGTATCAAAATGCCTCTGCAAACGAACGGCGTATTCTTGAGGCAACCTTGGGGAATCCGGATGCGTCAGTTTCAGAAGTGGCTGAAGTTCGCCAAATATTGATCAAAAATCAAGGAGTTGAGTATACCAATCATTTGGCAGACTCTATTGTGGCGGAGGCTATGGAGGAGTTAGCCTCCCTCCCGCCGTCAATGTACAAAGAGCTATTACTAGCCTGGGCCGGATATGTGGTGAACCGCGAATTTTAGGAGGAACGCAAATTGGAGTTTCGAGATTTCTTCAAAGAAATTGCCTACAACCATTGTCTATGGGTAGCTCTTTTTGCGTGGTTTGTGGCTTCTACACTGAAAGTGATTTTTAATTTTATCAAAGAGAGAAAAGTTAATTTTAAACGCTTTGTAGGGTCTGGAGGAATGCCCAGCACTCATTCGGCATTGGTGGCCTCCTTAGCCACAGCTGTAGGGATTGAGACCGGGTGGAATAGCGCTCTTACTGCAACTGCCATAATTCTCGCCTGTATTGTAATGTATGACGCATCAGGAGTCAGACTGGCTGCCAGCCGGCAGGCAGCCACCCTCAATAAAATTATTGACGAAATGTTTCAGGAGGGTGAATTTCATCCTGAACATCTAAAAGAATTACTTGGACATACACCGATCGAAGTCATTGCCGGCGCAACTTTGGGGGTCGTGATTGCCATTATTTGTGCTTAATAAGGATTGACGGGTTAAGGAATTCAATCTGATGTAAAACGGCTTTTCTTGCCAGAATTTTACCAATGGGCAACAATTATGGTAACAGCTTTTTTTTTGAGACAAAATAAAATATGGTATAATGGAAACAGCGAGGGGATGGTGTAGTATCCTAGTCAGGGTAACCATCTTTGAAGACGGGCCTAAAAATCCGTTGCGGGCACATCGATGAAGTCCCTGGTGCCGGCCGCCGACGCCCAGTCAGGGGTTGGTGCTGGGGGTTAAGGAGATGGGGCGATCTACAATGGCATGTAGGCGTTGACCCCTCTACCGTGGAGGCCCAAGTGCGTGGGGAACCCGGATCGTTTCGTGAAAATGGAACGCTTTGAGCGAGAACCACGGCTTGGGGGTAAACCTGCATATGGTACGGGTTTCAGTACTTAGTATCGGTGCAGCGTAGCCTGCCTTGAGCGGGTTGGGAGGATATGGGTATCAAGTTACAAAGCCTCTGCAGGGTCATGTAACTCTCTGCCATTTGAAACCCAACTCCGCAAAAGAGGCTAGATGGTGGCTCGCCCTGTGGAGGAAAACTCCTAGGCTATTCTAAACTTTAGAGTTCTACCGGGGATTGCAGTGTGGACTCAGTGGTAATCCAGTCCCGTATTTGGTGACAAAACGGAAGGATCTTAAAGGGAAACCACCGTGGCGGCGACGCTACGGAGATCCTTGGGAAAACATACTGGACCTAAGCCACAATTTTTACTCGGTAGATACCATTCCCTCCACCATATTGGCATCGTGGCCCTAAATGGGCTTTTTTAATGAAAAGGTGATGATAAGATTACTAGTTTGAAACGGGCAATCCGAGTAGGCTTTTTTACATTAATAATTTCTTTTGTAATTTCTTTTCTGTTACAATTTTCTTTAGCTCCATGGGTTTCAGTGCTGATTTTGTTCATCGTAGTGATTACGGGAATCATTTTTGACATTGTTGGTACTGCGGTAACTGCGGCAGACGAGACTCCTTTCCATGCAATGGGCGCAGACAAGATCAGCGGTTCCAGGCAAGCAGTAGCTATGATCCGTAATGCTGATAAAGTCGCCAATTTTTGTAATGATGTGGTTGGAGATATTTGCGGTACGATTAGCGGTGCAATTATAGTCGGGGTTGCTTTGGAATTTACCCGCCGTAATTCCTTTCTACCACGGGATATAATAGAAGCGTTATCAATTGCTTTGGTGGCGGCGTTCAATGTTGGTGGAAAAGCTTTTGGAAAATCTTATGCGATGGAGAATGCCCATCAAATTGTTTTTACTGTTGGGAAATTATTCGCGTATTTTAAATTCTTTAAGCTTGATCCTAAAAAGGATAATCGCCGTAGGGGCAAATCTTATACACGAAAGGCCAGATAGGATAAGATGATCGATCTCCTACATAAAATTCATGGACCGGATGATTTAAAAAAACTTTCCGATGTTCAATTGGTAGAGCTCGCAGGGGAATTGCGCCGTTTTGTACTGGAAACCGTAGCGAAAACCGGCGGTCATTTAGCTCCTAACTTAGGGGTAGTGGAGCTTACCTTAGCCCTGCATGCCGTTTTTGATAGCCCTCGGGATCAAATCGTGTGGGATGTCGGACACCAATCCTATATTCATAAAATATTAACCGGTCGGCTTGGGGAATTTGGGACGCTGCGTCAGTATAATGGAATCAGCGGATTCCCAAGACCGGATGAAAGTGAGCATGATGCTTTCGCCGCAGGCCATAGTTCCACTTCGATTTCAGCAGCTCTTGGACTTGCAAAGGCCCGTGATTTTTTGGGGATGAAAAATAAGGTCGTTGCGGTCATTGGTGACGGTTCTCTCACTGGCGGCATGGCTTTTGAAGCCCTTAATCATTTGGGGCATCTTCAAACCGATTTGATTATCGTTTTGAATGATAATGAAATGTCCATTTCCAGAAATGTAGGCGCTCTTTCCCGGTATTTGAACCGTTTAAGAATGAATCCCCGATTACGCCGGCTTAAATCCGATATCCAGGAATGGATTCAAAAGATTCCTCATGTAGGACATGCCACTATCCGTTATTTGGAGAAAATCGAAGATGGCCTGAAATTCTTGGTTATTCCTGGTATGTTCTTTGAAGAACTGGGTATTTCCTATCTTGGCCCCATTAACGGCCATGATATCAGTGAACTCAAACTGACATTAAAAAATGCTTGTGAGCGGGGAGGACCTGTTTTAATTCATGTTTTGACCACCAAGGGAAAAGGTTACCGGTTTGCCGAACAAAACCCCGAAAAATTTCATGGTACCGGCCCCTTTGATTTAAAGACCGGTTTGAAATTGGACGCGTCGGAAAATCGGAGTTTTACCGATATCTTTGGGACGGCTATTTGTGATTTGGGTTCGAAAGATCGCAGGATTGTGGCTCTTACAGCGGCTATGACCGATGGGACCGGACTGATGGGGTTTGCAAATCGCTTTCCGGACCGTTTCTTTGATGTCGGTATTGCCGAACAACATGCGGTCACTATGGCGGCCGGCTTGGCCCAAAAAGGTCTGCGTCCGATCGTAGCTATTTATTCAACTTTTCTGCAACGGGCTTATGATCAAATTATTCACGATGTTTGTTTCCAGAGATTGCCGGTTTTGTTCGTTCTGGACAGGGCCGGACTGGTGGGAGCCGATGGCCCGACCCACCATGGAGTTTTTGACCTGTCGTTTTTACGGCAAATCCCTGGCCTCATTGTAATGGCTCCAAGTGAGGAAGGGGAGCTGCGGGATATGCTATACACGGCGCTGCAACAGGATGGCCCGGTTGCGATCCGTTATCCCAAATGTGAATGTTTGAGTAAATCCGAGGATCAAAACTATCATTTACTCCCAGTAGGTAAGGGAGAAATCGTGATTTCAGGTCAGGGAGTGGCCATTATCGCAGTGGGCGCTATGCTTCAAAATGCATTATCTGCCGCATTCCGGCTAAAGAGATCCGGAATTGACTGTACAGTTGCTAATGCCCGCTTCATTAAACCCCTCGATGAAGAGCTTGTTCTTCATTTAACGGCTACTCACCCCAATATTATTATTGTGGAAGAGAACATTACCGCTGGCGGATACGGTTCGGCAGTTCTGGAATTGCTCACGGCGCGCCGGATTAAGGATGTGTCTGTTAAACTGCTTGGTATTCCCGATCAATTTATTCCTCAAGGCCCCAGGGAACTTTTACTTCAACAATGCGGACTTGATGTTAACGGAATTTGCCGGGCCGTGAGAGAGTTGAATTTGCCGATAGTCGCCAGAAGAATCAGAGTGTAGGACGATAGATAATTGATTGTTGACGGTTATTGACTTTAGGGCTATGATGATTAGGTAATTGTTGCTAAACCAGTAGAGCGTATCGTAAATAAATGGTAATCAGAAATGGGGAAGATACGCTCTACTTAAGTAAAACGTTCACAACCATTGCGTAGTTATTTAGAGAACGTTTTACTAGAACGAATTTTGAGGGGGGGGATCTGGTTTTCTGGTTGACAATTATCCTAAATTGTCAAGAATGCTATAGGGATTTTGGCGGTTGCAGCAACCCGCCTCAACAAAACTGGAGGAATTTAAATTGAGCCGTATTCGATATGAGTTTTCCCCGATTTTTCTATGCATAACCTGCTTTTTTGTAACCTGTCTCCTTATTTCCAATATCATTGCCGGAAAACTTTCTCAAATCTTGGGGATGACTTTACCCGCAGCTGTTATTATATTTCCAATTACTTATATATTTGGCGATGTCTTAACCGAAGTGTACGGTTATGAAAGGGCAAGGCTTGTCATTTGGATTGGACTTGCTGCCAATTTGCTGATGTCCTTGATGTTTATGATCACGGTCATGTTGCCTTATCCTAAATTTTGGACTCAGCAGGGCGCTTATGCCGCAGTTTTGGGGTTAACTCCCCGGATAGCGGGAGCTTCAGTGGTTGGTTATTTTGGGGGGGAATTTGCCAATTCTTTTGTATTATCGAAAATCAAATTATTGACCAAGGGCCGCTGGTTATGGGTTAGAACCATTGGCTCAACTGTAGTCGGGGAAGCAATCGATACTTTATTGTTCATATTCCTTGCTTTTGCCGGTTCATTACCCTTGGGCGTATTAGTTGGAATGGCCGGGTCGCAGTATATTTGGAAAGTGGGATACGAAATTCTGGCGACGCCCCTTACTTATCAAGTGGTCGGATGGGTTAAACGCCGTGAACAAATCGATACTTTTGATTATCAAGCCAACTACAATCCCTTTCGTTTGGAGGAGCCCCATGGAACAATATGAATTTGAGGCGTTGGGCAAAGCGGTTCGGATGCCGGCAAGGAAACTTGAAATTTTTCCCAAACCGGAAGGGGTTGACAAAGTGGTTTTGGAAAGTGATGAAGTGACCAGCTTGTGTCCTGTCACAGGACAACCGGATTGGGAGACTGTAACCATCGAATTTGCTCCTGACGGATATTGTATCGAAAGCAAGAGTTTAAAGCTTTATCTTTGGAGTTTCCGGGAAGAAGGAAGGTTTTGCGAAGCCTTAGCGGCAAAAATTGCTCAGGATATTTTTGAGGTATGCAAACCCCATTGGTGTACGGTGACTGTTTCCCAAAAACCCAGAGGCGGTATTAAGATTACTGCAACAGCAACGCTTGGGGAGAGATAAAAATGACAATAAGCGCAAAGCAACAACAACGGCAATATCGGTACTTTGATCTCATTTTAGGCCTGTTTGTAGCCATCTTAATTATTAGCAATATCGTTTCCGTGAAAGCAATCACCATTCCCCTGCCTTTTACGAAAATCCATTTTTCCTTTGATGGCGGGACCTTGCTGTTTCCTTTCAGTTATATTTTTGCCGACGTTCTAACCGAAGTCTACGGCTATGAAAAGTCCAGGCGGGTCATATGGTCGGGCTTTTTCGGCTTGGCGCTGATGGCGGTGGTGATCTGGGTTGTCGGGGTTATACCTGCCGATCCTTTGTGGAAATTACAAGGGTCCTACAAAGAACTGTTGATGACTGCGCCCCGGATTGCCATCGCCAGTATAATTGCTTATTTTGCGGGAGAATTCAGCAATAGCTTTATCCTTTCCAAAATGAAAATCTGGACCCGGGGCAGGTTTTTGTGGGCTCGCACCATTGGTTCAACGATTGTGGGGGAATTGATTGATTCGGCATTGTTTGTGTTTATCGCCTTTAGCGGTGTATGGGAACAGGCATTGTTAATCAATGTTTTGATTTCGAATTACATTTTTAAAACTCTCTATGAGATAATTGCTACGCCATTTACCTATGGAGTTATCGGCTGGCTTAAGAAACATGAAAATGAAGATTATTATGATTATCATGCCGATTACAATCCTTTCAGCATCAAATAGACCTTAAATTTCCAACAGGAAAGACATTGTATGAATAGAACCTGTTCGTATATGAGAAACTAGTAATTCGTCACCCAAACAACTATCAAAATTTCTAGTGACGAATTACTCAAGTAGAGCGTCTCTTGACAATTCTTGAATGCAGTTTATTTACGTGACGCTCTGCTAGAAAATCTATAAAAGGAGGTTTTTACTATGATGAGACGTTTTTCCTGTTTCGTTTTGATTATGGTGTTATTGTTTTCTGTAACAAATCTGGCGATGGCCGCCGGAGTTCTTGGGGTTACCGATTTAATGTACACTCCGACTCCAACGACATTGGCTCCGGGTCAAGTGGGAGCGGCGGTCAATTTCGCCGAAGATAATTTAAGCTACTTTAATTTGGATATGGGTCTTGTGAAGGATTTTGAGCTTGGCATAGCAGCTTTTCATTATCCCGATAATACTGATTTTTCGGTTCGGGCCAAATTCCGTATTCTCGAAGAGAAAAAAGATTCTCCGGGGCTGGCAGTGGGTATCCAAGATTTGGGTAGGGATGATATATCGCCTTACATTGTCCTCTCCAAGAATTTTAGGGATGTCGGTATTGATGGTTATATAGGGGCCGGTGGGGGCTGGTATGACGGTGTTTTCGGCGGTATCAATAAAGCGTTTTACCCCGGAAAGGGTAGCGAACTCAGCCGTGTCGACCTTTATGTGGAAGGAGATTCCCACCGGTTGAATATGGGAACCAAGTTATCTTTTGGTTCTCAAGTTAAGCTCAATTTTGGCCTGGTAGATATGGACCGTTGGATGATGGGAGCGACCTTTCTTTTTAAGTAATACTGGTTTCGATGAAAAAGGCCAACTGGAAATCTTATAGTTGGCCTTTTTCATTTGGGTTATGTTAGTGGAATCATGTCGCTAATTTTACGTTATATATGGAAGGAAAACATAATTCCAATTTTAAATGGCAAAAAGGAATGATTGAGTTGATAGAGCCAACCCGCCAATATATCCGAAGAAAGCAACATTATCAACATCTTCAGGCTGTCCTGGAAAAAGGATTCCGCAGAATGATCCGATACAAGTTGTGGGTGATTCTGGCCGGAATAGCTATGATGGTTATTTTCATATTAAATAAAATGTACTGGTGGAGCGGGGGGGTGTTTATTTCCAGTGTGGCTCTGCTTTTGATCATTGACTGGAAGCACCGCCGAATACAAGAAAATCAGAAATGGGCCGCTATTTTAACGGATATGAATGACCAAGCGTTATGGCGCTTTGACAAAAGATGGTCCGCCTTTCCGGATACAGGGGAAGAATTTAAGGACGATGAACATCCCTATTCATCGGATTTGGACATTTTCGGAAAAGCCTCTCTATTCCAATGGACAAATACTGGCCATACTTTTTTAGGCCGTCGGAGGTTGGCGGCCCTTCTGACTCAGCCGCCGGAAAGTGCCCCCATCATTGCCCGGCGGCAGCAGGCTATCGGTGAACTTTCCAAAAATTTGAAATGGAGGCAATGGTTTTCAGCCCACGGTATTGTAATGTCTGGGGTAAATCAAGACCCTTTTGAATTAGTGGAATGGGCTAAGAACCTACTGCCTTTTTATACGAAAAAAGCGGTAATCCTGGGGGTCCGCTCTTTGAGTTTGGTTACTTTGGGAACTTGGTTGATACTCTTGACTACCCGTAAAATACCGATTTATGTTCCTGCCGGATTATTGTTGTTACAATACATATTCCTAAAAATCCATGGTAAGCAACGAAAAAGAATATTGAATACGGTTTTTTATTACCGCAAAAATCTGGAGCTTTATCGGGAATTGCTGGCTCATATTGAGAAAAAAAGCTTTACCACCGCTTATTTAAAAAGCATGCAGAAGGGACTGGAGAACCGGCAGGAAGAAACCGCCGAAATTCAACTGCGGCGGCTGGTAAAAATAGCAGATCAGGTAGCTACCCGGGATCATGCCATGTATGGAATCTTCAATACTTTAACCTTATGGGACTATCATTGCCTCATCGCTTTGGAAAATTGGAAACAAAAGTCGGGGAGCCATTTGAGAAACTGGCTGGATACAATCGGCGAAATGGAGGCCCTATCCAGTTTAGCCACATTGAATTCCGATCATCCGGAATGGGCCGTCCCGGAGATTGTTGAAGATACCCCGGTTTACACTGCAGAAAGCTTGGGACATCCCTTGCTTCCTGAGGCGGCTCGTAAAGGGAATGATCTGGAAATTCAAAATCAGGTCAAGGTATTATTGATTACGGGTTCTAACATGTCCGGAAAAAGCACTTATCTACGGACGACCGGCATTAATCTGGTTTTGGCCTATGCCGGAGCTCCGGTTTGCGCCCGGTCTTTAACTTGCTCACGGATGAAGATTTATACCTGTATGCGGGTTAGCGATAACCTGGAAAAGAATATTTCCACCTTTTATGCTGAAATTCTGCGCATTAAAATGGTTGTGGAGGCCACTGCCGCTCAAAAAAACATTTTCTTCCTGCTGGATGAAATCTTTAAGGGTACGAACTCTATCGATCGCCATTTGGGGGCGAAAGTGTTGGTCAAGAAATTAATTCGCAATCAAGCCGCCGGTATGGTTTCCACCCATGATTTGGAACTGGGTGAGCTTGAAAAGGAATGTAAACAGGTGAAAAATTATCATTTTCAAGAGTTTTTTCGTGACGGAAAACTCGATTTTGACTATATGATACGGCCCGGCATATCGGAAACCAGGAATGCCTTGTATCTGATGAAAGCGGCTGGCATCGAAGTCGAAGAACAGAATTAAAAAATAATCGTAAAATCTGTTCTTTGGTAGTCCTTTTCCCCATAGTAAACTCCATGGACTTTGCGGCCGTTTCGGTCCAGCAGGGTAATAATCCCGTTTTCCTTCATGAATCCATGCCCGTGTGGACTGGATTTCGGGGATAAATGAATGGTTAGCAACTCTCCGGAGCGAATATCGCCGTATAGTATTCGTTTGAAGCCTGAGTTATCGGCGAGGACCCAGTCGGTGATGTCGATTTTTTGATTGGTAGGATTGATTAGGGTCACACTCTCGCGGTTTTTAGCCGATGGGTTGACCAATGCGGCAACAATCCGAACCGATTCGGCGGGCCCGGAGGCTAAAACGCCATCACCGATCGGCTCGCCGCTGACCTTATCCGTGATAAAGCTCTGGGATTGAAAAGCCAAAAATATGGCGACCCATTTTTGAGTGGCCGGAAAATGAAAGAATAACCCTCCGTCTTGCCAAGGGCCGTTATCTGCCGCCCATTTTCCCGAATTCCCTTGATTCATATGAATATCATGAATTCCCCGGCCCGGCTCAAACCCAAAATAGGAATCTAATTTTTCCTCAGGTCCCCACGCTGCTCCGAAAGCATAAAGTTCCGCATCGTTCATACTAATTGCCCAGCGGACATACTTGGCGATTTTTTCATTGAGATCATTATCCGGACCGGGTAACTCAGCTGGTAGAATCTGCATTTCGGCGGGTTCAAAGAGGTTCCCCCGGAGAAAATCCAATGCCGGAAATTGATTGACACCGGCCAGTGGTGTCATGCCGGTGGCTAGCGCGGATATTTTCTGGATAATGGGGTGATCGAAGTTTTCCTTACAGTAATACAGTAAATCGGAGGGGGTTGTTTGGGAGTGAATATTGACGGCGATCCGGTAATGAATATTGTCCGGGTCCAAACCATGAATTTGAAAATGGGGACTTTGTTTTTCCCCTTCCCTTCCCTCTACGATCTTGCATTTTAGAACTGAATAAGATTTTAAAGGCATAGAGGCCTCCTGTACTTTTATTTTTCAGGTTTCTTTAGTTATTTATATTTTATCTGCAGCAGGGTTATAACCAAAAAGGAAAATGGCAACCTTCGTCGAAACAAAAGCTCTGGAATGGGTACATCCCAATTTAGCTCAAAGTTCAATTTCAACTGCGACTTAGGAGAGAAGATGCATAATTTATTTATCAACATTTTTATTAAGTTTTTCTTTCTGCTCACTCCGTTTTTCCTGCTTTCCACTTTTCTTTCGATGACCCGGGCCATGGAAATACCGGAAAAAAAGAAGCTGGCTGTTAAAGTGACTTTTTCGGTGATCATCATTTGCATCATTTTATTTCTTACCGGCGATGTCATCTTTTCATTGTTCGGGATTACCCTGAATTCGTTCCGGATCGGCACCGGGATATTGCTGATGTTGTCAGCCATTGCTCTCGTTCAGGGAACAGATAAAATTCCGACGAAAGATTCCAATGAGGATATTTCCGTGGTACCGCTGGCAATCCCGGTTACAGTGGGGCCTGCCACCACCGGAGCCTTATTGGTAATGGGCGTTGAGCTGCAACGTATGTGGGAACGGGTCATTGGAATCAGTGCCCTGTGCCTGGCAATTATCGGTGTCGGGGTGTTGTTGTATCTTAGTGGTGAAATTGAAAAACTCATTAAAAAGCAGGGATTGACCATTATGTGTAAAATTACCGGCCTGGTGCTGGCGGCGCTTTCAGCCCAGATGATCATGAGCGGAGTGCTGGGATTTTTGGGGAAGAGCTGAGCTCATCGCCTATTGCTGATTCTAGCGGATAAATAAGAGCTTTTCATCAACAACAATTAGTATTCGATACATGAATTTTCCTCGGCATACCCGGGGGGAGCATGTCGAAGACGTACTAATTGTATTTTTTTATTGTAAATTTATATATTTTCAGGGTTTAAAAATTGAATTTTTTAACAAGCAAATCTTTATGAATATTAGACAAGCAGGGGATAATCGTAACTATCAAGTTACAATTTGGCAATATACAGCTTTTTTATTATATCCTTATTTGGTATAATTAGAAGAGTTTATGAAATTTTTTAAAGGTTATACGTTTTTTCCCTTGTTCTGATGATAAGATGAATTAAATTAAAAAATATAAGAGTATCAGCCTGCCGTGACTTAAAGGAGCACCAGAATTATTAATTCTTCACGGCTTTTTTTAATCAATCAGAGAATTTGATTGACCGAACGGGGGTGAGAAAAGGGAGCAATACGGATGGTTCGATTATTATTGACAAGATTAAAAAGGGGGCATCTTAAGTTGAAAAAAATTTCTTTACTGATTTTTGTGGTGATCTTGGTTTGTGGGATGAGTGTGATGGCCGCGCCCAAAACCACGACGATCTCATTTTGGTTTCAGAGTCAGAACAAATTAATGGACTCCTATTTTGGGGATGCGATCAAAGCTTTTGAAAAAACCCATCCTCAAATCAAAGTGGAGATCACGACCCTACCTCAGGCTCAAGCCGACCAGGATTTGAAATTAAATGCCGCTTTGCTCAGCGGAACCTATCCGGATGTTCTTTCCGCCATGCTGACCCAAATTGGGACTCGGGGATCTAAAGGCGATTTTTACCCGCTCGATAAGTTAGTGAACAGCTGGAATGAAAAAAGCGATATTTTTGAAAGTGTTTATGATTTAGGAAGATACAAGGGAAAATTACTCGGATTGGGTTATTACCCCAATCCCGATGTTTTGGCATACCGAAAGGACTTCTTCAAAGAGGCCGGTCTGGATCCTGAAAAGCCGCCGGCGAACTGGGATGATCTCGCGGCTTATGCCAAAAAGCTTACGGTGCGTGACGATAAAAACAATGTAGTTCGTGCGGGTCTCGATATCCCGGCCCTCAACAGCAGTGCCTTTGTAAAGCAGTTCGCCCGTCAAAACGGCGCATTGGTCATTGATAATAAAAAAGGAAAGCCAATGTTGGACGATGCGGCCTTGATCAGTACTTATGAGTACATTATGAATTTAAAAAATGCGCTGGTAAGTATTCCTTACGACTACGTGAAGAAAGACACCACTCCTTTTATTTATGGGAAAAGCGCCATGTCATTCATTCAGCCGAGTCAAGCCATGACCATGCTGGCTAATGACCCTTCCTTGAAAGAAAAAATTGGATTCGCCCCGGTGATAACCCAAAAGAAGAAGATCGGTTGGTGCGGCTTCCGGCTTTTTGCCATCGGCAACGAATCCAAGTATAAGAAAGAAGCCTGGGAATTAATCAAGTTTTTAATGTCCAAGGAACAAATGGAACTCCGGATGAGGACACTGAAGATGCCGGTTGTTCGTAAGTCGCTGGAAGACGACTACGCCGCAGCCGATCCCCGGATGAATAAGGCGATCTTGGATTATGTCAAATACGGCCAGGGCGATGATACAGTTCCCTGGAATACCATGGCCACTAAATTTATTCACCTGTCCTATGAAGAAGCATATAGCGGTAAAAAAGCACCCGCCCAAGCCCTCAAGGATGCCCAGGTTGCTTTGGTAAAAGAGCTTAAGAATTCAAGATAATGACCTGATAGGTGGGCTGTCTGAAAGCTTCGATTACTTTTGGACAGCCCCTTTAAAATGATAGTATTTTCAATCTCCTTATTAAACTTTATTTACGACAAACGAGGGCTAGATCTTGATATTGGTTGAGGCTAAGCAAGGGGAATATAAACTCATAAAATAGTTGACGTCACTATGGGATGGAATTAAAGAGGTGGTTGAATGAAAACTTATGATGTTTTTAAGAAAAATCTTACTGCATTTGTTAAACAGGAAAGTTATTCTTTCTTAAATCACATATCTATCAGGAATCGGCTGATTTTAATCTTATTGGCGGTGTCCATTATTCCTTTGGCCTTTATGGGGTTGATTTCGTACCATATTTCCAAAGCCGCGATTGCTGATAAGATCGCCCAGTACTCGTTACGGGAACTCACCCAGGTTAGGAACAATTTGGATTTGAAGTTGAATAAATACGAAGACTTCTCTGTGCAAATGATATCCAATCCTGAAATAAACCAGTTGCTGGCTGAATGTGTCAATGATTCCGGCCTGAATTTTTTAGATATTAATCAGCGATACAAGAAAATCTTTGATAATTCCGCTGTAACTTTGGATACCGACTCCGCCATTCTTTTTAATTCGCTCAGTAATGAACGGCAATACGCCACTGGGATTAACGCTATTTCCGCCGAGGAATTTGGCAAAACCGCCGATTTCAAAAGAGCGCTCGCCTTGAAAGGAAAAATCCATTGGTTTTACCTCAAAGGCTGGATAGGTCTTAGCCGATTGGTGGGAGACATTAAGAGTCTTCAACCTATCGGAGTGGTGACCGTGCTTGTTCGTCCCGACAAATTGGATCAAGTGATTAATTTTACATTGTACAAAGAATCGTCCGAACAGTCGGAAAAATCCATTTTGAAGCATCCTTATTCGATGATTATTACCAAGAATGGTATGGTACTGGCGACTCCGTTTCGGGATGATTTGGGCAAAAACATCGGTACTTTGGTTGGCGACCCCAACATTATGAAAAAAATGGTCGACTTGGAGGAAGACTTCGGAAAATTCCCGGAAAAGGTTAAAAACGAAAATGTATTGATGACGGTCAATCCAATTCAGGGGAAAGATTGGTATTTGCTGGGTATCGCTCCGAATTCTTATTTATACGCCGAGTCCACTATGGTCGGCTTGTGGGCGTTGGCGCTGGGAATCATTATCAGTGTAATCGTGGTGATTATTTCGATCATAACGGCATTAGGAATCTCCCGTCCGTTACAGCAGGTCATGAAGGCGATGAAACAGGCGGAAAACGGAGATTTAGCGCTGGAAGTCAATCTGGAAAGCCAAGACGAATTGGGACAGCTTGGTCAGAGTTTTAACCGGATGATGGGCCAAATCAGGGTATTGATCAGGGACACACAAAATCTCGTAAGCGAGGTGCTCGGGCGTAGCCGGGTTTTAGAGGAAAGTTCCAACCAATCGGCCCGAACAGCTGAAACGGTGGCTATGGCAATGATGGAGATTGGCCATGGCACTATGGAACAAACCCAAGAAACTGAAAAAACCAGTCAAAAAATGGTTGAACTGGCGAATCGAATTGAAGCCGTTGTTTCTCAATCCCTGGAGATGAAACAGATTATCGAATCGGTGCGCGAGATGGGTCGGCAATCGAAAGAAATGGTTCAGCGGTTGACTCAAAAGGCGAATGAAACGGATGAAATCACCAACCAAGTGGTGAAAGATGTCCAAAATTTAAGTTCCAGCGCAGAAGAGATTAAGAATCTGACCGAAGCGATCACCGGGATCGCCGAACAAACCAATTTATTAGCGCTAAATGCGGCCATTGAAGCAGCCAGAGCCGGGGAACACGGCGCGGGGTTTGCGGTAGTCGCGGAAGAGATCAATAAATTAGCGGCGCAGTCCCATGAAACCGCCCGGATAATCGATAACATCCTGAAAGAAATTCAAACCAAAAGCAGTGCTTCAGCCCAAACAGGTTTTGAGGCCCACCAGATAGTGGTGGAACAACTGGCTACTGTGGAGGAGGCCCAAAAATCATTCGATCAAATCATTAATGCCATGAACAATTTCGTATCCAAGCTTTCCAATGTCAATGAGAATATTCAAGAGATTAATGCGGTAAAGGAAGAAACCACCAATTTTATCACCAGTATCAGCGCTATTTCGGAAGAAACCGCCGCTTCTTCACAGGAGGTTTCTGCCTCCGCTGAGGAACAAACGGCTATTGCCGGGCAAGTGAGTTCTCTGGCCGGAGAGCTGTTAAAAATAGCGGATGAACTTTCCGGCAGTGTGGGGAAATTTAAAATATAAGCGATATGTATTTGCGAAGAGCGCAAATCAAAACCTAATTGCCGAAGATGCCTTTCATTTTTACCGGCTGGAACCTTTCTCCGCTATTAGTGAATTTAGGGACTGCGCACACATGCCAGAACACAATATATTGAAATAAACTATTTGAAGAATTAATATATGGTGTTTCTTACTATTTTAAATTGCTTTTTGGATACATTTTAGATTAAAACGATTACCGGTGCAATTATAGTCAAGCTTTTTGGTTGATTCAATGCTCCATGAGACATTGCAACTCCGGCAACAACTGCGCGCAGTTTAAACCTAAAATCCGTTCTTTATCCCTGTTGGAAAGCCAGTCGATCCTATCCAATACTTCGAAATCTTGTCTGGGTGAGCGCAAAGGGAAATCGCTGCCGAAAAGGATTTTGTCCGTACCGTGTTTGGCGAATATTTTACGGGCAAGTCCCTGATCCATATAACTGAGGGCGCTTGAAGTGTCCAGGTAAACATCGCGGCCGGCCAGGAGGTCGTAGGCTTCATCCCAAAAACAGTATCCGCCCAGGTGGGCTGCAATAATCTTTATTCCAGGGAAATCGTCCAGAATGGCGGCGATTTTTTTCGGTGTGCTCATATTGTTGGGACTAACCACCGGATCGCCTACATGAATCATTAATATAAAATCATTTTTAACTTCTTCCAAAAAAGGCTTTAACTTCGGATTGGCGAGGTCGATACCCTGAAACTCCGGATGAAGCTTAATTCCTTTGACACCGGCTGAACGCAACCGCTTGATTTCGGAAAGCCATCCAGGATCGTCAACGTGGTAGGTCCCGAAGTGTGCTATTTTAAGTTTTGGTAGCGCTTTTTCTTTTTCTTGATGGTATTGATTGACCATCGATAATACCCAGTCATTGGCCGGTTTTACCTGTTCCGGTTTGGTGGCGGCAACCAATAGAACCAGTCCATCCAATCCTGCTTCATCCGCCGCAGCCAAGACATCGTCCAAACGGCCTCCAAAGGGAGTGGGCATTTGATAATAGTTAATCAATTGATTGACGGCTTTATGGGCAATTTTATCCGCAAAAGCATGCATATGGCAATCTATAAACAAGAAAAGCACCTCGATTCCGCTTTGACTTCGACAATTTGGAGGCAAACCCTGTTATCGGGAATTTAATATTAGGTAAAAACTCTTTATATGCCACAGGACATAGAGTAAAAATTTTTTCCTCTGTGAACTCTGTGCCTTATTTTTCTTTTTAGAACGACAGACTGGACTCTACGAAGTTGAAATGAAATTACGGCAGGATTTTTGGAAATAACGGTAAATAATAACTTCATGAAAATTTTGCTTACGACTTTGAATGCCAAATTTGTCCATACTTCCCTAGCCTTGTGGTATTTATTCCAATTTAACCGTCTCGACCATCCCGGACTTTACTTTAGGGAATTCAACATCAATCAGGACCTATCTTGGATTTGCGGTGAGTTGTTTTCCGAACATGCCGATGTGGTGGCCTTTTCCTGTAACATTTGGAATATCGGGCAAACCCGTATTCTTTGTCAAAGGCTGAAAGCTTTATCACCCGGGACGGTAATCCTTTTGGGCGGCAGTGAGGTTTCGGCGGATCCCCGGGATATTATGGAAGAATGTCCGGCGGTTGATTTTATCATCGCGGGTGAGGGCGAGTTAACATTCAAAGAATGGCTGGATGAGATTTCTTCTGGAAAGGATGATTGGGGTTCCATTGATGGTCTGGTATTCCGGGAGGGAAGCCGGATTATTCAAAACCGTTTACGGGAAGATATCATAGATTTGGGCCTGATACCTTTCCCATATCCGGAGGATTTGGCGCCTTTCCGTAAAAAGCTGGTTTATTATGAAACCACCCGCGGATGCCCTTTCTCCTGTCAATATTGCCTTTCCGCCAACGAACACGGGGTGCGGTATTTCCCCTTGGAGAGGGTGAAATCGGAATTATTGGCGTTCATGAAAGCCGATATCGCGCAGGTCAAATTCGTAGACCGCTCTTTTAACTGTAATCCGTCCTGGGCCAAGGAAATCTGGAGCTTTTTATTGGAAGCGCGCGGGCAATATCCCTGTGGGACCAATTTTCATTTTGAAATCGTCGGCGATTTGCTTGATGAGGAATCATTGGAGATCCTGGCAAAGGCTCCCTTGGGCTTTTTCCAGTTTGAGATCGGGGTTCAAAGCACCAATCCGGAGACCCTCTCCCTGATTGAGCGGAGGATGAATTTTCTTAGGCTTGGGCAAAATGTACACAGGCTCCGGGAATTTACCAAAGTTTTTGTGCATCTAGACCTCATCGCCGGGTTGCCGGGAGAAGACTACCGGAGCTTTGCCAAAACGTTCAATGATAATCTGCTGTTGAAGCCCAACCGGTTGCAGCTTGGTTTTTTAAAACTTCTCCATGGTTCCGGATTGCGTAAAAAGGCTGAGGAATACGGATATTTGTATACCGGGGAAACCCCCTACGAAGTGATGGCCAGCCGCTGGATATCTTATGAAGAACTTTTGAAATTGAAAGTTATTGAAGACCTATTGGAACGGTATTATAATTCGGAGCGCTTTCGGTTAAGTTTTGATTACCTAATTGCTCAATTTTCCACCCCTTTTCGTTTGTTTGAGGATTTTGCGGCCTGGTGGAAAAAAAGGGGTTTGGATGAAAACTCTCATAAGGTCAAAGATTTATATGACTATTTATTACAGTTTTACATTTCAATGGATTTAGACGGCCGGGCTTTACAAAATCTGTTGAAATACGATTTGCTCAGTTCGGAGCGAATGGTGGAGCTACCGGCATGGGCCGGAAAATCCAATCCGGATTTGCACCCGAAGGGATATAAGTTTTGGCAAAATCAAAACCACCGTCAACAATATATCCCGGAGTGGAATGACTTGGCGGTCCGGGATATCCAAAGACGAGTCATTTTTGAAGAGTTTGATTGTAATCCGCAGGAAGTGGCGGCCTCCCCTTTGGAAAATCCTCAGTGGAATCCGCTGATCTTTTTGTTTATTTACCGAGGTTCTGAAATAAGTGTATATCCGATTACCAGGGAGGATTTTGAGGAATGAATAAAATCGCCGTAGCGTTATTTTGCATTTTATTAGGGGTAATGTTATTGCTAAAAAACAGCAATCTTTTACCGGAGAATTTCGGGGCATTCTATTTGGAATTGGCGCGTCATTATTGGCCGGCGTTGATTATCCTGTTTGGTTTGCAGCTGCTGGTTAAGGAGAAAAATCCTTATTTAGGGCGAATTCTTTTTTGGATGATTCTGCTTTTATTGGGTTTGTGGTTATTTTGCCGCATGACAACGGCTGATAATTGGGTAATCTAACCTTAAAATGATCCCATACCTTGTCTTGACATTTATCTTTCTTTCCCGTAAGATATTCTTGTTTATATTCATCAAGGAGGTGCAGCCATGCCGACATATGAATACGAATGCTCAAAATGTGGTAAATTTGAGCAATTTCATGGCATCAACACGGTACTGACAGAATGTCCGCAATGCGGCGGGGCTGTCCGGCGGTTGATCAGCCTGAACAATAATGTGATTTTTAAAGGTTCCGGATTTTATACCACGGATTACCGGTCCGGCGATAATAAAGGGAACGCGGCCAAGGATAAATCCTCAAGCTCTGCTAGCTCTGCCGGCTCTACTTCAACGTCCCCGGCTTCCGATTCAAAATCCGGCGACTCCAAATCAACGGGCACGGCATCATCAGCAGCAAAAAGCGAAAGCAAAGCATCATAACGAAAGGTCACCGCGGTGGCCTTTCTTCATGACTTGGTGGAAAATCTGTTTTAGCGTCAATGAAGGAGTTTTGAATGGAAAAAATTATTACTCGAAAAGTAAAAGAAAGCTTGAAAAACGCTTTGGAACAAGCGGCCTTTCGGGCTCGTGAGGAAGGAAAACTGACGTTTGACGAACTTCCGCCGGTAATCCTGGAGGTACCCAAGGACAAGAGCCATGGTAATTTTGCTTCGAATCTGGCTTTGATTTTGGCAAAAACCGTTAAAAAGGCGCCCCGGGATACGGCCCAAATCATACTTCAGTCCATGCAGTCTAATCCCTATATTGCCAAATCAGAGGTGGCCGGCCCCGGTTTTATCAATTTTTATTTGAATGACAGTTGGCTGACAGAGGTCTTAGAGACCATTATAGCCGAAAAAGCACATTACGGAGATAATTCGGACTTAACCGGCGTCAATGTTCAACTTGAATTTGTCAGCGCCAATCCGGTTGGTCCCATGGTTGTGGTCAACGCCAGAGCCGCCGCTCTCGGTGACACTTTGGGCAATTTAATGTCTGCATCCGGCGCCAAGGTATGGCGGGAATATTATGTAAATGACTACGGCGTTCAAGTTGAGACTCTGGGACGTTCCATTGATGCCCGCTATCGGGAATTGCTTGGCCAGAAGGTGGAGTTTCCCGAAGATGGTTATCGTGGTGAATACATTTATGATATCGCCCGGGAGTTTATTGCGGAAAAAGGCGACTTTTACCTGGAATTTTCCGAACCGGAACGGGTCAAAACTTTTAAAGATTTGGGTTATACCCGGATTTTGGCTTCCCAAAAAGAGGATCTCGGTAATTATGGGGTCCATTATGATTGTTGGTTTAGCGAACGCAGTCTCCATGAACAAGGCGCAGTAACTCAAATCATGAAAGATCTTGAGGAAAAGGGATTGACCTTCAAGCAGAACGGGGCTTTGTGGCTGAAAACGACCGATTACGGCGATGATAAAGACCGGGTATTAACCACTGCCGATGGCCGGACCACTTATTTCACTTCGGATATTGCCTATCATGTAAACAAATTCAACCGCGGGTTCAATTTATTGATTGATATTTGGGGGCCGGATCATCATGGTTATATTCCGAGAATGAAAGCGGCCCTGGCGGCCCTGGGATATGATCCTGCTCAGTTTGAAGTGTTAATCGCGCAGCAGATTAATCTTTTAAAGGATGGTCAGCCTTTTAAAATGTCCAAGCGGCGGGGGGATTTCATTACCATGAACGATTTGCTGGACGAAGTCGGTAATGATGTTGCCCGTTGGTTTTTCTTAATGCGCAGTTCCGACAGCCATCTAGACTTCGATATGGGGCTAGCGAAATCGCAGAGCAATGAAAACCCGGTTTTTTATGTTCAATATGCACTGGCCCGGATTTGTAGTATTTTCAGACAGGCAAGCCCGGAACAGTTAAATCTGGTGTTTGGTCCGGAACTTCTTCAATATTGGGATGAAGAGGAAAAGTCTCTGGTGGAGAAGGCGGCCCATTTCCCGGATTTAATCAGCGAAACCGCTATCAAGCGGGAACCACACCGCTTAACGGGTTATTTATTGGAGCTGGCTACCATGTTTCATTCATATTATAATCGGCGCCGCTTTATCAGCGATGACATGGAGCAGACTCGGGCCCGGTTGGCTCTGGCCAAGGGATTAAGTTTTGTATTGCAAAGAGGTTTGGCATTACTGGGCGTATCGGCGCCGGAAAAGATGTAAGGATTGAAAAGAAGAGGTGTTGATTGATGATGAAAAAGTTACCGTTTCTTGCAACCGTGGGTAATACTTTGAAGAAAACGTTTATCGAAATTTACAGCTCGATGGGGCTTTCGTTTTTAATCAGTTTAACCTGGTGCATGAGTTTTTTGCCGATTTTGTTTACATTGTACGGGCTTTGGGGTGGTTTGGCGACAGCCCACGGATTATCGGCCAGTGGAGACCGTTTCGCCTTTTTTCTGTTGGGATCGATATTCATTGCTTTCTGGAACGGACTGTTAACCGGGCCGATTACAACAGCCTGGTATGGCATATATCAAGTCCGCAAAGGGGATTATGTCAATTTTAAAAAGTTCCTGGAGATTTTCAAAAAAAGCTATTGGCGTTCTGCAGGTGTTCATTGGATATATTCTTTTCTTATTGTAATCATGTTGCTCAATATCGTGATTGCATTTAGAAATTCCAATTTACTGTTGATTATTGCAGGCGTCTTGTCGGCATATATGTTGTTTTTATTCTCTTTAACATCTTTTTATTTCCATCCTTTGATATATCTGGATAATACTTTGAAAAAAGTGATTAAAAAATCGTTTTTATTAACGATGGATAATATGAGTTTAACACTGGCCCTTAGCCTTTTTATGGGGCTCATGTTTGTAATCAGTATCGGTTTGGTATTCCCATTGTTATTAGTTTACGGGGCTCTTGCAGTTTATGTCATTGATTACGGATTTGAGCCCATTTATCAAAAATATGACGAAGAAAATTAAGTTGCCGTACCCCGGCAGGAGGTTTCTACCAATGGCTAAATATATTTTTATCACCGGTGGCGTAGTTTCATCGCTCGGTAAAGGGATAACCGCTGCATCGTTAGGGTGTTTGCTCAAAAGTAGGGGGGTTAGTGTTTCGATTTTAAAGCTCGATCCTTATATTAATGTTGATCCCGGCACAATGAGCCCTTATCAGCATGGGGAAGTATTTGTTACCGATGACGGCGCAGAGACCGATCTGGATTTAGGTCATTATGAACGCTTCATCGATGAGAACCTGAGTAAAAGCAATAATGTAACGACTGGGAAAATCTATTGGTCCATCATCACCAAAGAACGGCGGGGCGACTTTTTGGGAGGCACTGTTCAAGTCATTCCCCATGTAACCAATGAGATTAAAGAACGCATTCACCGGGTGGCTAAAGAAAGCCAGGCTGATGTGGTTATCGTTGAAGTGGGAGGTACTGTTGGGGATATTGAAAGCCTGCCTTTTTTAGAAGCGATTCGTCAATTCAAAAGCGAAATCGGTCGCGATGATGTGATGTACATTCATGTGACACTGATGCCTTATATCGGAGCCGCATCGGAATTAAAAACCAAACCGACCCAGCATAGCGTGAAAGAGTTGCGGAGCATCGGCATTCAACCGGATGTTATCGTTTGCCGTTCCGAAAAGCCGCTTTCCAATGAGTTGAAAGCCAAGATTGCCTTATTTTGTGATATCAGCAAGGATGCGGTTATCCCCAATCTGGATGCCAAAACCATCTATGAAGTTCCGCTTTTACTGGAACAGGCGGGGCTCGATGATATTGTCATCAAGCGGTTACATTTGCAATGCAATGAACGGGATTTAAAAGTCTGGCGGGAAATCGTCGCCAAGATTAAATCTCCTAAATATAAAGTGACCATTGCGATTGTCGGTAAGTATGTTTCACTGCCGGATGCTTATTTAAGTGTGGCGGAAGCACTACGGCATGCCGGTATCGCTCATGAAACGCAAATTAATATCAAGTGGGTTAACTCGGAGACCATTGAGAAGGACGGCCCAGAAAAGGTAATTGGCCAGGTTGACGGCATTTTAGTGCCGGGCGGCTTCGGCAACCGGGGTATTGAAGGGAAAATCGCCGCCATCAAGATGGCGCGGGAACAAAATATACCCTATCTCGGCATCTGTCTGGGAATGCAATGTGCAGTGATTGAGTTCTCCCGGAATGTCTGTGGAATGAAGGGCGCTAATTCCTCCGAGTTTGATCCGGCTTCACCTTATCCGGTTATCGACTTACTGCCGGAACAAAAAGAAATCGCCGATATGGGCGGGACCATGCGGCTTGGTTTGGATCCGGTAAAAATTGCCCCGGGAGAATCTTTGGCTTATCAGGCTTACCAGCAAGAGCTTATTTATGAGCGGCACCGCCACCGTTACGAAGTGAACAATCAATTTTTGGCTAAAATGGAACAGGCTGGACTCAAAATAACCGGTATCCTTCCGGATCGCCATTTGGTGGAAATCGTTGAGATTCCAAGCCATCCCTGGTTTGTGGCTACCCAGTATCACCCGGAATTTAAGTCCCGGCCTCACCGGCCGCAACCGTTGTTTAAAGGTTTTGTCGGAGCGGCTTTGAAATATAACAAGGTCAATGCAGGGAAATAACCAAACAGTATAGATTGAGGAAAAAACGGGCTGTTGCAAAAAAAAATTTATGGATTGGGATATACAAATCCAGGGGCGCATATTTTTCAGAGCGATCATTGTATATTTCTTTCGCATAATTATATTTTGCACCAGTTCCTTTTTTTATATTTTATGGTGGTCTTTTCGGGAGCCTTTTTGGTCCTCTCCAGGGGAATAAGAATCGTTTTTGCAAAAACGATATCATGGAAAAGTTGCAAGCTTTCCAAGGATAATGAAAGATGGTGTAGAAAAAATAGCAACCGGCTTTTTTAATCCGAATAGAAAAGGGGTGTTCCATGAAAATTATTTTGCCCCGGATTCTTATCAGAGCGGGATCCTTTGAAAGCTACAACTTGTGGAACCGTTCAATTGATCCTATCGGCGCTTCAAAGGGGTTGTCAAAAATTTATCATCGGAATCAGCGGCAGCGCTGCCAATGACTGCGGGGCCGGAATGTTTGCGGACTTTATTTAAAACCTGTTGACCCTCCACGTACTAGAGACTTTATCATAGAAAGAGAAAAATAATTCAATGGAGGAATCGATATGATAGTCTCTTTCAAACAGTTTTAGTCCACAAGGTTTCACTGGGGCTGGCAATCATGCTGTTGCTGGTGACCCTTAACAGCACTTATTACTTTTTAGTCATTGCCAAGGTTAAAGCTGTAGAGTGGCTTGTTTTTAATGCATGTGCACCATCCAAGAATCGTATAAGGCGATGATCGATTATATTAATTTGCATCATTTGAAGATGCATCTCCCCTGTTTGGAGATCTACCTAAAAGGCCCGGGAATAATTTTTCCGCGGAGTCCCCAAAAATTGCTCACTGAAATTCGAATGCCCATTGAAGGATGAGAACTGTTAAATACAAGAAGAGTCATAAAAAGAGGCTCCGGTTGACCATTATGTTGGGTTATGGATTGTTTTTGGGCAGAGTGCTTATATTTTCCTTTGAAATTTATCCGATAATATTGAAATGAGAGGCGGTCTTCATGCAAAAAGCGGTGGAAATGGAAAGCAGATCTTTGACCTTGCGGGGAATGCTTCATATCCCGGACGGAATAAGCGGAAAAATGCCGATGGTGATGATTTTTCATGGCTTTACCGGCAATAAAATGGAACCCCATTTTATTTTTGTTAAACTGTCGAGATTGCTTGAGAAAAAAGGCATCGCCAGTGTACGCTTTGATTTCGGGGGCAGTGGGGAAAGCGACGGGGATTTTATAGACATGACCCTCTCCAAAGAACTTGAAGATGGCAAAAGCATTTTAAAATTCGTAAAAACTCTCGATTTTGTGGACCGGGAGGGGATTTCCCTGGTCGGGCTGAGTATGGGCGGAGTGGTGGCCAGCATGCTTGCAGGTGATTGCAAAGAAGATATTCAGGCCCTATGTTTGTGGGCTCCGGCCGGAAACATGAAAGATATTCCTCCCAGAGAGAAATCCGATGCTGAAATGCAAGAAGCACACCGAACCGGCTTTATCGATGTCGGGGGATTGGCCCTGGGTATGGACTTTATCAAAGATCTCAATTCATTGGATCTTTTCAAAAGCGCCGTTCTTTATGACAAAAAAGTATTACTGCTCCATGGCGATAAAGATCAAACAGTGCCCTTAGGCACTTCGCGGCGGTATCAAGAAATATACGGAAACCGGGTTGAGTTTCATATCATTGACGGCGGCGATCATACTTTTAATCAATTGGGACAGGAAAATGAAGTGCTTCAGCTCACCACCGGTTTTTTAGAAGCCCAGCTGATGAAGGCGGGAGCCAAGT
Source organism: Bacillota bacterium (assembly GCA_023401925.1). GTDB lineage: Bacteria > Bacillota > UBA4882 > UBA8346 > UBA8346 > UBA8346. Next base: position 51,697 of record JAEXDA010000011.1, read on the forward strand.
AAACCTTCCAATAACCGCCTGTCATTGTCCAGGTTAAGTTACCGAAGAATCAGGGTTTCATCTTGACCTTTCAATGGTTGACAACATTTTTGAAGAAGTTTATAATCTATAGCATCGGTTGACGGTTATATGAGAGTTAACGTACTGTGGTCTGCGGACCCGTACGCTACACCGAAGGGGCAAAAGCACCGCAATTAAGTTGGTTTATTTATCCGGAAAATGCAGTGAAGGTCTGGAAAATTGGGCTAGACCCCGGGTGGAAGGCTACTTAAATTCCGGGGATCCAATCTCTCAGGTAAAAGGAGTATAACCCGACGAATCTCTGGAGAGACCTAAAGGGCGCCGAAGGGGTAATCAGCTCTGGAATGAAGAGGATTTATCCGATTCATGGAGGAGATGCAATCTCTCAGGCAAAAGGACAGAGGAGGCGTGCGTGAACGCATGGTTTATTTTCTTTTGTTCAAAATGGGGTCCCTCCGATCTCATTTTTTTATTTTGTTTCCAATCGGATAGGAGGAGAATGCATGTCGAATGTTGTTAACGTAAATGCCATCCGGGACTATTTGGCAACCACCAAACCCGAAAACATCCACTCCGGGTTTTTGGGATATTTGGCAAACCTCACCGAAGTAGCCAAGGTTGTACCGGCTGTTGCCAAATCGATTGTTCAGGAATTGAAGGATCAACGGAGTAATTTGAAATTAATCGCCAGTGAAAACTACTGTTCCCTTTCCACTCAAATGGCGATGGGTAACTTGCTCACCGACAAATACGCGGAAGGGTTTCCTTTTCACCGTTTCTATGCCGGTTGTGACAATGTTGATCATATTGAGGCTTATGCTGCAGAAACAGCATGTAAATTATTCGGGTGCGATCATGCTTATGTTCAGCCCCATTCAGGTGCGGATGCCAATTTAGTGGCTTATTGGGCCATTTTAAACGCCAAAGTGAAGGTGCCGGGTTTGGAGGCTTTGGGCGAGACCGAACCGTCCCATTTGACCCGGGAGGACTGGAATCAATTACGGTCCCGGCTCGGTAATCAGAGGTTGTTGGGGATGGACTATTATTCCGGTGGCCATTTGACCCATGGTTACCGCCAGAATGTGTCGGCCCAGATGTTTGATGCTTATTCATACAGTGTGAACAAGGAAACCGGCTTGCTGGACTATGATGAGATTGAAAAAATGGCGCTGGAAATCAAACCTCTGATCTTGTTGGCCGGATTTAGCGCTTACCCCCGGATCATCAATTTTAAACGTTTACGGCAAATCGCCGACAAAGCCGGGGCCACGCTGATGGTGGATATGGCTCACTTCGCCGGTCTGGTGGCGGGTGGAGTATTTCAGGGCGATTTTAATCCGGTGGCCAATGCCCATGTCGTAACGACCACCACTCATAAAACGCTGCGCGGACCCAGAGGCGGGTTGGTGCTATGCACTGCGGAATTCGCCGAACATGTGGATAAAGGTTGCCCTCTGGTCATTGGCGGTCCGTTGCCTCATGTAATGGCAGCCAAAGCGATTGCCTTAACTGAAGCCTGTCAGCCTGAATTTAAGGCTTATGCCGCCAAGATAGTGGAAAATGCCCGCGTCTTTGCAAAAAATTGTTTGGATGAAGGAATGGCGGTAGCCACCGGCGGTACCGACAATCATCTCTTTTTAATTGATGTCCGGCCTTTCGGACTCACCGGCCGCCAGGCGGAAAGCGCGGTCCGGGAATGCGGTATTACTTTGAACCGTAATTCGTTGCCTTTTGATACCAATGGTCCCTGGTATACCAGCGGTTTACGGGTCGGTACCCCGGCTGTAACAACGCTCGGGATGGGTGAGGCTGAAATGAAGGAAATGGCCGCCATTTTCAAATTGGTGCTGACTCATACCAAACCGGAACAGATTACCTCAGGTGAAAATGCCGGCAAACTTAGTAAAGCCAAGTACACGATGGATGAGAAAGCGAAGGCCGAAGCCCGATCCAGGGTTAAGGCATTACTGGATCGTTTCCCGGTTTATCCGGAACTGGACTTGGAGTTTTTACAGAAATATTTCGGGTAAGAATTTTTTTAAGCCAAGCCTGCGCAACCTATCAAGGCGCAGGTTTGGTTCTATAAGAAGGAAACTGGAAATTGGCGGCTAATCTTGCAAAAGAGTACGCGCCAATTTTTTATAAGGTTAAAATTCAATGAAAGTAGGGTTTGACATGACATCCTTTAGGGCTCGGGAATTTTTGGAACGCATCGCTGGACTCCAAAATCTATTGTGCCAAAGAGAGGTTGCTTTGGCGATCCTCACCCAAAATTCCGACATTTATTATTATACCGGTTCGCTGCAGCCATTGTACTTATTGGTCCCGGATATGGGAAAACCCCTCATCCTGGCCCGGAAATCTCTGAACCGGATCCAGGATGAGGCCGGTAGTATTGAGCTGGGAGCATTTTATAATTCCAAGGATTTGATGAGGCTGCTGGAGCCGTATAAAATCAACGCTACAAAGCAAATCGGCTTTACTCTGGATGCCACTTCCTATACCACAGTAGACCGTTTTCAGCAATTATGCGGCGGGGCCGGAATTATCGACTTATCCTTTGATATCCGGAGGTTACGCTTGGTCAAATCCGAGAGCGAGATCTCAATCCAGGCTGCGGCCGGCAAAATAATAGCCCATTTGCCGGAGCTTGTGAAGAAAGAATTCAGGCCCGGCATGACGGAGTTGGAATTAAGCGCGGTGATTGAAAATTATCTGCGTCTTCACGGACACGGGCTTTTGGTGCGTTGCCGCAAGGAAGGAATCGAATGTCTGGGAGTCTGTTCGGCGGGGGAAAATACGCTGGCGGGAACCAAGTTTGATGGGATTTGCGCCGGACTCGGAACATCTCGAGCGGTGCCCTATGGGGCCGCGATGAAGGTAATTCCCCAAAACGTTCCGGTGCTTTTGGATTATGCCTTGGTTTTTGAGGGTTATCATGTTGACCAGACCCGGATGTTCAGTTGGGGTAAGCCCCCCTCTGAGGTGTTCAAGGCATATCAAGCCATGGTGGAGGTGGAAGGGGTTATTTTGGAATGTTTAAAACCGGGGATCCCTTGGCTTGAGGTTTTTGAGCGGGCTTCCGGGCGCGCTGCGGAACTTGGTTATGAGAAAGAATTTATGGGACTGGGTTCTGAGAAAGTCCGGTTTGTAGGCCATGGTGTCGGCTTGGAATTGGATGAACCTCCTTTCCTGGCCCCTAAAATGGAATATCCGCTGGAAGCGGGAATGGTGGTGGCGGTGGAACCGAAAGTAGCGCTTCCGGGCATCGGAGTGGTGGGGATTGAAGATACGCTGGTAATCCGTAATGGGGATCCTGAGTTGCTGACCAAGTGTTCGTCGGAGTTTTTAATTTTGTAATCAATTGAAACTCATTTTGGCCGCTTTCTTTTGGTGCCCTTTCGTGTATTTCGCGGTGGATCGTCTTTTCCTTTCAAATCATAACCCAGGCACCGGCATGATGAAAAATGTCATAACCAATTTTCTCAAACTTCATTCCGGCTTTTTGGAATATAAATCAGCCGGCCCCCATATATTTTGATAGGTTATTAAACGGGGGCGTGCGAATGAAGAACTATGAAATTGAGAGAATCAGTGCGGGATCCGCATTTAAATTGCTCTTTTTATTGGGCTTGGTTTTAGGCTTGGTTCTGAGCTTGATTGCAATTCTTGTCGGCACCTGTTTGAACAGTATTGGACTTCAACTGGGGATTGCCAGTTTGGAACACACCGGACTGTTGCAAATTTTGGCCATTATTATGGGAGCCATCTTTGGAAGCATTGTTTACGGTTTATTATCGGGTTTGACGGGGGTGATCGCCGCCTTACTTTACAACGGGTTTGCCCGGATGGCCGGAGGCATTGTGATCCGGCTCGATGAAAGGAATTAATTATCAGTTTATAACCGAAAACCAAGGATTCCATATTATGGATTTTCCAGGCGAATCGCCTGGATTTTTTTTATAGAAAAATATGTTCTCATTACAAACTCCAGTTGAGCCCGATTACTCCATGTTGCCAGCGGGTGTTTTCTGCGGCGTAAATTAAGATTTTGTCACCTTTCTTGAAGCGTTGCTCCTCCTTCGCTTTCACTAAAGTGAGAGGCACGGCGGCATTGGCCAGGCTTCCGCCTTCCGGGCTGATGCTGATGATTCGTTCCAGGTTTAATCCGGGTAATTGATCGACGATTTTTTCCAGCATTTTTTCGGAGTCTACCGGTAAGATGATGTGATCGAATTGACTCAGCGACATCTGGGTCTGTCGTATGAACTTTTGGATAGCTTCAATCAATACTTCGGGAATGGTCGCTTCGGTTTGGGGACCGGCTTGGGATAGCGGCCATTGCTCTTTGTCAATTGAACTTGTGGGATAGGGATCAATCGAACCGCCGACGGACATGATTGACCCAAAAGGGATAAACGGCCTGGTAGACCCTAATTGGGAATAAAAAATACCCTCGTCTTCCGTAGCGCATTCTTCAAGAATTACGGCCCCGGCCCCATCTCCAAAAAGCATCAGGTTATATAAAGCTTTTAATGGAAAGTCTTTTTTATCATTTTCGAATAGAAAAGAAAACCTGCTGGATGAGAGATCGGAGCCTATTACCAGCACACGGTGGGCCATTCCGGTTTGGATATACTGTTGAGCGCTAATCATCGCCGCGCCAAAGCCGGAACAGCCTGAACGGATGTCGAAACCCATGCATTCCGCAATACCCAGTTTTTCTTGTAAGATCGTAAAACAAGGCGGTAATAAGTAATCGGGTGTGGCTGAGGAGTATATGATCATCTCAATATTGTTTTCGCTGATTCCGGCCATGCTGAGCGCGGCCTTGGCGGCTTCAAACGCCATTTCCGTATTGGTCGTTTTAATTTCCCCCGTAGCAAGATTAATTACGCTGAAGCGGCTGGCATGGGGAATTTTTTCTGAGATAATGCGGGCTTTTTTGCCAAAAATCTCAATATACTCTTCATTGGTTATTTTGGGCGGCTTATAACCTCCGACCCCGATGATTCGCGCGCTCTTACTCATTAATGGATACCTCCCTGTTAAAGTTGGCGGCGGCTTCGAAGAATTTTCCGCTTCTTCCCTGAACCACGCATTGGGATGCCAGGAGTTCCGATAGTTCAATCGAATATGGTTTTTTATCGTCATCGGCTGCCATTTGTTTCATGACTTTTCCTATTTTCCGCCCATAACAAGTTAGGCCGGAGTTTTTAAAATATTTTTCCATGGAAAGATAAATATCTTTTAGACTTTGCTCGTAGATATTTCCGAATACGAGGGGAACAGCCACGCAGGGTGTTACAAAACCGTCGTTATTAATGGAAATCAGGTGGCAACCGGCTCCGCATCCCAAACAATCTTGACTTTCATAATCACAAAATAAAAGGATGCTAGGATATTCCGGATTATCAAGAGTGTCCGCCTTGAATTTACGGAGTGTCTTCATGGCATCGATATACAATGGTTTATAGTTTTTGCCTTCAAGATTCCCTTGGGGAATCGGCAGAATGATTCTAATTTCATCAACCGCCAATTTGGTTACAAAATCGAGATAAGAAAAAATATCGTCGGATTTTAACAAATCATTGGTGATGCAAAGCGTAACTGTGGTGTAAATATTGGCTTCCACAAGAAGATTGAGTGCATTCATAACATCATCATAGGCTCTGGTATTTCCCCGCCGGGTATTGATGAGTGTTTTATCAAAATGATCCAAGCTAACGACAAAACGGGTGAGGTTGGAACCGGCGATATTCCGGATAAATTTTTGATTGATTCCGTAGCCTGTCGTATAGAGCTGAATTTCCATTCCATCGGGAACATACTGAATAAAATCTTCGATATCGTCTCTCAACATCGGTTCTCCGCCGGTTATTCCGACGATGACCGTACCCAAATCATAAGCTTCTTGAATGCTCTTTTTAAATGCGGATAAATTCAAGTCGTCATTATTTTTAAACTCAGAGCGAAAACAATGCCAACAACTACAATGGCATTTGCCGGTCACTACGAAATCCGTCCAAAGGGGAACCCGCTCCCGAAGTCCTATCCTTTTGACACCTTCAAAGAAACGGTTCCAAGATTTTCCCGGAAAGGAGGGAAGAAGACTACTGATATAAATTCTGTTATGTAAAGTATCCGTAGTCAGTTTCTCCTCTTTAAAAAAATCTAGACTTCCTGCGATTTCTTCTCTCTGGTCAGGATTAAGAAGGTACTGGGTTTTCTGGTTGATTCCAAGAATTTTGGAATGAAATTTCATGGTATGCACTTCCTTTCTGATTTACTAAAATATACCATAATATGGAATATATTTCAATTTAATATTTATAAAAATTGTGGCAATTCGCGAATAACATATTAACCGAATTTATTTAATAAAATAAGTTATTGCATTATATTAAAACAGATGTTAGTATACTATTTGGAATTTAAAATATTAATTCAAACTTGTTGCGGATTTTTCCGGAAAATAATTGATGGATGGGAAGGGAAATGGGATGAAGATCGGAATCTATTATTTTTCAAGTACGGGTAATACGGAATGCGGAGTGAAGGTTTTAAAAAGGCATCTTGAACTTTCGGGTCATCAGTGTGAAACGATATCGATTGAAAAATCTGCCGGGGAGAAACCTGATAAATTTGAGTTACTGGGATTTGCCTCCCCTGTATTCCATGGATATCCTGCACAGATAATGATTGATTTTATCAAGAAAATTCCAGTTTCCGAAAAACAGCGGCTGGGATTTACGATTTTATGCCCCTGCTTTAAATTGCTTTCAATTGGTTATTGGGGAAGCCGGGAAAATTTTCGGGATTTGATTGAATCAAAAAACATTAAAGTCCTCGCCCAATTGGGGTTTTACGGTGAAGCCAGCCATCCGTATGTCCGAAAGTTATTTTTAAACCGGTTCACGTCTCCGTTTTTTGCCGCTTCTTTCGGTAAAAACCGCCCGGATGAGCGAGATGAAAAAGTATTGCAGAGGTTTGCCGGAGAATTGAATGCCATTTGCGAGAATTACAGGGTGAATCGAACTTATAAACCGCATGACAGTAGCCTGCGAAAATGGCTATCCGGGAAAATGGTAAAGCCGTTGGTGTCGCATTTAAACCGATCGTTGTTAACGAAAGTAATCGATGAAAAAAGCTGTACCCGATGCGGGTATTGTGTTGAAGCTTGCCCGGTTGGTGCGATCAGCATGGAGAACCGGCCCACATTCGATATTGAAAAATGTTTCCATTGCCAAAAGTGTATCAACCTTTGCCCGCAAAATGCCATCGTTTATCAGACCACAAAAGTGTTCAATCGTTATAAAGGGCGCCAGAGTACTGTGGAAATGTAAGAACAGTTACCCCTGAATTGGCAGGATGACTGGGTATTCGAAAAATAGGAGGCCGAGTATGCTTCTTGACCTAACCCCGTGTCCCTGCAAGCTTTGTTTAAATGCGGTTTCATTCAGACGTTGCAATCCTGGGCAAGGGGTAATTTTTAACGGAAATGGTGGTAAGATTGAATTTGGGATGGCATTAAAAAAGTTTTGATATAGAGATACCTATCACAGGCTGAATATGTAACGGTTGAAGGTGCTCCTCCCCTGTCCCAGATGGCGACTTTCATTGAGGGAGGTTATGCTTTTAAGCGCGCAGGAGCCGGAGGTTAGGTGAATAGGCCAACCGTAATCTGAACTCCTGAACCGTCTCATCCAACAGCATTCGTTGATAGCTCGATAGCTGTTAATCAGCTTGTTTGGTTTGATACTATCGGCCCATACCCGGCACCAAGGATGCCGTTTGAGTCACAGAATGAGGTAATACCGGATATCGATTAAAAGTGACTTCAAAATTAAGGAAGTTCCTATCGATACTTGTTTTGTTGGCCAGAATGTGGTAAACTTCATTTAGATGTTAAACATTCTACAAGTTGATTTTTTCACGGTAATTTTATTTGAATGACCATAGAAATTTGATTCCAAAATAGAGGTATTCATGAATAGCGTTTCCATTGAAAGAATTGATCGGGTTGAAAAAGTCTTCGAATTGATGAAAGATCAAATTATCAGCGGGGAATGGAATGCCGGAGATAAAATTCCATCCGAAAACGAACTTTGTAAGATGTTTAATGTAAGCCGCAACACAGTTCGCGGCGCCATTCAAAAATTGAAGACCATTGGGGCCGTAACGACCCAACAAGGTAAGGGTACCTTTATTTTTAAATCCTTTACCGATAGTTATATTGATAGTTTTATCCCTTTGATTTCATTAGATAAAGAAGAAATGCTCGATATCATTGATTTCCGGGGTATCATTGAGAATGAAAGCGCTAGTTTGGCTGCGAAATTGGCTACGGAAGAAAATTTGAATCAGATCCAAAAAGCCTTTGATAATATGGTTGCTAGTTTGGACGATTATAAAAAATATTCAATTGCTGATTATCAATTTCATTTAAGCATCGTTAAAGCTTCTCAAAATAGAGTCTTTTATAAGGCGATGTTGCGATTAAAGGAATTTTTGTACCGGCATTTGGAGGAAATGAATCGCGTAGGCGATATAACACGGAGTATTGATGGACATCGTAATTTATTAAAAGCAATCAAAAATAGGGATGATGAATTGGCTAGGACGCTTTCCCAAAATGATATCGCCCAAGTAAAATTAGAATTTAATAGTCATCTCTCCAAAAAGGAAGAGTAGTAATTTTTTATTGTAACTTGTAGAACAACCAACAAGTTTACTGATTTAAATTCCATTATCATCGGCGAAAGAGGGTGAACTATTACTTTGTGGGCAAAATCAAGTTTATGAAATGCCAAATCGCATAAAAAGGAGAAAAGAATTTGAAAATAACTAATGTTAAGGCAATCGTAACTTGTCCGGGAAGAAACTATGTCATCGTCAAGATTGAAACGGATGAAGGAATCAGTGGGTTCGGCGATGCGACGCTCAATGGAAGAGAACTGGCTGTAGCCGAAATATTGGATAAACATATTGCGCCACTTTTGCAGGATACTGACCCGGATCGGATTGAGGACACCTGGCAATATATCTTTCGCGGAACATATTGGCGGGGAGGCCCGGTCCTAATGACCGTTTTAGCTGGAATTGACATGGCGCTATGGGACATTAAGGGTAAAAAGAGTAATCTACCGTTATATTCTCTTCTTGGCGGGAAAAGCCGGAATAAGGTTTTGTGCTATACCCATGTTTCCGGCCGGGATTTTAAGGAAGTTGCTGCCAATGTTGTTCAATATATGGAACGGGGGTATAAAGCCCTCAGAGTTCAAGTGGGTATTCCGGGATGTGTAGGGACATATGGAATTGAAAATGATCCGGGCGATCTGCCGTTTGTTGAGGAATGGGAACCCCGTCCTTACCTGCAGACAATTCCGCGATTGCTGGAGTATTTACGCGCGGAAGTGGGATTTGAATTGGAACTACTTCATGATGTTCATGAACGTTTGACTCCGGTGGAGGCCAAAATTTTGGCTAAAGACTTAGAGCCATATCAGTTATTCTTTTTAGAAGATCCTTTGCGGCCTGAACATAAAGAAAGTTTTAGTGTCATTCGGCAAGGCGCAGCAATTCCTATTGCCATGGGTGAGCTATTTAATACAAAATGGGATTGTACAACACTTTTTGAAAAACAACTCATCGACTACATTCGTTGTGATATTAGCCATATTGGAGGAGTTACCGAAGCCAGAAAAATTGCCAATTGGGCCGAGATTTATCATATTAAAACTGCGTGGCATGGACCGTCCGATATATCGCCTATCAGTCATTTGGCTAATGTGCATCTGGATTTGGCGGTTACCAACTTCGGTATTCAAGAGCAATGCCAATTTGAACCGCAAGTTAAAGATGTCTTTTCCGCAGTGCCGATTTTCAAAGACGGGTACTTAACTGTTCCCGACAAGCCTGGAATTGGTTGTGAAATTGATGAAACGGCAGCCGCGCGTTATCCTTATAAACGAAGTTACCTACCGGTATCCCGGCGTAAGGACGGCACGGTTCAAGATTGGTAAGTCATCATTTTTTCATTGTCAGACTCCATGATAATGAATGCAGCCACCTATTGCCGGCTTTATGGCAGCCGTTAAGAGAAAGATAATATTGCATCATAAAAGGAGATGGTTCATGGACAAACAGAAAACGGCTTAAAGCGGTTGGTTAAATGCAAAAAAAGGGAGGAATTATAATGAGTCTAAAGAAACTTTTTGGCTTAATCAGTGGTGGTATGATTGCTTTATTGCTTTTGAGTACGGTGAATTCTCTTGCAAGTGATAAAGTAACTATCCGGTATCTTACACACAGTGTATTGGAAGAACCTGCGCGAACGGTTATTCTAAAAGGGATTAAAGATTTTGAACATAAGTATCCGAATATTCATATTGAAGTGGAAGCGGTTCCCAATGATCAAATACAACAAAAGATCTTTACTTATGCTGCGGCGGGAATGTTACCGGATGTCGTGGGATTGCAAGGAGTAGGGATTGAACCGTTTGCTTCCAATGGTAACTTGTTGGATATTGCGGTGCTTGTCAAAAAAGATAAGTTGGATAAAGAGTTCTTCAGTCTGGAAGCAGCGACCGGGTTAAATGGAAAAGTATATGGATTACCCCTTTATGGCGGTACGGACGCCTTATTTTATAACCCAAAGTTGTTTCAAGAGGCTGGCTTAAATCCCAATGATCCACCCAAGACTTGGGAACAGTTACTTAATGATGCTAAAAAATTGACGAAGCCGGAAAAAGGGCAATATGGCATGGGTATATACGGTAAGACGGTACATGCCTTGCGAATTATGCATTATATGAGTAATGCCGGCTCTAATGGCGACATTCTACGGCTCAATCGCAAAAAGAACAACAGTTGGGATATTTTGGTCAATAGTCCGGATTCGCTTAAAGCATGGGAATATTTAAAGAGCCTTGTGGATAATAAGGTAGTACCACCCAATACCGTCGAATTAACTTATCCTGATTTGATTAGTCTCTTTGCCCAGGGCAAGGTTGCTATGTTAACCACAGGTCCGTGGGGAATTGCTACGATTAAAGCGGCCAATCCAAATTGCGAGTTTCGAATCGCCATGCATCCGACACCGAACGGGAATCCTCCTAGTCTAAGGACGGCGCCGCTGGTTACAGTGATTAATAAAAATACTAAGTATCCAAAGCAGGCGTACACTTTTCTAAAATATTTAACAGTGAATATCGGTTCGGAAATGGCTGGAGAAGGGTATGGCATATTAACCAGAACTGCTGAAAATAATCCGAAAGTAAAATCCAATCCGGCTATGAAAGTTTTCGCCGAACAACAAAAATATGCCTATTTTTCGGCTCAAGAATTATTGCTTCCAGAATGGTTGAAATGTAAGGATCAAGCATGGGGTCCTGCTTGGGAAAGAATGCTGATCGGGACTGTTTCCCCCAAAGAAGCTGTTAATCAAGGGGCAAAGGCAATGAAAGAGATTTTGGGAGATAAGGGTAACTTAATATATCCTACCAATTAATATTTTGGTTCTCGGGGCTGTCCTCATAGGAAATTCATGCCTGATAAGAAATACAATATATTAAAAATAAAACGATTCAAAGAAACCGCAGATTGTATTTCTTATTGATTTTAAAGTACTTTTTGGACAGCCTCAGATAACAAAGAGGTGGCAATTCTTGACTAAAAATAAAACAGGTTTTTCTTTGTCGTCGCCTGAGATAGCCCCATATGTATTTATTTTCCCCGCAGTGCTTATTTTGGCCGGTTTAATTGTATATCCTACTTTGCTGGCGATTCAGAATAGTCTTCAGACCGTTGCCGGATACCGATTCGATAATTATTTTAAGATTTTTAAAGACCCCTTAGTATGGCAAACACTTCTAAATACTTGCGTCTTTGCAATATTGTCCGTGATTGGCCATTATATTCTCGGCTTAATCATTGCATTATTGACGAATGACAAGATTTTTGCCAAAAGTTTTTTTCGAGTTGCTTTTTTAATACCATGGATGTTTCCGGCGGTGGTACCCGGAATAATTTGGCGTTGGATGCTTCACGGCCAATTCGGAATTATCAATAGTGTTTTACAGTATTTGGGTTTCGTAAAAGACTATGTTCCTTGGCTCGCAAGTCCCAGCACTGCTCTTATTATGGTGATTGTGGCCAATATTTGGAGAGGATATCCGTTGTATGTGGCTACACTTTTGGCCGGGTTGCAAACAATTCCGCAATCGTTGTATGAATCTGCCGAAGTTGATGGCGCAAATTGGTTTAAAACTTTTTGGTATATAACATTGCCCCAATTGAAAGAAGTATCGGTCGTTATGATATTGACCGACCTTATCTGGCAATTTAACAATTTTACGATGGTCCAAACGATGACAATGGGTGGGCCTAGTCACTATAGTGAAGTATTACCTACTTTGATTTATAAAAATGCGTTTAATTATAACGATTACTCTTTGGCTTCCGCTTTAGGAATATTCCTATTATTGATTATGCTGATTCCAGGTGGCTTTTATGTATGGCGTTCATTGCGAAAAGACGGCGCCTGAATTGATAATAAAGAAAAACGGGAACCTCAAAAAGAAGGGGAGGCAGTGAAATTGCAACATAAAAATGAATCTATCGTAACTACTTTCCGGACGATTATTAGTGCAATTTTGTTAATCGCCATTTTGTTTCCTTTTATATCCATTATCTTAACTTCGTTTAAACCTTTAGAGGAAGCGATGAGTGTGCCCCCTAAACTTTTCCCATTCCACTGGACTTGGGGCGCTTACCAAAGATTGTTCGGCCCCCGGAATTTTGATATTTATATTACCAACAGCTTAGTTGTTGCTTGTTTATCGGTAGCCTTTTCTTCGATAATTGGTGGTTGGACTGCTTATGGATTATCGCGTTTTTGGTTCAAAGGAAAGTCTTCTGTAAATGCATTTATTTTGATATGTTTGAGCTTTCCCGGTCCGTTGTTGGTTATCCCCTATTTTCAGATCATGATTAAGATTCATTTATTCAACTCAATAGTAGCATTGATCTTAGCCTATTTGACATTCACTTTACCCTTTGTAACCTGGATGTTGAAGGCATATTTCGATACGATTCCCCGGGAACTGGATGAGGCGGCAATCATTGACGGCTGTTCCTATTATGCCATATTTTGGAGGATTGTTTTGCCATTGTCAAAACCCGGTTTTGTCGCAATCGGTATTTATGCATTTTTAAATGCCTGGAATGAATATATGTTTGGATTGACATTAACCAGTTCCGAAGCTTCAAAGACGATACCGGTTGCATTGGGTTCGCTGCTGGGCGAGTTCATGACGGATTGGTCTTGCATCATGTCGGGAGCAGTTATTGCATCCCTTCCAGTCCTTATTATTTTCTTCTTTATGCAAAAACAGTTGATTTATGGCTTGACCGGCGGGGCTGTTAAGGGGTAAGCGGCATTCGATTGCTCAGTAACTTTGCTTTTCCAATATGCCTTAAATTTTAACTGCGATATGTTTTCAATTCATAGGTTTGATTCATGAAGTGAATTCCAGACAACAAGGTTGACCCCGAATGGGGTTTTTTATTCAGTCAGACTTCATCCTCTTTTAAATTCCCCTTACGGAACGATAACGAATACCGTATGGATGGGAAAATACCCCACCCCGATATTCCCGATACTAAAAAATCCCCACCGGGTCCCCTTCGCAACTTGACAAAAAGCATCATCAATGGAAAAAAGTAAAGTGGTCATAAACGGAAAAAAGGATTGGAGAAATGAAAAAAAGGTTTGGATATTCCCATCGATTCCCCGGAGAGATGGGGGAGATTAATCAGAATTAAAGGAAACGGGATGATTGGGGTTATCATATGTTAGTTCCGTGTCACCAGAGACTCCCGAATCAAAATCCACTCCAGCCTGAAGTTACCAAAGAGAAAGCGAATCCTGCCATAAATAAATAAGGACGAACGAAAAAGCTTTTAAAAACGTCCAGTCTAAATATGTGATATTTCTGTTACTTCATCGCATCATAGTTGACAGGCACTTGGCATTCCATATATAATGAAATTAGATCGGATGATCAAAAAAATTGTAAAAAAAGGTGTATCCACCTTAAAAGCGGAATAATCAAAAATATACTTTGATGGGGGGCGGTTGGCAGTTTTTAGTTGGTTTTTGGGAAGTATTTATTAAAAGGAGGTTTTTTTAGAGAAATGAGAAAGTTGATGAAATTAGGGTTGTTGGTTATCTGTATCGCCATGGTTGTGATGGCATTCAGCGCTGGTTATGCCGCTGATTCCAAATTTAAAGTTGCATTCATGTATGTAGGACCTGTCGGTGATGCCGGTTGGACCTATGCTCATGATCTGGGCCGCAAATATTTGGTCAAACAACTCCCCAATGTTGAAACCACCTATGTGGAATCGGTTCCCGAAGGCGCCGATGCTGAACGCGTTTTGGCCGATTTAGCCGAAAAGGGCCATAAGATAATCTTCGCTACCAGCTTTGGATATATGGATCCGGTGATCAAAGTCGCCGCCCGTTACCCCAATGTAGTCTTCATGCACTGCAGCGGCTATAAAACCGCTAAAAATGTCGGGACCTATATGGACCGGGATTATGAAGGACGTTACCTCGGCGGTGTTGCCGCCGCAAAATATACTAAGAATAACCTGGTTGGTTATGTAGGAGCCTATCCTATTCCTGAAGTTGTCCGCTGCATCAATGCTTTCACTTTGGGCGCCCAATCCATCAATCCCCAGATCAAAGTGAAAGTTGTCTGGACCAATACCTGGTATGATCCGGCTGCCGAAAAAGCCGCCGCGGTGAGTTTAATCAATGCCGGCGCTGGTCTAATTACTATGAATCAAGATACCCCAGCCGCCATGCAGGCCGCTGAAGAAAAGGGCTTGTTCGCCATCAGCAATGACAGCGACATGCGCGCTTTCGCCCCCAAATCCATTATCACCGGACAAGTCGCCGAGTGGGGCCCATACTATGTCAAAGTTGTGAAATCCGTGATCAACAAGACCTGGAAATCAGGCCAATATTGGGGCGGTTTAAAGGATGGCATTGTCGGCCTTTCCCCATATGGTACCTTTGTGTCCGAAGATGTTAAAAAGTTAGTCGAACAGAAAAAGCAGATTTTGATCAAGGATGATTACGCCGTATTTGCCGGTCCCATCAAAGACCAGAGCGGCGCCGTCAAAATCAAAGCCGGTCAAAAAATGACCGATAATGAGATGTTGTCTTTCGACTGGTTCGTCCAGGGAATCGAAGGAACCATTCCGAAACAATGAATTTCAGCGCCCACCGGCCTAAATCCGGTAGGCGAGTTCACCCCAATAAAATGAGCCACTGGCGGTAGATGTCATTTGACGGCTACCGCCGGTGTTTATTGGTCTGATATGGTAATTCTTGTTAATACCACTTGCTTCTGCAGCGATCCTGGGCCGGTATGGAGCCCCGGGTCAAAATTGATAAAGGGATGATCGTATGAGTACCATTCCAATGGTTGAAATGATTAAGATTACCAAGAAGTTTCCGGGAGTTGTCGCCAATGACGAAGTGTCATTTGCAGTCAAAGCCGGGGAAGTTCATGCTTTGCTTGGTGAAAACGGCGCCGGTAAAAGTACCTTGATGAGCGTCTTAACCGGCCTGTACCGGCCGGAGGCTGGGGAAATTAAAGTTGACGGCAAAAAAGTTGAGCTTTTATCACCGCGGGATGCCGTGCGGAATGGTATCGGCATGGTTCATCAGCATTTTAAATTGGTACAGCCCTTTACGGCGGCTGAAAATATTATGCTGGGTCTAAAAGGCTTACAACAGGTTTATCATGTTAGAAGAATCGAAACGGAAATACGGGAATGTTCCCAAAAATACGGTTTAGCGATTGATCCCCATGCCAAAATCTGGCAACTTTCAGTGGGTGAGCAACAAAGAGTCGAAATCGTCAAAATGTTATTCCGGGGCGCTGAAATCCTTATTTTGGATGAGCCGACGGCGGTGCTTACACCCCAGGAATCGACTGAACTTTATAAGACATTACGCAGTATGGCAAATCACGGTAAGGCTGTGATCGTGATATCCCATAAAATGAATGAAGTGATGGAAAATACCGATAGTATCACGGTTTTGCGGGACGGCAAAAACGTCGGTACCGTGAAGACTAATTTAACCAGTGAAAGCGAACTGGCTAAAATGATGGTGGGCCGAGATATTATTCGCAAAATAGAGAAGGAAAAATCTTTAGAGGGCGCTCAAGTCCTAAAGATTCAAAATATATCCGCCGTCGGCGACCGGGGACACTTAACCCTGAAAGAGGTTTCCCTTGATATTAAAGCTGGGGAAATTCTGGGTATCGCCGGAGTGGCCGGCAACGGCCAAAAGGACTTGGCGGAAGCCATCGCCGGGCTCAGACATGTCAAATGCGGCCGGATTTTCATCGGCAAGCGCGATTGCACCGGAACCAGCAGTCAGAAATTAATCGACGCCGGGGTCAGTTATATTCCGGAAGACCGGATGACCACCGGACTGGTCCCCAATTTAAATGCTTTTGAAAACATGGTCCTAAAGAGTTACCGCAAGATGAAAGGCTGGTTTATTAATTGGAATAAAATCCGCAGCATCACCAATGAACTCATTGAACGGTTCGATATCAAGGTTTCCAGTCCCAATTATCCCATTAAGATGATGTCGGGCGGTAATTTGCAGAAATTATTGCTGGCCAGGGAAATCGAATCCAATCCCAATTTAATCGTAGCCGTTTACCCCATGCGGGGCCTGGATATCGGGGCGACGGAAAGCATCCGCAAACTGTTGTTGGAACAACGGAAGTCGGGAAAAGCGATTTTGCTTATTTCCGAGGAGCTGGAAGAGCTCTTCGAGCTTTCGGACCGGATTGCGGTGCTTCATGCCGGTGAAATCATGGGGGTAGTCAATCCCACCGAGACAACTATCGAAGCCTTAGGATTGATGATGGCTGGGAAAAGGATGATGGAGTGTAATGCGTAACATTCTTAAAAATTGGTATTTTGAAAAGACGAATGAGACTTCCAAGGCCGCAATCTTTGGAGTTCCCATTATATCCTTGCTTATGGGCCTGATTTTTGCCGGGATTTTCTTCTCCTTGACCGGTAGAAATCCTTTTACCATATACCTCTTGATGTTCCATGGCGCCTTTGGTTCGGCCTACGGACTCTCGGAAACCGTGGTCAAGGCAATTCCTTTGATGATAACCGGTCTGGCGGTCTCGCTGGCTTTCCGGATGAAACTCTGGAATATCGGGGCTGAGGGCCAGTTTTTTATGGGGGCCTTCGCCGCCAGCGGTATTGCTTTAACGTTTCCCAATTGGCCTGCCTATTTTTTATTACCGGCCATGTTGATTGCCGGGTTTGTGATGGGAGGAATCTGGGGCCTGGTCCCGGCGATTCCCCGGGCCTATTTTAAGGTGAATGAAACCATCAGTACTTTGCTCTTGAACTATGTCGCCATCCTTTGGGTGGATTTTTTGGTTTTCGGTCCCTGGCGGGATCCCCACGGTTTCAATTTCCCGTATTCAACGCCTTTTTCCGCCGGCGCCACTTTGCCCGCTTTCGGGCATACCCGGATTCATTGGGGGCTTTTCGTAGGTCTGGTCATTGCGGTAATTTTTTATTTCGTTTTAAAATATACCAAATGGGGTTATGAAATCAGGGTTTGTGGTGAAAGTCCCAAGGCGGCCGGTTATGCGGGAATGAATTTTGCGAAAAATATTTTGCTGGTGATGTTTATCAGTGGAGGAGTTGCCGGAATAGCCGGTATGACGGAAGTATCCGGAATCACTCAGCGGCTGCAGCAAGGAATTTCACCGGGATACGGCTATACGGCGATTATTGTGGCATGGTTGGGACGGTTAAATCCCTGGGCGATCATCGTGGTTTCCTTCCTTCTCGGCGGGATGCTGGTAGGCGGTTTCAGCATTCAAACCTCGGGTTTTCCGGCCGCCACGGTATCCATGTTACAAGGAGCCATTCTTTTCTTTGTGCTCGGCGGGGAAATTTTGGGTCAATATCGTCTGAAAAAACGGTGAGATTTTTTCGATGGAATTGAGAATAAGATTATGACGGATAGTTCCTTTGAAAAAGGGATGAAAGGACTGTTGTTCCATGGAACACTCGATTATCATGGCAGTTTTGGTTACTGGAATTATTTCGGGCACACCGCTTTTATTTGCGGCTTTGGGAGAATTGATATCGGAAAAAGCCGGCGTGATGAACCTTGGTGTGGAAGGTATGATGTTGATGGGAGCGGTAACCGGATTTGCCGTCGATGTTTATACGCATAGCCAATGGGCCGGGATTTTAGCGGCAATGTTAGCCGGCGGAATCGTCGCCATCATTCATGCCTTTCTAACTATTTCTCTACGGGCCAATCAGGTGGTAAGCGGCCTTGCTTTGACGATTTTCGGTACTGGACTCAGCGCCTATTTGGGGAAACCTTTAATCGGGCTGCCGGCTCCGGCCACCTTTAAGACGGTTCCCATACCGGGGCTTAGCGAGATTCCTTGGGTTGGGCCAATATTGTTCTCTCATGATTTATTGGTTTATCTGAGCTTTGTATTGGTAGCCGTGATCTGGTTTGTATTGTACAAAACGAAAACCGGCCTGATTCTGAGGGCTGTCGGAGAGAATCCCGGAGCGGTCGATGCGGCTGGAATTAATGTTTTTAAAGTGCGTTATATTGCGGTCATTTTAGGCGGAATGCTGGCCGGCGCCGCTGGAGCATATCTCTCTTTGGCTTATGCGCCTTCGTGGCTGGAGAACATGACGGCCGGAAAAGGATGGATTGCTTTATCCCTGGTTATTTTCGCCATGTGGAATCCGCTTCGGGCTCTTTTGGGCGCCTATCTTTTCGGCATCATCGACGCCCTGGGTTTCCAAATGCAGTCATTCGGAGTCACTGTTCCGTCTTATTTCCTGAAAATGTTGCCCTATCTCTTTACTTTTTTGGTATTAATCATCATGACCCGCGAAACCAAAAACCGGCGGGTGGCGACTCCGGGTGCTTTAGGAAATCCGTACTCCCGAGAGGAACGATAAAATAGCAAAGGTGGGACTTTGACATGGAAAAAAACAGAGTCATTGCGGCTGCAACCGGAGAGATACCTTTTGATCGGGTGATTCACAATATAAAGTTCATCAATTTGCTGACCAAGGAAATTTACGATTCCGAAATCGGAATGATCGATGGCCGGATCGGTCACATCAATCAACCCGGAGAAAAACCCCTTGAAGGCAAAGAACGATATGATGGAGGGGGACGGTATGCGGCTCCGGGGCTTATCGATACCCATGTGCATATTGAAAGCAGCATGATGACTCCGGCCAATATGGCCAAAGCCATTTTGGTTCACGGTACGACCACGATTGCTTGTGATCCTCATGAAATTGCCAACGTCCTCGGTATTGAGGGCGTTCAATATATTATCGATGCCAGCCGGGACATTCCGTTAATGGTTTATGTCCTGGCTCCTTCCTGTGTACCTTCGGTGATTGGTCTGGAAACGGCGGGGGCCGCTTTCGGACGGGAAGAGATCGCCCGGATCATGGCGATGGAAAGAGTGATTGGCCTTGGGGAAGTGATGGATTTCCCGGGAGTAATTCATCAAAGCGAGCGGATGATGGCAATTCTGGAAACGGCCCAAAAATACACCCGCTTTTTACAGGGGCACGCCCCCAATTTGACCGGCAGGGAGTTGTCGGCTTATCTCGCTTCCGGTGTCGGCTCCTGTCACGAGACCAATTTCAGTGATGAGGCCCGGTATAAGTTGCGGGCCGGAATGACATTGGAATGCCGGGAAAGTTCAATTGCCCAAAATATCAAGGCGATTGCTCCGGTTTTGAAGGAATTCCAGTACCCGCCCAATGCCACCCTTTGCACCGATGACCGGGAGCCTGAGGACTTATTGAAAGATGGCCATCTGGACCATGTTGTCAGAAGAGCGATCGCCGAAGGAATCCCACCGCTGGAAGCCATTAAGATGGCCACCTATCATGCGGCAAAGCTAATCGATTTACCGGAACTCGGTCTTTTAAAACCCGGGAACCTGGCTAACATCATCCTGTTGAAGAGCATGGATGATTTTTCAGTCGATGAAGTTTTTATAAAAGGAGAACTGGTGGCCCGGAGCGGAAAATTAGTGAGGGATTTTCCCATGCAGGAATTCCCCCTCGAAAAGAGGAATACTTTAGTTCTAAAGGCAATGCCCACTGCGGAGGATTTTAAAATTTCCGCTTCCGGGTCCAAGGTGAAGGTTCCCATTATCGCCTTTAATCCGCAAATGCCGATCATTACGGAATTAGAATATATCGAACTGCCGGTGAAGGATGGCTTTATCGATATATCCGGAAGAGATGACTTGGCCCTGCTGGCCGTTTTTGAACGCCACGGTGTCAACGGCAACCATGGAGTTTGTTTCGTGAAGGGTCTCGGACTCAACCTTGGCGCCATAGCCAGCACGGTAGCCCATGATTGTCATAATCTGATGGTTCTTGGAAAGAACATCCCGGATATGTTGAAGGCGGTTGAAGTTCTTAGTAAGACAGGTGGCGGATATGTTTGTACCGCGGATGGTCATGTGGAAGCTTTGTTGGAACTTCCAATAGCCGGTCTGCTTTCGGATAAGTCCGCTGAAGAAGTAGCGGTGCAAACCGGAAAACTGAAACAGACCATTAAAAAGTTCGGGATGACCGGAAACTTTCCGGCTCTTCTTTTACTGGTTACCTTCGCGTTACCGGTTATACCCAACGTTCGGTTAACGGACCATGGCCTGGTGGATGTGAATACGCAGACCCTGATTCCCTTACAATAACTAAGCTCTTTGGGTAAGAGAATTTTTGTTTTTTAATTCGTCGCTTGGGGTGATAGGAAGTCTATGTCAACCGTTTTAATTCAGAATGCCAATATTGTTACCATGAATTCCAACCGGGATGTAGTGAGTGGTCATATTTATATTGAAAAGGATCGGATCGTTTCCGTTGGGGATCAGCCGGAGAAAGCGAAAGGGGCCGACAAAGTCATTGATGCCAAGGGACAAGTGGTCATTCCGGGATTGATTCAGACTCATATTCATCTTTGTCAGAGCCTTTTCCGGGGTCAGGCGGATGATTTGGAATTGCTGGACTGGCTGCGGATGAGGATTTGGCCGCTTGAAGGAGCTCATGATCCCGAGTCGGTTTATCATTCGGCTTTGCTCGGTATTGGAGAGCTTTTCCGCGGCGGGACCACTTCAATTATTGATATGGAAACGGTTCATCATACGGAATCTGCTTTTGAGGCGATTATCCAGAGCGGAATCCGGGCCATTAGCGGGAAATGCATGATGGATTGGGGTGAGGGAGTTCCCGATACATTGTTGGAGAATCCCGAAGCTTCACTTCAGGAGAGCGTTGATTTACTTGAAAAATGGCACGGCGCGTCCGGCGGCAGGTTGATGTATGCTTTTACTCCGCGCTTTGCGGTTTCTTGCAGCGAAGACCTTCTGAAAGAAGTTGGGAAGCTGGCTCAAAAATATAAGGTAAAGATCCATACCCATGCTTCTGAAAACCAAGGGGAGATCGCTTTGGTTGAAAGTGAACGCCGGTTTCGGAATGTATTGTATTTTGACCATTTGGGATTGGCAAGCAAAGACCTGATTTTAGCCCATTGCATTTGGTTGAATGAACCGGAAATGGAGATCATTCAAAAGAAGCAAATCAAAGTGGTTCACTGTCCGTCGAGCAATCTGAAACTGGCCTCGGGGATTGCCCAAATACCTGAAATGATGAAGCGGGGGATTAGAGTTGGTATTGGCGCCGACGGGGCGCCTTGTAACAATAATCTGGACCCCTTTGTAGAAATGCGGACGGCGGCTTTGATTCAAAAACCCCTTCATGGTCCGACATCCATGCCCGCCGAGCGGGTGTTTGAAATGGCCACTGTAAACGGAGCGGCTGTGATGGGCCTTTCGGAAGAGATCGGAACCCTGGAACCCGGCAAAAAAGCTGATTTGGTTATGGTTGACTTACACAAGCTTCATTGTACGCCCATAACCGGCTCCAATATATACGCCCGGCTCGTTTATGAAGCTCATAGTTCCGATGTAACGTTAACGATGGTTGACGGCAGAATCGTTTTTGAAAACGGCCGGTTAACTACGATCGATGAAGAAGAAGTGATTCGAAACGCCAACCGGCTTATCGGGCGGGTTTACGATCGGGCCGGCATAAAATAACCCAAGGAACCCTCAGCCGGCATGCCGGGGCAATCGACAATGTTTTTCGTCTTTTCTTTGCCTCTGGGTCCCTTATAGTGCCGACGCCTTGGCGGGAGAATTGATTTTTAGGCTTCGAAGTATTTTCTAGATAGCAAATTCATTGGGTGGAGGCTTTCATAATGGATTTGGTTATTAAAAACGGCACGATTATAACTGCATCCGAAACTTATTTGGCGGATTTGGCAATTCTCGGCGGAAAAATCGTCATGATCGGACAAGGTTTGGAGTTTGGGGATGCACAAACGGTGGATGCTTTAGGAAAATATGTTTTGCCGGGAGCCATTGATGCCCATGTCCACTTGCAACTTCCGGTCGGTAATACCGTATCCGCCGATACTTATGAGACCGGTACCCGGGCCGCGGCTTGCGGCGGTGTTACCACAGTATTTGACTTCGCATTGCAGGGCAAGGGTCAGGGACTGGTGGAAGCCGCCGACAATATGGTGAAGATATTTAAACCTCAAGCCTGCATTGATTTTGGATTGCACACCCAAATTACCGATTTAACCCCCGAAGTTCTTGATGAGTTTGAAAAATCAGCAGCTTATGGTGTATCCAGTTTTAAGTTGTATATGGCCTATAAACATTTAATGGTTGATGATGGAGCCCTGGCGGATGCATTGGAAAAGTCAAGGGAGAGCGGGACTTTAATTGCGGTTCACGCTGAAAACCCGGCTTTGATTGACAGACGTACCCAGCGCCTTTTGGCGGAAGGGAAAACTTCCGCCTGGTACCATTATGAAAGCCGGCCTGAGTTTGTTGAAGCCGAAGCGGTGAAACGCGCCATTCATCTGGCGAAAACATTCAATGCCCGTTTATATATCGTCCATCTGGCTTGTAAGGAAGGAATGGATGAGGTTACCAAAGCAAGGAATGAAGGATATTCGATCTATGCAGAAACTTGCCCCCACTATTTGAATTTTACCCATCAGGTTTACCGCCGGGAAGACGGACGGTATTTTGTATGTTCCCCTCCGATGAAGGGCCAGGAGAGCCAAAACGCATTATGGGACGGAATCCGCCGCGGCGATATCCTTACTGTGGCAACCGATCATTGCCCGTTTCCGACCCGGGAAAAAGATTGGGGCAAGGATGATTTTACCAAGATTCCCAACGGCTGTATGGGCACGGAAAACCTTTATCCATATATGTTAAGCGCGGCCAATAAAGGCAAAATCTCTTTTAATAAAGCCGTGGAGGTCTGCGCTACCAATGTAGCCAGGATATTCGGCTGTGCACCGGAAAAAGGCAATATTGCAATCGGTGGCGACGCCGATATTGTGATTTTCGATCCGGCCCGGAAATTCGTAGTTTCAAAGCATAATATGCATTCCAATGTTGATTACACCATTTGGGAAGGAACTGAACTTTCCGGTTATCCGGTGATGACCTTCTCCCGGGGAAAACTGGTTTACAATGAAGGTCAGTTTACCGGGGAACCTGGGTGGGGCAAGTTTGTGAAATGCCGTAGTTTCAAAACAAAAATGTAAGATATATTCGAAGAGGTCTATGGAATACCAATGAAGGGTAGGTCATCATGAAGCTTTTAAAAGAGAAAATATTGAGTGAAGGTAGAGTTGATCGGGAAGATATTTTAAAAGTGGATAGCTTCTTGAATCACCAAATTGATGTAGCGCTTTTGGATGAGATTGGCAAAGAATTTGCCGGGAGATATCAAAGTGCCGGGATTACCAAGATATTGACCATTGAAGCTTCCGGGATCGCCATAGCCTGTTTTGCAGGAATTCATCTCCACGTGCCGGTTATTTTTGCCAAGAAAACCGATTCCAAAAACCTTGATGACAATACCTATGAAACACAGGTTTATTCCTATACCAAGGACCGATATTACCGGGTCCGGGTTTCCAAACGTTATTTGCAACCCAGCGATAAAGTTCTGATTATTGACGATTTTCTAGCCAATGGGAAGGCGGTTTTCGGTTTAAAGGAAATCATTGAACAAGCCCATGCAGAGTTGGTAGGCGTCGGCATTGCCATTGAAAAAGGCTTTCAACAAGGCGGCCAATTATTAAGGGAACAGGGTATTCGCGTCGACTCCCTGGCGATTTTGAAGTCGATCAGTCCGGAAGGGATTGTTTTTGAGTGATACCTATCGTATGGGTGTGGTAAATTCCGGATTATCATCATAATCTTATTAACATGACCGTCCCTATTGGGATTGAAACAATACGAACGAACAAAATTACCGGGGGCGGTTTCATGGGTCAAAGGTGGGATCTTTATCTTCATAAAATTAGATTGACTAGTCAATCTAATTTGCTTAATATTACGAAAATTAACACGTAAAGGAGCGTAAACGATGACAGCTGAAAACTTGATTCAAAAACTATCCCAACTCAAATTTTCCAATATGGTGAATGGCGATTTTTTATTGACCTGGGAAAAGAATGATGACGAACTCCAGGCAGTATTTACGGTGGCCGATGTTTTACGGCAAATGAGAGAGAACAATATTTCGGCGCGAATCTTCGACAGCGGCCTGGCGGTTTCGGTGTTCCGGGACAATTCCACCAGAACCCGTTTCAGTTTTGCCAGTGCCTGCAATTTGCTTGGACTTACGGTACAGGATCTGGACGAGGGCAAATCCCAAATTGCTCATGGCGAGACAGTCCGTGAGACTGCCAATATGATTTCGTTTATGGCCGACGTCATTGGTATCCGTGACGATATGTATATCGGTAAAGGAAATGCCTATATGCGGAGTGTGTCCGCAGCCGTTCAAGAAGGTTTCGATGAAGGAGTATTGGAACAAAGGCCCACACTGGTCAATTTACAGTGCGATATTGATCATCCCACCCAATGCATGGCGGATCTGGCCCATTTAATCCACCATTTCGGCGGCGTTGAACGGTTAAAAGGAAAGAAAATCGCGATGAGTTGGGCTTATTCACCCAGTTACGGCAAGCCCCTTTCGGTACCCCAGGGTGTTATTGGATTAATGACCCGGATGGGGATGGAAGTGGCTTTGGCTTATCCGGAAGGGTATGACTTGATGGGTGATGTCGAGGAGATTGCCAAGAAAAATGCCGCAACCAGCGGCGGTAAATTTACCAAAACCCACTCCATGGCGGAAGCTTTCCAAAATGCGGATATTGTCTATCCCAAAAGTTGGGCATCTTTCTCAGCCATGGAAAAACGGACCAATCTTTATGGCGAAAACGACTTTCCCGGGATTAAGGCCTTGGAAGCCGAATTACTCAAGGAAAATGCCAAACATCAAGACTGGGAATGTACGGAAGAGATGATGAAGAAAACCAAAGATGGTAAGGCTTTATACCTGCATTGTTTACCGGCGGATATCAGCGGCGTTAGCTGCAAACAGGGTGAAGTGGCGGCCTCGGTTTTCGATCGTTACCGGGCTCCGTTATATAAACAAGCCGGTTACAAGCCCTATATTATCGCGGCCATGATTTTTCTCAGTAAAGTGAAAGATCCGGCTCATACCCTTGAATCTTTGATCAATGCCAATGTAAAAAGGTTCTACAGTTTTTCGGGAAGATAGAATAAAAGAGTTTCGAGGTATTGAAGATGCCTAAGGATGTAAGCAAAAAAATCCTGGATGCAACGTTGGAAGTAATCGCCAGAGAGAAAATCAGTGGAACACGGATGCATTTGATCGCCAAAGAAGCGCATATGACCCAGTCCAATCTGCATTATTATTTTCCAACCAAAAAAGATCTGTTGATTGCGTTGCTCAATGATATTCAACACTGGTTTTCAGCAAACCGGCAAAAAGTTGTGGATTTTCAGAAGCGATCATTCAGGGAAAACCTGCATGCCATCTTTAGTGAAAAGAAAGATGTCATTCTTCATAACAAAAAATTGGATTATGTCCAGTTTGATTATTGGGTTCAGGGGACCGTGGATGCTGAAGTACAGGCCACTTTTCAACAGACTTTTGAAACCTGGCGCAAAGATATCCAAAAGATATTAAGCCAGTATGGGGAAGATTCAAGCAAAGACTCAGAGCATCAAAAGATGATACCCTACCTGATGGTTTCTTTAATGATGGGAGCATCCATGCAATATCTCATCGATGAAGAGAAGTTTGATTTGGACGAATATTTTAAGGCTGCGGAAAACTCGATTGTTAGTTTGCTCAAGTGAAACCAAAATAAAATGGAGGCAGTAAAATGAGTGATCGTAAAATTCCTTTTGGGCCGACCTACGAAGAGATGCTTCACCCGGAAACGATGGATGGGGCCATGAGGAGCAAGGCATTACAGGCATTAAAATCCAATGAACTGGATCCGGTTAATTTATTCAATATTACCTGGAAAGACGGAGAAAACCAGGTTCGTAAAATCGTATTGCCCAAAGAGTTAACCGGTGTCGATGCCAATATCGTGGTCATGCTGGGAAAGGACTTCCCTTCCGGATCCCATAAAGTAGGACCCGCTTATGCCACGTTAATTGAAGGGTGTGTCGATGGTGAAATTATTCCCGGTGAACACACCATCCTAGGCCCATCCACGGGAAATTTCGGGATCGGAGTTTCTTATATTTGCAACCTGATGGGTTACAAAGCAGTGGTCATTATGCCCGATAATATGAGCAAGGAACGGTATGAAAGAATCCGTAAATACGGCGCTGAATTGGATTTGACACCGGGAACCGAATCCGATGTCATTTTGACACTGCAAAGGACCTACGAGTTAAAGAAAAATCCTAAAAACAAACCCTTGGCCCAGTTTGAACTTTTCCCCAACTATCGTTTCCACCGTCATGTTACCGGTAATTCGGCGGTTGAAGCAGTCAAAGGAATCGGCAATGGCAGAATAGCCGCCTTTTGCTCGGCGCCGGGTTCAGCGGGGACTATAGCCGCCGGGGACGCAATGAAGCAGGCTTTCCCGGAATGCAAAATTGCAGCCCTTGAACCCTATGAGTGTTCAACTTTGGCCGACGGCGGACGGGGGCAACACCGGATCGAAGGAATCGGCGATAAGATGTGCACCCTGATTCACAATGTATTGACCACCGATTTTGTAATATTAATCTATGATGATGATTGTGTGAAAGCACTTAAGATTATTCATGATGCACCGGAAGTTTTGGTCCGGATGGGAGTTGCGCCGAAGCTTGCCGAGGGAATGCGGGAGTTGTTCGGAGTATCCGGCATCTGTAATATTTTAGGCGCGATTAAAATGGCAAAATATCTTCGACTTGGACCGGATGATAATGTAGTAACCATTGCCACCGACAGTTTCGACCGTTATTTCTCGGTTTTGGAGGATTTGGATAAACGGTATCTTGAAACCAGTGATTTTGTTTTGGACCGCTGGGCTGATGATATTTTCCACGAAACAGGCATTGAACATATTTACGATTTCCGCCGCAGTGACAAGAAAGAGCAGTTGTTTAAACAGAAAGAACAAGACTGGCTGCCTTTCGGTTATTCCCGGGAATATTTGGACAGCATGCGGTCCATGGAATTTTGGGAGAAAGAATATAATAAGATTGCCGAATATGATCAAAAAATCAAATTAAAACGTTAAGTTTTACTTTAAGAAGAATATATCTCGGTCTCTGTGTCTCTGTGGCCGAATCAATTTGCCACAGAGACACAGAGCTCACAGAGAAAGAAATTTTAGCGGTTATCTTCGAGATGCAACTCAAATTATTTGGATAGGAGGTAATTCGCACGGGATCTCATAAGAAGGTTGTTATCGCTTTGGGCGGGAATGCCCTTCAAGAGCCTCAAATGCCGGCGACTGCCGAGGCTCAATTGGAAGTAGTCAAAAGAACCTCCGAAATCATCGCCGATATTAAATGTATTTTTGGTTATGAATTGGCTATTGCTCATGGAAACGGGCCGCAGGTGGGACGGCTTCTTTTGGCCACCGAAACCGCTTCCGGTGTAACCCCGGCCATGCCTTTAAATGTCTGTATCGCAATGACCCAAGGGTATATTGGATACCATATTCAAAAGGGGCTTACTTATGCATTGGCCAAGCGGAACCGGCTATTACCGGTCGTAACTTTAATAACGCAAGTAGTGGTTGATCCGGGTGATCCGGCATTTCTAAATCCTACAAAACCAATTGGACCTTTTTACTCAGAAGAGGAAGCGAACCGCCTCATGCAGGAAAAGAATTTCACGATGCGGGAAGATGCCGGACGGGGGTGGCGCAGGGTGGTTGCCTCTCCGATGCCGAAAAGAATCGTCGAAATTCACTCCATTAAGGAATTGTGGGATTCGACGATTGTCGTTACGGTGGGCGGCGGGGGAATTCCGGTGGTTGAAAAAGAAGACGGCTCTTTGGAAGGAATTGCAGCCGTTATTGATAAAGACCTGGCTGCTGAAAGATTAGCCGAGGAGGTCGGAGCCGATATTTTACTCATCCTGACCGAAGTCGAGAAAGTGTCATTGCATTATCGCCGACCTGAACAACGGGAACTGGATCGTTTGACAGTCGCTGAATGTGAGCGATATATTGCTGAAGGCCATTTTGCACCCGGCAGTATGCTGCCGAAAATTCAGGCCGGGATGATGTTTGCCAAAATCCCCGGCAAACAGGCAATCATTACTTCACTGGATAAAGCGGTGGCGGCCCTTAAGGGAGAAACAGGAACGCTGATTTCCGGATGGTAAATAACGATGAATAAATTAGGGCGGTGAGTTTTGATGAGCAAGGTTTTAAAACTGAAATGTGTAAAATGCGGCCGGGAATATAATGAGGGAGAGGCGCTTTATACATGTGAGGACTGCGGGATTGACGGCATCCTGGATGTGGTTTTGGATTATGAACCAATAAAAAAAGAGCTCACCTTCGAATACTTCCGAAATAATCATAATTACTCGCTGTGGCGTTACCTGCCGGCAATCCCTCTTGAAAACACCGAAGGAATCCAGCCTTTGCAGGTCGGTTGGACGCCATTGTATGAGATGAATCAGTTTTTTCCGGAGACAGGATTAAAAAGTTTTTATATGAAAGATGATTCCCGCAATCCGACGGCTTCATTAAAAGACCGGGCCAGTGCGGTGGGAGTCGCCAAAGCGATCGAACTGAACCGGAAAGTGGTATGCGCAGCTTCCACAGGAAATGCCGCTTCATCTCTATCAGGTTTTGCAGCCAGTGCCGGTATCGAAACCTATATTTTCGTACCGGAAACGGCTCCCGAGGCCAAAGTGACTCAACTGCTGATTTACGGTTCCCACGTCTTCCTGGTTAAGGGAACTTATGATGTAGCCGTTGAACTTTGTTTTAAAGCTGCCGCCGAGTTCGGCTGGTATAATCGGAGTTGCGCCATTAATCCCTATCTGGTGGAAGGCAAAAAAACGGTTTCTTACGAGATCTGTGAACAACTTGGATGGAAAGCACCGGATATCGCGGTGGTGGCGGTTGGGGACGGATGTACCATCGCCGGGGTCTGGAAAGGTTTCAAAGAATGCCGGATTCTTGGACTCATCGATAAAATGCCGAAGATCGTGGGAGTTCAGGCGGCGGATTCCAATCCGGTAAGCCGGGCTTTTGCCCAAAAGACTTCCCAGTTCGAATACAGAAAACCGCAAACGATTGCCGACAGCATATCGGTGGGAATCCCCCGCAACGGAATTAAAGCGCTGAATGCAGTCAACGAGTCGGGTGGCTGGATGGTCGATGTGACGGATCAGGAGATATTGGCGGCAATGAAAACCTTGGCTCAGAAAACCGGAGTTTTCGGTGAACCCGCCGGTGTAACCGGTTTTGCCGGAATGATGAAAATGAGGGAATTAGGGATGCTTTCAGGAAACGAAACGGTGGTCGGCATCGTCAGCGGTAGCGGTTTAAAGGATATTAAGAGCGCGGCCCTGGCTGCAGGGAAACCCTGGTTGATTGAACCGGATATCGAGGAAGTTCGTAATAAAGTTTAAACCGGTGATTATCTTTGAGTTTCTGTGGCCAATTGAATTAGCCACAGAGACTCAGAGTTCACAGAGAAAAAAAGGTGTCGGGTCCTTTGCCAACAAAGAGCATAAATGGAATCAAATTGAAGTATAATGGAGGTTTTTACCTATGATTGATTTTGCAGAAATTCTCAAGGCAGCCGAAAAGTACCGGCCGCAAATATCCGCCTTCTTAAGGGATTTGATTGCCATTCCCAGTGAAAGCGCTCAGGAAGAAAAAGTCGTGCTGCGTATCAAGGAGGAAATGGAGAAAGTCGGTTTTGACAAAATTACCATTGACCCCATGGGGAATATTTTAGGATATGTGGGTCACGGCAAACATTTGATCGCGATGGACGCTCATATTGATACGGTGGGAATCGGCAATTCCAAACTTTGGAAGTTCGATCCCTATCAGGGCATCGAAGATGAGCAAATCATCGGCGGCCGGGGCGCCAGTGATCAAACCGGCGGGATGGCGGCAATGGTTTATGCGGCCAAAATTATTAAAGATTTAAAGCTGGAGGATGATTATACTTTACTGGTGGTAGGGTCGGTTCAAGAAGAAGATTGCGATGGCTTGTGCTGGCAATATATCATTCAAGAATCCAAAATCAGACCGGAATTCGTTGTGATTACCGAGCCGACTTCCTGTAATATCTATCGGGGCCAACGGGGCCGGATGGAAATAAAAGT
The DNA here is from genome assembly GCA_023401925.1 of Bacillota bacterium. Lineage (GTDB taxonomy): Bacteria > Bacillota > UBA4882 > UBA8346 > UBA8346 > UBA8346. Next base: position 82,582 of record JAEXDA010000011.1, read on the forward strand.
GAGCACCGGGGGGGTCAGCTGCCACGGTTCAGCGCCTGAACGGGGCGATAATGCCATTTACAAAATGGCCCCCATTTTGACCGAGCTCCGGGCCTTGCATGAGAATCTCACCACCCATCATTTCCTGGGCAAAGGAAGCCTTACGGTTTCCGAGATTTTCTTTACTTCGCCTTCCCGGTGTGCAGTGGCGGACAGTTGTTGGATTTCCGTGGATCGGAGACTCACGGTTAATGAAGATAAAGAACTTGCTCTGGGACAAATCAGAAATCTCCCGGCGGTCAAGGCTGTGGGAGGGGAAGTTAGCATGTATGATTATGGGAGACCTTCTTATACCGGGTTGGTTTATCCGACCGATGCGTATTTCCCAACCTGGTATATTGAGGAAGATCATCCGGTTTGCAAAACTTTATCCGAAGTGTATCAGGGACTTTTTAAGAGCCAGCCTTTAATGGATAAATGGACTTTTTCCACCAACGGAGTTTCAATTATGGGTAAATACGGCATACCATGTATTGGATTTGGTCCCGGGCATGAAGAAGAAGCTCATTCCCCCAATGAGAGAACCTGGAAGGACGAATTAGTGAAAGCCACAGCGATGTATGCGGCGATTCCCGGTCTATTTGTTCAAAAGTATGCGGCTGAAATGCCGAAGGTAACCGAAAATCTGGCGAAGTGAATGAATAGAGAAATTGAAGCTGTAATTGTAGCCGCCGGTTTCTCCAGTCGGGCCGGAGCTTTTAAGATGGAACTGGACCTGGATGGAAAGACAGTCATCGAACGGTGCGTCGAGGCGATGAGTCCGTTTTGTTCCCGGATCATTGTGGTGGGCGGGTACAAAATCGAAAAGCTTGAAACGATCTTAAAAAAGTATCCTCAAGTTGAAATTGTTTTGAATCGGAGATTTGCCGAGGGCATGTTTACTTCGGTAAAAGAAGGCGTGCGTCAGGTCCGGGGGGAGAAATTCTTCTTTAGCCCCGGAGATTATCCGCTCATCAGCGGGGAAGTCTGCCGCAAGTTGCTGACGGAAAAGGGTGAAATCCTGATTCCGATATTTCAGGGCCATAAAGGTCATCCGGTGCTTTTTTCGGCAGGGATGGCCGAAGAATTGCTGGAAGCGCCCGATTCTTCAAACTTACGGGATTTTATCCGGCGGAAGGGGTATCAAACCGTAGTTGTAGAAGACGAGGGTATTTTAATGGACTTGGACACGCCCGATGATTATGAACAGATATTGAAACGCGCGCGGGCGCGAAGTCGGGGAGGCGTTTTGATGAGCTGTGAAATCAATGTACCCATTCAAAAAGTCGATCACCAGGAGAAGGTTACCGGCCAGGCAGCTTATATCGGAGATATCAAATTCCCGGGAATGCTGTATGCCAAGACTTTACGATCTCAAAAAGCCCGGGCTTGGATTAAAGCAATCCATAAGCCGCAGTTGCCCGAGGGGTATTTTATTGTCGACTCCTCGGATATCCCCGGCCAAAACCGGGTCAAAATCGTTATCCATGATCAGCCTTTTTTTGCGGAAGACAAGGTTAACTACATCGGTGAACCGATTTTACTCGTGGTTGGTCCCGAAAAACAAACTATTCTGGAAATCTTGGCCCAAATTCAAGTGGATTACCAGGAGATTCCGGCGATTTTGACCATGGAGGACGCTGAAAATCCAGATTTAAAACCGATTTTCGAAGATAAAAGATATTTTGCCGACTATCACATCTCCAAGGGTCATCCCGAAGCCTGCTTTGAAGAGGATCAATATATTTTTGAAGAGGAATTTGAAACCGGTTACCAGGAACAGCTTTATATCGAGCCCCAAGGAGTAACCGCTGTTTATGAAAATAATCAAATCACAGTCTATGGCTCTATCCAATGCCCCTATTATGTCAGGGACGCCTTGATGCAGGCTTTCGGCTGGGGCAGCGAACGGGTTAGAGTTGTGCAAACAACGGTAGGCGGTGCCTTTGGCGGTAAGGAAGACTATCCTTCCTTGATTGGCGGACAGGTGGCCGTGGCAGCCTATAAAACCGGAAAACCCGTGCAATTGATTTTTGACCGCAGCGAAGATTTGGAAGTTACAACCAAGCGGCATCCTTGCATCATCCGTTTAAAAGCCGTAGTTGATAAAGATTATAGAATTACTGCGCTGGAAGCGGATATTCGCTATAATGCCGGCGCCTATTGCGGGTTGTCCAATGTTGTTTTGCAAAGGGGCATGTTTAATATCGCCGGAGTTTACCAGATACCCAATATGAAGGTTCGTGGCAGAAGTGTGGTAACCAATACCGTTCCCAATGGAGCCTACCGGGGATTTGGGGCGCCGCAGGCTATTTTTGCCATTGAGATGATGATGGAAATCATCGCCGGGAAACTGGGCATGGAAGTATTGGAATTGAAAATAAAACATTTGGTCCAAAAAGGGCAATTGACCACCACCAGCGGAACTTTCCGCCAGGAGATAAAGCTGCCGGAGTTAATTGAGACCGTAGAACAACTTTCATCCTATCGCCAGAAACGGCGGGAATTTGGAAACGGGAAAGAAAAGGTTTTGCGTGGTATTGGGATGTCGCTATTTTTACATGGTTGCGGCTTTACAGGCAGCGGAGAACGGGACTTTATTAAAGCTCAGGTAAAATTGAGAAGGTCACCGGATGGAAAGGTTGAAATTCTAGCCGCCAATACCGACATGGGGCAAGGGCTGAAGACCACTTTTCGGAAAATCGTGGCCAGTTCTTTGGCACTGCCGGTAGAATCCATTATCTATCAAAATCCCGATACTACCCGGGTCCCTAATTCCGGTCCCACAGTGGCTTCCCGAACGGTCATGATCGTCGGCAAATTACTGGAGCAGGCGGCTTTAAAAATGAAACAGCGGTGGAACGAACCGGGCGAGATTGAAATCATTGAAAACTACCGCCATCCGAAGGATATGCAATGGGATGATGCTACTTTCAGGGGGGATGCCTACCCCGCTTTCTCCTGGGGGGTCAATGCAGTGGAAGTGGAAGTGGATCCTTTAACACTGGAAATCAATCTCAAAGGAATCTGGTCTGCCTACGATGTGGGTAAAGCCATTGATGACCGGATCATCAGGGGTCAAATCGAAGGTGGGATTTTACAAGGCCTTGGTTATGGAAGCCTTGAAAAAATGGAATGCCGTCAGGGGAAATTACAACAACGTTCGGTGACGGACTATATCATCCCCACAGCCATGGACGGCGTTAAAATGGAACACCGTTTAATTGATAATCCATACGCCGATGGCCCTTTCGGAGCCAAGGGCGCGGGTGAACTGACCTTGATAGGCGGAGCCCCGGCTTTGGCCGCCGCGGTAAGCAATGCTTTGGGAGTCCCCCTTCACCGGCTTCCGATAACTCCGGAATACTTGATGGAGGTCCTTAAAAATGGCAAAACGAATTGAATTCATATTAAACAGCCGGAAAGTAGCCTTGGAAACCGAGCCTTTGCGCCGTTTATTGGACGTGTTGCGGGAAGATTTCGAACTTACCGGGCCCAAGGAGGGCTGTGGCGAGGGTGAATGCGGAGCTTGTTCGATTTTATTAAACGGCCGCCTCGCCAATTCGTGTCTTATTGCAGTGGGAACGGTTGAAGGCCAGGAAGTTACCACCATTGAAGGATACCGGGACAGCGAGCGCTTTAAAATCCTTGATCGGGCTTTTGCCGATGCAGGGGCGGTTCAGTGCGGGTTTTGCACTCCCGGGATGATTATGGCTGCTGAAGCCTTGCTGCGAAAAAATGCCAAACCCAGTGAAATGGAGATCCGGGAGGCTATTTCCGGCAACCTTTGCCGTTGCACCGGCTATGAGATGATCATTGAAGCCATTCAATTGGCGGCTGAAAGGGGTGCCGGGTTGTGGTAACATTCACTCCGAAAACTTTATCCGAGGCGCTTGAAATCCTCCATACAGAACGGGTGGTTCCCTTTGCCGGCGGTACCGATTTGATGGTCCGCAGGAGAAGCTGGTCGGGAACCAGTCCCGATTTTGAATATCCGGCGCTTTTTATCGGGAATCTTGAAGAACTGAAGGAAGTTGTCAAAAAAGGCGACATCCTGGAAATCGGGGCCGCAGCTTCCCTAGGGGAACTGCTTGAACATCCGGAAGTACCTGAAATCCTGAAGCAAGCCCTCAAAGTGATGGCTTCTCCGGCTATTCGCAACCTGGGTACCTTGGGCGGTAATATTTGCAATTCTTCACCAGCTGCCGATACATTGCCTCCCCTCACGGTTTTGGATGCAACTTTAGTGTTACAAAGCAAAGAAGGCCGGCGCCAGGTTCCGATTGGGGAGTTTATCAAAGGACCCGGACGAAATGATTTGAAAGAGAATGAATTACTCTCAGCAGTCCGGCTTTCTTTACGAGATTACAACCATTCCTATTATAAAAAAGTCGGAACCCGTAAGGCTGATGCCCTTTCCAAGCTTTCCTTCGCCGGAGTCGCCAGAACCACAGGTGGAATCATTCATGAAGTAAAAATAGCCCTCGGGGCAGTGGCTCCACGAGTGGTCGTCAGCGTACAGGCGGAAGAGTTGCTTAAAGGAAAATCAATCGGTGATTTGTCCAAGGTATTGCCGGAATTCAAGCAAATATATGAGGAATATATCCGGCCTATCGATGATCAGCGTTCGACTGCCGCCTACCGGAACGAGGTTTCATTCCGGCTCATCGAATATTTTATTACACAGTTGAAATAAGGAGTAATTCAAAATGATACTAGTTGGAAACGGAAGGTTAGTCACCCGGGATACGGTGAATTCCGTTATTGAGGATGGCTGTGTAGCTTTTCAGGATAACCTAATCATGGAGGTAGGTTCCACAACGGCCCTTAAGTCCAGATATCCCCGGGCCCGTTTTATTGATGCAGGGAAAAAACTGATTATGCCGGGTCTGATCAATACTCATATGCATTTTTATAGCACCTTTGCCAGGGGGATGGCCTCAAAAACCCCTCCGCCAAGTGATTTTTTAGAGATTTTGGAACGGCTTTGGTGGAGATTGGATAAAACCCTGACTTTGGAGGATGTTTATTATAGCGCGATGATTCCGATTATCGAATGTATTCGAACCGGGACTACGACGATCTTTGATCATCATGCCAGTCCAGGTGCGGTTCACGGTAGTTTGTTCAAAATTTCCGAAGCCGCTTTAAAGGTTGGTGTACGTTCCTGTTTATGCTACGAAGTATCGGACCGGGACGGGGAGCAGATAGCGGATGACGGGATCCAGGAGAACATCGATTTTATCAATGATTGCAGTCAGGAAAATAATCCGATGATGAAAGGAATGTTCGGATTGCATGCTTCATTGACCCTTTCCGATCGGACCTTGAAAAAGTGTATTGCCAAAAACAGTGGAACCGGCGCCGGCTTTCATGTTCATGTAGCGGAAGGTATCCAGGATTTGGATGACGCCAGGAAAAAGTATGGTATGGGAGTTGTGGAGAGGCTCCATCAAGAGCAGGTTTTGGGGGAGAAAAGTATCGCCGTTCATTGCGTTCATATCTCGGACAAAGAGATTGAGATTCTACGGGATACTAAAACCAATGTGGTTCACAATCCGGAATCCAACATGGGAAATGCCGTAGGTGTCTCGCCGGTTCTCAAAATGTTCGGGCAAGGTGTCAATATCGGCCTTGGCACCGACGGTTATACCGGTGATTTGTTTGAATCTTTCAAAGTCGCCAATTGTTTTCACAAACATGCCCATGGGCATCCCAGTGTCGCTTGGACTGAGATTCCCCAAATGGTGTTTGAAAACAATCGGAAAATTGCCGCCCAATATTTTGAAAATCCGCTGGGAATCTTGGCACCGGGAGCTTTTGCCGATATTATCGTGGTGGATTATGATCCGCCCACACCGTTAGGAGCTGAGAATATTAACGGCCATCTCTTATTTGGCGTCAGCGGACGCTCGGTTGAAACAACGATTATTAACGGTCAAATCGTCATGGAAAACCGTAAACTGCTAACCATTGACCAACCGGCAATTTGCGCCAAGAGCCGGGAACTGGCCAGCAAGGTATGGGAAAGGATTTAGGGCTCAAGAAGCAGCTATCAGCTTCTGGCTTTTGGCTGCAAGAACGGATTTAATCTTAAGCCTTTGAAGAGCCACATAGCCAATAACGGATACGATCAATGAATAACTTAAAGGCCAATACCTGATAGCCATCAGCCAATAACGTTTTCAACAATTTCTTAATGAAAATATCTTCGGAGGCCCAATATGAGCGACCGTATGAGTCCCATCCCATTTGACAAACTGATGTCCTGGATTTTTGATGAATATACCCATCATAAGTCCATTTTTGGCATTCCCCAAGTTAAGTTTTATAAAAAAAAGGACGAACCGAATCTGCAAATCTTTGGTACATCTCTGGAGAATCCACTGGGGCCCGCGGCAGGCCCCCATACGCAACTGGCCCAGAATATCATTGCCGCTTACCTCACCGGGGGACGGTTCTTTGAATTAAAGACGGTTCAAATTTTGGATGGAGAGGATTTACCGGTTTCCAAGCCTTGTATTTTGGCAAGCGACGAAGGTTATAATGTGGAATGGTCGACTGAACTCAAGGTTTCCGATGCCATGCGCGAATATATCAAAGCCTGGTTTGCCCTTCATGTGCTTGCCAAAGAACTGGGTCTCGGATCGGCCGGGGGCTTTATTTTTAATATGAGTGTCGGTTATGATTTGGCGGGGATTCAATCGCCGAAAATCGACGCCTTTATCAACGGCCTGAAAGATGCAGCGGGGACGGAAATTTGGCGGGAATGTCATGATTATCTCCGGCAGCATTTGGATTTATTTGAAAGATTCAATGAAAAGGATTTGGATGTTATAACGCCCGGCGTTTGCAACTCCATTACCCTCTCAACGTTACATGGGTGTCCGCCGGAAGAGATCGAACGGATCGCCAAATATTTACTGACTCAGAAGGGCCTCCATACTTATGTAAAATGCAATCCCACACTGCTTGGATATGAATTCGTACGGCAAATCATGGACCGGATGGGTTATGATTATTTGGTTTTTGATGACCATCACTTCCAAAATGATCTCCAATTTCGGGATGCCATTCCCATGCTAACCAGGCTTCAAAAGGTGGCTAAGGAGCATCAATTAACTTTCGGTGTAAAACTTTCCAATACATTCCCGGTGAAGATAGCCCATAAAGAATTGCCGGGTGAAGAGATGTATATGTCGGGCCGGGCTTTGTATCCGTTAACCATCAATCTTGCTTACCAATTGGCCAAAGAATTCAAGGGGAATTTAAAGATTTCATACTCGGGCGGCGCTGATTTTTATAATATTGAAGAAATTTATCACACCGGCATCTGGCCGATTACCTTCGCCACAACCATGTTGAAACCGGGCGGATATTTGCGAATCCGTCAACTTGCGGAATTACTGGTTCGGGTTGACCCGAATATTCAAGGGGAAGACGCGCAGACCCCTATTGACCTGGAATTTTTAAAACAACTTGGAGAGAAAGCGGTTGAAGCTTCCCATTACCGGAAGGGGGAGAGCGCCGGCGGTTCAAAACCTTCCCGTAAAGTCAATAGACCTTTACCTTTACTGGATTGTTTGATGGCTCCCTGTAAAGAGGGTTGTCCCATCAGTCAGGATATCCCGGAGTATATTCGCCTGGTTGGGGCTGGCAGATACGCCGAAGCAATGGAACTGATAGTGAGTAAAAATCCATTGCCATTGATTACCGGAACGTTATGCAATCACCGTTGCATGACCCAATGTACCCGGCTTGACTATGAACAAGCGGTGGATATCCGGGGCGCAAAGCTGATTGCTGCCCAAAAGGGGTATGAGGAATATATTGGGAAAATCAAGGAACCGCAAATCAATCCCTTGGTTAAAGTTGCCATTATCGGGGCGGGGTCTGCCGGACTTGCCGCCGCCTATTTCCTGAGTTTGCAAGGGATTGCGGTTACGGTTTTCGACCGCAAAGATAAAATCGGTGGAATTATCCAGCATGTCGCCCCGGATTTCCGGATTTCCAGAGAGATGATGGAAAGGGATCTGGATTTAATCCGTAAAACGGGTGCCCGGTTCAGGCTGGGTGTTTCGGGCGATTTTTCGGTAGAGGCCTTGAAACAGGAAGGGTTTCATTACATTTTCATCGCCATCGGCGCTTGGAAGCCGGGACGATTGAAATTGGATTCGTCCGATAGAGATGTCCTAAATGTACTGGAGTTTTTGGAGAATTTTAAAAAAGCTCCCGGAAGTTTACGGATCGGGAAGACTGTGGCAGTTATCGGAGGGGGTAACTCGGCAATGGATGCCGCCAGAGCTGCTATCAGAGTAAGTGGTGTGGAGAAAGTTTATTTAATCTACCGCCGGACCCGGAGGTACATGCCGGCTGACGTTGAAGAGCTCAACCTAGCTTTGAAGGATGGAGTCGAATTCAAGGAACTTTCAGCGCCAGCATCTTATCAGCGCGGAATTTTAAAATGCCAGCAAATGATTCTTGGGGCTCCCGATATTTTGGGCCGGCGAAGCCCGCAAGCCTTGCCGGGTGAATTTGTGGAGCTGGAAGCGGATACGGTGATTGGGGCTGTCGGGGAACAGGTGGAAATAGAATTATTAAAGCGAAATAAGATTGCTTTCGATGAAAGCGGCCGTGTCGAAGTCAACTTTGAAACGGGTGAGACCAGTGTCGCCAATGTCTTTATCGGTGGGGATGCCCTTAGAGGACCGGCCACGATTGTGGAAGCAATCGCAGATGCCACCAAGTTCGCTAAAGAAGTAATCAAAAGAGAAAAATACCAGGACTTGATCTTACAGAAAGCCGTTTCGTTTGATCGCGAAAAGCAATTGGCGGAGATTGAAGAAAAGAAAGGCGTTCTTCAAAAATCTTGTCAAGCCGGGGTTGAACATCAACGCTGTCTTGAATGTAATGTTTTATGCAATCTATGTGTAGAGGTTTGCCCTAACCGGGCTAATGTGGCGATTCAAGTAACGGACGGCCAGGGGGAAAGGAGACAACAAATCCTGCATATTGACGGCATGTGCAACGAATGCGGCAATTGTGCGGTTTTTTGTCCCTATGACGGAGCGCCCTATCGGGATAAATTAACTCTTTACGAGAATGAAGCCCAATTTTTGGCGGGGGAAAATGCCGGGTTTGTTTTGGTTGATAGAGTATCCAGGCGGATGAAAGTCCGGGTTGGCCTGAAAATTGTCGAGCTTTGTTTCGAAGGGGACAGCCAACCGACAGGGATTATTCCTTCTGAGGTCACGCAGGTAATTTTGACCATGATGAAGGATTATGGGTATTTGGTAAGATGAAATTTTTAGCGGGCGCATTCGCCGCTATTTCCGGTCAGGGTCGCGATGGCATGTTCTAAAACGGGCAAAACTACTTCAAGGCATTCCCGAACGGCTTTAGGACTGCCCGGCAGGTTAATAATCAGGGTTTGGCCACGGGTGCCTGCGACTGACCGGGAGAGGGAAGCCATTGGAGTAATTTCCAGACTTCTAGCGCGCATGGCTTCGGGAATGCCCGGAATTTGCCGGTCAATGATATCCAAGGTTGCTTCCGGAGTCACATCCCGGGGAGAAAGGCCGGTTCCGCCGGTGGTCAATATCAAGTTGGCCTGCTCACACATTAAAATTAGTTTTTCCGAGATCAGGCTTTTTTTATCGGGTATAATAGCGTAATCTATCAGCTGGTTACCGGTTGAGAGCATGATTTCTTGAATGGTTTTTCCGCTGTGATCTTCGCGAAGCCCGGCTGAACCTTTATCGCTGATGGTAAGAATACTATAACGGATCATTGAAATCTTCCTTTCCAAAAAAAGCTATGAATATTGTAACATATCCTCCGAAAAAAATTACGATGGATTGGAACTAATTTGGAGTAAATAAGTTATATATGGATAGATAGATGATAGAGGGAGTAACGGGGGCATGTCGGGAAAAATCCCGGAAGGCCTCGACAAAGTCGTCAAGACGGCTATTATGGCCCGGCTTTGTTAATGTAAGTCGTGAGACTCTATTTTCAGCCTTCGCTGGAAATAGAGTTTTTTATTTTTTTCGGGCATTCAATCGATTATGGAGGTGAAGCCATCACTTTGAGTATGGGGATGTTTTGATCCGAAAATAATACCCTTGATCCAGGTTGTGAGGAGGTAATTCATGTCCGATTTTTTGAACCGTCCGGTTTATCAACAAGAAATTCCGGAAGTATTGAACCAATTGAATACCGATTTAAAAGGCTTATCCAATGAGGAGGCCGCTAAAAGACTTAAAATATATGGCCCCAATCAATTGAATGAGGGGAAGCCAAAAACTTTACTGAGTATGCTGGCGGAGCAGTTTAAAAGCGTCATGATTGTCATTTTATTGATTGCTGCCTTGATTTCGGGTTTGATGCATGAATATACGGATGCCATCGTCATTTTGGCTGTCATCATCATTAATGCCATCCTTGGTGTCATTCAGGAAAGTAAAGCCGAAAAGGCACTGGCCGATTTGAAGAAAATGTCGGCTCCCCATGGAAAGGCCAAGCGGGAAGGGGGCATTTTGCAAGTGCCCACAACCGACCTTGTGCCGGGGGATATCGTGTATTTGGAAGCAGGCGATTTTGTGCCGGCAGATTTGCGGTTGGCGGAATTGGCAAGTTTAAAGATTGAAGAAGCTGCCTTAACCGGGGAATCGGTTCCGGCAGAAAAGATCATTGCTCCAATGAGAGAAGCGGAAATGCCGTTGGGGGATCGGTTGAATATGGCCTTTTCCGGGAGTGTCGTGACGTATGGCCGGGGCTATGGTATTGTGATAGCCACCGGTATGAATACGGAAGTCGGTAAAATCGCCAAGCACCTCACGGAAACTGAAACCCAGGAAACACCCTTGCAAAAGAAATTGGCGGAGATGGGCAAGATTTTATCCATTGGGATCGTCGTGATTTCAGTGATTATTTTTACAGTTGGAGTGCTTCGCGGCAGGGAATGGCTGGAAATGTTTTTAACAGCGGTCAGCCTGGCGGTGGCGGCAATTCCGGAAGGCCTTCCGGCTGTCATTACCATTGTATTGGCTCTGGGTGTTCAAAAAATGGCACGTAAAAATGCAATTATCCGTAAACTTTCGGCAGTAGAGACTCTGGGAAGCACACAAGTGATCTGTTCCGATAAAACCGGTACCCTGACTGAAAATAAAATGACGGTTCAAGAGATTTACTTGGGTGGAAAGATGGTCACGGCAGGGGGGATTGAAAGTCATCGGGATTTGGAAACTCTGATGAAAATCGCCGCACTTTGTAACGATGTTCATCCGGTAAAAGATCAAGGGGAAAACGGCGGGTTCAAGGGAGATCCGACTGAAATTGCCCTGGTCAAAATGGCGGCAGATTATGGGTTCGCTAAAGTACCATTGGAACGGAGCATGCCGCGTATTCAGGAAATTCCTTTTGATTCCGACCGCAAACTGATGACTACCATCCATCAATTACATGGCGGTGAACGGACGGGACTGACCAAAGGGGCTCCGGATCTGCTTTTGGAACGTTGTGACCGGATGCTGTTGGACGGACAAATTCAAACATTAACTCCGGATTGGAAAAAACAGATTCAACAGGGAAATCGCGCAATGGCTCAAAAGAGTTTGCGGGTGCTGGCCTTGGCAATGAAAGAGATACCGGAGGATATCTCTCAGTATGATTCGGCGACAATCGAAAAACAACTGGTCTTTGTGGGGCTGGCTGGAATGATGGATCCTCCCCGGGCGGAAGTCCGGGAAGCTATCAAGGTATGCAGGGAAGCTGGAATCCGCCCTGTGATGATTACGGGGGATCACCGGGATACGGCAGCGGCTATAGCCAGAGAACTGAACATTATCGGAGAGGAAAGCCAGATTATCACCGGTAGTGAACTGGATCGGATCGATGAAAGTGAACTTGAAAAACGGGTCGGGGATTACTCGGTTTATGCCCGGGTAAATCCGGAGCATAAGGTAAGGATCGTTAAGGCATGGAAAAAAGCAGGCCGGGTAGTGGCGATGACCGGGGATGGCGTGAACGATGCGCCTGCTTTAAAAGCGGCAGATATCGGGGTTGGTATGGGTATCACAGGTACGGATGTAGCTAAAAGCGCCTCAAATATGGTTTTGGCCGATGACAATTTTGCCACTATCGTATCGGCGGTGGAAGAAGGACGCAAGATATACGATAATATCCGGAAAACGATCCAATTTTTACTTTCGTCCAACCTCGGCGAAGTGGTGACGCTGTTTATCGGGACGATGTTGAATTGGACAATATTATTGCCGATTCATATTCTTTGGGTCAATTTGGTGACCGACACCCTGCCGGCGCTGGCTTTGGGAGTCGAAAAAGCGGAAAGGGATGTGATGAAGCATAAACCTCACGAGGCAGGAAGCGGATTTTTGAACGGAGGCATGGGTGTAACTATTGTTTATCAGGGTGTTATCAAGGGTCTGATCACTTTGGTTGTCTTTTATATCGGAGTCAAGTTCTATACACAGGGTGTTGCCATTACCATGGCCTTCATCACACTTGGTTTAATCCAACTGGCGCATTCCTTGAATGTTCGCTCCAGTACCAAATCTTTGTTTCAATTGGGCTTGTTTACCAACGGGAAATTGATTGTCGCAATCGGCATGGGGTTCATTCTTCAAGCCGGAGTCGTGCTCATTCCCTTTTTCAATAGTATTTTTAGAGTGGAATCCTTGAATCTATGGCAATGGTTAATTGTTTTAGCGGCTTCCCTATCGATTATTCCCATCGTTGAACTTGGGAAAATCATTCATAAACGTCATGGCCGTGATTTTGACGGTGATAAGGAGGGCAACGGATGAATTTGATCATCAACCGTGAAATGCCAAAGGGAAAGGACGGATCCGATAAGGAAGAAAATTTGGTTGCGTCATGGAAAGAAACCTTCCGGCCCAGCATCATTCATCAAGTTTACATGAACGATAAATTGATAGAAGCTCCTCTGTTTCACGAGAATGACGGAAGCATGGCTGTTTTTATGCAAATACTGGTTTTTTGTAATGATCGAACCACCGGAGAGAGAAAAGAAGAGGGGGCTGCCGGAAATTTATTATTGGATTTTGCGGCTCGGAAAGGGTTTCATAAGAAGTTATTTGAGACCATTGTTCCCAAATTCACTCTCTACCGCTTGAAAACCAGGCCCTGGATTACTTCGGCCGTTATCAAGCTCAATGGCAATTACCGGTTGATTCTCCAGGACGAGCCGGAAAGAATCCTTGATCAATGTGATAAAATGCTGCTTAAGGGAAAGCGGGAAGGGATATCTGCCAGTCGGTTCAAGCGAATCACCGGGCTGTACGAGAAAATGGCGGCGGAGCATTCGCAAGTCATTGCGCTGGCCTATAAAGATATTGAGAAATCAACCATCGAATTTCAAAACATTTTTTGTTCGGCCAATTTTACCTTGGTGGGTATGATAGGCCTAAACTAATCGTAATAAGGAAAGACTTTCATAAAGAAACTGTCTAGAGATTACTTTCAATTTGAAAAGATATGGAAATGCCGGATACCATGGTTTCGCGGCGTATATCTTTATCAATGAAGTGATTTTCTAGACGGTTTTTGTGTTATATAAATATTATGTATGTGCAAAGATACACAGGGCGTTGTTATTGTGGCCCTCCTTGCTTTTACTTGATGAACCCTTATCGGCGTTGGATCAAAAAAATCGCCATCAATTGCAATAGCTCCTGGTAAGGTTTCATCATCGGGAAAAACTGACTGTTATTCATCTTACCCATGATTTAAGCGAAGCGTTTCAAATGGCAACTGACATTATCATATTTCGGGATGGCCGGATCGTTCAATCGGGCACCCCAGACGAAGTCAGGACCCGGCCTGCCAACCGTTTCGTGTCCGATTTTTGAAACCCTGACAACTGGCAGGAATATTTCTTGAAAATCGATCCGGCCGAATCATCATGATTGATCACCATTGTGTCATGTCTGTGTTATAATATAGAAGAATAATCGTTTTGACGGGTTATAACATAATCGCAGGTGGTGATGATGGAGATGGAGAGTGCGGAAACATTGTATGGAAGTTTGCAAGGAATAACTTCGTTTGAACTGTATCCCGCCGGAAACCTTAAAGAATGCGTCCTAAGTGAAGCGAATCTTCTGAAGACTTCTTTCGGCCCATTGATTCCCCAGTACCAAAACGACGGAGTCCGGCGTAAATATGTCAAGTCCTTGTCATTTTACTCGGATGGCCATTTGAAAAGTATCTCTCTGCAAAAGGCAGCACCTATAGAGACATCGGCAGGGATTTTTCCGGCCGAACTGGTGACTTTTCATTCAAACGGCGGGGTGAAGCGGCTTTTTCCCTTGAACGGGAAAATCTCCGGCTTTTGGAGCGAGGGGGAAGAATACCAGTTGGCACCGGAATTCGGTTTTCATTTCCCTTTCGGGGATTTTAAACGGAAAATTATCGGAATCCAGTTTTATCAGAATGGAGCCGTGAAAAGTCTCACTTTTTGGACACAGGACAAGGTCATGCTGAACTCACCGGTTGGTCCTATCGAGACCCGGATTGGGTTTTCGCTCTATCCGGATGGGCGGCTCAAAACGTTGGAACCGGCCAAACCCACTCCGGTGCCGACGCCGGTCGGGGAAATCGAGGCCTTTTATGTCGATGCCGTTGGGATTCATGGAGATACCAATTCGCTGAGCTTTACGGCAGAGGGGGCCGTAAGCGGGTTGACGACTTCCAGCTGCCGGATCACCGTGAGCGGAAACCAGCGCCGGTTTATTTATCAGCCCAGTTTAAAACCGAGTTTGTTTGATGAGGAAAAGATGGACACCGTCCCCTTAAAGATCGAGTTCAACGGGGAGCAAGTCCGTTTCGGCGGTATGGAGAGCCCCTGGTATGATATTACCCAATATAGTTTTTCCATTACCCGGATTCCGTTGTCACGGAACGGCTGCCAAGGTTGTTCGGCATGTATCTCCGGGAGTTGAAAGGGGAAACCCGACGTACTTCTTTAGGAACCGGACCGGAGGGAAGAATATCTGCCTTGGCTAATATTTCGAGAATCATTTTCGGGTTATCCGTGTTGAACCATTGGGTATCCGATAAGTCCTACTGCCTGGTTTGGGTGGTTGGGCTTTTTATTTCATCTCTTATCCATGAGGATTTTCTTTATGAATGCGTTTTATTAACGAAATGATAGCCGAAGATATGGCCGGTCTGCCGTGGGGTTTTGATTTTGTGGCCCAATAAAAGCGAAATGCCGTACGATGCCAGCGAATGACTGTTTCCGGTTTAACGACTAAGAGAGCTGACTTCCAGTCAGGCCAGAGTTTTGAGATAAAAACCCATAATATGTTTTATAAATATTTTGGGGTCTGTACTCAAAACACAATCACCTGTTCTTTAAGGACGATTTCTCTGATCGCTGGATTTAAGGATTCAAGGGTTAATACATCGGCAGACCTTCCTAGTGTATCTTCGATATTTAATTTTAAATCAATTAAATCTAGTAAACTTTTATCCCCCTTGAACTCAACCAATAGATCTAAATCACTATCGTTCCTTTGCTCACCACGCACAAATGAGCCAAAAAGGGAAGCTTTGGACACGTCATGCTTTTTTAAAATCGGAATAATTTTTTGTTTGATATTCTCAACTTCGGGATTCTTCATATAAGACCACTTCCTGTCAGCTTTGAATAGCTTAATTTTATCACCAATAATTTTGAAAAACAAATCTGGGAGCAAAATACAGAAATAAGAGCTTATAATATTATCCAACATAATTTGCTGAGCCGTGTGAACTGCTGGATAAAATCGAATGGAACTTGCCGTCTGAAATGCAACATCTTAGATGATTTCATGATGGAGCAAGGTGCTCTGGATACACGGATTATGTATGAGCAGGGATTGTATGACAGGGTGCGGAGAAGTCTAGAAAAGAAGAAAGGGAAAACATGGTTCGCCAGGATGTTTAAGGGCTTTGCTCTGTGGGTCTGTTGCAAAATGAACCTAGAAAGATCATTAGCAATAGGCCTTTTTTTACTGTAAAAAATAGAAATTGCGAGCTCCGAAGAACCCGCAAAAACTGTATAATTGAGTTGTGAACAACAAATTATACAATAAAGATTATACCGAATTTAAGGGACGCTTTCAATTAATAATTCCGTTAAATTATGAAGTGTTAATACCAAAGGATGACTCAGTCCGACTGCTCAGCCAAATATTGGAGGGATTGAATTACCAGAAGCTATACGAGGCATACTCTTCAACCGGAAGAAAACCTGCAGTCGAACCCAAAATCCTGTTTAAAGTATTAATATACGCTTACATGAACAACATCTATTCCAGTCGAAAGATAGAAACCGCATGTAGAAGAGACATCAATTTCATGTGGCTTCTAAACGGCAAGAAAGCACCGGATCATTCTACCATCGCCAGATTTCGAAAAGAATATCTCTCCGAGGCGGTTGAAGAGCTTTTCTACCAAATGGTTGACTTCCTGAACCAGATTGGCGAAGTCAACTTTGAGAATCTCTTCGTAGATGGGACAAAAATTGAGGCCAATGCTAACCGATACACATTCGTCTGGAAAAAGGTTATCAACAAAAACGAAGCAAAAATGTATTTGAAAATCCAATCTTGTATAGAAGAAATCAATGAGGCATACCAGACTGGGTTTAAAATTAACAAAGAGACCCTCATGGATGATCTGAAAGCTGTGCTTGCTAATCTTGAGGATAAAAGGCAACGAGAGCAAATAGAATTTGTTTATGGGATTGGAAAACGCAAATCAAAACTACAGAAGTTTACGGAAGAACTTAAGACCTTCCATGAACGTCAGGAACAATATAACACCCACAACCAAATATTTGAAGAAAGGAACAGCTACTCCAAGACAGATCCAGATGCGACCTTCATGCATATGAAAGACGATCATATGCGTAATGCCCAGTTAAAGCCTGCTTACAATGTTCAAATTGGAGTGGATGGTGAATATGTAACGGGAGTCGGTATATTTCAGGATAGAAGTGACACAGCCACGCTGATTCCGTTTTTGGAGAATATGGAATCTCATTTGAACACCAGCTATCAGAAAGTTGTTGCAGACTCCGGGTATGAGAGCGAAGAAAACTATCTCTATTTGGAGAGAAAAGAACAAACCTACTACATCAAACCACAGACCTATGAAAAGTGGAAAACAAAAAGTTTTAAAAACGATATCAGTAAACGGGAGAATATGGCCTACGATTGGATAAAAGATGAATATACCTGTCATAATGGAAAACTGCTTCAATCGAAAGGGGTCATCCATAGAACATCGGCTACTGGATATTGTTCTGAAGTAACTATTTATGAATGTGAAGATTGTTTGGGTTGTCCCTGTAAAGCCCGATGCACAAAATCAAAGGATAACCGGAAAATGCAAGTCTCAAAAAAGTTTATAGAAAAGCGCCAGATATCCTATAAAAACATCACATCACCTGAAGGAATCCTGCTGAGAGTTAACCGTTCGATCCAAGTGGAGGGAGCTTTTGGAGTACTAAAGAATGGTTACAACTTCAATCGATTTTTAACCCGAGGAAAAATTAGTGTTAAAAATGAGTTTATTCTACTTTGCTTTGGCTATAATGTGAATAAACTGCATACAAAAATACAGAATGAACGGGTTGGAAAATCGCTTCATCAGTTAAAACCAGCAATATGATTGGTTATCAAAAAGTCTGAACTGCAGAGGCTTATTTAAGTATACCTCAAATTAGGTTTTTTTAAGAGAGCATAAAACATTTGCCCTCTTTTTCATTATATATTGACATTTTATATACAAAAAGGAAGTGTCCCTTACTACTTAAAAAGTAGTTTTGCGACACTCCCATTAGAGACAGAGATTAAAATTTTGGAAATAAAATCGACACAACGAGAGTGTAGATTTACAAAATGGAAGAGAAAATCTGCGCAGCCGGAGTGTAGACCGACACAACGAGAGTGTAGATTTACAAAATGAAAGAGAGAATCTGCCCATTCAGTTCCCTCGCCCATAGCGCTTTCTGCTTGGATAATCAAAAAGTCAAATTCATCCGAAAAGATTCATTAAATCAATTAATTGTTTGTTTGATACCTCCGGACGCATTTGCCTAGGGCGATAATACGGGATTTCATCCAAAAAAAATAGTAAAGGACATGTGATGCTATGGACAAGAACGATGACGGGTTTCATGAATCTATTCATACTATTGATATTCTCGAAATTCAGGAAATGTTGCGAAAGAGATTTAATTTTTGCGAATGGATGCAATAAAATTTTTAGGCGAAGTTTGAGTTAAAATTGATTGACTTTTTGTTTAAAAGGATTTACGATTAAGTTAAGTAATTAATCAAATTAATTACTTAACTAAAATTAACCTACAAAGCCTTGTTCGATAACCGAATGATTTAAATGGTTTTTAAAGGTAATTTGTGCATAGATGATCGGCATCTAATAATGAAAGAGTATTATAAAGTCATTCATTCAATTAATTTACAAAATAACAAGATGTTAAAAGAGGGGTATTTATGGCTGGGACGCGGAGTCTGACGGGAAAAAATATAGTTCAAATTCAATTGGAAAATCGCTCGGCATTACTTAAATTGCTACGTCAAAACAATCATGTTTGTCGCAAAGAACTGGCTGAAATGACTGGACTTACCGGAGCTGCAGTGACTAATTTGATCAGGGATTTAATTGCGGTGGATCTGGTCAGCGAAGATCGCGAATACAACGGTCCACTTAACCGGAATGCCGTTTCGTTAAAAATTAATTTTGAGAATTTTTTTGTTATTGGCGTTACTCTTAGACGAGGAGAGCTTACTTGTGTTGTCTCCGATTTAAGTGGAAAACTGATTGAAAAAAACAGTCTGCTTCTTGAACTGGATGAAACGGTGGATAAGACATTATCTTGTCTGGAAAAAATAGTTAACCGTTATATGTGCAACGCCCACTATAAAGGGAGAATTTTGGGGATGGGTGTTTCTGTTCCAGGGCCACTAAATTTGGAAAAAGGAGAAATAAATTTTTTAATTAATATGCCCAGTTGGAGTGAAATTATGCCTGACTGGAGGGAAACTCCGATAAAGAAATATCTGGAAGAACGATTTGGGTTACCGGTTATTCTCGATAAACTAGCTAATGCTGCTGTTTTGGCCGAAAAATGGTTTGGCTGCGGGAAAAAATATAATAATATAATTTCTATTTTAGTTAGTAAAGGGATAGGGGCTGGAATTATCACTGACGGACGGATATTTCATGGAGCCTTTGGATCCGCAGGTGATATTGGGCATGTTAGTATTGATTATAATGGCTCGCAGTGTGGGTGCGGCAATAAAGGTTGTTTGGAATTATACTGTTCGATCTTGGCATTGCTAAAAAAAGCACAGGATATTTATGGGTTTAATACGATTAGTGATTTAAATGTTATCCGGGAACGTGTGGCAAAAGGCGACAAAAAATTGTCCGAATTAGTTGTCGAAAGTGGCCAATATTTGGGTTATGCCATTGTTAATTTGGCAAAAACTTTTAATCCGGAGCTTATAGTACTTCATGGCGATATGAGTGATTTTGGAATGATATGGTTTAACAGTGTGAAACAAGTGGTTAATGAACGTATGCTGCCTGAAACAAGAGTTAAACCTGAAATAAGTTTATCTACCCTTCCAGAGAGTCCAATTCTCCTTGGGACAGTAGCCATGGTTTGCGAATATGTCTTTGAACATCCCTATATGGAATATTTCAAAAAGTGAAGTAGCATCAAATCAAATATTAGTTGAATTCGAAAGGAGGTGAAAATGGTCGGAATAACTTATGAATTGCTTTTGTTCATTGAAAGAAGGTAAAACATTTTTAGTTGTTTTCCAAAAAAAGTTTCGAGGGAGTGAGTGGTTTGCATAAATATATTTGGTATACAGCCCTTTTGACGCTCTTTTTAGCGACAGGCATTGTGAATACCGGATTTGCAGAATCTAGTAATTCGGATTGGCTCAGAAAAGCGGCAGAACCTTATAAGGGAAAGACGGTATATGTAATTTCCGCCAACAATCTTTATATGCAAGGCATGAAAGAACAAATACCGGACTTTGAAAAAATAACAGGGATCAAGGTAGTGCCGGATGTGTTGGGCGAAAACATTGCCGCTCAAAAAATTAATGTAGAATTGGCGGGTTCCACCGGCGCATATGATGCTATCTGGGGAATGTCCTCGGACTACTTTCAGTATGCAAAATTGAAATGGATACTCCCATTGGATCCTTTTGTTAAAAAATCAGCAATTACCAATAAACAAATTTTAAATAAAAATGATTTTATAAAAAGTCTTTATGACGCAGGCGTAATTGATAATAAAACTTATGCTATCCCTAGTTTTGCTGCCACTACAATGCTTTATTATCGGACGGATGTCTTTGCAAAATTGGGGATAAAAGGTCCGCCCAAAACCATTGATGATATAGTAGCAGCCTCAAAAAAAATTAAAAGTTCAAATTTAGATATGGCAGCTATTGGTTTAAGAGGAGCTCCTGGAAGTGCTATTAATGTCTGGATTTGGCCTTCGTTTTTACATGCAATGGGTGGAGATTTTGTTAAACATTATCCAACCAATATGACTCCAACTTTAAATTCTCCACAGGCCATAAAAGCTGCCGAAACATATGCAAGTTTATTGAAAGACTACAGCATCCCCGGAGCGAGTACTGCAAATTTTGATGAAATCGTAAGAGAGTTTGTTGAGGGACGGCTGGCTATGATGATTGAAGGAGCCCCCCAAGCAACTAAAGTTTTTAATCCGGCATTTTCAAAAGTCATCGGAAAAGTAGGCTTTGGATATGTTCCTTCTGGTCCCAAGGGTACCCATCCTGGTTTTCAAGCCCAAGGTTGGATGATCCCTTCTGCTGCTAAAAATCAAGAAGCTGCGTGGTTATTTATCCAATGGGCTACTTCCAGAGATGTTATGCTAAAGGCTTCATTACAAACGTCATACAGTGCGGTGCCTAGACTTTCGATTTGGAATAATCCCGATTTTGTGAAAAAATACTCTTTAGGCGGAACCGATTATTTAAAAATTTATTTGGATTCGTTAAAGCTGGCCAAACTAGATTTCCGTCCTCCGATCCCTGAATATGGAAAAGTATGTGATATCGTCGGGTTTGCTTTAAATAAGGTTTCAGTCGGGGAAACCACTGCGCAAAAGGCTTTAAGTGATGCAAATCGTGAGATTTATGAAATATTGAAAAAAGCCGGATACCCTGTAGATAAAAATTAGTTAATGATTGACGGCGGGTAGTGAATGAAAGAGTTTTGCTACCCGCGGTTTTTTAAAGAGAGGGAAGCACAAGATGATTAAAAAGTTAATTAATTTTCAGTCCATATCATTATTTACCTTATGTATCACTATTTTTATCTTAGTGATCATTCCATTTTTATTATTAATTGGTTTTACTTTAACCGGCTGGGATTTAACTGTTCCTGGTTCTCTTAAATTTAACGGTCTTGATAATTATAAGCAAATTCTTAGCGATCACCAGATTTGGTCGGCAGCCATCAAAACTTTAATTGCAACTTTTGTACCAACAATCATCCAAGTTATTTTTGGTGTATCTTTTGCCCTTATTTTATGGGAGATGGTTATCGGCAAGGATGTTTTCCGGACAGTCCTTTTGATTCCGATGGTTATTCCGCCGACAATTGCAGGGTTAATTTGGAAATTACTATATTATCCCAAGATTGGCGGCATTAGTTTTATGCTGGAAAAAATGGGCTTCGGTACGATGGAATTATTGAGTAATCCTAAATATGCTTTTTGGGCAATACTTGTTGTGTCCACTTGGCAAATGATACCATTTGTAATGTTGTTATCTTTGGCAGCTTTGGAAAGTTTATCAAATGATATATTCGAGGCAGCGAAAATCGATGGTGTAACCTATACTCAGAAAATTAAGTATATAGTTTTGCCATTAATAAAGGATACAGTCATAACGGCTTTCTTGTTTAGGATCATTGAAAACGTAAAAATATTTCCTTATGTTTTCTCAATGACGCAGGGAGGCCCCGGAACTTCAACTCAGGATTTAACCTTTTATACCTATACGGAGGGATTCAGGTATTATAAATTTGGATATAGTAGCACGATCGCTGTTTTCACTTTGCTTATTGTAGCTATTATAAGCATAGGTGCTCTTAAATTAAGGTATCAAGCTTCACGGGAGGTAACGGAATGAAGCTGAAGTTGATAAAAAAACTTTTGAGTATATTATTTTTATGCTTGATAGCTTATGGTATGCTTTACCCTATGATTTGGGATTTTAAACTGTCGTTAAAGCCTAACTCGATTATGTTTGTCCATCCTCCTCAAGATATATTTAAACCAACATTGGATCATTATAAAAATTTAATAGGAGGGTCTCAATATTTAAAATATCTGAAAAACAGTTTAATTGTCAGTGTGGGTTCGGTTTTTCTTTCATTTTTAATAGGAATTCCTGCAGCTTATTCTCTTACAAAAACGAAGAATAAAGTTAAGAAGCCCATTATGCTTACAATATTAGTTACTAGAATGGTTCCGGCGATGGCTTTTGTTATTCCGTATTTTTTAGTGCTTAGTTACTTTAAGTTATTGGATACCTACATCGGATTAATTTTACCTTATGTAATGTTCAATTTATGCTTAGTAATCTGGTCAATGGAAGGTTTTTTTGAAACAATTCCTAAAAGCCTAGAAGAAGCTGCTTACGTAGACGGAGCGAATACAACTCAAATATTTACTAAAATAATGCTTCCTCTAAGCACGCCAGGGTTGGTTTCAACGGCTATTCTAACTTTTATTATGTCTTGGAATGAGTTTATGTATGCGTTAATTTTGACTCGGAGAGCTGTAGAAACTGCGCCGGTTGGAATTATGGATTTTATGGCATATGAAGGAATAGATTGGGGATCCGTGGCTTCAGGAACGATTTTATTCATGCTTCCTGTCATCTTATTCGCTATTGTTTTGAAGAAGTATCTTTTACAAGGATTATTAGGTGGGGCTACCAAGGGATAAGACAATGATAAACATCACCCAATAGGAGGGCATTATATGAGTGGCATTCAAAAAAGGAAAAGGCCTAATATCCTTTGGTATTGTACAGATCAACAACGGTTTGACACGATTCATGCTCTGGGGAACCCTTATATTAACACGCCTAATTTAGATAAATTAGTCAAAACCGGAGTGGCATTTACCCAAGCATATACTCAAGCTCCGGTTTGTACTCCAAGTCGGGCATCATTCCTTACCGGACGTTATCCTTGTTCCCATCATGTACATCGTAATGGCGCGGATTATTTTCCGTCAAGTGAAACTTTAGTAACTAAGCTTTTAGCTGAATCCGGGTATGATTGCGGGTTGACCGGTAAACTTCATTTATCCAGAACCAAAGGTAGGGTCGAAGCCAGACCTGATGATGGTTATAGAGTATTCCATTGGAGCCCGCAGCACCGACCCGATTATCCGGAAGGAAATGCCTATGCGGAATGGCTTAAAAATGAGAAAGGCGTTGACCATAAAGGGTTATATAAAGATTTGGGAGGGATTTGTGGTCCCGGAGTCCCGGTAGAATATCATCAAACCACCTGGTGTAGTGAGATGGCGATTAATTTTATCACTGAAAAACGTGATGGCCCTTGGCTTATGAGTATCAATCCTTTTGATCCTCACCCGCCTTTTGATCCACCGCAAGAATATTTGGATCATTATAAAATGCGTCCTTTACCCTTGCCGTTGTTCAAGGAGAGTGATATTGAACGGCAAAAAATGTTTCGGAATATTGACCAACAGGTAGTTGAGGCGATAAACCCCTTAGCTTATGACTCAAATAAAGTAGAAACAATTGATCCGAGTGTTACGGATCATGTTGCGCCGAGTAGTTACGACATACGTATGGTAACGGCTTGCTACTATGGAATGATTGAATTAATCGATGCACAATTGGGCCGAATTATTGATGTGCTTCGTGAGACTAACCAGTTAGATAATACTATCATCGTTTTTAACAGTGATCATGGCGAGTTATTGGGTGATCACGGATTAATCTACAAAGGTTGCCGTTTTTTTGAGTCTTTGGTTCACGTACCCTTGATTATTTCTTGGCCTGAAGGTTATGGTAAAGGCATTATTAGTGAGGGGCTAGTAGAATTGGTTGATATTGCGCCAACATTGCTGGAGGCGGCCGGATTAAAAATACCATATTATATGCAAGGAAAGTCGTTGAATTCAATACTAAAGGGTGTAGCTCAGCCGGATTTTCATAAACCATATGTTATATCGGAATATAATGATGCGCTTGGCGCTCCTCCGAATGCGACCCATGGCTCAATGTATTTTGATGGCCGATATAAGATTGTCGTTTATCATGGTCATGAAATAGGGGAAATCTTTGATTTGAAGAATGACCCGGGTGAATTCACCAACCTTTGGGATTTACCGGAGTATCGAGATCTTAAATTGGATTTATTAAAAAAGCATTTTGATGCAATGATGAAGTCAAGTGATGCCGGAATTGAAAGGACAGATATTTATTAACCGATAAGATATTAACTGAAATCAAGAACTCCAGAGAGCCGAGGGTTGTTGAAAAGATCTGGGGTATATAAGGTAAAATTAAATTTATGACATTTTAAGGATGGTGTTCATCATGAAGGCTGCTGTATTCGATGGGAACTCAAATGTAATCATAAAAGAAATGCCTTTACCAGAGCTTTGTTCCGGTGAAGCTTTAATCAAAGTTAAATATGTCGGGATTTGTGG
>JAEXDA010000016.1 GCA_023401925.1 Bacillota bacterium
GAAATCCGTGGACCATCAAAACCTGCATTCATTTTATACATAATAAGATTCCATGAAGCCGGGAAGTTAAACACACATATCCAATGAAAAATAAAATCGATAGAAAGAAGGCATGTCCCATGAAATCTTTTCTGGAAGAATTATATCTCGGCCGCCTATACCCCTTGGAACAAATCGTCCCCCAAGATCCGGAATTCCACTCCGCAAATGAGAAAAAATCCGGCCTCATGGAAATATTGGAAACCGACTGTCGGCTGAAGATTTTCAAACGGTGGAAGAGCTTTTGGATGTGGATTGCAATATAAGCGTGATGGAAGCTTACGCTTCCTTTGGATATGGTTTTAAGCTCGGCGCTCTGGTCATTCTGGAGGTGCTCGGCAATAACGGAGAGCTCAAGTAAGGCCCCTATCTCTATGCCTCACTCCAAGAAGCGGCCCTTCCCCAACTACCGTATGCTGGAGCATGGGAAAGTTCAGAACAGCGAAAAATAGGCAATCATAATCCCTTGCCCATAGCGTTTTTTGCGTGATGGGAGAGGGCCACTTCTTTGAATGGACAGAGGGGTGAGGGCATAGGCCGACAGAAACGGGAGAGGGCCAGGGCAAAAATCATGGGGATCGAACTGTTGGATCATGGGATAACGGGAGAGAAGGACTTAGGTAAGATAAAATACGGATAATACTTAAAAACTTTGAACATAAGAGAATATTATCGCCTTCGATTCCCATACCGCCTCATGAAAACGGGTCACACCGTATGTTCCGTTGCTAAAATAAATAATATCCGTGCCATCGCCGGTCGAACACAGGCTATAGCAATATTTAAGAGTGAAATGGCTTTGGTCGGTAGGTGAAAACCCAAGTCCAAAGGAATAAGCACGACCATCGCCGTCCGCGGAATGTTCGAAACTCACCGGATGATCCAGATCATCCCGGAGATTCCAGTTTCCTTCGCCGGAATAACTTACCAAGTGATATTCCATATTACCGAACACGGTCCAGGCGGGAGAAAAATCCCCTTTCAAGCTAACTCCCAGCCAAGGTCCTTGCCATTTGGTTTTATAGGTGCTGTTCAGCCCGGCGATCGGGCCTATATTGTTATTGTCAGTGTCGATTGTCTGATAACCATTGGTCATCCGGACATTTTGCCAGTTATAAGCATATCCAAAAAGAGGGGAAATTTGGAACATTCCTCCGGTCAGCGTATTGATGCCTACAGCCATGGAGATGTCTCCAACGTAGTCCCCGTTGCTGCTGTTATTGGATCTGGAGAATTCCAAGGTGCGGTTGTCGCCGTGGTAATCGGAATCCTGATTTTTACCGTTGGTAATGATACCAAAGCTGGCAGAACCCTGAAAAAAAACATTCGAATCCAGGTTGATTTTGGTATGAACGCCGGTTTGGAAGATTTTCAGGTCTTTCCAGGTTAACTCCGATAAAATATTGGGGGAAGCGCCATCAATATTTCCCGCAATATTCCAGCGCAGATTATCAACCCGGTATCCGGCGTCAAAACCGGTTGAGATCCCGCTATCTTCAGCTAGAGCAGGTATAGCGACCAGAAAAGCGGAAATCAATCCAATAAGCAAGCCGAAAAAGGAGTTTTTTGGTTTCATGATTCGTCCGTTCTTCAATCAAGGATGGAAGAGAAAAAATCTTCAATTTATAGTCATTCCACGCAATCAGTCAAAATCCTTTGGTAGCATTTTGGAATGAAAGGGTTCCCGAGATTATTCCCGAAAGATTTTTTGTTGTCTCCGGATTGTCTGAAAAATCCCCTTGACAAATCAAAAAAACTCTTTCAAACTTTGCGCTCCTATGGTATACTATTTAGCGGTGTATATTCGATTACACACGCCTGCGGATTTCGGCAGCGGTCCCGTAGCTTACGGGTCTGCCGGGAGAAGATGGAGGCGGCGGAAAAAACTTTACGAGAGGAGGTGGCTAATGTGGCTGTTATTTCAATGAAACAATTATTGGAAGCAGGCGTACATTTTGGTCACCAAACAAGACGATGGAACCCGAAGATGGCTCAGTTCATCTTCACTGAGAGGAACGGTATTTATATTATCGACCTCCAGAAGACGGTTAAGAAAGTAGACGAGGCATACAATTATGCCCGGAGCGTCGTGGAAAACGGCGAGGCCATTCTTTTTGTGGGCACCAAGAAACAGGCCCAGGATGCTATTAAAGAAGAAGCGGAACGCTGCGGAATGTTCTTCGTTTCCCAACGTTGGCTGGGCGGTACCTTGACAAATTTTAAGACCATTCGTTCGCGGATTGACCGCTTACGGAAGATTGAACAAATGGAGCAAGACGGTTCCTTTGATTCCCTTCCCAAAAAAGAAGTATTGGATCTTAAAAAAGAAGCCGAGCGCTTGGAGAAATTTTTGGGCGGTATCCGCAATATGCATAAACTGCCCGGGGCAATCTTTATCGTTGACCCCCGCAAAGAACGGATTGCCGTGGCTGAAGCCAGAAAACTTGAAATTCCGATCATCGGTATTGTCGATACCAACTGCGATCCGGATGAGATCGATTATGTAATCCCCGGCAATGATGATGCCATTCGTGCGGTGAAACTCCTGGCCGGTAAAATCGCTGATGCGGTGATTGAAGCCAAACAGGGAGAACAATTAACCGATACCGCTGCTGCGGAGACAACGGCAGAAAGCGCAGAAGCTGCTGCTGAGGATTCCGGGGAGCTAGCTGCGGAACAAGCTTAAGTCCTTGATAAGGGTGGTAAGGGGTGACCCTGACCCACCCTTTTTTAAAATGTATTTTTCGAAGTCGGTCGTTTAAACTCCATAGGAAGAACCTGATGGAAAGTTAGAAGGAGGAAAATTGTAATGGCTGAAATTACTGCCACTGTTGTAAAAGAGCTCCGCGAACGTACCGGCGCGGGTATGATGGATTGTAAAAAAGCTCTTGCCGAGACTAGCGGGGATTTGAATAAAGCGATTGAATACTTAAGGGAAAAAGGTTTGGCCGCAGCCGCCAAGAAAGCAGGCCGGATTGCCGCCGAAGGAACCGTCAATGCGCTGGTTAGCGCCGATAAAAAAGTTGGTGTTTTGGTGGAGATCAACTGCGAAACCGATTTTGCCGCCAAAAACGATGAATTCCAGAAATTCGTAAAGAGTGTTACCCAAGTGGTCGCCGACAAAGCTCCCGCTGATTTGGATGCTCTTTCCGGAATGCAGATCCCCGGAGGAGGCACGGTAGCCGAAACGGTTACCAATTTAGTCGCTACGGTAGGAGAAAATATGCAGGTCCGTCGGTTTACCCGGTTTGAGTTAAAAGGGAGCGGCATGATTGAATCCTATATTCATATGGGCGGTAAAATCGGTGTCCTTATCGAATGTTCAACAACTAACGCCGATACCGCAAGCAAACCGGAGTTCCAAACGCTTATTAAAGATTTGGCCATGCAAATTGCGGCCGCCAAACCGGAATATCTAAAGCGGGATCAAGTACCCGCCGATGTTCTGGAAAATGAGAAAGCGATTTATAAAGCTCAAGCCATGAATGAAGGCAAACCGGAAGCGATTGCCGAAAAAATTATGGTCGGACGCTTGGAAAAGTTTTATAAAGAAATATGCCTTAATGAACAGGTGTTCATTAAAGATAACGAACAAACCATCACCAAACTTCTCCAGGCCGCCAATAACGCGCTGGGCGGAGAAAACATTGTCATCGAACGTTTCGCCCGTTTTGAGAAGGGTGAAGGGATTGAAAAGAAGAAAGATGATTTTGCAAACGAAGTGATGTCCCAAATCAAGGGCTGATTTTAGGTAGAGGCTGTCTAAAAGTTTTCATAAAGAAAAGATATATAATGTTGCGCTTTATATGTTATATATCTTTTCTATGAAAGGCACTTTTGGGACAGCCCCTTTTTTCTATCATTCACTTTTCGCCGGGTTAAAAAGTCTTACCCCGGCAGAGAACATTCATGGATGTACCAAACGGAAATAAAGGTATTTCCGGATCAAAGCAGGAATTCAATGATATTACAGCGAATTATGGCAATACGGAGGGAAAAAACCAATGGCGACTCCGAAATACAAACGGATCGTGTTAAAATTAAGCGGTGAGGCATTAGCTGGTGAAAAGGGGTTTGGGATCGATCAAGAAGTAGTCAACAGTATTGCCAAGCAAACCAAGGAAGTTGTTGACCTGGGAGTCCAGGTTGCTGTGGTTGTCGGGGGTGGGAATTTTTGGCGCGGAGCTGTGGGAAGCCATGCCGGCTTTGACCGTTCAACCGCAGATTATATGGGAATGTTAGCTACAGTGATTAATTCTTTGGCTTTGCAAGATTCATTTGAAAAGCATGGAATCGAAACCAGAGTCCAATCAGCCATCGAAATGCGGCAAATTGCCGAACCGTATATTAAAAGGCGCGCAGTTCGCCATTTAGAGAAAGGCCGTGTGGTTATTTTCGGAGCAGGGACAGGCAATCCATATTTTTCAACGGATACATCCGCTGCTTTAAGAGCGGCTGAAATTGAGGCAGAAATCATTTTGATGGCCAAAAAGGTAGACGGAGTGTATAGCGCCGATCCCAAAGTAGACCCTCAAGCGATTCGTTTTGAAAACCTCAATTTTATGGAAGTATTGCAACAAAGGCTGAAAGTGATGGATGCTACAGCGACTTCTTTATGCATGGACAATCAAATTCCGATCGTAGTTTTTAATTTAAACGAATATGGTAATATCATGAGGGTCGTAATTGGAGAAAAAGTGGGGACTTTTGTGAAGGGGGAGGTTTGATTTTATGGTCAAAGATGTTATGAAAGACACCGAGGAACATATGAAGGGAGCTATTGAGGCTACCAAAAAGGCCTTTCAAGCCATTCGGACCGGAAGGGCTAACCCTAACCTTTTAGATCGAGTATTGGTTGAGTATTATGGTACCGAAACACCGCTGACCCAAATGGCCAGTGTATCCTCACCGGATGGCAGGTCACTGGTAATTCAACCGTGGGACAAAACGGCGCTAAGTTCTATTGAAAAGGCGATTCAAAAATCCGATTTAGGTTTAAACCCATTGAATGACGGCACCGTAATCCGGTTACCGATTCCGCAACTTACCGAGGAACGCCGTAAAGAACTTGTGAAAGTTGTTAAAAAAGAAGCGGAAGAAAAAAGAGTGGTTATCCGCAATCTCAGACGGGATGCCAATGATAAGATCAAGGCTTTGGAGAAATCCAATCAGATTTCAGAGGATGAATCCAAAAAGGGCTTGGACGATACTCAAAAATTGACTGATAAATACATCGTAGAAATCGATAAACTTCTAGAACAAAAGGAAAAGGAGATCATGGAAGTCTAGTAGAACGTTTCGTAAAAATAAAGCACATTCGATAATGGCTAAGAAACGCTCTATCTGAGTAAAGCGTCTTTGGATTTTTAGTATGAATTATAAGATGTTTTACTGAGCTTCCGGGTTGTCCAAAGAGTTTTTTTAAACTAGGGGGTATTCATAAGGGAACCTCTATCGTTTTTGAAGGGCGCGTGTATGCCGGCGCAGATCTCCTGAGTGCGTGTGTACACGCCAAATTTCTTTTTGGACAACCTCTAATTTATATGGATGTATTGAAAAACTGGTTCCGTAAACCTACAATTGCAACGCCAAACAAGTTAAAAAATGTACCTGCCCATATTGCAATTATCATGGATGGCAACGGGCGTTGGGCCAATAGCCGCGGTTTACCCCGTTCGGCCGGACACCGTGCAGGATTGGAACGGGTCCGTGACACGGTTAAATTTTGTTTGGAAACCGGCGTGCGTTATCTGACACTTTATGCTTTTTCCACCGAAAACTGGCAGCGTCCTGAGAATGAAGTCGGTTTTTTGATGAATCTTTTCGAACAAAGTTTACCGGTAGAAGCGGCTAAACTCCATCAACATCATGTGAGGGTATGCTTCATCGGCTTGAAGCAGGGTCTTCCTGCCAAGTTATTGGAATTGATGGAACAAGCCGAGACTTTGACGGTAAATAATAACGCTTTGACTTTAAACATTGCCATTAATTATGGGGGCCGTTCTGAAATTGTTTTTGCTGTAAAAAAATTGGTCCGTTCGGTACTTGAAAAAGAAATCACTCCGGAGGAAATTACCGAACTTGCCCTGGCAGACCATTTGTTTACATCCGGCCAGCCGGATCCGGATTTGCTGATTCGTCCCGGTGGGGAAAATCGTATCAGCAACTTTTTAATTTGGCAACTGGCTTATACTGAATTATATTTTTCCGATCTATACTGGCCTGATTTTAGTAAAGAACAATTATTAAAGGCTTGCGAATACTATGGCCGTCGCGAACGCCGTTTTGGCAGGGTTAAGGGGGACCAATAATGGCTAAAAGAATTATTTGGGGTTTATTATATGGAATCGTATTATTGGGAGTAGTTTGGGCAGGTGGCTTTTGGTTCACAATGGTCATCGGCGTTTTTGCTACTTTAGGGGTTCTGGAATATGCTCAACTTCTTAAGAAGCAGAATATGCGTCCCCAGACAGAAACCATGCTCATCCTTTCTTTATCGTTATTGGCTCTTATTCATATCAATTCCTATCACAATGTTTTCGGAAACGTTCATTTCATTTTAAGCAACGAGAAATTACTCAATCTTTTCCTATTGATCGCTTTTATCGTGGTGTTGCTCCAAGAGTTATTAAGGGGGAATCCCGAACAAGGTTTATTAAATGCGTCGGCTAATTTGTTCGGCACGGTCTACATTGGATTTATGTTCGCATATATCTTAATGGTAAGGTTTATTCCGGGCGGAGACGGTTTGTTTTATATTCTTTTCACGTTTTTGGTTACTTGGTTTAACGATACGGCAGCTTATTTCACCGGATCAATTTTTGGAAAACATAAACTTTCACCCCGGATTAGTCCCCAAAAAAGCATTGAAGGCGCTATCGGCGGGCTGGCGGGTGGACTTATCGGTTCCTTCATCCTGGCGCTTATTTATCATAAGCCGATGGTACTCCTTCTTTTACTGGGAGCACTTGTGGTAGTAGCGGGTCAGATCGGCGATTTAATCGAATCGATCATGAAACGGAATGCCGGGGTCAAAGACTCGGGCTTTTTCCTGCCGGGACACGGTGGATTGCTTGATCGTTTTGATAGTTTACTTCTGGCGGCCCCGGTGGTTTATTTTATTATAACGTATATTGCGCCTCACTTGAAGATATAGGATTTGAGGACAGCCCCAAAACCTCCTTAAAAAATCTTTGCTGTCCTTTAATCCCTGGAGTGCAAATGGCTTGGTAAGGGCGGATAAAGGTGAGCAGAGAAAATAAGGTTTATTTGTGGGTTTTCTTGGTAGCCATTGGTCTGATTGTAATTCTGAAATATCTTTTTCCGTTGATGGCGCCTTTTTTACTGGGGACCATCTTTGCTTGTCTGATCGAACCTTTTGTACAAAAACTGCATCAGAGGCTTAAAATCGGCAGAAAACTGGCGATAATTTTTATTTTACTTTTGGTTGTCATTTTGACTTTAAGTATTACCGGCTTTTCATTGATTGCCTTTTATCAGGAAACCCAGCGTTTGATGCCCCAAATCCCGGAAATAGTCGGTCGTCTCTTGAAATTTACCGGGGTTTCCATCCAGCGTTTGGCCAAATATATTCCCCAGTTCAAGGAATTTGAACCTAATTTGGGCATTCCCGGGGAATCAATCGTTCAGGTTTTACGTTCTATTATCATGGGAGGAATTCAGATATTGCCCCGTTTCCCCCAACTGATACTGGCTCTCGGTTTTGGGGGTGTCACAGCTTATTTTTTAAGCAGGGATAAAGAGCAAATTTCAAAGTCATTTTATAAAATTTTGCCTTCAAAATGGCAACCTGCGACTTTGAAATTGAAAACCGAGGTAATGGACTCGGTAACTCGTTTTATCAGAGTTGAATGTATTTTAGCCTTGGTAACCACTACTTTTACAACTTTGTTTTTTATGACTTTGGGTAAACCGGCGGCTCTGGCTTATGGATTTCTGGCAGGTATTTTGGATTTTTTGCCTGTGCTTGGGCCGGGTATGGTGTATATTACTCTTGCGATAATCGATTTATTGTTTGGAAATTATTTGCAGGCTTTGTGGTTTTTTTTGGCTTATTTTTTATTGTTGCTCATTCGTCAGGTGCTCGAGTACAAACTTATTGGCGAGAATTTAAATCTACATCCCTTGATTGGTATCTTAGTCGTTTATATGGGTGTTGAAATCTTCGGTTTTGCAGGAATCTTTTTTGGTCCGATGCTGGTTATCATTCTGCGGTCTTTTTACCGAATCATGAAGGCGGTCGACGGCTGAAGGATAATTGTTGATAAGGAAAAGCTTGCTATCGAAAACTAATCACTACATAGAAAATAAAGTAAATTTCAGTCGAACAACTGACATCACGGATGGTGTGATCTTGAAAAAACGACTTGCAATTTTAGGTTCAACCGGCTCCATCGGCCGGCAAACTCTCGAGGTTGTCAGCCAATTCCCGGAGCGTTTCGAGGTAGTGGCTTTAAGCGCGGGTTCCAATCTAAAACTGCTTCTGGAACAGATTGCTGCTTTCAAACCCCGATATGTGGCTATTGGTCAAAAAGTGCTTTATCAGGAATTAAAGTCAGCGTTATCTGGTATTGCATTCCCAAATCCCATTACTGCTCTGGCGGGATTGGAAGGTTTGACGGAGTTGGCGGTAATTCCGGAAGTCGATCTGGTATTGACGGCCGTAGTTGGATCCGTAGGCATACGTCCTACTTTGGCCGCAATTGAGGCTGGTAAAGATATTGCCCTTGCCAATAAAGAAACTTTGGTTGCGGCAGGGTCAATCATCATTCCGGCAGTGAAAAAGAACCACGTCAAGCTTCTTCCGGTTGATAGCGAGCACAGTGCCATTTTTCAATGTTTAGAAGGAAGATCTCCCGGTCAGGTTGAACGCCTGGTGTTAACCGCTTCCGGAGGACCGTTCCGTGGGTATCGGCCTGAAGATTTGGAACAGGTTACCTTGAAACAGGCATTAAACCATCCCAATTGGCATATGGGTGGAAAGATTACTATCGATTCGGCGACCATGTTTAATAAAGGGCTGGAAGTGATTGAGGCCCATTGGCTTTTTGATGTGCCGTTTGATAAAATTGCTGCCGTCATTCATCCGGAGAGTATTATTCATTCGATGGTCGAACTTATTGACGGCTCAACAATTGCGCAGCTAGGCCTTTGCGATATGCGCTTACCGATTCAAATTGCGCTAGCCTATCCACAGCGGTTGCCGGGCCGTTTTCCGAAATTGGATATAACCACTGGAGCACAGCTTCATTTTTATCCGGTAGATCCTTCACTTTTTCCTGCTGTGGCGCTGGCTTATGAGGCTGGGAAAGCCGGAGGAACCATGCCGGTGGTTTTGAATGCCGCCAATGAAGTAGCGGTGGAAGCTTTTCTTGCCGGCAAAATCAAATTTACCGCGATTATTCGTATTGTTTCGGAGTCAATGGGGTACTATCAGAAAGAAGGTTTTTCAGTTCATCCGGACATCGAAGAAATTTTCGCTGTTGACCGCCAGGTGCGGGAACGCGTTCATCAATTGATTCAACAAAGGGGGGCAAATTATGGGCTTTAATTTTAATTCTGTTTGGGTGACGCTTTTATTGTTAAGCGTGGCGGTGGTGATTCACGAATATGGTCATTTCATGACCGCCCGGGCTTTTGGAGTCACAGTTTATGAATTCTCCGTCGGTTTTGGGCCTTTAATCGGCAAATTTACCAGGAATGGGGTCCAATATTCGCTGCGTTGGATTTTGTTCGGCGGTTTCTGTAAGATTGCAGGCATGGATATGGCACTTGAAGGCGAGACCAAAGAACCGGAGACTCGCCCGGAACATGTTTTTTATAATCTTACGCTTTGGAAAAAAGTCATTGTGCTGGCGACCGGCTCGATCTTTAATTTGCTGCTGGGCATGATTGTATTCTTTTTTGCGTTGATTTGGATTGGGACACCGGTAGTATCCAAAGGGGCACTGGTGAATAGTTCGGTGGTCATTAGTGTGGTCAATCCAAATAGTCCGGCAATGCAGGCAGGGTTGAAGCCAGGTGATAAGCTCGTGGCCATCAATGGTGCACCGATTAAACAAGCATCCGACTTATCGGCGGTGATTCAAAAAAATCCCCATCAGGCCGTTAATCTTGAAATTGACCGAAATGGCTCTAAAGTGATGAAAGAATTAACTGCGATCTACAGTCTTGAGAATAAACGATACTTAATTGGCGTTTCTTTAATGCCGACTCCTAAGTTTAGAACCGCTTCCATTGGGGAGGCAGCCAAGCAATCTCTTGTTTTTCCTTTGACGACCATAAAAATGCTGGTCCAATTGGTCAAAGGAAAAGTGAAAGGCGCGGTGATGGGCCCTATCGGTGCTGTTGATATGATTGAACAGACGTTACAGCTTCCCCCGCAATTGGTTTGGTTTACCATCGTTCAACTTTTCGCGGCAATTTGTATTTCACTGGGACTCTTTAATTTGTTACCATTACCCTTGCCGATTTTGGACGGCGGTTGGATCGTGATTTTAATTTTGGAAAAACTTTTCAGACGGGAATTTTCCGCCGAGCAAAAGGCAGCAGCTTATACAATCGGCTTAGTTGCCGCTCTTTTTGCATTCGTCTGGATTACTTATGGAGATATCATTCGACTGGTTAAAAGAGTGTTAGGGGGATAATATTGAAATGCCAAATAAAGCGTGCGCGCCAAGAAAGTTATGGGCTGACCCCAATCGTGAAGGTCAAAGCAAAGGGAGAGAAAGTGAAAGAACTTGTTCCAAATGCGGTAATTCTGTCCGGAAAGTACGCATTTATAAGTCTTTAAACCTCTGTGAATATTGTTTGAATGAAATCAGGGAAAAGCGAGACGGGATTACAAGCTGTCGGGGATGTGGCAAGATTGACCCCTTAGAATTAAAGGAGCATAACGGTTATTGTTCAGGATGTATTTGCAGCGCTTGCGGGAAGCCCGATCCGGGGTATGTCCATAAAACAGGCCTATGTTTTCAATGTGCAGCCGCACTGGGTGATTTTTGTCGGAGCTGCGGGAAGGAAGCTGCGGCTCAGGTTCGTAAAAATAAGGGTTTTTGTAATGAATGTGTGGCAAAGGGTAAACATAAGTTTTCGGGGCGCCGGCGCAGAGAATTTGAAGCGGGGAAAAAACGCTTGAACGGAATTAAAAACAAAACAGAAACTTCTCACTCCAAACCCGGTTTGATTCAAGATATCATTAAGCCCGGGAAATTGAGTGGGTCATCGAACCAATCTATTTATCATAAGACAGCTCATGCTGGAGTGCGGCGTGGGAAAATCCATAAATAGGCATTGACAATTTATTGCAGGCATTATAGTGTAATATTGACTGCAATATTTTTATATTCATTGGAGCAGTGAATGAGTAAATTAAAAAGAGTGACCTTGGATGATATTGCAAACGAAGTGGGATTAAGTCGTTTTCTGGTTTGTCGTGCCTTAACCGGAAAACCTGGAATTAATGAAAGTACCCGCAAACGAATCCAGGAAGCGGCATTGCGCTTAGGCTATAAAAATCAGCGGGCTAAGCGGATTGCTGCTCCCGAAGTAAAGTCGGTTGTATTATTAATTGATGAAATTGAGGCCAACCGTGTTTTTTGGACTCGTATTATCCGGGGAATTGAAGCTGCTGCCAGAAATTACGGCTGGGACTTATTATTGCGGGCGATATCCAGGGATGAAGTAGTAAAAGGAGAAATACCCTCAGTTATCCTGGAAGGAAGAGTCAATGGGGTATTGATTACCGGCAATTTTACTTCTGACTATGTGGCCCGTTT
The DNA here is from genome assembly GCA_023401925.1 of Bacillota bacterium. Taxonomy (GTDB): domain Bacteria; phylum Bacillota; class UBA4882; order UBA8346; family UBA8346; genus UBA8346. The sequence goes on from JAEXDA010000016.1 coordinate 11,838, forward strand.
TGAAAAAGTCGATTGTGAAGTCGTTCTCGTCGACAATTATTTACCTACCACTCAGCACGATGCCGTTTTAATTGCTGATTGGGAAGGCAGTTTTTTAACAACCAAACATTTACTGGAGCTGGGCCATAAAAAAATCGGATATGCCGGACAAATCAGCGGCCATTGGAGTTGGATCCAACGGTATCATGGTTTTTTGCAGGCATTGCATGAATACGGCATGGATTATAATTCCGATTATGCCATCGGGCAGAAAAATTCCGACCGGATTTGGGAGGATCATGAATTAATTAACCGTGAAATCGCAAAATTGAAAAATTTTCCAACCGCATGGGTTTGTAATAATGATTACACGGCTCAAGTGGTTATCAAGGCCTTGAAAAAAATCGGAAAGTCGATTCCCAAAGATCTTTCCATTGTTGGTTTTGACGATTTGGTTCCTGAGGATTTCCCCGAAAATCCTTCTCTCACAACCGTTCGAGTTTTTGGCACCGCACTGGGGGAAGCCGCATTTGAGCAGCTCTTGTGGCGGTTAAGTAACAGAAACAGCCAATCTCGTTGCATTCTAGTAGGAGTGCAGTTTGTGGAAGGAGATACCACGGCTCCTCCTGAGTACAGTTAAGAGAATGTGCGCCCTCTTTTAATCTCCTATTTTCCTTCCGTTAGATTTTTCCATTACATCCCTTTCCAAAGATTTCTCTGCAAATTGAGGGGTATCTTTTTTTTGCAAATGAAAAAAGATTGACATTTTGTTACAAAGATGTTAATATTGACATCAATTAGTGCAATATTTATATAATTTGTAGTAATAAATTGTAGTTCCATCGCGTACAAATAACGCTAACTAGAAGGGATGAAACTTATGACCGCTAAAAAAAATAGCGTTTTTAACGAAGCAACCAGCAAAATCCAGGTAATCAATGCAGTTGAATTACCCAATATCCCTTGGGAGGATCGACCAACCGGCTGTGGGGATGTAATATGGCGTTCAACCAAAAATCCGATTATCCCAAGGAACCTGATACCCTCTTCCAACAGCATCTTTAATAGCGCAGTCGTCCCTTTTGGGGGGGGATTTGCGGGGGTTTTTCGTTGTGATGACAAACGTCGCCATATGCAGTTGCATAGCGGAAAAAGCGATGACGGCTATCAATGGGTAATTAACAACGAGCCGATCACTTTTATTTGCAATGATCCTGAAATTGGTAAATTCGATTATGGTTATGACCCTAGGGTATGCTGGATCGAAGATCGTTATTATATCACTTGGTGCAATGGTTACCATGGACCTACCATCGGCGTCGGATACACCGATGATTTTGAAAAATTTTATCAAATGGAAAATGCATTTTTGCCCTTCAATCGCAATGGGGTTTTATTTCCCCGCAAAATTAACGGTAAATATGCAATGCTGAGCCGGCCCAGTGACAACGGCCATACTCCCTTTGGCGACATTTTTTATAGCGAAAGCCCGGATATGTGCTATTGGGGACATCACCGCCATGTCATGTCCCCCACCCAAGGGTGGCAATCCACAAAAATAGGCGCCGGACCGGTCCCGATTGAAACCAATGAAGGTTGGCTTTTAATTTACCATGGAGTCCTTACTTCATGCAATGGATTTGTCTATAGTGCCGGAGCGGCTTTGTTAGATCTGGAAGAGCCTTGGAAAGTAATTCACCGCACCAAGTCTTATTTAATTTCTCCCCAGACAATGTATGAATGTGTCGGGGATGTACCCAATGTGTTCTTCCCTTGTGCGGCTCTAACTGATCCGGCCACTGGCAAAATAGCCATTTACTATGGAGGAGCTGATACTGTGACCTGCCTGGCTTATGCCAAAGTCGACGAAGTGCTGGATTTCATAAAAACCAACTAACCGGCGGGGTGATATCCATTCAATTTACAAAAGAGGAGGGATGTTTGGAAAAGTTTCGCCTAATTTTCCAGATCAAAAAAAGAAAGGGAGTGTTATGAATTGAAAAAAGTCGGAGCAATTTTGTTAGTATTATTATTGGGGGCAATCATTGCCGGATCGAGCATCAGTGTGTGGGGAGCCAATGGTCTTACGGGTAAAATTATTATTACCACTCACCGTACGGATAAAGTTGACAAAGAACTTCCGGCGCTTTCCAAAGAATTCGCCAAAGATTTTCCCGGCGCCGAGCTGGAGTGGGTAGGAATTAAAGACGCCGTTCAGACTTTACAGACCCAAATGGCCACGCATACGATGACCGATATTACCGAACAATTCGGTGAAATGAATCAAACGGATTTTCCCAAGTTTTTTGCTCCCCTGGATGACCTAGGCTTTACCAAAGCCAATATTGTTGATTATGAAAAGGGTATTTGCCCCACGGATAAAAAATTATATACTCTTACCCATGCCGCTAATTATGTGGGGCTGATTTATAACAAGAAAGTCTTTAAGAATTGCGGTATTACCAAAACTCCTACGACTTGGGCGGAATTGATGGCTGATTGCGCGAAAATCAAAGCCAAAGGGATTGTTCCGCTGGCTTCCAATTTCAAAGATAAATGGCCATTTGAAAACATTTGTTTCTTCTCCGGTTTCTATAATACCGGCGACCCTGATTATTATAATAAGCTATCCCAAAAGGGCAAGTTATTGGTTGACGATGGTGGTCCGTTGACGATGTTTAAAGTTTACCGGCAGTTAAATGAAAAAGGCTACCTGGAACCTAACCTTACCTCCACCAGTTGGGACAGCTTCCGGAAAGATTTTCCAGCCGGTAAATTCGGCATGACCTTGCTTGGTAGCTGGTATCCGCCGCAATTTGGGGATATGGGCGGATCGATGGAGGATATCGGCATGTTCGCCATCCCGGGTTCAAAGTATATCTTCGCCGGTGGTGACTGGAGATATGCCATCAGTAAGGATTGTAAAAATATCCCGCTGGCTAAGGCCGCTTTAAAATGGTTATGGGAAAAAGGCCGTTATGCCAATGCAATCGGTATGGTTCCGCCCCAAAAAGGCATTACCTATCCGCAAGCTTTTGTCAACGAATTACTCAGCAGCAAATTGCCGATTGTCAATGAAAATCCGGACAAAATAGCCTGGACCAAAGTTTATAACAAGGCTCAGGTTTACCTGCCTGATATCGCTCAAGAATATATTTTAGCCAAAGATCCCAATGCTGTCATTAAAAAATATAACGATCGATGGGCCAGGGCTGTAAAAGCTATCAAATAATTAGGCGGAATGCTGGGCTGTCTCCCAAAAGAAATTTGTGATAAAGATATACAATCTATAATACTTTGTTTATTCATTGTGCTATATATTGTATATCTTATTGGTTTTGAAGTTTTTTAAGACAGCCTCGTAAAGGGGGCGGGATGGATGACCGGCTTAAATTATCTGCGACAGCAGAAAATATCCTTGTTAATAGGTTTCTTAGCAATACCCCTGCTGCTTTTGGTGGTGTTTTCGTTTTATCCGGCTTTAAAACTCTTTCATTTGAGTTTTGTACAATGGAATGGTTACGATCCTGAAATGACTTTTGTAGGGCTTGAGAATTATTGGGATGTTTTTACCGATGATATGGTTTTGATGACGCTCAAAAATTCACTGGCCTATTTTTTGGTGCTACTGATCCAGACCGTACTGGCCTTGTACCTGGCGGTTATTTTAGATGGAAAACTGCGGGCCCGTAATTTTTTCCGAACCGTCAACTTCATGCCATACATCTTAAATTGTGTTGCGGTAGCCTTTATGTTCAGCTATATGTATAACTATAGCGATAGCCCCATCAATTACCTGCTCCGCGGTATGAAACTGGGTAATGGAATTACTTTTTTTGCGGATAATTATTGGATCAATTTTTCATTGGCGTTTATTAGTATGTGGCGTTTCACCGGATTTAACATGGTGATTTTTCTTAGCGCCCTGCAGTCGATACCTTCCGAGTTATACGAATCGGCTAGCCTGGACGGGGCCCACTTTTTCCAACACATCCGCTATATCACCATTCCCAGCATCAAACGGATGATTGGCTTGATGCTCTTTTTGGGGTTTAACGGCTGTCTGCAAGTTTTTTTCGAGCCGATGGTGATCACGCAGGGAGGACCGGGAGGCCTCAGTGATACGTGGGTTACCAAGACGATATCGATTGCATTCCGTTTTCAAAATTTCGGCAAAGCTTCAGCCATGGGTGTGATCTTACTTTTGATTATTTTTGGCGTTTTGGCTATTCAGCGGCTTTTTTCAAGGGGTGATCAAAGTGGCGACTAAATCAATTGGTGAAACCTCAGTGGGTATACCCGTTTATAGCCGGGTTTTAAAGATATTCAACTATATTTTGCTTTGCTTGACTATAATCGGGATTTGTATGCCGATTATGATTCTGGTGAATATCTCCTTCAAGACCAATAAGGAATATACATTTACTCCTTTTTATAAACTTCCCGATCACTTTACCAACCTTGCCAATTACACGGAAGTCTTTCAACGGGGCCAGATGCTGCTGGGCGCGCGGAATACATTCATCATTTGTATTGCAGGGGTTTTAATCTGTGTAATTTTGGGAACGATGGCCGCATATGCCTTGAGCCGCTTTAAATTCCGGGGCCGGGGATTGATTCTCGCAATGTATGCAATCGCCACTACGATTCCGTTTGTCACGACGCAGGTGGCTACTTTCTCGATTATTCAGGCTCTTCATTTACTAAATACGCTTTGGGCCGCGATAGTCCTTTATAGTAGTGTCAGCGTAATTGAATTATATCTCTTTATCCAATTTATTGAAAAAGTTCCGGTTGAATTGGATGAGAGCGCGATGCTTGACGGGGCTTCCTACCTGATAATTTACAGCCGGATTATCCTCCCGTTATTGAAACCGGCAATCGTAACGGTGGTGATCTTGAAAATCCTGGCGATATATAACGATTTTTTAGTCCCCTATCTGTATATGAACCGTAACGAACTGCGAACAATCAGCACTGCGCTATATCATTTTACCTTTGATGTCAACACGCAGTACAATTTAGTGGGGGCCGGCGTGATTATGGTCATGCTGCCGACTTTATTGCTGTATGTCCTTTTGCAAAAGTATATTATTGCCGGCGCCCTTGGAGGATCGGTAAAAGGGTGATATTCATACTGTTCCGATGAACCGGTGCTTTTCATGGAGCTTCGTTCCTTTATGGGCGAGATTAGTATTTTGTTTAGAAGAAAAGAGCTGATTCCAATGAATAGCCCTCAACAATTGAAAAAGGAAGTTGAAATAGAAATTTTAAAGAGGATTTTGCCATTTTGGATGGAAAAAACCATCGACAAGGAAAAAGGCGGTTTTTATGGCAGTCTCTCCAATGACCTTACAATTGATTTAAATTCCCCAAAAGGCTGCATATTAAATTCCCGGATTTTGTGGACTTTTTCTGCGGCCTACCGGAAATTAAAAGACCGGCGTTATTTGGACGTTGCGGACCGGGCTTATGATTACCTGATAAACTACTTTTGGGATCGGCAATGGGGCGGTTTGTTTTTTATGGTAGATAGTCAGGGGAAAGCAAGTGATTCCCAAAAGCTGGTTTATAATCTTGCTTTTGGTATTTATGGATTAGCGGAATATTATCGAGTCACGCAAATCGAGCAAAGTCTGGGAAAGGCTTTGGAATTGTATGGTTTGATTGAAAAAAATTGCTATGATTCCCTCCACCAAGGTTATTTTGAAGGATGTTCCCGGAAGTGGGTTTTAAGCGAAACCATGCAGCTCAGCCCGAGAGATTTGGTTGCTGAAAAATCGATGAATACTCACTTACACCTATTGGAAGCCTACACCGGCTTGTTACGGGTCTGGGATCATCCCCATTTAAAAGAGAGACTGCGGGAATTAATACAGATATTCATTGGACATATCATCAATCCTGAGACGTATCACTTTCGATTATTTTTTGATGCCGCTTGGAAAGGTAAGAACCAAATCATTTCCATGGGTCATGATATTGAAGGTAGCTGGCTTTTATATGAAGGCGCTGAAGTGTTGGGTGATCCGGAAATATTGGCGAGAGTCAGGGATATTAGTATTGCTATGGCCCGGCGGGTTTATGATGAAGGTATTGACTGGGGTTGTGGCGGTTTATTTAATGAACTTGAAAACGGAATCCCTGTCAATACGGTAAAAATATGGTGGCCTCAATGTGAAGCGATGGTTGGATTCTTTAACGCTTATCAATTGACGGGTAAACATGATTTTATAGAAGCTGTTTATCAAATCTGGGATTTTACTGCCCGTCATTTACTGGATTTTCAACACGGTGAATGGTTTGGAGAAACTTCGCAGGAAGGCGACCCCAATCAAGACTATTATAAAGTCGGCCCATGGAAATGTCCTTATCATAACGGCAGAATGTGTCTGGAATTGATGGAACGGATTGGGGAGCTTTAATCATTCTAAAGGATGTGAGCGAATGTTAATCAGTAATAATGCGGTAGTATTATTCCAAGGGGACAGTGTCACGGATGTGGGACGAAACCGGGATGATCCGAATGATATGGGGTTTGGATATCCGATGATGATCGCTTCCTGGTTTGCTGCTATCCATCCCGAAACGAATGTCCATTTTATCAACCGGGGAGTGAGCGGTGATCGAGTCAGGGATTTGGAGGCCAGATGGGAGGAAGATTGTATCCAATTGAAACCCACGGTTGTCTCCATATTGATCGGAATTAATGATTGTTGGCGAAGCTTTGACAACAATGACCCGACTTCAATTGAAGAATTTGCTGCAACTTATATAGGGATTTTAAAGCGCCTTAAAGCGGCAAATATTCAGGAAATCATTCTTTGTGAACCCTTTGTTTTACCGGCTTTGGAAGACCGCAGAAAATGGCGGGAGGATCTTGACCCCAAAATCCATGTGGTGCGGGATTTGGCACGGGAATACAAAGCCTTGTTATTACCATTGGATGGGATTTTTAGCAGTGCCTCTTCTTTTAAAACACCTGATTTTTGGACACCTGATGGGGTCCATCCATCCCCGGCGGGACATGCACTCATTGCTAAAGAATGGTTGGAGTTGATACGAGTTTAAATCCAAATGCAATAAAAAGAGGCTGTCTAAAAAGTAATTCAAAATCAATAAGAAATACAATATATATCGCACCGCGACTTCATCGAATATGTTCAATTCAAATATTGTATTTCTTTATCGTAAAAGTTCCTTTTGGGACAGCCCCTTCTCAGGATAATCACTAATTAATCTTTACCTTGAAGGATGCAGTAATAACAGAGGAATAATCATCATTTTTGAAACGATATTTAAAAATGAAACTCGTTTTATCATTGCCATAATTGAACTTTGCATGAATGGCGCCGTTATCCAAATAATCATATTTAAAATAATCTGCACCCAGACGGAAAGTATCCGAAGTCGCCAGCATGCCGCTAACGGCATAGTAGTCATCGATAGTGTCGCATCCGATCTCGGCATCAATAATCAACGGCATTGGAGAAAAGGTAAAGCCGCCATGGTAACGGTTGGTATCACCCTGTGTTTCATAATAGGCTCCGATGACAAGATCGTCGGCCGGTTTAATGTTAATCCCCAGCCACCAAAAGGTATCACTATCTTTTGGAAAATAAACTTCGCCACCGAGCTTTACATTATCATCGACAAAATATTTGTAATAAACATCATATCCGATAATTTCATCATTATATGAACCATAACGATTTGGGTCTGATGTTAAATAATCACAGCTAAGGGCGACAAAACTCGCTTCAGCTAAGTTAAGCCGGAAACCAGGAGAAATATATATTATATGGTTATCGGAATCACCACTGTAAGAGCCGCCGAGGAATAAACCGTTGTTTAATAATAGACTACCGGCAAAGTAATTGACTTCCGAATTGCCGCTTTTGGTTTGTACATTAATGAAGGTTTGCTCATTGGCATATCCCTCAACACCTAATCTTGCAAAATTGCGATCGTTATAATAAAGTTCAAAGTAAGATGTTTCCGGAGTGACGGAATACCAATTATCTGTGTTGTGCCAAGTGTTTACTGTATGCCAATCACTGCTGTGATTCCAAACGGTAACGGGATAAGAAGCGGATGAGTATTCATCATCCACGGTAAATATTTGGGCCATTGCCATATTACAGAAAGTGAAAAGTAAAACGAGAGTTAAAATCGACACGAATAATTTTTTCACGTGATTCGCTCCTTCTTTTATATAAATCATAATTTTTACGCGATTTTGATATATTTTAAGATCCTTCTATCTATTCATCGGCATAAAAACGCAAAAATATAGTTTTTATGCAAATATTTTTGATTGCCTTCCCTATTAAAATGGTTTAGAAAAAATACATTGTGGCTTGACAAAGCATTGATATCTGGATATACTATCACTGTTAAGTAAAAATACTTGACGGCCATGTGAAGGTGAAGCCTTTGGAACAACTGGTTCGGATTGGGCTCCTCTATGATTTTTACGGTGGTTTGCTCACGGAAAAACAGCGCCAGACAATGGAATTGTATTATTTGGAAAACTGGTCGCTGGCGGAAATTGCAGCGGATGGAGGAGTGTCCAAGCAAGCCGTTCATGATTTATTACACCGTAGTGACAAGATTTTAGAAGATCTTGAGGCCAAGTTGGGATTGTTGCAGCGTTTTATGGACCAACAAACAATTTTACAGCAGGTGTCCGGGAGATTGCAGAAAGTCATTTCCTCATTACCGGATCATGAGCTCAATCGTAAAATCTTAACTGAGATTCATCAGCAAATAATCGATTTGGCCGAGTCCGAAGCTGAATAACCAATCCAGTTTGTCAATCAAAGTACAAAAAATGACTATATGGTAATAGAGATAGTACGAGTAAAAATAATTGTTATGATGGAGGGTTTGGATAAGTGGTTTTTGAAAACCTTTCCGGTAAACTCCAGGAAACCTTAAAAAAACTTCGCGGCCAGGGGAAGCTGACTGAAAAAAACATCGATGAGTCTTTGCGCGAAGTCAGACTGGCGTTGCTTGAGGCTGATGTTAGCTTTAAAGTGGTGAAAGATTTTATTGCCCGGATTAAAGAGCGGGCTATTGGCCAGGAAGTATTAAGCAGCCTCACGCCGGGACAACAAGTTGTCAAAATCGTTTATGAAGAATTAACGGAACTTATGGGCGGACAGGAAGCACCTCTAAAGGTTGCCAGTCAGCCGCCAACCGTTATTGTTTTAGTAGGTCTCCAGGGGGCGGGTAAAACCAGTACTGCCGGAAAATTAGGCAGCTTATTGAAAAAACAGAATCACCGTCCGCTCTTGGTAGCCGCTGATATTTACCGTCCGGCTGCAATTAAACAATTACAAGTTCTGGGTAACCAACTGGATTTACCGGTCTTTAGTTTAGAGGGCGCCGATCCGGTTAAAATAGCCAAACAAGGCATGGAATATGCCTTCTCTCATCAACAGGACATTGTGATTATTGACACAGCCGGCCGTTTACACATTAATGAAGAATTGATGGATGAATTGAAACGCATTCAGAGTGCGGTGGAACCCGATGAAATTTTGTTGGTTGTTGATGCAATGACCGGGCAAGATGCAGTAAATGTTGCCGGTTCTTTTAAGGAAACCTTGGGCCTCACCGGAGTCATTTTGACCAAACTCGACAGTGATACCCGGGGTGGAGCGGCTCTGTCGGTCCGGGCCGTTACCAATTGTCCGATTAAATATACGGGACTTGGAGAGAAAATGGCGGATCTCGAAGTGTTTCATCCCGGGCGGATGGCTTCGAGAATTTTAGGTATGGGGGATGTTTTATCCCTGATAGAGAAGGCTGAAGCTGCTGTAGATCCGGATAAGGCCAAAAATATGTTTGACAGGATTCGTAAGGCCGAATATAACCTTCAGGATTTTTTGGAGCAGATGCGGGAAATGCGTAAAATGGGGCCTCTTGATCAGATATTGGGTATGCTGCCCGGCCAAATGACCAAACAACTGAAGGGTGTTCAGGTTGATGAAAAGGAAATGGTCAAACTGGAAGCGATGATTCAATCCATGACCAAACAGGAAAGGGCCAATCCCTCTATTATCAATGGGAATCGCCGCCGCCGCATTGCTAGTGGTTCAGGTACAACAGTTCAGGATGTAAACCGTTTATTACAGCAATTTGAACAAAGCCGCAAGATGATGAAGCAGTTTGCTGACATAGGTAAAGGCAAAATGCCAAAACTACCGTTTTAGTTAGAAATAACTGTTCTTGAAGGGAGGTGAACAGATGTCTGTAAAGATTCGTTTGAATAAAATGGGAGCTAAGAAGCGGCCTTTTTACCGTTTGGTGGTGGCTGATTCCAGAGCTCCGCGGGATGGCAGATTTATAGAGATTATTGGGCATTATAATCCTATTGTGGACCCGGTTGAAATCGTAGTTGACAAAGATAAAGCCCAAGATTGGTTGAAAAAAGGCGCTAAACCTTCTGAAACAGTGAAAAGACTGTTAAAGAAAGCTGGCGTTATCGCCGAAGTTGCTGGTAAATGAGTGAGGTAGGTGTGGTATCGATGAAAGATTTGGTTCTACAGGTTACCAAAGCCTTAGTGGATCATCCTGAAGATGTTAAAGTAACTAGGATGGAACGAAACAATCACATGCTACTGGAAATAACCGTCAACGACGAAGACGTTGGTAAGATCATCGGTAAGCAGGGGCGTATAATTAAAGCCTTGCGTACTGTGGTGAAAGCATGTGCCATTCGTGATAACTTAAGGATAACGGTTGAACTTAGCAACAAATGAGGTTACAGTGGATTCTGAAGATTTAATTGCAGTGGGTGAAATCATAAAAGCGCAAGGAATACGGGGTGAACTAAAGGTTATTCCGTTAACGGATAACCTAAAACGGTTTGGAGAAATTCGCCGTATTTATTTTAAAGCCCAAGAAGGCCTGCGTGAATATAAACTTGCGGGGTATCGACTCTTTCGAGAATATGTATTGCTAAAATTTGACGGTATCAATGATCTTACGGCGGCCGAAGGTTTAGGAAGGGGACTTATCTATATTCCGCGATCGGAAAGACCGCTTCTTCCTGTTGGACGATATTATCTTGATGAAATTGAAGGGTTAAACGTATCGACCAGCACTGGGGAAAAATTGGGAACGATTATTGAGATTTATGCAACCGGATCCAATGATGTCTATTGTGTTCAAGGGGCTTCCGGAAAGCAAATTCTTATACCGGCTTTAAAAAGCGTTATTCAAAAAATAGACCTGGAACAAGGTACGATGGTGGTTGATTTGCCGTCGGGGCTTTTGGAGGAGACAAATGAATGATCATCCAAATCCTTAGCTTGTTTCCGGAAATGTTCGTTGGACCTTTTCAAAATAGTATTTTAAAAAGGGCTCAGGAACAAAAAGTTATTGAATTCCGTTTTATCAATTTTAGAGATTTTACCCTCGATAAACATCGGATGGTTGATGATATTCCTTACGGTGGCGGCAGCGGAATGGTGCTGAAACCGGAACCGATTTATCGGAGTCTGCAATTTGCCAAAGAAACCAAACCGGACCCAAAGGTAATTTTGTTAACACCGCAAGGGGAGACTTTTAAACAGCAAACCGCACGGGAGCTGGCTGCAGAAGAACATATGATTATGATTTGCGGGCATTATGAAGGTTTTGATGAGCGAATCCGTTCATTTGTAGATATGGAATTATCCATTGGGGATTACGTTTTAACTGGCGGTGAATTAGCGGCCATGGTCATCAGTGATGCAGTGGCAAGGCTATTACCGGGCGTACTAGGATCGGAAGAGTCGGCTATTAAAGACTCGTTTTCGGAAAATCTGTTGGACTACCCTCAATATACCAGACCAGTGGAGTTTGAAGGTTTACAAGTACCGGAGATTTTGCTGAGCGGACATCATGCAAAAATAGAAGCTTGGCGTAGACAAGAAGCTTTAGTACGGACAGCAAAGCGGCGGCCTGATCTTTTAAACGGACTTAGCCTTTCTGAGCAGGAAAAACAATTGTTGCGTCAAACATTAAGTCTTAAACTCGATTAACCACTTAATACTTTTTAGAAAAGATTATTCTGTGAGAGGAGGTACATTTATGAATATTATTGATACGATTGAACGGGAACAGATGCGTACGGATATTCCCAGTTTTGAACCTGGTGATTCGGTAAAAGTTCACGTAAAGGTTGTTGAAGGTGGTAAAGAAAGAATTCAGGTTTTTGAAGGAATTGTGACCCGGAGAAGCCATGGCGGTTTAAAGGAGACTTTTACCGTGCGTAAAGTTTCCCAGGGTATTGGGGTAGAACGGACTTTCCCAGTTCATTCACCGATGCTAGATAAGATCGTAATTGATCGCAAAGGTAAAGTACGTCGCGCCAAATTGTATTATTTGAGGGAACGGTCCGGTAAGTCGGCTAGAATTGAAGAACGCCGGGAAGTTTAAACTTTTTTGGAGGCCGTTTTATGCTGGAAATTAAAAAAACGGAATACCGCGAAAATGTTGAATCCTTTGCAATTGCGGTTGTGACTATCCTTTTTATCATTATCTTTGTCATTCAGTCTTTTTTGGTAAGTGGGACCTCAATGGTCCCCACTTTACTGGATCGGGAACGATTGATTGTCAATAAATATATTTATTGGTTTACTACTCCCAAGCGGGGCGACATCATTGTGCTGAAACCGCCTCATGATACCAGAAAATATATTAAGCGGGTCATGGGTTTACCGGGTGATCATATTGAAATTAAGGACGCTAAATTATACATCAATTACAGTGTAATGAATGAGCCTTATATCAATGAAAAAGATATTCAGGATTTTCCGGCGACCGACGTACCTTATGGGACAATATTCGTGATGGGAGACAATCGTAATTACAGCAAAGATAGCCGCGACCCCGATGTTGGATTTATCCCGCTAAAAAATGTAGTCGGCAGGGCAATTTTTGTTTTTTGGCCGTTAAACAAGGTAAAAATATTAACTGAACCGAAATACGATAATTTGGATAATTTTTGACTTATGAAACTAATACCGAATCCTAAATAAACCGGGTTTGGTATTTTTTTTTTGCGCATCAGCGGATAATCCCACGCAAAGGACGGCATCCTATTTTTATATGCAAAAGTAGAGGAGGGATTTTTTTGCCGGATGTAAATTGCACCGTTGACAACTGTAAGTATTGGACGAACAAGAATTTATGCGAGGCTCAGCAAATCGTCATTCAAAGTGATGAAAAGGGCGGGTTTTCACCCAATGCCGATCTAAAGAGCTTAGCGGCCACTCCTGCCGATTCCAATGATGAAACCTGTTGCCAAACATTTAAGCAGAAGTAAAAAATAAAATCCCGGCCCACTCCGGGATTTTATTTTTCTTAGGCAAATACCTTTTTTTACCTGAAAACGAAACTAGCTTACTATTGATTATTTCATTGAGATTTGTAGAATTGTGAATGGTTTTTAAAAAATTTATTGATTATAAAGATGAAACAGCAAATATTAATAGTTGTTTTGTCCGCCGCGGGCTAAAGCCTCACGGCTAAGTGTTAAAAGATCGTTCCAAAGCCCGATTTCACCGGGCTTCGTGATGCTTCGAAGCTATTCTAAAAGTTTGAACAATAATTGTAAGCCGATCCCCGGAGGGGGATTTAAAAAGTTTTTAATCGCCTAGCCGTGTGGGCGTGTTCGATGAACACGAATTAACCCGCGGCGGAGATTATGGCTTAC
>JAEXDA010000020.1 GCA_023401925.1 Bacillota bacterium
AAGCGTCTTGATATAGCTGATTTTGCCATTTGAATAATCCCCTCTTTGCCATCGAACTCGCCTTGCGTCTTTTTCTTATTTGTCGAAATTCACTGATTTTTGTCGAATACAAATTTAAAACCCAGCCATTCTCCGGCTGGGTTCATTGTAAATTAATAATTTTTTTGCCAAAAACATTTCAGTCAAACACTTCCTAAAACTTCTTTTTGGGTTTATTCTCTAAATTATTTAATTTTCCTTTCGAAAGATTAAAAAATTTATAAAAAATTTTATAAAACGTCTAAATACGACGATTAAGAAAGCGTTCATTTTTAGGTATTACAAAGATCATCCCATGGTTTCCATCATCCGTATTTTTTCTTCGATGGACATATGTTCTAACGCCGAAATTATTTCCATGAACTTGTCCTCATCTTTCAAATAATCTATTCCTATTTACCTTAGATTAAGCCTTTCCATTTCATCCATCAGCAGGTCCTGCTAAAAAACCGAAAAATGATCTTTGCTTCCATCTTCACCCCAACGTAAACGATAGGGCGAGGTATATTAAAAAACGTTCTAAAAGACTTCCAGGCCTCAGTGTCGTGTTTTATACACACAGCTGCAAAGCACAACCCAGCCCTGGAATATCTTGATATCCTATAAAATAGGCTGGCGGGGTTTAGAATGATTTTTAAGGCCTAGCCCGCAACTTCAAGTCTGGGTGGACAGAATGAGCATAAAGGATTTTTAGCCATTTCCTATTTTTGATGACACTGGCTTTGGGGTTACCCACTATTTGCCACTACAAAAAGAGGGTAAGGGTGAGTTGGATTCCTTGATCGCCTTTTTCGGTGACCCTCATTCAAACAAAAAACGCTCAGTCATCTCTCCCGTGGCCCCACTCTGCTACTACCGTTTAACGACTCAGAATCATTCTATTACTGTAAAGGGGCAATGAAGCAGTGTTTAAAACAAAAGGCTCACAAATTTTCCATCATGTTTTCTCAGCGCCCGCATCACCATTGGTGACAAAGTATTACTTTTAGAATTTAACTTTACCAAACGGCTATACCAATTATCCGTTGTAAATCTTTCGTCCATCTCTCGCCCGCATTCACCCGGCTGATCCATTCCGAGTTGCAATCAACCCTACCCAGCCATCCTCGGTAATATATTTTTGCAAAAAGAAACCATGCTGCTCCAAAGCTGACTTTACTTCCGGGAACCGCTCTTCGATGATTCCCGAGGCCAGAAACAGGCCCCCTTGCTCCAGAACCTTCGAGAGGCTGGGGATAACTTCCAAAATTGCATTGGTGATGATATTGGCGACCACCAAATTAAATTGAACCGGCAAAGGCCGTTCCAGCAAGTCGCTCTGATAGACCTGGATTTGTTCCTCCACTTGATTGCGAAGGAAATTCTCTTTGGCAACCCGTACCGCCAGAGGATCAATGTCAGTGGCCACAACTTGGGAAGCTCCCAACTTGGCGGCCGCCAACGCTAATATGCCGGAGCCGGTCCCCAGATCAAGCAATTGGGTCCCGCTGTTGACAACTTCCGGAAGGAGGGTCAGACAAAGCCGGGTGGTCGGATGGGTGCCGGTCCCAAAAGCCATGCCGGGATCAAGCTCGATCACCAACTCGCCCGGAACAGCCGTGTATTCTTCCCAGCTTGGCTTAATGACGATTTTCCCGACATGCTCCGGCTTAAAATAGGACTTCCATGCTTCGGCCCAGTCTTCTTCCTGGACTTGCCTTAACTCAAAAACCGGCGGATGCCCCAAGATTACCGCAATTTTTTCCTTAAGCCGTTGGATCCGTTGGCCAAGCCTGTCGTCAACCGGATAATACACCCGCAACCCAAAATGATCCGGAATGGTTTGATCCAATTCTTTCCCAAAGTATTCATCATCCTGCAAGACTACTTTCTGCCGTATCTGCGGGTCGTCGTATACCACCCCGCCCGCTCCTTCTTCCTGAAAAACCTCGGCGATGATTTCCCCATACTCTACGGGAACCTCCACCTTTATCTCACTCCAAAACGATCCGCTGCTCAAAGAGTATCTCCTTTCGAAAATGAAAACGATGATTAAAAAAAGGAACCCCATACATGCAAAAGGCTCCCCGTGAACTGATTGACAATGAATTGATTCTATTAAAGCAAAATGATACGAGAATAGCGGTCACTTTCCAAATGCATCCTTCACTTTACCCATAAATCCCTTATCTTCTTCAATTTCTTCCCCGAAAGAAAGGGCCAGTTTCTGCAAAAGCTCCCTCTGCTCACTGTTGATACGGGACGGAATCGTCACCTTGACCCTTACATGATGGTCGCCCCGGCCGTGTCCGCGCAAGGATGTAATCCCATGGCCGCGCATTCTGAAGCTGGTGCCGTGTTGGGTGCCCTCGGGGATCCTTAACTCGACTTTACCGTCTAAGGTGTCTACGAGGACAGTAGTCCCCAAAGTCGCCTGAGTCATGCTGATTTTAATTTCACTGATGACGTCGTTCCCTTGTCTTTCAAACTTGGCATGGGGCTTGACATAAATATAAATATACAAATCCCCCGATTGACCGCCCCGGGTCCCGGCTTCCCCTTCTCCTGAAATCCGCAGTCTGGAACCACTCTCGACCCCGCCGGGAATTTTAACATCAATTTTACGAGTCTTGCGAACCCGGCCCGTTCCACTACACTCAGGGCAGGGTGTTTCAATGGTCTTGCCGGCCCCTTGACATTTGTCGCAGGTCCGTACGTTTACAAATCTTCCAAAAGCCGTACTTTGGGTGACCTGAACCTGGCCTGATCCATTACAGGCCGGACAGGTTTTAATTGGAGTTCCGGGTTTGGCGCAGTTTCCTTTGCAGGTCGGACATACTTCAGTCCGGGGTATATCCACTGTGGCATCTTTGCCGAATGCCGCTTCCTCAAAGGAGATCTCCATGTCGTACCGTAAGTCGTTACCCCGTTGAGGGCCATTCTTGCGGCGTCCCGAATTCCCTCCGCCGCCGAAAAACATGTCGAAAATATCTCCGAAACCTTCAAACCCGAAATCACCGTTAAAACCGCCGCCGCCAGCTCCAAAATTGGAGTCACTGGCCGCATGGCCGAATTGATCATAGGCGGCTCTTTTCTGGGGATCACTCAATACGCCATAGGCTTCATTGATCTCTTTAAATTTGGCCTCTGCTTCTTTAGGATTGTCTTTATTCACATCCGGGTGGTATTGACGGGCCAGCTTACGATACGCTTTTTTTAATTCTTCATCGGCTGCGCCCTTCGTTACCCCCAGCACCTCATAATAATCACGTTTTGCCATGTAAGCATTTCCTTTCAATTAACAATCATTCAAACTGACAGTCAACCATTGACAATGAAAATACCGTTTCAAAAAAGTCGACTCAAGAATAAAACCCCGGCTTGTTTACAAGCCGCAATGGAATTCAATCCCGGCTAGCCGGGATTGATAACTACTCCATTATCGATCAGCGAATCCTCATTGTCAATTGTTAAATAATTCGCTCAGGCCGAAACTGCGTTTCAAACCTCGATGGAACTGTCAATATTCCGTTGTCAATTTAATCGCTTACTTATCATCCTGAACCTTATAATCGGCATCAACCGTCGGTCCCTCTCCTTGCGGTCCATAACCGGTCGGTCCCTGATCGGCTCCCGGAGCAGCATCCGGACCGGCTTGGTTTGGATTAGCTTGGCTGTAAATCGTAGCCGATAGATCATGTAGTGTCTTTTCCAAGGCTTCCTTTTTGGTTTTGATATCTTCCAAATTCTTAGCCGTCACTGCCTTTTGCAATTCATCCTTAGCCTGTTGGACCCGTTCCACATGGGACTTATCCGCTTTATCGCCAATATCTTTCAAAGTCTTTTCAGTAGTATAGATGAGACCGTCTGCTTCATTGACTAAATCCGCCTCTTCCCGGCGTTTCTTATCATCCTCCGCATGAGACTCGGCTTCTTTTACCATCCGGTTGATATCGTTCTCTTTTAGGCCGCTGGAGGTGGTAATGGTAACTTTTTGTTCTTTTCCGGTCCCTTTATCCTTGGCCGATACATGAACGATACCATTGGCATCAATATCGAAAGTCACTTCAATCTGCGGGATTCCTCTGGGCGCCGGCGGAATTCCATCCAACCTGAATTGCCCCAGGGTAATATTATCGGCAGCCATCGGTCTTTCACCTTGCAGGACGTGAATATCAACCGCGGTTTGACTGTCGGCCGCAGTAGAG
Source organism: Bacillota bacterium (assembly GCA_023401925.1). GTDB lineage: Bacteria > Bacillota > UBA4882 > UBA8346 > UBA8346 > UBA8346. The sequence goes on from JAEXDA010000020.1 coordinate 4,227, forward strand.
AAAATTTGAGCCTTGGAAGTCGGGATGGTGGTGTTCCGGTCGATGATCCGGGTGAATACACCGCCCAAGGTTTCCAGACCGAGCGAAAGCGGAGTGACATCCAGCAAAACAATATCCTTCACTTCACCGGTTAAAACACCAGCCTGAATCGCAGCACCCACAGCCACCACTTCATCGGGGTTCACGCCTTTATAGGGTTCTTTGCCGGTTATTTTCTTGACAACATCTTGTACAGCCGGAATACGAGTGGAACCTCCAACGAGAATGATCTTATCGATATCTTTGAGATCCAAACCGGCATCGGACAGAGCCCGCTTCGTTGGCCCCGCTGTCGCTTCAACCAAATCAGCGGTAAGTTCATCGAATTTGGCCCGGGTTAAGGTTAAATCCAAGTGTTTGGGCTCACCGTTCACTGCAGTAATGAACGGAAGGTTAATACCGGTGGAGGTAAGACCGGAAAGCTCAATTTTAGCTTTTTCGGCCGCTTCTTTCAGACGTTGAAGGGCCATTCGGTCGTTCCGAAGGTCGATTCCATTGTCCTTTTTAAATTGTTCCGCCATCCAATTGACTACGCGTTCATCAAAATCGTCACCGCCGAGCCGTGTATTACCGCCGGTTGCTTTGACTTCAAAAACACCGTCGCCCAGTTCCAGGATGGAAACATCAAAAGTCCCGCCCCCTAAGTCGTATACCAAGATGGTGTGATCGCCGCCCTTGTCAAGCCCATATGCCAGAGCTGCAGCGGTCGGTTCATTCACAATCCGGAGTACTTCAAGTCCTGCAATACGGCCGGCGTCTTTGGTAGCCTGCCGCTGAGCATCGGAGAAATATGCCGGAACCGTAATAACGGCCTGGCTGATTTTCTCTCCCAAGTAACTCTCGGCGTCAGCTTTCATCTTTTGAAGAATCATCGCCGAAATTTCCGGCGGAGTATATTGTTTGTCATCAATTCCAACTTTATAGTCGGTACCCATTCTTCTTTTAATAGACACCACGGTACGATCGGGATTGGCAACAGCCTGCCGTTTGGCTACCTGTCCAACCATCCGTTCACCGGTTTTTGAAAACCCAACCACTGACGCAGTGGTACGACCTCCCTCGGCATTTGGGATAACGACGGACTCGCCGCCTTCCATTACGGCCATACAAGAGTTTGTCGTTCCTAAATCAATTCCTAAAACTTTAGCCATTTTGATAACCCCCATTTTGATTAAGATTCAATTTTAATTTTAAAAGGGTTTGGAGCCGGGAGTCAGAAGCCAGTTTTTCATTGAAACTAGTAAAACGTTCTCTAAATAACTACTCAATGATTGTGAACGTTTTACTTAAGTAGAGCGTATCTTCCCCATTTCTGATTACCATCTATTTACGATACGCTCTACTAGTTTTCCATTCATTTCTGGCTGCTGGATGCTGACTCATGCCCGCATGCACCCTTTGCTTTCATTCTTTACTGCGGTACAGCAACTTTTACCAAGGCCGGCCGTAATAATTTTCCCTTGTAGAGATAACCCTTTTGCATTTCTTCAACAACAGTCGGTGTGGTTACTTGTTCTCCAGGCTCTTGAGAAACCGCCTCATGGACCTGGGGATCGAAGGGCGCATTGAAAGCAGGAATAACTTCAAGCCCCTCGTTTTTTAAAATACTTTGAAATTGCTTCAGAGTGAGATCTACACCCTCCTGCCAGCTTTTATTTTCGGCTTTCCCGTCAAAAGAACCCACTGCACGCTCCAGGCTGTCAAGAACCGGTAAAATCTTTTTGATAAGTGTTTCCCCGCCAAAGAGGGACAATTGTTCCATCTCCTGCCGGCTGCGGCGGCGGAAATTCTCCAAATCCGCTTGAGTCCGGAGCATCCGGTTATAATACTCTTCCTTGGCTTGTTTGGCTTGCTCCAGTTCTACCTCTAAACCGGCAATCCTATCCTGTTCAGCGTTGTTTTGATTTTCCGGAGCTGTTTCGACCTTCTGTTCCTCAAGAGTTGCACCGGTTTTAACCTTTTCTTGTGTCACAGCAGCTGTTTCCGCTGCCTCGTCATGTTTTTTCGTCATGATGGACTTTTTCCTCTTTCATTTTTATAATCATATGAATCCGTAATATGGCTTCTCCAACTTCACCGGCGGTCTTGATTGCTTGATACTTTACCAGGTACGGATCCCATATTCCCAATTTAGTTACGTCCTCGATGGCGCCGGTTTCACAGTTTACACCCATAGCGTTGGAACCTGACTGCTCCACAAAGCCCAACACTTCAGCTATTTTTTCCAACGGGTTGAACCCTGCATTGGCGCATATTTGAATGAATGGTTTTTTTAATGCTTCGATCACGCAATAATAACCATAACAGGCCATGTCCCGTAGCGGTTTTTCATTCATTTTCCCGGCAACGCCGATCTCAACACTGCCCCCGCCCGGTACGACCCCATCGCGCCAAGCTGCTTGTAAGGCCGAAGCTGCATCTTTCATAATCCGTTCTTTTTCACAAACCACCTCTTTGGTATGAGCTCCTGCGATTATGGTCACATAATTTTGGTTTGGTTTCCCAAAAATACGGGTTTGATGAAACTTGTCATCCACGGAAAGCCGGTCAATTTCCCCGGTTAACGCCATTAAGTCTTCCGGAGCTTTTGACAAACTGCCTCTTTTTATCGGCCTGGCTCCAGTCATCTCCGCCAAACGGCGCCATTCATCGCGGCAAACGCCTTGAACCCCGATCATTCCTAAGTCTGTTAATAAATCTTCTGCCAAATCACAAATGAACCGGTCTACAAAGACGGCTCCAACTCCTAAATTTGCAATCTTCCTGATACCGTCGATTAATTCTTGTTCTTTATGTAATTGATGATTGAAGCCTGTTTCGGTTGTTAACGCCTCCGTATCAACTTTAATGGGCTCCAACGCATCATCGATAATTAAGATCCTGGTTTGCTTTAAGCATCTTGGCATCTCACGGTTCAGGGGCACCCGATTGATAATCGTGCCCTGAATGAATGTACTTTCTGAACCTTCAAGAGAGACCACTTGATCTGCCAGTTTAAATTCTTCTGAATCCAGGCGTTCAGTTCCCGCTATCCGGGCCGCTTTCACAACGACGTCGGCCAAATCCTTATTTTCACGGGCTGCGATGAAAGCAACTCTTGGTAATATCGGGCCTGACAAATCGCGAGCGGGAATTTTCGCTTCCGCCAGGAATTGTAGAGCCCTCTCAACTCCCAAACGAATTCCTTCGATAACCCTGACCACAGGTACACCTTTAAGGACCTGGTTGACGCCTTCGGATACCAAGGCACCGGCAATAATTGTGGCTGTGGTGGTGCCATCCCCCACTTGTTGTTCCTGATATTCGGCGGCGCTGATTAAGATCCGGGCTGCCGGATGAGTGACATCCATGGTTTTAAGGATCGTAACGCCATCATTGGTGACCATAATTCCGCCGAAAGGATCAACCAGCATACAATCCAAACCCTTAGGACCAATCGTGCCCTGAACTGCTTCAGTAACAGCCCGGATGGCTCCACAGTTGGTTACTAAAGCTGCCGTATATTGATCGAATTCGGAACATTCGGTAAATTCTTTGACTGACATTTAATGCCCCCAGGTTTCGTAATAAGGATACGCAAACAGGTAGATGTTTACTTTATTATACGCAACCTGGAGATTTTAATCGAGATTCCCTTCATCGATATCGATTTCATTTCAAGCCCCTTTTGGTGATCACGGTTAATAGCTCGCTCAAGATTGAAGATGTATATTCCACTATCGGGACAACCTTTGCATAATCCATCCGGGTCGGGCCCAGTATTCCAATAACCCCTACCGTACGGCCGGCAATTTCATAGCTGGATGTGATGACACTGCAATCGTTTAAACCCAATTCCTCGTTTTCATGACCGATTTTAACCTGAGCCCCGCGGCCTTGATTGCGGGAAAGCAGTTTATATAACCTTTCCTCTTCTTCAAGCGCAGTCATCAAGGGCTTGAATTTTTCAAGATCGGTAAATTCCGGTTGCTCAAGTATTTTCATAGCCCCGTCAACATACACTCTTTCGTTGGTCCGGTTGGCAATGGCCTTGATCAATAGCTTAATGGATTCATTAAAAAATTGGTCGTGAAGCACAAGTTCGGAGCGAATGTCGTTAAGTAGCGCAGTTTGAAGGTCTTTTAAGCAAACACCGCGCAGCTTTTTATTGAGCAATTCGGAGATTCGATCCAGTTCCTCGGCAGAAACTTCCCTTTGCAGTTCAATAATTTTATTTTCAACATACCCGGTATCGGTAACGATTAAAACCAAAACCGTGGTAGCCGATAATTTCACCAATTGTATATGGCGAAAAATCGCGCTTTGAAACTGCGGACTTAATACCACCGATGGATACTTCGTTAATTGGACCAGGATCTTGGAAGTCTGGTGAATAATTGACTCGATTTCCCGGTGATAGCCTTCCATCTCCTTGTAAATGTTCTCAATTTCCTGCTTCGAAAGTTTTTGCAAAGAAACCAAGGCATCGACATAATAACGATAACCTATCTCCGATGGAATCCGGCCGGCAGACGTATGCGGCTGCTCCAAATAGCCGCTCTCCTCTAAATCCGCCATCTCATTACGGATGGTTGCCGGGGATAGGCCAAGATTGTACCTGCGGGCAATCGTCCTGGAACCTACCGGCTCTGCGGATGCTATATAATCGTCCGTAACCACTTTCAGTATGCTTTTTTTTCGTTCATCAAGCTTGTTGTGGGAGGCCAAAAAAATGCACCTCTTTTTAATTGGTTAATGTTTTGTTAGCACTCTATCAAAGAGAGTGCTAATCTAATACAAAAATATCACTGTCAACTATATTTGTCAAGGGGTTACCTTACATATCTGACTTTGAAATCATGTAAAAAATCCTAAGAAAAACTGAATCACCCAAAAAAACCGATTTTGGGAAAAAAAGCCCATAAATCAATAGATGAAAAAATGTCGGCCTTCAGCTTCGGTTGCTAATCTTTTTAAACGCAAAAATCTCCAGAAAGTTGCAGTTTCCGATATCTCGTTCGCCTTTAAAGCGAGCCTGGTATTCAATTCAAAAAAACACCAGGAAATTTATCTTCCCCGGTGCTTTTCTCTGGCTTCTTCCTTTTTTATTATAACTGAATTCCGCGGTATTGAAAATCAAGCACTTACAAACCCGCTAATATACTGGAAATCACGTAATTACTAACCATAACTCCACGGTCCGTCAATGCAAGATGCTCGTTGCGGCAAGTTAAAAGACCGCCCTTTTCTAGCATTGCTATCTGCCCGGCAACTCCTGTAGCTAAATCAAATTGAAACTGCTCTTTAAAAAGGGGCAAATCGATACCGGAGCGCATCCTCAGTCCAAGCATAACGGCTTCGGTTATAGCCGTGGATGAATCGATGATTTCACTTTCGACAGCCACCGTTTGTCCATTTTTCAGCCTCCGGATATATTCCTGAGGGATGCTTACATTGTTCCAGCGGTTTTCATGAAAAGTGGAAGTAGCCCCGGCTCCAAAGCCAAGATAATCGCGTCCGGACCAATATCCGGTATTGTGGACGGAATGAAAACCGGGCTTAGCATAGTTGGATATCTCATAATGTTCGTAACCGCTTTTTCGTAAATAATCCATTGACATTTGCAGCATGCTGACGACATCCTCTTCAACCGGCAAGGTCAGCGTCCCGTCATCGACCATCTTGGCCAAAGGGGTATTTGACTCCAATTGCAATGCATAAGCTGAAATATGTTCCGGTTCGAGAAAAACGACCTTATGCAAAGAATCTCGCCAGGCTTCAATACTTTGACCTGGCAGGCCACCTATCAAGTCAATGCCAATATTAGAAAACCCAACTTCTCTAGCTTGTTGGAAAACCGCTAAAAAATCCGGCCAAGTATGAACCCGGCCAATCCGAACCAATAATTCATCTTGGGCAGCCTGCACACCCAGACTTAAACGGTTAAAACCCGCTTCATACAATAAAATGAGATCCTGAGCGGTAACGGCCCCCGGATTGGCTTCAATGGTTATTTCGGTTGCCCGATTGATCAAAAAATTATCCTTTAGATATTGCAGTACACTGACTAAGGATCGCACTGGTAAATAGCTCGGTGTTCCGCCTCCAAAATAGACGGATCGAATCAACCGATGCTGTGGTAAAATTTTTTTGATCTCAAGAAGAAGACACTCTACATATTCCGGCATCAATGGTTCAATGCCCGAATAGGAATTAAAATCACAATAAGAACATTTGCGTTTACAGAAGGGAAAATGCAAGTAAAGGGATAACTCTGTTTTAATTTTGTACCACATCCTTAGGAAATATCGTTATAAGTTTTCCACTTTTCTGATTCAATCCCTTTTTAGTATTTGACGATTTGTCTTCTCTAGGGTATGTTTATATGGAAAGCTTTTTTAAGGAGGTAGGGGATGGCCTTTTGCTTTGGTTCCCGGATGGTTAGCAATGTTCCGCTTTCGGATTATTTGCGGGAAACGGTTCAATATTTTTCAGTCATTGAATTACAATCCGATCCAAAATTTTTTTCCTCAAATTTTGGATTTACGGCAAACGAACGGTCGGCGTTAAGAATTTACCAAGACCGGTTTCATTTTCAATTAACTATGCATGCACCGTATTCGAATATTAATTTGGGAGCATTGAGCACCGAAGAACGCCAGCTTGGTGTGAGAATTTTTGAAAATACCATCCGCATTTCAGCTGATTTGGGCATTAAACTCATAACCTTCCATCCCATACCCTTCGTACCGGGAATGACTCTGGAACAATACCGGGAAGCCTGCTTACTGGAAGAAGATAGCATCTCGCAACTGTTAACAGAAGCACGAAAATCCGGAGTCACTTTGCTTATGGAAAACATGCCGGCTTTATCCGAATACCCTCCCTGTACAAGAGATGGATCCAGGTTCCAAGAATTGCTTTGGCGTTTCCCGGAACCTGAATTTGGATTGACGATTGATATCGGCCATGCCCTTCAAGCCGGAATAAACACGGAAGCGCTTTTAAAAATGGAACGAATCCGCCATTTTCATTTTCACGATAACAACCGGATCGAAGATCTTCATCAACCCATTTTTCAAGATTTGGCTTGGTGGGGTAAACTGATCAAAGGTTTAGCAAAAAGATTTCCGGAGGCGGCGGCTATTTTGGAAATTACCAATCTTAATGAACAGCTCGACAGTTACAAAAACCTTGCTAAGTTCCTGCCCAAACAGGGCGGTCCCGGTAAAAAAAGAGAATTGATGATTCCGCCGATCCTCCCTTAAAGTCACGCTCAATTGTTCTGTCGTACATATCGAGCGATGACTTTATCGTAAGTATTGGGCTTGAATCTTGCTAAAAAATCTATTTTCCTGCATCTTTGCCAATCAACACCCGTGGCGATTTATTTCTAATTCCTTGAATAATCATACGTGCCGCTTCTTCCGGAGTTGTCTTCAAGGACTCCTCGAAACGTTGTAAACCTTTTTCATAGATTTCCGGCGTCATTCTATAATCACAACTGGAATTTCTGGCGATATTGGTTTTAATTCCTCCCGGAAATACAACAGTCACAGCAACATGGGAATCGTACAATTCCTGCCGCAGTTCAGGAAGCTCACCGGATGAAGACACTCCTGCGTTATTGATCAAGATATCCATTTTGCCAAAAGAATCGACTGTGTTTTTAGCAAAATCATAAACCTGTTCCCGATTGGATACATCAACTCCATATATTTGAACTCCGGTTCCCCGGTTTTCTCTTTTTAGCAAATTTTCGGTTTCTTCAAGCCTCTTAAGGTTAATATCTGCTAAGGCCAAGGCAACCCCTTCTTGATACAACTGATAAGCAAGAGCCAGCCCCGGTAATAACAGCAACCACGTAGATCCTTTATTTTCCCCTCCGTTTTTACGCATTTTATATACCGTAAGGTATACAGCTAAGCCCCATCTTACAATTGAATTCCATACATAAATTGATGCACAATCTGTTCGGCAAACTCCGCTTGGAGCTCAATATAACCGTTTAAAGCAAATCCGATATAGGTATTGATGTTTTATCCTTGGAATTCATAAAAAAAGAGCCCTTTTCAGGACTCTTCAAAAAAATCTATGATAAGCTGTTCCAATCAGCCTCCCAAATTAACTCCCACTATGTACCCAATTCCAAAAGTGACAATTGCAGTGGCTAGTCCAAAAAAAACCTGACGGAGGCCTGAAATAATAGGGTGTTTACCCGTCATCAGCGTAATTGCGGCCCCGATGACAAACAAACCAACCCCACTGCAAACAGCGCTAACGGCAATACCGGCGGTGCCTGTAAAGAATATGTAGGGAAAGACTGGAATAATTGCGCCGATAGCAAATAATAAGAAAGAAGTGAAAGCCGCCACCCATGGAGAACCACCCAGTTCTTCCGGATCGATTCCCAGTTCTTCCCGGGCTAAAGTATTAAGCGCTGTGGTGCGGTCTGATACGATACGCTCTGCCAGATTTCTGGCAGTTGTTGGGTCAATCCCCTTGGCTTGATAGATTAAGGTTAATTCTTCTTTTTCTTCTTCCGGGGTTTCGTTGAGTTCCTGCTCTTCGATGGCCATCTGATTCTGGTATAACTCCCGGGAACTTTGAACGGAAAGCCATTCACCCAAAGCCATTGAGAGGGCCCCTGCTAAAAGGCCGGAAAACCCGGTTATCAAAATATTTTTCGAACTGACTCCGGCTCCCGCCACACCCATGACCAGACTGAATACGGAAACCAATCCGTCATTGGCGCCAAGCACTGCAGCCCGAAGGGCATTTCCACCAGTAGCCGGATGTCGACCTTCAAAATGAGCCAAATCACTACCTTCCAGTCCCCGGCTGGTTTGACTCAACAACTGAAAAATCCTGGCATGAGACTGTTCATCCTCCGGCATCCGAATGGACTCGGCATCCGTTTGACCCACATATTCCGTAGCAGTGCTCTTTTCTATGGAAGCAATGGATGGTAACACAAAAGCCGGGCCAAGTCTAACGGCAAGTTTCCCAAAAAGCCGGGTTCGCCAGTCAGGTCTAATACTTGGAACCTCAGCCCCCATTTGGCGAAGCTTTTCCGCCCAAAACTCGGCATGTCTTTGCTCGGTTACAACCAGCCTATGATAAACAGCGGCCAAATCCGGGTTAGGTTCTGCCGCTGCCAACTTTTGATAAAGATGAATTGCTTGTTGTTCTGCCTGAAAATTTTTAAGATATCTAGAGCGTTCTTTTCCGTCCGTTAGTCCCATGATAACCTCTTCCATCCTTAAATTACGAACTCAGAGTGACCTCAGAAAATCGTTAAGCTGTTTTTCACTTAAACCGATCCCCAAAATGCCATCCAATCTTTTAACAAGCTTACCATTTTCAAAAAGCAAAACCGATGGTACAACCTCAACTGAGTATTCATCAGCCATAATTTCCTGATCATCTTGAAATAAAAAAGTATAAGGATTAACAGTCTGATTATCGTTGCTTACACGTTCGAACACCGGTAAAAATCGAACACAAAAGGGACACCAGGATGCATAAACCAGGGCGATGACTCTTCGGTTTGATTCGATAATTTCTTGGAAATCATGAATATCTTGAACCATGATGCGATGTTGGGTGATGCTCATTTAATATCCTCCCTAAAGATTGATGTTTTTGATAAGTTCAATTTATTGGAGTGTTAACTCACATAACGGGCTAAACTTACTAAAATATTTCGGGAGTTTTTTTTAATCTCCTGCCTAATAGGATGGTGCTTCTTTTCATTTTAGCCCCTGTGGAGAAGCGCAACTTTACTTCAACTATTGCATTTCGCCTTGATCTTCATATATAATAAATGATTGTTGATTAAATTCCGGAGGATGATGCGGATGTCGGAAATAAAAGAACTACTCGAAAAGGAAATTAAAAGGCGTCGTACCTTTGCTATTATATCCCATCCAGACGCCGGGAAAACCACCCTAACGGAAAAACTTCTGCTATACGGCGGAGCAATTCACTTAGCAGGTTCGGTTAAATCCAGAAAGGCGCAGAAGCATGCCGTTTCTGATTGGATGGAAATTGAAAAACAACGTGGAATTTCAGTAACCTCCAGCGCCCTTCAATTTGAATATAATGGTTATAAAGTCAATATTTTAGATACACCCGGGCATCAGGACTTCAGCGAAGATACCTACCGTACTTTAATGGCTGCGGATAGCGCAGTCATGTTGATTGATGTTGCCAAAGGCGTTGAAGCCCAGACCATTAAGCTCTTCAAGGTCTGTAAACAACGGGGTATACCGGTGTTTACCTTTGTCAATAAATTGGACCGTAATGGCAAGAATCCCTTTGAGTTAATGGAAGAGATCGAAAAAGTGTTGGGGATAGTGTCATATCCAATAAATTGGCCCATCGGAATTAACGGGGAATATCGCGGAGTCTATAATCGCCGTCAAGCCCAAATTGAATTATTTGACAATGATGGTTCCCATGGACAATGGGCGCTCCAATCCACTATCGGAAGTGCCGATGATCCGGCTTTCACCGAAATCTTGGGAGCCAATATTCATGAAGCGCTCAAAAACGACATTGAGCTCTTGGATACTGCCGGAGAAGCTTTTGATCTGGAGCAAATTCTCAATGGCAAGTTAACACCGATGTTTTTTGGTAGCGCCATGACTAATTTTGGAGTTCGGCCTTTTCTGGAAGAGTTTTTGCGGTTGGCTCCGGCTCCTTTGCCCCGCCAGTCTTCCATTGGCGAATTATCTCCGGAAAATAAGAATTTTGCAGCCTTTGTGTTTAAAATTCAAGCGAATATGAACCCGGCTCACCGGGACCGGCTGGCCTTCATCCGGATTTGTTCCGGCGTTTTTTCCAGAGGAATGACTGTTCATCATGTTCAAACCGGCAAGCCGATAAAACTTGCTCAACCCCAACAATTTATGGCCCAGGAAAGAGAAATTGTCGATGAGGCCTATCCAGGTGATATTATCGGTCTATTTGACCCGGGAATTTTTGCAATCGGGGATACTTTATGCTCGGAAAACAACAAACTAAAATTTGAAGATTTCCCGGTATTCCCTCCGGAATTGTTCGCCCGGATCCAACCGGCTGATACCATGAAACGCAAACAATTTATCAAGGGAATCACTCAATTATCCCAGGAAGGTGCGGTCCAACTCTTCCGGCAACCGGACACCGGCTTTGAATCCTTTATCGTTGGAGTGGTTGGTAGCTTGCAATTTGATGTGCTGCGTTACAGGCTGCAAAGCGAATACGGCGCCGAAATACAATTACAGCATTTGAATTATGTAATGGCCCGCTGGTTAGTTGGAGAAGGGATTACGGCCAAGTCCAAAATTGATCTCCAGGGAGACCTGCTGCTGGAAGATGTTCAGGAACGGCCGGTAGCACTATTTCGAAGCGAATGGGCTTTTCGTTCGGCGATGGAGAAAAATTCTAAAATTCAATTTTTAACCGCTCCCCAGCGAGGAGTCGAATAATTTCTTTATAATAATTTCTTAACTGCTTCCCACAAAGCATCACAAAGTTCCTCCCCGGAAAACTCGATTCCGCCAACATAACAAATCGCCTCTTCCGGGGCGAACCTGATATTTGGCTCTCCTTGATGCTCCTTTAATATGGCAATCATTTGGCCGATATTTAAAAGTGGCAAACAAATTTCTTTGTTGATATAATGTTCCGCAGATGATTCGTTTTTCTCATCCAGGCTCGTTTCGTTTTCCATAAACCCGTTCTCCGGCTCTCCTTTAAAATCATCCCCGTTTTCAGCCGAGGTATCCCAAATGTTTCTATAATCTTCTTCGGAAAAAGCTTCCAAATCTCCATATTTCGGGATACCGTTAGGATAATAAACTTTTAAGACCACTTCATAATTTCTGGGTGTACTATGAACTTTGGCATCCAAAACTAAAATAATAGCGATATCATGGATGTCATTTTCAACGTCTCTCCAGACAATTTCAAACGCCAAATCATACTTACAGGGTAGCCATAAATCCCGCAAAGCGCTTTTCTGGGTTTCACTCAATTCCCGGAAATCTTCCGGAGAAAGACACATTTTCATTTTACGTTTCCCCGATGGTCTTAACGAATTATTGATCAAATTCATCTTTTAATGCGCTGGTAATAAACAATGTCAAGTCCGTTTTTAAATCCTTCTGGATAGGCGTCGGAAGTTTCTGACCATTCTGATCATAAAATACTTCAATAATTGGCCTTGTTAAAAAATTGGGATTCACCCTGAGCACTTTTGCCTTCTCTCCATTATTCAGTAATACATAAGAGCCGATTAAGAAGGGAGTGATACATTGCAAAAAAGCCTTTTTAACCTCAGGATTAACATGGGTGCCATAACAATCTCGGATATATTCGATAACTTCATACGGCATTAATTTCTGACCGTTTATTCCCTGATTCATTAAAGTTAAATATGTATCCGCTAAAGCTACAATCTCGACCAAGTTTTGCTCTTTTACCAATTCGCCGGATTCACTCTGAGCAGGAACAAACTCACTCGTCCGGCGGAAAGTTGACTCCCCTCCTTGCGGATTTGTTTTCATCTCCCATAAACGGTCAAAACTTAACTGGGCAGCTTGCACTATCCAGGGATCGGAGGGATTGTCACCAAGCAAACTCTCAGCCACATTATATTTCCTGGCAATTTGCATTTTACCCGACTCTACCCCTAGTTTTGCAATTTCTGATTCTTTCAGTCTCGAAGGAGTATAACCCATGAAAGCGGCCGCCATAACAGATAATAAATTCACACTCAGGCAATGATAAAAAGCGCTGCCATCCAATGCTTGAATCGCAACTAGGTCCTTCACTAACTCTTCGCTGGCGAGCAGTTCTCCAAGAGTTGTTCGGGTGGTTTCAATCACTTGAGGAGGTATTAATTCCGGATCCAGCTTTGCTAATTCCCGTTTGGCAACCATTAATGCTTCAGATTGAGTAACAGAGAACTGCTCCGGTGTGACTAAAAAACTGCTGTCCCTGATATTGCTTGAATTTTGGGATAAACTATCCTGGCGATGATGATCCGACAGGCGCCCAATTTCCCGATGTTTCAAAAAATTCACTTTTTCCGGAGTGTATTGAAGTTGATTATCCCCTAAATGAAGATTTTCTAAAGCCGGGGCTTGACTCTCCAATAAAGGTTCAAAAAGGCGGTTAAGCTCCTTCAATCCAACATTAAAATTCCCCAACACACCAAAAAGATGCCTGAACAATGAGGAATCATGACGTCCTTCAGGAGCAGCGGAAATCGCAAAACATTCCCTACTATTCTTTGCGGATGGAAAAACGATTTCTTTTGAAAATAATCTTGTTCTATCAAGTTCCCCTTCAGGAATATCCATATTGGGCAAGTCTTCATTCTGTGCTGGAACAATAAATGAAAAAATTTGTTGATGAACCTTACTTCCCGCTGTTTCCTGAAGAAAATTATGATTATCACTATTTTCGTAGCGCTCCAAAACAACGCGAACAGCATTTTCATAGTCCTGATGAAATTGATATAATTTCTCAAGACTTTCCGAATGTTGGTTCAACTTTGCTAATTCCCGGGGCGGCGGGAGGTGGCTTAAGAGTTTCTTAGCAAGATCCCTTTGCCCCGTGCTGGCGGCAACGACTCCTGTCACCATTTTTGCCAACTGTTCAAAATCATAACCTGCAGAATTGCCGATTAATATTGAAAAAATGCAATCCATTCCCAAATGGCGAAAAGCATTGATGTTTATTGCCCTGATTTCAATCAAACTTCTGAGGACTTGGTCATCAGAAAGTATTTTAGCCACTACCTCTTGGATAGTCAATCTCATTAAGGACGGAAGTTGTTCTTCACTTAGTTCATTGGTGAAATCCTCCACTAAACGAAACAAGTCATCTTTGGCTTGTAAATACAGTTCTTGGTCAATTTCTACCGTATCACCCTGTTTATCAATAACATATACCGAGTTTACACCCCATTCGGACAAGCGCTTAATGTAACTGGATTTAAGGAAAGCATCTTTAACCAGTAGCACATTGCCTTTTCGGGTATAAATATTCTTTGCTAAAACCATACCGTCGGTGATTTTGTTCAATGTTATCAGTTTCATGAGTCTCTTGAAGTAAATTTTTTATTTTGGATATGAAAAATTGTTAATAAATTCGAGAAAACAATTCTTTTCTCCTGCAAGACTACACAAGATTTAACCATGGCTTACAAAATGAGGAATATCCATACTGAATTGACATATCAATTATCAGGTTCAATTGTAATTGAAAAGGAGGATTTTCATGGCTGAATTTTATCAAAAGGTAAAACAAGAGATTGAAAAAGGAATTTCCAACGTAAGTATTCGTTCCAAAGAAGTGCTGGAAGATATCAAAATAAAAAAACAAGTGGAAAATTTGGAGGAACAAATTAACACTTCCTTGAGAGAGTTGGGGCAGACAGTGTATGCCATGTTTCGTGCTAATCTTTTTAATCAGGAAGAAATAATTCAAAAGTGCGATTCCATTGCCGGGCTGGAGCACCAATTACAGGAAAAAAAAGATGAATTGAGTCTGATTCATTTGCAAGCAGGAACCGCATTGGGAAAGGCATATTGCAACAACTGCAAGGCAAAACTTACCGAAGGCTCCCAATACTGTGGGCAATGTGGCCAAAAGACTCAAGTGCCAGACATCTCCGAAGAATAAACGCCAATTTTACAAAAGAGATCCTTTGTAAATAGATGGATCTCTTTTGTATAGAACAAGGATGCAAGTGACGCTGTAAAAAACCCTGATTGTTTTTGTCAAGAATCATAACAGCAGATAAAATAAAGCTACCGGGAAAGTTGACACCTTACGGTAGCTCTGATGAAATGAATGTAGAAGGATCGAATGGCTTGTTGTGAATCAATGCCCCAATCTTTGAGTTTTCGGGTCCAACTATCCTTTGTTGTGTCTTTGAATCAGGTTTACTCTATTCCAAAAGTAGTTTCCCGGACTCTAAAGAATTGTTTTAACTGGTTGAATTAATCCAATCTTTTTTTACATGTTTGATTCAATAACTTTTTCATGGGTCCCTATAATGTATCGGATAAAAAAATCCTTTAGGGATCCGGATAGTTTGGCGATTGGATTATTTTTTGTGTAATGAGACTGCTGGGCTACGGCTGCAATATTTTCTTGGGTGATCTCTTTTTTGCGGTTTGGCAAATACAAATTGTCACCATCTTTAATCTCATAATCAACGAAGTCAGGGCCTAAAATATTTCGTAGAAGTTCCTTTGTACCCTGACTCGGGAAATGGGATGTATTCTTTGCTTTCTCTGTTTTTTCATCATTATGAGAATCGATCGGTGAAAAAACCATGTTATCACCTCCCAAAACTGCCTTCGATCCCTCTACATACATTTCATCTCCTTTTTCTTTGTTCCATCCTTCATTTTATATTCATCGTCATTCCAGCGATGTATCTTTAATGCCCGGGTTGGGTTTAAAGATTGAATTTCCAGAGGTCTTTTTTTGTACTAGCCGCTCAAAGCCTATTTATAAAAAAAAGACCTTTCACAAGGTCTTCAATTTGCAAATGATTGAGGGAATTCCCGATTTTCCAAATTAAAATTCATCATCCTTCAAGGTTTCTACGATGAATAACGTCAAATCGGTTGCTAAATCTTTCGCAATCGGCGTTGCAAGCCTATTGCCGTCTTTGTCAACAATCACTCTTATCAAGGGTCTAGCCAGCAAATCTTTATTAATCCGGATCACGGTGGCTTTTTCACCGGTATTGAGTAATACATTGGAACCCACCAACAAAGGAATCATGTTTTGTAAAAATACCTGGCAAATTTCAGGATCAAAATGGGATCCGCTAAAATCCCGGATATACTCAATAACTTCATGGGGCAAAAGCTTTTGTCCATTCATTCCTTCGTAGATTAAGGAATCATAGACATCGGCGAGAGCAACTATCCTAGCCAGTTCGCTGATTTGTTCGCCTTTAAGGCCAACCGGATAACCGGAACCATCGTATCTTTCATGGTGCTGCAAGGCAATATATGGAATACTGGTGTTGGGGTTCATCTTCCATAGTTCTTCAAAACCGAATTGAGTGTGTTCCGGCATGATGGCCTCATACTCTGTTGTTCCAAACCAACGGGCATCCACATTATACCTTCGCGATATCTCGACCTTTCCCACATCAACAAGAAGCGAACCTGTTGCAAGTCCAATTAATTGCTCCTGGTTATAACCTAAAGAAACTCCTGTCATTACGGACAAAAGTCCCACAGTAACACAATGTACAAAAACA
The DNA here is from genome assembly GCA_023401925.1 of Bacillota bacterium. Taxonomy (GTDB): domain Bacteria; phylum Bacillota; class UBA4882; order UBA8346; family UBA8346; genus UBA8346. The sequence goes on from JAEXDA010000020.1 coordinate 20,527, forward strand.
TTCTCATCCAAAGCTTGAATCTTCACCAAATTGCGGATTACATTATTGTTTTCGATGACCTGCTCAATAGTTTTTTGCGTGGTCTCAATGACTGTTTTGGAGACTAAATCAGTGCCTATTTTCGTTAATGCTCGGGTTATAATTCTTAAAGCGGCCTCTTTTGTATGCTCACACCATTCAGGATATACAACAAATTTATCATTTTCATCCATATTATCTTGGGGAATAAGGCTTACACCAGCCTGACTTGGAACAACAGTTCCCGGATCCTGTTTCCTTTCATCCAAGAGAGGATTGATCCGATTTTTCCCTTGTTGCTCTATATCAATGAACAAATCCGGTTTGGTTTGTTTTAGATCCGTAATATCATCCGTAGGAATGTCCTTGCTCCCGAAACGGCCAAACATTTTCGAAAACAAAGACCCATTTTCCTGTTTGATTCCGGAATCATGTTGATATTCGGTATCGGATGGCTTTTGGATTTCGGCTTCATCAATTTCAAACCGCGGCATCTGCCCGGTAGTCTCCGGAAAGGTTTCAGGCCCACGCTCAGCCGGAAACGGATCTTCCTTACCTGGTATGCCATTGTCAACAAAAGGAGCAACTTCCCTGGAAAACAATTGGGCTAATTCCGGATCACAAAATGTACCGCTATAATTACTAATAATTTGACTTGGGCTTATATCTTGAATCTTGTGTTGTTGTAAATGAAATATATCGGCGATGGAGGCAATACGGGCAAACTCATGAATCTGATCACCTCTTAACCCCTGAGGAAAACCGGTTCCATCATACTTTTCATGATGCTGCAGGACCACTTGGGCGGCGTTTTCATAATTTCCTTTCAGTTGTTTCAGCTTTTCAAATCCCAGCCGGGTATGCTCCTGAATTTCTATATTCTCCTGTGTTAAAGAAATTTTAGGATCATCTAAAAATTCATGGGCAACGGTTATTTTACCTAAATCAATCAGCATGGCCCCTGTTGCTAATTCGGTGAGTCGATTATCGGGGTATCCGCGAAACGATCCAATAATCATGGATATTATGCAAACATTGACGCAATGTCGGAAAATATCCTCGCTGACTGCTCTCATTTCGACCAAATTCCACAAGATATTCCGATCCGCGATTAAAGCCTTTAAAATCGTTTCCAGCCTTTGCTGCATGGATTCAGGTAATTGATTATGATTTACATCCGCTAAAAATTCATGGAAATAGGAAAAAACAGAATTTTGGGCTTGTTGGCATAATTCCTCATCGATTTCAAGCTGGTCCCCTTGGTCATCCCGAACATAGACCGAGTTTACGCCCCACTCCAGTAGTTTTGTTGCATAATTTCTCTTTAAAGGGGCTTCTTTCGCAAGTAATACATTGCCTTCTCGGGCATAAACGTTTTTGGCGAGGACCATATTATCAGCAATTTTATTTAATGATATTAATTTCATGGTACACCTGTCCGAAACGTGTTGATATATAAATATAAATCAATATAACATTTTCTTTAAAATTCCTATTTTTCCTGCATTTTTAAATGATTTTTTCAAAATTTGGCAAAAATTTTATACGTTTTCCCATTGACCGGACTCCGCAGATTTGAAAAGAGCGTCCAGAACCTTCATATTATAAACTGCATCGGTCGATGTTATTGGTATTGCTGTGCGGTCACGGAGGGACAATGCAAATTCGTCAAATTCTACCATGTACTGATCTGCAGGACCGCACTCCAGTGTCCGAGTACCAACTCCTGTTTTAAGAGTTATTTGTGCCGGCACATCCGAATACATATTAAAAGGAATCTCCAGCGTCATGGTTCCGCCGGTTCCGTAAACCAACACTTTTTGAGAAGGGAAGGTCTGAGTGCAAACGGTAAAAAGTGTCCTGATTATTCCAAAATCCAGGATGCAATTAGCCGCAATATCTGTCTGAAATGTAGCATCGATATCAGATACCGCTAAAACGCGTTTGGGCTCCGCTTGGAGTAAAAAGCGAGATAAAGAAACAGCATAACACCCGATATCGAGTAGTGCTCCGCCACCGTTTTCTTTTATATTGCGAATATTTTGGGGATCTTTATTGTCATATCCGAAAAAAGTGTGAATCGCCGTAATTTTACCGATTTCTTGGAATCGTACCACTTCCAATGCTCGCTGCCACTGAGGATGAAACTTATACATAAAGGCTTCCATAATTTTAACGCCTTTTGACTCTGCATATTCTATGGCTTCCTTAGCCTCTTGGGCACTGAGTGCTATTGGTTTTTCACAAATGACATGTTTCCCATAGTCAGCCGATTTTTTAATCCATTCGGCGTGGATGTGGTTGGGTAATGGGATATAAACCATTTCGATAGATTTGTCCATCAACAGTTCCTCATAGGAAGGATAAAATTTAGAGATCCCATAGGTTGAAGACACATCCCGTGCTTTTCCACCATCCCTGGAAGCTACCCCATAGACTTCCACCCTACTCGATTTTAACAACGACGGTAAGACTTTGGTTACAAACAAATGAGAAACCCCTAATACTCCTAATTTTACCTTATTCATAGACATCCTCCTATCGGAATTGTTCTATTTTCATTTTAAGCTTATTATTTCATTTATTCAAGCGAATATAAACTGGAGTTCCATTATTTACTATTTCCATTGGAATTCAACCTCTTGGAGAGTTCCCATTTCCATAAAAAATAGCCTCTTTAACAGGATTGAAACAATATGCGTCAATTTCATAAAAGCCCAGCCGTCGTTAAGATCGATTGTTTCGAATATCAAATAAAAAAAGACTGCCTTCAAAGTACTTTAAAATCGATTCGATATGTCAATATGCAATGCCATTAATCAAGCAAACATATATTATATATCTTTATCGATCACTCTCCATTGAAGACAGCCCCTGGTAAAGTCGAACGGAATAAACTTCAACTCACCATTAATTTTCCCGGCCCAATCTAACTCTCCCTATTTTATTTCATCTGCTTTGGCCATTTGAAGGACTTGTTGATAGTCATCAATATAAACCTGAATATCTTCCGTTGATATAACTTTCTGCGATGTCTTTTTTAAAAACCGTTGGATGTCCCGAATGTAAATCTCATAGTCTCTCAGTAAAATTTCATTGGTAGCCAGATCCTTTAAATTTCTTAATTCCTGCAAAATCTTTGACAATTCATAAATACCATCTTTTTGGGAGATATTGATATTTGTCATCTGCAACATCCTATCCACCGCCTTATTGGATTTTTTGTTAATCTGTGTAATAATTTTACATTTTTGCCATTAGACCTATTATAACTGATTTACCATTCGCTGTTAATAATCAAAAATATTACCTAATTTCTTAGTGTAATCGTAAATTAAGTAAAAAAAATACCTAATTTTATGAAGAATCACAAATGATATCCATATCCTAAAACAAAGCGTTTCCACTAGTCACAAAATCATAATAAAAGAGGCTGTCAAAAAAGCAATTCAAAATCAATAAGAAATACAATATATAGCTCCATCGAATGGTTTGACTTCAATATATTTGTATTTCTTGATCGTTAAAATTTACTTTTGGGACAGCCCCTTCACCCATTAATTAGGAAAAAGCTTTTTTAGAGCATCCTGATAATTGTTGGTTCCTAGTTTCTTAAGCACATTTTTAATATGAGAACGGACTGTATATACGGAGATATTTAACTGGGCTGAAATGTCATTAGGTTTAAAACCTTGATTTAGCAAACTAAAGACATTTTTTTCAGCGCTGGTCAGGTCGATAAGGCGGAACTCTTTCACCCGATCTTGAATAGTTTTCATCATCAGATTGGGGACCGGATTTTCATAAAAATAGCGGATGGTTTGCGGCAAGACGTTTAAATAGGTTTTGGGGATATAAGAGTATCCTCCCTGTAAAAAAGCATCATACATCGTTTTGGGATTTTCATTGTTGGTTAAAAAGATCGCTTGAAAATCACGTTCCTTTTTAAGAGCGTCGTATACAACAAAGCCATCCTCGGCCGTTCGATCCAGTTGCAAATCAATAATTGCAAATTCATATTCCAGTATTTTCCCTAATTGAATCGCCTGTTCAACTTTTTCAGCAATACCGACCACCAAAAACTCAGGATCTGAATTCAATTGATGGGTGATTAAGTTTTGCCATGATGGTTCATCTTCAATTATCAAAATTCGAATATGTCCGTCCATATTGGCCTCCCATCCGTATACAATTACTTTTTTTCTGCGTCTCCCCGCCTTGACGGAAAATTATTCTTTGATACTTAAAATCACAGCAGATTCACTTTCTCGATATTTCTTTCGGCAAATCATTCGGCAACTTCTCAATAAATCCCGTCGATTGCATATAGGCAAAAACTTTCTTGATATAAGCCTCATCCATGAGAGGCCATTCAAAATCCAATTGTTTTAAGGCTGTAATTGAAAACCGGGAATCGACCCTGACAGAAGTATGATAGTTTAACGTACCCTTTTGTAAATCAGGCACTAGACCCACTAGAGTATCGGTATTATTTTTGTTGGACAGCCGATCCTGAAGATATTTATAAAAGCTTTCATCACTGACAATATTGACTTTATAACCCATTTTAAGCAGCGTCTTGGTTAAATTCTCCATTTTTATCCCATGTTGATTCATCAGGTGAAATGTCTTACTGCTGCTCTCTTCCACCTTCAGGAGTTTTACTATCGCCTTGCTGCACAAATCCACCGGAGTAAACTCAACGTCTTTTGGGGCCCAAGATTTGGGAATGGTTGAAAGCTCCAGCAAAGATTTGAGAATGAGGTAAAATTTATTGTCCTGAATATTTATTTGAAAGAATCCATCCGTATATCTTCCGGTAAGATTGCCTACCCTGATGATCGTCGCCTCGAAGCCATCCTGAATGTATCGTAAAATTATTTTTTCCGCTTCAAATTTACTTTCAACATAGCAATTTCCGCCAAGATTCTGGCCGATATCCAGACTGTTTTCATTAAAGTATAATTTTTCCTGTGCTTGCTTGGCATAATCTCCAGCCACACTGGTGGTGGAAATGTGAAATAAAGCTTTCCCCTTGCTAAACAGAAGGATATTTTGGACTCCAAGAATATTCGTTCGCCGAAATTCTTCCAAATCGCCATAATGTTTTACAAGTGCAGCCGCGTGAACCACGCTATCGATTTTCTGCCGGAGTTCCCGGTACTCCTCCTCCGGCAATCCAAATTTTTCAAAAGTAATATCACCACTGACCACTATAACTTTCTGGCCAAAAGCCCGCGGATGGATCTGTGGAAAATAAAACGTAATGAGTTCATATAGGCGGGATTCGGCGGTTTCCCTATTTTTACCGCGGACTAAAGCATAAATCCGGATGTCGTTTTGTTGCAATAATTCGAACAGAATATGAATTCCCAGAAAACCGGTTGCACCCGTTAATAATAGATTGCGGACCTTCCTGGGAGTGTCCAGCTTGACAGGGACAATCAGTCGTCCATGCAGAGATCCTGCATTAGGTTTAGCGATACTAAAACTGTCCCGGGTTTCCAATGTTGATTTTTTATCCTGCCTGCGGGAGATGATCATTGCGGCCAGGTCTTTAATATTATTATACCGGTAAAAATCTTGGACGGTAAGATCCCATTGTTCGTTATAGCTCATGGTTAAAATTTTGATAACGGCCAGTGAATCCCCGCCGATTTCAAAAAAATTATCCATCGTCCCGATTTGAGTATTTCCTAAAATCTCTTGCCAGTAGGCTGCTAATTTCTTTTCCACCTTATTTTCAGGCGGCACGTAACCGACTTTCTGTTCATCGGCCGGAGCTGGCAGGGCTTTCTTATCAATTTTCCCGTTAGGGGTCAGCGGTAATTTATCCAAAAATACAAAGCGGGACGGTATCATGTAATCTGGCAGGTTTTTGAATAAAAATCCTTTCAACTCCGCGATAGTGGGTCTTTGATCCGAAACAACATAAGCGCACAAATATTGATTCCTGTCCTCGTCTTCGCGGGCCATAACCACTGTTTCCACGACAGCAGGATGATTTATCAACTGAAACTCAATCTCGCCGGGTTCGATGCGAAAACCACGAATTTTGACTTGATTGTCCGCTCTTTCGATAAATTGCAAATTGCCTTCCGCAGTCCATTTTACCAAATCGCCGGTGCGGTACAAACGTTCTCCGATCTCTTCCACCCAAACAAATTTAGCTGCAGTCAGTTCGGGATTGGCTACATATCCCCGGGCCAGTCCCGTTCCTCCCAGATATAGTTCCCCTGGAATCCCGACAGGCTGCAAATTGTGATCCGGACTCAACACATAGCATTGACAATTTAGAATCGGCTTACCAATAAGTATTTCACGGTCTTCCGGGGAAAATTGATGCACCGTTGAACAAACGCTATTTTCAGTCGGCCCATATTCATTATACAACTTCACCAAAGGCAGTTTCTGAAAATGTTTTGTCACCAAGTTCAAATGAAAATTTTCCCCCGCCACCGTAACGCTAGATAAACGGGTTAAGCTGGGAGCAATCTCATCCAGCATCGTATGATAGAATAGCGGGGTCACTAGAAAATGAGTCACTTGATGCCGGGTAATCAGTTCCTTTACATACATTAAATCCAGCCGTTTTTCTTGGTCAATTATCACGATCGGGGCGCCGGCGCTTAAAAAGGAAAAAATATCTTCCACCGAACTGTCGAAATTATAGGGTGGAATCTGCAATAAAACATCCCCGGCAGTAAAATGATAATGATGAATCCGCCAATTGACCGTATTCACAATCGACCGATGCTCAACCATCACCCCTTTGGGTTGGCCGGTAGAACCTGAAGTATAAATGACATAGGCCAAGTCACTGAGACCATTTAGATTCTTCAGGTTGGAACCGTCTTCAATATCCCAGGCGGCGTTGAAATTTACGATTTCTCCTTGCCAGGCGGTGTTGCCGATTAAAAAATCATTGGTGAGCAGGATATCACAACAACTATCCTCCAAAATATATTTAACCCTGCCCCGGGGGAATTCGGGATCAATCGGCAGATATGCCCCGCCGGCCTTTAAAATCCCTAAAATCCCGTAGAAAATTTCCGGCGACCGTTTAACCAGCAGTCCTACGATGGAATTGGGCTTAATGCCTTTTCCTCGGAGCATCCGGGCAATCTGATTGGCTTTCCGGTTCAACTCACCATAGGTGATCCGCTCTTCGCCAAAGATTATAGCGATATAGTCCGGGTTTTGAAAGGCTTGCGCTTCAAAAAATTGATGGAGCAACCGATCGGGTGAAGATAATCTCTTCGGGGAGGTATTGAATTCCAAGAGCAGCCGCTGTTTTTCCGCCGGGGACATCAACTCCAACTCAGAAAGGGGCTTAGACGGATTATCCAAGGCGTCTTGGAGAAGATACATTAAATGAAGGTGGAGGTCTTCAATTTCCGTGGCGGTGAATAGTTCGACTAAATAATCGTAGTCGATTACGTAACGGCTTGATTTATCCCGATTATATATGTGAATGTTTAATGAATTTGTTTGATAACTGCATGAATGCCATACGCCTTTGACTTTTTGAAAATTTTCAATTGAGTTAAGTTCAGTATTTTGAAAATTAATTGTAGTATCGAAGAGATCTTCTGTTATTTTATATTTCCGGTGATATTCTTCTCTCAAGAGCTCATTCGGATACCGTTGATTACGTAATATATTTTTCCATTCTAAATATATTTTTTTAATCAATGAACTAAATTCTGTAGATCGATCAACATTTAATTGTATTGGAACGGCATTTACAAATACTCCAATAGTGTTTTTCTCTCGACAATTAAAACGATTCAGGGTTGTTGTTCCAATAATAATATTATTTTTGGCGGTAACTCGGGTTATGTATATAGAAAATATGACTATAAACAAAACAAAAATAGAGGTTTTTTCGTTTTTACAATACAGATTAATCTTCTTGAACATTTTCTCTGTAATTAAAAAACTTCTCCGTTTAGCTCTGGTAGATAAATATACAGGTTTATCTTTCAAATAAATAAATTCCGGTATCGAACTTATTTTTTGACCCCAGTACTCTTTATTTTTATTAAATTGTTTCGAAATCATGTACTCCTTTTCAGTTTTAATATATTCAATATAAGATGGAAGCGGTTCATTACTTATTTCTTCACCTTTCTTTAAACGAAGGTAATCATATAAGATATTATCGGCTATTAATGATAACGACCATGCATCACTTATCAAATGATGAAATTTAAAAAATAGTGCTGTTTCTCCTCGTAATTTAAAGTAAGCTAAATAAAATAAATCAGAATCTATGATAGAAAACGGGGTTTGAGTCAGACTATTTTCTATTGTAAAGAACTTTCGGTTGTTACTTTCTAAACTTAGATCAAAAAAATTAAGTGAATAATACTTATAATCGGTAAGATATTGAATGGGTTCCTCATTTAGAATTTTAAAACGGGTTCGAATCGCATCATTTTTTTTATAAGTAAATTGACAGCTTGTTCTAATAATGGAAAGCTTAGTTCTTCCTTAAACCGTAATGTTCCGGTAATATTATTGATACTCGTATTCGAAGCGAATTTTTCAACACTCCATATAGCTCTTTGAATATAAGTTAGAGAATAAAATTTTGTCATTTATTGTACCCTCCAATTTACTTTGTTTCTGTTTGAATTTTTTCCATGTAATCTAAAACATCCAAATAAGCCAACCGTTCTTTGAGATTAGTAGTAATGCTAATTTTATATACTACATAAGTCTTTACATTTTCATAAATTATTTTGTAATCCTGATTACCATATATAATAATACTATTTAATTTTTCCTCCACAAACGATGATTTCTTCTTGTATACTCGCATTTTATCACTTCTTTCCAAGAATTAGTTTCTATATGATTTGCCCTACTTTTTATGAATTACTATATAATTAATTTTATCATAACAACAAATAAGGTCATTGCCAAGTTCTTTTTAACAAGCTCGGCTATTAGAAAATCTATTTCAAAAAAAAAAAAAATGAAACCCAACAAAATTTCAAAGTTTCATTTTTTTATTAAATTTTCCGTAGCATTTTAGGGTTAATGTAATTACATTTCAATCAAAATTTACTTTGTCTTTCCATTTTCAGTATTTTAATTCTTGTAGGAAGAATAAATGGAAATATAAAAAGAAGTACCTTTCCCTTCTGCGGATTGAAACCAAAGGTTTCCGCCAAACTTGCCCTTAATAATAGCATAAGATATATACAACCCTAAACCGGTTCCCAGCTTACCCTTGGTGGTAATCATTTCCGTAAATAGTTTGGATTGGATCTCGGTCGGGATTCCCTTGCCTCTATCCCTGATACAAAACTCAAGATAGGTATTCTTTTGGCTAACAATAAACTCAATAACTCCATCTCTACTTTCATAAGCCTGAATGGAATTTGAAATAAGGTTGTTTAGCACCTGTATTAAATTACTAATTTCTCCCAGGATTTTCAAGTCCGGATCGGCTTTTATACTATAGAAAATATAACAGCCTGATTTTGTTAATTCATAATCAGTCAAAATTTCGACCCTCTTCAATAATTCCTTTAATGTAAAATTGGAAGAAAGTGAGACATTCGCTTGAACTGTCTGACCTTTAACAGTGGATAAAACATCAGCCATATATCCGCAATAAGGTTTAAGTTCATTTATTAAAGCCTCCATCTCACACGCTATTTCATGATGATCATCTTTGGTTACCCTTGAGTCTTCGATAGATGCTTTATATTCAGTAATCAGGTCACTTATGGTTTCAAGACCTCCAGACATTGACCGAATAGGCGTTTTTAAGTTGTGAATGATACCGCCTACCATTTGTCCCAAAGATGCTAAACGCTCTCGTTCTATGATAATTTTCTGCTGTTCGCGCAAATCGTGGATATGTTTTTTCTCACAATCTAAGACTTTATTAAAGGCAGCCACTAAATCCCCTATCTCATCATTTGAAGCAATTGCAATTTTATTATTTAAATCAACTTCTTCACCATTGATTATCTCTTTTAAACCGGATGTTATGGGTTTTATATCATCAACGACAGTTTTGGCGAAATATACTAATATTACAGTGGCTAAAAAAAATAGAGTCGTAATACTAATTATAAAAAGAATAATGGTTTCCTGTGAAGTCACCCTGTATTTTATGCCAAAAATCCATTCCCCATTCACTCCTTGTAGTTTAATCACTGTTCCTTGAATATCAGACCCATAATAATCATAAGTATGTCCCGAATATTTAAACGCAAGATCTTTTGTGTATTTTATGAAGAAATCGCTTAACTTTGAATTATCGCTAGTCTGATATTTATCTTCTGGATTAATGTAAAATGTGATGTCCTCTTTATTGTCAGTCACAATCAGGGTCAGATATTTTCTGATTTGTTCTTCGCTCTTAACATAAATGACTCCATCGAAATTCATCTTTAGCTCACGTTTGTAATTTCTGAATAGCGAATCCCCTTTTTCTTTGATTAAACCAGAATATCCAATCAGTGCAATAAACAATATCGAAAACAAAAACAATGGCAGTACTTGTAAAATAATCTTAAATTGAAAACTACTCCTTGTTATTTCGATTTCATAGTCTTCAAGATAAGTGTAGGTTAGAACTTCCCGAAAATATTTTTTCGATAACAAATAAGAAATTTCGCTGGCCATAGATAGACCAATTGATAAAATCAAAAAAAATCTTATATCGGCGCTGTTACAAAAACCCAAGATAAGGAATAAGATCCCAGTAAAAAAGACTGGTAATACTATTTGTATCATGTAGACTTTGAAGGGAATTGTAAAACTCTTTTTTCTAATTTTTTTAATATTATCGACGTCATTTAATTTAATACTCTGGACAATATTAGCCCATTTATCAACACCCTTAAAAGTAATTTTTAAGCAAATATAACCAAAAATTATAATAAATAGATTGATAATCAGATACTGTTGATAGTAAAAGATTTTCGAAAATTCCTTATCAAATGGGGTATTGATTGAACCTGGAGGATAATTTAAAATCAGAGGAAATAAGGGATAAAAAGTTAAATCCATAACCACAATAATCAGAATATAAATACAAAATATATTCAAACTGGATTGCTTTTGCTTTTTTAAACTCTTCAACTTCATGGCACTCCATTTGGCAATAATTACCTCGAAATCATTTATGATTCAACATATAATTATCCAAATTTTTCATTAATTCCTGCTTTGTGGCAAAGAATCATCATCTTTCCTATTGGTTTTCGGCAAAACTGCAGCAAAGAAACTGCTTCGTTCTTTATTTCAAATCGATAATTGATTGAAGTTCCTTCTTCCATCCCATTAAAAACTCATACATTACCCGGATGCCCCTTTTGGTTAGTTCCTCACAACGATGGGGCGGATCGTCCTCCCGGAAACCGCCCGGCCGCAAATCCCTGCAGAGGACGTTTTACTGGAATGCTCTCAAAACATTGACCATTTTAAGGACCACTTCTTCCATGGTTGAAGCAGAACAATCCACAATCAGGTCGGCATACTTTTCATACAAGGCTATCCGTTCATCATACAAATCCCGTAAAGTGCGGCCTTGTTCGATGGCTATCCCCCGGGTGGACATATTATCGATCCTGCGCTCGATTTCATCATAAGGAAGATTCAAATAAACCAGCAGACCGGTCTTCTTTAAATGATCCACGGCTCTCTTGCTATAGACTGCGCTGCCCCCGGTGGCAATCACCGATTGGGTCGCCTGTAAGTCACAAATTACATTTTCCTCGAACCTTAAAAATGCGGCCACCCCGTCTTCAACGATGATTTCTTGCAATAAACGACCGGCCTTTTCCTGAATCAATAAATCCGTATCCACGAAAGCCATACCCAAGGTTTTGGCAAGCAAAACCCCGATGGTGCTTTTGCCCGCGCCCGGCATACCGATTAACACGATATTCTGTTTTAACATTTTAGTCATTGTCCTTTGTGTAAGCTATTTGATTTAACCGATGAATAGATTGACCCGGTCATTACCGAATTTCAATAAGCACTCCAGCAATTCCTTATCATGAGTATAACAAAAATCCGGAGGATTTGATCATGAATCAACGAATTAGTATGCAAAAAGGGATGTGCCACGCCGGAGTCGGCGAATATATCATTCCTATTGATTATCAAGGTAATTTATTGGGCGTTATTAATGTGGGAGTGTTTCAGGTTGAAGCGGATTTGGCAACTTATTTAGTTCGAGAAGTCTGCAAACGCTCACGCAAAATCCTCCCTCTCTAAAAACCATCACCGATACTTTTGCAATCATCGCCGATTATTTAGGCGATATTCATTCGATTATCCAGTCCTCAAATTCCGGCCTGAAACCGGATAAAAAAAGGTACTACTCTAGTGAAGACAGTATTCTGGCCCCTATCCTCGATCATATTAAACAAAATTACCGCAAACCGCTTACCGTTGAACGAATCAGTCTCCGGCAATGTCAGTGTGATGATCATTTGGTTTGACTGGCAACCCTAAATATGGTATTTTTATAGGTAATTTAAGTAACTTCATGTTAGTTGTTTGATAGAATATTGAGAGAAAATTTAACTCTCAATATTCTATCAAACAATTAATATTGATTTCAACTTGAAGAAAAATTGTTTAAAAACAAAGCAAATAGAGGAGGCAAGATGATGCGCAAATTTTTATTCTTTACATTGGCAGTGCTCATGACGGCAACGGTTGCCATTAATCTGGTTTTCGCCACCCCGCCGAAAATTCTGGTGTATTCCAAGGCTGCCGACCCCCAGGGTCTTGATCCAGCCTATGTCAATGAGGCTGAATCCGGAAAGATCATCGTCAATATTTATGAGACCTTGGTTAAATACAAACAGGGCAGTACCGCGGTTGAACCCTGTCTGGCAACTTCCTGGACCCAATCGCCCGATGGGTTGGTTTGGACGTTTACACTGCGGAAAGGCGTTAAATTTCATGATGGCACCCCGTTTAACGCGGAAGCAGTTAAAGCCAGCGTTGAACGCCAATTGCCGCCACGAGCCACCAGCGATATGCCCTATGCTTCCTTTACCTTTGAACCGGTCAAGCAAGTTGAAGCAGTCGATCCCTATACGGTGAAATTCACTTTGAGCAAACCGTACGCTCCATTTTTGTTGAATCTGGCAATGTGTTTTGCGGCCCCGATTGTCAGCCCTACCGCTTTAAAAAAATATGGCCCGGACTTTAATCAGCATCCGGTTGGTACCGGCCCCTATATTTTTGAAAAGTGGGACCGTGACCAGCAAATCGTCTTGGTGAGAAATGATGGCTACTGGGGTAAGAAAGCCATCATCGATAAAGTGGTTTATAAGACCACCAAGGAAAACTCGGTCCGGGCCAGTGAGTTAATGACTGGCGCGACGGACATTATCGACGGGGTGGATCCCAATGACGTTAAAAAATTGGAATCCAGCGGAATGAAAGTATTGAAAAGCCCGGGCATGAATATTAATTATCTGGCGTTTTTCTGCAATAAAAAGCCCTTCAACGATCCCAAAGTCCGCCAGGCGATTTCCATGGCTATCAACCGGGAAGCCGTTGTAAAATATCTGTATCAAGGGTATGCCCAACTGGCCAACGGGCCGTTGCCCAGTTTTATCCCGGGATATGACCCGGTTTTACGAGCGCTGGAGTATAATCCGGAAAAAGCTAAAAAAATATTGGCCGAGGCCGGTTATCCCCATTTTGAATTTACCATGCTGACTTACTCGGTCGCCCGTTCCTATAATCCGGTCAACGGACAGAAACTAGCCGAAGCCATCCAGGCCGAGCTTTCAAAGATCGGGGTCAAGACGACGATCAAGGTCTATCCGTGGAAGGAATATTTTGACGTGGTCAATAAAGGCGAGGAAGGCGAGGCTTGTTTTAAGGGCTGGATCGGGGACAACGGAGACCCGGATAATTTTTTATCGCTGTTCGACAGTAGCCAGATCCCTTCCTACTTGAATACTGCCAAATATTCCAACCCCAAGGCCGACGAGTTATTAAGGGAAGGCACCCGCACCCTGGATCAAAAAGAGCGGATTAAGATTTATCAAAAACTCCAAAAAATCCTGGTAGCCGATGCTCCCTGGGTCTTTATCAATCATGCCACGGTTTTAACGGCCTATCAGCCAAAAGTTAAAGGTTTTTATCCGCATCCGACCGGTGTGTCGTGGTTGTCGCAGGTATCCAAATAAAATTAAAAAGAGTAAAGGGAAAAGGCCTGAAATTATAAGGGCTTTTCCCTTTACCTCTACAATTTCGCTTACCCCGTTTCGACGGTCTACGCCCTCGCCCATAACGCAAAAACGCTATGGGCGAGGCCTATGTTTGGCTATTTTGAGCCTTCCCATGATCCATCATACGATAGCAAGAGAAGGACGGCTTCTTTGAGTGAGCCGCAAAGATGGGGCCTTCTTCGAAGTTCAGCGAAGATGATTTTCCGGATTCCTTGAGTTGCGGATGAGATAATCGATTCCCGGAATACTATCTTTTACAACGAAAACACAACGAAAAGGAAGCGAATTTCCGCTTCCCTACCGACTTTGGCATTAAATTTGGGTCCGCCCTCATTCTATCTTTCTCCCTACGGAGAAACGAATTGCGATACGTTGCAGGTCCCATCCCAAATTCCTTCATTAAAACTTAAAACCGGCTCCCAAAGTAAGACCTTTAGCTTTTACTTCCTGATCGAGCCCGTTAATTTTGAATTGATAGTACCGGTAACCTAAGGAAGCATATACATCCTTGGTGAGAAGATAATTCAGTTTAACCTTGAGGTTAAGGAGATCAGCGTTATGATGAGTTCCGTATTGTTCAAATTTACCAGTCAAAGAAACACCTATATCTCCTTCCACATTTACTTTCTTCGAAAGATTGCAGATCGCGTCCACGCCTACTAAAACACCGCTAAATGTCTGATCGGAATCGTCAAAATCCCGTTGATAGCCGGAAAGCGTGGCATATAATTGGAGATCGGAGTTTTTAATGATTTGATAGCCACCTTTGATGTCATAGCCGCTAAAATCGTCATCTGAATTTTTATTTTGATCCCAATTGCCGATAAGAAGTTCCAGGTTTAATTTGAGTTTATCAACCGGCAACTCAAACCCGATATAAGTATCATGAGCATCCCCATCTCCATACCCGTCCGGATCTGCTACGATTCCTCCGACCATAGTGTCTAAATAAACACTGGCTGCCTGGGTACTGACAACCGAGGAAATAAGTAAAAGCCCTCCCATGATGAAGACTAAGAAAAACTTTTTCACTACCAATCCTCCTTTTTTAAATTTTCTTTGTTATAATATCCCAAGTGCCACTATTTTATGCAAAGATGGATCATTCATGGAAAGTGATCGCGGTTAAAATTAGGTTAATTTCTTCACGACTGTCCGGGTGTGGAACCATTTTCCCCTTCACCCTTTTCACTTCTTCGAAATCCTTTTTCTTTACGCTACAATAATTCTCTTCTCTCGTTATCCCATGATCCAACAATATTCATCTTCCCAGCCACTCCTTTAACCCCAATCCGTCTTTCAATATCTGCCTGTAAATAATCTGCGGCAACAACATTTCCAGGGTTCCGATCATAACCGGTAAGCTTTCAGTAACAATTTCCTGGTGGACCGGATCAGGCAATACCTGGAGAAGTTCTTGAAAACAATCCTTCATCTGCGCTTGAAGATTTTGATATTCGCTATTTTGACTGATGATTTTATAATAGATTTCGTTACAGCGTTCAATGATCAGATAATCGATATACTCTTCCAAATCAACCGGTGAATCGCTTTCGGTAATGGTAAATTCGAAGTCGGCCATGAGATGAACCTCCTTAAAATTCCATGAGTCCTTTTCCTTTTTAGCGGATATGATTCCTTTTTCCGTAATTTCGTGAGTCTGTCTATGCCCTCACCCCATCTGTCCATTCAGAGAAGTGGCCCTTTCCCATTACGCAAAAAACGCTATGGGCGAGGGATTATGATTGCCTATTTTTCGCCGTCCTGATCCTTCCCATGCTCCAGCATACGGTAGCGAGGGAAGGGCGGTTTCAGGGAGTAAACCCTAGAGATAGGGGCCTTATTTGAGCTCTCCGTTATTGCCGAGCACCTCCAGAATGATCAACACGGCGAGCTTAAAACCATATCCAAATGATGCGTAAGCTTCCATCACGCTTATATTGCAATCCACATCCAAAAGCTCTTCCACCGTTTGAAAATCTTCAGCCGGCAGTCTGGTTTCCAATATTTTTATGAGGCCGGATTTTTTCTCATTTGCGGAGTGGAATTCCGGATCTTGGGGGACGATTTGTTCCAAAGGGTATAGGCGGCCGAGATATAATTCTTCCAGAATGGATTTCATGGGACATGCCTTCTTTCTATCGATTTTATTTTTCATTGGATATGTGTGTTTAACTTCCCGGCTTCATGGAATCTTATTATGTATAAAATGAATGCAGGTTTTGATGGTCCACGGATTTC
>JAEXDA010000064.1 GCA_023401925.1 Bacillota bacterium
GGGCTGGGTAATGCTTCGAAGATGTTTTGAAGATGCTCCGAAGAACAACCGAGCCCGGCAAAAGCCGGGGTTTCGAATGATTTTAAAACATAGCCCAGAACTTCAGGTCTGGGCGGACAGAAGGGGCATTGAATTATTGGCGGAAGATAAATATCATCATATTTTCGACTCCAACGGCGCTTCCCATGATAAATTAATGGTTCCCTCCAGATGATGTTTTTTTTGGCTTTTGATATAGTTTTGTACAATTGGCAGATCAGAACGGCGTAAAGAAAAAATACCATAACCTTTCTGCCATGTAAAATTCGGCAGATAGTTTTTAAATTCCAGAGAGCTGGCGCCTTTTAATCTATTAACTGCAACGGATATTGCCAGACTGGGGGGAATATAAAGTAAGATATGAACATGATCATTCATGGCATTCAAGGTAAAGATCCGGCAGCCAATCGCAGATGCTTTGTTCTTTAAAAATTTTAGCAAAATAGGTTTAATCTCTTCTGTAATGGATGGCTCACGATATTTGGTTGACCAAACCAAATGATAGTATAACTCTTTATATGAATGAGGCATTTTTCGATCACCGAATGAATATTTCGACTATTGGCAAAATTATCCTGCATACCTAATAAGCGAAAATTCGGTAATTCAACTTCACCGAAAATTACGGTTATGACGAGCTGAACCGCCTGACCAGCGCCAAGGCCACAGTGTACGGCAGCAAGACTTTTAGTTATGATACGATCGACAATATCTTGCAAAAAGATGGCTACAATTATCAGTATGATCCTATTAAACCGTATACCCTGATCCATGACGGGCGGTATAGTTATACTTACGATTGGAGCTATTAAAAACCAACGCGAGCTATGTTTTTTGGCCCATAAAATCAGCCAAGTCCCTTCCACTTGAAAAAGCCCAAGAGGACGACAATTTAGGGGAAGGGAATAGGTTAGGTCAAAAAGAGAAAGGACAAAGATAAAAGGAAAAAATTGGTACGATGTAAAACTCTTGATGAAAAGTCGGGGGTTTCACGAACACTGGCGAATCAATTGCTCCGTTCAGGCACTTCCATTGGCGTCTTTACCCTTTTCTCTTTGAAGACAGTTTCACCGGCATTTTAAGGGCATAGACGTCTTCTTCGAGGGCGGCCATTTTTTGGTTTAAAACCGCTTGCACATCTTCGATGGCCTGGTTGTAAAGGAAAGGCCCCATTTGTTTGATCATAAAGTCGATCAAAAACTCCGCCGCCAGATCACCGATCTCCTCGCCCCGCTCATCCCGGAAGTATTGTTGAACCATAGCGACGATTTGGGTCTTTTGTTCTTTGGGGATTTTTAAATTCATGGTAAGTTCCTTTCTTTTTAATGGGCTCCTCATAGGTATTGAATATGCCTTGGACAACCCTATGGATATATATTATAACACGCAGGAATTGTTGGACATAAATGGAATGATATGATTTATACACAAAGGTCACCATAGCAAATTAAAATGCAGCTTATTCGTTGCTTGATTTGTTGGACATAAAATTATTTTTGCCCATCCTAAGTTTAAAACAAAAATCATATTGACTTTTCCGTAACGTAAAACATTACAATGGGTTAAGAGGCGCTTCTGAAAAGCCATTGAAGGGAGAGAAGGATGAGGTGAAGGAAATTCATAAAATCGGAGAAGTTGCCGCTAAATTTAATATTTCCGGCCGCGCGCTCCGCTATTATGAAGAAATCGGGATCTTAAGAAGTATCCGCAGTAATGAATCGCAATACCGTTACTATGATCAAGAAGCCATGATCCGGATAGAGCAGATTCTTTTTTTGCGGAAAATGCAAATACCGATTAAAGATATCCAAGGGATTTTTACTTCGGAGAATGTAGAGATTGCCATAAATGTACTAAGGCTCAAACTCAAAAATCTTGAGGAAGAGACGGAAATGACCCTGGAGTTAACGGAAAGAGTGAAAGCTTTTTTATTCTTTCTCCAAAAGCAAACCAACCATAACCTGAATGAGCTGAAATTCAATAAGATCTTTAATCTCAAAAATCACTTCTTCCAAGGGATTTATTTTGAAAAGGAGGCTTCTGAGATGATGAATGAAAAATTTAAAGAACTTGATGATATAAGGATAATGCGGTTAAGACCGATGAAAGTGGCATATTACCGGGCAGAAAGCGCGTCACCGGAAACGGATGCGTGGAATGTGATGAAGCAGTGGGCAATCGATAACGGGCTGGAAGAACTGGCAACGACACGATTTTTTGGATTTAACAATCCCGGTCCGGCCGTGGATAGACCTGAATATGGGTATGAAGTATGGATAAGTGTTCCCGATAGCTTTCAAGAGTCCGGACAAATAAGAATCAAAGAATTCAAAGGCGGATTATACGGCGTGACATGTTGTCGGTTGCACAATATTAGTGACCAATGGAAAAGGCTTGGCCAGTGGGTAAGGAAAAGCGAGTACGGTTTGGGAGACCATCAGTGGCTTGAGGAAACGATTTCTCCGGATAAAACCCCCAATGAAAATACTCAGTTTGATCTGTATTATCCGGTGAAATAAGCTGACTCCTTTACAATGGAGTCGAAAAGATGATATTGATGATTGACTATCAAAGAGTAATTCAGGGAGTGTGATCGGATGGTTCCGGTACGGATGACTGTAAACACAGATGCCAACGAACAGTTGCTTTATTTTACTTCCTCCAGCCTTTCGGCGGATGACCATATTTTGTGGTTTATCAGCGACCGGACGGGCCATCCCAATGTTTTTTGCCGGGATCTAAGGACCGGAGCAGAAAAACAGCTTAGCCAAAACCGGGAAGGTTTTTTAAAATCCTATGTCTATTTTAACGGCAATCCCTATCGTGGTCTTGGCCTGGCAAGCATCAGCGTAGATGCCAAAAATGCCAGGGTCTATTTTATTCAAGGCCGGGATCTTTGTTCGGTTGATTTAAACGGCAGGCTCAAGGTGCTCAATCAAATCCCCGCCCGGCAAGTAACGGCTTTCACCCATGTCAGCGCGGACGGCCGGTTGATTTGCGTACCGACGACCGACGCCCGCGCCTTGGAGGGCGACAACTTCACCAATGACAGTCCGGGTTACCGTTTGGGTGATGGCGGTAAAAAGAATGAGGTTATTACCGGTAAACCCGATTATGATATTGATGAACGGGTTCGTAAAGAAAACCTCAGTTCCTATTTGAGGGTTTTTGATACCGAAAGCGGCGTGGAGGTTTTGGATGAAAAGGTTCCTCAGGCTTGGATTACCCACGTCCAATTTAACCCGGTTGATTCCGGGCAAATCCTTTACAATCATGAATGGGCTGCGGATTGCGGTATCCGGCGGCTCTGGTTGTGGAACGGTCATCAGCATGTCCGGCTGCGGACCGAGGGCGGGGAACGGTCCAGAAGGGACTGGACTTGCCATGAGATGTGGCAGGCCGATGGAAAATACATTATTTATCACGGTAAGTTTCAAAACGGCGACGCCTATGTGGGAAGAGTAAGTCCGGCGGGTAATGACAATATAGAAATCAGGCTGCCGCAGAGCTATGAACGCTACGGCCATTTTACCGCCGGAAACCGCCATAATGATTGGCTGGTATCGGATGGTTATTTTCATCCGGACGGTGCGCCGGTGAATGAAAATTGGGGGGGCGAATGGATCAGCCTGCAGATCGTGGATTGGGAACGCCTTAATATTCGATGGTTTCCTCTCTGCCAACACCGTTCTTTCTGGGACTGTCAGGACAGTCATCCCCATCCCATACTGGACCATGGGGACGGCAGTGTTTATTTTACCTCAAATCGGGATGGCAAACGGGCGGTGTTCAAGATTGAGGTGCCATCCAATATAAAATAGAGCACTCCATGATGTTTTCCGTGTTCCCGCACTTGCCTTGAAATTATTTCCGTGGTAATCTATTCATATTCAATGAAGAATCACACGGGAGTCTCTTTTTATGGAATCCAAATTTAAAAAATTTATCTCTTATTACCACCCCTATCTGGGAACCTTTCTGGCGGATTTGGGGTGTGCCTTCGCTGCGGCCGGGATTAGCTTGGCTTTTCCGTTGATTATCCGTTATATTGCCAATATTCTCTTGAAGGACGGAGCCGTTTCTGCGATGAATACTGCGCCTGCCCCGATTATTTGGCAATTGGCCCTGCTTATGCTGGGTATGGTCGTGGTGGAGTTTTTCTGTAACTACTATATCACCACCTGCGGGCACATTATGGGAGCCCGGATGGAGTATGACCTGCGGAACGAGATTTTCAACCACCTTCAGAAGTTATCCTTCAATTATTACGACAACCAGAAAACCGGCCAGATCATGTCGAGAATTACCAACGACCTTTTCGACATTACCGAGCTTTACCATCATGGACCGGAAGATGTTTTGATATCCTTGACCAAGTTAATCGGAGCTTTCTGCATATTATCCCAGATGAATTTCTTACTGACACTGGTAGTCTTTATCTTCATTCCCCCGATGGGTTTGTTCGCCTACTATTATAACCGGCAGATGAGGCATGCTTTTCGGAAAAACCGTGAAAAGATCGCGGAGATTAACGCCGGAACGGAAGAGAGCATTTCCGGAGTCCGGGTGGTTAAATCTTTTGCCAATGAAGATTTGGAACTGCAGAAATTTCGTGAAAGCAACCAGCGGTTTGTGGAAACCAAGAAAAACAGTTACAAATATATGGGACGCTATAACAGCGGCATTAATGCTTTCAGCTCTTTAATTTATGTCGTTTTGGTGGTGGCCGCCTCTTTTTTAATTGGTCGTGGACAGATCCGGGCCATTGATTTGTTGACTTTCCTACTGTACATCAATGTATTCTTGGAGCCCATCAAGAAGTTGATTAATTTTGGCGAGCAGTTTCAAAACGGAATCTCCGGCTTTGACCGTTTCTATGAAGTGCTTTCCATCGCCCCGGATATCGCCGATGCCAAGAATGCTGTTTCTTTAAAAAATGTTGGGGGAGATATTGAATTTCAAAATGTTTCTTTCCATTACCGGGAAAACACCACCGAAGTTCTCTCTCATATCAATTTGACCGTTAAACCCGGCGAGTACATTGCTTTGGTCGGTCCGTCAGGAGTCGGCAAGACCACTTTGTGCAGCCTGATACCCCGTTTTTATGAGGTTTCATCGGGCCGTATCACCCTGGACGGCCGGGATATCCGCAATATCAAGCTTCGTTCGCTACGCCGTAATATCGGCATTGTCCAGCAGGAAGTATACCTTTTTGCCGGCTCGGTCATGGATAATATCCGCTACGGCAAACCGGAGGCTTCGGAAGAAGAAATCATTGCTGCGGCGAAGAATGCCAACGCCCATGATTTTATAATGGAATTGCCGGATGGTTATGATACCGATATCGGCCAACGGGGGGTCAAGCTTTCCGGTGGTCAAAAGCAACGCTTATCCATTGCCCGGGTGTTTTTGAAAAATCCGCCGGTGCTCATTTTTGATGAGGCCACCTCAGCGCTGGATAATGAAAGCGAGAAAGTGGTGCAGGACTCCCTGGAGACACTGGCCCGGGGGAGAACCACTTTTGTCATCGCCCATCGCCTTTCGACCATCCGTAAAGCCCGCAGAATTTTGGTTTTAACCGCTGAAGGCATTGCCGAAGAGGGTGACCATGAAAGTCTGCTGGCCCAAAACGGAATTTATGCCGGTTTATATAAAATGCAGTTTAAATAGATCTTTTATTTTGGGAACTGAAATCAGGTAGATTCGCTTTTCTTTGTATAGTATGATAGATAGGATAGATGAAGGAGATTAGTATGTTTACATTTATAGTCAACGGTGAGCGGGTCACAACGGAACAAGACAAGAAGTTATTGGCATTCTTAAGGGATGACCTGCGCCTAACCTCCGTGAAGGATGGTTGCAGCGAGGGCGCCTGTGGTACTTGCACTGTATTAATCGACGGCAAAAAAGTGAAAGCCTGTATTCCCAAAATCTCTTCCCTGGAAGGCAAGTCCGTAGTCACGGTTGAAGGACTGTCGGAACGGGAAAAGGAAGTCTACGTGCACTGCTTTGCAGAGGCAGGTGCGGTTCAGTGCGGGTATTGCATCCCGGGGATGGTGATATCAGCCAAGAGTTTGCTGGATGATAACTTGACTCCTACCCGTGTTCAGGTCAAAGAGGCTATTAAGGGCAATCTCTGCCGCTGTACCGGTTATGTTAAGATTGAAGAAGCCATCTTAAATGCAGCCGATTTTTTTCGTAATCAGCTGCCGATTCCGCCCCGGCAAAGCGAAGCGACTCTTAACAGACGTTTCAAAAGGGTGGATGCTGAGGAAAAGATTTTAGGGACGGGCGAGTTTGTAGACGATATTGTCGTTCCGGGCATGATTTATGCTAAAGCGTTACGTTCCCAATATCCGCGGGCTATCGTCAATAGGATCGACATCAGCAAAGCATTGGCCCATCCGGATTGTGTCCGCATCCTTACCGAAAAGGATGTGCCCCATAAGAAAATCGGGCATTTGGTGATGGATTGGGATGTAATGATTGGGGAAGGCGGAACAACTCGTTATATTGGGGATGCCCTGGCGCTGGTGGCCACTTATCATCAAGAAACCCTGGACGAAGTTTTATCCCTGATCGAAGTTGATTATACAGAACTGACTCCGGTAACTTCCCCCGCCGATGCCCTGAAAGGGGATGCGCCACTGATTCACGAACAAGGCAATATCCTTCGCAAAGAAGTGCTGAGGCGGGGCAATGTTGATGAAGCCCTTAAGAAATCAAGGTATGTTGTAACCCGCAAATATAAAACTCCTTTCACCGACCATGCCTTTATGGAGCCGGAGTGCGCTATTGCCATGCCGGATGGCGACGATGGATTACTCCTTTATACGGGTTCACAATCGGTTTACGATGAAAGACATGAAATTTCTCATATGTTGGGCATTCCGGAAGAAAAGGTGCATTGTCAATCGAAATTGGTAGGCGGCGGTTTCGGGGGAAAAGAGGACATGAGCGTCCAGCATCATGCGGCGTTGATGGCCTGGTATACTAAAAGTGCGGTGAAGGTGAAGTTTTCGCGGCAGGAAAGCCTTAATTATCATACCAAACGTCATGCCATGGAAATGGAGTTCACTCACGCTTGTGATGAAAACGGCATTCTTACCGCAATGAGAGCCGTTCTCATCGCTGATAGCGGCGCTTACGCTTCTTTAGGAGGTCCGGTTTTACAAAGGGCTTGCACTCACGCAGCTGGCCCATACAATTACCAGAATATCGACATTCTGGGCCTGTCGGTATATACCAATAACGTGGTCGGCGGCGCTTATCGCGGTTTCGGAGTCACCCAGAGCTGTTTTGCAACGGAAAATAATATTAATCTCCTGGCGGAAATGGTTGGGATTTCTCCCTGGGAGATCCGTTACCGAAATGCGATTCGCCCCGGACAAATACTGCCCAATGGCCAGATAGCCGACCCCAACTGTGCCATGGTGGAATGTTTGGAAGCGGTGAAAGAAGTTTATGAAACTCATCCCTATGCCGGTATTGCCTGCGCCTTTAAAAACAGCGGGACAGGGGTGGGATTAAAGGATATCGGGCGTTGCATCCTTTCTGTGGAAAAAGGGATCGTCCATATCAGGACTTCCGCGGCTTGCATGGGGCAGGGAATCGCTACCATGTGCACACAGATGGTATGTAATGAAACGGGACTTGATCCGGCGCTGACGTATCATGAACGTCCGGATACGATACGCACGCCAAATGCCGGAACTAGCACCGCTTCAAGGCAGACCGTGTTAACCGGAGAAGCAACCAGACGGGCTGCTGAAGGACTAGGGAAAGAGTTAAAAGCGGGGAAAACGCTTATTGATTTAGAAGGAAAAGAGTTCCATGGCGAATTTTCAGCCGTCACCGATCCGATGGGTTCGCCGAAAGATTACCCGGTCAGCCATATTAGCTACAGCTATGCGGCCCAGGTTGTCGTTCTGGATGACCAGGGTAAAGTGGAGAAAGTTGTAGCCGCTTACGATGTGGGCACGCCGGTCAACATCCAATCCGTAGAAGGTCAAATCGAGGGCGGAATTGTGATGGGTTTAGGCTATGCGCTAACCGAGGATTTTCCGTTGAAAGGCGGTTATCCCCAAGCTAAATTCGGAACTCTCGGCTTAATGCGGGCTCCTGAAACACCGGCGGTTGAAGTTAAACTGGTACAACCTAAAGGTGAAAAGCTTCCCTATGCATTCGGCGCCAAAGGAGTGGGCGAGTTATGCTTGATCCCGACCGCCCCCGCCTGTTCTCATGCATATTACCGTTTCGACGGTAAATTCCGAACTTCGTTGCCTCTTATGGGGACCCACTATAAAAAATAATCTGGTAATTTTTTGATTGGCTTTTGGTCATAAAAAAAGAGAGCGGATGAAGCTTGATTCCTCTCTCTTTGCTGATCTTGACAATTGTTTGCGGCCAGCGTTTGGTTTTTTAAAATAAACCTGATTATAAAGTTAATTCAGCAGATTATTTGAATGTAGTGATTTATCAGCTATCTATTGATTTAAAATCAAAAGAATATCTCCCGCAGAGGCGCGGAGGCGCAGAGAAATGACGAAGCACTTTGCGACTATGTTTTCTGGTCTAGACGTTTCCTATTCACGGCAACCGATATCACGAATTACCTTGCAAAGCACC
>JAEXDA010000038.1 GCA_023401925.1 Bacillota bacterium
TACAGCGAGGCGCTGATGGACGGAATGTCGATTGGATATTGGGTGGCCTTGGTTGGACAAGGAGTAGATAAAATAAAAGTTTGAAATGACTGACTCACCCCTTCAGGAACCTGATCGGCCAGAGAAATTAGCAGCAATTCCCCTCCCTTTGACTGATAGCTAAAAAACACTGGAAAGGGAGGGGAAGGTCGGATGATACGACATATAGCGACATTTTTTGATTGGAAAGTCTTCGATGATACCTTTACGATGACCAAGATTTGGGCCCCCTTTTTGGTAAATCTGTAATATAACGAATTTCCCCTCCCTTTCACTAAAATTTAGCAGCTTCGGGGCTGTCCCAAAAAGTAAATTTTAACGATAAAGAAATACAATATATTGAAGTCAAACCATTCGATGAAGCTATATATTGTATTTCTTATTGATTTTGAATTGCTTTTTAGACAGCCTCGGCAGTCAAAGGGAGGGGAGAAGCAAACTGCTAGCTACCGGCATTTAAGTAACTGGGGTGTGAGTTGGGAAAATCCTTTTTTATTGCATCCCCCAGAAGTCGCCAAAAGAAAAATCAACAGAAATCGATTCCATATTTAAATCGAATGTACCTAGCGGCACTGATTTTAAAATCCGTTTCATCGGTCTAATCCGTTAAATCCTGGTTCAGACGAATGTTTAGGCAATAATAAAAAGCCCCAAAATAGACCCGAAATTGGGAGAGGGTAGGGGCTAGAAAGAAGGCATGTCCCATGAAATCCATTCTGGAAGAGTTATTTTACGGCCAGATCTTCCCCTTCGAACGGATTGTTCCCCAAGATCCCGAGTATCGCCCCTTAAACCAAAAAATATCCGATATCAAGAAAACGTTGCAAGAGAGAATCACGGCGGAAGATTACAAGGCGCTGGAAGGGCTTTTGGATTTGGGTTGCGACTCAAGTGTGATGGAAGCTTACGCTTCCTTTGAATATGGGTTTAAGCTCGGCGCGCTAACCATGCTGGAGGTGCTCAGCAATAAGGGAGAGGGAATATGTCGTCCAAACGGGTTTTAAATTTTCACCCTCAAATCTCTATATTTAATGGATATTCCGCTTTTTATGTTTTCCACCCATTACATCACTGACATCGCTGATGGTCATAAAAGCCTCCTCATCGATATCGTGGATAATCGTTTTTAATTTCACAATTTCCAAACGGGTCACCACGGAATAAATCGCGTTTTTTTCTTGACCGCTGAATCCGCCTTTCGCTTCCAAAAAGGTCACTCCTCTGCCTAACCGCGCCGTAATGACCTCGGCAATCTCCGGCCCTTTCTCGGTGATGATCAAAGCGGCCTTGGTTTCATCCAGGCCTTCGATGGTGATGTCAATCATTTTGTAGGCGATAAAATAAGCAATCAGCGAGTACATCGCCTTATTCCAACCAAAGACGAATCCGGCGCTGGCCAAGATGAAAAGGTTAAAAAACATAATGATTTCACCGACGGAAAAACCGGTCTTTTTATTCAGAAAAATGGCGATGATTTCCGTTCCGTCGAGAGACCCGCCGTAACGGATGATGATCCCGACTCCAATTCCCAGAATGATGCCGCCGAAAACCGTCGCCAGCAGCACATCGTGAGTGACGCCCGGAATCGGATGGAGAACCGAAACCCATATTGCCAGGGAAGTTACGGAAAACAGGGTGGATATTACAAAAGTCTTGCCGATTTGTTTGTAACCGAAGATGAGAAAGGGAATGTTAAGAATGAAAATGAAAATGCCCAGTGAAAAATGACTTAAATAGCTTGAGATAATCGATACCCCGGTAATACCGCCGTCGATGATTCTGTTGGGTATCAGGAATTCTTCCAGTCCAACTGCAGCCAGTACCGCTCCCAACTCAAAAAACAAGTATTTCTTGATGGTTTTTAATAAACCATAATTTCTTTTCATTAAACGACCCCCATTTGAAGTAACGAAAAACGTAACGTAAGAATACAGAACCGATGAAACTCATTGGTGTATGGTAAAAACTCCCCGCGGAGTTTTTTATCTTCCATCATTTTTTGAAACATTAATAACTTATTATAACATTATTTTTCGTACAATAGAAATGAGATGCGTTCAATAAAATCCCTCGGGCAAGGAAGGTAAAGACCGGAGATCGTCGAAACATTGAAATAGATTCCAAGGCCTAAACGGGGGTTTTTGATGAAAATATTAGCGATAGCTGATGTTGAAGAGGAAACGATGTATGAAGAAAGAATGAGGCTGAAGATAGGTCCTGTCGATCTCATTATTTCCTGCGGGGATCTCTCGGAGGATTATCTGTCCTATGTTTCCACGGTGTACGGTGCACCTCTTTTTTATGTGAGGGGCAATCATGATCAGGCTATTACCAAGACCGTCTCCCTTGGGGAGAATTTACATAACCGGATGGTCCGCTATAAAGGATTTAAATTTCTTGGGTTTGAGGGATGTCCGCGCTATAATAACGGGGTAGTGCAATATACTGAGCGGGAAATGGGTTTTATGGTGAATAAGGCCATTTTCAGCGCCTGGTTAGGCGGTAATCCCGATATAGTCGTGACCCATGCCACGCCAAAAGGGATCCATGAGGGAAAAGACTTTGCTCACCGGGGATTTGCGGCGTTTAACAAATTGATCGATCATAGCAGGCCCCGCTTTTTTTTACACGGTCATAATCATTTGATTTATAATCCCTTGGATCAGGTGCGGGTTTGGGAGAATGGAAAAACTGAAGTAATCAATGTATACGGACATTACGTTTTTACGCTTGAATAAACATCATGGGAGAATGTGCGATGAATTTTATACCCGGCACTTGCCTCAATCACCCAAAGGATTCCGCAGCTTACTGGTTTTTGTTCCACGACCATCAAGTCCTGATGGATAGTTCTCCCGATACCAGCAGTGTCTCCGATACCAGCGGTATCCCCGGTAATCCAAGCGGAGTCGGTTATCACTTGCCGTTAGCCACCGGAGAAATATTCGCTTTAACCAGCACTGAACGTTATTTGGGAACAATGGAAGGGCATCCCTGTTATTTTGCCACCGTTGCGGCCAATCAGGATTTTCCTGCCACATACAGTTTTATTAAGGTACGCGACCTTTACGGGAAGATGCCGGAAGATTTATTTTGGCTTGTGGGTCGGGCCTTTCACCTTTCCAATTGGGATCGGCATACTTTATATTGCGGCAGTTGCGGCGCTCCCACCGAACCTGCCGCCGAAGAAAGGGCTAAAATTTGCCCCCGTTGTCGGGAGCTTATTTTCCCCCGGATTTCTCCGGCGATTATCGTGGCGATCACTAAGGGCAACCAAATTTTGTTAGCCCGCAATCGCAATCTTCCAGGAGATCTTCGTACAGTGATTGCCGGTTTTGTGGAGCCCGGGGAATCATTGGAGGAATGTCTGCGCAGAGAAGTCCGGGAAGAAGTGGGTATCGAAGTTAAGAATATTCAATACTTCGCCAGTCAACCCTGGCCATTTCCCGATTCTTTAATGGTTGCTTTTGTGGCCGAATATGAAAGCGGGGATATCAAAGTCGACGGCAGGGAAATCGTTGAAGCGAATTGGTATACCGCCGGTAATCTTCCCCCGCTCCCGGGAAGAATCAGTGTCGCCAGGAAGTTGATTGACTGGTTTACCGCCCGTTACAGCGAATAAACCGTTTACTGAAAATTAATGAATGTGGAATTGGATGACAATTGACTGACAATCAGTCAGTGAAATATAATAACTTTAGAGAAGGAAAAGGACGTTGAAGGAGTTGCCTCTAAGTTGAGTAAAACCAGGATTACCAAAGAACCGGAAACCAGAAAAAACGAGATCATCGACGCCGCAGGGGAACTTTTTTTAACCCAAGGTTTTGATGAAACTTCGGTGAGTGACATCGTTGCCAAGGTAGGGGTGGCTCAGGGTTTATTTTATTATTACTTTAAATCCAAAAATGAAATTTTGGATCAAGTGGTGGACCGTTTCGCCGAGCATTTAATGGAAAACGTTTATCAGATCGGTAACGACGATACTTTAAATAGTATTCAAAAGCTAAAAACCATCTTCCGGATGATGTTGTTCCCGGAACCTGAAAATCGAAAAATTTTTGTGTATCTCCATGCGGAAAAAAATGAGCGGTTGCACAACCGGATGGCCCAGCGCTGGATGGATGGAATCATTACGCTGTTTTTAAACATTATTGGGCGGGGAGTCAAGGAGAAACTCTTTGATGTTGAGTATCCCCGGGAGACGCTGGAGATCATGATGGGAGGTTTTGAACCCTATTTTCATAGTGTCTATAGAAAACCTTACTCGTCCGAACAATTTATTCAAAGGGTTCAGGCCGGTTTGGCCATCCTGGAAAAAACCTTGGGCGCGGCAAAAGGTAGTTTACAAATCACTGATACCGAGGTGAACGGTAAATATGACGAATGAAGCGATGATTTGTTTACATGACATGATAAAGGAATATCGGGTCGGCGAGGTTACGATCAGGGCCGCCGACGGCATTAGTTTCGAGACTTTTCCGGGCGAGTTGACGGTGGTTCTCGGACCCAGCGGGGCCGGTAAAAGTACCGTCTTAAATATTATTGGGGGAATGGACCGCCCAAGTAGCGGGGAAATCTGGGTGGAAGGGCAAAATATTGCGGGCTACTCCGATAAGGAATTAACTTTCTACCGGCGCAAAAAGATTGGCTTTGTCTTTCAGTTTTATAACCTGATGCCCAACCTGACCGCGCTGGAAAATGTTGAGCTGGCAGCCCAAATCAGCGATAACCCGCTGGATATCAAGGAAGTCATGGAAGCAGTGGAACTTGGCAAACGCCTCGACAATTTCCCGGCTCAATTATCCGGTGGCGAACAACAACGGGTGGCCATCGCCCGGGCGGTTGCCAAAAATCCTTTACTGTTGCTTTGCGATGAGCCCACCGGAGCCCTCGATTATCAGACCGGTAAATCCATTTTAAGTCTTTTATCCAAGGTCAATAAGGAAATGAAAAAGTCGGTGATGATCATCACTCACAATTCGGCCTTGGCAGCCATGGCCCACCGAGTCATCCGGATTAAAAACGGCCGGGTGGAAAAAGTTGAACACCAGGAAAATCCGGAACCGGTGGAAAGGATTGAATGGTAATGAGGCTTTTTTTAAAAAAATCACTGCGGGATATCCGGGAGGCCAGAGGACAATTTGCTTCCATTTTACTGGTGACCGTCATCGGTGTATCCTTTTATATCGGCTTGAATTCCGCGCTGCTAAATTTACAATCGGCCAGCGATAAATATTTCAGCGCTTACCGTTTGGCCGATCTCTGGCTGTCTTTTCAAAAAGCGCCGGAAACTGTTTTAACCCGCATGAAGCGCTTTCCGGAAGTAAAACAAGTCACCGGCAGGGTGGTTAGCGATCAACAGCTTACGATCCATCAACATGATGCCGTGATCCGCTTGATAACCTTACCGGATGTCCGCCAGGAAACTGTGAATGATATTATGCTCAAAGCCGGCCGGTATTTTACAGCGGATCAGGGCAATCAATGCCTGGTTGATGAGGCCTTCTTTCAAGCCCAGGACTTGCAGTTCGGTGATGTTTTGGAACCGATCATCAACGGCAATAGAGTCAAGCTCAAAGTAATCGGAATTGTGAAAAGTCCCGAATATCTTTACCAAATCCGGGATAGCAGCGAGATGGTGCCGGACCCCTTCAGGTTCGGCATTGTCTATATTAAAAAGTCTTTCGGCCAGGGTATCTTGGGTTTCAATAGTTCGATTAACGATGCTTCGGTTTTGCTTAAGCCCGGAACCGATAGTGAACGAATCCAACGGAAGATGGAAAAGGTCTTTCAAAAATACGGGTTGAGCCAAATCACACCCAAAAAAGATCAAATCAGTTTCAATACTTTTTCCGGGGAGATTCAGCAGTTGAGTTCGCTGAGCAATCTCTTTCCGATCATTTTTTTAATCGTGGCGGCAACCATCATCTATATTACCATGAGCCGGATCGTTGAAAACCAGCGGGTTCAGCTCGGTACTTTGAAAGCACTCGGGTACGGCAACTTTCAAATCATGCTTCACTATCTTTCCTACGCCTTTTTCATCGGCTTGGCCGGTAATGCTTTCGGCGCCGCCCTAGGAATTTATCTCAGCCAAAAAATGATGGCCATGTATAATACCATTTACCAGCTTCCGCTGGAACAGGTTCGTTCTCACTATGGACTGGTTTTACCGGCCCTGCTGCTCACGATGTTTTTTTGTCTGGGAGCCGGTTATCATTCGTGCCGCAAAGAATTGCAACTGATTCCGGCCGAGTCCATGCGGCCGAAAGCGCCAAAAACGGCTTCCAAAAGTTGGCTTGAACAGATTCCCGCTCTTTGGCGGCGGTTCAATTTCAGTTGGAAAATCATCTTCCGGAATATTTTTCGTTACAAGCAACGGGCTTTGCTGACATCGGTGGGAATCATTTTTGCAACGGCTTTGTTACTGTCAGCACTGGGCTTAAATGATTCGATTGGGTTTTTGATAAAGCAGGAATATTCTACAACCCAGAAGTATGATTTGAACGTTACTTTTAATCAAATGTTGAACCCGGATGAACTAAAATATATTCGAAGTTTGCCCCACGTTTCTTATGTTGAGCCCATACTTGGTTACGGAGTGGAGATTACCAGCGGTTGGAGAATGAAAAAGTTAGGACTGACGGGTTTGATTGCCAGGCCCAAACTTTTTCAAATCAGTGATCAACAAAGCCAAAAAGTCGCCGTTCCTTCAAAGGGAATTTTAATTTCCCAGCAGCTTAGTGATACTTTGGGCGCCACTGCTGGAGATTTGGTTCAAATCAAACCGACCTGGCCGGGAAAAAACAGCGACCAAGACCGTAAATGGGTGCGGATTCAGAAGGTGGTCGCCCAATATGTGGGGCAAAGCGCCTATGGCGGGTTGGATTTTTGCAGCCGGTTGTTGCATGAAGGTCCATTGGCCAACGGATGCATGATCAAACTGGACGATCTTGATTATCAGGATAAAGTCACCGCTAAAATCAAGGAAATGCCGACTGTGGCTTCGATTCAATCAAGAACGGTAGCACTGTCCAATTTGCTGAAAGCCGAGAGCCAATCGGTAGTTTCCATCAGCATCATGATACTGGCCAGCGGTCTCCTGGCCTTTGCGGTGATTTACAACATCACCACCATCAACATTTTTGAACGCCGCCGGGAACTGGCCACCTTAAAGGTATTGGGGTTTACCTCCTCAGAAATGCGGCAACTGGTGTTTAATGAAAATTTGATCATCACGGTTTTGGCAATGGGGTGTGGATTATTGGTAGGAGGGCACTTGCTGAATTATTTATGTCAGAGTGCCGGCACTGACAATATCAATTTTCCGGCCGTGATAAACGGTCCCAGTTATTTACTGGCGAGCGCATTGGTAATGTTCTTTAGTATCTCGGCCAACTTGATACTGATGAATAAAATTCATGATATCAACATGGTGGAAGCTTTAAAAAGCAGTGAGTGAAGAGAAGGAGGAGCGTTTGATAATGGAGAACTTGATGATGAAGAGCCCGATCATGAAGAGGCGGAAACTATTAATTACCATCGGAGTCACCGCTGTTATACTCTTGGCGATCATTTATCAAATCAATCAAGGTATTCCGGTTGATGCTTTGAAAGTATCCCGCGGCAGTATCCGGGAATATATCGATGAGACCGGAACGGTTAAAGCCCGGCAAAGCCAGACTGTTTATTTGAATGACAGCGGCAGGATTACTGCACTTTTGGTTGATCAAGGCGATCTTGTTCAATTGGGGGAATTATTGTTAAAAATGAGTCCGGCAGATCTTGATATGGCCAAAATCAACTCCGCCCAAGCGAGAATCGATTTGGAGTCAACTCGGAAAGATTGGGATAAAGCTCAAAAACTGTTCGGTGAAGGCGCAATCAGCAGAACCGATTTCGATAACGCGCACGCAGCCTATGAGCGGGCACTAAACACCATGCAAACGGCAACGCTCGAACTGGAGAAAGAGCAAGATAACTTGGTGGTCAGGGCTCCACTGGCCGGGATGATCCTTCAAAAATCCATTGATATCCATCAAGTGGTAAGCCAGGGAACCCTCGCTTTCATCATCGGTGATCCGAAAAAATTGGAGATTGATGCCGATATTCTGGCTGATGATGTGGTGAAAATCCGGCCCGGTAACGCGGTCGCCATCAGTGGACAAACAACCGGAGGCCCTGATTTGAATGGAAAAGTAAGAAAAGTGGCTCCTATGGCGCAAAATGTAATTTCTTCGCTGGGAGTGAATCAGAAACGGGCCACGGTAACCATTGATTTTTTGGGTGAAATGGGTTCGCTTAAGCCAGGCTACGATGTGGATGTAAGAGTTTTTACCCAAATCAAAAGGGAGACGATTGTCATCCCGGCAAGCGCTGTTTTTGACCTGCATGGGCGTAATTATGTATTTGCGATCGAAAAGGAGTATACCAAGCTACGGCCGATTCGCAAAGGGATTGAAAACGATGAGCAAATCGAGATTCTCTCCGGAGTAAAACCGGGAGAATGGATTTTAACCAAACCGGACAATTCAATCCAAGAAGGAATGAAAGTAACAGTGAAGGTTGAGGCGGCCAAGATCTAATTTTCTGACATAACCGGAAGGAAAAAACGAATCCGGTGTAAAATATTGGTTTTATATTATCATGGGTAGCCTATGGGAGCAGTTGGCGAAAGTTCAAAAAGCTTTGAGGAGTTGCTCCGGCTCCGGCAAGCAGTATGTTTCGTTTTTCCGGGAGGTTTCAGAAAATGAACAAATCGAAGCGAAATGAATTTGCAGAGCGTTATCAAAAAGAAAACCTGAAGGAAATGCGCTACTTAGGGATCCGAGAGATATTGGTTGAACGCATTCGTGGCAGTGTCAATCGCTGGCAGGACTTTGACGCTCATTTTCACTCCGAAGACGCCGATCAGGCGAAATTGAAAAATATCCGCCTGGCTGCTGAATCAGGGGTCTCTTTTCCGCCGATACAAGTATACCAGGTACAGGATGATTATTATGTGATCGACGGGAATCACCGGGTTACCGTTGCCAAAGAAATCCATCAGTTATATATTGATGCCGAGGTTTTTGAATTATTGCCGGCCGGCGATTCGTTAGAACATGTGTTATGGAGGAAAAAAGCGGGTTTTACCCTCAAGACGGGGCTGGAATTAAATTTTACCGATATCGAGTCCTACCGGTTGGCTATCCATTATCTTCATCTCCACCAGCAGGCCCTTGGCGAAAAGAATAAGGCCCAGATTTCTTTAAAGGAAGCCGCCAGTGATTGGCGGATGGAGGTTTACGATCCGGCAATCGCTTCCCTCAAACAGCTGAATATCGAAAGTTGTTTTCCGGCACATAGTCTGGATGATTTATTTCTTTACATTCTGCACCACCAATACACCAAATCGGCGCTGCAAGGACGAAAAATCAATTTCAGGGAAGCCCTTTCGGCCTTCGTTGATTTGCAGCCCGAGCAAATGACTTCCTTCATGAATCAACTTTTCCAGGGGTTTGTGTTAAAGAAGAAATGCACCCGTATATGCGGGCAGTGTGCGCAAAAGTGCCCGGAAGGTCTTATTTGTTTGGATAACGGCCAATTAAAGATTGATGAAAAGTGTTCGGGATGCGGCCGGTGCACCGAAGGTTGCCCGGAAGCGAATTTAGTGGCGTACCAGAAAATGGTATCCAATCCTCGTTTGACAGTGGAGTAAACAAGAAAAGAGGGATCTTTCGTTTGAATGAAATGGCCGGGCGGGTCGCTTTATTAACGGGATTATTCTTTGTTTTACTGCAACTTACTCCAGGGCAGCTTCAAGGTAGCAGGCAAAGTGTGCTGGCCGCTGAAGCTGATCTTGAAATGGAGGACATTCAGGCCGCCTCGATTCCGGCGGAATTTTTAAGACCGGGTTTGAAGCCCAGAGACAATCACTTTCTCCGGGATTATAACATGGCGGTGGATGACTATAATACGGCTCAATATTCCAAAGCATTACCGATTCTAAAAAGGCTGATTACCCGCTATAAAGATAACCGTTCAACCTTGTATCTTTGGGCTGTTTGTATGGCGGAAGACCTTTCAAAAAAAAGAGACTATAAAGGGGCGATCGCTTACTATAAAGCTGCTCTCAGTATTGAAAAAGAAAATTCCGTTCAGCATAATACCGTTTATTGCTATCTGCAACTGGCAGAACAGCTCCATAAAAAGGAACGAGTAATGATGCTCCTTTACGGGTATCGATTTGCCGGTAGGTACCCGTTGCGGGACGACTCTTTGGAGACGCTGGCCATTAATATAAGTAATGAATTGTTTAACCCTCCTATGGCGGAATATTTTCAAGAGGCGACCCAGTGTATTGAGGCGGCTTTGGCCCAAAAAGACAATCCTTATTTACACCAAACTTTGGGATTCATTTATCTTTATCAAAATAAACCGGGTTTAGCCAAAGGGGAATTTAAAAAGATAGTGGATTTCTATCCCGATTCGCCATACTATGCCACCTGTCTGGAGCGCTATAACAATATTGGCAACGCAAATTACCGTTATCAGGTTGTTTATCCCATCAAAGTTTTTGCAGGCGCCAGAGGAGCATCTTCGGTTACGGCGAAAATAATGTTACAAATTCCCCAATCTTATCAATATCAGACCGTGAAGAACCTTCGGGTGAGCCTCAATAACCGGGCAATCCGTTACCGAACCGTCATCGATCAATTTGGAACTCAATTTCTACGCTGTGAAATTTCGAACAGTTTTTTACCGGGTCTGAATCATCTGGTCATTGGCGCCGAGGTCGGGGTAGCTGATAAACGGATTTCCAAAGATAGTATTGCTTCCATAAAAATTGCCGATTACCGGAAAAATGAAGCCGAATATAAGTTGTGGACCCAATCGACGGAGGGGGTCGATTTAAAAAATCCCCAGATTCAAAAAATGGCGTGGGAAATCCGGCAAAGTGTCGAGAGTGGCCGTTTGGTCGACCGGGTGCAGGGGGTTTATCAATATGTAATGAATGCCATGGCCTATCGGGATTCGGTCGAAATGGGCCAAAAAGCCGGGGTTAAAAGAGCCTTGCAACATATGGAATCAGCTGACTGTGAAGACTATGCCATTATCACAGTGGCTCTGCTCCGGGCATTAAAAATTCCCGCCGGCTATTTTTCGGGAGACTATTATGGCAGTCCAATCGGGCATGCTTGGGCGGTTTTTTTTACCCCCGATTATCAGCCGATCCCTCTGGATACAACCTGGGGGGATACCAGCAAAATACCGGATTTGTTTTTTTTGAATCATAGCAACTCCTTGATAACTACCAGTTTTTCCTGTGATTCGACACTATTGCCCGATAACGTGAACATTCATTTTGAATATAGTTCCACCTCCGGAGTTCAAATTCAAATGGGTCAGGAGCAACTTAAACTGACAAAACTGTCGGATAGCGGGACACCGTAAATTCTTGGGAAAGGTTTGCCTCTATTGACAAATGGAGTTATATTTTTTATAATGGAAACCATAAAAACCATTCCGGTATCCGCTGTAATATTATCCTGTTTTACAATGGATAACCCACAAGAAGGAAATCGATTGAAGGAGACGGGTTTATGGTTACCGATGCCAAAGAAGACAACCTGCGCAAGTTGATCCTTGAAAAAGCGGGTGTCCAATTTTTCCAATACGGTTTTGTCAATACCACAACGCAGCAAATCGCTGAAGAATTGGAAATTAGCAAAAAGACTTTGTATAAGTATTTTAATAGCAAAGAAGAACTGCTCTTTGCCGTGTTGGCTATGTATCACCAGGAAATGCTCAGTCGGATTGAGGCTCTCACCCGGGATGGGGAAATGGATTTTTTGGAGAAACTGAGGGAAATTTCCAGGCTGGTAGGAAAGTACAAAGCGAAGTTTACACCGCAACTGATTCGGGATTTGAAGAAAATGGCTTTTGACCGTTTTGGTCATAAGGGTCCCCCTCATCAACGGCTGACTCCCTATATTGAGCAATTGTTGAACGAGGGAGTTCAAAAAGGGATGATTCGCAGTGATCTGGATTTACGATTAATCATGTTGGTAATATCCCGGGCTTTTGAAAATCTTCTTTCCAGTGAGGTGCTTTCCGAATCGTCTTTCACTGTTCATGAAATTCTTGAAGCTATCATTAAAATTATCAGCGAAGGGATACTTACGGAAAAAGCCCGTCAGAAAGTTTAATGCTTTTTTCTATTTTCAAGAACGGAAAAGAAGGTGAAGATTTTTAAAAAGATGTTTTTTCCACAAATACACTTCTTTGTAAAAAAGTTTTAACATAAATTTGACACGATACTTTCAATAAATCCTGCAAAGTCACGTTATAGTAATGAAGGAAAAATTTTGGATTCAGGAAAAACTTGGGTCTTGGAGGAAGATCCAGCGACTTCCGGTAGCAGGGAATAAAAAACGGGCAGGAAAACCCCACCCTTGATCGAAATTCCATTGCATGGAGCATGGACATGGATTGGGAAGTATAGCTGGGGGAGTTGTTGGAAAGAATTTGGAAAGAATGCGGTTAAATTACGGACAGGTTCCTGCCCGGATTCAAAGTGTTATTTGACGGTGGAAAAGTCTTAAAGGATTGTAAAAGAGGAGGTTTTTTGATGAAGAATCGTTTTTTAATTGTTATTTTAGTCTTCGCGGTGGTGGTAACGCCCATTATCGCATTTGCCGCGGACGACAAGGCCAGCCAGCCGGCGGGAGAAGTTTTGACACTGGATCAGTGTTTGCAATTGGCCTATCAAAACAGTAAACAACTCCAATCCCAGGAAAAGAGCGTTGCAATAGCCAAGGAAACAGTCCGTTCGGCAGAGGCCGGTTTATTTCCAACGGTTGGCTATACACTTGGAGCCATGAAATATGAAAATCCGCCCTCGTCATTGACGACCTCTACGGAAGCTTCTAAAGGTGAAATCTCGGTTACTCAAAATTTATATACCGGAGGGCAAGTAACAGGTGGTATTAAATTGGCTAAACTTGGTTTGAATAAAGTTCTTGAAGACCAAAGGAAAGCTAAGCAACAATTGACTTATGACGTTAAGTCTGCTTATTATCAAGCCTGGCTGGCAAAAAAAGCGGTAGACGTTCAGCAGGCATCCTATGATAATTTGAACCGTCATTATCAGCAGGTAAAAGTCTTTTTTCAAGCGGGAACCAAATCCCGGTATGACCTGCTCCAAGCGGAAGTAAATTATCAAAGCATCAAGCCGCAATTGATTCAGGCACAAAATAATTTTGTGCTGGTAAAATTAAAATTGGCAACTATTATCGGGATCGACAAAGACCGTCAATTTGAAGTCGGTGATGAGCTATCTAATACTCAACTGCCGCAAAGGGTGGAAATTGCTTTGCAGAATACGGTAGATCAAGCCTATAAAGACCGGCCGGAGCTGCGCCAATTGCAAATTGCCAATGAATTCAACCGGGCGCAAACCCGAATGGATCAGTCCGGATATAAGCCGAATATGTATTTAACCGGAGCCTATACCGGGAGCAGCGCGGATTATAATCCCGGGAATTGGGATAAGTCTTGGAGCCTCACTTTAGGAATTAAGGGAAATTTCTTTGACGGTTTTAAAACCCAGGCAACCGTGGCCAAAGATAAAGAAACGGAAGCTAGAGCATTAATCGATGAATCCTATCAAAAGGATAACATCCGTTTGGAGGTCCAGCAATCGATTCAAAGTCTCAACGCCGACTTGGAGACTATCGCTTCAAGCCAGGCTAATGTAACACTGAATAAGGAAAATTTACGGTTAACCCAAACCCGGTTTAGCGCTGGAATGTCGACCACTATGGATATTATGGACGCCGAATTGTCTCTTGATAAGGCTTCCAACAGCTACTACAACAGCATATCCGATTATTTGACCGCTCTGGCCAAACTTGATTTGGCAGTGGGGAAGGATTATTAAGATTATTTGACTGAATCGTTTTATGTTAAATTCTTATTGACTAACCTTTGAGTCGGTGATATACTTGCAATAGTTTAAACAAGTAGAAGCCATCCGCTTCTCACCTAAGGACTGAAGTCGCTTGGGTTTATAAAACCAAACTTTAATTGGTATTTAGCGGGTGGATTCACCCGCTTTATTTTTTTAATTTTTTGGGAAAAGGCTGATCCTTTATGAGGCTCAGTCTAACGGTAAGTTCTTACTTGGCATAAACTAATTGCCAAGTATATCTTTGGGAGGTGGCTGTTAATTAGTAACGAGTTGCGAATCAATGAGGAGATCCGGGCCAAGGAGATCCGGGTCGTTAGTTCCGATGGGGAACAATTGGGGATTATGTCGGTTAGGGATGCTTTAAAGATATCTCTTGAGAAAGATCTTGACTTGGTTGAAGTTGCTCCAACTGCGAAACCGCCTGTTTGTCGTATTATGGATTATGGAAAATATTGTTACGAGCAGAGCAAGCGGGAACGGGAAGCCCGGAAAAAACAAAAAATTATTGAAGTCAAGGAAATCAGAATGACGCCCAAGATAGAAGATCATGATTTCCAGGTTAAGGTGAAGGCTGCCCAAAAGTTTCTCAAGGATGGCGATAAAGTCAAAGCAATTATCCGTTTCCGTGGCCGGGAGATAGTTCATGCTGATTTGGGAAAAACTCTTCTAAAGCAACTTTTTGAAGGTGTTCAGGAAAACGCCATTATGGAACGGGAGCCTAAAATTGAAGGTAAAAATATGATTATGATTTTAGCCTGCAAATCAGAATAGGGAGGAATTTTTTATGCCTAAAATGAAGACCCATCGTGGGGCTGCTAAACGTCTTACAGTGACTGGCAGTGGCAAAGTTAAAAAGAATAATGCTTTCAAAAGTCACCTTTTGGAATCTAAAAGTTCGAAACGGAAACGGGGTTTACGAAAAGCCGGGATTGTCGATCATGGTGATATGAGAAGAGTTAAGAGAATGCTGGGTCTTTAATTGACCTTTACGAGGATTTTTCATTCTCAAATATTTGATAGGGGGATTTATCATGCCAAGAGCAAAGGGCGGTTTTACGAGTCGCCATCGTCATAAAAAGATTTTAAAGCTTGCCAAAGGCTACCGTGGTTCAAAGAGCAGAATTTTTAGGCCTGCAAATTCGCAGGTTCTTAAATCATTAGCCTATGCTTTACGGGATCGCAGAGCTAAAAAACGTGATTTCAGAAAACTTTGGATTACCAGGATTAACGCTGCAGCCCGATTAAATGGTATGTCATACAGCACGTTTATTAGCGGTCTTAAGAAAGCCGGAGTTCAGGTTGACCGAAAGATATTAGCAGATTTGGCTGTACACGATGGTGAAGCTTTTAAGGATCTAGTGAGTGTTGCTAAATCCAAATAATTAGCCAAAAGCGTGTAAAAAAGAGGCTGTCTCAGAAGGAAAATTGAGACAGCCTTTTTTATATCTATTTCTCCAAAGATTACTCCCTGGTTGGGAGAGCCTCCCATAACCGGATATCCACTCGGCGGTTGAAACGCCAAGCTGATTCATTGTGGCCTTTTTTGAGCGGGAACTCTTCACCGTAAGCAAAGATCAGAATGCGAGCCGGGTCGATACCCTTTGTAACAAGATAGTTTTTGATAGCTTCCGCTCGTCGAACTGATAAGGCTAAATTGTATTTTTTAGTTCCACGTTCGTCTGTAAAGCCACTAAGGGAAATATACAACTTTGGATTGATATTGAGTATTTGCACGGCATTGTCAAGAACAATCGATTGGTCTTGGCGTAAAGCGAATTTGTCAAATCCAAAGAAAATAGGGTTTAACGATTTGTTAAGTTCAGCGATTTGGAATATGGTGGTTTCCTCGGCAGGAGCGACCTCTTCTTCATCAGAAACAGCTTCTTCCTCGGCAGGAGCGACCTCTTCTTCATCAGAAACAGCTTCTTCCTCGGCAGGAGCAACCTCTTCAGCAGGTGCAATCTCTTCCTCGGCATTCGTTTTATTATCGGAGGAAGTTGTAATTGCAGAATTCTCTATTGTATTTTGTGAATTTTGAGTATCAGCTGGAGTAACATTAGACGTATTTTGATCAGCCAAGAATGTTTTGAAAACCGTAATATTATCTGAAATGTTACTCGGAGATTTATCACTTAGAATTCCAGCAGCTGTACAAATTTGAGGCATGGAATAGCCGAGAACGATACCGCCTAAAATAAAGAGGAATGCAAAAAAGAAAAATCCCGAAAGTCCTTTCTTTAGCACTTTATTCACCTCCATTGATAGAATTTGACTGCATGGATAATGTTGGTTAATCCCCCCTTTCAAAGAAAGGTTTGTCCAGAGTAATCAAATATCAATAAGGTCTGTCGTGGAGTCTATTCGAAATAGTTTTGACAATTTAATTTGTATTGATTCATTTTTATTACAAGGGCTTAGACTTTATGCCACTTTTGTAATGCGACACAAAAGTATTGTTTTGAAAAGATATAATGGTATTGATCGATGGAATAAAAACATTCATTGGGATGGATTGTAAATCCCAAAGCAATAGAGTGATTGAGAAACCTTTGCTCAAATGCATTTTAGAGTACGAGAGTCTTGTCCCGTAGGTAGTGATCATTTAGAACGTGTTTAGATTTGGTTACTATTGGGTAAATATGTTGATTTTGGATAAGAAAATGAATATAATAAAATTGTCAGCGGGACAGAAAATAAATTACAGGGACAAAAAATGACCCGCTAAATTATTTGGAGGTGTATGAATTATGAAATGCCCAGATTGTCATGAAGAAATTCAGTTTCACAAGGAGTATTGTCCGCATTGTAGCGCTTCCTTGTTTGGAAGGAACAGGAACGTTGAGAAGAAGTCAAAAGAAGGTACCAAAAGCTTCTGGTCGATTGTGGGGATTGTTTAAGTTTTGCACTATGTGAGGGATCGTCGTTGAGAACCTATTGAATTGAGTTGCTTATAGGTGCAAATGTCGATATTTGGGAATCGACGAGGATCACGAATGAAAAAGCGGGACAAAATTTAGCCCGCAAAAACTTTGGAGGTGTATGAATTATGAAATGCCCGGATTGTCATGAAGAGATTCAGTTTCATCGGGAGTATTGCCCACACTGCAGTGCATCGTTGTTTGGAAGAAACAAACGTAGAGTGGAAAAGAATATGAAAGATGGTTATAAAAATGGCTGGTTAGTTGCGGGAATTATTTAAATAATATCCCGCAATTTTTTTTTGCCTTGATGGAAGTAAATGCAATGATTTTTATAGAATGTTATTTTTGGCACGAAGATGTTAATTTTGGTTTACACCCATTCATATTTAAAGGTAAAATAAATTTGAATACCGAAAGAAATAAAGAAAACTTCTTTTAAAATATAAAGTAAAAAAGTCAAATTGATGAGTTATGCTTGACAGTATCAAAAAGAATAGTAAAATAAGTTTGGATATAATTCTAAAATTATTAGATCAGTAATTATTATATCAGTGGGATTTACAATCAATGGATAGAAAAATCTCATTGATTTTGTTTTGGAGAATTGAAGAAAATTATTGGAAATGATGATAAGAAAGGCAAAAATTAATTCCAAGCGAGGGGAAATTATGGAAAAAATGATTTTGTTTGCCATTTTGTTGCCGATTATTGGTGCTTTTATCATACCGATAATCGGTCATTTTTCGGCCAAAATTAGAAACTTAGCGGCTATTCTATTTGTGAGCATTTCTTTTTTGGCATCCGCATCTTTGGTAGGTCCTATATTATCTGGGGTAACGCCAACTTTCTCCGCCAAATGGGTGCTCGGCTTTGATCCGATTTTTACTTCCGACGCGCTAGGAGTTTTTATGGCGATGGCCTCTTCGTTTTTGGGAATTATTATCATATTGTATTCGTTTGGTTATATCCAGCATGATAAAAATCAAAATGAATACTACATGATGGTTGTTTTATTTTTAGGGGCTATGACTGGACTTGTTTATGCGCAAAATTTAATTTTTATCTATCTGTTTTGGGAGATTGCGGCAATATGCTGTTGGAGGTTGATTGGGTTTTATCGGGAACGGGATGTTGTGTTGCGCGCCGATAAAGCTTTCTTGATAACAGTTTTTGGTGCTTTGGCAATGTTGATGGGTTTTGTGATTTTATATAATAGTTACGGGAGTTTCGATTTGCGGGTGATGCGCGGAAAATTGGCTCCGGATTTGGCGGTCCTTCTTATTATGTGCGGTATCTTTTCTAAATCGGCCACCTTACCATTTCATTCCTGGCTCCCGGATGCTGGAGTTGCTCCTTCTCCGGTTACTGCGTTACTTCATGCGGCAGTTTTGGTCAAAATCGGTGTTTTTGCCTTCGCCCGTATATTTGTTGGGGGTCTCGTCCTCTCAGGAATGTGGAATGAAATATTGCCGATTGTCATTGCAATAAGCGCTATTGTCGCGGGTGGGGCAGCGCTGGTTGAAACGGATATCAAAAGAATTATTGCCTATTCAACAGTGAGCCAATTGGCATTCATCTTTCTCGGACTCTTTATGCATAACCCTTTAGCCGTTGGGGGCGCATTGCTTTTTATCTTAATGCACGGAATAGCTAAAGGAGGGTTATTTCTTTGCGCCGGGATCATCGAACATAATACCCATACGAAAGATATTCGGAAAATGGGGGGCTTGCTCCAAACCATGCCGATTACGGCGATTTCCTTTGCCTTTTGCGCCTTGTCGGTGATGGGGATTCCGCCATTTGGAGGCTTCTTTAGTAAACATATGGTAATATCGGGAGCGATTGAAGAAGGAAATTTGTGGTTAGCGGCAGCGTTTATATTAGGCGCTTTTCTTACCATATTATATTTGTTAAGATTATTCATCATCGTATTTATGGGAGAGTTGAAAATCCCTGCCAAGGAAGGTACTCAAGCCATGCTTTTCGCAGTTGCTTTATTAGCGGGTCTGTCCCTTATAAGCGGGTTTTTGGTGCATTATCCCAGTGAATTTATACAAATTGCCTTACGGCAGATGATGGGGAGTTTATAATGAGTATTTTACTATTATTAATTCTTATTCCGGCACTTTACGGTGCTATATTGCTAGCTTTCCCGGCCAAGATCAAAAGTTTCTGGGAAGTTATCAACGTTGCGATTTCAGCTTTTATGGTTTACCTGACGATTTTGATTTGGGGTCCGCCCCGGCCAATTAGTTTTATAAGGCCGTTTGCCGGGTTTGGGATGGATTTTCAATTAAGGTTTGGTCAATTTAATCAACTCATTATCATTGCGATAGCTGGGGCGTCCTTTTTGGTGGTTTTATATTCCTTCACTTTTATGTTAAAACACCCCCGCAATAACCAATTTTACGGTTTTCTTTTCTTGACCGAAGCCATGGCAATTGGTGCGGCCTTGGCCAATAATTTGATTATTATGCTTTTCTTTTGGGAAGCTCTATTGATTACTTTGTTTGCCATGATTAATTCGGGAAGTGAAGGTTCATATAGAACAGCTGTTAAGGCTTTTGTTATTGTAGGCTTGGCTGATCTTTGCTTAATGTTTGGAATCGGTATCATTGAAGCGCAAGCCAAAACAACGGTAATGACGGATATCCATTTGGATACGACAGGGGTTGGTGCTGTTGCTTTTGTACTGATGTTTATCGGTGCAATCGCGAAAGCAGGAGCTATCCCTTTTCATACATGGATCCCGGATGCCGCAAAAGACGCTCCCTTACCTTTCATGGCGATTTTTCCGGCAGCTCTAGGAAAGTTGTTGGGCATTTATTTAGCAACCCGAATTGTTTTAGAGTTTTTTACAG
Organism: Bacillota bacterium; assembly: GCA_023401925.1. GTDB lineage: Bacteria > Bacillota > UBA4882 > UBA8346 > UBA8346 > UBA8346. Next base: position 19,776 of record JAEXDA010000038.1, read on the forward strand.
TTTCTTTGGGGATAAGGCTTTTGATGATGACCGTCGGTGCAATTACGATCGTTTTTGCCGTGATGATGGCGTTCATTCAAACCGATTTCAAACGTTCTCTTTCGTACTGTACAATCAGTCAAGTCGGATATATGCTTTTGGGAATCGGTACGGGTATCCCGGTTGCGATTGCCGGCGGTATTTTTCAAATGATAAACCAAGTCATTTGCGAATGCTGCTTGCTATTCGTTGGCGGTTCGTTGGAAAAGCAAGCAGGTACAACTGATTTAAGAAAATTAGGCGGTCTTTGGAAAGTTATGCCGCTTACATTTATCTGCTTTGTAATATCTGGAGCTGCTGTTTCCGGAGTTCCGCTTTTTGGTGGTTTTATTTCGAAACAAATGATTTTTGACGGGATTTTACAAACAGATTATCGAATCTTTTTCTTGGCGGCAATTCTAGGAATGCTTTTTACTGCGGCTACATTCTTAAAGTTAGGACATGGGATATTTTTTGGAAAAACAGTTTCAGACCCAAATGAGACCAAAGAAGCTAATTGGAGCATGATAACTCCCATGGCTCTTTTAGCTGCCGCTGTAATATTTTGTGGCGTTTATCCCAGTTTTCCCTTTGATTATTTACTGAAACCCCATTTGGGAGAGGGCTTACGCAGTGATGTTATTAATATTCATTATGCTTTTGGTTTGAATCAACTGGTGTTGTTTACTTTATTTACTATACTTATTGCCATTATTGATCATGCAATCGGAGTTCGGTTGAGCGGTAGCAGCGTTAGCTCATCGGACCACTTCAGGACTGCTCCGGGTTTTAAGTATATTTATAATTTGGCAGAACGTCAAATATTTGATCCTTACGTTCAAGGCAAAACAATTGGAAGATATGCAGCCCTCGGTCTTTACTGGATTGACCGGGGAATCAATTGGGTTTATCAAAAATTGGTCCCGACCGTAGCCGACTTTATTTCAGAAGCGCGCCGGTTCCATAATGGTGTCTATGGCAATTATTTGGCATGGTCTTTAGGCGGTTTTTTGTGCATGCTTGTTTATTTTATGTGTTTTTTTCAATAGTTGATCCACCGGGTCGCTGAAGAGACGAAAAAGTCGACCGGGATGGTTAAAAAAACGTTGAACGCTATAGGGGGAAGAGCCGTGCTTTTAGCATTTATACTTGTGCCTTTATTGGGCGCAGCAATTATGCCGATAATAAGAAAAATATGGGCCAAAGCTTCGACTTGGATTGTGACTCTGGTTAGTTTTTATCTGGTAGTAATGACAGGATGGATCGCCTTTCATAATTTTGTGAGCGATCAAAAGTTAATGCTTACCCATTGGCTTTTAGGGCAAAAACTTGCCTTGAGTGTGGATGGCTTATCATTAATTGCCCTTGCGGCAATCGGATTGGTGGCTTTGGTGACAGCCATATATTCGGCTGGTTTCAATTTACACCCGGATCGGCGTCCCGGTTTTAATGCGCTACTTCTTTTAATTGTCACAGGCATGAATGGTCTGGTTATGGCGACCGACCTTTTTTCCCTTTATGTGTTTCTCGAAATTGTCTCAATTACCGCATATATTTTAATAGCATATCAGAACGATATCGAAGGCCTTGAAGGATCGTTTAAATACATGATGCTTTCGGCTGCGGCAACTGTTTTTCTGCTTTTGGGAACAGCCCTCTTATTTGCAATGACAGGTAGTGTTTCCTTCAGTGAAGTCGCTGCAGGAGTAAAATCCGGTAATCTATTCATTCAGTTGGGATTTGCCTTTGTGGTTTTCGCGTTCTTGGTTAAAGCAGGTATGATACCATTTCATGCATGGCTTCCAGATGCTTACACCGCAGCTTCGTCTCCAGTATCTATTTTACTAGCCGGTATTGTGACGAAAATTTGTGGGGTCTATACTTTGATGCGGGTTGTTTTGGCGGTTTTCGGGTTTTCAAAACCATTTTCGGCGATGTTATTATTTACCGGGGTTATTTCGGTAGTATTGGGCGCCTTCTTGGCATTGGGCCAGAAGAATTTCAAACGGATGTTGGCTTTTTCGAGTATCAGTCAAATTGGTTATATGATGATGGGATTTGCCACAGGCACTCCTCTGGGAATGATCGGAGCCGCATTCCATTTCTTTAATCACGCTGTGTTTAAATCGTTATTGTTTATCAACGCTGGCGCGGTGGAAGAGGCCACCGGCACCCGCAATTTTGACGAACTTGGCGGGTTAGCCGGTAAAATGCCGGTTACAGGAGTAACCTCAGTGATTGGTTTGCTTTCCACTGCAGGGATACCACCACTAGCTGGATTTTGGAGTAAATTAATTATCATTATCGCCCTTTGGCAGGGTGGTTATCATTCTTATGCTCTGATAGCGGTCTTTGCCAGCATGATTACTCTCGGATATTTACTGTCTCTCCAACATAGTGTATTTTTCGGAAAAGTTAAGCAAGGGTTGGAAGATGTACGTGAAGTGACGCCGGTTTTATACTGGCCAGCTATTATTATGGCTTTTATCACTGTTGGTTGCGGAATCTTTTTCTGGTTTATAATCCCTAAACTGATCCTACCGGTTAACTCATTGTTAGGATTGATGTTTAAGTAACGGAGGTGTGGTTATGGAATTTCATATCTTCATTTTGATCTTCCTTTTTCTGATTCCAGCTGTACTTGCAGCTATAAGTAGGTCTTTATTGCGGTCCGTCATCGCTTTGTTGGTTTGCAGTGTAGGCTTGACTTTGCTTTTGTTTAATTTAAGTGCCCCGCTGGCCGGCGTATTCGAATTATCTGTGTGCGCAGGATTGATATCGGTATTGTTCATCAATATCATCAGTTTGACGCGGCCAGTTACCGGCGAAGAAGAGTTATCCAAGATCAAAAATCACTATCAAAGATTTTTGGGTTTACCAGTGCTGATTATTATTCTGGGAATCATTCTTTGGGTAAATCAAAATTCCTTGTTTGGGGCTTTGGTTATTCAAAAGGCTACCGAAAATGCCACTGTGGGAGAAATTCTCTGGGGAATGCGCGGCCTGGATTTAATTGGCCAGGTGGTTATTTTACTGGTTGGTGTTTATGGGATTGTAGTCCTATTTAGACGGGGGAAATCCAATGAATAATTATTTCGGAATTGATTTCATTGCGGTCATTCTAGTCATTTGCATTGGACTCTATACTTTACTCCTGGCCAAGAATATGATTCGAATGTTGATTGGTTTTGAATTAATGACCAAAGGGGTAACTTTGGCTTTTATTAGTGCCGGAAATGCGAATGGTAAGATTGCATTGAGCCAGACCTTGGTGATTACGATGATTGTCGTTGAGGTTGTATCAATAGCCATTGCTCTGGCTATAGTAATGTTAATCCAAAAGAAGAACCATTCGTTGAATATTCGTAAGTTGACCAATTTGAAGGGGTGAGAAAATGGAAGACGCAAAACTATTATTATCCCCACCGGTGGCATTCGCACTTTTTTTGCTCATCGGAGGATTACTCTATTTATTTGGTTATTTGCTGGCGGAAAAAGGGAGTCAAAATCAACATAAAAAGACCCCTTATGCTTGTGGGGAAAATATTCCGGCAGTAAAGATTCAACCGGATTATTCATTGTTTTTCCCTTTCGCCATCTTTTTTACCATCATTCATGTGACGGCATTAATCATGGCCACACTTCCGGTTGGTAATATGGCTTTGATGGGCATATTATATTTGGCGGGAATATCGATTTCTCTTTATACCCTGGTCGTGAGGTGACAAATATGTTAAAGAAACTCGTTAAATGGGCCCGGGTGAAATCTCCGTGGGTGCTTCATTTCAATACCGGAGCCTGTAATGCTTGCGATATTGAGATTCTTGCGGCCTTAACTCCGCGATATGATATTGAGCGTTTCGGGGTTCAACTCAAAGCAACTCCCCGTCATGCCGACATCATATTATGTTCGGGCCCGGTGACCAAACAAATCAAAGATCGATTAGTCAGGATATATGAGCAAATGCCCGAACCGAAATTTATCGTCGCCGTTGGAACATGCGCTTGTTCGGGAGGGGTTTTTGAAGGTTGCTATAATGTTGAAGGCGGCATCGATTCCACGGTTCCGGTAGCGGCTTATATTCCCGGTTGTCCTGCCAGTCCGGAAGCAATAATTGACGGGGTTGTCAAGCTACTGGAGCGGATCGACAAGCCGGAGCAGTTTGAAGAGGCACGGCCAATCCTTGTTGGAGAGGGTGAACCCAATGAATAATCAAGAGTTAGTAGCTTTTTTAGAAACCAAGTTTTCCGGAAAGTTGACCAATATAACGACATCGCGGGAAAAAAGAATTTTTGCCGAGGTCGCAACCGCTGATTTGGTTGATGTTATGCAAACTTTGAAAGATTCCGGTATTGATTTTTTGGGTACCATTACCGGATTGGACTTGAGTGATAAATTTGAAGTGATTTATCATCTTTATAATGATGAAGGAATTGTGGTAAATGTAAAAACCTTTACCGAGCGGAATAATCCCAAAGTTCCTACGGTTACTGCCGTTTTCTTGGGTGCTTTTTTATACGAGCGTGAATTGATGGATTTATTGGGTATTGATGTTGAAGGGACACCGCCGCATCGTAGATACCCTTTGCCGGATGATTGGCCGGCAGGTCAATTTCCTTTGCGGAAAGACTGGAAAGGACTTCCTTCGGAAGATGAGGTGAATAAGGTATGAGTGAAGTTAAAATTCCGATTGGGCCTCAACACCCCGCTTTACATGAACCGGAAAGTTTCGACCTGACTTTGGAAGGGGAAATCATTGTTGATGCCGAGGATAAGCTTGGTTATAACCACCGGGGCATTGAAAAGGCTTGTGAGAGCCGGAATTTTATTCAAGATATCTATTTAATTGAACGGATTTGCGGTATTTGTTCCCATTCCCATTCCACTTGTTTTGTGCAAGCGGTAGAAGAAATAGCAGCAGTGGAAATTCCTATGCGGGCGAAATATATCCGGGCTATTATCGGTGAACTGGAGCGGATTCACAGTCATTTATTATGGTTGGGTGTTGCCGGACATGAGGTTGGTTTCGAGACATTGTTTATGTATGCCTGGCGGGACCGGGAAATCGTCATGGATATTTTGGCCTGGATCTCCGGTAACCGCGTGAACTATGGAATGAACACTATTGGAGGTGTTCGCCGCGATATTAGTCCGGAAATCCTGGAGCAGATTCTCGGCAGCCTCGATACATTAATTGCACGCACCGAATATTATACCAAAATTGTCACCGACGAGCCTACGTTCATGGGCAGGCTTCGGGGAGTCGGAAAGCTTCCGAAAGAGCTTGCAAGAAGTTTAGGCGCGGTTGGTCCGATGGCCCGGGCTTCGGGCATTTCCCGAGATGTTCGCCAGGATGATCCTTATGGCGCCTATTCACAGATTGAGTTTAGGATTGTGACCGATGATAACGCCGATGTATTAGGACGTACCATCGTTCGGGTTAATGAATTGTTGGAAAGCTATAGATTACTACGGACACTGGTGGAAAATTTACCGGAAGGACCGATCGTTGTTAAGGTACCCCGGAAAATTCCCGAGGGTGAGGCATTATCCCGTTTGGAAGCGCCTCGAGGCGAAGATATTTTGTATTTAAAAACCAATGGAACTGAAATGCCGGAGCGGGTGAAGGTCCGGGCCCCAACTTTGGCCAATTTGGCTTCAATCCGGGAAATGCTTCGCGGAGCTTATTTGGCTGATTTTCCAATTATTGTTGCCGCGCTTGATCCTTGTTTTTCGTGCACCGACCGGATGATTAAAGTCGGCAATGGGAAAAAGGACAATGTAATGAACTGGCAGCAATTAAGGGAATATAGCATTGCCTGGCATAAAAATAGGGGTTTGGATTTAGGACAAATTAAATAAGGGTAAACCCAATAAAGCGTTTACAAAAATTGACTGTGGTGGTGGAGCAATGAGCGTTGAATGGACGTTATTATACATGTTCATCTTCCCGGGATTTTTATTCTTAATGGCTTATGGTATGGTCTGTGAATGGGTTGACCGTAAATTATTCGCCCGTTTTCAAAATCGAGTCGGTCCACCGTGGTTTCAGCCGGAAGCCGATTTCATCAAACTGCTGTCCAAGGAAGAAATTATTCCGGAAGCGGCTGATAAAGTAATGTTCCGGTTGTTGCCGATTTTCGCAATCGCGGCAGTGTTGACAGCTTTTTTGTATGTGCCGATTTGGAACACGGATGTGCCGTATTCTTTTGAAGGCGATTTGATTGTTGTATTCTATTTGCTCACCATACCCACCTTAACTTTTTTCTTGGCAGGATGGAATTCAACATCACTTTTCTCAGCCTTGGGATCCGTTCGTAATTTGACCCAATTATTCAGCTATGAAGTGCCATTGCTTTTATCTTTGCTCGGTCCCGCCCTTTTGGCTGGGACTTGGAAGATCAGCGGTATTACCGCTTTCTTTTTAAATCGGCCGGAATTATTGGTAGTAAATATTATTGGGTTTCTTGTTGCATTAGTTGCAGTTCAGGGAAAATTGGAACGGGTGCCTTTTGATATTCCGGAAGCTGAAACGGAAATTGTTGCGGGAAGTTTTACGGAATTTGGTGGCAGGCTACTGGGTTTATTCCGTTTGACGACAGATTTGGAATTAGTGGTGGTATCAACTTTGTTATCTGCCGTTTTCCTGGGAGGTTCGTTTGGACTTCATCCGGTATTGGGATTTTTAGTATTTATCGTTAAAACGTTATTGATTGTTTGCATTTTGACTGTGTTCAAAACGGTAATGGCCAGGGTACGGATGGAACAGATGATGAAATTCAGTTGGAAATATCTTGCTCCCATCGCTTTGGTGCAACTTTTGATTAATATTATTGTGAAAGCGTACTTAACATAAATGGGAGAATGAATTCCAATCCATTGAATCTCCGTTTTTGATAAACAATGAATGAGGTGTTTTTAAATGAAACATCCAGGTAAGATTATTCCGGAAGTATTTTCTAATTTAACCAAACCTGTTGCAACAGTAAAATATCCCTATGAAAAAGCTAAGGTCCCGGAAAATTTCCGTGGCAAAATTAGCTTTAACGCCAAAAATTGTATCGGCTGTAAAATGTGCATGCGGGACTGCCCTGCCAAAGCTATTACAATTGAAAAGGTCGGCGAAGAGAAGGTCTTCAGGGCCAAGTTTGCGTTGGATAATTGTATTTTCTGTGCCCAGTGTGTTGACTCTTGTCCCCGGAAAGCTTTAAGTTCAACACCTGAATTTGAACTGGCTCAATATGATAAGACTAAGTTAACGGAGACTCAGGAATAATGGAAGTTATCAATGAGTTTTTGAATCTACTTCGGGATAGCAAGAAAATTGCTTTTTTAGGAGTAGGATCTCCTTTGCGGGCCGATGATTCTATTGGGCTCTATATTGTAAGTGAGTTCGAAAATCAACTCCAAAAGAATCCCAACCGGGAATGTCTTTTTTTCCTCGGAGAATCGGCTCCGGAAAATTTTTCAGGAGCGATTCGTTCCGAGGCTCCTTCGCATGTTGTAATAGTCGATGCGGCTGAAATGGGTAAGGAACCCGGTTCTTTTACTTTAATTAAAGCCGAACAGATTGAAGGGGTGGGTTTTTCTACCCATATGTTGCCCTTGAAAATTTTGGTTGATTATCTAAAGCAAACTATCGCTTGCCAGGTCATTATAGTGGGTGTGCAGCCGAAGTTACTAGAATTTGGTTATCCGGTGACTGCTGAAGTGAAAAGTGCGGCAGACTGTTTTGTTCGTGAAATTAGTGCTCAATTATAATTTATCGATATTGATCTTTAAAAGACAACCGAAAAGGTTGTTTTTTTATGGCATCTTTACGAAACAGAAATAGCGTCTCTGTGCCTCTGCGGCCTAAATGTTTTTTGGCCACAGAGGCACAGAGACACAGAGAAAGAATTGAGGCAAAAACGTATTTTTTAGATAGAAAACATTTTTTTATTTCATTTTTTTGAATTAAATATTGCTACAATCCCTAGCCGTCGATCAAAGATATTTTGGATGTATTTCCTGATTTTATTTCCGGCTATGCCGGTTAAAATAGTTTTCCTCTGTGTCTCCGTGTCTCTGTGGCTTATATGGTTTTTTATCACAGGCACAGACCTTTAAGGAAAAGGGTGAATTTTAAAAGGAAAAGATAGTTTGATGGCGAAAGTTTAAGAAGAGTAGGAATATAGGAAAAAGGGGAAAGCGCAATGGTCCAGCGAAAAGTGCCTGATGTTGTTATACGGAGATTGCCGCTATATTTAAGGGTATTAGAGATCCTTGATCCGGAAGAATCTCCCATTATTTCTTCCGAACAGCTGGCGAAGATTATCGGTACGTCATCAGGGCAAGTCCGCAAGGATTTATCTTATTTCGGAGTATTCGGCAAGCAAGGAGTCGGCTATCAAACCAGTTCATTAAGTGCTGAATTACGGCGAATTTTAAAACTCAATCGGGAAATTCGGGTAGGACTCATTGGAGCCGGTAATCTAGGCGCCGCTTTGGTACGGTATCACCAAAAAAACCGGGTCCATCAGCCTCTTGAGATCGTGGCTCTTTTTGATGTTGATGAGAAAAAAATCGGCCGCAAAATCGCGGATGTGGAAGTTTATCCAATCGACCAATTAGCCAATGTCATCCGTGAGTTGGAAATAAAAATGATGATCTTAACTTTTCCTGCTGAAAACGTGCAACATATCGTGGATGTTTGCGTTGAAAGCGGGGTTAAATCTTTTCTAAACTTCGTTCCGGCCTCAGTGAAAGTTCCGGATGGCGTCAAATTAAGGACTTCGGATGTAACGCTCGAATTACAGAGTTTGGCTTATTATACGTGATAGTGGGGGTCACATGACGGAACTGGAAGGGACTATTGACAGGATAACTTATTACAATGAAGATACCTATTATACTGTAGCCAAACTCAAGTTGAAATCGGGGAACCTGGTTACGGTTGTCGGAAATCTGCCTCCCTTGTATTTGGGAGAGGTTTTAGCCGTCAAAGGCGAATGGGTGGAACATAAGGAATTCGGTGAACAGTTTTCGGTGGCGGAATGGCAAAGCCGCGAGCCTTCATCTGTAACAGGAATCGAGCGTTTTTTAGGCAGTGGTTTACTCAAAGGGATCGGTCCGGCAACCGCCAAAAAGATAGTCAAGGAATTCGGTAAACAAACATTGGCCATTATTGAACTGATGCCCGAAAAGTTGACCCAAATTCCCGGCATTAGTCAGGCCAAAGCGGAACGGATTGCTGCGAGCCTAAAAGAACATGCTGAGATTCAGCAGATTATGGTTTTTCTGCAAGGGGTGGGAATCAGTCCCGGTTATGCATTAAAAATCTATCATACCTATCAGAGCGAGGCCGTGAAGGTTGTTAAAGAAAATCCTTATCGTTTAGCCGATGAGGTCCATGGGATTGGTTTTAAAATTGCCGACCAAATCGCTCAGAAAATGGGTATTCAGAAAGATTCCCCTTATCGTTTGCGGGCGGGGATTCGTTATTTGTTGAGTGAAAACTGTACCGAAGGGCATCTCTATGCCCTGGAAAACGAGTTTATGGCCCTAGCCGGGAAAGAGTTGGAAAGCAATGAATTGCAATTGGCCGGTGTCGTTGAAGATTTAATCGTGAAGAAAGAATTGTACCGGGAGAGTCTGGATAAGGTGAATATTCTTTATCTGGCGCCCTTTTATTATAGTGAAGTCGGTGTGGTCGCCCAAATAAAAAACATCATGGATGTGGGTTTGCCTCCCATTATTCTTGATGTGGAAGGTCTGCTTGACCAGTATTCCGCCAAAAATAATATCAATTTAGCATCCCAACAGAAAGAAGCGGCTCAAAAGGCTTTGGAAAACGGGATGTTGGTGATAACCGGCGGCCCGGGTACCGGGAAAACCACGATTATTAAAGCGATTTTATATCTGTTGAAGCAAGCGAAGCTTAATGTGATGCTGGCAGCGCCCACCGGAAGGGCGGCCAAACGTCTTAGTGAAGCCACCGGCGAAACGGCGAAAACGATTCACCGGTTATTGGGTTATGGCGCCGAGGTATTTGAAGGCAGCCGTTTTCAGTATAACGAGGATGAGCCGTTGGAAACGGATGTGTTAATCGTCGACGAGTTTTCGATGGTCGACTTAATGCTGTTTTATAATTTGTTGAAGGCGATCAGGCCGGGAATCCGGTTGATTATGGTGGGGGATGTTGACCAATTGCCCTCGGTCGGACCGGGAACTGTTTTGCAGGACTTAATCGAATGTGGACGTATCCCGGTGGTGCGTTTGAATGTGATTTTCAGGCAAGCGCAGCAAAGTTTAATTGTCTCCAATGCCCATAAAATCAATCAGGGAGAATTTCCAGTCCTCACCATGGATAATGACTTTTTTTTTATTGAGGATAATGACCCGGACCATATCGCGGCTGCCATTCCGGAGTTGGTAAAATCGAGGATTCCGGGATATTTGAAATGTGACCCGGTGGAGGATATTCAGATTCTTACCCCGATGCGCCGGACCGTGACCGGTATTGAGAATTTGAATCTGGTTTTACAGGAAGCCTTGAATCCTTTTACCTCGGAGTTTTCCGAATTGAAATCCGGCAAACTTACTTTTCGGCTGGGCGATAAAGTAATGCAACTGAAGAACGACTATCAAAAAGGGGTATTTAACGGGGATATCGGACGGATCCGCGAGATCGACCCGGAAGACCGCCGGATGGTGGTTGGATATCCGGAGCTGGAAGGGGAGAGAAAGGTTCCTTATGAATCGGAGGAATTGGACCAACTGGTGCTTTCCTATGCGATCTCGGTCCATAAAAGCCAGGGTAATGAATATCCGGTAGTGATCATGCCGGTGACCACTCAACATTTTATGATGTTGCAACGTAATCTGTTATATACCGCCGTGACCCGGGCCAAAAAGATGGCGGTGTTGATCGGCTCCAAGAAAGCGATTGCCATTGCTGTGAAGAACAATAAGATTGTGGAGCGGCATTCGCTGCTCCGGGAGAGGATCAAGAGAGCGGTATGACTGGGATAAAATTTAACCGGTATTGATAAAAGAGCGACGGATACGATACGCTCTTTTATTTTTTATTGGGCGGATAGGTTCTTTAGAATTTAGTTATCTTGAACTTGAAATGCACTCCAACCGGAATATCTTGATTGTCAAGGCCGGGGATAGAGTGTGGGGTAACAGAGGGTTCAACTGTCGTAACTGCACTACGCTGAGGAATGCAAGCAAAGAGAATGTGATGATAAGAGATTGAGTCAATTCGGTCAATACCTAAAAATGAACGCTTTCTTAATCGTCGTATTTAGACGTTTTATAAAATTTTTTATAAATTTTTTGATCTTTCGAAAGGAAAATTAAATAATTTAGAGAATAAACCCAAAAAGAAGTTTTAGGAAGTGTTTGACTGAAATGTTTTTGGCAAAAAAATTATTAATTTACAATGAACCCAGCCGGAGAACGGCTGGGTTTTAAATTTGTATTCGACAAAAATCAGTGAATTTCGACAAATAAGAAAAAGACGCAAGGCGAGTTCGATGGCAAAGAGGGGATTATTCAAATGGCAAAATCAGCTATATCAAGACGCTT
>JAEXDA010000070.1 GCA_023401925.1 Bacillota bacterium
GGTTAAAAACCCTAATAATGTCTTGAATGAGTTTTTCGTTTTCCAGCTTGCGTTTGCTTTTAGGCCTCTTACACCAGGCGTAAAAGCCGCTCCGGGAGACTTCTAAAATATGGCACATCTTCTTCACTGAGTATTTGGAGCTGTGGTCCAAGATAAATTGGTACCTTATCTCGATGGCTTTGTGAAAATGGCCATAGCTTTTTTTAGGATGACGTTTTCCTCTTCTAACTCAGCCATTCGCCGTTTTATTCGGCGGATCTCATCTTCTTCCGGTTTAAGGTTACCACTACCGGGGAATGCGTTTTCCGGATCTACATGTAGTTGTCTGAGCCATTTATATATGGTATTTTCATGTACTCCGATCTCATTAGCTACACTTGATACTGTATGGCTTTGCTCTGTAATGAGCTTTACGGTTTCTATCTTAAATGCACGATCAAACTTTCTTCTTTCGTTCATTTTTTTACCTCCCGATTTGTTTTATTATACCAGCCTTTCTTGCTGTCTTTCAAATCGGGGGTGGTTCAATATGTTGTATCATCCGACCTTCCCCTCCCTTTCCAGTGTTTTTTGGCTATCAGTCAAAGGGAGGGGAATAGCTGCTAATTTCTCTGGCCGATCAGGTTCCTGAAGGGGTGAGTCGGTCATTTCAAACTTTTATCTTCTCAACTCCCCGTGCTACCAGTACCACCCAATATCCAATCGACATTCCGTCCATCAGCGCCTCGCTGTAGATTAGCTCGTCCCGGCGGCAAATCTGATCGAAACAGGTATTGACATACTCTTTCAACAGCGCACCATCTTCCTGGGACAGTTTGGCTGCGGCTAGTTTCAGCAGTTCACCGGGACGTTCTCCCCGCTCCTTATATTCGGGATCGTTTTGGACAATCTCGTTATCGATCTGCGCGATCCGGTCGAGAATGAATTTTTGGATGCCGAGATCTTTGTCGGTGAGCATGGGGTAATACCTCCCTTATAGTAAGTTTGAAATTTGGAATTAAACCTTTTTCGCCTTAAATTCTTGATAAATGAATGCCAATTATTATGGTCCACGGATTTCACCGGCTGAGTAACTTTTTGAGCGGCCAAAAAGTCACCAAAAAGCCGCCGGAACCCTAGGTTCCGGTCCTCCTCTTATTCATCCAGGGTTTTTAGTGGGCTTTCGCCATCCTGGCCTTTCGACTGGCAATTATATGAGGCTGCCGGGGGCAACCGCTATTTTACATCCATGTAAAGAAGCGGTGCCTGCCTCCCTCCTAAAGGCAGAAAATCTCTGTATGTTGAAATCTGGGCCGAAATCATTGACTTAAAACCTTAAAATAAAAAACCAAATACGTTGTTTCACTTTTTATTTTTGTCCACCATTAACAGCAAACATCCTGACAATTCGCTGACTGTATAGTTGCAGCCGGGTTTAAAACCGCATCGCTCCAGCCACTGGCCGGACAGGCGGAGCATGGGGACTTTTTTGCCGTTACTCAGGATGGAATAGACGGTGTGGTCGTGGGAGTTCATGGCGGAGCTCCTTCCTATTTTTATCCAATATAAAGGAAAGCCTTGGAATTTGTAGAATAATTAAGGAACTTATAAAAGGCTTTATGATATGCAATAACCATAGTCATCATTAACTAAATATTTTATCAGTTAACTATTATGTTACTTATGGTAACACTTATGTTTAATATTGTCAATAAATTTTCAAAAAAAAGGAAAATTACATGAATATCGGAGAGAAAATTAAAAAACTAAGATTGGAACGAAACATATCCCAAGCTAAATTAGGAGAAATTATCGGAGTTCATGAGAAACATATAAGCCGTTATGAACGTGGAATATCTCATCCATCGGCGGAAATCTTAAAGAAAATGGCTGGTTTCTTTGAAGTATCCATAGACTTTCTTCTCAAAGATGATAGCTCCATCCATGACAATTTAAACAATAGCAATAATCTTTTAGAATATTTTGAAGAAGCAAACCGTTTAGGAGAAGAGGATAAACATGTCATTAAAGGGGTTCTGGAAGCCATTATTTATAAAGCTAAAATGCAACGGCCAAGAAATAAGACGTGAAAAGCAATGTGAATTTATCAGGAAGTGGCCTTTCACTTTTTATTTTTGTCCACCACTAACAGCAAACATCCTGAATGTTCACTGACTGTGTAATTGCAGCCGGGTTTAAAACCGCATCGTTCCAGCCACTGGCCGGATAGGCGGAGCATGTTGGGCTTTTGCATTCGTAATTTAAGTTGAACATGCCTAAATCGGATTCAAAAATATACACTTTCGAAGTAATCCACTTGCGCTAGAATTACCTGATGTTTCTTTTAAGCAACCAAGTTCACCAAAAACAAAAAAATTATCCTTGGCACGGGAAACCGCAACATTCATTAAGCTTTTGTTAGCATCAATAAAGAAACATCTATCCTCTTTTCCGTAAACTGAAGAAAATATGATAATTCTTCTTTCAGCTCCTTGAAAAGTATGCACTGTTCCTACACTAATCTTAGCAGACTCCTTGGACATCTTCTTTTTTAATTCCATTTGGATACATTTCGCTTGAGCTTTAAATGGCGTGATAATCCCAACCAGATTTCCCTTAGCTTCTTTCGGATAAGCATTTACAATTAGTTCAAAATGTTCTTTCAACCAGGCCACTATCTGTTCCGCTTCAGATCGATTCAATCGGCTGCTGCCTTTTCTGATAGAATAATCCGTATTAATTTGCTTAAAACCCATTTGTGGCCATTGTTTTAATGCAAGTTCATGATCATTTCTCCCCTTACCACGCATCGGTTGAAGATTTCCTTTATATACCAGCTTATTACAATACTCAATAATCTCATCATAGCAGCGACGGTGTTCACTTAAAAACAAACCCCTATCGTCAAACTTTTTAAACTTGCAACACTTAGCAGCAACTTTCATTACACTGGAATTCGAACAATTTAATCCAGCTTGTTCTAACTGTTCAAACTCACTCAAACTTTGAATCACACCATTAGAATATGCCAATGCTTTATCTAAAGCTCGATTCACACTCCATACCGGATCAATTTGATAAACATCTCCGACAACTACAGCTTTTTTAGCGAGAGAAAAGGCTCCGGCTGCAATTTCCGGAGATACTTGTCCTGCTTCATCAACAATGAGTAAATCGATGTAATTGTATAGAAAAAAATTCTTTTGATCTCCATACGCGAGAAATTGTCTAGGTAACATGTAAAATGTCATAACCAAACAAGGAGTGATCATCCCAAGCCGATTATAAAACTTGTCCAATACGTTTTTAAAGGTTTTACCTTTTTGTTTCTTGGATAATTCGTCCTCCCCGCTCACCCATCGACATTCAAAATAATGAACTGCCAGCCAAAACTCCATATATCTTAGTTTTTTATCACATAGGTTATTGATAACATCAAAATTCAGTTGATACTTTTCAGCTTCTTGTTTATGAAGAATGATATTATGTTGCTTCAACTGTTCCAATTGGCTATCATATTGGTTTTTCATTTTCTCCAAAGCATCTTTTTTCTTTTTAAAGTCGGAAAGTATTTTATTATACTCAGCATACCGCCGACTGTATTTTTCTTTGATCTCATCAAAACGCATATATTCATTTAAAAAGCCCTGTTCTTCTTCGTTGATAAATAACCTAAATTCTGTTTGAATTTTGATTGAAAAACTTTTGAGGAACTTTAATAGTCGATAGAAAAACGGAATCTTCTTATAACAGCTCTCCCAATCGCTGACCCGCTGACGAATTTGAGCAATTATTATTTGGGTCTCGTCTATTTTCTTTTGTAAATTGCCGAGGTAATGGACAATCGTCTCATCATTTAGATCATAGCCCACCACCTCTTGGACCAATGCCAATAAAACATTTTTACAATTTTCGATAAATAATAATTCTTCATATAATCTTTTCCGGCAAGCATTTATATCTTCAAATTCGCTTCGAAAATAATTATTACAACTCCGAATTAACTTTACCTTTGATTTTTCAATATTTTCTTGTTCTTCAACATCCGAGACAAAAAACTCGCCTCTTTGATTGGTATATTGATATCCTTTGCTTTTTGCCTCCTTAATCTTGGTCCCGGATGGAAAATAAGTGGCAAAGCTATTTACACCTTCAATCCATCGTTCTTCCAGATTGGATATTCCCATCTTTTTGATATTGCCAAAGGAGGTAATAATATTGGTCACAGCTTGGTTATTGGTTGAGGAAGCGACAATAAGCGGCGGCTTCTCTTCATTGAGCGCCCTTTTGACATACATATCGGCGACGATTGACTGTAATAACGTGGTTTTACCAGTACCCGGAGGGCCATTAATGGCTAAAACCTCTCCGTCATTCATATTATTAAAATGATTAACGGCTTCCCGTTGCGATGCAGATAAAGGATACTCGCCTCCCATCTGTCCGGAGTGAGACTGCATCATTGATAAATCATTTTCAATTAATGGACTGATCGGTGTTACTTGGGGGGATATAAAATGATCATAAAGCGCTTTCGGGGAACCGTCGTTTTTAAGTTCATTATACAATCGTAAAATATGGCATGTTGAATAAACCGTCTTATCAATAAAAAGATACATATTGTTTTCCAACTCAAAAAAGGGGTCTTTTGGATCTAAGTTTCGAATGACCTTCTTTCCAAAATCGGATTCCGTAACGGACTGATAAAGGTCTTTAAAAAATGCACTATAATCGATCCAAGACTTGATTTTCTCAATCCGATCCACATGGTTGCTCATGAAAGCATCAACTTCATCAGCCTGCCCAATGGCTAATTTCGGTTCAATCATTGGTAGCAAGTATTCTCTGGGAAACCAAGGCAGTTTATGATCTTCCTCATCAAAAAGAAGTGTGCCTTCATTCGTAAGAATGGCCGGGACATAGAATATTCCGGTCAATTCCTGAATCTCATCCTCTGTTTTCTCATTAGCCTCAAAGATTGTTTTGATTGTCTTAGCGCAGATGATAACATGGAGCGTTTTTGAATTGTATTCATGTTCATCATCATATGTATTTTTCTTGGCTTCTTCAAAAATACTATGACAAGCATTCGGTTTAATTTTCCCAAGTAACAATTCGTCCGGGTTGAGTATGTAAAAGGTGTCTTCTTTAAAATCAATTCCCATATTGGCCTGTGCTGCAACTGCACTGCGGAAATAATTGGTGAATTCTTTTGGTGTTGAATTCATAGTGGTCTCCTTAAATGTCTTCAAATTTAAGAGAAGAAACTAATAAGATAGCACTAAGGTGTTAAATCAGCCTTTATCTTTACATTAACCAATTAAAAGTTCTTTTTCTTCTTCTGTTATTAATTTGGGATTCAATGTTTTATCTCCTTTATCTTTTAAAATCAATTAATTATAAGCTTATTTAAATACCAAAAATTATATCACTTAAACTGTCATCGCATTAAAACCTAGTTTTCATTATATAAAATTACGCCTATAATCCTTAGTAAGTAATGTATAAACCCATATTACAAAACAGAACATGATGCTGCTACTAGGTTTTAGATAATCTTCATAAATTCCAACCGAAACCCTAATGGCTTAAATCAATCATACTGCCATCGTTGGCATCTATTATTCTTTACGCCTTTTCTTCACCATTTTTTCTTCATTCTTCTTTATAAATTCCATCTCTTACCCTTTCTACCTTCAAATAGACATAAAATTTAGCAATTTATTTTAGCGTCTTCTATTTTAAGAAATAATATTTCTCCAACAAAACTCTCCAAGAACTGTGAACAATAAATTTTCAAAACAAATTAATCCCAATCTCCCGGAATTTCAAACTAACTTTTACCCTTTCCGGCTCCAATTTTCTCCGCCCAACTTTGGACATTAGGTAATCTTAGTCATGGGGAAAAACAGTCATTATGAATAACCCATCGGATCTATACCCTGCTGTAATCCCTCGCCCATAGCCGTTAAAGCCGCCATCCATTTCAAAAACCCGCAAAACCTTAGCCGATTCCCTTTAAGACAGGGTAAATAGGCCCTAATCTCCGGCAAAGACCAAAACCCACACCTTTTATACCCTCTATGTGCTTTTAGCTCCAATCAACTCCCCCCGACATTTGAGACACGACGTCGAAAAGCGCTGCCTCTTTACATGGATGTAAAACGGCGGTCGCCCCCGAAAGCCTCACATAATCGCCAGTCGAAAGGCCAGGATGGCGAAAGCCCACTAAAAACCCTGGATGAATAAAGGGAAGACCGAAATCCGTAGGTTTCGGCGGCCTTTTGGGTCCTTTTGGGCCGCTCCAAAAGGACCTCAGCCGGTGAAATCCGTGGACCATAATAATGGTCATTCATTTTTAGGCGTCATGAATTATGAAAGTAACCCACCGCTGCAATCCGTGGACCACAATACTGGTCATTCATTTTAATGTCAAAAGCCCCCTCAACAACTGTTCTCCTTTTCCTGATCCATCAACCGAATTCCCCCAAAATCAAGCATAAAAAAACCGGCCCTTTTTAGCCGGTCTCATCAACCCATTATTTTAAAAATGCCCTTTCAAGTGGGGAGTATCCTTCTTGCTTTTTTCTGTAGACATGAATTGTTATCGTAACTTTCATTCCCGGCAGTTATTTCTTTTGGATGATACATTCAAATCAAGCATAAAAAAACCGGTTCTCTCAACCGGATTCATTCATATGATTCAAGATTCATCCCTGTTCATAAATGATGATCACCTCATCCTTTATGCTTTCGGCCAGCGAAGGATCTAAGGATGAGAACTCAACAATATCGATCTTTTTGTCCAATTTTTCCTCTAAAGCAATTTTCAAACTGGATAATGCCAATAAACCGAAGTCTTTTTGAAAATCAAAAACCAAATCGATATCACTAAACTCCGTGGCCTCTCCTCGGGCAAAAGAACCAAAAACTCCAACCCGCTTGATTCCGTATTCGTCCACAAAAGGCAAAATATTTTGGTAAATCTCTTCAAAAATAGGCATCAAACCGCCTCCACTCAATACCATTATACTATATCTTAATTAACTGTAAACTGTTATAACAAAACACATCTTTTTTAAGCTAACGCCCAGTCCACCCTCGATTTCCCAAATTTCTCAAAAAAATTTCAACATTTTCACCCCCTCCAATCCCAATCTCCTCAAGCCTTTTCCCCCGAAAATACCTCTCTGATGATATTGAAAAATCTGGAAAAGATTATTATAATGATATTAATAAAGATAATATCGATATTCAAAGAAAGCAAAACAACCTAAGTTTACATCGGTATTTTTCAGGAAGATAACGCCGGGGGCTTTTTAAGAAATTTCATTTCCTAATCCAAACCCCCAAAGAAATATATATATATAATTCTTTCATGTACGAAACCATTTCGCCAGTTCCAGCGGTTTCTGATTTCCTTACGCCAAAGGCGTTAAATAAAAAAACGACAATGGTCACGGAAGGTGCTGCTCCCCCTTTTTGGGTATGACCCATTGGTTGAAAACACCGTCATTGCAGCAATCGTAGCTTAGGAGGGGCTGGAGAGCATAAAAAATGAACTCGGATAAAAACGGCTCATTTGCGCATGCATACTGAACGACTCAGTATATATACCCGACCGTTGCGCATATCTACCGAACGACTCAGTATATATACCCGACCGTTGCGTATGCATACCGAACGACTCAGTAGTTTACCAACCGGCAAGTGCCGGTTTTTATATTTCGGTCACCATACGATACACGACCGCCTTCCAAAAACCATTTTGGCAGTTCCAACGGTTTCTCATTTCCTCCCGACAATCGTCGCCATCGATCAGGAAAACGCAGCTAAAATAATAATGACCCCCAAAAAGGTGATTATGTTTTCCGAGGCCTTTGCCGTTATGCTCCGTAGTCTGTCCAACAAGCCCATCGGCCCTAAATATAAGGCCTTTATGAATCCAAAATAGGTCTTTGCCTAATGAAATGAAGGCCGAATTCGCCGCCGCTAAAGCCACACAGCTAAGCATAAAAATACATTCAAAAGCCCATTTCAAAGTCAAAACATGCAATTATTAGCCGATCCCCGGAGGGGATTTAGAATTCTTTAAATTACCTAGCCGTGTGGTTTTAACCCGCGGCGGACAAAATAAGCATTAATATTCTTTGAATATTCTATCATCTATTAGAGATATGGGGAATGAGTAGAGCCCCGAAAGGGTATTCACATATTTCTCGGGTTCCGAGGGTGGCGGTCCCAAGTTTAGACATGTTTCGTAATATAAGTTCCTCGAAATAAACCAAAAGGAAATCTCACAGACGAAGAAGAATATGGGCCAGACTGCGCGGGGCGGATTCAAACGGGCAGTGTCCTGTTTCAAGGGTGTACACCTCGCCGCAATAGGTTTCGGCAACCATTTTGTCTTGCAGCCTTACGTCGATCACCTGATCGAGTACACATCGCACATATGCTTTTGGGATGTCATTGAACTTATCATTAAGAACGACGGGCTGACTCTGGGCTGCGTTAGCCTCGGGGCCAAGACGCTTCGCTAACGCCAGCGCTACATCTCGCGGAATATCATTATAAACAAAGTCAGCACAGGAATCTGGCGCGACCTTTGATGTCTTTCCATCCGCAGACAGTATAAAATCATGGCCGGATGCCACAAGTTTTTCACGAAATGTTGGCTGAATGCTTTTGGTGAGCCCGACGCAGCTTTGACCGTTTCGTGGTAAAAACGCTGAAATATAAACAAGTTTTTTGATTTTGTCCGGGATATGGCATGCCGCCTGGCTCGTTATCATACCGCCGAAACTGTGACCGACAAGAATAACCGGCCCGTTAAGCGGCGCAACCAAAGCTTCAACAGTTCGGGCATATTTTTCAAGGTTCTGATCTTCTATCGGTAAATTGTCCTCTCCATGCCCCGGCATGTCCGGGGCTATGACAGTATGCCCTTCGGCTTCCAGCAATGGTCGAAGTTTCTCCCAACACCAACCGCCGAGCCATGCTCCGTGAACAAGAATAAATGTATTACCCATTTTAATGTTCCCCTTTGTTGCGAATCCCTCATAATTTTCCTCTCCAGCCGAATGCATGAATCCCCCCATTAAAATGATTCTTCCGTTCCATAGAAAATCTCTCCCGAAAAATCAAGGGATTCAATTTTAAGGGCTCGCTCACAGCCCAATGTCATCAAGGAAAATTCCATATTTTGCAAGGATTTCAATTGCCTATTTTGACCTCACCCAGCCCTCTCCGACGATGCAACTCAGAGAAGCAAATTCACGGCGAGGGATGTTAGAGCGTAAACTTAGGCCTTTTAAAAAACCGAAAATTTAAAGCCTAAAAGATTGGCGCGAATTTCATTCGATACACCTCTCCCCGTCGAATAGCCGTCGTTGAAACACTGCGTCGGGGAGAGGCCGGGTGAGAGGTCGGCATTTAGACCCGAGAATTTTGTGAAATTTCTCCATGATAGCCTGATGACATTGGCTCACAGCCGCTCCTCAGGTCTGCCAAAGCAAAAAAGCCCTCCAACCGGAAGGACTTTTCTCATCGGACAATCATGTTCATTGAAACCAGCTGACTTCGCCTCACTCACCCTCTTGCCTGTTCATTACCCATATCTTTGGAAAACAAATACACATTACGTATAATAAATGTGTAAATGCTTTATAGCCGATTTGTCCACCGCGGGTTAAAAACCCCACGGCTAAGTAATAAAAAGCGTCCTAAAGGGTCTGTTGCAAAATAAGATTGATCGATAGAGAAATACAATATATGGAAAACTTTAGCCATTCTTTAAGGTATATATTGTATTTCTCATTGATTTTAATCCCTTTTGCAACAGCCTCTCCGTGATGCCTCAAAACAATATGACAATATGAATAACAAAGGTTAGCCGATCCCCGAAGGGGATTTAGAATGTTTTTTTATATCTCAGCCGTGCGGCTTTAGCCCGCGGCGGAGATTGACTTGAATTTCCTGGAAACGTTATGGGTAATGAATAGCCCTCTTGCGGAGAAGGAATTAGAAATCAATAACCGAGCTTTGCCTTGCATTATGCTTTAGCTGCATTAGCTATTAATCTCTTCCCTTTTTTCCAGGTAACGTTCTAATTTGCGTTTAACTCTTTGCAATGCATTATCAATCGATTTGACATGCCTGCGCAAATCTTTGGCGATTTCCTGATAGGAATGACCATCCAGGTAAGACATTAAAACTTTCCACTCCAAATCGCTTAAGAATTCACCCATTTTATGTTCAATATCGACAAATTCTTCGCGGCTGATGACCAATTCTTCAGGATCCGTTACTTTGTTCCCGGAAAGCACATCAAGCAATGTCCGATCGGATTCTTCATCATAAATCGGCTTGTTCAGCGATACATAGGAGTTTAAAGGAATATGTTTCTGGCGGGTAGCAGTTTTAATCGCAGTAATAATCTGACGAGTAATGCACAACTCGGCAAATGCGCGGAAAGAAGCCAACTTATCGTTGCGAAAATCACGAATTGCCTTATAAAGTCCAATCATACCTTCTTGAATAATATCTTCCCGATCGGCGCCGATCAAAAAATAAGACCGGGCTTTGGCTCGTACAAAATTTTTATACTTATTAATTAGGTATTCTTGGGCGGCATCGTCGCCTTCGCGAGCAGCTTCAACGATTGTTTCATCTAACATCACATCATATATCTCAGTAACATCTCTTTGTGGTTTTGCCCCCACGTTACAATCGCCTCCGGCTGTTATTTTAACACGAATCCAACAAGCGGTTTTCGGATTTCCCAAAGCGAAACTTGGCGGATTCTGCAACCAACTATTGTCGGTTAAACCAACCATGTTGGTAAAACACCAATCCAGTAACTTGTAACGCAGCGGAAGAGTTTTTGTTCCATACGTGCCGGATTGAGGTTTTAGGAAACCGGTTCAAAATTTGACAAAAAAGCATGTCCAAAATAGGATAAGAATATTATACAATAGCAGATATTTGAACGTCAAGGGAATGGAAAATTACTACAGTTTCTTTTGATAGGTATTTCATGACGAGGGGAATTTCGTAATGATTGTTTCATTTGAAAAGAAATTCACGATGACCACTTTTTTTGCATTGTATCATTCTCATCCCGAAATTACAATATGTAAATTACCGTTTTAATACCACATCATTTCATAATCAACTAAAGTTTGGCATTCCATGGCTATTATTTCAACTTGAATCCGGCAAATAACTTCAAAAACTCAGTCACATTTAAACTTGCCGGATCGAGGTTCAAAATATCGAATTCGAACATCATTTGCTGATTTTAAAACGCCAGCGGCGCGTGCCGCTAGCTGCTGTGGATACTTTCATTCACTTCTCACTACTTGAGGGTTCGCCGCCAAGTCCGCGCTGACGCCTTACTTCATATAAAGAAATCGCCGTTGCGGCTGCAACATTCAATGAATTGATCTGGCCCCACATGGGTATCCGCACCACTTGATCGCAATGTTCCCGGACCAAACGGGAGATCCCCTTGCCCTCGCCGCCCAGAACCAGGCCCATCGGCCCTTTGAGGTCGGAGGATTGAATCTCTTTCTCCCCGTCCATCTCCACCCCGGTGAACCATAAACCGTCTTTTTTCAGGTCTTCCATGGTTTTAGTGAGATTGGTGACCCGAACCACCGGAATATGTTCGATCGCACCGGCGGAAGCTTTCCCCACCACTGCGGTCAGTCCGGCAGCCCGCCGTTCCGGTATCACGATGCCATGAACCCCGGATGCTTCGGAGGTCCGGATGATCGAACCTAAATTTTGGGGATCTTCCACTCCATCCAGAAGTAGAAAAAACGGAGGTTCCGATTTCCCGGCAGCCCGGGTCCAAATATCCTGCAGGGAAGCGTATTTCCAATCGGCCGCCATCGCGATGACTCCCTGATGATTGCGGGTCACCGCCATTTTGTCCAACACCTGGTTATCCACTTGATTGACGGGAATACCCTTTTGGGAAG
Organism: Bacillota bacterium; assembly: GCA_023401925.1. Lineage (GTDB taxonomy): Bacteria > Bacillota > UBA4882 > UBA8346 > UBA8346 > UBA8346. The sequence goes on from JAEXDA010000070.1 coordinate 11,964, forward strand.
CCTTCCCTAGAATTTCCCGCAAGGGACCGGTATGGGATTCGGTTTTTAAAATATAAATTTTGACCAGTTCATGGTCAGCCCGTAATGCTTCCAGGACCGGATTTCTTCCTTCGATTTGTTCCGCCATTGTTTACTCCATTTTTGATAATATTGAAATAATGGTATTCATCGTTCTATTTTACCAGATTATCTCCGAACTAACCATAATAATCTTCATTGAATAGTTTTCGCCCCAAACCGCTCCGGATAGAACTTGCGGGCCAGATATTCCACGGTGTCGACGGCCCGGATCCCTCCGTTATTGACCGTGAAGAAAGGTAAATTCACAATAGCGCCCCGGCGGATCGCCCGAATGCTCCGCAACTCTTTAATCCCTTTCAACTGGGCTACCGCTTCGCTGTCGCTCAAATCCCGCACCCTTTGTTTCAACGGTACATAGATGATAAAATCCGGGTCGAAGGCGAGGATCTGCTCCGCACCTGCAAAAGAAATCCGGCCATGCTCCAGGTTTTCGGCACCGGCCAGCTTAACCAGGTTACTAATTAAATAATTGCGGCCATAGACGGAAAACCGGCCATTACCGTGATACTGCAGGACAATTACGGTTTTTTTACGGGGTACATCCTTGACTCTCTGGAAGATACCCGCAACCCGATCCTTGAGGTCCTGAATGTAACCGCTCGTTTGCTCGCTGATCCCGAAAATCTGACCCAGATCCGCGATACAACTATAAATGGTATTTTCCAAAGTGGGGTTTTCCCTCTGCAAGGAGCTGGGCATGATGTAGGTGGCGATTCCCCGTTGCTGCCAAACCCTGACATCTCCCAGTTCATTCCCGTTAAAATGATGGGCCCAGCCGATGATCAGATCGGGCCCCATCGCCAACATTTCCTCCCGGGTCGGAAGGAACTTGGCTTTCATTATATTCAGACGGGCATACTTGTTGGCCAGCCGCTCCAAAGGAGCATCATAAGTTGCAACACTGGAGACAATCCGGCCTTCCAACCCTAACTCCAACAAAATTTCAGTAGCGCCGGGATGAGTTATCACCACCCGGGACGGTGCTTTACGATAAATATAAGCGACCGGTTTGCCAGAGGCATCATAATTGATAACCTTCACCGGAAAGGCCGCCGGCCTGGAATGACTCTTTCCCTGCACTCCATGAGAATCCGTTTCCGCCCTCAACGGACGATACCCTGGTAGAAAAACAGTTACTATCATGATGGCGCCTACAAGGGCAGCCCATTGCCATTGCTGATTTTTCATTGAAAATCTCCTTTTTTAATGACCATTAGGGACTTAAAAAATCTAATAAAACTAAAACTTCTAACTCTTTAGAGTTCGAAGACTTCGACCTCCAAAAACATTTTGACTACGAAGCCAGCACGCCTTCGAAGGCGTGGGGTTAGGGGCTGTCCCAAAAGTAAATTTTAACGATCAAGAAATACAATATATTGAAGTCAAACCATTCGATGAAGCTATATATTGTATTTCTTATTGATTTTGAATTGCTTTTTAGACAGCCTCCGAGAGAGAGGTCAAGGACCAACTTTTCGACTTACATTTTTAATAAGTCTTCCAAAAAATGTATCCCTAGCTTGATGCTATTAGGGCCAGGGTTAGATTGCGCTAGATTTCCTGCGTTCTTCAGCCATTCACTTGCCATCTGTGAATGCCTCCCTATCAGCAACCCGGGTAATACGACAAAGACAGACACCCGGTACGCGGGTTTTCACTAACCTCACAGTCAATCTCATAGACCGACCGTACCAATTCAGAAGTGATAATTTCCCGGGGCTTGCCAGACCGGACAGCCTTCCCGTTTTTCATGATATAGAGTTGATTACAATACATCGCCGCCAGGCTGAGATCGTGTAATACCGCGAGCACCCCGATCCCCAGGGATTTAACAATCGACAGAATTTGCAATTGATATTTAATATCCAGATGATTGGTAGGCTCATCCAGGATCAAGATCTTCGGTTGCTGGGCCAGGGCCCGCGCCAATATCACCCGCTGTTTTTCTCCTCCGGAAAGGGTGGAAAAAGAATGGTGGAGTTCCTGCTCCATACCGACTTTGGCCAGAGCCTCCAGAACAATCTGATGATCTTCCCGTTGTACCGCTTCCAATAACTTCTTATGAGGATTCCGCCCCATCAACGCCATTTCCCAGACAGTGAAATCAAATTCAACGGCATTAAATTGTCCAACCACCGCCACTTGTTTGGCGAAATCCACCGGTTTCATATCGTTGAGATTGACGTCATCCAGAAAGATAGCCCCCCCGGAGGGTTTGAGCATCCGGTATACCGCCCGCAACAAAGTCGACTTGCCGCTGCCATTGGGCCCGATAATCCCTACAAAATCTCCTTGGCCAACCTTAAGCGAAATGTCATCCACTATCTTTTTTTGATCAATCGCCACGCTCACATGTTGTAGCTTCAGTTCCAATTTGGCTCCTCCCAGTAAAACGTTCTCTAATTAACTCCCGTGCGCGCGCACGCGCACGCACTCAATCGTTGTGAGAGGCCGTCTAAAAAGTAGCTTGAAATCACTGAGAAATATAATATATCGCTTCATTAAACTTGTTAATTTCAATATATTGTATTTCTTGATCGTTACATTTACTTTTGGGACAGCCCCATCTACCCTATTTCTGATTGCCGTTTATTTACCATACGCTCTACTGGTTTTTAAACCGGAAAGTCTGCTTTAAAAGAATCGAAATAAAAAACGGCGCTCCAATCAAGGAGGTGATAATCCCAATCGGCAGTTCGCCGCTGGGTAAAACCGTACGGGCCAACACATCGGCCCAGGTTAAAAAGATCATTCCCACCAAAATCACAGCGGGAATCAACCTCCGGTGATCAGAACCCACTAAGTTCCGAACGATATGGGGAATCATTAAACCAACAAAACCTAAAATGCCGCATGCGGAAACGATCAATCCGGTCATCAGGGAAACCACAATCATATAACACCGGCGGACTTTTACCAAATCAATCCCCAGCGTGACCGCAGCCTCCTCCCCCAGCAGCAACCCGTTGAGAATCCGCGGTTGCATCATAAAAAACGCACAACAGATGGTGATACCGGTTGCCGGCAGAAGCAAACTTCTCCACCCGCTCGAAGCCAGTGACCCCATGGTCCAAAAAGCAGCAGCCTGAATTCCCTCGGCATTGTTGGACAAATAAACAAAAAGGTTCGTTAAAGCGATACCCACTGTGCTGACCACGGCTCCGGAAAGGATGATCTTTACAGTGGAAGGCCGGCCCCCGATACTTGATAAAATCATCACCAGAACCGCTGCAGCCAGAGCCCCCCAAAAAGCCCAAAAAGCCGTCCCAAACCCGGACAAAACTCCCAATCCTCCGAATAAAATCGCAAAAGTGGCTCCCATGGAGGCGCCGGAAGAAATCCCTAAGATATAGGGTTCTGCCAATGGATTTTCCACTGTAGCCTGGAGTACCGTTCCACAAACAGCCAATCCGGCTCCGGCAACCAGGGCCATTAATACCCGAGGCAAGCGAATCTGCCATACAATGTCGATATGGGCTAAAGGAATCCGGCTGATGGCATCTTCGAAATTCAGACCGAACAATTTATAAAGAATGATCCGGTAAACTTCACCGGGATTGAGCGGTATGATCCCTATACAGACTGCCAGCAAAAGGGAAAGCAGAACTGTGCACCCCAAGAGGAGCAATATCCAAACAAACCTCCGCTTTTTGGGGAGCTGAGGGGCTGTATGCAAGACCCGTTGCGTTTCGACACGCTTGATATTCATCATGAAATCTCCGTAAATTTATAATAAGCTCATGCATGCTATAGGAATGCTCTTTGCCTGAAATGGCAGTTCATTCCGGAGCCTTTTCCAAACGAAAGTGAATGGGTATTCTTAGATAACTCCGAATCAGCCTGCCGCTCTTGCGATCCTGGGCCGGTACGAAACGCCACCGCTTAATCGCTGCCAGGGCCGCTTTATCCAATAATTCATAACCGGAAGATTGAAGTACATAAACCCTTCCCGGGCGGCCATTCTCCAGTATCTCCGTTTTCAGCACCACTTTTCCTTCATTCCCGGCTTCCCGGTACTGATAAGGGTACAACGGCTCCACCTTTGATAAAATCATCGGTGGCGCAACACCGGCCCGGCCGTTTCCGCCATTGCCATCTCCGTTGCCCCCGGGACCGCCATCACCTCCTGCAGTGCTTGAACCGTTGTTTCCGGTTGAATTGCCATAAGCATTAGCGGACATAGCCACAGAAGTAACACTCCTGATTTCCTTATCCGGCAGCGCAAGATTTTCTTGACCCGTGAGAGGATTCACTGCGGATGGATAGACTTCCGGTATAGGCTCGGTTTTAATTTTCTCTTGATCAGCCGGTACTGACTCCGGGGACGGTAATTTTTCCGCCAGTAAGGGGGCCTTAACTGACGGGCTTAGCGGGTTCACTTCAACAGGCTGCGGCGAAAGGACGCGCACGCCGCTTTGGAAACCACGATCTGGTGAATGATTTCCGGTTTTAGGACCACTCTCACCTGACTGGGCACCGCCTGTCAAATCGATTTCCACCATAGTTTCGGGATCTTCAGCATGATAGAGTAAGGATGTTCCCATAAATCCGACTACCGCGATCACCATGCCATGAATAACGACCGAAACAATAAGGCCTTTGAACCAGCGGTTTTCGAACATCATCATGAACTCACCTCGATTTCACTTCACTCGCCAGCGTCAACCGGTGAGCACCGGCCAGCTTGATCTGATCAATTGCCGCGATCACCTTCTCATAAGGGGTCTGTTTGTCAGCCCTCAGGATAAAAAATTGATCCGGCTGGCGTATCAAAGCCAGCTTGATTCGTTTTGACAGCAATTGGATGGGGATTTGTTCCTGATCAAACATCAAGTCGCCATCCCCCATCATGGTAATCTCCACACTGCGTTTGGTATCAAGGCTGGCTGTGGCTGCCTGGGGCATGTTAATGGGAATCGAGTGCTGTTCCACCATGGATAAAGAACTCATCATAAAGAAAACCAGCAAAAAAAACATAATATCGATCATCGGAACGATCATCAATTGGGGTTCTTGCTGGATTCGCAAGTTACGCAATTTCATCCGCCGGCCTCCCTCGCTTTGCCCCGCTCCCTAGAGAATTGATAACCGCTGCACAGATCCGTTCCATTTCGGTGACCATTTTATCCAGGCGCTGGGAGAAATAAGTATGGCAAATCAAAGCCAAGATGGCAACAGTTAAACCGGTTGCCGTGGCGATTAAGGCTTCACCGACTCCCCCGGTGATAGCCATCGGTTGACCGATTTTCACATTCAGCACGCTAAAAGTGTGAATCATTCCGACCACGGTTCCCAGCAAACCCAAAAGGGGCGATAAGGAAACGATCACACTAAGATAAGCCAGGTATTGGCGCAACTGGGCTGCAATCATCATACTGGCCCCTTCCAGTGAATTCTCCACATTGCCGCCCCGTTGATAGTCGGATAATCCCTGAACCGCTATTTTCCCAGCCAGCCCAGGGGTATTTTCCGACAACAAAATAGCCTCGTCCAGCCGGTTTTCCTCTAACAACGGCCGGAGCCGTCCTAAAAATCCTTCCGTATCCGTGGTCAAGCTCCGGTAATATAAAAACCGCTCTGCTGCGATAGTTACAACCATCAATGAACAAAACGCCAAAAAGTACATGACCGGACCACCCTTTTGAAACAACAGAAAGAACTGAGCCAAAAACTGCATTGTAAAATTGCCTCCTTCAATGCGCGCCTGCGCCTATTCCATCTCCGATTCCCAATTTTAAAAACAACAAAAACCCTGCATATCGAGACCGATTTTAGGGTCAATATTGCCGGGACTATGAAAAAATTGTCGATAAAATCCCCGGAGTCAATCCGTAGCGGATAAATACGGCTTTCGCAGCCCTGAATGGTGAAACTGCGAAAGCCGTCAATTCACAAAATAGCTCCGAAAGGGTGAATTGGGAATTTCTCAACAATTCTACATATCATAACTGTCTTTGAATACCGATAATAAAACTCCGCGCCGGCATCGGACAAGCTCCCGGAGTACCATTGCTGAACATTTCATAACCTTCATTGGTTACGTTATATCCCTTGGCAAAAAGCTTGGTCTTGTCATCCAACCGGTAATTGACAACCAGATCAACGGTTAGATAGGATCTGGAACTATAATAGTCCAAACTGCGGCCGGTAGCACTCATCATGGTCAATCCTGCATTCCATTTGGTCTTCGTAAACTGGACATCCAAATGATAACCATTGGGCGCATTATTATTGGGATCCACAGTAAAATCAGAATCCCCGCTGTCTTTATTTTCAATATAGAGATAAGAGTAGCCCCCAGCAAAATTCCAGTAAGACCACAATTGTTTGCTCAGGGTAAAATCCAAGCCCCGTTTCCGCTGCTGGTCGATGTTATACGCCACCGTCTTCGTGGTAACACCATCGCCGTAAATATAATCGATTGCATTATGGAGACGGCTGGCGAACACACTGGTTTGAATGTTTAAACCACCAGCGATCTTGGTGTTCATACCGACAGTTACAGTTTCGCCTTTTTCCGGTTCAAGGTCAGGATTGCCCTGCATAAAATCAGTGTTGCTGAAAAGATCCTCTGCCAAGGGTGCTTTTACGGACTGGCCCCAGGAAGCATAAAGATTGCTGGAATTGCCAAAGGCGCGATTGATTGTCAACCGCGAGGTAGCGTAATCGCCAATAATGCTGTGGTCGTCATAACGGGTTCCGGCAGTCAGCGTCCATTTTTCCGACAGCCGCCAACGGTCTTCCGCATAAATTCCCTTGGTGAAATATTCCTCATCAATTCCCTGGCTCGGATAATAGAGTTCAGAATCCCGCCAATCGGCGCCGCTGACTATGGTATGGCTTTCATTGATTTTCCAGCTTTGCTGCCATTCGGCGCCGCTAGCCCGGAGCTTTTTATCCACTCCGGAAGTTTCAGCCGCGTCAAACCATGTAGTACCGTCGAAAGCGTTATGGTAAAGTCGCAGTAAGCCATCCAATCCGTAACGATAGGTTAGGGCCGCGTCATTCGCCGAGGAATTTCCATGACCATCGGGGTAATAAAATGAACCATAACCTTCGGCCCGATATGTAAAGCCATTCTGGCGGTCGGAGTGATCGAGATCGAGGGTAAGTGAGCGTCCATCACCCAGATCCTTTTCGATCCGGCCGCTATACAGATTCTGCTCAAAGTAGCTGGGAGCCAAGGTCTTAATCTCACCGGTCTGCGAGTCTTTGTATTCATAACCATCCTGAGTTTTCCGATTCATGGTGAACAAATATTTATAGCCTTGCAGGTCACCTTCGGTACTTAAACCGTAACCCTGCATGTCCCAGCTTCCCTGCTCCATTTTAAAGCTGGTTTTGGCTTGAGTTGGTTTGCGGGTGATGATATTAATGACTCCTCCTACGGCATCGCTTCCATATAGCGAAGACTGGGGGCCACTGATAATTTCGATCCGTTCGATATTTTCAACCGGGATACTGTTTAAATCAACTCCGCCCTTGCTCCCGCTCCTGACAATCAGGTCCCAGTTCATCCGGCGGCCGTCCACCATGACCAGTACCCGCCGATCTCCGTTTAGAACCGGCTGAACGCCATTACTATCCGCCTCCATGGCGACATCTTTTTTGGTTAAAATTTCCGAAACACTCTGATAATTTCCCTTTTCGATATCCTCGTGGGTCACTATCGCAACATTGGCTGCGGTTTCCGATGTTTTGACAGGAGTCCGGTTAGCGGTTACAACATACTCTTCGGAATCAAATTCTTGATCCGAAGTTTCATCGGAAGTTTGCTCGGCAAAGACAGCCGCCGATAGATTGAAAATCAATAAAGCTCCGAACAAAACCATGTACAATTGCTGGACTCGATTTCTCATGAAACACCTCGGTTGTAAATTTTTAAACCGCCCATGATGAAGCCTGCAAAACAACCTCATGATATCGCGGTCGATTTCTTATAAAATTAGGAATCAGGAAATTTTATTGTATGGAACAATCATTCAAACCATCACCTCCTTCGAAAAGTTTTTGTTAGTTCAGACTAACATTTTACACCGTTTTTTTCACCGGCTTAAAAAAATTTAAAATATTGTTAGTCACAACCACATCGAAAAGATTTTATTTTATCATTGATAATAATGACAGTCATGTTGTTGTTAGTCTTAACTAACATTTTAAAAATAATCGCCTTTCGCTTTTCAATTATGCCAGCATGATTGTTAGGCAAGGCTAACAATAAAAACCAATGTTCTCATTCAAAAATTTTAGCAGAATTATTTTACCGTAAATCCCGGTATTTGTCAATATTTTTTCGTTAACAAGGTTGATTTTTAGATAGCTGCTCCATACAAAAAATTATAAAAGCCAACTTGATACGTTCAAGTTGGCTTTTGAGAGTCATTGGGAAGTTTCCGGCGTCCCCTCAAGTTTCACCGCTTGCTCCAATAATTCTTTTAAACGAGGATGCTCACCTTGTAAGTACAAGTAACCAATCAGAGCTTCAAATGCCGTACTGTGACGATACGTCAAAACATCGGTATGGGCAGGAATATGCCCGCTCTTGACGTTGCGGCCTCTTTTCAAAATTTCCAGTTCGTTTTCGGATAGGGAAGATTCCAACTTGGTTACCAGGCCGGCCTGAAATGAGGCCCTTACCATCGTGGTCACTTCCCGGTGCAACGTCTTGGTTTTCGCCGGCCCACCGGAAAGAATATGGCATCGTATAAAAAGTTCATAGACGGCATCCCCGATATAGGCCCACACTGCGGGCGATAACTGATCAGGGTTTTGCTTTGGCAAATTCAAAAAATCATAACTTGGCATGTTGGGCCTTCACCTTCAATTTACTGATGCTCTTAGCTTTGGGCTATTCACTTCTGACTTAGCCTTCAGTCGCCTTCATAATGTACCATACTATAAACTTCATAAGGTTCCAATTTTTGGCGGCCTTTCAAATCATCCAGTTCGATCAAAAATGCAAAACCCACGATTTCACCCTGAAGCTTTTTTACCAGCTCGGCTGTGGCCGCCATGGTACCGCCGGTTGCCAGTAAATCATCGACAATCAACACTCTTTGACCTGCTTTAATCGAATCCAGGTGAATTTCCAAGGAATCCTCGCCATACTCCAATTGGTAAGACACTTTCGCCACGGCGGCCGGAAGTTTTCCGGGTTTACGGACAACGACCAGTCCGCATCCCATTTTATAAGCCAGAGGAGCTCCCAATAAAAAACCGCGTGACTCGGCGCCTACGATAACATCAGGCTTAAGGGCGGCAAAATAAGCAGCCAGCTCATCCGTAACCTGCCGCAAGGCCGGACCGTCTTTCAGCAAGGTGGTAATATCTTTAAAGCTAATGCCCTTTTTGGGGAAATCGGGCACTTCCCGGATTAATGACTTGTAGTCCACTTTTAATCACTCCCGTTCATTTTATAAACCAAACTCATGATATAATACTTTAATGGCCTGCGAGATTTGACTCTCCAACACCAGGCAAGAGATGGTGATTTCGGAATCAACGGTTTGCAATAAGCGAATCCTGTGCTTGTGCAGAGTTTCTACAACTCTAACCATAATTCCCGGCACATCCTGCATTCCAGTGCCAATAAGGGCTATTTTACCAGTATGAGGCAATAGTTCCACATCATAACCAAGGGGTAATAATAAATCACCCGTTTTCCCCAAAATTTCCTGCTTTACAATAAAACTAACCTGACCCGTTGAAACGGAATTCATATCAACACTGATGGAGTTTTCAGCTAATTTTTTAAAAACTTTCACCGGATCCTCGGAAGTGAGCTGTCCGTTTTTCCCCTTCACCAGTACCAATCCAAGGCCGGTCTGATGAGCTATTCCCGTAACAATCCGGGAAGTTTTCCCTTCATGGATCAAGGTTCCCCCGTCATCAGAGAAAGTGCTTTTTACTTTAACCGATACTTTCTTGTCCCTGGCTATCGCCACAGCCCGCGGATGAACGACTTTGGCTCCTTGATTGGCCATTTCGCAAATTTCTTGATAAGTAAGTTCCCGCAAGATTTTGGCATCGGGAATAATCCGGGGATCAACCGTCATCACTCCGTCCACATCGGTGTAAATCTCAACCACCTCCGCTTCCAACGCGGCTCCTAATGCTGTCGCGGTCGTATCGGACCCGCCGCGGCCGAGGGTGGTAACATCTCCACCGGCAGTAATCCCTTGAAAACCGGCTACCACAACAACTTTTCCTTCTCCCAAATGCCTTAAAATATTCTCAGGATTAATCCCGATAATTTGAGCTTCTCCGAAAATTTGATCCGTCAGAATGCCCGCCTGGCCACCGGTAAGAGCTACAGCAGCATGACCGTGTTTCTCCAACGTTTGTGCCATCACGACGGTAGATATGATTTCACCGCAGGATATTAATAAGTCTAACTCCCGGGAACCCACATTCTTTTCGATATCTTTTGCCAAATGGATTAAACTATCCGTGGCATAAGGTTCTCCTTTTCGGCCCATTGCCGAAACAACGACTACAACCGAATACCCTTCTTTGATGGCCGTGATGACTTTGGCCGCAGCTTTGCTTCTGCCCTCATCGGTAGCTACGGAAGTGCCGCCAAATTTTTGGACAATAATTTGCATTCCTTGGACCATCCTTATTTGAGAGTATCAAGCCATTCCATCGCCACATTCAATTGGAACCGGACTTGCTTATGGGAGGTTCCTCCATAGGAATTCCTTACTGCAACTATATTTTGAATATCAAGTTTTTCATAAACATCTTTTTCAATCAAAGTGGAAGCAGTCTGAAACTCTTCCAAAGTTAAATCCTCAAGCCTTTTTTGCTTCTCGATGCAATAATGTACTAATTTTCCGGCGACGGAGTGGGCCGACCGGAAGGGCAACCCCTTGGCCACCAAATAGTCAGCCAGATCCGTAGCATTCAAATATCCGTCCTTGGTTGCATCCAGCATTTTTGCTCTTTTAAAGACCAACGTCTGCAACATGGGGATGAAAATACCGATACAGCCTTTCAGGGTATCCACCGCATCAAATAACGCTTCTTTATCTTCTTGCATATCTTTATTATACGCAAGCGGCAACCCTTTGAGCATTGTCAGAATTCCTATTAAGTCCCCATACACCCTACCGGTTTTTCCTCGCACCAACTCGACGACATCGGGATTTTTTTTCTGCGGCATGATACTGGAACCGGTACTATAGGCATCATCCATTTCCACAAAACCGAATTCCATGGATGACCATAACACCAATTCCTCGCTAAACCGCGACAAATGCATCATGGATAAGGAAATCGCAAAGATGAATTCAGCGACAAAATCCCGATCGCTTACCGCATCCAGACTATTGGATGCTACCCCTTGAAAACCAAGTTCCTCAGCAATTTGATGACGGTTGGTTTCAAAACCGGTTCCGGCCAGCGCTCCCGCGCCCAGCGGCATAACGTTGACCCGTTTCAGACAATCGCTTGCCCTTTCAAAATCCCGTTTAAACATCTCAAAATATGCCAATAAATGATGGCCCAGCAAGATAGGCTGAGCCCGCTGCAAATGGGTATATCCGGGTAAAATGGTAGCTTGCTCCCGCTCGGCCATTTCCAATAATACTTTTAATAATTCCTGCAACAGGTTTTGAATCCCGGCAATCTCTTTGCGGACATACAACCGGGCATCCAGTGCCACTTGATCGTTGCGGCTGCGGGCTGTATGGAGTTTCTTGCCCAGTTCCCCGATTTCCTGAATTAATAGTTTTTCAACATTCATATGGATGTCTTCCGCCTTAACATCCCATTCGATTTGACCGTTTTTAATTTTCTCCAGGATTTTTTTCAGTCCGATGATGATGGTATCAGCCTCGGAACGTTTGATAATATTGCAATCACCCAACATATTGGCATGAGCAATACTGCCTTGAATATCTTCTTCGGCTAAACGGCAATCAAATCCGATGGACGAATGAAAATCATCCATCAAAGCCCCGGTATCCTTCTGAAAACGGCCGCTCCAGGCTTTCATTTTTTTCAATCCCTCCATCTTTGGGCTACCAAATAACGTAAATTGATTCCACAAAAAGATCGAAATCCCTTTTTTGCTTTTTTTAGTCCACTAACAAATCGGGGCTAATCGCATTTTGCAATTAGCCCCGATTAAGTTTTTGATTCAACAAATTTTTTTAAGCGGTTTCTTAAATTTTCTTATCAAATCAAAATAATATTCGGAAAAGTATGTTAGAATTTATAGGAATCAATATTCGAGCTGTTATAAATCAATCTCTCGGGAAGGATGATTAAGCCGTTGTCTTTCCTGTCGTATTTTTTATCGTAGCCTTGGGCAGAGTTTGGAAGAATATTAAAATTGCCGTTCACACCCGGCATACTAAATGAAGAACCGACTGTAAATTTTTTGCCGGTTAAAATTTGATGCGCGACGTAGACAGTTGCAGCGCCTTGAAGTCCGCAATCCCATAAAGCTCCTTGAGCGATCGTGCCTCTTTCAATGTAGGGTTTCATTACGCTCGGGGTGGAAAAACCGACCACAATAACCTTGCCGCCTTTATTCAAATTTTCCAAAGCTTTTGAAGTTCCCGGAAACGCGGTTGAATCGGGACAAATAATGGCATTTACATCGGGATAAGTTTTCAAAATCTGTTCTCCGGTGGATACTGCTTTGGGAAAATCCATATCACTGTATTGAGTCGTTACGATTTCCCAGTTAGCGTGTTGGGTTTGGATAATTTTTTTGGCTACATTCGCCCAAGCGTTTTGGTCGGTAACTGTTGGAGAAGAGTAGTGGAAAGCGACTTTTAATTTACCTTTGCCGGCTTCTCCCGCTTGATTTTCAACCATCGAAACCAAAAGCTTTCCTAAAATATCCGGGGTTCCTTGATTAACATAGAAATTCCGATATTCCGGGTTTACATCCGAATCCCAGGTCAAAACTAAAATACCCTTCGATTTGGCACGTTTCAGGGCCTGATTCAATCCCTCCGGTGAATTCGACGAAAGCAGGATGGCATCGACACCCATGCTAATTGCGGTATTGATGAATTTAACTTGCTCAGAAACCGAAGCTGCGGAAGGCCCATCATAAATTACTTCCACACCGAGTTTCTTTCCTTGTTCAACAGCATTTTCCCCAGCCACTTCAAAGAAGTTCTCACCAATCATTTTTGGTAAAAAATAAAATTTCAACTTCTTCTGGGCAGCCATACCTGTCATTGAACCTAATACCAGTGATAATACAGCCAATACCATTACAGCACGGAGAGACTTTCTCATTCCTTCCATTACCATTTCCCCCTATTTTTTATTTGAGCCGGCCCGCTCCCATCAACGACCGGAAATCATTTAAAAAGCGAACCGGTAACTCACTTTGCCCCATGTAAGACCTTAACATTCTTACGATAATTCGCATATTCTCCCCAAAAATGACGGCCTGCAATAACGGTGATTAAAAGCAAACCCAAATAAATATTGGTGGCTTCTGAAGAAACCCGTATCATTTGCAACCCGTATTTAAGATAGCCAATCAAGAAACTGGCGAGTAAAGTATTGACAATGCTCCCGCTCCCGCCATAAATACTGGCTCCCCCCAGTACTACGCAAGTAATTACCGATAGAGGCGAATCGGAGCCTAAATCTGCCCGGGCGGAGGTAAAATATGAAGTCAACATTATCCCGCTGCAAGCTGCTCCCATCCCCATAATCATATAAGTCGCCAGGGTTAATTTAATGGTATCGAAGCCTGAATATTTTGCAGCTTCCGGGTTAGTCCCCAGTAAAAACAGATATCTGCCGAACTTCGTCCTATGAAGTATCACATAAAAAACCAAAGCGAAGAAAAGTAAAATCCAAACCGGATTTGGAATATTGAAGATCATTCCGTTGGCAATGTTCGAAAAAGACTCGGGTAAGCCGCTGATACCTTCAAAACCGGTAGCACCGGCCAATCCCGACAAAATCAGCGCTACCCCGGAAAGGAGAAAGCTACTTCCCAAAGTAATAACCAAAGGATTCACCCGAGTGAGCAGAATTAACCACCCATTCAATAATCCCGCTAAACCGCCTGATACCAAACCGCAAAATAGCGCGACCCAAATGTTCATACCGGAATACCATAATAAGGCTGTTACTATCGATGAGAGGCCCATGGTTGCACCGACCGATATATCAATACCTCCGGTCACTATGACTAAAGTCATGGGCAATGCAGCAAGGGCAATATACAGAAAATCGCCGACACTATAAAGTAAATTATCGATATCCAGAAATTTACTGTCTAGAAAACCAAATATCGTAAATTCCAAGCAAATCAGGATAATTAGTGTCATTTTCCAGTTATTAAATATCTTCATGACTTTACCTACCTTATTCTCATTTTAATGAGCCGACGAATTCAGCATTTGCTGAGCCTTCTTTTTATTGCGTGAAGCGTTTTGCTGTACAAGTGAACTGGCAACGATGATTGCAAGCAGCATAAACCCGGAAATGGCATTGTTCCAATAACCCGGTACCTTTAAATAGATCAACGAATAGTTTATGGTCTGTAATAAAATACCACCAAATAATGCACCGATAATATTTCCTTTCCCGCCATTCAAACTGATTCCACCGATAACGGCTGCGGCAATCGCCTGAGTTTCCAAACCCAAACCCGTTGTATTGGGCACCGCGCCCATTTGGGAAATATAAATTGAAGCGGCTATTCCGGTTAACAGTCCGCAAATTACATAGGACATTACAATGAATGTTTTAACCGGAATGCCTTGCAAATTGGCCCCTGCAAAGTTATCGCCCACTGCATAAAAATATCTTCCAAAACGCGTTTTACACATGATGATCCATAGGATTGCCGCTACGATAATTACAATCCAAATCATCAAATTCAGCCCCAAAATAGTATGATGGGATAATTTCATATAGAAATCCGGGATGGTTTGAATCCATTTCCCGCCCGTAAAGGTAACCAGCAAACCGCGGAATACCGCCATGGTCCCCAATGTCATGATGATTGAAGTGACACCAAAATAAGCAACTCCCATGCCGTTGAACAACCCCCCGAGAATGCCGGTCCCGATGGTTGTTAATAGCAATAACGGTATGCTGCCTGTGGCATTTATAACGGCGCCTCCAAAAGTGGCGGCCAGCCCCAATAAACTTCCGACCGAAACGTCAATGTTCTTGGTTATAATCACCATACTTACCCCAAGGGTTACCAAACATAAGGTTGAACCATTGAACAAAATTCTGATTAAAGTATCTAAATGGGCGAAACTCCGATTAATCAAGAAAATCAGCAAAAAGTATAAGCCAATAAAAATCAGTGTCAAAATTTCAGATTTTTTAAATAAAACATTGATCCAATTGTTTTTCATATCAAACCTCCTTGGCATAGCCAAAAGCCGCATAAGTAATGTTCTCCAAATTCATATTGGAACGGCTGATTTCCGAAGCCGTTTTGCCGCTATACATAACGACCACCCGGTTGCAAAGCAAAGTAATCTCTTCAAAATCAGAAGAAATCACAATGACTCCCATACCTTGTGCGGCTAAATCCTTGATAATGCGGTAAATATCTTCCCGGGCGCCTGCATCAATACCCCGGGTCGGTTCATCAAACACAATGACCTTCGGCTTGGTGGCGAGCCACTTCCCTAAAACCACCTTTTGCTGATTACCTCCTGATAAATGTTGCAAATTCTGATCGGGTGATGCGACTTTGATACTGAAGCATTTTACATACCGATCATAAATATCCATTTCATTTTGATGTTTAAGGAATATTTTGGTGAGCTTGAACAGGATGGAGGAAGTGATGTTGTTTTTGATACTGGCTTCCAAAAAGCCGCCATGTAAATGCCGATTCTCAGGTACATAAACTAAACCCTTTTTAATAGCATCTTTAGGATTTTTAATTTCGACCGTTTCACCCATTAATTTCAGTGAACCGGAATACTTTTTCTTCAATCCGAACAGTGTTTCCGCAAACTCAGTGCGTCCGGCTCCTACGACCCCGGTTAAGCCAAGAATTTCATTTTTACGTAAACTAAACGATGCTTCGGAAAACCCGGGACCGGAATATGAATCCACGGTTAAAATATTTGCGGCATCATTTTCCGAAACAGACTTGGAATATTCCGTCCTATCGGCATCTCCCCTTTTAATCTGCGGAACCATGATTTTAATGATGTCATCCAAGGTATACATGGAGATTGGGTTGGAGGCAATGACTTTTTTATCTTTTAAAACTGTTACTTCATCGGCAATTTCAAAAAGTTCATTTAAACGATGGGTTATATAAATAATTGCTAAAGATTTTTCTGCCTTGAGTTTCCGAATATTATCAAATAACGCTTCAGTCTCCTTTGCAGTCAAAGCTGAAGTCGGTTCATCCAAAATAACAATCTTCGTCTCCCTGATAAGCCCCCTGATTAGTTCTATCTGCTGTTGTTTAGCGATTGTCACATCACCCGCCAGTTGTCCCAGGCGAAAATCGCAATTAAGTGATTCCATAACTTGGGTAATTTTGTCCTGATTGAAATTTTCTTTTTTAGGAATACTCAACATAATGTTTTCTTTAATGGTCATGCTGGGGTAAAGCATTGGGTCTTGGGGAACCAAGTATATTCCATGATTGTGGGCATCATTAGGATTTCGAAAACACACCCGTTTTCCCCCAACCCAGATTTCCCCTTCATCCGGTTGAAATAAGCCTGATAAAACTTTCATTAATGTGGATTTTCCGGCCCCGTTTCCACCAATCAGGGCATGAACGCTTCCTGGTTTAATTGCCAGATTCGCTTTTTCCAAAACCGGCACACCGGAGAAAGCTTTACTAATTCCCTTCAGTTCAACAATGGATTCCATTTTTTACTCACTCACTTTCTCCCATCATTCAAACAAATGTTAATTAAATTTTCATTTGTAACTAACAAAATTATAAATTACTTTATTGTCAATGTCAATCACAAGCAAAAACTAATTAAATTCCTTCGTATTCTTTTAAAATTTTTCCTACATTATATAATCAATTATTTTAAGACCTTGAAATTTTGTTTCCAAAAAGCAAAATTACAGAATGATAAAATATCATTTGCTGATTTAACTATAAAAAACAGTTAAACGTCCAATAAAAGCAACCGTTAAATTAAGACTTTTTTACAAAGCAGATTTCACTTGACGAACCTTTGAATGCGATGGTATTATATAGACAATTAAAACATTTGAAATTTATATTTACAAAAGTAAATGAGAGGTAGCTTACATGAAAGTTCTTGAGTCGGAATTGACCAGTAAAATTAATCAGGAAGAGTTGTTACGGGTAAGTTGGTATTACTATAAAATGGGCTTAACTCAAAACCAAATCGCCAAAAAACTCAAAACCAACCGGGTCCGTATTATGAAACTTTTAGAAATGGCCTTACAAGAAGGGATAGTTGAAATTCGAATCAAGGATCCGCGGGCTAACTTACTGGCAATTGAACAAGACTTAATTAATAAATATAACCTGCTGGATGCAGTGGTCGTTCCGACCGGTAATTGTTCCATTCCGGAAATCAATAACCAGCTTGGAATGGCTGCTGCCCAATATATTAATTCGAAATTTACCAATGAAGAAATCCTGGCAATTGGCTGGGGGGATTCCGTTTCAAAAACCGTTAAATATTTATCACTGGATGAGTATAAAAGTTTTTATCTGGTCTCCCTTTCCGGCGGCATGCTTCCCATGTTGTCCGAATGGAAATTTTTTGCGAAGTATCTTAATCATGTTAAAATATTGCCTTCTCCATTTTTGTTACTGAATGAAACTACGGCTAACTCTATTTATATGGAACCGGAAGTTCAGGAAATTTTTAAATTATGGGATATTGCCAGTATGGCTTTAATAGGAATCGGTTCCTTGGATAAAAACGCTACGATTATTGAAAAAGGTTATATTTCCGAAGTCGACACGGCTTATTTAAAAAAGGCCGGTGTTGTCGGAGATATCTTGGGACAATTTTTCGATAAGGATGGCAATATTGTTCCCTATGATACGGATCGCCGTTTAATTGCCCAAAACATTAAAAAAGTAAAAAAGATTCCCAATGTGATAGCGGTCGCAGGAGGCATGCACAAGCTGGAAGCAATCCAAGCCGCCCTCAATGGGAAATATGTAAAAACCTTAATCATTGATGAACAAGTTACTCAAGAATTATTGAAATAAATTTTAAAAGAAATGAAGGGAAACTGATGGATCATTTTTTGATTATCGATGCCGGTACCGGTAGTGGACGAGTTATAATTTTCAACCAAGAAGGCCGTCAAATCATGATGAATCAACAAGAATGGGCCCACCCTAATAAATCAGGCGTACCCGGCGCAATTGATTTTGACACTGAATTCAGTTGGCAGACCATTAAAAACTTGATCCGCAAAAGCATCTCGGAAGCCAATATATCCATTGATAGTATTAAGGCTATTTCTTCGACATCCATGCGTGAAGCGATGGTACTTTACAATAAAAAAGGCGAAGTAATTTGGGCTTGTTCCAATATTGACGCCCGTGCTAATGAAGAAGTTGTTGAGTTAAGAAAATTGGGCTTGGAAAAAGAAATTTATGATTTAACCGGCCAGACGTTTTCTCTTTCCGATGTTGCCCGGTTATTATGGGTTAAAAAGCATTTGCCGGAAATTTATCGACAAATTTACCGGGTTGGGATGCTGAGCGATTGGATCCTTTACAAACTATCCGGCGTTTTTGCTTTTGATCCGTCCAATGGTTCGACTTGCGGCTTCTTTGATACTTTTCACCGTACATGGAGTCCGACAATTATCGACCGTCTTGGTTTACCAAAAGATATTTATCCGGCTGTTTATGAACCATCCTCGGTGATCGGCACGATTAAACCGGAGATTGCGAAAGAGTTGGGCTTAAACCCGGGAACATTAGTGGTCATCGGAGGTGGAGATACCCAGCTTGGCGCGGTTGGTGTGGGGGCTGTCCATGAGAATGATGCAGTCATTCTGGGAGGAACATTTTGGCAACAAGTTTGTAATATCAAAAGTCCTCATCCGGAACCCAATGCCAAAATCAGAATTAATGCTCATGTCGTGGGCGACTTATGGCAATATGAAGGCATATCATTCCAAATCGGCTTGGTCATGAGATGGTTCCGTGATGCTTTTTGCGACCGGGAAAAGGTAATCGCCAAAGAATTGCGCATATCAACTTATTCCCTGCTCTCGGAAATGGCCAAAGAAGTCCCCCCTGGGGCATACGGCATCGTCCCGGTATTCTCAAACGTTATGGATTATCTGCATTGGAAACATGCCGCCCCATCTTTATTGAATTTTAACATCAACGAGCCTGAAAAATATAATAAAGCTGCAATTTTCCGTTCTTTGATGGAAAACGCCGCCTTCAACAGTTTGGGCAATTTGAGGACCATTGCCGATACCACCGGTTATTTCCCGAAAGAAATCATTTTTGCTGGTGGAGCCTCGTATAGCCCGGTCTGGTGCGGTATTTTAGCCGATGTGCTTGGCATACCGGTTAAAGTCCCACGGATCAAAGAGGCCACGGCTTTAGGTGCACTCATTTGTGCCATTATCGGTTCCGGTTTATATAAAAATTTCAGTGATGCAGTTACTGACATTGCGGGCTTTGAAGCGGTTTATCTGCCCAATGAAAGTACTCATCAGACATATCAAGACTATTATCACAAATGGCAAACCGTCTATCAAAAAGTGGCCGAACTCTCCAATATGGGTGTTCTGTCGCATATGTGGAAGGCGCCGGGTGAATAAGATGCTGCGCAATTGCGTAACACCACAAGGAGGTGAAATTAAATGATATTGGTCAATGAAAATCAATTTCCTTATCGTTTCGAAGTGTCAGGTCCCAAATATCTTTTACGAGGTCCTAATATCGATTTCGGTCTGGTTCGGTTGATGCCGGGTGAAGATTTTTCAAATCATTTACATGAAAGAATTGAAGAAAATTTTTATGTTCTAGAAGGAGAGATAGATATTCTGGTCAATGATAAGCTCAGTACAATTCGACCGGGCGATCTGATTCATGTAGAACCAACCGAAACCCATTATTTAAAGAATACTGGCAAGGTACCTGCTACTGCTGTATTTGTAAAAGCGCCTTATGATCCAATAGATAAAGTTGATGTCGCATTAAAAAATAAATAATAAATTTCTGCGTAACACGCCGAAAGGAGATTTCGATGAAAAAATATCAAAGTTGGGGAAAAGCCAACCGGATGAAAAAAATCTTTGCCAGTGACAACAAAACTGTAATGCTGGCATTTGATCACGGCTACTTTTTAGGTCCCATATCCGGAATGGAGAATCCCACCCAGGTCATTCCTCCATTGATTCCTTATGTAGATGCTCTGATGATGTCGCCTGGGATATTAACTTCCTGCATTGAACCGGAAGTTGACAAAGCCATCGTTTTGCGGGCATCCGGAGGAAATTCCGTTGCTACCGAGGAGTTATCCAATGAGGATTTAATCCTGGAGGCGGAAGAGGTAGTTAAGCTTAATGCTTCGGCAATGGCCCTTTCATTTTACATTGGAACGCCCCATGAGAAACAAACGCTCATGGCATTGGCAAAAGCGATTAACACCGCTTCCAAACTTGAACTTCCCGTGCTTGCAGTTACTGCTGTCGGCCGGGAATTGGAAAAACGCGATGCCCGATTTCTATCCCTCGCCAGCCGAATTGCAGTAGAATTTGGAGCCGATATCGTAAAAACGTATTACTGCGAAAATTTTGAAAGAGTGATTAACGCTTGCCAGGTACCGGTGGTTGTTGCAGGAGGCCCGAAACTGGACTCCGAAAAAGATGTTATGGACCTGGTCTATAATTCCATGAAATGCGGCGCAGCCGGTGTCGACTTGGGAAGAAACGTATGGCAAAATGCCGAACCGGAAATTATCGTTCAAGGCATCAAAGGAATTGTTCATGATAATTTAACTTCTGACCAAGCCATTGAATTAATGAAAGATTCAAGAGCCCATAAAAAATGAATTTCTTTATTAATGAATTTTATTATTCAATTGAAACTGTACAGAAGTTTTAAAGACAAGATATCCAATATAGATACGGTATTTAGGGATGCTCTTTCTATATTGCATATCTTGCTTTATTTTCAGGAAGCATCTATACAATGATTACTTTTATTTTCTGGTTTTCATCAATCCATAAAAAAGCTGCCGAAAAGTACTAAATATCTCTTTCATCAATCACCCGTTTGGATTTCTTCTCACTACGCGGCAAGCTCCCAAACAGCACCACTTCGACATTGATAATGACGCCAATGCGCTTTTTAAAGTTACTTCCGATTCTTTCTGTAAGCGTTTGGGGATCAACGCCCTTCTCCCCCTCCACCTGGAGCAACATCTGATCCCTGGCATCCACCCGGCTCAGCCGGATTTGATATTCACTGCTTGCTCCCGGTGTTTCTTTTAACAAATCTTCAATTTGCCCCGGATAAATATTGACTCCCTTGATCTTGATCATATCGTCGCTGCGTCCCAAGATGCGGTCGATTCGTGGATAAATACTGCCGCACTCACAAACGCCGGAGATAATCCGGGTTAAGTCATGAGTCCGGTAACGAATAAGCGGGGCCCCTTCTTTACATAAGGTGGTAATGACTAATTCACCCAACTCACCTTGGGGCAAGACTTTTCCAGTGAGGGGATCGATAATTTCAAAGTATAAATAATCGGACCAATAATGAATTCCTTGATGGAACTGGCAGTCGATTCCGATTCCGGGACCGTATATTTCGGTTAGCCCGTAAATATCGTAGGATTCAATCCCCAATTCTTTCTCGATCCGGGCCCGCATTTTATCGCCCCAGCGTTCCGAGCCGAAAATACCGGTTTTCAGGTGAACTTTGTCCGTTAAAGATCTTCTTTGAACTTCCTCCGCCAGCAATAAGGCATAGGAAGATGTGCTGCAAAGCACAGTGGATTTCAAATCAACCATCATTTGCAACTGTTTTTCGGTATTTCCCGGGCCCATCGGAATCGCCATGGCACCCAGGCGCTCCACGCCGGCCTGAAATCCAATACCGGCAGTCCATAGTCCATAGCCGGGAGTAATTTGCACCCTGTCCTCCCGGTTTACACCGGCGTAGGCATAACAGCGGGCGAACATGATCGCCCAATCGCGAATATCTCTCCGGGTATAAGGAATGATAATGGGCAATCCGGTGGTTCCGGACGAAGAATGGATTCTGACCACATCGCGGTCGGGCACGGCTTGAATCCCCAGAGGATAAGCTTCCCGCAATTCTTCCTTAGTCGTGAAGGGGATTTTATGAAAATCCTCCATACTGCGAAATTCATTCCAGACAAAGCCGTCCGCCTGATATTTTTTCTGGTAAAAAAGCCCTTGCTGATTTACTCTTTTAAAAAGCTTTTGAAGGGATTCAAATTCGAATGCCTCTTTGGCCCTATGGTTTAACTGTAAGTATTCAAGATTGTGCAATTCCTGAAGCTCCAGCGGAATGGTTTTATTGATCATCTCAACTAAGCAACCTCCTCTAATCTGGCTATCTCGCTCTAAATAACTCTTGCGTAACTTCTTTGCCTAACCAATCGCCAACCTATCGGCGACACTCCACTTTTTCATTGACGGACCATTCGACGTAAAAGTTACAGTCCTCCGACCCATTCGCTAAAACACCGACAATCTGGAAAGAAAGGCTTCCAGGATAAGCGGAAAGTAAATTAAGGCCTGCTTCACCAGCCCCCGGGCAATCGCCTCATTCCCCATCAACAATTTTTACGTCAATTCTTTCACACCTCAAACAATTCTCTGTTCCTGGTAATTCATAACAAAAAAGTTCGCTTTTTAAACAATAATTCCTTTCATACTAAGGAAAATGCCTGTAATAACAATCGCTAAAAGGATGGAGCAAATCAGCCAGTCCTGGAAAGCAAAATCATTCCGGTGGAGGTAAGTTCGCTTCCCGACCCCAAAACCGCGAGTTTCCATGGAAATCGCCATTTGTTCCGCCTTTTTCACTGAGGTGATCATTAAGGGAATGGCCAAGGGGCAAATGGAGAGAAACTTCTTGAGAAAAAGGCCTTTATCGAGACGATGGGCACGGGAACACTGAGCCTGAATAATTTGTTCCATTTCCTGCACAAAGGTTGGAATAAACCGGATGGAGGTGATAAACATAAAGGCATAGGTGTAAGGGACTTTGAACTTTTCAACCAACATCACCACCAGATCTTTAACCTCCGTTGTTCCCAATAACACGGGAAAACTGGCGGCAATCACCATTAAACGGATTCCCATCGCCAAAGATAACAACAAGCCTTGGTCCGTTACTCTTAAAATCCGGGTCCCCGGGATTAAAACGAACAAGGTTTTACCATCCGGAATAAAAAAAACCTGAAATAACAAAAAAAAGGCCGCGAAACACAACAAGCCGATGAATGCCGGCAGCATTTCTCGAAGAATTTTTGCCGCATACGCTACCAGGAGGATGGATAAAAAAAGAACCGTTAAAATAACAACATCCGTAAACAAAAAACTCAGGGTCATTAAAGTGATGGACCACACCAGTTTGGTCAAAGGATTGAGGCGGTGGATCACGGAATTTCGTTGGATATAATTAGTTACAGCAGACATTCGAGCCACTCTCCATTATCGTTAGTACCTGCTGGTACAATTCTTCCACAGTCAGGGGACGGTCGAAGGGGTTTAAGCGGTTTCCAAATTTCTGGGCCAACCGGGCAATCTGTGAAGGAAACAAATTCGTCTGCAACAGCAACTCCGGTTGATAGAAAACATTTCTGCAAATGTCATCCATCAATATTCGCCCTTCACTTAAAACAATAACCCGTTCCGCATATCCGGCCACCAGCTCCATATCATGCGTTACAAAGACAATCGTATGACCCTTTCGGTGGAGTTCCTTCACCATTTCCATAATTTCAATACCTTCCTGATAATCCTGGCCGGTGGTCGGCTCATCAAGAACCATTACCTCCGGCCGCATGGATAAAAGCGAAGCGAAGGCAACCCGCTGCCGCTGCCCTTTACTTAAGAATAAAGGATTTTCTTTTAAATACGGAGTGAGCCCCACTTGGCCGGCGGCATCCCGGACCCGCTCCTTCACTTCAGCTTTTGAAAGATCAAGATTGGCAGGGCCAAAACCAATTTCCTTTTCGACAGTCGGCAGGAAGATTTGATGATCCGGGTTTTGAAACAGATAACCAACCTTTTGGGCCAATTCTCCGGTGGATGAATCCCTGGTATTGACCCCGTCAATAAAAAGGTCGCCTGCGGTGGGTTTTAAAAGACCATTCAATTGTTTCAGCAAGGTCGTTTTCCCAGCGCCGTTTTGGCCGATCAAGGCTACAAATTCCCCCGGATTAATTTGAAAAGAAATATGTTGGAGTACATTCACTCCACTTGGATAGGTAAAAGAAACATCAGAAGCGCGAATCATTTTTTCTCTCCACTTCGGTTTAAAGTTTTTTGTAGACCTAGATAAGCCTCATCTACCGTAAGCGGCAATTCCTCCACATACCGGGCTTCCTTTTGCAATAAAAAAGCCAATTCGCTTACGGGCGGAACCCGTAAGCCCACCGATTGAAGGGTTTCAGGCCTGGCTATGATTTCCCGGGGAGTCTTGTCAACAAACAAGCTGCCCCGGTTCATTATTAATAAACGTTGGATATATTCCATCAAAATGTTGATTTTCTGTTCCACCACAAGAATCGTTAACCCAAAATCTTGATTGAGTTTTTTTAAAACCTCAAAAACTTCCATGGTTCCGATTGGATCCAGTTCCGAGGTAGGTTCATCCAGGATAAGGATTCCTGGGCGTAGAGCGATTGCCGCAGCTATTGAAACTCTTTGTTTTTGCCCCCCTGAAAGTTCCGAGGTTGAACGATTCCGTAAATGAGAGATCCCGATGAATTGCAATGACTCTCGAATCCGGTTTTCAATGAGTTCCGGTTCAAAGCCGAAGTTTTCCAAGCCAAAAGCGATTTCATCCTCGACTGTTGGAGCGACCAATTGCGCTTCGGGGTCCTGAAAGACGCTACCAACTTGCCGGGAAATCTCCGAACAAGAAGTTTCAAACGTATCATGACCATTGATCAACACCCTGCCTTGAAAGGTTCCGGATTGGAAATGCGGAATAATACCATTGATGGTTAATACCAATGTCGATTTGCCGGCTCCGGCCGGTCCCGTAATCCCGATAAATTCGCCGGCTTGAACCGATAAGGAAATATCGTTTAAGGCGGCATCCTTGACTTCCGCCGCTTCTGAATCCTGGGCGGATGAAGGATATTGAAAAGTTAGATGTTCAATGGCAATGACTGGGTCCATGCTGGCTTCCTTTTATCGTATTTAGATGGGCAACTTAAAAACTAATCAATGGCTCTGTTAACGATTTTTTGATAAAGTGGTTTTCAAAGGAACGTATAAAATACTTGCCAGGATGGCGTTGAATAAAGCGGTAACCAAAACAACCACCGATAAGGCGGCAAATGCCGGGGCATTTTTGCCGCTTGCCGTGAGAACTTGAACCATAATTCCGGCATAGGTAAAACCGCTGACTGCTGTCCCGAGAAACGAAATAATAAAGACCCGGATATATTTCACGACCCCAAAATCGACATTGATAAAAGCAAGTAGGTAAACTGCAATCGCCCCTAAAGGTTCACTCACAAAATTCAAGAACGGAATCGCCGATTTGGTGGTCAACTGGCAAACCGCCGCGGCGACCAAACCAATGCCGATAACTGCCGGTAATTTAGGACGCAAAAGCAAAATCGCCAAACAATACATGCCAATTACAAAGTTGGGGGTAATTCCGACAACCAATGGCGGGCAGAAAATTCTCAATACTGCGCCGACTGCCAATAATACCGCCACAATTGCGACATCTACAGCTTTCAATCCCTTTTTTTCCACTACTCTCGTCTCTAAATTCATGCTCATCAAAAAAACCTCCTCTAAATTACATGGATTGTCTCCGCACGTGGGCGCGGCTTACATCCTTTTAACCAATATAAAAAAGCCAGGCAACTCGCGCGCCTGGCTTAATAAACGTAAATATACGCTGCCTATGCACTCGTCTCCACTCATCTCAACTATAATGACTCTAATCTAAGCTAAACTCTTTAAAACTTCTATTCTTATTTTACTATAACAAACTTTGCCATGGATGTCAATTCTTAATCCAAAGGTAAAACCAAAAAACTCCGGGAAAAGATATTTAAAAAACCTAAAATAGCAGGTTATCTGAAACCTAAATCTGGAGTATAATTGGATATGGAATACTATGATGATACTTTCAGTCATTGAGAATGACTTGGACTTGAATGGAGGTCGCCCTCTTGATCGTTCGATCTTGGCATGGCATCGTACCACAGGCTAAAGCAGGAGCCTACCGGGTTTATCTTCTTCAAACCCGGGTGGTTCAAATCAAAGCGATTCCCGGAAATCTTGGAGTATATATCTACAGTCAACCCCAAGGTAACTGGGAACATTTTTTCATGGTTTCCTATTGGAGCGATATGCAATCGGTTTGCGCTTTTGCCGGTTATATGCCTCATTTATCCGTAAGCTATCCAGAGGATTCCCAATTCGGACTGATTCCCGATCCGGTTGCCCTTCACTATACGGTTGATAAAATCCCTGATGATTTCCCAATTCCGCTTACCCTGGATAATTTATAATTAGAATCAAAAATGTTCCAAATGAAATTTTTGAAGCACATTTTTGCGGCTATTATACCAATCGTGAATAACAAGTTCCATCTGATCGACCTGAACGACTCCGATTTTAAAGTCTTGATAAGTTTCTATTTTCTGCAAGAATTTATTGCGGTTTTCTAATTTCGACACGAATCGTCCGAAAGTAACGTGAGCTGATATACTTTGATAGCGTTCTCTCGGCTTAAATCCATACTGGGTTGCAAATTTCCTAATGTTATCTCGCAACTCATGAAGGCCTTCTTTGTAATAACCTTTGATGATAATCGCGCCATTACTTAAAATAATCCCCCGAAACTCAATCTCAAACGGTTTGACATTAAGGGTTGCAAAATTGATGATTTGCATAATCTTATCATTGATGACTTCATCACTGTGAAAATGAGTGCCGGCGCTTATCAGAGTGAGAACAGTCACATGCAAATCAGTTTCCGGATAATAGTACTGCCTGGGTTCAACCCCCTTCATTTCTTTCACCAGTAACCCATAATTTTCCGACAGAAGTCCGTTCAGATTGACTAATAAAGTCAAACCCCTCCTGCTATCCCGTTCTACATTTTGCAAGTAATGATCAAGGCTTTCCTTTCCATCTCTGAGGGCCTTGACTCCTTCGCTATGAATCGTGGTATATAAAGTGTCTAAATCCCTGGCAATTTGCTCATTGGTTGTCATTCTCTGACCTCTTCAGCCTTCTTCATGTAATGGAATATGAATCGTACTAAAGTCAAGACCACCCGTCAAACGGGTGGCTTGCACCGCCCTATAAGGGCACGTTACTAGCGAAGTCTTAAGACTTTTCGAAATAAAGCCCGCCAACCGCGTTTCTTTTACAAGCTGCCCCTCAAAG
>JAEXDA010000078.1 GCA_023401925.1 Bacillota bacterium
GGTTAAAAACCCTAATAATGTCTTGAATGAGTTTTTCGTTTTCCAGCTTGCGTTTGCTTTTAGGCCTCTTACACCAGGCGTAAAAGCCGCTCCGGGAGACTTCTAAAATATGGCACATCTTCTTCACCGAGTATTTGGAGCTGTGGTCCAAGATAAATTGGTACCTTATCTCGATGGCTTTGTGAAGGCACGTCCTATGGACGTCAGGCCATATCTTTTTTTAGGATGGCGTTCTCCTCTTCTAATTCAACCATTCGCCGTTTCATTCGACGGATCTCATCTTCTTCCGGTTTAAGGTTACCACTACCGGGGAATGCGTTTTCCGGATCTACATGTAGTTGTCTGAGACATTTATATATGGTATTTTCATGTAATCCGATCTCATTAGCTACACTTGATACTGTATGGCTTTGCTCTGTAATGAGCTTTACGGTTTCTATCTTAAATGCACGATCAAACTTTCTTCTTTCGTTCATCTTTTTACCTCCCGATTTGTTTTATTATACCAGCCTTTCTTGCTGTCTTTCAAATCGGGGGTGGTTCACTCCTGTTATGCTTTTCTCATATAAGCTTTTAATGACAGCGGTGCAAATATTACGATAAATATAATACCGCCCAGAAGTGAAAGCCAGATCTCCCTTCCCATCATACCATGGTTGGTCAGTAGCCTGACTGCCGAAATCAGATGGGAAATGGGATTGATGTTGGCAATAATCCGCAGTGCTTTCGGAAAGCTATTGATTGGCACATAAGCGTTAGAAAGAAATGTAAGCGGCATCATGATCAGGTTTGACAATCCCGAGAGGCTTGATGCCGAATGGGTGATCACACCCAGAAAAATGAATACCCAACTCATGGACCAGGCAACAAATATCACAAGTATACTGGCGGAGATCACTCCGGTGATACCCCCATAAGCTTTGAATCCAATCATAAACCCCATCATAAAAGTCAATAATGTTGCAATCAAATACCGGACAATATTGGCAAGAAGCGCACCGATCAGAGGAGAAATTCGGGCAATCGGCAATGACTTAAAGCGGTTGAAAACCCCTTTGTCCATATCTTCACGGAGCTGAACTCCAATCGCTATCGAGGATGACAAAAGTGTTTGCACCAGTATTCCGGGGATTATGATCGGAAGATAATTCCGCACACCACCCGCAATAGCGCCACCAAATATATAAGAGAACATCAAAGTGAAAATAATCGGCATTAAGGTCACATCAAACAGCTGCTCCGGATTTCTGAAAATCTTTAAGATACCTCGATAGGCCATCACGATCGAGTTATCGATGAGCTGTTCAAAGCTATTTTTGGGAATCGGATGAATATCGGATTTGAGTGATAATTTAATATGATTCATGAATTTCCTCCGTTTGCTGCTCTTTGGCAATATGTCCGGTAATCGTGAGAAATACCTCATCCAGGGTCGGTTTCTGAACACTGAATTCTGCCAGACTGATTCCCCCATCGCGGAATACTAAAAGCAGATCGAATACATCATCAGGGTCTTTCATAGGAACCGATATGGTTGCCTTAACCTTATCGGTTAAAGCTCCTTCTGTCCCAAGGGTTCGTTTTATCATACCCATAGCTTTCTCGGCATCCGTCTGATGGGTCAGTTGGAGATGTAGTGAGGTTGAGCCCACCGACTTCTTCAACTCATCCGGTGTTCCTTCGGCAACCACTTTTCCGTGGTCGATTACAGCGATCCTGTCGGCCAACTGGTCAGCTTCGTCCAGATATTGCGTGGTTAGTAAAACGGTGGTACCCTGATCAACCAGCCGGCGGATTACGTTCCACATCTGCGACCGGGTATATGGATCCAGCCCTGTAGTGGGTTCATCCAGAAATAACAATGGAGGTTCCGATATGAGGCTTGCCGCCAAATCCAGTCTCCGCCGCATACCACCGGAAAATTTCGAAACGATCTTGGTGGCGGCATCCTCTAAGCCGAAGTCGGACAAAAGAGTGTAAGCTTTCTGACTTGCATCAGCATGAGCGAAACCCAGCAGCCTTGAAAAAATATATAGGTTTTCAAAGGCGGTCAGATTTTCGTCCAGTGATGCATATTGCCCGGTCAGTCCGATTAATTGCCGAATCGTATCGGATTCTTTCAGAACATCATGTCCGAAAATCCCAGCCCTTCCCCCGTCTGGTTTCAATAGAGTCGTTAATATGTTGATCGTTGTAGTCTTGCCGGCTCCGTTAGGTCCGAGGATACCGTACACTTTTCCGGCAGGTACTGTTAAGTAGATTTCATCCACAACACGCTTTTCAGCGAATATTTTCACCAGGCCTTGCGCCTTGATTGCCGGTTCCGACAGTTCTCTGGCTGTTAAATTTCTATACATTTTATTTCTCCTTCAGTTTTACTTCAACATACATGCCCGGCAATATTGGAGTGTGTCCTTTCATATCGTTATCGGATAAGTCATGCAGCATGATTTTTAAAGATATCACCTGGGATACTTTGGTGAAATCACTGCTGTTATTATTGACTGGGGATGAAGTAAACTGGGCAACTGTGCAAGGAGTGAGCGATACCACACTTCCCCTGAATTTACGGTCGGGATAAGCATCAATGGTAATGACGGCTTTCTGTCCAAGATGAACATTCCGAAATTGGGTCTCATCCACATTGGCTACAACATATACATTCTGCAGATTGTAGATTGTATAGATAACCTGACTCGACTGGGTTACATCTCCTTCATAGGAATATTTTTTGGCAACCACCCCATCGGCCGGCGCATAAATTTTGGAAGCTTTGATCTGATTTTCTATAATACTCAATTGAGCTTTTGCCGAATCTACCTGGGCATCGGCCATTTTTTTCCGGGTTTTGTTGGAATCTAATGTGATTTTAGCCTGTTCATACTCCGCCGTTGGAAGGACTCCCATTTTATAAATGTTTTGGGTGCGGTTGAAATCGTCGGTTGCTTTATGCAAGTTTAAGGCACATAATTTAACATTTTCTTCATTGTAGAGCAAGCTGGATTCCGCCTGATTTTTTTGAGCCAAAAGTTCATCATCATCCATTTGCACAAGTAGTTGCCCCTTGTCTACAAAACTTCCTTCGGAAACGAACATCTTGACAATTTTTCCAGAATACTTCGAACTAATCGATATCTTCTCGCCGTCGACCATGGCATTATCGATATAAAGATAATGATCTGACGTAAAATATTGGTACGTCATGATGCATATGAATGCTATGACACCCGTTAAAATTGATAATAATAAAATTTTTTTTCGATTCCAGGGTTGGCTATTGGGCATCGAACCTAAACCCGTTATTTTCTCAGAACTCATTTTGATAACATCCTTCCTATTTCCATTCTTTTATCTATCTTCATCCGGATCATTGTCGTGCTGTCTGTGCCTTTTATCGGGAAATTTACCGCCGAAGAAATCCGTCCTATCATGTCTGTCAAACCAATGTTCATGTCCCCTAAAGAAATGATCATGTTGTTCCATAAATCTTTCCATCATCTGCTGCCGCAAATCATCATCTTCGCCGATAAATTGATCTTTTAAACGTATAATAATCCGGTTAAGAAACTCACTGAAGTCGGCTACTTCTTCGTCACGAAAACCTTCAAAAAGGTTCTGCAAATCAATGGGGGTGTCATCCATCTCACCGGCGATCGTTGCCCCCTTTTCTGTCAGTTTGATGTTAAAACTGCGTTTGTCCTCATCGGAAGTTTCTTTGATAAGATAGCCGTTCTTTTCCAATTTACCGAGTATCTCAGCTAAAGATTGCTTGCTCATATTTAACAAGTACCCTAATTCTTTCTGACTGATCTCCGGTTTCATTTTCAATATGGATAAAACACGTCCTTGTCCTCTGTTGGGGTTGCCCCATGGGCCAAAAGCCATAAAGTTCTGCATTTGATAGCGATGTAAAAGCATCTGTAGATTCATCAATTGTTCGATCACCTTTTTTCTCGTTTCACTCATATCCATAGCCTCTCCTTTGTTGTTTATTTTGGATCGAATAGTCAGGTACTTGACTATATTGTAATAACAATAAACAAAATTTATGAAGTCCCTGGCTATTTCAATTGAATACCTCTTCAATTATTATGCAATTTTACTCTTAAAATATCTTTTGCTATATAGACGAAACCAATCTGTTTTTTATTGCAAATTTTTTTTACTCCACTGAGTTCCTGCTAGGGAACGGGGGCTGTCCCAAAAGGAAATTTGACGATAAAGAAATACAATATATTGAAACCGACCTATTCGATGAATCTATATATTGTATTTCTTATTGATTTCGAATTGCTTTTTAGACAGCCTCGACAGATCGCTGAAGGGGTGAGTCGATTTTGCGGCTTCGACTCACCCCCCAGTTACTTAAGTGCCTATAATTGCATGATTGCTGCTCCCCTCCAATTGGAAAATGTAGTATCCATGATTTTTAATCTGTGTCATCCGCGCCTTTGAAAAAGGTGATTCAATAACTGGGAATGTATGACCTGGCAGTTTATAAAATTAGAGGATAGTTCGTATCTACTTAAAAAACCTATGGAATGATAAAACCTTTCAACCATCATCAACGCCCAAACCTGGTGTTGCTTTTTTTCAACAACCTATTGAGGCGAACAGCCTTCAATATTGGGAATTTTTGAAACAACCTGATGAAATATATCTGATACGTTTAAAAGGTACTGAGCAGACGGTATAATAATCGTCTGCTCTTTTGTTGTGCACCGTGTGTCCGGCGAAGCTGGATTATTCCCGTCGGTGTTAATCCGAACACGCTAATCGCCAGAGAATTAAGTGGCTAAAACCGGTGTGCTACATTAAACTGAGGAAAAGTAACAGGCGATTGGGAAGAAGGCAAATCTCTACATCCGAACTGTGACTTACCTTGTTTTGTAGCCGTTAATTTCCACTCCAGCCGCTTTATATTAATTACTTAAATAAGGCTTAGTAATTTGTTTGCAGTATTCCCAAACGATCTTTTCATTCTCAGCCGAATAATATCTATCGTCCGTTTTGGCTAATTTTTTCTTGGGTCCATAATATTGACCGGTAACGTCTTTCACTTCATCAGAAGTGGCCAAATATATGCTTGACTCTGCGCCTTGTTCAGGAGTCAAAGTTAAAGGCATTACGACTCTAAAAATAAGGTTGTTGAGGAAGCCTTTATCACTATCGAGTCCAAAATTTGTGTTTGTAGTAGCGGGATGCACAATATTGACGGTTATGTGCCCCAGCCCTTTTTGTTTCAATTCAGTAATTGAATGCCGGGAAATCCATATGAGATAAAGTTTGGATAACCCATAAGCCCGTGGACAGCTATAGCTGTTTTCCAACTGAAAATCCTTAAAATCTGGTTTACCTCCCCGTTTGTGCATCTCCGAGGCAACATTGATAATTCGCGCTGAAGGACTTTTTACCAGAACATTCAGTAATAATTGGGTTAAAAGGAATGGTGATAATAGGTTGAGCGCTATTGTTTTCTCCAGGCCTTCTATTGTCGTTTCTCGCTCCTTGTTCATCATGTTGCCTGCGTTGTTAATCAGCACGTCCAACCGATCATACTTTTCCTTGAATTCATCCGCCATGCGCTTCACATCTGACAGCAGGAACAGATCGGCAAGCACCCTGTCAATTTTGGTATTGCCAGTTTCGGATTTAATTTCTTCCCATACTTTTTCCGTTTTTGTTTTATTCCGCCCGTGCATAATGACAGTATGACCTTGCTGTGCTAAAGCTTTCGCGGTTGCCTTTCCAATACCGCTCGTTGCGCCGGTAATTAAAATTGTTTTACTTTCCATATTATCCCTCAATTCTTTATTTATTATCTTGTATCAATACTCTTTTATAGAAACATGAAAAGAGTATCGCTAATGTGCTTTGATTCCCGGCTTGCACTGCTGCTTAATGCAAATTCGCTTCTTGAAATATGCAAAATTCGGGCGCTCTGAGTTTTCGAGAGTGCACTTAAATAAGTGTACTTATTTATATGATAGGGTGTTGTTCAATTAATTTCCAATATTGCTCGGAGGCATTCAGTAAAGGTTTCAGCACAATATCGGAGTTTTGTTCTTCTGAGGCTGCCGTAAGATACAATTCCGTACCTCTAAGACGTATAAGATAGGTTTCATTATCTTTTTCGAGAAATTCCCAGTACTGCTGATTTGACTCACCCAGAGGTTTTTGCCACATTTTAACATCTTCAGCTGGATCAGCATCAGGCTGAAAAGTCTTTTGAGTATAAAGATTTTTGAGAAGGTATGCACCGTTATCCAGTTTAATAAATTGCCATGTTATGCACTCCCAGTTGTTAAGACTATAGAGAATAACTTTGTTATCGTCTTGATATTTTGCATTGTATGGTCGAATACACCTATTGGTCTTCACATTCTGAATAGCATAAGTATTCACCTTATCTTTCTTTAGTTTAATGCCTTTATTAATTCTTGGTCCAAATACAACCGAAGTTAATGCTATTAATGCTACTAATACATAAAAAAAAATTTTATACATCATTTTATTCCCTCCATTTAGTTTCACTTCCATTCCATTTATAATACTTTAAGCCTATTGGGGTACATATCTTGATTACAGATTATATTGTCAGGATTACTGATCAATAATATCTGAGATTAACACAAGTTTATCGTGGATTTGGATATGTTGCAGACAAAATAATCTGTGTATAATAATGAACAAATAATTTCACAGCTGCAGCTGAAAAGGATAATCCTACAATTGTAGTCTATCGAAAAGGTGAGCGGCACTTAAAATGATAAGGGGAATAACTGATGATAAATATTGATTCAATAACGATTTTAAACGAATTACTAGGGTGTGAGAAACCAAAACATCCATTAATTACCGTGATTGATTTTGATAGTATTGAACCCATTGAAAAATTTTATAACAACTCCTATGTCCTAAATTTTTATTTAATATCTCTAAAGAATAATCCCGATTGTGAACTAAAATATGGGAGACAATATTATGACTTTCGTGAGGGCAGCCTTATATTTGCTGCGCCTGGACAAGTATTGACTATCGGAGAAAGTTATGGAGGACAGAAATCGAATGGCTGGATGCTTTGCATTCACCCTGATTTAATAAGGGGCAGCTCATTATGGCGTAAAATGTCTGAATACAGCTTTTTTGAATATGAAGCGAACGAAGCTTTGCATCTCTCGGATTCGGAAAAAGGCATCATTGAGCGTACAGTTGAAAACATACAAGTGGAATATAGTACAAATTTAGATTTTTACAGTGAAGACTTAATCATCTCGAATCTTGAAGTACTCTTAAACTATGCAAAACGTTTTTATGGTAGGCAATTCATTACGAGAACGGCAGTTAATAAAGAAGTAGTTATAAAATTTGAAATGCTTCTGAAAGAACAATGTACTTTGGAGGTTATCGAAAGGTTCGGACAGCCAAGTGTAAAAGGACTTGCACAAGCAATGAGTTATTCACCTAATTATCTTTCGGATATGCTGAGAAAAGAAACTGGAAAAACGGGGCAAGAATATATAAAATTACGAGTTTTGGAACTCGCAGAAAACTTACTTCTAACGACCAAAGAGCCAATATACCTAATTGCTGAAAAGCTTGGATTTGATCAGCCATCCAGTTTTACAAAATTTATCAAGGCACAATTTGGTGTAACTCCTGTTGACTTTAGAAAACGTCATACGGGATGAAACTGCTTATGAAATAGAGAAAACATTTAGGAAGGTATAAACGCTTGATTATTTTTAATTTTACAGCTACAGGTAATCCTTTGGTCAGCAGTAACGCACATTGGCAAGGATTTGATCTCAAAATATACCACTGAATTATCATTATCAATGTGTTTATACTTCACAGGGATATATAAAAAGAAGCATCTTCATGCCCTATACTTTTTCTTATTTTTAAAGTTCAAGTAAGTCAAACCCATATCATTGTCGAAATAAACAAAGCCCATTTAAAATAACGAATTGACTGTGTGTAAGAAGTTCGAGAATCTAATTTCTAAACATTGTCTACTTCTATTAAGAGATGTTCTTTGGCGGTCCAGTTGTTTTTCTAATATTGATTTTGGGCTCGACGATGTATATTGGATTCACGGCTGTTTTTTTATTGATAAATTTATTCAAAATGTCAACAGCCATTTCTCCCATTTTCGCAATTGGGACTGCGGCCGTCGTTAAAGGAGGATTTAAATATGAACTCCATTCAATATTGTCAAATCCTGTAATACAACAATCACCCGGAACCTTAACATTATTAATTTGCAAAACACTCAACACCCATCTAGCAATTAAATCATTCGCACAAACAAGAGCAGTACAATGACGGCTTAGTAACAAAAGTTGCTGGGTAATGCTTTCAAGGGTAGTTTGTCGATATTTAACATAAGAAGTCCAATTGGGTATGATAAATGTATGATTTGTATCCAGCCTATGTTCCTTAAGAACCTCTGAATAAGCATTACGCCGGGCAGTAAAAGGAGGAAGCTCTTTTTCAGAATCGCTTCCTGAAATAAATCCGATATTTTTATGCCCTAGCTCAAACAAATGATCCAGTATCAATTGAATCCCCAATTGATTATCGATTTCAATCTTTACCAAATCGGGTAAATCATAAAACGGGGCCACGGCTACAGCAGGAACACGTGTATCAAGTACCTGCTTGACCAAATCCGGAGAAAAATACCCTGCTAAAATAACCCCCTTAATCGTTCCATTATTGATTCGTTCAATCAATATATTCAACGCGCGCGTGTTATCCAGGCTGATATAGTGTAGTGCCCATTCAAGCTCTAGTGTAGCTTTTTCAATTCCTTCGAGAACCTTAATAAAAAAAGGTTCCGTTGAAATTTTTTCGCGTGGAGCATAAAACACATAAGCGATTTGGGTAATTGTTATACCAGTTCTTAATAAACGTGCGGAAGTATTGGGTTGATAATCAAATTCTTCGGCCACTTTTAATACCTTTTCACGTGTAGCCGGCAATAGTTCATTGGCTCTTTCTGAACCGCTCAAGATACGGGAAGCCGTTGATACTGAAACATTTGCGCGTCGCGCTATATCCTTTAATGTCGCCATTAAGCCAAACCTCTTTATTATAGAGTAAATATCATAGTAATTAACATAATAAATAGTTCTTTTACCTAGTGCCCAAATCCTCCCTGCCGAAGAAAACAGACACAGCAGCATAAAAATTTCATTACTTCTATATACTAAGCATTTCTTACAATAAGATTTCCAAAAAACTAATAAACACCCAACCATTCTGAACGATAACAATGATTATTCAAAGCAAATAATAAAGTTGGTTTACAATCTTCTTCGGACAAATTTCGAATTAAAATCACATATCTCTTATGCGACGATTTTTATCTACCGTAAGGCATGACCAAAAATGATTACTTTTAATATTTTGGGACAGCATCCTGTTTTAACAAATCCTTGTATACCAACAATTTGATGTTATCTGCAATTTTGCAATGGCGTTGTAACTAACGCCATTGCAAAATTGTTTTCTGGTGAACACTTAATCAAAGAGTAATGACATATTTAATTCTTTAATGCCAAGTCCTGGAGTCTCCGGAAGAGTGGCAACTCCTCCTTTGACTTGTACTCCGCCCTCTTTGACCACGTCATTGATAAGTATCAGATGGCAAGAACAACCTCCATAAACAATATTCTTCGCCGACATTGCTAAATGCGCAACAGCCGTATTACAAATGCGCATTTCGTTAATCTCATCGACAATATAAGGCACATTGGCCGCTTCGGCGATTGCAATACACTGTCTGGCCGGATACAGGCCTCCGGCTTTTGTCAATTTTACATTAATGATATTGGCAGCACGGTTTTTCACCACTTTATACACATCTTGAGGGGTTCTGGCGCACTCATCCGCAATAATAGGTACCGATGTATTCTGGGTTACAAAAGCCATTCCCTCTAAATCCTGGGCCGAAACAGGTTGTTCGATCATAATATTTTGTTTATACTCCGGATGTTTCGTAATGACCTCACAAATACGGATGGTATCGTTAACGCTCCAACCTTGATTGGGATCAACATGGAGCAAAATATTTTCATCAAAACCTGTAATCAACATTTTAATTCTGGCAATATCAACACTTACGTTACCTGTCATTTTGACTTTGAAAACTGAAAAGCCCTCATCAATGAATCCTTGCGTATTTTTAATGACTTCATTACTAATCGCGGGACTGATATGGGTTTTAAAAGAATCCCGGGTCTTTCCTCCTAATAGATCATACACCGGCACATTTAATACCTTCCCCATTATATCGTATAGGGCCATGTCGACAGCTGCGCGCGCCGCGTTGTTACCGATCAATGTCATGCGATCAATGGTATGATGTATTTTTACAATATCGAAAGGATTCATTCCAATAAGCATTGTTCGATACAAATTAATGGCGCCTATGGAACCAGCGGCAGTTTCACCGAAAATTCCCGGACAATGGGCAGCCTCACCAATACCACAATAGCCATTATCTGTATAAATAAAAACAACCACATTCCGCTGAATCCATTGATCAGTCTTTTTGCCCGTCTCGTAGCCGTGGACGTAATAGCGCTCGTCCTTGTTAAATTGTTCTTTATATGCAATATCAGCTAATTTCGTTTCAATACGTTCAATCTTCATCAGAGTATTCCTACCTTTCAAATATTGTAGATTCATAATCATTCAATTTCTAAAATTCCAACCTCAACTTTGGTTTATTTGCCGATTCCCTCCCTATAATAGATTTAGTCGGATCTGACCGGATTATATGAAAAACTTCAGCCCTTGACAGATCCCGCAGTTAAGCCATGTACTAAATATTTCTGTAAGAAAACAAAAAATATCGCGGTCGGTAAGGTCATCATCACTGAATATGCCATAATCTTACCCCACAAAACGCTCTGGCTCCCGACAAGTCTAGATGCTCCGACAGTTAAAGTAATCATGGAATCCGGTCCCATAATTAACAATGCATAAAGAAATTCCTCCCATGATAAAACAAAGGCAAATAAGGCAACCGCGGCCAAACCGGGAGCAGCCAATGGCAAAGTGATTCTAAAAATCGTCGCAACTCTTCCTAGCCCGTCTACCATCGCCGATTCTTCCAGTTCCTCCGGGATTGAGTCGAAATATCCCCAAAGCATCCATATACTAAAAGGCAAGGCCTTTGTGACATAACTGAGGATCAAGCCCTGATAGGTATTTAAAAGGCCCATCCGCGCAAATAATACATAGATTGGAATCGCTAACAATACGCCGGGGAAAAGCTGCGTGGCAAGCACACTTGTGGCCAACAGTTTTCTGCCACGAAACTTAAATCTCGACAACGCATAAGCTCCAAATATGGCAACCAGCACGGCGACAAAGGTTGTTGCTATGGTTACGATGATGCTGTTTTTATACCAGGTTAGAAAAGGCATGTCCACAAAAACTTTCGAGTAGCTTTCAAACGTAATTTGATTCCATGGTATCGTTAACCGAATCTCGGGTATACGCAAACCCTGTATACTGCAGATAATCATCCAATAAATGGGAAACAGCATGATAAAACTTATTCCAATAAGCCCCAGATAGGTAGAAACGTAATATTTGAGTCCTCGGCGGTTATACATCTTAGTCTCTCCTTACCTTCCTGATATAAAGCACCATGAATACGGCTAACCCGAAAACCCCCATTAATGCGATAGCTGCGCTCAGTCCGGCGTTAAATTGAATATTTAGAGCATTATAGGAATAAGTGGATATTAATTGGGAGGCATTGGCCGGACCCCCTCCAGTTAATAAGGCCACAAAATCGAAGTGTCCCGCTCTCCAGATTGTACCGAGGATGAGCAGCACCGACGTGATGGGCATTAACATAGGAAAAGTGACATATTTGAAGGCCTTCCAGCCAATAGCGCCGTCCACGGCCGCCGCTTCGTACACCTCTGATGGAATTCCCTGCAATCCGGAAAGCAATGACACGGTCATAAATGGGCCGTATTTCCATACCGCCGCAGCAATCAAACTTGGCAGCACCGAGCCTTGTTCAACCAGCCATGCTCTTGGCGATAATCCTATTTTTGATAAGAGGTAATTCAACACACCGTTATTGGGATCATAAAACGTCAGCCAAATGAGGGCGGCCGTCACTGGCGGTACTATCCAGGGGATCAAGATAATACTTCTGAAAAACCTTTTTCCTGGAACATCTCGATTCAGCAATAAGGCTATACCCAAGCTGATACTGTATTCCAAGGAAACACTCAATACCGTCCAAATGACCGTATTTTTTACCACCTGCCAAAAATACGGGTCTTCAAATAACAATTCCTGATAATTGCCAAGACCAACAAACTGAAATGTAGAAAGCAAATCAGTTTTACTAAAACTCAGCATCAGTATGAATAAGACCGGAATTAAGACCACCATCGACAACATAATAACAGATGGGCTGATAAATAAATAAGGAAGCATATTATCGCGTTTCATATTTATCTCACATACTTTCTTTTAAGATAGAGATGAACTAAGTCCATCTCTATCTTAGTAATAATTTTTCAGAACTATTTCTTCAGTTTCTTATTGATCTCCGTATTTAAGCGCGATATGGCTTCGTTTACCGTGATTTTCCCCAGGACGGCGCTCTGAAGAATCGGCTCAACAATACCGGTCCAAACCACTGAGTATTCAGGACATAATGGCATAAATTTGGAATCTTCCGCCCAAATCGCAAGCCTACTCCCATACAAAGGCTTATTCTGCGGTGAATAGTAAGGATCGGCCAACACGGATTTCCTTGCCGGAGCCAAATCAAAATCTGCTTTAGCCATCGCAATTAGCTGCTCTTTTTCATACATCCATTTCAGGAAATTCCAGGCTTCTTTTTTTTGTTTAGACGCTTTGGGAATCATATAATAATCTAAGGTTTGGTAAAAGAACTTTTTGGCGCCCGGAGCAGTCGGATAAAGCATCACATCCCATTCTTCGTTGAATCTCATGTCGGTATTTTGTTGAATCGAATCCGCAAACCAGGCTCCCACGCCAAACATGGCGACTTTTCCTTCTTTCCATGCCCGTAGTCCTTCTGCAAAACCCCATCCCAAATAACTTTCCGGTCTGACCTTATACTTTCTAGTCAAGTCTACATAAAATTGAACAAATCTTTTTGCCTGCGGAGTATCGAAACCAGAAACCCATTTATTGTTGGATTTTCTTACGACATCGGCACCAAAGCTCCAAATCAAGGGAATCGTGGATTTCATGAATATAAAACCGGATTGACCACGGTCAACAAAGCCCCAACGGTCTATTACCCCATCCTTGTCCTGATCCGCCGTGAGTTTCTGAGCATATTTAATAAATTCATCCCAACTCCAAGGTTTATCAACTGTGGGAAAAGGAATACCCGCTTCCTTAAATAAATCCTTGCGATAGAAAATTACCGCCTCCGGCGATTGTACGAACGGCAGCCCCTGGTAATTCAACTCTTTAAAAGTCGACGGAATGAAGTCATTGAAAAACTTTGGATCTTGCTTTAAGTATGGTTTCAGGTCAGTTAACACGCCCATATTGGCATATTCAACCGCCCCTTGAGAAGTGGCTGAATGGAGAATGTCCGGGGGATTCCCCGAAACAAGCTTTGAAATCGTCACTGAACGGTGGTTTTCCCAGGGAACATAGGAAACCTCGATTTTGATATTGGGGTGTAATTTCTCATATTGAGAAACAAGTTGTCTGAGTGTTTGTGCGGGCGGATCGCCGACCATGCTAAACTGTAACTGCAAGGTAGTGACTTTATCCGCCGCAAATGCCGAGAAACAACTGGTTACCAAAATCAACATCATTAGGATCATCCACAAATGTCTCATTTTCATCTTCGCTTATCTCCCTCTCTCATTTTGTTATATTTCATTCCAAACTTTGATAATTTTCTCCCTCCTTTACCATATTATTTAGCATATGAGTCATTACCCGTAGTGAAGCGGTAACTCAAGCTTGTTTTGTTAATAGTTTGAATGGATTATGTTTTTCACTCCACGTTTTATAGTCATGGATATTGTTTTCATAAAAAGCCACTATCGGCAAATTTATAACATTCGCCTTATAATCATCTGCATTTAATCCCGACATAAACAACGTTTCTGATACGCCGAGCCGAACCAGATTGGACAAAAAAGCTGCCGTATAGTAACCGAAGTAATATTCGCCAATCCAAATTGAGTAATCTATCAAACCTTCCTCAATATATTGGATGGTCTGGGGAAACATATCAAAACCAATTATTTTCGGACGTTTCTTAAGCCCTAATTCTTTGACGGCTTGTGCTTGACACCACGCATGATAACCATAGATTCCATACATTCCATCCAAATCAGGGTAGATAGTCAGTAAAGATTTTGCGTTTATCAAGGCTAAACTTGCTTCTTCATAATCATTTTTAATATCAATAATCCGAATGTTGTGTTTGCTGACAATTTCCCGAAAGCCTTCGAGTTTTCCTACAGCTCCGGCCGCAGTCAAAGAACCAGTCTGAACCGCTATGGTACCGCCTTCCGGTAGACTCTCCACCATATATTTCCCTGCTAGCCTCCCCATCTCGATCGGCCGTGGCATACCAAAAAAAGCTAATCTTCCGCTCTCAGGCGCATCCAAATCAAAACACATCACGGGAATCCCTTTATGTATTGCCTTTTTGACAACGGGCATAAATGGTTC
This sequence comes from Bacillota bacterium, assembly GCA_023401925.1. GTDB lineage: Bacteria > Bacillota > UBA4882 > UBA8346 > UBA8346 > UBA8346. Next base: position 14,719 of record JAEXDA010000078.1, read on the forward strand.
GGGATTCGTCGCCACAAAAGCGATACCATCAACACCTTGATTAATAAATTCTTCTAAATCCGCTAATTGGCATTGAATATTTTCCGATGGCGGAGCTTTAAAAATAAACTCCAAGTTTAAACGGTTACCGCATTCCAAAAAACCAGCATTTACAATTTCCCAATATTCATTCTGATTTTTTTCGGATATTCCAAATACTAATTTTTCCATAAAATCACCTCCAAAATATTTCAACAATCATTGTTATTTAAAATAGCTGGCTACAACCAATCGACTCCCCCTTATGTTTTTTGATTTCTTGGACCTTTCCAGACTAACTTCCCGACGTTTCTTAGTCGCTTAGTCTTCAATGCAATATAGCTATTTACAACCTTCGATGGCAAATCGCATTAACTAATAATCGACGTTTTTTATTAATTATAACGTTTGTGCTTATTGTTATAACGTTTGTATTAATAATTACAACGTTTGTGTAATTTATTCTATGTGTGACACTTTTATCCTTCTAATTACAAAAAATTCTTTACTTAATCGAAAAGTTTATTAAGGGGCTTAATAAAAAGCCCGTAGAAATTTGCGATATGAATAATTTCCTATAAAAAATCTGTAGATTGCGTCCGTGTTAGAACACAAAAAGAAGATGAGCAATTAGGCGCTCATCTTCTTTTTTACTTGTTATTACTGGTCTTGTCCCAGACTATATCGCTATATACTGCATCCTCCGACCTGCCCCTCCCTTTCACGTCCATATTACGCCGCCGCATCATAAGATGCCTTCAGCCCTTCAGCCAAAGGGAGGTCGCGTCTAAAAGACGCGTATAGCAAGCAATGAACTCATGCCGAGCGCGTTCCTGAATGGGGTGAGTCGATCAAACTTCTATCTTCTCCACTCCCCGCCCAACCAAGGCCACCCAATACCCTCGCGCATATGTGCGTAAGAGGAAAACTTCATGACAGAGAACAAGGGAAATTGGCAGCGATATTTAAAACCAAAAAAGCAATGATTAGCCTTTATGAAACCGGGACGAGAGAGCCAAAAACAGATGCATCGATTGAGTTCGCAGATTTTTTCTAGGTCAGTATCGATTATTTGACGGGAAAGACGGAGAATAGGAAATAGCGGAAGCTTAGTAAAGGCCAATTGAAAAATGTAGTATCCATGTTGCCTAAAACACTGTCTGAACCAGGATTAAACAGATTTTTCAGATTGGACGGATTTTTTTGTTACTGCTAGGTACTTTGTTCTCAAAAACGTCACACTTGAGCTTATTGTTTAATTGCTTAAGATTAATACAAAAAAGATTTTTTAATCTGTGTCATCCGCGCCTTTGAAAAAGGCAACTAATCCTGGTTCAATCCTCTATTTCTCCGTCCATCAACCAATAGGCATTCATACCATTTAACCCCAATTACCGCTCAAACATCTTACCGCGGTATACAGCAAAAACAAAAAGTACTTTGTTGTCCTCCCAGGGAAAAACGGCGTTCCCGCTTTTCAAGAAAAGATTAAAAACGTATCCAAAGAGTTGGTACGCCGCACCTTCAATCATTGGTAGCGGATGACTTCACATCGAAGTCAAAACAATGTTCACTGAGAAAATTCAAAAATTGCGGGAGGACCCGATAGCAACACCCATGCCGGACGCACCAAATAAAAAAAGGGCCGTCCCAGATTAACTTCCGGGACGACCTCTTAACTAATCCAGCACCGGAATCCCATATGGCCCGTTCGAAAGAAACGCTATATTGGGATGTTCGATTCTTTGCTGGCAAAGTTCATCCAGGGCCTGCCGCAATGCCCCCTCGATCACCTGCGGAATACTATCAATCATCCTCCGGTATCTCATTTTTTCCGGGAGAAACCGGTTTCCATCCACCGAGGGCAAAATGACATAATCTGCCGGTTGCAACCCTAAGCTGTAATATACGAAATGCTCCGGCGAAATCTTGGCATACAATTTAGCCCACATCTGTACCTGCCATTGGTCCGGAATAAAGGTCCAATCCTGAGACATGATTAGCTGCTGAAACCGTTCCGTTCCGATTAATTTGAATAACTGCAGCATCGTCCGGTAACGTAAACTTCCAATCGGGTCAACGTCAGTATTATTGGCCACCATGATTAATCTTCCACCTTGTTTGAGCATTCGGGAAGCGGCGACACCCGCCTTGGCGGCTTGATAGTGATTGATTCCGACAAAACCGGCATGGGTGATGATAATATCATATTCCTTCTGAACGGGTAAAACTACATATTCCTTCAACCGTTCCACCGCGCTCCGGTGGGCCGCCTCTAGCTCCCCGGCAAAGACTCCGGTCAAGTTAAACTGTTCATCCAAGGTCACGTTGATAATATAATCCACCCCGGCCCGTCGGGAGAACTCCAAAGCCTCCTCATGGCAGGGATTACCCTCCAAGATCAGGTCACAGGCGTTGGAGGAAGCAAGCATCGCAGCGCCATGGAAGATGTGAGTTCCTTCCTCACCGATTAATCCGGGACAAACTGACTTTCTGCCTCCCGAGACCCCGGCCATAAAATGACTCTCCACCAATCCGGTGAGAATCTTAAGGTCCGCTTCCACATAGTGACGGTTGAGGAAGATTCGGCTACCTCTCCGGGTCTCTCCCAGATCGATCAAATTGGCGGTATCCTGACAGTTATGGTTTTCAATGGGGATATCTGCCCCAAAAATCCGGGGATCAATCATCGCCCGAAGTTCGGACTCCGTCAAAGAGCGATGAGTTCCATTGGCAACCAAAATCAAAATGTGGTTATTCGTAAAACCATGGTGCAACAGTTTTTCGATGATTGGCCAAAGAATTCCCTCTTCTCCCCGATAAGGCACGGGCCGGGTGTTATCTGAGATTACCACCACTGCTCGAGCGTCAGGCTTTTGAGCTAGTTTTTCTTGAATAATACTATCTAATCCCGGAGACCCGATTGAGTTCATTAAAGCTTTTTCAATGGCAAGCACCGGATTCCGGAGAGGCTCCGGAGTGGACATGGTAAAAATATCCGTGAAATCCGGTAAATTCAGTTTAACACTTTCCGTCCCAAATTGAATGACTCCTGTTTTCATGGTTCCTCACCTGCTTTATTTAAAGGAAAAATTTATTCGATCCAGCCGAACCTCTCCCCTAAACTATTTTCCGAGCCAATCAGGGCATATTCTCAATTAAATTGAAGTTTCCGGTCTTGGCAGCTTCCAAAATTGGGGCCATATATTTATCAACCTGGGAGGCATTCAGCGGTACCGGCATATTCTTCAGTTTCATCTCCAACTGGGGATCTTTGGCCGCCTCTAAAGCTCGTTGAATATGTTCATCACTAAATCCCTTCAGCTCAGACAGTTTCGTTTCCGATCCGATACTCTTACTGAAGGCTACCATTCCTTCAGCAACCGCCATTCCGAGTTGCCGGCCTTTCAACTCACTTAAATCGGCCGAAATAAATCCTGCCTCTTTAAAGATATTCCCGATGATTTGTAATTGGCGTTCCACGACGGGGGCAAAAAACACAGTATAATAGGGATTCATAATTCCGCACGCCCGACCATGACTCGTAATATCTACCAGCGAAAAACTGGTCAAATGAGCGCCGTTGGTTCCCCCGATCATAATGGAATATCCGCCGAGATCCGCTGCCAAACCCAGAGCCCGCCTGGCTTCGGCATCATGCGGGTTCTTGATGACCTTTCCGACATATTGAACCACCAGTCGAATCCCACACTCCGCCACTTCTTTGACCAAATCATATTGGGATTCATTGACACCATAAAAAACTTCCATGCAATGGGCGATTGCATCTAAAGCTCCATCGATCGTTACTCGTACAGGCATACTTTCAGTTACGGCATAATCAAAAACAGCCTTGGTAGGAATAAGCGCATCGTCCACAATCAATTTTTTCTGTCCTAACACTGGATCAGTGATATTGGAATATTTGGTCAAATGCGCCCCGGAACTGGCCGCTGTTTGTACCGCAATCAACGGCTTTAATCTTTTTCCCGTCTTCCTCAATGCCTCCGATACTAAACCGGTCCCAAAATAAGTATCGATTTCCGGGCTGTATTCCCCTAATGAGGCCAGCACATTGGCGGCTTTGGCCGCGTCAATGGTGCTTCCCCCGCCAATGGCGATAATACAATCCGGGTGATAGTGCATGATATAACTTTCGATCCGATAGACATCTTCTCGCGGCGCGTTAGGTCCCGCATCCGGAACAATCCGGTTACCCGCCAACTCAACTCCGTGAATGCGTAAAGACGCCATTGTCTTATCAATGACCGGTTGTAAATATCTATGATTTGCAATAACCAGCGCCTTTTTACCATAACTGACAGCAAATTCTCCTACTTTATCAAAAATATCAAGCCCGAAAGCATAATTGTCCTGCTTGAATTCTTTTAATAGTTTCGTGGCTTTCGCTTGTGGTTCCATAGCTTACTACTTCCTTTCAATTCAGTTAAATTATCGCTATATGAATCAAGAACTATCTTTAAATCTTAGAGCAAAAATTAATTCATGCGCGTCGCAACGCAAAACTTTTTTGTGGTTTTTACCCTTCTTCAAAATATCTATGAGTTAATCACGGGAGATACGGAGTCACGCTCGACCACGTCCGGAGTAACAGCAACATTGAGCGGTTTCATCTTCGGATGTTTAATTCGTTCCAAAAGTATTTTGCATGCTTCCGCCCCGATCTTTTTTTTGTTGACTCTTACGGTGGTTAATGCCGGTATGGAGTATTCAGATAAAATCGAGTCCTCATATCCAACTAATGATACGTCTTTTGGGATAATTACCCCTATTTGTTGAAGATATTTCATTACCCCCACAGCGATACCATCAAACCCGGTAAAAATTGCGGTCGGACGTATGCCTGACTCCCATAAATCTTTAGCGGCTTCGAATCCCCCCTTGCCTGAATAAGGGCTTTCACGAATCCATTCGGGATCGTAGCGAATTCCGGCTTCGGCCAAAGCCAGCTTGTATCCTTCTAACTTTAACAAACTACTGGCATTTTCCGCCGATGAAGAATTAACAAAAGCAATTTTACGATGACCGGCATCTATCAAATACTTTACTCCCAAATAGGAAGCAAACTTAAAATCGCTATAAACGCAATCTACCTTGGGTTCATTCCGGTTAATTACTACAAATGGAATATCTTCTTTTAAAAGACGTTCGATAAGCATTGCTTCAAAAATTCTTCCGATAATGAAATACCCATCGATCCGTTTCCCTTTTACAATATTGGGAATTCCATCCGATAACTGCCGGCTGCTGACCTGTTCGTAAAATATGCTATAGGAAGCATCTACCAGCTCACTAAGAATACCATCGGTTACGTCTTGAAAAAATGTATCCGCCCCTGAATTAAATGAACTATGGTGCGAAACGCTAATAACCAGTCCCAAAGTTTGTTTTCGCTTGGTTGTCAGCTCCTGAGCGGCCACGTTCGGAATATAACCCAGTTTTTCAATGGTCTGCAGCACTTTATACTTGGTTTCCATTTTAACAACATTTTTACCATTAAGCACCAATGATACTGTGCTTTTTGATACCCCAGCCGCTTTTGCAACATCTTCAATTGTAACCGACATAATTTTCCCCTCATAACTATCGATCTAAAATAGTATTATCTATTGTTGTAAATAAAATTCTTGTAAAGCGAACTCGCTAATGTTATATATTACCATCCACTCCCGAAAAAATCAATAATTCCCTTAGCCCTTAACCGCGCCACTCGTCACGCCGCTAACCAGGTAACGTTGGAGAAATAAGAAGAGCAATACCGCGGGCAAGGTATAAACCGTGGCCGCCGCCATCAGCCAGTTCCATGGCGTGGTATATTCCCCGATCAAGCTGAACAAACCGATACTCAAAAGCCACTTCGCTTTCGTAGAAAGCAATAAAAATACATACACAAATTCATCCCAGCCTTGGATAAATGTATAAATTGATGTTGCTACAAACCCCGGTAATGATAACGGTAAGATCATCCTGCCCAATATTCCGATCTTGGAACATCCATCAATCAGCGCCGATTCTTCAATCTCAATCGGGACCGTGTCAAAATAGGCCTTTAACATCCAAATACATACCGGTAGTGAAAATGTTGTATACGCAATAATAATACCGATATGCGAGTCAATCAATCCCATGGAGCGGAAGATCATATAGATCGGTAGTAACAACAATGTGCCCGGAAACATCTGCGTCGTTAATATTAAAAATCCTATTGTCGTATTCAAACGCGACGGAAACCGCGATAAACTATAGGCTGCAAACGACGATATGACCATCGAAAACAAAGTAACTAAAATCGATACCAATAAGGAATTATAAAACCATTGCAACAGCGGCAGTCGGGTAAATATACTCACAAAACTTGAAAAATCCGCCTTTTCCGCTATAAATGACGGGGGAAATTTAAATATATTACTATTCGATTCCAGCGAAGTTTTGATCATCCAATAAAAGGGAAATACCATGATAATCATTAAAATAATTAAGCCAATGTTCCTGATGACTGCATTTACCTTGTTTTGCTTGGTACTCATTATTTGGCCCTCCTTTCAGTTGTGCAACGAAAATAGACGGCTCCAAACAATAATGAAATCCCAAAGGTAATTGTTCCGATGGCTGCTGCATATCCTATATCAAAATACTTGAACGCCTCCCGGTAAATCTGAATCACCAGAGTTTCAGTCGCTCGATTCGGTCCTCCTTCGGTCATCAGGTAGATCACGGTGAACTGTCTAAACGTCCAGATAGTAATCAAGAGGATCAAAAAGCCGGCCGTAGTCTTTAAACCCGGCAATGTAATGTGAACAAGTCTTTGCATATAACTGGCTCCATCGATTGATGACGCCTCGTAGAGTTCATTCGGAATGGTTTGTAATCCAGCCAGCAGCATGACTGCTGCGATTGGAACCTGTTTCCATATTTGAACCAACGTTACCGAAACAACCGCCATCCGTGTGTTGCTGATCCATTGAATATTCCCTTCAATAATGCCCATAACTTTAAGTATATAATTGAGAATGCCAAATTGAGAATCAAGAATCCATAACCATGCTAGAACGGCTGCTACAGGAGGAATGGCCCAGGGAATTACCATCAATGACCGCATGACCCCTCGCCCCTTAAACCGCAGATTAAGTAAAAGGGCAAATATAAGACCTAATAAAACTGCGCCGATGACTACTCCTGCTGTAATTATGACAGTAACCAACAAACCCTCCCAAAATTTTGACGATTGGGCCAACTGTACATAATTATCGAACCCGATAAATTGATTTCGCTTCGGATTCATCAAATTGATCCGAAAGAAACTCATGGATAAAGACTTACATAGCGGATAAATTAAAATGAATCCACTGACAATTAGGGCAGGTAAAAGTAACGATACTGAAAATATCGCATTTCTACTTTCTTGGGTCTTCCCCAATTTTAAAGAACCTGTATATTTCATCATCATTCTCCTCCCAATATGAGCAGGAATAAGCGATCATGATATCCAACCTCATTTTCATCCTTTCATGCGCGTCAGCAGAAGCCGGCGTGAACGACTTTCCAGACTACTGCTCATTCTGAACTATAGTCCTTTTAATCGATTTTCAAAAAGGCCCGTGTTAGTCCTGTTCTTCGCTTTGTTTTCCAGGACTAACACGATCAATTATAAATTTACATTACGAAAACACACTTTAAAATTCTAAACTTATTTCTTTTTTAATTGATCAACTTGTTTTTGGGCTCCATCAAGAGCCTTTTTTACAGGAACATCCGCATATAGCACGGATTGAACAGCATCAATAACAATTCTCCGTACTTGGGCATCAATTTGGCTATAAGGACTTACCGCGACTCTTAAATTGTTTGCGCCTTCAGCAAAACCAGTAAACCAAGGATTCTTGTCAAGATACGCTTTAGTAACAACATCCTTTCTTCCAGGTGTGCAATCGGTCATTTGCAAAAATTTAGCCATAAATTCGGGCCGGCTTGCGATCTCCACAAATTTCCAAGCCATCTTTTTGTTCTTTGACGCGGCTGGAATCGTAAGCAGGTTATCCTGGGCAACCGCCGTTCCCGTCGGGAAGGGTACTACTTTTGAACCGATCTTCGATTCCAAGCCAGGGTTCTGTTTTCTGATCAAACCCATCACCCCGGGGCCATCAAAAATCATCGCCGCTTTTCCTTGGACAAACAGATTACGGATGACGGACTTATCGACACCGATTGGTGTAACTTTGGCATCAAAAAGTTGTTTGTAATACTGAGCGGCTTTAATTTCGCCAGGGCCGTTCACCTTAATCCCTTTGACCAGGAAATTCTTATCCTGACCATAAATCCAGTAAGAAAGATGAGAGAAAAAGGCTTCCTGAGCTAAAGTCATGAAAGGATATCCGTATTGGTCAGGCGCTTTAGTAAGTTTCTTTGCCGCAGTCACAAGCTCGTCTGCTGTCTTAGGCACTTCCACACCTGCTTGTTCAAATAATTCTTTGTTATACAAAAGTTCCTGGCCTACATACTGCATGATGACCGCATAGGTTTTTCCTTTGATTTTAACCGGAGACAGATATTGTGCATCCACGAAAGATTGTTTCAGATCCTTCGACATCCATTTATCCAAGGGTTCTAAAACACCCTCCGTTGAATACTGACCTAAATCTTCAATTCGTAACATCATAACATCCGGTACTGCTTCCGCAGCCGTATCAGCCAACATTTTATCAAAATACTTTGCAAAAGGAGTGTATTGTTCTTCAATGACATACCCAGGATTTTCTTTAGTAAATTGTTTAGCAACTTCCCGATAAAAACCATTAAAGGGAACTTCTTCCCATTGCCACGAAGAAACCGTAATTTGGACGGGGGCGGCAAAAGCAGTCGATAAGAGGCATACGCTTAGGATGACAGCAAATACAGTTAACGCAAAAAAAATTTTTTTCATTACTATCTCTCCCTTTTAAAAAATAAGTTCGATTGGATGTAAAAGTGCCAGAAATATTCCAGCCATCACCTCCTTTAGTCTACCCGCTACACCTCCTTGTTTTTTAGATATCAAAATAAATTTTTATTATTTTTTCAGATTTGATACTTCCTAAGAATTTCGTGATTTATTTTTAATCCCAAACCGGGTTGCTCCCACAACTTAATGAAACCATTTTCTAAAACAAGCGGGTCATCGTCAAGTTCGCTCTGCATTGGGCTGCTATTTTGTTCAAACTCAAACAGCGGAGCAAAAGCCGAAAAGAAGCTGGTGTTCCAATCGGGCAAGGTGGCTAAAAGACTTAAAGCCGCCTTCATGCCAACCACCGACCCCCACACATGTGGGAACAACGGTACTTGGAACAGCAGGCATAGATCTTTTATCTTCTTGACCTCGGTGAGTCCGCCCGCATAACAAATGTCCGGTTGCAAGATGTCAACGGCGTTATTAACCAGCAATTGATAAAAATCATCCAGCCGATTGGCATTTTCACCGTTGGCAATCGGTAAATCCAACTCATCACACAACTTGGCATGTCCATTGATGTTGGTTACCGGAAGCGGCCCCTCAAAAAATAGGATGTTTTTCCTTTTTTCCAGTTCTCTGCCTAGTTTTAATGCGGAAATATAATCATAACTATTATTGGAGTCCACCATCAGCGTGATTTCGTCACCAATAAATTTCCGGACTGCATCAATTCGTTCCAGATCTTTCTCGACTCCCAAGCCGATCTTCATCTTGACTTTTTTAAACCCTTTATCGACGTATTTCTGAACTTCTTGCTTGGAATCGTCCACGATTTGCTGAAAGTCTCTGCTCTTAAAAAAACAACCGGTGGCATACGCTTCTACTTTGTCACGATAAGAGCCGCCTAAAAGCTGGTATACCGGCTTGTTATAAATTTTCCCCATAATATCCCACAAGGCGATATCTACCCCGGCAATGGCCGCAATACCTAACCCGCACGGTTCAGAGTTGCTGATCTGCCGGAACATTTTATCCCATAAAACTTCAACCAAAAGAGGATCTTCTCCGATGAGTACTCCTTTGAGATATTTCTCCACAATTACTTTGATGACGTGAGATAAGCCGAGAGCTTCTCCCCAACCCGTTATCCCATCTTCGGTTTCGATCTCGATTAAGGTAAAATCTCTTTTCTTATGCCAATAATTTCGCGCCGAAGTAAAACTCTCTTTATATTCATGCTGCAAAATATAGCAGTTTACACTTTTTATCTTTTGAGAGGGCAAGATATTCAGATCCTTTCTTCTTGGGTAATCTCAAATTTCTTTGAAACAACTCAAAGTCGGATTATCCAGGCAACAGGTACTTTGGCCATCCCGTGAAATATGAGTAAGCCCTTTTGCCATTGCCATGGATAAGTCCGACCAATTCTTTAGTTTTTAAGCCCTGTTGCTTTTCACTTTGACGATTTTACCCGCACTATAGGGCACTCCCATCATCGGCTCAACCAAGTTTGCGCATTCAATTTTTTCGCCATTCCAGGTTTCCTGGACAATGAAGCCATTGAAAGGATCTCTTTCATCTGGTGTGAAGTTGGTATTAATAAAATGTTGGATTTCCGCCCATTTGGAATAATCCCGGTGCGCCCAGGCCATCATGTTAAATACTCTTTGTAAGCGGCTACGTAAATCTTCCATATAACCCTTGGTAAAGTACTCAATCAGATGTTCCGGCCCCTTCGCGTTGTTCCATACCATTAAAGCGCTGGCTAATTTATTCAGGTCCGATTTGGTGATTAAACCTTCTTCAGTCAATTCGATCAGCCAGAAATGGAACCACCAGGGATTAGTCCAGGAGGTACCGTAGCGGCTACCATAAGTCGGCAGCGGACGAACGCTCAAATGATCGGGATCATGGAAACCCCATTTTCGCTTGAATCCTTCATCAAACACAGCATACATGTATTTGCCGAAAAATTCATTTAAGTATTGGAGGCAATCCTGCGGCCATCCTGGATTGATTTGATCCCAGGTTTCTTTATCGTAACTGACGCCGACCTTGGTAGCAATAATCACTGCATAATCATAGCCGGGGACATCTTTCATGGAAATTACTTTATAATCCACATTGACCGGACATTCGGCAATTCCGTTGGCATCGACCATGTTTTCCGGCAACAAGGTGAGTCCCGCTTTTTCAAATCCGTCCGGTAGATTTTTCTCCATCAGTTCGAAGTTTTTAATTAATTCCCGGTCCGGCATTGCCACTACAAACTCTCCGGTCCGTTTAATATTTTCATAGGTGTAAGAGTTCTTCGGAACTGGCATCTCCAGGGTCGGAACAGTCGATTGATATTTCCCGCCAATCATTGGTAACACATTGGCTTTTTTATTTTGATCTTTGGTCATTAAGAAAATGGCTGGCATTGGAAAAAGCGCATTGACCAATACTTTTTCATTCTCCGGTTTATAGATGTCGTCGCCGCCGACAAACACCTTGCCGTTTTCGGTTTTATCTTTAAAATCCCATTTTTTCGGAGTTGGGTCCGGACTGGTGGCCACTAACTCTTTCTCCAATACGCTTGGGCCATAAAAACCGGTTTCGACGCTGACATTATTTTCATGCATCGGTAACATTGAAGCTACTTCACCTCTGCTTTTTTCCAGCAGCTTTTCGTCAATATGGATTCCAACGACTTCCCCGACGACAATCGCTCGCCACGGGCTGGGAAGTTTATCGTAATGAATTTTCCGGCATTCCAAGGTAACCGGGCATTCTGCAATGACAGGAGTTTCGATCATCTTGGATGGCGCGGTGTGCCATCCGGCCATTTCAATTTCATTGATCCCTTTCGGTACTCCCATACCAGTAACCCACATCTGATCGATCTGCTCTTTACTAGGTATGGCTACACTGAATTCTTCGATATCACGGAATGATTCAATCGTGGTGGCCGATTTAGGTCCAAACATTACATGAAACGGTTTATAGCTTGAAAGGGATCCGCTATATGCACCGGCATTCAAATAACCGGTCTTTTTATCCCGAATAACCGGTATTACGGCAGTCCGAGGCATTTTAGTCAAACTGTCCACTTTCGAACTGAGCATATCCAAACCGCCCAAATAGACCTTTTCTTTTTCCTTCATTTTTTAACCTCCGTATCTTGATTTCCAAATTATAACTAGCTCTGCGCACTCATATAAATAAAACAAATTTCTGTACTTAAGAAAACGTCATTCCGCTGAAACTATCCTATCGCCTCCTTAATATTTGGGAATGTTCCAACTTCTCCCTGATGTTTCATGGACTATCGCTTTTATAAAAGCATCCAAAAGTCTTCATTTTTTAAACCGGTTTAAATATATTATTCTTCATCAATCCAGCTATTCCTGCTATATTAATTTTTTTATCAATATAAATTTAAAAAATATTTCTTCACTGAACGGATTCAGAAAACAACTGACACGACGGCGCTTTGAAATGGTTCACTTACAAAAATGCGACACAATTAATAGGCCTTTACCGCAAATACAAACGAAAAATATTTAAACCGGTTTATCAAAGAACAAAAATAACCCGCTCAATTCCAAAAAATAGTGAGTAAAGTGAGTCTAAATCAAACTCCTAAAAACTTCTAATCAAACTTCACTCCAAAAAAGATGACCTGAAATTATGATTCTCTAAACACCTACATATCCAGCACTTGTTGCCAAAAGGGTTCTTCAACCGGGATTCCTTTTTCAAGATTCTCCCTGCGAAGAGTCAAAACGCGTTCGCCAGGATATAAAATTCCCTCGCCGTCCTTGACCGGCTTGGCCGAATGAAGGTCGTTAATAATCTCATCAATCATCACCGGTATCAACTGGCGTTGGGGTAATTTCGAGACGTCGATAGCCAAAAATACTTGGGAAGGGCCACATTTGCTCCCCGGTTGGCCCAATTGTAAAGTTGAATTTCCTCCGGATAAAACCATTGCCATTAAATCGAGCAATAAAGCCAACCCCGTTCCTTTCCAACACCCGATCGGCATCGGTCGCTTGGATTGGACTATCGCTTTCGGATCTCTGGTTAAATTACCTTCCATATCATAGCCGCCCTCTACCGGCAATAACGTTCCCTTTGCCAAGCACGATTCAATTTTACCCAAAGAAAACATGGTCATGGCCATATCTACCACAATGTGGCCTTTCTCATGAGGGACCGCCAAAATTAATGGGTTATTTCCCAATTTTCTTTCCACCGCTCCCCACGGCGGCATCAAGGGAGTGGTATTAGTCCAACAGATACCGATACATCCGGCTTGGGCCGCCTGCCACCCGTATGTGCCGCCTCTCATCCAATGGTTCGTATTTTTTAAGCCAACACAACCGATCCCGTATGTTCGCGCGAGTTCGATCGCCCGCTTCATAGCAAAGTACGCATTAAGATTTCCCGGACCGAGTTTGCCGTCCCAACTCTCCAGTGCGCCGAAGCCGCTAATTTTTTCAGGTTCGGCTTCTATATTAATGCGCCCATTTTGGACATCTCCGATAAACCTGGGAAATCGATTTAAACCATGGGTATACACCCCATCCAAACTATTTTCTGCAAACAACCTGGCGCATAACTCTGCTTTTTCCTTGGAAAATCCCACTTTTAAAAGAACTCGATTCAATTGGGCTTTCATCTCATCCAATGGAACTTGTAACATTTTGCAATCACCTCGACCATTTTATCGTTGCTAGACTTGAAGCCAACCTTTCCTCTGAAAAAAACGGGAATGAATTGGGTAGAAAATAAAAATTCAACTCGCATTCCCAAACAAGAATGATTTAAACCGGTTTAAAAAATATTCTCTCTTGATTCAGCTATTCCTTTTTTTATTACATGTATTCCGTCAATTTTTGTATTATCATGATATTAGTAAAATGTAGTCAAACATTTGCAGCGACTTCAAATTGTTCGTATTTTAAACTTTTGGTGATTTATCTCATACGCTTTCATTTTTTTATCGCCTCTTGCCCCTCCTGAGCCTCCTTTCCCTCTAAATTTTCTCCAATGAAAACCTCCCCCCTGTGAATAACTCTCAAATCTTCATCTTCGAAACCAACTCCAATTGGGGCTTTCCGCCTTCAAAGTTATCAACCGGGCATTTATCAGGATAAATGACTTAAAAATCCTTTTCTTGACCGTCATATCAACATCTAGAGTGATCGACACAAAATCGACACTCTTTTTTCAAAATTCCGTGATATAATAGTATTGGTGATATTTTATAAAAATGGTCACTACCAAGTAAAGTCAAACAAACGCCTTCTCGATACACTAAGGCGTTTTTGATGCCCAAAAGCAAATACCTGCATCTTTGGAACATTTTATGTCCAAGAACCCAGGCTATTTGCTTTTTTTATTCCGAAAAAAGGAGATCAAAACCAATGCCTATCCTCAGCTTCAAGCCCCGCGCCCCTTGATTATAAAAAATATCCCCACTCCGGTTTTGATTTTTATTAAAGGAGAATTCGCATGTTAGTTCCCTCCATGTGGTGTCGGACATTATAGACCGCCAGGGCAGCAAATACTTAGTTTTTAACCCCGGCGAAGTCGAAAGACAGCTGCAAATAATGGAGAGCAAATCCAGACCAGGATTAGTCAGGATTGGACGGATTATTTTTGGATGTCCACGATTGAATCCGGGTTCAATGGTGTGAATGCCTATTTGATGGCATCGGCAATGTGATATTTTCCTTGGAGGGGAACGAGGGGCAGGAGGGCCTAAAAATAAACCAGGATGAGTCAGGATTGAGCGTCCTTTAAAAAGACGCCGAATTGAATGGATTTCGTCTTCGGGCTCTTTGTGACCTGCATGGTGGAGTCACTTTATTGCCCAAACATATATACGCAATCATTCGGTATGCTAACCCAACCGTTGCGCAAATTTTTTAGCCTTCTCGATTGGGGTGATTGAAATTAAATTTATAAAAGTATTTTTTTCGAATCAATATTTTTTATTGTAAAAATGGAGGTTAGATATTCATGGTAAAAAGGTATTTTGCTTTTCGAATCAATAAAATCAAACAATTACTGGGCGGAATGAAAGCCCAGAACACTGAGGTGACCTCCTGGGGTTATCTGGCGGACTTCATCGATGACTTAACAGGTACCTATGCTGATCTCGTCCAGCTCCAGGATGCCCGCAACGCCAATATCACGGCGGGCAAGGCAATCACTGTCAAACAGCAGGGCCTGTTACAAAAGGCTGAAAAAATGGCGACCATGGTCCGGCAATCGGTCCGCTCCCGCCTGCCCAAATCCGACTGGAACCAGTTCGGATTTTACTCGGGCGAGACCGGCCAGGTAAAATACCCCGACCCGGAAACTACCAGTCAGAGTCCGGTTAAGGCGCAAAGTTAGCGGACGATTGTTAAAATAATAATGGCAGCACAATCCGCGCGATAGGTAATGAAATCAATCACCCCAATATTTATGAGGCTGTCTATATGAACAGCTTCTACCCGACTAGGTTCCTGGAAGATGGTTCTTTCCGGGGCCTGGTTTAAAAAACGACAATTTTGAATCTGCCCAACTTCGACTCATAGACACCCCTCCAGTTACTTAAGTGCCCATAGTTTCCTGTTTGCCGCTCTTCTCCCTTTGACTGCCGAGGCTGTCTAAAAAGCAATTCAAAATCAATAAGAAATACAATATATAGCTTCATCGAATGGTTTTACTTCAATATATTGTATTTCTTGATCGTTAAAATTACTTTTGGGACAGCCCCGAAGCTGCTAAATTTTTGTGAAAGAGAGGGAAAGATCGTTTTACCAAGGCTTTTTCTTCAAAGAACCGCCCCCAACACTCTAACCCGATAACCCAGTTTGTTCCTTTATAAAGGTTCCTTCCTCCAACTCACGAAAGGCAAGTTTAAGTTCATCCTGGGTGTTCATGACAATCGGCCCGCCCCAGGCAACAGGTTCTTGCAACGGTTTGCCTGAAAATATCAGAAAGCGAATCCCCTTATCCGCCGCTTCGACAATAAGTTCTTCACCAGGGCCGAACAAAATTGCATTTTTATGAACAATCGGATCATTGATTCGGTTACCAAACCATCCGCTACCTTCAATGATATAGAGAAAAACTGTGGCATCTTCAGCCGTTTTCAGGCTCCATTTTGCATCCGGCTGCATGTTTACATCAAGAAACAATGTTCTTACATAGTCACCCTGAACGACTCCCTGATGGTTCAGATAATTGCCGGAAATAACTCGAATTTGGCTTCCGTTCTCTTCTATACACGGTATCCGGTCCGATTGGATATCACGATACTGAGGCGGAGCCATTTTATCTTTCTGGGGCAGATTAAGCCAAAGTTGGATACCGAGCATCCGTTCTGACGACTGCGGCATTTCTTGATGAATAATACCGCTCCCGGCTGTCATCCACTGACAACAGCCATTTACAATATGGCCTTTATTGCCAAGGCTGTCTCCATGCTCAATATCACCGGCTATAAGATAGGTGACGGTTTCAATACCACGGTGCGGATGCCAGGGAAATCCCTTGATATAATCAGCCGGATCATCGGAATCAAACGCATCCAGCATCAGAAACGGGTCAAAATCTCTCACATCCTTGTGGCCGATCACTCTGACCAACTTGACGCCGGCGCCGTCATATTGGCTACTACCGGAAACAATTCTACCGATTTCACGAACTCTCATCATTATTCGTCTCCTTCATCATTTTAAGTCCGCTGAGAAAAATGCATCCACTGGTTAGGAAAACAGGTAACTTGTCATTGAAAGGGAACCCATTGTGCAGGAATCGTTGAATACAGATAACTGATCGCTGCTATCCGCCGCACCCAATATATACAGCAGAGGATAAAAATGATCGGGGAAGCGGAAAGCGATTTTGGATGACTCACCCGCCTGTTCATACCGGATGACGTCTTCATATCGTTTTTGGATGATTTTATTTTTGATATATTGATCAAATTCCTCCGCCCAAGGGTATCCACCTTTCATACCCCAATTGACTTCCGCCAGATTGTGGACAATGTTTCCGCTTCCCATGATGAGTACGCCCTGCTCACGCAAAGCACGGAGCTCCCGGCCGATCTGGAAATGATCTTCCCGGCCTGCATTACTGTCCACACTGAGCTGAAACAAGGGAATATCAGCTTCTGGATACATTCTGCAAAGTACGGACCAGGTTCCGTGATCAATACCCCAGTTGTTGTCAATCTGTACATCATAACTGATTAAGCCTTTTGTCCGGTGAGCAATCTCCGGCGACCCGCCGGCATCATAGATAACCTGGTAAAGTTCATCCGGAAAACCGTACATATCATAAACTGTCTTGGGATGCAACGCATCGTTGATTCGGCTTCCCTGGGTATACCAGTGGGCCGATATGGACAAAATGGCTTTTGGCTTTGGAATTTTGCGACTGACACCGGCCCAGTTTCTGGTATAGGTATTATCTTCAATTGCGTTCATGGGAGAGCCGTGTCCAACGAACAAAAGCGGCATTCTTTGCACTGCTGAACTGTTCATAATAGACTCCTGCCTATTCAGACATAATTACCAAACTGACTATGTTCCACTGCCCGACATTGCTGTTACTAAGATTTAACTAAGATGGATGGCCTTTTCTATACTCCCATAATGTGTAGTCCGCAATCTACATGCAACACCTCTCCAGTAATGCCTTTTGAAAGATCGCTTAAGAAGAAGACCGCCGGACCGCCAATATCTTCTTGAGTAATTGCTCTCCGTAAAGGCGCTTTCTGAAGAGCTAAATCAAGCATATGATTAAAATCCTTGACCCCTTTTGCAGAAGTTGTTTTAATCGGACCCGCGGATATTGCATTAACTCTTATACCACTGACTCCGATCTCTGAAGCGAGATATTTTACACCCGTCTCCAGCGCGGCTTTGGCAACCCCCATAATATTATATCCCGGAAAAACCTTTTCCGAACCGATATAAGTAAGTGTAATAATGCTTCCGCCTTGCGTCATTAAATCCTTAGCCCTACGGGTTACTGAAGCAAGGGAATAAGCGCTGATTTCCATGGCAATGGAAAAACCATCCCTGGTTGTATTGACATATCCGTTTTGGATATCGGCCGATTTGGCAAAGGCGATCGAATGGACCACGCCATGGATAAGGCCGTATTTTTCTTTTAGCTCTCCAAACAAGCGATCGATATCCTCATCAGAGGTAATATCACACGGATGCATTGAATAGTGACCTAGAGTTGAAACCAATTTTTGAACATCTTCTTTTTCCCTTTCTCCAAGGTAAGTAAAAATCAGATTACCGCCTTCTGCATGGACTGCTTTGGCAATGCCCCATGCAATGCTCCATCTGTCCCTTATTCCCATAATTAATATATTTTTGTTCGCTAGTAATGAACCCATATTCATTTCTCCTTGAATATCCTTTTACCACAAATGATGGACATCCTTTTTGATATAGTTCTCATAAATTTTTTTCACTTGGTCCATTTGTTGATCCGAAAGGGAAGAAAGGCCGGATGCCAAGACATTATCCTCTATTTGGAAAGGGTTGCTGGCACCGGGAATAATACAACTGACTTCATCAAACATCAGAATCCACCGTAATGCATACTGGGCCAGTTTACCGGTTTCTCCAAATACTGATTTTAATTCCTCGGCAGCTCTTATTCCCAGTTCAAAATTAACCCCGGAAAATGTTTCCCCTTTATCAAAATGTTCCCCGTTCCGATTGAAAAAGCGGTGATCATCCTTTGCAAAAGTACTGTCAAGATTTAATTTACCCGTCAACAACCCGCTAGCCAAAGGAACTCTGACGATCACACCCACATTTCTAGCTTTGGCCTCCTTAAAAAATTCTTCGCTTGGCTTCTGCCGGAATATATTAAAAATGATTTGAACGGACGAAACTCCCTGATGTTTTATTGCAATCAGCGCTTCTTCAACCTTTTCCACGCTGACTCCATGATTTAAAATCTTACCCTCCTTTTTAAGCTCATCCAGAGAATCGTAAACTTCCTGTTTTCGATAAACTTCAGTCGGAGGGCAATGGAGTTGAATCAGATCTAAGGTCTCCAAATCCATATTCTTCAAGCTGTTATGAACAAAATTCCTGATATTTTCGCGATTATAACCCTCAGCATGATGAGGATTTAAACGGCGTCCGCATTTTGTGGCTACAAAGATTCGGTTACTCACTGATTTCAAAAATTCACCAATGGCCTTCTCACTGAGTCCGTTATTGTATACATCAGCAGTGTCGAAAAAATTCACACCGAGATCCACTGCCTTTTTTAAGGTCTTTTCCGCCGTATCCGCATCAAATACCGAACCCCAGCGACCGCCAAGCTGCCAGGTTCCAAGGGATATTTCAGAGATTTTAAAACCGGTTTTTCCAAGCGTACGATAATTCATTCGATCACCCCTGATTCTAATTTTGATAGATATTCTAGCCCCTCATACTTCTTGAATCCTTGTTTTAGAAATTCCGAATATTCATTTAAATTAACGAACACTAAGGCAGCAAGTAAGGTCATCAAATATCATCAATTAAGTGAATTATTAATATGATTATATATTAATATATATTATTTTTCAACCAGGTATTCGATCAATCTTTCTTTATGAACGGATTCATGCCGATCAGCTCGCTGATGGGGTGAGTCGATCACACCTTGATCTTCTCCACTCCCCGCCCAATCAAGGCCACCCAATATCCTCGCGCATATGCGCGCACAAGATCCCGTCCATCAGTGCCTGGCTATATATCAACTCATCCATGTTGCCTAAAACACTGTCTGAACCAGGATTTCACGGATTAAACGGATGGGACGGATTTTTTTGTTGCTGCTAGGTACTTTCTTCTAAAAAACGTTACACTTGAGCTTAAAGTTTTCTCGTTTGGTTTGACGCCGTCTGCTTGCGTATTCGAGATCGCTGAAAGTTTGTTGTTTCATCGATTCTACCCTTAATTTTGATACCTTAATTATATGATATCTCGGAGTTGTGTTCCAGGCAAACCCATAAAAAGTTTCAATTAAATCAGTGGTTCCCTAGAGATTTATTCAAAATTGACTATCACTGATCACAGCATGAATATAACGAGGTAATTAACAAATCTCCAATTTAATCCATACATTGCGGGTAGTTGCAGCTACGCTGGTATTGCCCCAGTTTGATAAAAAAATTGTCATGTCCTTTTTCAGAACATGGCAATCGTTTTAGATACCTGGTTTGTTAAATTATAGCCAATTTTTGAAGTGTTTAATATATAACGTTTTAATAAGCTGAGTCAACATGCAATACGAAAGCAAAATTCCGACAAGCCAGAGGAAATAGGTTAACGGCAATGGCTGCAATCCGATGGAAGTCCCGAATGAAGTAAAGGGAATGCCAATGCCAATCGCCATAATGATTCCAGTGAGTAACAGTACAGGTGCGGCGGCCCGGCTTTGGATAAACGGTATCTTTTGGGTGCGAATCATATGCACGATTAATGTCTGAGATAACAACCCTTCAATAAACCAGCCCGATTGAAACAGGGATTGCATCGCAGGCGCGTTAGCCTTGAATACGTACCACATTACCAGGTAAGTGACAATATCGAAGATCGAACTAATGGGACCGATGAATATCATAAACTTACTAATCCCCTTGGTGTCCCATTTTCTAGGGACTCTCAGGTACTCTTTATCCATGTGGTCCCAGGGAATTGACACCTGGGAAAGGTCATAGCAAAGATTTTGGACCAGTAAATGAATGGGAAGCATCGGCAAGAACGGAAGAAAAGCACTAGCCGCCAGAACGCTAAACATATTTCCAAAGTTTGAGCTGGCCGTCATCTTGATATATTTGATGATGTTTCCAAAAGTGTTGCGCCCCAGAACCACGCCCTCTTCTAAAACCATTAAGTTCTTTTCGAGCAAGATGATATCCGCTGATTCTTTGGCGATATCCATGGCGGTATCCACTGAAATCCCGACATCGGCTTCCCGTAAAGCTGCCGCGTCATTAATACCATCCCCTAAAAAACCGACCGTATGGCCTGCTTGTTGCAGCGCTTTAACAATTCTGGATTTTTGTAAGGGTGTCAATTTGGCGAAGACAGTCATCTTTTCCGCTGCTGACATCAATTCCTGATCCGTCATCCGCTCAACCTCCCTGCCAAGCAGGATTTCACTCACGGGCAGGCCCACTTCCCGGCAAATTTTCCGGGAAACGAGATCGTTATCGCCAGTAAGAATCTTGACTTGAACCCCATGCTCCCGTAGAACCTTGATTGCCTGAGCCGCTGTTTCCTTTGGCGGGTCAAGGAAGCCGATATAGCCTATCAATACCATATTGCTTTCGTCTTTTACGTTAAAAACACCCGCTTTGGGAATCTTGTTCTTTTGAGCTACAGCCAAGACCCGCATCCCGTCGGTATTTAACTGTTTCACCAACTCCTTGGCTTCGCTGCGGATTTCGTCGGTCAATGGGACTACCTGTCCATTGTAGTCGGCATAACTACAAATCGCCAGCATTTCTTCCACCGCGCCTTTGGTGATCAGTTGTCTTTTTCCGTCACCATCCGTTAAGACCACCGACAATCTCCGTCTAGTAAAATCAAACGGGATCTCATCCACCTTGGTATAAGGGTTTTCAAGAGAAGTGAAACCTTTCCGGGTGCCAAATTCCAGAACCGCCCGATCCAACAGGTTCCGCAATCCGGTTTGAAAATAACTATTCAAATAGGCGTGCCGCAATACCCGGTCGTCTTCATTACCGTGGATATCCAGATGACGTTCCAGGACGATTTTATCCAGGGTCAAAGTGCCGGTTTTATCGGTACAGAGAATATCCATCGCTCCAAAATTTTGAATGGCGTTCAGACGTTTGACCACCGTCTTGCGTTTCGCCATCAAAACGGCACCTTTAGCCAAATTGGCTGTAACGATCATCGGTAACATCTCCGGGGTGAGGCCTACCGCGACCGAAATCGCAAACAAAAAAGCCTCCAGCCAGTTATTTTTGGTAACCCCGTTTATTACAAACACAATCGGTACCATCACCAACATGAAACGGATTAAAAGCCAGCTTACACTGTTGACTCCTTTTTCAAAGCTGGTTTGGGTACGTTGTCCGACCAACGATTTAGCCATCGAGCCCAAATAGGTCTCATTGCCGGTCGCAATGACAACTGCCTGTGCCAAACCATTCACTACGTTAGTTCCCAAGAAACAAATATTTTCCAATTCATCCAAATTTATTTGGAGATTTTGATTATCGTTTTGTTTAATTGTATCGTATTTTTCCACCGGCTCGGACTCTCCGGTGAGCGCCGATTGGCTCACGAATAAATCTTTGGAGGAGAGCACCCGGACATCGGCGGGAATCATATCCCCCGCCGCCAATTGAATAATATCCCCCGGTACCAGTTCCTCCATATCGATTTCCTGCATGCCGATCCCATTTCGGAGCACGGTGGCGGTAGTCCGAACTAGAGCTTTTAATTTCTCCGCTTCCTTATTAGAACGGTATTCCTGAAAAAACCGCAGCATCCCGCTAACGGTAACCATCACCGCGATGACAATAACCGTTCTCCAACTTTGGTCTTCCGGAGTCGCCAGAATAACATCCATAACCAGGGAAATGCCGGCTAAAAAAATCAATACCATAATAAATGGATTAAAAAATGCCTGGATCAGCTGGATATACCAGGGAGTTTTCTTTTCATGGACGATTTTATTAAGCCCAAAGGTTTCCAATCGGAGTTCCGCTTCTTCGGTGGATAAGCCTTCAGGTTTAACCTGCAATATGTTCAAAACACCCGTAGAGTCTTTCCGGGAAAAATCACTCATTTTTTCTAAAATCATTTGGTTCGTAAGGTTTTTCTTTTTATTTTTCATGTTGATTACCCCCCTGACATTATGCTCATTTTAAAATACTCTCCACTATACTTTCAGCCAAAACCCAGACCCTGGCATCTTTCAGGAATGCAGGAGCCGTTAGCCGCTTCACTCCTAAATGGACTAAAGCGCTATTCAGTGATTCGATAAACTTATGCAACTTTGAAGGGCTTTGGATGAATGCAAATACATAAAAAAGATCGGATTATTAGGTTGCTGGTTTGAAAAAATTGTATTCAGTATGAGCGGGGATAGATAATGGGGGTAATGGTGATTATCAAACATAGTATCCTACATTATCAGCAACCCGGGATACTGAAAGCCGAATTTCAGATCAATGCCACGATAATAATCAGAGCATTGAGAATGACTACTGTCAGTTTCCATCAGCCTCGCCTGCCTTTTCAGTCATATTTTTCAACAAAAACCATCTATCATTAGGTTGCCCCTTTAAACTCTTCTTTTCTTCGATTTTAATAGTTCAACCAAATCGTTAATAATCACAATCCCGAGCATAATCCCTTCTTTATTTATGACCGGTAGGGCCAGTAAGTTGTATTTGGTGATAACTTCGATTAGGGAATCGATCTTGTCTTCATCAAAGGCAAAGATTATTTTTTCATCCATGATCTGATGCAGATGAGTTTCCGGAGCTGCCACAACTAAATCTCGTAACGAGAGGACGGCGAGTAATCGATCTTGATAATCCACCATATACAGATAATAAATGGTATCCGATTCCGGTTTGAGGCGGCGCAGCTCCACAATGGTCTCTTCAACAGTCAGGTTTTCATTCAATGAAATATAATCGGTGGACATTAAACTCCCGACAGTATCTTCAGGATATTCCATCAACTCGCGAACTTCTTGGGAAGTTTCTTTATCCATTTCCTGGAGTAGTTCTTCCGCTCGTTCTTCCTTCAACTCGTCCAATATATCAGCGGCCTCATCAGCAGGCATCTTTTCTAAAACATCCGCCGCTTTCTCGACCGACAATTGATTTAAGATGTGAGACTGGGCATCCGTCTCCATCTCTTCCAGGACATCCGCAGCGCGCTCATTATCTAAGGAATTGAAAATCGCCGTACTGGTTCTGATATCCAAATCCTCGATGATATCCGCCAAATCGGAAGGATGGAGCGTATTCAGCTTCGAAGAAGAAATGGAAAGCTTCAAGTTTTCTAAAGGAGGTACAAAGGCTTCCATATTACTCCAGAGAATATATTGGGCGGAAATCGGTTTACCGAATAATTTCGGGAAATTTTTTAACAGTTTCGCTACGTCAAACCGCCGCACTAAGCCTCCCATTCCGACATCAACAGCTACCACATATAAGCCGCTGGGAATAGCCGACATCCGGATATCATTAACCCGGACTATCTTTTTCCCGTCGATATCGACGATTTGTTTATCCAGAATATGCTTTTTAAGAAAAATGGCATTTGACGGGAGCTCAATCAGAACTTCATTATTGCAAACAATATTGATTCGGTTATTGTTTTTTGATAGAGTAAATTGGCTCCAATCCAATGTTTTAATTATATTGTTGCATTTTACTTGGCAGGCGATAACTTTCGGCGGTTCTTCATTGGTACATATAATCTCTTTGAGGAACCCAAACAACCTGCCATCCGGGCTCAGTATTTTGATATTCAGAACTTGGCTAAAGTAATAATTATGAATCGAAGTCATGAGTATCGTCCTCCTTTGGTTGAAATAAAAATTCCTCGCCTTCTTGGCATTGATTCCAACCAATGCCGAAAGCGAGGAACGTAAAGTAAGGAAATCTCAATAAAAATGCATAGACCAGGTTAACTACAAATGTTGGCTGGTTTATAGACACTTTTTTGATGGTGGGTGCAGCATGGTTGGCTTATTCTATGAATTAACATATTGCTACTATGGTCGCCGTCCATTCAGTACCACCACCTTTGTTTTTTTATCGCCAAACAAAAAAGAAACCTTGACAGTCGATTCGGCTGGAGGTCTCCTTCGTTGCTTACATGCTAACCCGGTGGCCTCCTTCTCGTTGAGTTTTGGCACAATACACCTTGAGTTTTATATGGCTTAAATTTAGGTTCAAGCCATATTACTCAGCCACATTAGATACACCTTAATCCGGTTGAACCTGTTTACCCATTGGAGTCTTTGGACCTTTTTGGGCAGTGGCGTTTGTTTGTATTGGAGCCTCACCTAACAAGGAGTTTTCCTGATATTTTCTATTTCAGAATATGACGAACAATCAGCTTTGTCAATGTTAGGCTTGTTAATTTTTGATTAAGAATATTTTTTACCAGATGATCATTTAAAGAGCTTTCAGTCTTTAACACCAATGGCGCCAACAGTCTTTCCCAAATTAACATGACGAGCTTGGTTAAGATCCAGCCGGTGGTTGAACATGCTAAAAACCAAAGGAATCTTTCCCGAAAAGGTAAAGCATAAAGTAATTCTAAATTGAACATGAAATCCCCCGTCCCGTAATTCTTGAGAAGGGTAATTTCAAGCAATATTAAAAGAATCCTGCTAAAAAGCAATAAATTCTAGAGTAATTCGTAAATGCCCAGTAACAAAAGAAGGATTCCCGCTGCAATATTAGCTTTATTTCCTAACCAATGGGAACCGTAACGTTCACCAAGCCAGGTTCCTATCCAGATGGTCAGGAAACTAAAGAAGGCCATCATCAAAGCTGAAATAAGGGAATCCAGTTTCCATAACCCGGCGGTAAAGCCATTGGTAAAGGCGTTAACCGATAAGGCAAAACCTAAAACAATCGACTCTTGCCAGCTAATTACGGCGGAATGATCCCGATCGGCTTCTTCCGGGTTACTTAAAAGCTCCAAAAAGGGAAGGTGTGCCTTGGCGGAGTCTGCTTGGGAATGGAAAGTTAATTTTTGGGGGAACATGATCCAGATGGCGACTCCGATTAAAAGCACCGCCCCAATATCGTTAGCCACGGAATCATTAAAAAAACGAGCAATGCTTTTTCCGAAAAATACCGAAATAATTCCCAACAGAAAAGCAGTAACAGCAATGACTAAATTAGATAGGGCGGGCACTTTAATCCGTCTAACGCCATAGGCCACTCCGACAGCAAGATTATCCAAATTGGCAGCTAGACTCAAAATAAGCAGATGAAAAAGGGAGTTCATTTTTTCTCCTATGATCGGGATTTTGTCTATACTATGAGCCCAGGCTGTAGATAGTGACTTTCCGCCAAATCAAGCCGTAATGAAGCTATTAACAGTTCTTGGCATAAGTTTGATAAGATTATTTCATCTTATTTTAATTAAATGACTGATGAAAAGGGATTTCTTTACTGATGTTTAATATAACAAAGTATTGTAGGGATAAACAGGGCTAACAAAAATGGGGTAGAAAATGAAGAAACCGAAAAAAGTTCCCATCAAGTTTAATTTGTTATTATTGATTTTATTTATCGCATTAATGACTTATCTTACCGTAAAATTTGCCCCGCATATTACTTATCTTTTCCAAAAGCCGGATAGATTTAGGGATTTGCTTGCTTCTTATGGCCCCGTCAGTATCCCGGTCTTTGTTTTTTTCCAAATAATGCAGGTGGTAATTGCCGCAATTCCGGGTGAACTGGTTCAATTGGCAGGTGGTTATGTATACGGGACTATCTTTGGAACTATTTATTCCACCATCGGGATTCTTTTAGGAACAGTAATTGCTTTTTATATCTCCCGGATACTTGGATTTACCCTGGTAAAAAATTTTGTTCCCCAAAAGAATTTGGAGAAGTTTACTTTTCTGATTAACAGTCCGAAATCAGAAATAATGATGTTCCTGTTATTCTTAATTCCGGGAATCCCGAAAGACACTTTGGTTTATCTTGCAGGGTTTACTCCCATAAAACCGAGGCTATTTTTTGCAATCTGTACAATTGGGAGGCTTCCCGGTATTCTTGCTTCTTCGTTTATAGGAGCACATATTCAGGAGCGGGATTATTTGCCGGTGCTTGTCGTTTCGGTGATTGCTTGTGTATTTTTTGTAATCGGCCTGGTAAAAAAGGAGGCAATCGTTAACAAATTAAGTTATCTGTTGCATCCAAAACAGCCTCCGCCAAAAGATTAAGTATGTTCACTGATGAACGCTTTTTTGGTTGCTGAATTTGCAATGGGACATTTTACTAGTTTATGAGGCAGATGTTTGTTCCACTTCAGCGAAAAAACTGACCTTCCGCTGAATGGCTGTGAAGAATCCGCTTGATATTTAATTTTCGGAGTATATTCCATCCTTTTATGGAATAATCAAAAACATGATCCATGTTTAATACACCCGCACCTTGTAAATTCGGTTCCAGCCCCAGATCCTTGGCATTTTTCTTGAATAAGGCTTTGATCTGATCGGGTTTGATTGACGGGCGTTGTTGGACGATTTGAGCTGTAGCCCCGGAAACCATCGCTGTTGACATTGAAGTACCGGTTAGGCTATGATATCCTCCGCCAGGCAATAAGGAAGTAATCTTTGTCCCCGGAGCCAGCAAATCCGGTTTCACGAGGTTATCAAGGGTAGGTCCCCGGCTGGAAGACTGATGGAGTTGACCGCCAGTCGCGCTCAGCCCAAGCCGGTCGTTAAGATTGCCAACGGTAATGGTCCGGAGATTGATGCCCGGGGAATTGATGGTACCGGATTCAGGTCCTTCATTTCCCGCCGCGCAACAGACCACGATCCCGCGTTGCCAGGCAACGGTGACGGCCCGGCATAAAGGGTCCGCCCTATAGGATTCCTGAGCCTTGGAGCCCATTGAAAGATTAATGATCCTGATCTGAAGCGTGTCAAGCTTACCCAAACACCACTCGATCCCGGAAATTACCGTGGAGATTAAACCGCCCCCATCCTGATTCAAAACCTTGACGCCAACGAGACGAGCTTCGGGAGCCATTCCTTTATACTTACCGTTTGAAGAGTTGCCGTTTCCGGCAATGATCCCGGCGAGGTGGGTTCCATGCCCGTTATCATCATAAGGCGACTTCTTTTGATTGACCAGGTCGGCCCAGGCCACAATCCGGTTATCGGGGGCCGTTAAATCATGATGAGGGTAGATGCCGGTGTCCAGGATGGCCACAGTGATGTTTTTTCCGGTAAAGCCCCATTCTTGGACCCGGTTCCCTCCCACGGTCGGAACCGCTATATTAAGCACCGTATGTACCCGGGCGTCATGCCAGATTTTTTTTACATGACGTAAGCCGGCTAATTCCTCCAATGCGGCAAAGGGGAGCTCCGTGACCAATAGGGGGATTAGACCGATTTCATAATAGACCTTCCCCTGATTGGCCTCGATAATGGAACTGACGTTATCGTTGCGCCGTTTGGCTATTTCGACCATAAAGCGGTGCTTATCTTCGGGTTTTTTAGAAAATCCCGGCGCTTTCAGTACGTTGGACAGTTTGGATACCCATTTTGTCTTCCCAAGCATTTGATTCCCACCCGTCATATTGGTTTCATGCCCAAATAACTGTTTGTTATGGGATATTATATACATTCATTCAACCCAATGTGAAACTACCCTAACTTTTCCCCTCACTGGGCAAGATTTTTATGTTTGGCCCCATTTTTCCATCCCTGTTTTTAACTTTCTTGCCTTTGAAAATCACTTTTTTTATGGGTCGGTATTTGTTACAATTAAAAGCGATAACAAACTATATTCCACCTGGAGTGAAACGGCTGATGACCCAGAAAGTCTTTTCAATTTTGCTTGTCTCCACACTTTTATTTTTCTCAATAATCGCTGCCAGTTTTGGTAAAAATGTGACCGATCCTCTAAATATACGTGCTGGATCAGCAATTTTAGTTGATGGAAGCAGTGGCAGAATTCTTTATGCCAAAAATCCGGATCAACTTTTACCCACTGCCAGTATGGCCAAGATGATGACGGAGTACTTGGTGTTGGAAGCGGTTAAAGAAAGCCGTATCCAATGGAATGAGAAGGTCCAAATCAGTGATTATGCCCGTAAGGTATCCCAAAATACCAAATTGTCTAATGTACCCCTTCGGACCGATGTAGAATATACCATTAAAGAACTGTACGAAGCAATGGCTATTTATTCTGCCAATGGGGCTACTATTGCATTGGCGGAACGGCTCTCCGGTTCCGAAATTGAATTTGTCAAACTAATGAACCAAAAAGCAAAAGATTTAGATTTGAAAGACTATAAATTTGTCAATTGTACTGGGTTAAATAATAAGGATTTGTACGGGATGCATCCGGCAAACACCGGCCTTAATGAAGAGGATATGATGTCGGCCCGGGCCACTTCCATCCTGGCATATTCTCTTATCCGGGACTACCCGGAAGTTTTTAAGTTCTCCCGAATCCCTAGAAAAGAGTTTCAAAAAGGAACCCCTGATGCGATCAAAATGGATAACTGGAACTGGATGCTCCCGGAACTGGTTTTCGGTTATGCAGGGATGGACGGTCTGAAGACCGGATCCACCGATCAGGCCGGATATTCTTTTACAGGTACCGCTAAGCGGAACGGGATTCGTTTCATCTCGGTGGTCATGATGACCGATTCTTTTAAAACCCGTTTTATGGAAACAAAAAAGGTATTAGATTACGGGTTTACCAACTATGTTACCAAAGAACTGCTCCCGGCTGGTAAAGAGTACACGGTCAAAGTGGAGAACGGCCGGTGGAAAAATATAAAAGCAATGAATAAAAACCCTTTACGGGTTTTGGTTAAGCGTGGGGAAGAAAACTTATATGATTCGTACTTAAAAATTGATAACCCTACCGGAAATGGAACTATAACAGCCCCTATGGCTAAAGGAGCCCTGGTCGGACGAGCCGCCTTGAAATATAAGGGAGCAGAAGCTCCAAAGTACCTTACTGAGAAGATCAAAATGATGGACGGTGTCGAGGTTGTCACGTTAAGCGAAGTCAAAAAAGCCGGATTTTTCTTCTCATTATTTTATCGGATAACTGATTTTATAGCAGATCAATGGACGAGGACCTTTCATTTCATTGCTGATAAAATAGCGTAATCTGGAATAAGTTTTTCTTGACTCTAAACCAGATGATTTGACGAATTTTTGATGCCAGAAAAGCTAAGCAAGTAGTGGATATTTATGGGAATTTAAATCTTTTCCCACCGGATAAAGTTCGGCAAATTTCCAAGTTTTTAATTCAAACGAATGAAGCTGTTTTTCCTGAATATGAGGGCCTACGCTAATACATCCGCGCTCTCTTGATCAAAACTATCGCCGAACTGCCATTAAACATTAGAAAATATCATACGGCCGCAGGTTCAAATCCTGTCGCCCCGGCCCTAAGAAAATCTTGATTCGACGGCACTCACGGCTGTCGAATTTTTATTTTTGGGAATCCTTTTGCAAAACCGCCTTATTATTGGATTTTTAAAATATTCCAAGGAGAATGGCGCCGGAAATTCATACGAAAGAATCGAAGGACCCTCTATTCACTTCTTTATATAAAGGAAAATCTTACAACTACAAGAATATTTATTTGAATATTCTATTTTTAGACATGCTATTTTTGAAAAATTGATGACACCTAAAGAATCTATTCTTCCCAAATGCCCAATTTAAATATGAGTTTCCAAAGTCCGTTTTTAAATTAAAGTGTTTCTGGAAAACATATAAAATACAAGCTTAAAAAATTAGATAATAAAAATTTGATAATCATACGTTTATTGTAGCGAGGCAGCATATGAAAATATTATTGGCGGAAGATGATACCGGTCTCGGAGAATTAATCAAAATATTATTAGAAAATCATCAATTCTATGTAGATTGGGTGAGCGACGGGGAAGATGCCCTTCATTATTTGAATTATGCTGAGTATGACTTGCTTGTCTTAGACTGGATGATGCCAGTTAAAGATGGGTTGGAGGTCTGTAAGGAATCGCGAAAAAATGGATACCAAGGTGGTATAATGATGCTCACGGCCAAAGACACGCTTAGCGAAGTTGTAACAGGTTTAGATGCCGGAGCGGATGATTACATAATAAAGCCTTTTGAGACCGAAGAATTATTAGCCCGTATCCGAGCAGTCGGCCGCCGCAGAGAAGCAAAAATAAAAGAAGATATTATTCGGACAAGAAAATTTGAACTGAATTGTACAACTAAATCTATTAAAAAAGATGGAAAAACCATCCAGCTTTCCTTGCGTGAATTTCAAATCTTTGAGTTACTTGTCCGAAATCATGGACAGGTCCTGCCCCGAGAACTCATTATCGATCGAATCTGGGGTGGAAATAGCGATATTACCTCAAACAATCTTGATTCTCATATGCGATTACTACGCAAAAAAATAGAACAGCCTGGCGAGGAACCTTTGATAAAAAATATTAAAGGGATTGGTTTCAAATTGGAGGAAAACGATGTTTTCTAAAATTCAAACCAAATTAACTTTAGTCTATACACTTAGTATGGCACTCTTGCTGGTGGGTTTTGTCATTGTAATCTATTCAGCATTTAAATGGCAAGTATACACAGAGCGCGAGGACGAAGTAGACCTTCTCGCCAAACAGATTGCCAAAGAACAGATCGAGCTTTTGAAAAACAGCAAAAGTGTGCTGCATCCTATCATTATAGAAACAGATGATAATCGCGATATCAGCGGACAAATATTCTACTATGTATATGATGCCCATGGAAGAGAAATTAAGGTTGATTTCCCCCTTTCGCTAATGCGGGATGTTGTTTATAAAGAGATCAGCACTTGGAATGAAGGTGATGACGGGATCAAAACCATTGTCACGCGGATTAATGAAGAACAAGAAGTAACAATTATGATTGTCGCCCAAAAAGTACATTCCGACTCGGAATTTTTAGGTACTGTTTATGTGGGACGGGATGTGACCGGATATTACCGGGTATTGAATCGCAGTGTTATTCCGTTGTTTAGTGTATCATTGGTGTTTTTATTATTGGTAGCTTTCATTGCTCATTATTTTTCCGGCAGAGCCATGATTCCTATCAAAGATTCCTATATTCGTCAACAAGAATTTGTCGCAGACGCCTCCCATGAATTACGAACACCATTAAGTATCATGATTACAGCCCTCGATGTACTCAGCCAGGATAAGAAAACTATTTTGAGTCCTTTGGCTAAACAAATTACTGAGAATATCAAAAACGAGACTAGGAAAATGTCTAGCATTGTTAAAGATATGCTCACTTTGGCAAGAGCTGACGCAGGGGTGGACAATTTTACCAGGGAACTTTTCCATGTCGGAGCAGTTATTGAAGGGATAATCCGGAGTATGCAGCCGTTGGCAGCTAAAAAATCCATCCAATTGACAGGTATTATTCCAGAAGATATCATGGTTTGCACCGATCGGGAAAAGTTAAAGCAGCTATTGCAGATTTTAATTGATAACGGCATCAAATACACTCCACCGGAAGGACGGGTGAGTGTCAGCGTAATATGCCCTCAGGATTCGTCGACAAACGTTAACATTGAGGTGGAAGATACGGGAATCGGCATTGCGCCAGAGCAAAGAGAATTAATTTTTGGACGTTTTTATCGAGTTGATAAAGCTCGTTCCCGGAAAGAAGGAGGAAGCGGACTGGGATTGGCAATTGCGCAATGGATTGTGAAGTCCATGGGAGGAACCATTAAGGTGGAAAGTGCCGGTGATAAGGGGAGTCGTTTCTCCGTGAGGCTACCCAACATAAGAATATCAAAATCCAAACAGCCAAAATGAAGAGATTCGTAAACATGTTTGAGCTGCGATTCCATTTTTTATACGACTTTTTCAAAAGACAAACCCGCCATTTGGCGGGTTTGCTTGTAGACTGGAGGGTCTGTTGCAAAATAAGATTTATCGATAGAGAAATACAATATATGTAAAGCTAACACATTATTTATGGTATATATTGTATTTCTCATTGATTTTAATCACTTTTGCAACATCCTCTTCATTTTAATTTCATTCTTCTTACTTATAATCTCAGTAAATTAACTTATAAAAATATAATGCAACGGGGTGATAGGATTGTTTGTATGTATCGACTTTGACGGTACGATTTCGAAGATCGATGTAACTGACGCCATACTGACTCGGTTTGCCAGCCCGGAATGGGAGGAAATAGAAAAACTTTGGCTGGATGGAGAAATAGGTTCTCAGCAATGTTTAGCGATGCAAATGAAATTGATCAAAGCACCATTACCGGAGATTTTTGAATTTATCGATTCAATTGCTATCGATCCGACGTTTTTTGATTTTGTGAAATTGTTAAGAGCCGAACATGTCGGTCATGCCATTGTCAGTGACGGTTTTAGCATCTTTATTAACCGGATTTTAGCAAAACACGGTATTTCAAACGTGGATATTTATGCAAATAACTTCATTGAACATCAAGGGGCGCTCAAAACCTATTTCCCTTTCAAAAAAGAGCGCTGCGCAGCGGGAAACTGTAAATGTGCGACAGCCCAAAAACTTTGCGTCCAGCCCCCCTTGGTACTCATTGGCGATGGGAGCAGCGATTTCTGTGTAGCTGAAAAAGCTGACGTTGTATTTGCGAAAGGTAAATTAGCGGCCTATTGTAAGCGAAATAATATTGAATATCATCAATTTGATACGTTTATGGAAATCTTTGAACCCTTAATGGGATTACGCTTAGGTAAGACAAAGTTAATGAAGGGAGAAATTGCGATATGAGTGAAAAAGCTTTAACCGAAAAAGAATTGCGCGAATTAGAGAGTCAATATTGTTCTTACGGTGATACTGTGCATTATTTGGAGGAACCTGGAATTTTTGAGCACTGTGAAGGTTCCTGGCTTTATGATGGTAATGATACGCCTTATTTAGACATGCAGATGTGGTATTCCGCTGTCAACTTTGGGTATAAAAATAAAGCGATTGAGGATGCCCATCAACAACAAATAGCCCGATTACCCCAGTTGGCATCTCAGTATTTACATCGTGAAAAAATTCTATTGGCTGCTAAAATTGCGCAGGAAACAGAAAAACGTTTCGGGATGAAGGGACGGGTACATTTTAATGTGGGTGGCGCACAAGCCATCGAAGACAGCATGAAGGTAGTCCGCAACTTTAGCAAAGGGAAATCTCTGATGTTTGCCTTTATGGGAGGATATCACGGGCGTACTCTGGGTTGTTCTGAAATCACCAGCAGTTACCGTTATCGTCGCCGTTACGGCCATTTTTCCAACCGGGCTTCCTTTATCCCATATCCGTACTGTTATCGTTGTTTTTGCGGTCAAAAACGAGGCAGTTGTGATTATGAATGCATCAAGCAGTTTGAACAGCTATTTGAAACGGAATACTACGGAGTTTTAGATCCCAAGGTGAATGAAGCGGAATTTGCCGCTTTTTATGTGGAACCGGTTCAAGCTACCGGTGGTTATATTG
The DNA here is from genome assembly GCA_023401925.1 of Bacillota bacterium. Classification (GTDB taxonomy): domain Bacteria; phylum Bacillota; class UBA4882; order UBA8346; family UBA8346; genus UBA8346. Next base: position 48,934 of record JAEXDA010000078.1, read on the forward strand.
CTCCTCCACCCGAGTATTTTGCCAAATTGCAAAAAGTGCTTAAAAATTACGGTATTCTACTGATAGACGATGAAGTCCAAATGGGTTTTTATCGTACAGGAAAATTATGGGCTATGGAACATTTTGGTGTGAAACCTGACGTCGTTGTGTTTGCTAAGTCATTGACTAACGGACTAAATCCTCTGTCCGGTCTTTGGGCGAAGGAAGAAATGATCAATCCGCAGATTTTTCCGCCCGGTTCCACCCATTCTACCTTTTCCAGTAATCCGTTAGGAACTGCTGCGGGTCTAGCAACATTGGAATATATCGAAAAACATGATGTTGAACATTGGGTTGCCGAAAAAGGACATTATTTGTTGGAAAGACTTAAAAAATTGCAGCAATGTCATCCGGTGCTCGGAGATGTAGATGGTTTAGGATTGGCAATTCGCGTGGAGATCACAAAATCCGACGGATTTACGCCGGATAAGGCGCTGACAGATCAGATCAACGCAGAAGGAATGAAAGGCGACATCGAAGTAAATGGCAAAAAATACGGGCTGGTGCTTGATATCGGCGGATATTACAAAAATGCCTTCACCCTTGCGCCGCCGCTTACCATTTCTTATCAAGAAATTGATTTATTCATAGAACTTTTTGAAGCGTTATTAAAACGGTGTCGAGTATGAGTTTGAATGCGGTAGCTTTAGATATTGATGGAAGTATATTGCGTCAGGGCATAAGTGACCATTTTGAGGTTAAATGGATTTCTCTGCGGATGCTTCGGGATGAATTGCAGTTTTATGCAAAAAAAAGCGCGATGAAAGAATTTAAACGGATAATAGGCACTCAAATGACCGAAAACCCTGTTTGTTGGCTGCTGGGGTCAGGTGATTTTCACCACCTAACCCTGGCGTTTTTAGAAGAATTGAAGGAGCCTTTTGTATTTGTCGTTTTTGACAATCATACCGATTGCTCCTTTATGCCCCCTAAATACCATTGTGGGAACTGGCTCTATCACGTGGCTCAACTGACGTTATGTAAACAGATCATTCATATTGGGGCCACAGAAGGTTACGGTATCATCGAGCGACAGACGGGACTTTCCAAACTGGTGAATAACGGGAAAATCGTCGCTCTTCCGGGGTGGAACCTTTCCGTTGCCCATTATATCGAGACTGCTTGGCTGGTAACCGGTAGAGAAGAAGTCAAGGATTTACCCCTATATATCAGCATCGATAAAGACGTTTTATCCCAATCTGAAGCTTTATGCGATTGGGATAACGGACAAATGAGCCGTATTCAATTATACGAGATAGTACAGAAAATTATCCAGCACAAACCCTTGTTAGGCGCAGACATTTGTGGGGAATTGAGCGGTAATCGGGTTATAAAATCTTCAATTGTAAAAGACAGGATGTCCCGGCTTGAGCATCCTCGCCCAAGGTTTGAACCAACCGGTTATACCGACACGATGAACCGGGAAACGACGGAAAAATTACTTCAAATACTGGGAGTCGGCCATGTGGATAATTAAATGGATTCCATATTTTGTTATAGGGGCTTTGCTTGAAGGAATTGGACAAGTATTGTTTAAAAAAGGGTCCACATCTCATTCTGAAGATAACGGATGGCGATACTATCTATGTCTGGCCGGAAGTAAATGGATTTGGATCGGATTGGGTTGTTATGGCGTGGAAATGCTTATATGGCTTTTTCTGCTTTTTAATATTCCCTTATCCATAGCCTTTCCTTTATCCGGTATACAACAATTAATTGTAATTGCTTTTAGCGTCTTTTTTTTAAAGGAAAAGATTAACAAATTAGAATGGATGGGTGTAAGTTTTATTGCAATAGGAATCGCACTAATTGCCAAAATGAGTGGTTAAAAGTTTATATATTAGAGCAGGTGAAAAGTTTATGAAAAAGTCAGATATCTACTTGCAAGGTGGAGAAAACGCTGTTTTATTGATCCATGGTTTGACTGGCAGTCCCTACGAAATGAATTATCTGGCCAAACAGTTAAACCGTTCCGGATATACGGTATCCGTGCCCTGTTTGGCGGGGCATGATACTTCGCTCGCGGATCTTAAGAAAAGAACATGGCAAGATTGGTACGCTACAGTAAAACAGGGTTTTTTGGAACTAAAGAAGCAGCACTCGAACGTCTGTGTTGCAGGTTTGTGCATGGGAGCTGTATTAGCACTACACTTGAGCTACGAACTAGGATCTAACGTAACGGCCATCGGGTTATTTTCAACCACGTTAGCTTACGACGGATGGGGATTGCCTTGGTACAAATTTTTAGCACCCTTAACCTATTACACACCCGTGAGGTATTTCTATGATTATCCGGAATGTGAACCTTACGGCATCAAGGACAAACGATTGCGAGCAATCGTAGCCAAAGGGCTAAAAGACAATTCAGTAGCTTATAACAAGGTCCCGGGCGTATCTATGCATGAATCATTTCGATTGGTTAAAAACGTAAAAAAGAACATTCGTTCAATTACGACGCCTACCTTGATAATTCATTCCATAGAAGACGATACTGCTAGCGTGAATAACGCCACTTATATCGAACGTCAAATTGGATCGTCTTCGGTCCGAAAAGTGATTATCGATGATTGCTATCACATGATAACTATTGATAACAAACGGGAACAGGTGGCCGATGAAACAATCAACTTTTTTAATAAATATTCCGTCTAGTTTTTTTGAGGGAACCGATTATCTAGAATTATACCGTGCACATTTTGATGGCAACTTTCCCATCGATGTCCAGCTTATGAAAGAAGATCAAATTGCCTTATTTCACGGTTCGATTCCTTTAGACGATTGGTTGCAAACCAAATTTCCTTTACCCGCAATTCCGGTATCGTTCTGGGGAGATCCTACCACAGATTTTTTCCCCGAAACCTGTAATTGGAAAGAACTGGATGACGAAGCACTAATGGATATATTAGAAAAAATAACCTACCAGGCGCAACAGCAGAAATCATGGGCGGTCATTATTAAAGATCTGCCGCTCGGCCATTCCATTGAACCATTTCTATTGAAGGAGGGTTTTCTTCCGGTAGATCATGAACCTATCTGGTATATGAAGGCACCGGAAAATCTGGAAAGTTACCTAGCGCAATTATCAAAGGTACGCCGTAAAGGACTGAAAACCAGATGGCGAAAATTTTGCAATGAAGTTCGGATCAGATTGGCGACTTCGGAGGATATCGGTTTTATTAAAAAAAGTTATGATAATGTCTGGAACCGGGCTTCGATGCGATTGGAGAAATTAACGGAAGGATTTTTTTCGGCGGCTTTAGTCCACCCCAACTGCCAGATCTTTATTTTTGAGAAAAGTAACACCCAGTTTGCCTTTGTAATGCTTTGGAAAAAAGATAACGTTTGGTTTGATAAATATATGGGGACGGATGAAACGATTTACCGTGAAATGTCTTTTTACTCCATGAGTATACTGTATTTGCTTCAACTGGCTCCAGATTATGGGATTGATTGGTATGTAGCAGGTCAAGGAGCCGGCAAAGAAAAACATGGGTTACGATTTATACCAATACAAACCCAGCTATGGATAAAACCGTTACCGCTAAGATGGTTAACGACTTGCCTTCTTAAACGATTTTTGTCGGTTCATGATAAAAGAGTGCAAACCTTTGGATAAAGGATGAGGTGTGAAACGTGAAAAAAGCCCTTTTGTGGACGGGTTTAATAGTTTCTGATACTCTAGCTCAGCTGTTATTAAAAAAGGGTGCACTGGAAATTCAGCACTCGCTATGGAGGATTAACTGCTATATTCTCATCGGATATGGATTATATTTTTTATCCTTTCTTCTCTGGATGCAGATATTAAAATTAACTAAACTCTATATCGCTTTAGCCGCTTCCTCTGTAGTTTATATTACGATTTCCCTGGGAGCACATTTTTTTCTGGGAGAGCCGTTAGCGAATAGTACGCTACTGGGAACACTGTTTGTTGCAACGGGTGTTTTCATCGTTGGATATGGCAAAACGCGAAAAGAAGAAACGAATAAATGAAATTTTTATCATACAAACGTCAAATAAATTGGTTATCACCTTGGATCAACATGACCATAGGCGCTTCTTACGGGATATCAGATGTTAAGGAGTTTTTATTGATCACTTTCAACCCGGCGGTTATTCAGGAAATGGATGCCAGAACGGGGTAATAACCGATAAAGATTTGGCTGGCCTGATTAGAGAAAAAGTCGGAGTAAAACTTACTTTTTCCACTTGAAGACGTGGAATAGATCTAAGGTAATCTCTATAGAAAATTCTTGTTCCATATTTTAAGTAAAGAGGGGCTCAACTATGAAAGAATATATTGGCTTAAGCGCTAGAATTTATAATATCAAAAGAGTTAAAGAATACCGGCGAATAGTTGTATTTATGATACGCTCGGTGATAAATAACGCCAAAATGAAGGAATTAATTACTTTTTTCCAAAAAGATGCACTTTTGAGCGATATAGCTTCACATAATCCATTTATATTTGAGCAAGTCACCCGCCAAATTTTTTATCATAAATCTACGTTCTTAGAAAGATTGTCTTTAATAAAAGAACATTTTGTTTTTCTAAAAAAGTATTTAAACGAAGAGGCGTTGCATCTTATTTATACTAGTGAAGGCCTTACGCTTTGGCAGCAGGAATGTCAGAATGAAATGTTATCGCTAAGTCTTTCATTCCATGGGGTCAATAAAAAAGAAGGATTAATAACGTTTGAATTGAAACTCCAACACCGGATTTATCATGCAACTTTTTGGATAGCCCTTGACAAAAATGGAGAGATCTCGTTATGGATTGGCGCTTTACAAGGGTCCTTAAAGGGATCGAAGAAGATTAGCGACTTAACGAAATATTTTTACGGTTACCGTCCCAAGAATTTGATTGTTTACGGATTAAGGCTTATTGCTACAGGCTTAAATATCCGTAAAATTTATGCCGTATCGAACTGTGGTTTTTATGCCAACAATCATATTCGTCTTGATCGAAAGTTAAAGACGTCATTAGACGAATTTTGGGAGGAAACAGGCGGTATTTTGAGTAGGGATAATCGTTTTTACGAACTTCCGTTGATTGAACCTCGTAAAAGCCTGGATGAAGTTAAATCGCAAAAACGTAACTTGTATAAAAAAAGATTTGCCCTGCTTGATGAAATGAGCAATGTCATTACCCAAAAATTAACGTCATATTTAGTTATATGATAATTTTAACTATGGGATCTAAATCTTTGCATTTACGCGACTTTAATAAAATTTGCCACAAGGTCATCGGAAAATATAAAGTTCTTTATAATTGAATAAATTTATTTTGCCGTTCTATATTCTCGATTTTTTTGGATTTAATTCGATTAGAAACATTTAACAAATGAGATTTAACAGTAGTTTTTCTATAAATTCAACTCGAAAACATTAGAAAATATGGTACGGGGCCAGGTTCTAATCCTGTCGCCCATACTTTTGGGACGGGGGTTCAACTTCCCCCACCTCCACCAAAATTCAACGCTTTCATTTTTTTATCGCCTCCCTCCCCTCTAAATTTTCTCCAATGAAAACCTCCCCCTGTGAATAACTCAAATTTTCAGCTTCGAAACCAGCTCCAGTTGGGGATTTCCGCCTTCAAAGTTATCTACCGGGCATTTACCAGGATAAACGAGGCAAAAATCCTTTCTTAGAGCGTCATATCAAGATCTATACTGAGCGACACAAAATCGACACACTTTTCTCAAAATTCCGTGGTATAATGGTATTGGTAGAATTTTATAAGAATAGTTTTTGATACCAAATAAAGTCAAACAAACGCCTTCTTGATACGCCAAGGCGTTTTTTGATGCCCAAAAGCAAATACCTGCATCTTTGGCACATTTTATGTCCAAGAACCAGGCTATTTGCTTTTTCTATTCGCCTATCCTCAGCTTCAAGCCCCGCGCATGGCCCAATCATTCGGTATGCTAACCCAACCGTTGCGTAAATTTTTTAGCCTTCTCGATTGGGGTGATTGAAATTAAATTTATCAAAGTATATTTTAATGAAATCAATCACCCCATATTTATGAGGCTGTCTATATGAACAGCTTCTATCCGACCAGGTTCCGGGAAGATGGTTCTTTCCGGGGCCTGGTTTAAAAAACGACAATTTTGAATCTGCCCAACTTCGACTCTCCCCTCCAGTTACTTAAGTGCCTGTAGTTGCCTGTTTGCCGCTCCCCTCCCTTTGACTGCCAGCATCTTATGATGCCTGGCGGAATGCACTCGCATGGCATAATCAATGATACATTGAGTAATGTCGGAGTGTCGCATTTCCATAAGATCCTCCTGACGATTACTCTTTTTCGAGAGACTTCGCGGGGCTAAAACACTGTCTGAACCAGGATTTCACGGATTAGGCGGATGGGACGGATTTAAACATCAGTGCTGGTAGTTTTATGAATTTAAAAAATGTTACATTTGTGCCGGGAACAATCGTGTCAGAGATTCTGATAATAATTACTTGCGTAAATGATAACTTGTCAACTATTTGCCGTTAAATCAACTAACCTTTTATATTCTTCACCTGAAATAAATCGCGTACCTCCATGTCTAACTGGATCTGCAAAAGATTTAATATATTCTATGTCACATTGTTCTACTTCCAACTCTTCTCTTAGTTTTTCCCATGATCTTTTATTAGTAAAAGGGGCTGTCCCAAAAGTAGCGCCACTTTATAAAGATTTATGACTAAAGAAAGGCCAAATTGCTGCAATCGAGATTAAATTAGATTAAAAATACAAATACCGGGGAAACTACTCCCCGGTATATTTATAAAAAGAAATAGGTATTTTGAATGAGCCATAAATATTGGGTTTTTAGTTTTATTAATAATCTATACTTGTCGGGTGCCAAAAATCATCCGGCAAAAAAGTAGAGCTTAATTGAAAAGTTAAGCTCTACTTTTGGCTCAGACGTAGTGGACAGGGGAGCTATGAAATTTTGTAGGAAAGAAAGTGGCGATTTATGCATCAATTAATAAACTATTGTAAGGGAAATTTTTATCATGTTAAATGGTATTAATCTTGAAGAACGCAAATATTTTATTGATTGGGCCACGAAATTACTTCCTTGGCTCAATCAAGTCATGAAAGATATTAATAAGGGGATTGGGGATGACATCATTGAGGTAAAAGATCGTCAGATTAAACTTTCTTCCTATCTGGCCCGACTGGTTAAAATATATTCGGAAGCAGAATGTTATTATGTGACGGCCTTGGCCTAAGAAATGGAAAAACTAAAAGAGGCCGGCGTATGCCCGATAAACATTAAACGATTGCTGAGGGAAAAGTAGATAAAGAGGCTCGGGTTTATTGGACGGAAAAAAGATTAAACAATGCTTTGGAACATCTGCTGATATCAATTGCAAACAGATTGAAACACGAAAAACCACTTATGACGAGCGGAAGGAATAATCTACCATTTTGAGGTTTAATTTAATAGGGGGAAAAAATGACTAGAGCTACTAAAAAGCAACTTGATGAAGCTAAAGAGTTAATACTGGCAGGAGAATGGCCGTCACATGTCTCTAAAAAAACCGGTGTAAGTTCAGAAACCTGCCAAGCTATTTTTAGAAGTTTAAAAGAGCCTCTAGTAATGAGCCGGCCAATGAATGAAGAGGAGATTAAAAAATATGGATCTCCCTCTAAAAAACATGTTACACTTCTTGAAGAACCAGAAGATGAAGAATTTTAGAGCAATTGATCAATGTGCCGGGACAAATAAATTAGGTTCCAATAGAGCACCCCATATCTATAAAGGTTATGGGGCCTATTGGAGACACTTCCTCTTTGATCACACTTTGATCTTCTCCATTCCCTGACATACCCATCATCCGCTTGAGATACATACCGTTCAACCCAAGATAAATCGTGTCCATTCAAAATAATCCAGCGACTTACGAACCTCGTTTCATGGTGTCCGATAAAAAGGGACAGCTCAAACGGCTGCGCTCATTTGAGTTGTCCCTGATACTACCGAAAAAGGTGGCGCTAACTTCTACAGCTGAAAAACTTTATGGGGATTTAGGATATTTTTCGGATCGAATGCTCTTTTGATTCCCAGCATGATTTGAATGGTAGCCGGGTCCATGGATTCTCTGAGGTAGGATTTTTTGGCATAGCCGACGCCATGTTCTCCGGATACCTGGCCCCTTAATTCCCTGGCTTTTCCATAAATCTTATCCATGGCGGCTTTCATCTTCGTTTCCCATTCCGCTTCACCTAAATTATCTTTTAAAATGTAGGCATGGAGGTTGCCGTCCCCGGCATGGCCGAAGCTTTTGATCCGGATGTCCACTTCTTTATATAATCCGTGGATATATTCCACCATTTCATTTACTAAGCCTCGCGGAACCACCACGTCCACTTCGTCCATGTAGGTGGTGGAACCTTTGATCGCCTCTAAAAAAGCGCCTCTTGCCTTCCAAATGGATTCTTCCCGTTCGCTGGTATCGGAAATCAAAATATCGACGGCTCCCTGCTCCAGACAAATCCGGGCCACATTTTCATAATCCTTTTCAATTTCTTCGGTGGAATTGCCGTCAAACTTCAGCAGCAGGTATGCATCGGCACTGTTATCCGGAAACTTTTTCCCCAGATATTTTTCCGCATCCAGGATGACCTCCCTCTGCATAAATTCAATCGCTGTCGGTATGGATTTGGACTTAATGATAAAGGGTACGGTACGAATTGCCCCTTCCAGGGTGGGAAAAGGAATCAGGAGGCTGATGGCCTTTTTAGGCAAAGGCAGGAGCTTTAAAATAGCTTTGGTGATAATTCCCAAAGTCCCTTCCGAGCCCACCATCAAATCTTTCATGGCGTATCCGGTACTGTTTTTTACCACTTTTCCTCCGAATTCCACAACCTTGCCATCGGGGAGGACCACTTCCAGGGCTCTCACATAATCTCTGGTGACGCCGTATTTTACCGCCCGCATGCCACCGGCATTGGTACTGATGTTGCCGCCGATGGTTGCGGATTTTTCTCCCGGGTCCGGCGGATAGAACAAATCTCTTTCCTCCACATAAGCCGCCAGTTCCATCAGCAGCACTCCCGGCTCCACAGTTACGGTAAGATTGGTTTCATCCAGCTCCAGAATACTGTTCATCAAGGTGGTATCCAGCATAATTCCGTGTTCGATCGCCACGGAAGCTCCCACCAAACCCGTGCCGGAACCCCTTGGGGTAACCGGAATGGTATTCTCATAGGCATATTTCATGATCGCCGAAACTTCTTCCGTCGATTTTACCTGGACCACTACATCGGGGTAACTGACCGTATCGCTTAATTCATCATGGCTGTATTCTTCATTGATTTCCTCACCAGAAAGAATCCTTTCATCATCCTTGATAATCATCCGGATCGCGTTTAAATCATTCTGATCCAATCTTTTATAGCTCATATTTCCCTCCATTCCTGCTGCTTTGCAGCTCCAAAGCCTAAAACATTTACCGTACGCTAGTAAAACGTTCTCTAAATAACTCGCGTGCGCGCACGCGCACTCAATGATTGGGAACGTTTTACTTAAGTAGAGCGTATCTACCCATTTCTGATTGCCATTTATTCACAATCCGCTCTACTAGGCGCTTGCCGTCTTACTTTCCTTGATCCGGCCGATCAAGTCCGGTATGATTTCGTACAAGTCACCAACCAGGCAATAATGGGCCGTTTTAAAGATAGGCGCATTTTCATCCTTGTTGATCGCGATGATCTGTTCGGAATTATTCATGCCGGCGGCAAACTGAACGGACCCGGACACTCCGCAGGTGATGATCAGCTTTGGCCTTACCGTCCGTCCGCTCAATCCTACCTGACGTTTTGCATCCAGCCACCCGGCTTCCATAATGGGTCGGGTGCAGGCGAGCTGTCCGCCTAATAAGTCAGCAAGCTCTTCCAGCATAGCCAGATCCTCTTCTTTTTTAATTCCCCGTCCGGCAACTACCAGAACTTCCGCTGCTTCAATAAACTGCTCTTTTTCTTTTGGAATGATATCCAATACCCTAACCCCGCTGGCCAATTCTTGCGGATCAATATGGCAACGGATGATTTCTCCCCGGGCGCTATCCTTTCTCTCCGGCGCATTCATCACCTTGTAACGTACTGTAGCCATCTGAGGCCTGTGATTGGGCGTTAAAATCTGCGCCATGATATTTCCCCCAAAGGCAGGTCGGATCTGCACCAAATCCGTATTTTCATTGATATCCAGCATAGTGCAATCCGCTGTCAGCCCGGTTTTTAATCTGGCTGCCACCCTGGGAGCCAACTGCCTGCCCACGGGAGTGGCCCCTATTAAAATAGCCGTTGGTTTTATATTTTTAACATAATCCTCAAAGGCTTTTGTGTATGGCTCCATCTTAAAGCGGTCAAGCTCCTCCTGATCATACACAAATACTTTATCGGCCCCGTAATGGAGCAGTTCCTCGCATTGGGCCCCGATATTATGGCCGATCATAACGGCATAAACTGGATGATCAATCTTATCTGCCAGTTCCCTCGCTTTGCCCATTAACTCATAAGTAACCGGATGGATGATTCCGTCAATATGGTCTGCATATACTGCAATTCCCTTCCATTGATCCTTATCTATCGCCTGCACCTTTTCTTCCACATATTCAACGGCGCCCCGGGGTCCATTTTTGACGCAAAGTTTACACATTTTGCAGGCCGAATTGATCTGCAGACGATGATCCTTTTCTTCCAAAGCTCCGAATGGGCATATACTGATTAGTGCCTGTATATTGCCGACTTTCTCCTGATTGATAATTAACTTGGCCATTTTCCTTTCCTCCTTAAGCAAATTTCAATTCTTTCAGCTTGTTAAACAGTCGAGCTGTAAGTTCGCTGCCGTCTCCGTTCCAGACTTCCCGATGGTTATTGGCCTTTGGAGGAAAAATCCGCTGCACCTGGGTAGGAGAACCATTCAAGCCATAATGCTTTTCATCCCTGTCTTCCAGATCGGCCAGCGTTATCACTCGGATCTCCCTGTCCTTTGTTTCCTGCTTTCTCACGTAAGAAGGAAGCCTCGGCATATAAATATCTTTATCAACGGCTACCAGGCAAGGATACTGAATCTCGGCGATTTCCACATCATGGGTCATATCCATCTCCACCACCATGGAATTGACCTTCAGTTCCACGATTCTGAAAACATTGGACAGACTTGGAATACCGAGCAATTCCGCCGTCTCCGAACCTACCTGGGCTGTATCCCCATCCGTCGTCTGTTTGCCGCAAAGGATTAAATCGAAGGTCCCTGATTTTTTGATGCCCTGGGAAATGGTATAGCTGGTGGCCAAAACATCAGCCCCGCCGAATTTTCGGTCAGAGATCAAAACACCGTGATCCACTCCGATTGCAAAGGCTTCCCGGAGCACTCCCATGGCCTGATTCGGGCCCATGCTTAAGGCAGTAATGCTTCCACCCAATTTTTCTTTTATACGGAGCGCGGTCTCAATCGCATATAAATCATAGGGATTCATTTTGGACTCCACCCCGTTCCTTTTAAGGACTCCGGTAACCGGGTCCACCTCCACCTTATTGCTGGCAGGTACTTGTTTAATACATACTAAAATATTCATATCGTAACACCTCTCCTCCCATTACGAGTTTTAAACAGCATGCGCGGATTTGGAGGCTTTTCGGGTCAAAATATCCAAATCCGGTTCAATTGTTCCTATCCTTAAATTCCAATGCCGGACTGTTCCATCAATAACCGCGACCCGATCAAGGTAAGAATTCCCACTCCAATGACAAACAGAATGAAATATTTGATGGTTCCTCTGAGAAGCTCATTTTCTTTTCCCTCTAATTTCACAGCTGCTACTGCAACGGCGATGCTTTGAGGTGAAATCATTTTACCCATAACCGCACCGGCTGTGTTTGAAGCAGAAATCCAGGCCTGGTTTAATCCCAGCGCCGCTGATGTTTTTGCCTGCAACCCTCCAAATAATACACTGGCGGAAGTACCGCTTCCGGTTACAAAGGTTCCGATTGAGCCTAAGAAAGGCGCAAATAAAGGATAGAGAAAACCCGTACAAACGAATACCGCGGAAATGGAAGCAATCATACCGCTGTAACCCATCAGCTTCGCGGTAGCCATAATGGCAATAATGGTGATCACGGTTTTCATCATCTGCAGGATCGTCTTTTTCAGTACCAACAGCATTTCTTTCAAACTCATCCCCTGTATTTTTCCGCCGATAAAAGCGGCCAGGAAAATCCAAAGTACCGGCGTTGCCAGCCAGGAAAACACATATGGAGTGCCTCCCTCGCCGGTATAAATGGCAGCGGAGGTTTTCACTGTTGAAAGAAGCTCATTAAACGATCCCGCTAATTTGGAGGTACCAAGAAGTAACAAGAATATCAGGATAAATGGGCTCCAGGCGATCAGCGCTTCCTTTTTATTGATATTTGGGTCGTCATTTTTTCCTTCAAAAAGATACTCTTCCGGAACGTTCCCCATATTCAGGTACTTTGCCGCTAAAACCGTGGCTGCCATGGAGCAGACCGAACCGATCACCACAGGAAGCTCCGCTCCAAGATACTTCGCCACCAGGTATTCCGGAATCAAAAAGGCCAGTCCGGATAGGAGCGTGATCAGAAAGATCCCTTGAAAGGGGTTTTTTGTTTTCCCTGTTAAAGCCACTAAAACAAAGGGTGTCAGTACAATAAATACAGCTAAGAGGATTACGGTATAGGTGGACAAATCGATTCCATTCAGTCCGGTAATTTTAGCCAGCGTCGTGGTGGGTATTCCAATGGAACCAAAGGCTGTCGGCGTCGCATTTGCGATCAGACAGACAATCGCCGCAAATATCGGATCAAATCCCAGCCCCCATAACATGCTGGCAGGTATAGCCACGGCTGTGCCGAATCCGGCCATCCCTTCCATAAAACCGCCGAATCCCCAGGCAATGATCAGTACTAAAATCCGCTTGTCTTTCGTTACGTTGGCCAGCATTTTTTTGATGATTTCCATCTTGCCGGTGGCAACGCAAACATTATAAGTAAAAATGGCGGCGATAATAACAGTGATGATAGGCCAGAGCGCAAGGGCAACCCCTTCCATAACTGCTTGCAGACTATCGGCAAGCGGCATTTTCCATCCCAATACGGCAAGTACATAGGCAATTGCCAATGCGACGACACAAGCTTTAAATCCTGGCATTTTTAAAGCTGTCAAAGCAATGATCAACCAGATAATAGGTAATAACGCCAAAATAAATTCCAAAATCATCTTTCACACCATCTCCCTTTTGTTGGTATTTTGAGATAAGAATGGATTGGTACTACCAATTTTTGCTGCTAAAAAATGGTGCCGTAAAACAATTTGTTTTACTACACCGATTCAATTCTAACCGATCCATATTGGTAGGACCACTTTGTAATTTTATTATATTTTCGTCTGTCACCCATGTCAACAAAGTCTTTTTTTTCACAATTATACTTATTTTCACAACACTGCTTAGGTGATATCACTTTCAAAAGCTGTATTATACCATCCTTCACTCATTTCCTTGAGTTTTTCATCAACGACTCCGAAATGATTGTTAATTGATTCATAAGCCAGGTTTTTATCCTTTACAATCAAACTTTCAACCATCCCGTTATGGGCGTCCATCAAAAGCTTTCTGCTGTCTTCCCGGCTTAATATTTCTCTTCTTAAATCCACAATAAACTTATCCAGGACTTCCGAAAGTGCCTCCAGGATATTGATGATCAGAGCGTTTTTCGATGCTTTGGCAATGTTATAATGCAACATTTTATCCAGAACGACATTGTTTGCTTCTGTTTCATTCTCCAGTTGTGAAACAATTTGCTTAAGAGTTTGGATTTCGTCCTCCGTGATGTTGTCGATTGCAAGCAATAACGCTTCCATCTCGAGAGCCCTGCGCAGCTGGCTGATTTGTTTATAATCAATTTGATTGAGTAAGAACATCATGGAAAGGGATTCTACCAGATTGTTTTCAAAGTTCCCGGTTAAAAAATTACCGGCTCCCTGTTGACTTGAAATGACGCCCATGATATCTAAGGTACGAATCGCCTCTCTTACGGAATTGCGGCTTATTCCCAATATTTCCGAAAGTTCCCTTTCTGCGGGCAGCTTGCCTCCGATCGCCAGTGTCTCATTGCGGATCTGCTTTTTTATATATTCGATTACTTTCATGTAGGATTTTTCCCGGGATCCCCGTTCTTCCATCAATACAAATACCTCCGCCGGCATAAATTTAATTGTTATTATTATCACATGATTAAATAATTTATTTGCAAGCTGGAGTTAATACCATTCCTGGCTTGGAACCGAAATAGATTTTAACCCGGCATAGCATCATTCCATAATTATCCATAAAATTCCTGCCCTATCAATGGTTTTTCTCATACTATTTGGGGATTTTCTCAAACTATTCACCCCCACTTCTCGTTTGAACGAGTAAAGACCGGCAAAAAGGCTGGTGTTTACCGAATGGCTCTCATTCGAAAGATCCTTGTTTGTGTTTATTACATGCTTAAACGTAAAAAACAGTTCTATTGGACTGATGCTATTTTATCATAGACTCCCCTCCCTTTGACTGCCGAGGCTGTCTAAAAAGCAATTCAAAATCAATAAGAAATACAATATATAGCTTCGTCGAATGGTTTGACTTCAATATATTGTATTTCTTGATCGTTAAAATTTACTTTTGGGACAGCCCCGAAGCTGCTAAATTTTTCGTGAAAGGGAGGGGAAGATCGGCTTAATGGCGGCTTTTGTTACAAAAGTCATTAACCTTGGCCGATACGACAGCAATATCTTCAGTTCTTGGTTTTTAATCCGTAAAACTTGGAGCATCCTTATTTGTTAAATGAATTATTTTAAGATTTATTTCTGAAAAGTGTCAGGTTTTGATTTTAAAAATAATTATCCAAATCGCCTTTTTCCAAGATATAAATATTTGCATAAGACCAGTTGCAAACTCTGTAATATATATTTTACACTTTTGTAATCGTATAATATCGTATAATAGTATTTATTTATTTAGTTGATTATAAAGATGACTCAGGTGAGCCGTAAGCCATAATCTCCGCCGCGGGTTAAAACCACACGGCTAGGCGATTAAAAACTTTTTAAATCCCCCTCCGGGGATCGGCTTACAATTATTGTTCA
>JAEXDA010000009.1 GCA_023401925.1 Bacillota bacterium
TGGCAATACCGTTAAAAACCGGTTTGGATAACAAGTCATAATTGGTAAATGAAAAATATAGGGAAGCCAGAATCGGTATTAACGTAAAAGCCAAAAAACCGATTACAAAAGGACCAATAAAAAGATAGCCCGCAACGTTTTCTGAACATCCGATCCTTGTTTTACGGGAATCTTGGTGTATCGTTAAAGATTGAAAAAGCTTTTCTTGAGGTTGGGTCATCTTGATAACGCCTCCGCCCATACTATTACGTCACGCGCGATAAGTCATGCGCGCACGCGCCCAGCCGGTTACTGATAATACCTACCCAATAACCGGACTTGCATCTTCCTTCTTTGATAACTCGAAGCTGTTGCAAAATATTTTTAAAATATCTTGCAACAGCTCCCACTTCCGTGAGTGTGTGAATTTATCTATCCAATGAGATTATTTCGTTTTATTGGCTGACAAAATTTGATTTGCCTGTTTCATAAATTTATCTGCCCCTTCTTTGGGTGAAATGGTGCCGTATAAAACTTCTTGATCAATGGTGCGGAACACTTTTAGTACTTCACCAGCGCCTGCCGGATCAGCCGGATCAATCGGACTGGCATGCTTATTGCCAACCTGCTCGATAAATTCAAACACTTGCTTATTGACCGGATCAACCATTCCTTTTAATGCTTCCCGCACGGAAGGCACAATCGGAATACCCCGTTCGGCCAGGAGAACCTTATTGGCTTCAATGTCGTTGGTGAAATAGTTGATGAACTTAACAGCCTCAGCCTTATTGGCCGAAGATTTGGAAACCGAGAAGAACATCGAAGGCTTGAAATATGTGCCGGGTCTTGAAGCGCCTGCAATCTTAGGTGTCATTGCAATGGCAACCGGACGATTGGCTGCTGCGGCAAAAGCGACAACCTGATTACTCCAAACATATTCCAACCAAGCTTGGCCTTTAGCAAAGGGTGATTCCTGGGGAGTGGTATTGACGAATGCTACATCCGGTTTTACCATGACTCCGGCTTTTAAAAGACGTAGTTGCATGGAATAAAACTCAATCAACAATTTCTGATCTTTAAAGCCTAATGAAGCTCCGGTCTTGGGGTTAAAGAAGGGTTTACCGGTTTGGCGGATCATATTTTCAAACATGACCCGCGGATCAATGGTTGATAAGATTTGAGTTTGGACACCGGTTTTTTTGTAAATCTCGGTACTGATTTTTTCAAAATCAGCCCATGTCCAATCGGCAGTTGGCACCGCTACTCCGGCTTTTTGCAATACAGCCGGATCATAAATGATGGACCAGGCATTGGTACCCAGGTTGATACCATACAACTTGCCATCTACCTTACCGCCTGAGGTATATACATCAGAGACCGTACTTAAATCGATTTTTTTGGATTTCACATACGGTGTTAAATCCAACAACAAATTCTTGCGAGTATATTGACTGATATAAGAATAATCTTGTTGAATGATATCCGGTAAATTATTGGCAGCCGCTTGTGAGCCTAATTTATCCCAATATCCACCCCAGCCTGTGGTTTCAGTTTCAATGGTCACATTGGGATTTTTGGCCATATACATTTGGACCACTTGAATGGTACGGGCATCGCGGGTTGGATTACCCCACCAACCAAGGCGTAATGTAACCTTGCTGGGCGCGGCAAAGGTGATGCCTGTCAGGGAAATGACCATCATCAAAAGCAAGAGGATCCGTAAGCCTTTTTTCATTTTAACTCCTCCTAAAGGATATTTTAACTCCCTGTCTATCATATTAATTTTCGGTAAACATCCTGTAAATACAAAAAAACGTTTTTCTTGTTTAAAAAAAGGATATTATGTGGTATGGAGTAGCATTATTGTCATAAGAAGGCAACGAAAACCCTCATATCTGCGAATACGGCAGCGTTTCATTGAAACTTTGAGGAAATAAAAGGAACCTCGGGGATTTTGGGTTCCTTTTTTCTTTTTATTAGCCGTTTTCATCGGAAAGCGCGTGATCACAGGGCATATTTCGCCCTGACCAGATTTTTTGAGAAGTCCATTCACACTCCGGGTCTTGCCAAAACGGGGCATCCAAGGGCAGGCCCAAGGGCAGGAAAACCGTGGTACATAAATACAAACTGCCGGTCGAAATATATCCTTCTCCAATATCAGGCTGGCTTCCGCAAAACCCGATCTTGAGCCAGCCGTCCCCATCGAATGTATCAGGTATGTCCATCATTCGTTTGATAATGGCCGTTAATCCACAACGGACCTGAGCGGGTTCAATATTCGCAGGAAGGTTCTTTTGAAGCGCCATTTGGGCTAAATGTTGAAACGCTCCAAAACGGTAGGCTATAGAACGCCCCATTGCCGGAAAAGTGCCATCCGGAGCGATCAATCTTTCCAACAATCCGGCATAACGGGACGCCCTTTTTAAGATCCCGGGTTGCATCGCCTGCCATTCCGGATACTCGGCTCCAACAGTCTTGATGATGTCGACCAACATCGGCTGAATCACAAAACTGTTATAATAGTCCCAATGGAATTCGGACCCATCCCCATAAACGCCGTCCCCCAAATACCATTGTTCATGTTGATTGAGAGCATAGTCGATCCGCATCGGATCCCAATCTTCCCCCATCCTATATAAGGTCGTTTCAATCATCGCCCCAAACAACAACCAATTGCAAAAACATGGTTTTCGGGTCCTGGTAGTTTTTAAGGCGTTGATCAGATTTTGTTGAATCCTTGGCTCCAGCTTTTTCCACAATTCATTCGGACTTCTGAGGATGGCATGAGCTAAGAAAGCCGCATCCACAATCGGTTGTAACCCGGAACTGAAATTCACATAATCCGGGGAACCGGGATCAGTGGCCGCATCAATGGCTTTTCTAGCTAAGATACAATATTCTTCCCGTCGTTCCCGCTCAACTGCCGGAATATTACAATTTTCCAACCATGGGGCGATGCCATCCAAAGTCCGGCCCAGGGCTTCAAGATAAGTGTAATCTTTCCGGTCATCCCGTTCAGTAGTGATACTTCCTATAGGCATGGAGCTTTTTAAGCGTTTTTCAGCCAAAGCCTCCAAAACCGGCCGGCTAATTTTCAAAAGCACATCGAGCCAATATTCTCTGTCGGTGACTGAATTTTCCATTCCTCTGGCCTCCTTACCAATGGCAGCTTCTCAATTTATCCTCCAACGGTGTGGATTTTATCTCATGGAGTGTAAATCCTCAAATCTGTTTTGTAAATCTACTCTCCCCTTGCGCAGATTTTATCTCCCGGAGTGTAAATTCTCAAATCTGTTTTGTAAATCTACACTCCCGTTGCGTAGATTTTATCTCCCGGAGTGTAAATTCTCAAATCCATTTTGTAAATCTACACTCCCCTTGCGTAGATCTTATCTAACGTCACCAGTATAGCCGCCAATCTTTTACCAACCTGACCAAAGCCTCCAAATAAAAATAATCGCCCCAAATCATACATTCATCGACTCCATCACCGGCCGGTTTGCTATAAACTCCGTGGAGCAAGATTCCGTTGGATTTCTCAACTCCATCCGTGGTGTAATTTTGGGCTAAAGAACAAATCATCCTTAAAGCAGCATTTTCATAAATTCGTTTTGCTTCATCGACTAGTGGCAAATGTTTACTGATTTCTAACAAGCCACAAGCAGCAATGACTGCAGCCGAACTATCTCTCTCTTCGCTTCCATTGGTAAAAATTAAATCCCAATAGCAAACATCATCCTCGGGAAGACGGTTCAGAAAATAATTCGCCAATTTCTTTCCTACTTCTATAAAGTTCCAATCCCCGGTATAAAGATAACTAAGTGCAAAACCATAGATCCCCCAGGCTTGGCCCCGGGCCCAACAGGACGAATCGGAAAAACCCTGGGCCGTCTTGCCAAATCTCGGCGCGCCGGTTTCCACGTCCATATAAAAAGTATGGAAGGTGGAAGCATCTTCCCGGATGATATATTCCGCGGCCTGGCAGGCATGGCTATAGGCAATCCGATAGTATTGGGACTCGCTGGTGACCCCGGCGTTCCAATAGAGCAAGGGCAGATTCATCAAACAATCAATTATCATCCTGCCGCGTTGCTCCGGATCTTGCAAATTGCCCCAGGCCTGAATAATGCCGGCTTTTTCGAAATAACGGCTTATCAGCAATTTCCCGGCTTCCACCGCAACATTTTTAGCCTCAACATTTCCGGTACATTTAAAAGCGGCCACGCAGGACAAACTGTATAAAAAACCCAAATCATGGGTGTCAGTGGCGATTTTTTCAGAAATCCGCCATCGAAAACTCTCCAGTTGACCTTCAGCCGCTCTCCGGTATCTCTCTTCCCCGGTCAATTCATAAGCCAGCCACAACATGCCGGTCCAAAAGGAAGAAGTCCATTCGGTATTTTCAATACTCGGATAGATATTGTTCCGGCTGGCGGGGGCGGGAAATTTATCAGCGAAACCAGCCAGATTTTCATCAATTTTTTGAAGCACAAACGCAATAGCCTTCTGGCAAAATTCCCGGTCGATAGGGGGACGACTCTCATATTTGGCGATTTGACGGATGCCTTCATCCTTGATCTTCATGATTTATCCTTTCAAACCAGTGGTGGCAATACCTTGAATGAATTGTTTTTGGAATAATATATATATCAGAATAACCGGTATCAATGAACAAACTGCTCCAGCCATAACCAACCCATATTCCACGCCGTATTGGGTGATGAATTTACGCAACCCCAATTGAATGACTTTGTTGGTGTCCGAGGTTAAAAAGATCAGGGGCGCTAAAAAATCATTCCAAACAAAAACAAACTGAAAAATCCCCAATGCCGACAAAGCCGGTTTGGAGAGGGGCAAAATGACTTTAGCATAGATGCCCAGTTCGTTTAGACCATCGATCCGGGCCGATTCCGATAATTCTTTGGGAATACCCATATAAAACTGGCGTAATAAAAAAACACCGAAAGGAGAAAAAGAATATATCAGTACCAATGACCATAAAGAATCGCTTAATCCAATATGCTTGATGATGATAAATAACGGAATAATTATAACCTGTATCGGGATTGCCATTGTCATAATATATAATATAAATAATGCTTTCCGCTCCGGAAATTCGATCTTGGCAAAAGCGTACGCCGCCAAACTGCTGGTCAAAAGCGAAGTAAAAGTTACTACTGTAGCTAACCACAAGGTATTCTTGTAATAAGTCAAAAAATTAATCCGTTTCCAGATATCCACATAATTTTGCCATTGAATGACTTTGGGAATCCAGCGAATCGGAAATTCAAATACATCATTCGTAGGTTTTAATGACGCGGATATCATCCAAATAAAGGGTAAAATGACAACGGTAATACCACCGATCAGTAACAGATAAACCAAAAGTTTTTTAAGAAATGAATTCTCATTGTTCTTACTGCCCCAATGGAATTGTTTTTGAATATCGGCTGCTTGTAGTTCTTTCAAATTAAACCCTCCTTGTTGCGGGAAAACATAATCTATAATGATTCATAGTGCACTAATTTATCTTCATATTTAAACTGAATAATCGTTAAAACAAGCACCATGATAAATAAAACCATGGCCACCATCGAAGCATAGCCAAAATTAAAAAACCAAAAGGCTTGATTATAAATACAATACACCAGTGTGTTAGTGGCTCGTCCAGGTCCGCCATCGGTCATAATATAGACTTGGTCGAAAATTTTAAATGAGCCGATAACCAACAAAAGCGTATTGAGAAACGTGGCTGGAGTGAGCATCGGCAAGGTTACATAACGAAATTTTTGCCAAAGGTTGGCGCCATCAATGGTGGCTGCTTCATATAAGTACTCGGGAATATTTTGTAGGCCTGCAAGATAAATGACCATATAATAGCCGACTTGCCGCCAAACACTGACTAAAATTACTGCAGGCATTGCCCATACTGTTGATGCTGTCCATCCGGGAGGATTTTGGATACCGATCCATTTTAAAAAACCGTTCACCGGTCCCATCGTCGGTTGCAACAGCATCAGCCAAACCACAGCCACGGCTACCATAGATGTTATATAAGGGAAGAAATACAGTGTCCGAAAAAATTGAATCCCTTTGATTTTTTGATTTAACAACACCGCTAAAAAAAGCGCCACAATGATCGTAAAGGGTACCGTTACCGCACTAAAATAAATGGTATTGACCAGAGAAATTTGAAAAGTTTCATCCCGAAAGAGTTTGAAAAAATTTTTCAATCCTACAAATACTGCGGGATTGGCTGAATCCCATTTATAAAAACTCAGTCCAAAGGCAACAATAATCGGCACTAAAGTGAAGGTCAGAAAACCGATAAAATTCGGCAATAAAAAGGCATACGCTGTTAAACGATTTCTGCGTGTAATATTGCTTGATTTTTTGGGTGCCGTTACAAATACACTCATGTAAATTTACCGGAAACTCAACTCAGCCACCACCGACAGAAAGCACGTTGTTGAGACAATCATCCGGTAGTCCTCCTATCTATCATTAAGATTATCTTATATATGTATATGGGGCTGTCAGAAAAGCCCTTTAAACTTTTGGGACAGCCCCATACTTCATCAATTATTACAGCTACCGGTATAGAATTATTCAGTCGGAATATTATCCTTAAACGTTATTCTTCCAGCAATTCTTTAACCCGTCTCTCCATATCTTTGAGTCCCTGATCCAACGGCTTTTGCCCGGTCATAATCAGGTTATGTTCTTCCTGCAAAGTCCGCTCAATTGCAGCAGATTGCGGATGTGGGGGAATCTCAGCCACCAGATTGGCAGTTTCAAGTGCAGTTTGAACTCCAGCAGGTAAAGATGGGTTTGCAGTAAAAGTTTGAAGTACAGCGGGATTTCTATAAGCCGGGAAAGTTCCAAAACTGGCAAGAATCTTGGCTCCTTTTTCCCCACCCATAAAACTGATAAACTTCCAGGCCGCTTCTTTTTTGGTCGATTTAGCATTTATACCCGCGGTCGTCAGGACAGTGGCTGAAGAACCAGGTTTTTCTCCTGACCAATGAGGCCCTTTGACGACGCCCCATTTCACATTATGTTTATCCATTAACAAAGAGGCGATATACCAAGTCCCCATATAAACCATACCCACTTTTCCGCTTTCAAAGAAAGCTCTGTAGTGGGTTTGGGTGGTCATAATCTCAGCAAGACTCATTAAGGATTTATCATTGTTTTGCATCTCTAAAAACAACTGATAAGCTGGTTTTAGGAACTTATATTTCCCTTCTACCAAAGATGTTTTCGTGGTAGGAAGAATGGTATTCATCACCTGACTTCTCCAGGAATGAAGGAAAAAACCCCAGGTCTTTTCGTTTCCACTGCCACTGGTAAGTTTTTTCGCCGTATCCCGCACTTGTTGCCAGGTCATGTCATTGGTGGGATATGGGATATGAAACTTATCAAAGAGATCTTTGTTATAATATAGAATATAAATATCGCTTCGCCAAGGAAGCGCCATTAGCTTATTCTTTTCTTTTATTACGTTTAAAGCGGCACCATAAGGTTTAGCATCAAATTTATACTTTTTTACGAATCCATCTAATGGTGCTAAATAGTTCCGGGTGATATAACCACCGTAATCCATGAAATTTTTAATGGCAAAAGCATCGATATCTTCTCCAGCGGCCAACATAACCGTCATTTTCTGTGAATACTCAGCATTGGAGATATCAATGATATCCACCTTGATATCCGGATTTTCCTTTTGAAACTCAGCAACTGCCGTTTGTAAATCCTTATTCATACTATAATCCCAGACCGCGTATTTAATCGTGGTCTGCGGTGCCGCCCAGCTACTGGTGTTTAATGTGCCTGATACAACAAGAACCAATAAAAAACAAAGAATCGAAACCCATGTTTTTCTCATCGAAATACCTCCCTTTTGTTATACTATTTATATTTTAAACATGTTACAAAATAATTAAAATGGGTTAAACCACAAAACCTTGTAATATTATCTTTATGAAGCAGCCAACGGGACCAGGGGTAATACTTTTTTACGATTTCCGTTAATTTTTTTATCCGAGTAATTGCCGGACCAGCCCTTAACCCGAAGAATCATAATACCCGGAGTGCTTTAAAGTCTTGCTTTATCGCCTTAAAGTTGTTTGCCCGAAAATTCACTGGGAGTCATCCCGGTCACTTTCTTAAAAACTTTGCTAAAATAATAGGCATTCTGAAACCCAAGCAAGTCCGAGATTTCATAAATCTTGGAATCGGTCTCCCGCAATAACTTTTTGGCTTTATCAATTTTAATTTCCGTCACATAATCGGTAAAACAAATCCCGGTATATTGTTTGAAGATAGTACTGAAGTAGCCCGGGCTTAAACTCAGCGCACCAGCAACCTCATTTAAACTGATTTCCGCCGGGAAGTGTTCCATAATATATTTCTTGGCTTTGGCGATTAAGCGGGAATTTTTTTGTTCTTCATTTTTGGATAGTTGTTGATAGAGGCCTTGTTCGATCCGATCAAGCCAATGGATAATCTCCGGCAAAGTATTTAATGTAAGGATATTTTCATAGAGACTATTTTGATAGCCGATAATCTCTTTGAGGGCCGCGTCTTTAAAATCTGGTACTCCTCCAATTAAGTACGCCATTTGAAAACAAACATCCAATGCTTGTGCCCTGGATATTCTCTGTTCATTTAAAACTAAGCTCATTCCCTTAAAAACGCTTTGGATGGCTTCCAAATCATGCAATTCAATGGCTTTAGGGAGTATCTCTCTTAGTTCTGTGATATCGACTCGTTCTTGTTCTCCAATGATTTCCGGCACTTCAGCATAAAAAAGTACCGGCTGCAATCCTAAATATAAACAATGTTGAACCGCCTGGCAACATTCAAAATATGCCTGGGCAAGTTGATGATACCCTTGGTGTGGATTGCTGATACCAACGGAAACCGAAATATTGAAATATTGTTTTAATACTTGAATTAATCTTTCCCCAATGTTCATAGCTTTTTCCCGGTAAATCTTTGCCGCTACATTGGTATCGGCGGATAAAATAACGATAAACTCTCCCTGGTTCCAGGTGAAAGTATATCCCTTAAAAACATCATTTACAATTTCGTGGATCGTATTTAAAAAGGAATTTTCCAACAACCCAAACTCTTCCGTGTTATATTTATCAAGTCCGGCTAGATTATTCATCCGGATCAGGGCACATGCTAAATGAAGGGGATTGAGATCAATGCCGAGGTAATCAAGCTGTTGCTTAATCTCCTGTTGATTTTGGATGGGCCGATTGATCATCCGCTTGAAAAAGCCTTCCCTGAGCATTAAAATGTTTTCCCGTAAATTTTTTTCAAACCGTTCAGCTTCTCCGGAATTCCCCTTTTCCGTCAGTATTTTTTCCCTGACCACCGATAGCGTGTCGGCTAATATCTCCGGTTCCAAATCCAACTTGATTAAATAGTCCTCCGCACCTAATTTCATGGCCTGTTTTACCAACTGAAACTCATCATAACTACTCAGAATGATAAATTTCGGTTTACAGCCGGTTTTGAAAACCGATTGCATCATTTCCAAACCATCCATCACCGGCATTTTGATGTCCGTGATCACGATATCAGGACTGTTTTTGATGATCAGATCCAATCCGTTTTGACCATTTGTAGCCTCATCAAGGATCTCAAAACCAAGTTCCTTCCAGTTAAGCATGGATTTAAGACCCACCCTTACCAGAGCTTCATCGTCGATAATCGTTACTTTCAACATTCACCATCACCCACTCTTCATTGATGCTCTAAAAACTAACTTATCCCGCCGGATTTCGGAGACAATCCCTTTATTCTTCCAAGGGTATTTTTAGATAAACTTTGGTATATTCACCAACCACACTTTGAATGGTTAAACCCCACTCGGAACCATAGGTCAGTTTAAGCCGTTCCGCTACATTTTGGACTCCAATCCCTGATAAGCCTCTGTTTTTCTTGGATGGGGTTTTTATCAGAACCGATTCTATTTGCTCCGCAGTCATGCCAACTCCATCATCTTCCACACAAATTAATAAGGAACCTAGCGGATTTGTAATATGAATGACAATACTGCCGGCATCTTTTTTGGGTTCAATCCCGTGAAATATTGCATTTTCGACAATCGGCTGCAAGGTAAATTTAATAATCTTGTATCTTAATAAATCCTGGCTTTCTAGAGCATAATCCAGTTTAATCTTTCCCTTGTAACGGATGTTTTGAATATATACGTAATCATTCAACAAAGCGATCTCCTGGGAGAGAGCTATTTTTTCCGTACTGTCCTTGGAAAGATTCATAATCAATCGTCCAAGAGCCGTAACCATCTCGCGAATCCCATCGGCTTTTTGAATGGTAGCCATTAACTTCAATGAGTTGAGGGTATTATATAAAAAATGTGGATTTACCTGATACTGAAGCATCTCAAGTTCCAGCCGACGTTTTTCCTGTTCATCGGCGATTACTTGATGTAAAAGGTTTTTAATATTTACGGCCATTTCATTAATGCTCTTCCCTAATATCCCCAACTCATCCTGACCTTCAATCGATGGATTGCCATTAAAATCGCCTTCGGCTATCGCCCTCGTTTGTCGGAGCAATTTCGTAAGGGGATGAACGAGATGGCTTGACAGGTAAACCGTTAAAAGGGAAGTGAAAATGAAACTAGATAATAAAATCAGTAAGGTAATGGAAAGGAGCATTCTTTTTTCCCGATTTAATTCGGCTGTCGATAAAATTTTAATAATACTCCAGCCTGTTAATTTCGACTTATTAAAAGTCACAACCCGGGTTCTACCCTGGATCTTCATATGGATATTCCCCGGTGTGGTCTGTTTTAAAATAAAGCCAATATAGGAAAGCTTGCTTACACTTTGACCAATATTGGAGTTATCATTATGATAAACACAATATCCTCTTGAGTCTACCATTAGTAGTGTTTCATCCTGCTTAATCTCATAATTTTTTAACATATCCGCGATCAGTGAAGTTCTAAAACCAATCATTTGCCACCCGATTACCTGGTTTTTGAAATAATGCTTAATCGGCCGAACCATCGGCAGGATATATTGGGAATTGGTAATCGTGGCAGGATTTCTGACAATCCCATACCAATGTTTCTTCCCTCCCATCGCTAGGCCTTCCTTAAACCAGTCTTGTTGGACAAGCGCGGTTCTATCAACCGCAGCCCCATCGTCACCGGCCCGAAAATCCATTCCATTTCTACCGCTGATTAAGAGGGATGAAACATAAATTCCAACTGCCATATTGTTTAATAATTGATAATCAATGAAGTCCCGGAAATCATTCAAGGTCGGATCAAATTGTTGTTTGAAATAATTTCTAGTCAAAATCTTATCCAGGCTCAAATTCACAAAAATCTGGTCTGAAAACTGTCCGGCATTGGCTAACTGTTTATCAATCATCTCCATGGAATAGCTTAATTCGCTGACCGAGGTGTCGATTAAATTTTTTTCCGCATTGTATTGTGAAACCTTGTAATAAAAATAGCTGATGATGATGGAAGGCACAATCGTTATAAGTAAAAAATAAAGAATCAGTTTGCTTTTGAGACTTTTGGGGGAGTGGAAATGAATCATGTTTGCTCCTTACGAAAGGTTAAACCTAATGTCTTCACCAATTAGAGCTGTTTGTCAAAATCTTTCATCCAAATTTACATATTGTTCATTTAATTTCATTCTTTTGGGAATTAATCCTCCTACTTTATCTGTATCCCGCCTCTTTTTTATCACCCGATTCTACTATTATGAAAAAAATAATACTTATCTGAAGGAATTTCATTTTTATTTTTTAGTCCCTATTCTATAATTAGTATATTATTTAAAACGTGATAGGATTCAGCCCGAAAGGTGATTAAGAATCATCTTATTTTAATTCCGGAATCTCCAGATCTGACTCCAGTTAAAAGGCTAAATCCATAAAACAATACCTTGCTATTATAATTTCGAGGAGAACTGCAATGGCTGATCATACAAATAATTTCGTATTCAATATTCATGACAATGATTATAATTTTCCTTACTTACAAAAAATGATCAATCATCGTACGATGATCTTTGATCGAGGTCGCCAGAAAGAATCCCTGAATGGCCAATGGCATTTCGGTGTTGACCAATACGATACTTGCATCCGCTCCAAATGGTATGAAGAGAAATATCGGGACCCGGGCGGACGCCAATTACCGGTTGACTACAGTTTTGACGCCTGGGAGAAAATTACCGTTCCAGCATGCTGGAACATGCAACAAGATCGACTTTTCTTATATGAAGGCAGTGCTGTTTATACCCGCACCTTTCAATATCTCAATCATGGAGAGAAAAAAATTTTTCTCAAATTCGGCGCAGTGAACTATGAGGCCAAACTTTTTTTGAATCGTAAATACCTCGGTATGCATAAAGGCGGTTCGACACCTTTCTTTGTCGAATTAACCGCTGAATTGGAAGCTACCAATCGTTTGTTGGTTGTTGTCAATAACACTCGAAACCGTGATAATGTCCCCAATGATAATACCGACTGGTTTAATTATGGTGGCATTTATCGGGATGTTGAGTTAATTCGTTTACCGGAATCTTTTATTCAGGATTTCAAAATTAATCTGGTTCCTGATACCGGCTTTCAAACAGTTCAGGCCCAACTGAAAGTCGCAGGAAGTATTCAATCTGGTGAAGCGCTCCTATCAATCCCCGAACTTGGCATCCAAACTAAAATTAAAGTAGAAAACGGTAAGGGCAGTATCACTTTTGATACAAAGCCAGAATTGTGGTCGCCAGAAAACCCAAAATTATATACAATAATTCTGTCGTTTCAAGACGATACCGTTCAAGATCAAGTCGGTTTTCGGGAAATCAAAGTGAAAGGGACTCAAATCGTCTTAAACGGAAATCCCATTTTCCTGAAAGGGATCTCTTGCCATGAGGAAAGTGTCAAAAACGGCAAAGCCCTTACGTGTGAAGAGATTATTGAAAATATCCATTTGGCAAAAGAATTACATTGTAACTATATCCGGCTCGCCCATTACCCCCATACCGAAAAAGCTGCCCAAATTGCTGATGAATTGGGAATTATGCTTTGGGAAGAGATTCCTGTCTATTGGGCTATTGAGTTTGAAAACAAGGAAACTTATCTTGATGCTGAGAATCAATTAATCGAACTCATTACCCGTGATTATAACCGGGCCAGTGTCATTATATGGTCTGTAGGAAATGAAAATGCGGATACCGATGCCAGGCTTCACTTTATGAGTTCCCTGGCTCAAAAAGTTAAAGAATTAGACTCAGTGCGGCTAGTATCTGCTGCTTGTCTGGTTGATCACACCAATCTTAGAATTGCTGATCGTTTAGCTGAAGATTTGGATATTATCGGATTTAACGAATATTACGGATGGTATGAACCGGATTTTTCCAAGTTAATCAAAATTTTTGAAAACAGCAAGTCGAACAAACCGGTTATTATTTCTGAATTCGGGGCCGATGCCCGTGCCGGATCCCGTGGAACATCTGATGATCTGGAAACAGAGGATTGTCAATTGGCTATCTATCAGAAGCAATTGGCAACTATCGCTCAAATAAGTTATGTCAAAGGTATCAGTCCTTGGATACTTTATGATTTCCGGTGCCCGCGCCGCCTGCATGAATTACAAAATTATTACAATATCAAAGGATTGTTATCAGGAGACAAGACTTACCGGAAAGCTGCCTTTTTTGAAATCCAACGTTTTAATAAAGAGCCCTAAAATCAAACGTAATAAATAACTAATTCTTTCTCATTAAAGACTAAGTCAATCCCACCTAAGTTGATTAACGAACGATTTCGAAAAAAATCAATTCTATTGGGTAAATTAGTTTCCTTTATGATACTCGGATGGAACAAACCCAGTATATTTTTTAAATAACTGGCTGAAATACTGCGGATTATTTCCATATCCAACCTGCCGGGCTACTTCACATACTCGGTTATCATCTATCAATAATTCCTTGGCTTTTTCCATTCGAATTCTCGTCAAATAATGGGAAAACTTTTCCCCGGTTTCTTTCAAAAACAATTTACTCATATAGCCCTCATTCATGAAAAGCACTTTTGATGCCAACCATTTCAAGGACAACTCTTCATTGGCGATATTCTCATGAATTTGTTTGATGACGAGATGAATCAATTTACTATATGTGAGCGTCGAATGGAATGAATGTTCCAACGAGTCATGCAAATATTCCGCGACTTCTCTGTAAAGCAGTGGAATATTTTTGAAATAATCGATTTTACTATACGCTACCAAGATCTCATTTGCAAATTGCAACAACGCAACCTTCTTTATATGATGAATTTGATCAATAAGTTCTCCTTCAGCCACCAAGTCAACTAATTGTATGATCTGGTTATTTTCAAGGATACTGTAATATCTATGTTCCCCCATTTCATTATCGATTACCTGTTTAAACTTTGGCATTATTTCACTGATGGTTTCACCTTGAAACTGAAATAAAACTAACCGCAAACGCTGGTTTTCAATATCAAACTCTTCGAATAATTCTTGATACTCATTCTTAAACTCATTACGACCTATTATATAATCACGTAAAAACTCTTCCTTGACTCTTGGCAAGATGATATCGAGAATCTCCTGATTCTTTTTATTACTCGCTTCCTTTTCCTCTTGATCCTGAAGCTCTTTTTTAATTTCCTCCAGCGTCTCAAGAATCTTTTTTTCATTACAGGGTTTCAACAAGTAATGTTTCACACCGTAATGCATGGCTTGTTTGGCCAGTTCGAATTCTCCATAACCCGATAACACCACGAACTGCATATCCGGGAATTCATTTTTTACCTTGGCAATCAAATCGAGTCCATTTAAACCCGGCATCTTAATATCGGTGACTAAGATTTGCGGCGGTTCCTGAATCACCATAGCAAAGGCTTCGATTCCGTTCCGAGCAGTACCAATCAAAGAAAAACCTTGGGATTCCCAATCGACAACTGCAGCGATTCCTTCCCGGATCATTTGTTCATCATCAACCAATAGCACTTTATACATTATTTCCCTCCCCTTGAAAAATAGGAAGCAATACTCTAGCGCCTTGTCCTGGGTTAGCTTGAATGATAATCCCGAATTCATTACCAAAAATTAATTTCAACCGGTCATTAATATTTTTAAGACCGATCCCTGAGCCTTGGGGCTCAATCATTCCAGTTTGGATGCCTTTGATCGTTTTTAAATCGATACCAGGCCCATTATCATTGATTACTATATATAAATGTCCTTCCCACATCATTGTCTGGACAGAGATCCTACATACTCCCAGCATTTTTTCCAACCCGTAATTGATCGAATTCTCCACAATCGGTTGTAATGACATTTTAGGAATCTTGAATTGCCGGTATTGTTCCGAAATGGAGAGAAAAAAATCCAACCTATCCCCGAAACGCGCTTTCTGGATAGTAATATAATCCTCAAGTAACTCAATTTCTTCGCCAATCGTAATCACTTGTTCCGATTTACCAATGGTTTTTCTTAATAAATTACCCAGTGCTTCCGCCATTAAAGATATTTGGTGCTGTTTATTAGCCTTGGCAAGCCAGTTCATTGAATCCAGCGTATTATAGAGAAAATGAGGGTTAATTTGGGCTTGTAGGGCTTTCAATTGGGAGTCTTTAATGATTAATTGCTTGGTATAATTTTCCCGGATTAGCGTATCAATTTTTTGAAGCATCATTTTGAAATCATTCTGTAACTCACCGATCTCATCGGTTCTTGCACATTCCGGACCAAAATCACTGGGGCTTACCTGTCCCATATCCAATTCACCATTTGCCACACCTCTCATTTTAGCCGTGAGTCGCTCCAAAGGAAGGGACAAATTACGGGCCAACTTTAAGCTCCATAATAGAGTTAGCAGGAAAAGCAACAAAAAAATTATCAAAATCATTTGTCTCATCAGGCGAATTTGCTTAAAAATGATTTCATACGGTATTGCGCTGATGTATTCCCAATGGGTAAAATTCGAACGCGTATGAGTAATAAAGTAATTTTGGCCTCTTATTCGGAAAACCTGATATACCCGGTCCTTTTGAAAATAAAGGTGTCCTGCCATCCCTCGTAAAAAATCATTGGAGGCAAAAATGATTTTCTTCCCGGAACAAATCAATAAATGAACATCCTGGTTGATAGGTTGCGCAGTGCTTTGATAGACGAAACCGCCCATGTTGACTAAAATAATCAAAGTCCCCATCGGTTGAAGGCTAGGATTCCGGGGATTGCCAATTTCCCGTATTTGTCTGGCACAGATTAAAACCGAACCGCCTTGATACGGTCCACTGAAAACCATAGCCCCTTCCTTGGCTGCGGCTTGTTTGATTACCTCATGGCTGATCCCCGGAGGAATCATTCTTCCCCCGGCATATTGTTTTCCCTGTGTATCAATGATATTGACAGAAACGATATTATGTTCAAAAGTGATTGCCAATAAATCTTCGGTCACCTTATCGACCTCTAAAGATCTTTCAGAATACGGCAAATTCGTTTTTAGTTTTGCCAAGCTTCTCTGAAGTTCCGGATTGGAGATGATATTGGCCGAAAAGCGTTCTACTTGTTTTAATTCACTTTCAATACTAATCGTAGATAAATTTAATACCTTTGCCGATTCAACACCTAATATTCCTTCATAAATTGCGAATGTAACCTGAATGACGATAATACTTGTTAAGCCTACGATTAATAATATCAAAAATTGGATTACAAAAAATTTATTTTTAATCCTTAGATTGAGGTAAAAATTTCTCAAGCCACATAAACCGTTTTCAAATATAAGGTGGTACCGATTTTTACGCCAATTTTTACTCATCCATTTCTACCTTTAAATAGAGTTTAAAAGGTGCAACATACATTTCCATTTCACTCAATTATTTCTATTTTGTTTCTATATCTCCTACTGGGAAAATATTTTAAACCTAGATTCTTTGCTGATAAGCTGCAGGGGAGTTGCCATCCTGGCACTATTTGAAAAATGAAAAGACCTAAGGCAGATATTTCTGCACTTAGGTCTTGAGAATATGGATCGTTGAATTGCGTTCGCGAATATAGGGATATTCATCGGAGTATTCTGATTAAATCAGAGAACGATTAACTTCGAATGATAATCGTATTCATGGGATTGATTTTGGTGAAAAAACCCGGTTTTACAACAACATCGAGTTGGACCCACTCTGAAACTTTCACCAAAAAGTCAGCTACGACTTTTTGTTTCAAAAGTGCCGGTTCATGACATGCTTTGGGTTGAAGAATAAAATCCGTTTCTATTTTTAATACTTTGTCTTCAATCTCCAGCCACGGATTTTTTTTATCCAATCCCGGAATATCGACGGCCAAAACAAATGGTACATCTTCATTCATTTCACGCACAACTCCGGTTGCATCCACGAAAAAGACTTGTTTATGAAAAGTTCCTTGTTTAACGATTTTACCTGTAAAGATATGATCCGTTACGTCTTTAACTGATACTTCGATGCGATCGATTTTTACGGCAGGAATCTCAATCGTACTTTCAACTACAACCTGGGCGAATTTTTCATCGATTACCCTTAAAACCTTGAGACGTTCGGTAGTTAAGGTTACCAATTGACTTCCTAAAGTTTGACTTTGACAACAGCTCATAGCTTACCTCCTTAAGAACGCTCCTTTTTCTTTATAATATGGGATTGTAACTTTACTCGCTATAAGCTGAATGAATTTTTGTTTCAAACAAAAGCCCAAAATACCGATTCAATAGGACTTTAACCGCTTCAAACATTTGCATCTATATTGTTATCCGAAACCTTTATCCTTCCCCTCTTCACTTTTGTACCAGTACTTGTTGCATAGGAAATGGTAGTGATACATTTTCACGTTTAAAGGCTTCCTGCAAACCAATCACCAATTGATCAGTGGCACTGCCGCCCATCCGGCAGTTTTCCACCTCAGCCACAATTAATATTTCAATATAATAAGGACCAAAACCCATACAAATAGCGGCAACCGGGGATTTTTTAGATATCAAAGACTGTTTATCGCAAACATCGATGATGATTTTCTTGACTCTCTCCAGGTTTTCATTCATACCAACCCCGATTTTTAACTTAATTTTTGTAGAAGCATCGGGTTGACTCCAATTGATCAAACGCGACCCGGCAATTTCTTTATTCGGAACAATAATTAGCCGCTGCTCGAGGGACATGATCCTGGTACTACGAAGACCAATTTCAACAACATCGCCGATGAGTCCATCTTTTAGCTCAACCCGTTCACCAACATGGATAGAGCGATCGACCAAAATACTAATACCCGAAATTACATTGGCAAGCGTCTCTTGGGCACCAAAAGCAATTGCTAAGGAAGCCACTCCAGCCGTTGCTAAAAACCCAGTTAAGTTGACTTCGAACTGTCCAAGAATCACCGTGGTGGCGATAAAATAAATAACGACTGCGCCTCCCTTCCGTAAAATGGGAAATAATGTGTCATCAAGCAATGAATCATTCTTGGATGCGTAATCTTCAAGATACCAATCAATAAAACTTTTCAGAACACTATCGACCAACATTGCCAGTAGAACTACTAAAACCAGGTAAATCAAATCTTCAACTGGTTTTACATAGTTCTGGACCTCTTTGGCCTGGGCTATGGTTAATTGTGCGGCTAAATATATTGAACCTAAGACTAAAAGCCGGGATACCGGTTTATGCAAGTTTTTAGCCAAGTGATCGTCTAGTGTGCTTTCTGTTTTGGAAGTGAGTGGCAAAATAATTTTCTCATACGCTAAAATCAGTAATTTACTTAATATCCAGCCGCCAACGCTAAAAGCGATAAACCATAATATTTGTTCCGGAAAGGTCTCTTTTTGAAATAAAGATAACAGCATATAAATCCCCCTTAGGATTTTTGTTGATGATTTCAAGATGATTTTTGATAATCCTGCATTTTTTTGGATGGAAACTTCATCAAAGTTTCACTTTTTGCTAATAAAATTACATATTATAACAAAACGTAGAGAATCATCACGACTAGAGATTTTTCAAGAAAATATATCCCATCTCTTTTATTGCATCTTTCTGATGTTTCGCTAAAATAATATTATTTTAGAATTTCTTCAATTTCTTTTAATTCCTCGATAGTAAGTTCCAGCCTTTTAATGGTCTCAACACAGTCCACAATTTGTTGGACCTTGCTGGCTCCAATAAGAACCGAGGTAACTTTCCCTCCACGTAATACCCATGCCAAAGCCATTTGGGCAAGACTTTGTCCCCGCATTTTGGCTAATTGGTTCAACCGCTTGGCCTTATTGACTTTTTCCTCCGTAATATCATCCGGTTTTAAAAAAACACTACTGCTTGCAGCTCTGGAATCCGCGGGAATCCCATTTAAATATCTATCTGTCAGTAATCCTTTTGCTAATGGTGAAAATGCAATACTTCCCACTCCTTCTTCGGCCAACAAATCCAAGAGTCCATCTTCTTCTACCCAGCGATTAAACATTGAATAGGAAGGTTGATGAATCAAACATGGGGTCCCCAACCTTTTTAAAATTTTAAATGCCTCTTTAGCTTGCTGTGATTTATAATTGGAAAGACCAATATAAAGAGCTTTCCCTTGGCGGACAACTAAATCCAATGCAGCCATAGTTTCCTCCAGCGGGGTTTCCGGATCCGGGCGATGATGATAAAAAATATCAACGTAATCGAGGTCCATTCTTTTAAGACTTTGATCAAGGCTAGATATCAAGTATTTCTTGGAACCCCAATCACCATACGGGCCTTCCCACATTTTATATCCGGCTTTTGAGGAAATAATCATCTCGTCACGATAGCCTTGAAAGTCTAGCTTTAAAGTTTTCCCAAAGTTCTCTTCAGCAGAACCTGGCGGAGGCCCATAGTTATTGGCAAGATCAAAATGAGTTATCCCTAAATCAAATGCTTTTCGAACCATTTCTCTACTGGTTTCAAATAATGTAACTTCCCCAAAATTATGCCAAAGGCCTAATGATATAGCTGGAAGCTTTAATCCGCTTTCACCACAACGATTGTATTTCATTTCGGAATACCGGGAGTTGCTTGGCAAGTAATTCATCTAAAAAACCTCCTATTGAAAATAATTCTATCTTCTATTTTATCATCTCTTCATACTTTGCGAGCTCTTTTTCATCTTTTTGGACATTGGAATATTACTTAATACAAACTTATATCAATATACCCCTTTTGTCACTTCAAAAATAAAAAAGAAGACCTTGATTAACAAGATCTTCTTTAAAAAATACTCCTGGCAACGACTTACTCTCCCAGCCGGTTACCCGACAAGTACCATCAGCGCAGAGGGGCTTAACTGCCGTGTTCGGGATGGGAACGGGTGGTTCCCCCTCGCCATTGTCACCAGGAAACT
>JAEXDA010000021.1 GCA_023401925.1 Bacillota bacterium
TGGCAATACCGTTAAAAACCGGTTTGGATAACAAGTCATAATTGGTAAATGAAAAATATAGGGAAGCCAGAATCGGTATTAACGTAAAAGCCAAAAAACCGATTACAAAAGGACCAATAAAAAGATAACCTTCCACATTCTCAGAGAACATGGATTTCATTTTATTGGTTTCTCTTTTTTGATTTTTTAAGACCTGTATGGAACTTTCTTGAGATTGGCTCATCAATAGGTACCTCCGCCAATATTATGGATCCTCCGGTAAATGCAGAAGAAAACTCACCCCTCTTCATTCTCCTCTCTACTTTGGTAGAGGGGAGAATGATCCGATAGTCACTCTTGATATAATTTATTTCTTAGGGGTGATTTGTTATTGAAGCTCAAAATACTAATTTTAACTTACAAATTACTAAATAGACCTATTAAATCAGCATTATTTAAAAATCAAGAAGACAATTTCAAAATTTTATTTCTTTTTATTGGCGGCCAAAATTTCATTGGCTTGTTTCATGAACTTGGTGGCGCCGTCAACTGGTGAGAGTGTTCCAAATAATACTTCCTGATCAATGGTACGGAAAACCTTTAAAACTTCCCCTGATACCGGAGGATCGGGTGGATCAATTGGGCTGACATACTTATCGCCAATAAGATCAACAAAGTCAAAGATTTGTCTATTCACCGGATCAACTATATCTTTTAAAGCCGTTCGTACCTTTGGTACCATGGGAATTCCCCGTTCACCCATTAAAACCTTATTGGCCTCAATATTATTTATAAAATAATTGATAAATTTCACTGCTTCATCCTTATTGGCGCTCGTTCTGGAAACAGAGAAAAACATGGCAGGCTTAAAGTAAGTTCCGGGCCTTTTAGAATTAGCAATCTTCGGCGTCGCAGCGATAGCTATCGGCCTTTTCGCAGCCGTAGCATAGGCGACGACTTGATTGGTCCAAACGTACTCCAACCAAGCCCGGCCTTGGGCAAATGGTGTTTCTTGTGTCGTAGTGGCTACAAAAGCCACATCCGGTTTAATCAAAGCGCCGGTTTTCAATAACCGTAGCTGTATTTCATAAAAATTAATCAACGGTTTATTATCAGTAAAGCCAAGTGAGGTACCATCTTTTGGATTATAGAGAGATTTTCCGGTCTGTCGAACCATATTTTCAAACATAACTATAGGATTGCTAGGCAAAAAAACTTGCGTTTGAACACCAGTTTTTCGAACAATTTCGGTAGAGATTTTTTCGAAATCAGCCCACGTCCAATCGGGTTTTAGAGCAGCTACTCCCGCTTTTTCCAATACGGCAGGATCATAAATAATTGCCCAAGCATTGGTGCCCAGATTAACACCGTATAACTTGTTTTTCACTTTACCGCCGGCGACAAAACTATCAGGTACATTAGTAAGATCAATTTTTTTGGATTTTACATAAGGAGCCAAATCCAACAGTAAATTCTTTTGTGCATATTGAGATATATATGAATAATCTTGTTGAATAATATCCGGCATGTTATCGGCCGCAGCCTGAACAGCCATTTTGTCCCAATAGCCATTCCAACTCGTACTCTCCGTTTCAATCGTCACATTGGGGTTTTTAGCCATATACATTTTCGCTACTTGTATTGTTTGGGCATCCCTAGTTGGATTACCCCACCAACCGAGCCTCAAGACAATCTTGTTTGGTGCCGCCAAGGTGACTACCGTTAATGAAAAGATAACCATTAATACCATTAAAACCAATAATACTTTTTTCATTTTGCTACTCCTTTTTTTAAATATTTACTACCTTTTTTACATTAGTTTTTCATTTCTCCACTCCTTTCCTTAAGTGGTTACTGCCTTTTTTACATTCATTTCAATTTTTAGCGACATTATCGCAAAAACCTATTGAATTTTGTTCAAAAATATGAAGACACTGATCAACAGCCTTTTTTACTCACACCGGATGGCTCAATGATTTTGCCCAATAAATCGCTTTCCGGCAGCACTATGAGGGTAATCCTAAACCATTACTCTTTTTTCCCTTTACTCATTAACCACAACTGTCTTCACAACTTTATCTGGATTTTTACTTGAATATTCAAATGCCTCAGCAATTTGATCCAAGGAAAAACGATTTGTAATCAGATCCTTTACATTGATCATTCCATCCGATAACCACTGTATTGCAGCAGGATATGCATTTGCATATCTATTTACAGCAACATAATCCAATTCTTTATCTAAAAATGTTGCAATATTCATTTCAACAATATTTCCTCCCGGCCAGCCCACCTGCACAACACATCCACCTGGGCGGCAATAGCTAAATGCCGCTGCTGTGGCTTTGCTTGCTCCGGCAGTTTCAAAAACGACATCTACAGTTCCTTCCATACTTGTATCTGTGGGAAGGGCAACCATATCAATTCCTATCTTTTTTGCCAAAGCAAGTCTTGCTTCATTAAAGTCAACACAAATAGCCTTTCCTCCGCCTGCAGCCTTAAAAGCTTGTGCAGTCAACAGACCAATAGGGCCTGCACCAAGGATTAAGGCTGTATCACCATTTTTAAATCTACCACGATTTACAGCGTGAACCCCTACGGCAACAGGTTCAACCATTGCTGCTTCTTCAAAGGATAAGGTTTTTGGGATATGAAATACCATATCATGACGTATAGAAATGTAGTCACAGAAGGTACCATTGATCGGAGGCGCTGATAGAAAGATAACATCGGGACATAAGTTATAGCGCCCTGATTTGCAATAGATGCAAGTTCCGCAAGGAATGCCAGGCTCAACAACAACCGGGTCGCCTACCGAAAAGCC
The DNA here is from genome assembly GCA_023401925.1 of Bacillota bacterium. Classification (GTDB taxonomy): domain Bacteria; phylum Bacillota; class UBA4882; order UBA8346; family UBA8346; genus UBA8346. The sequence goes on from JAEXDA010000021.1 coordinate 2,804, forward strand.
TTTAACTTCACTTCCGACCGCTTCAATAATTCCACTGGATTCATGTCCTGGAACATAAGGCCTTTCCACAATGAAATTGCCTAATCTTCCTTCCCGGTAAAAATGAATATCCGATCCGCAAATTCCATTCGCTTTTATTTTGACTAAGACTTCATCTGCTTTCGGCGAGGGAATTCCCTCTTCTTTGATTGTAAATTGATGTTGCTTATCAAGATATGCTTTTCGATTCATATTTTTCACGCAACCAGCCCCCTGTCTAAATTCTTTAACTTTATCTAAACTGAATACCTACATTCAATTTCAGCGTGAAAACAGTTCCACATGGAATTCAGCAATTCTTTACAGGACCTGCTTCTTCATTCTCCTTCAGTTTTAAAACTATTCCTAATATTGACTATGAATTAACTTCCAGTTTCAACGCCTCTGTCAAAAGTAGCAGTGTCAGTGCCTGTCCGTATGTCATCGGGCAAATGGGAACATCCCTGTATTTTTGTTGGCAGTCGCTAACAGCCGTGCCATAGGACACCTCAGTCACAGTCCCGTCCTCCGAAATTCTCTCAATGATAGCCTTCATCCCCTTTATTCCACATTCCCGATATTTTTCGGAAATGTAACCCAGCCGTACCGCTTTCAAGATTCCATAGGCAAAGCCCGCTGTAGCCGAAGCCTCCACATAGGATTCCGGGTCTATGATCAGAGTATGCCACATGCCGTTTCTGTTCTGATACTGTTCCAAGGCTTTTATCTGGCCGCAGAGGGTATCTAGCAGGAACCACTTTACTCCCGTGTCCTCATCCCCTAGGATATCCAGGTAGTCTACTACGCCCGCGGTATACCAACTATTACCCCTAGCCCATTGAATTTCTCCAAAGCTATGCCGTCCATTGAAGTCAAAGCCATGATTAAACAGCCCCGTCTTCTTGTCTGTCAGGTATTTAATATGAAACAGAAACTGTCGGACGGATTCCGCCAGATAATCCTCCCGTCCCAATAGCTTGCCCATTCTGGCTATAAAAAGCACCGTCATAAAAAGCGTATCGATCCAGATTTGTCCAGGATTTTCTACTCCAGATACGATATGCTGAAGTCCCATTTCCTCCGTCCGAGGCATTTTCTTCATAACCCACTCAGCCCATTCCTTGCAAATCTCCAGGTAAATACTATTTTTTGTATACTCATAGACATAAGTTAGGGTCAACAAAGGACACATGGTGTTAACATTCTTTTCCGGCAAGCCCTTACGGATATTGGCGTCAAACCATTGGATCAGATAGTCCAGCACTTCCTGCTTTCCAGTCTCGCCATAGTATTTTTGCATGCCATATAAGCCAACTCCCTGAGCCCATTCCCAAGTATCCATATCAATGATGCTAATTGGGCAAATCTCATTGACACCTGTTTCATTATCAAGGTGTTGCATCTTGTAGGATACTTTTTCAAATAGTCTCAGCAATTCAGCTCTTTCCATAGTATTCCTCACTTTCATAATCACGAAAATTTATATTCATTCTATCTCGATTATATCGGATCGGTAAAAAATGATATTGCAATATTGTTTAATTTTATTGCATTTTTGTTCAGCTCCAATTAGAATAAAATCAAATACATTTTAAGATAAGGATAGAGATCAATGGAAAGTCTCAAAAAAGTCAGAGAACCCTACAATGTAGATTTTCAGTTAGAACACAATACTGGGACTGATAAGGCTGTTATGAGCTACTACCATTTTCACAATGTATATGAAATTTACCTGGTTCTCACTCCAGGAGCGGAAATGTGGATCAGCAACCAGCGGTATATTGTTTCTCCTAATGATCTTCTTCTTTTGAGCACCAGTGATCAGCACCGTGTCATCGTCCACGATCGGGAAGGATATGAACGGTATATCTTTTATTTTAATCCTCTTTATATTCAGCCTCTTTGCACCTCTAGCGCCAGTCTACTGGAATGTTTCGGCTTACATGGTTCAAGCCGTATTCACTGCCTGAAGTTGTTTCCGGAGGAAACCCTAAGGCTAATCTCATTGTACGGCCGACTATCGGATACTCAAGCCGATTGTGACTCTTATGCATGGGAAACTAAAAGTAAGATTTTACTGGCTGAAATCCTCATTTTTATTAATAAACTTTTTATTCGAGGGATGCAGTCAAAAACAGCTGAAAACACTTTTCCCACCATTCATCATACCTTGACACCTGTAATGGAATATATTTCTAAATGTTATGATAAGGAATTAAATGCGCAGCAGGTTTCCGAACTCTTTGGGTTAAACCGACACCGGTTAAATCGGCTTTTCAAGGAAGTTACCGGAATTTCCTTTCACCAATATCTGGTCAACACGCGGATTATCAAGGCACGGGAGCTATTGGAGCAAGGCGACATATCCACGACTCAAGCTTGTTATGAAAGTGGTTTTAATGACTATGCTCATTTTATACGGACTTTCAGCAATGCAGTAGGCGTTTCTCCAGGGAAATATGCTCGGCAGTATCAAAAAAATCGATAATCCTCTTTACAATGAAATAATTACTTCTTTGTTGATCATTTCATCGTTATAGTTGCAATAATTTAATCTTTTGTGCTAGTTAGGGGTTCCTGAAAAACTATCTGAATTAACAACAGCTACATCAAGCCTCTTTCTTTTCAGACTAACATAACTTCTTTCTCCTGTTATCACATGGTCCACAGTTCGATACCCATGATTTTCCCGCCCTCCCGGACCTAATATTCATCTTCCCAGCCACTCCTTTAACCCCAATCCATCTTTCAATATCTGCCTGTAAATAATCTGCGGCAGCAACATTTCCAATGTTCCGATCATACCCGGTAAGTTTTCGGTCACAATTTCCTGGTGGACCGGATCCGGTAATAATTGGAGAAGCTCTTGAAAACTCTCCTTCATCTGCGCTCGAAGATTTTGATATTCGGTATTTTGACTGATGATTTTATAATAGATTTCGTTACAGCGTTCAATAATCAGATAGTCGATATACTCTTCCAAATCAACCGGCGAATCGCTTTCGGTAATGGTAAATTCGAAGTCGGCCATGAGATGAACCTCCTTAAAATTTAGTTGATACTGGATAAGGGCATGAGAAAATAGCTTCGGGAAGCTAAATGCAAAACATTTTTTTGTTCCTGTTACAAATCTAAAGTTTATTTGGGTCGATGGGAGGCTGTTCCTACCTCCCACACCCTCCAGGACCAAAGGGTTGGGGCGGCAACCCTTTGGAATCCACCGCTCGGAACCTACGGATTCCGAAACTCCCTTTATTCATCCAGGGTTTTTGAATGTCGCCGCCATCCATGGCATTCTGCTTGCCAATTATATAAGGCTTTCGATGGCGACCGTCGATTTTCATCCACGAACATAGACGGCGCACCGTCTTCGTCCTGAAGACGGAAGAACTTTTGAATGCGGATTCTTCGAAGTATAACCTTTGCCAATCAAAACAAACAAGTACATAATCTTTTTTCCCTTCACCCTTTACATTCTTAACTTTATAGAAACCCTTTTTCCTTTAAGCTACAATAACTCCTCTCTCCCGTTATCACATGGTCCAACAGTTCAATACCCATGAGCTTCCCGGCATCCCGGAGTTTACGGGTAATATAAATATCATCTTGGGTGGGCTCGGGTTCTCCACTCGGATGGTTGTGGAAGGCGATGATCGACTTGGCGTTGTTCATTAGGGCCGCCATAAAGACTTCTCTGGGTTCGATGTAGAGTTGATCCAGGGAGCCGGTGCCGCTGATATGAATGCCGATGATTTTATTTCTGGAGTTCAGTGAGATGATGCCAAACTTCTCGACCGGTTCGGACTTTAGATCCAAGAGGTATTGGAGGATTTTGTAGCAGATCAAAGGATTGGTGATTGGGTAATCTTCGAGATCATAACGATGGCGCTTGGTGCGGATTTGTTTGAGAGTGTAGATGTTTATTGAAGTGAGGGGCATATGTTTTGCTCCTTATATATTCAATAATTTTATTACCAAATTGGTAATTGCAATTTTAATTGTATTCCTTATACATTGAAATGTCAAGAAGTTTATTACCAATTTGGCAATTTTGATTTTCTTTAAATTCCACTATGATACAATATTAGCGGAAAGTGGTGATTTCTTGGGGAATTCTTTTCCTGAACGACTGAAAACTTTGCGGGAACAGTTCGGTTACACGCAGGATACTTTAGGCCAGCGGATTAATGTTTCTGCTGCAACAATTAATCGATACGAAAAGGGATTGCGTAAGCCAGATCCTGATATGCTATGCCTTTTAGCGGATTTGTTTGAAACGTCTGTTGATGATTTGTTAGGAAGGGAAGAAAAGAAAAAGAAATAATAAAAGCCCAATGTGGCTGGGCTTTTTCTGTTATTAATATCAGTAAAATTAAATGTGTATCTCCACCGTGAGAGGGCAAGATTCTAAGACAAATGACGATACAGCAGCTAGAATTGGTTTCTAACAAAAACTCTTGTTCACGTATCACGCCTGATAAGGATTAATTCTACAAATTTTATTTAAAACCTCTTTCATAATCAAAACTAAATAACCAAAAAACAAATACACATTTATGACTCCATAAATACTACAAATATTTGTAAAAGTTTTGTAAGAAAATACCGAGAATTTAAATAAAGAAATTATTACCTTTAGTATTTACCTAACATTGCTTTTCCTAAGGAGGAACAAAGGATGACGGAAGATAAGATAATCGATGGTTATTTATTTCTCAGTCCTTTAGGACAAGGAACCTTTGGTCAAACATGGTTAGTTGAAAAAGACGGTGTAAAATATGCTTTAAAACTTTTTAAAAAGGAAATGATTCGCAATAACAATGATTTACGAAGAATAGAAAGAGAAGTTTTTGCTTTAAAAAAAGTTAACCATCCAAACATAGTAAAATATGTTGCTGATGGAGTTTATACAGAAGGGTTTGACCAATTCCATTACTTAGTTATGGAATATGCTGAAGGTGAACCGTTACGGAATTTTATTTCAAAAAACGGTAAACTTACTGTAATTCAAACACAAAGGATAGGACTTCAAATATTAGAAGGATTACGGGCTATCCATCAAGTTGATTTGTGTCATAGAGATTTAAAACCTGATAACATCTTTATAACAAAACTTGGGGATGTAAGAATTCTTGATTTTGGATTAGTAAAGTTATTAGATGCTAGTACATTAACAGCCATTGGTGTTCCTATGGGTACATTAGCTTATATGGCACCAGAGCAATTACAAGATAGTAAAAATATTGATTACAGAGCAGATTTATATAGTTTTGGGGCAATATTATTTCATATGGTTACGGGAAAGTTGCCTCTTGAAATACAAAGCCTTGTTGAGGCACCTTATAAGATACTTCACGAAATACCACCATTTGCAAGTTCCTTAAACCTTGCCGTACCAAACAAGCTTGATAACATTATTGCCACACTACTTGAAAAACAATTGTTTAGACGAAAATATACTATAGACTCTCTTTACGTTGAACTTCGTAGTCTCGATGATAGAACTCTCCCTGAGTTCTCTCCAGAAAATCTGATGCTGAGATTCCTTCCACGATTGCTCCATAATGAACGTTCTCTAGTTGAACAATGTAATAAAAACAATAAACTTGATGGAATAATATTTGCTGCGAATTTCTTTCCAAAGTATCGTGCGGTATATGATTCTGTAAATAATTCTGGGTGTTTTACTGTTATTGACCCGGTTACCTATCGTTTGGCATATTCAAAATTCTCTAATGTTCAATCTCTTGTAGATTTACCTTATGTTTTATCTCGCTTTAATAAGGAAATACCTGATGACTTTAAAGGCCTTCAAGCATGCCAAAATCGAGCAAAACTTGTTATGGATTGGCAAATAGCCCAAAATCCCAGTGTTTTAGTTGCACCGTTCCACTTTTTAGCAAATCTAAGAGACCCTTGGCTAGACATTGATTTAAAAGTGTTTAATGAATGTAAAAAATATTTAAATGATGTCGACGAAAAACGTCCCTTATATGCTGGAATATCCATTAATATAGAAAGTATAACTGATGACCTTAGTCCTGAACGTTTAGTCAATAGTTTTACTCGAATTCAAGCTGATGGTTATCTTCTTATGTTTGATGTTAGCTTAGATACATTTAATCAATCACATTATTATACTTTTGGGCGTATCGTATCAATGTTAGGGGAGCTTCTAAAACCTGTTATACTTTCAAGAGTAAACGATTTTGGATTAGGCCTTATGGCATTCGGTGCAACCTCTGTATCATCCGGAATAGGATTTATAGAAGACTTTAAAGAATCGATTCTTATAATTGATAATGTTGGATATAATCTTCAACCACGTTACTATGTCTCACAATTACTGACTTCTTTTAGTGAACGAGCTTTGAAAGATGTTTTTGAACCTGCCATTGGTAAAAAGCTTGCATGTAACTGTACATATTGTCAAGGAAGTACGGATATAAAAAAATTATTGGAACCGAGTGTTGCTAAAGGTCATTATCTTTTACAAAAACAAATTCAAGTTAAAGTACTAAATGAAATGGAGCGTCCCGAACGTTTAAGATGGTTTCTTCAACAAACACAAGAAGCTAGCAGTTTAGCAAGACAACTTAGAAAAGCAAGTAATAGTACACAGATTCAATATGAACATTTTAAATACTGGTCAGAAGCTCTAAATCAAATTCAAAAGATAAAAGATATGAGAGCAACTCCTTCAATTGCACCATAATAATCTTAGAAAACCCTTTATTAAAATTTTTCAGATTTATTGATTTAAATTTTAACTTATTTTACAATATGATTTTAATCAATTATTGCAGTCATGTCTTTTAACCTATGGCTGTATACTTTTTGTATGAATTCTAACTTTAGCATGATGAGTAGTTGTTTTACTAATAACCTATGCTAGAAAACCCAAAACTAAGCCTATTGAGCGGGTTAAAGACAGTAATTAAATAGACCCTTTTAAAAATCTTCTAAATGAATTAAGCTGTGACACGGGATAATTCAAAATCAAGCCAGAATATTAGTTTAGCCTTTTGTGATTCAAATAAGTTCAACGGTTCCTGGGATTTTGCAACGAAATAACCAGCCATATCGAACCATATAATACCTTCATCTATTTCTGCAGGAAAAACTCTAATTTTCTGTGGAACCTCCCCTTCAAGTGTTACTTCTACTTTCCAGCTTTTGTACTTTCTTGGACGTAACGCTGGTTGTGGAAACTCATTCTTTTCCCATTCACGAAATTTTATGGGATTTATAAAATCATTTGCATCTTCAGTATCGTATTGTTCTTCATACCAATCCTTATAATTCTCTTTTAGTAACGATGCTTCATTACGACTATTTGCAATCCCTCGTGAAAGTACATATGCAATAAAAGGGTCTAAAGTACCCCACCGCATTAGCTCTCGAATCCAGAAAGCTATCCATGGGAGTTCCATAATTTCTTCCCAGTTTCTCAAACTTGGAACATCTCCCGTATCTGCTCTTTCAGCCCATATGTCACTAATAACTGCTCCTACTGCTAATCCAACTTTAAAATCAAAGTTCGTGTTACAAAATCCTAGCCAATAACGTAAATCTTTAGCATTAGGATTTTTTTCCTCGGAATAAGATAACCACCATTTTAGTATAGTCGGCCAGATATTAACAGGAACCGTTGCTTGGTAACTTGAAAATCCGAAGTCATTATTCTCAGCAACAAGTTTTGCAGTATTACTTATAAAATCAAGTTGCTCATCTGCTTTCCAATATGAATACCCATATCCAGCCTGTAGATGTTCCTCCATAGCTTCACGAAAAGGAGGGAAACGTTTCGCTTTCTGCGGAGTTAAACCTAAACGATATATTCTATGTCTATCTTTTTGTTCAGGAATTATACTTTCGGTTATTGCAACTCCCCGTTTCTGAAATATCATTTCATAAATAGAGGAGTCCTTTTTTGATTGTGCATACGCAAAAGTGCTCAACCATAAATCCCGAAGTACTTCTTCGGCGTTTTCTTCTATTGGTATTTCTCTAATAAGTTCAGCCTCATGAAGAGCTGATAACAAAAACTCATCAAATAAATCCAATGCGCCCACAAGTTCTTTAGGTAAACTTTTATCAAATTCTATTGTTTGTTCAAGCCAATTCCCAAATTCACTAAGGTCTTTAGTCCCACTTATAATCCTCCATTGATTAAAAATAGCTAATACAAGCTGTGCTAAAGGGCTCCTCATTTCACTCTCTTTATGTTCAATTACTGCTTTTAACATCTCTTTTTGTTGGTCCTTAAGTTTTCCTATTTGAGTCGTTTGAATTCTTCTTTGTCTTATAGAAGTAGCGGATGGACTTTCTGGTACAACGATTAGTGTCATTCCTTCTATACCTAACCCTGGTCGACCAGCACGGCCAGCCAGATTGAGAAACTCAGAGGGGTTCATTAATACTGGTTCCTTACGACTTGCTGTAACATTCCAACGTTCACGGGCTACTCGCGGAAGAAGCACAACATCAAAGGGGAGATTTACTCCTTCAGTTAATGTAGAAGTAGCAATAGTAATTGGTGTTAGACCCTTTTCTATTACTATTGTCATTAAGCGTCTGGCTTTCATCGGTAGCTGCCCGTGGTGGACTGCAATTCCATGTTTTAATAAGGTTACTTCAAGAGAGCTTTCGCCACAATAATCAACACATGCCCTCAAACATTGGTTAAATAAGTCTTGTTTTTTATCTTCGAGTTCCTTAACAGAAAAGTATTTAGGTAAGTAGCCGCCTTCCCACTGCATAATGGCATTATCTATTGATTCAAGGGTCATCTCAATTTTTTCAGTAATTGATATTAGTACTCTTTTACCTGCCATAGCAAAATGTGATGCCACCCAAAAAGAGTAGCATTCATTGTATTTATAAAGACTATCCCTAAGCTCAGCTTTAAGCTTTGGGGGAGAGGGGAATCCCAGTGGCACATACGCATCATCTGGACGTTCTCTCAACTGTAATTTACTACCATCTAAAAGCTCTAAATTGATTAGTGCTGGACCCATAGGGTTGTATGAAAGAACACCAATGAATTGCCGAGTACTTCTATAGTTACCTCCAACAGGATCCTCTTCTTCCTCTCCAGTAATCCATCTGGCTATTGCCCCCTCTAAACCTTCTGTAACTGCGGAAAGGGCTATTACTCGACAGGAAGGGCAGTTTGTAAGCAACCGAGTTAAAAACGACTCTAACCTTTGTTCCCGACTCTCACCTTTGATAAGGTTTTCTACTGAATATGTTGATGGAGAAAACCCAACTTGATGGGCTTCATCAACTATTATAAGTGTTAAACGCTTTAAAAGAAAGGCACCTAAATATCGTAAAAGGGCCTCCGCTTTTTCAACCGTACATACAAGAACAGTAGGATTCTCAGTGGTAAGCCAAGCATCAGTTATACTCCAGTCAGAACCACCATATAAACCTGTTATTACTATGTCTGATGATATTTGATGAATAGTTTCTTCAAGACTTGCTTCAGCCTCTGCCGCCAACGCTCTTGATGGAACTATATAAATAACTAGCGGTGAAATCTCACTATCTTTCGATTCCATGGATTTATCGTATAAAGATTGAAGTATCGCAAGATGGGCAATAGTAGTTTTACCTGAACCTGTTGGAGTACACATTACAAAAGAATTATTAACGGCTAAACGTTCAACCCCAAGTTTCTGTGAGGGCCATAACAAATGTCTATCGTGATTACACGCTTGTTTAGCAAAGCGGCGAAGCTTTCTCCATCCTATATCACTAACAGTTTCTTTTAGCAGTTCTAATACTACCCAAATAGAGTCCCTCATATATTTCTTTGCAACTTCATTTATTAAAAAACAAAGTAGCCACTCATTGCTATCAGTTCCAATTAAAGTAAGTCTTGTTAATATATCCAGTTTTTCAACGGCACTAGAAATCCGTTTTTCATCCCCTAATGTAAGGAAACTGCTTATTAAACCGATAGAACGTATTATATCATCAATATGGTTTTCTGGCTCATCCGATAAGGTCTTCATTCTATTGGCCCAATAGATTGTAGTGCTACAAGGAACATGATTTAGTTTAGCTCTTAAAAAGTCTGCAAGTACATTTGATGCAAGGTCATCATTATATTTTATTGCATTCATAGCCATAGCAGGTAGTCCAGCTAACTGGTAGGCAGCCGCACTTAAGTAACTTAACGGAACTGATTCTTTCAATGGGTCTTCTGTACTGTTTAACCATTCTAAAACCTGGGCAGCCCTTAACAAACACTGTCTCTGAGTAATCAAATCATTACAATCAGCTGCAATCTGGGAAGCATGTAAAAGCCGTTGAGCATTATACATATGCTCAATACTATATTTGGAGTCCCATAGAATATCTGGACTCCCAAGTTGGTGGCGTACATTACGGCTATATAACCATGCCTGTAAAGGAGTTAAAATGTCGGGTTTTGCAAAACGGTCCCTAAATTCATGTGCCACCTTAAGCCGCTGTTCTATAAGTGCGGAAGGTATATTCATTTTTGCCCTCCATTACTATAAAGTCGTTGATATATCTCCTCAACAAGTTCACAGGCATCTTCAATTATGACTTCAACAGCTTGTAAAGCTCTATTACTAGTATAATCCAGATGTTTTGAGTTTTGTGGAATATAAGTTGGTGGATATTCTCTTTTAGTTTTCTCTACGACTAAACATACCAAATCAAAGCGGGGAACCTTTATTGGTGAATTACTAAGATTGAGTTTCTCTAGATATGTATATGTATTATAGTAAGCTTTTGCATCTTTTTGCCTAAGAAGTTCACTCATTCGCATAATGTTTACTGGAACATCAGCATCCTTACTAAGATTCTTATGGACTTCTTCCATTAATTCTATTCCCTTTTGAGGAGGAAGAGACTTACGAAACTTGGCTTCACCTACAAGAATTGCTGCAACCGTACCATCATCATTGAGAGCTAAACCCAAGAAATCATCGCCAAGCCGACCGACTACTTCACGTTCCCTACAACCATGAACTAATCTATTTATATAATGTTCAGCATCCTGATGATATCGAAAAAGGAATATTGGCACATTCCATGATTGATTACCCACAAACTTGTAGCTCTCCGTAATAAGTCCACAAAGGACCTCTCCAAATAAACCTCTTTGAGCTATGCTAGGTAAACTATTTGGATATTGAATATTGGGAGTTCCGTTTCCCGTAGGGTGAAGGTCAATACCTGCCATGCGATGAAATAAAGTCCTTGCATCAAGGTGAGCGTTCTCAAAATAGGGTATCATTTCATCAATAACTGTATTCCACTTTTGAGGGGATGTTTGTCGAAGAAGAAGATGGTGATAATTTTTACTTTCAGTTCGTTTAATTGAAAGCCATTCCAATAGTAATTCAGGTGTTATAGGAAGCTCTATATCCGTACGCATCTTCTATTCCTCCTTTGCATAGTGATTACTATCAATAATGTAACATTCTATACTCTCCTTTACCTTCCTTTTAGTTAAGTTAATTATCGTTAATATTTGAAAAATTCTGTGAGGGCACTCAAGCAAATAAAAGTATAGACATTCTTAGGAGGTTATTCTTTTAAAATGGCCACATAAAACTATAGCAAAACCATTCCTTCATTTTTACGCTCTTAATTCCATCAGTACACCTCCCTTCATTTGAGGCCAGGACGCCGAAAAGCGCGGCTTCTTTTCAGGACGAAAAACAGCCGTCGCCACCGGAAGCCTCATATAATTGCCAATCGAAAGGCCAAGGATGGCGAAGACCCACCAGAAACCAGGATGAATAAAGGAGGGTCCGGGAACCATGGGTTCCGTGGCGGCTCTTTGGTTCCTTTCTGGCCGCTCAGAAAGGAACTCAGCCGGTGAAATCCGTGGACCATCGAAATCGTCATTCATTTAACTCCTTGGTCGTACCTTCGCTCCCAATCCACGGGTTAAATCGTGTTCACACGCCCTATGGCCGTTTCATCCATCCCTTCCCCGTTAAAACCGCTATCCCCTCGCATCAATCTTTATTACCAATCAATCCCCATTGCCTTTCATTTTTAAATGCCCTTCTCCCCTCATGAGTCTCCCAAATTTAAAAAATGGTAATGAATACTATGGAGTACTACTCCGAAAAATAAAAATATGTAGGAGGATTATTCCATAACTTGTAGAATTATATGGATAACGCAGAAAAAGGGGCTGATGCCATGGAAAATGCAAATTTGCTACAGGAGTCAGGCCGGGGATTGGCCATGATTCGCAGCGGTTATACATCCCTGTCGCAGTCGGAACGTAAAGTTGCAGACTATATTCTAGCCAATACCTCCGGATTTTTATATCAGTCTGTCAATTACGTCGCACACCAGTGTCATGTTGGAGAGTCAACCGTGATACGATTTTGCAGAAGTGTGGGATTTTCCGGCTTTCAGGAAATGAAGTATATTTTAGCGCGGGATACGACACCGGCAGAGGAGTATCCCGAAAGTGAAGATCCGAGCCACCAGGATTTATCCTATCTGGTACGCCAGCTTTCTGAAAAAACGATTCTTGGAATCAAGGATACTTTACAACTTTTAGACTTAAATGAACTAAACCGGGCGATTGAAGCCATTTTGAAAGCGCGCCGGGTCGAATTTTATGGGGTGGGCGGAAGCGGGATTACCGCTCTCGAGGCGCAGTTGAAATTTATGAGAATCGGAATTACCGCCATCGCTTATACCGATGCCCATCTGCAGGCAATGTCCGCGACGACCCTGGGGCCTGAAGATGTTGTTGTTGGAATATCATTGACGGGGGCACTGCGGGATATCGTTCATTCAATTGAGCTGGCCCGTGATTCCAAGGCTACTGTCATCAGCATCACATCGGTTCCCGGGTCTCCCATTACGGAAGTATCGGATATCATTCTTATCAATGGAGGAAGTGAGCGCGGAGTCAGCTCATCATTGAAAGGAAAAATTGCACAGCTTCACATGATTGATTTTCTTTTCACCGGAGTTTACGCAAGGCTTGGTGAAAAGGGCAAATATTATTCGGAGCGTACTGCGAAATCGACCATTGATCAAATCTTATAGACGTAAGGGTAATCGTCCCCGGTTACCTTGCTATCAGAAACAACTATATACTGGAGGCCATATCCATGAAGATCACCAGCTTTGATGTTCGAAGGTACTCAAAACCTTTTGAAAAACCCATCAGTAACGGCAAATATACTTACTATGCAACAAATACCGTCATTTGTCAGGTACATACCGATGAAGGTCTTACCGGAATCGGCTGGGTAGACGGGACGGACATCGTCTTTGACGCTCTCAAACAATTGGAAGCTTTCGTGGTGGGCGAAGATCCGTTCAATGTTGAACGAATCTGGTCCAAAATGTATCTTCCCAAAATATTCGGGCGCAAAGGATTGACTACCCGGGCAATGAGTGCGGTGGATATTGCGCTTTGGGATATCATCGGGAAAGCGAGCGGCAGACCCCTCTATCAACTGCTCGGTGGATTCCGTGATGAGGTGCCGGTCTATATCGCCGGAGGTTATTACGAAACCGACAAATCCCATTCCGAGCTCCGTGAAGAAATGGAACAAAATATCGCCAAGGGCATCAAGGCCATCAAAATGAAAATCGGGAAATTATCCCTGAAAGAGGATTTGAAACGGATTGAAGTCATCCGGGAACAAGTGGGCGATGCGGTTGAAATTTTAGTGGATGCCAATAACGCCTATAACCGGCTGGACGCTTTGCGGATGGGCCGGATGATGGAAGAATTGAATGTTTATTGGTTTGAGGAGCCGCTGGCGCCGGATGATTTGGAGGGTGCAGCCGAACTTGCCAAAGCTTTGGACACGCCCATCGCTTCCGGTGAAAACGAATATACTCTCTGGGGTTTCCGGGATATTATCACCAGTGGCTCGGTGGATATCATCAATGCCGATGCCCAAGTCTTGGGGGGGATTACCGAGTGGCGCAAAGTGGCTAACTACGCCATAGCGCATCATATTCCCATTGCCCCCCACGGAAGCCAGGAAATTCACGTTCATTTGGTTTCAGCTGTACCGAACGGATTGATCGTGGAATATTACGATTCAAATCTCGCTTCATTCAGTGACTTAATGTTTGAACAGAAATTATCCTTAAATCCCAATGGGACAGTCTCACCGTTTAAAGGGCCCGGTTTGGGGGTAACGATCAATTTTGAGGCGATCGAACCCTACCGAATCGGTTAATGATTTGTGAAAGAAAGTCTGGTCTTAAAGTTAAAGACCAAAGGCGGGGAGGTGATAAACTCAAAACGGTATGTAACAACATTGCAAGACAACAATGAAAACAAAGGGAGTGTTTGACATGAAAAAAACGACATTGTTAGGGATTGGTTTATTGTTGGTCATGACGTTTAGTCTATGCTTCGGAACGTTTGCAGCCGGTAAGACCGGAGCTTTGGAAGATACAGTGGTGGTGACGGCGACTACCGGTTCCGATCTCAGCTGGGCTGAAGCTGTTGCCCCCAATTTTGAAAAATTCATTAAAGAGAAATATGGCAAACAAGTAAAAGTGATCACAAACGGGACTCAAATACCGGCGTTATGGGCCAAATTCAAAACCGAGTGGCCGAATCCTTCCAGTGATGTTTATACATTTTACACCGATATGGTCGTTGAAGGTATCCACAAAGGATACTGGGAAAAACTTTCCCCCTACTTTTCCAGTAAGGATATTAAAGGGCTGGGTAAAGAACGGGTCATGAAGTATCAGGGCTATGGAATTCCCTATGACAGCATGTATTGGGGGCCGGTTGTCCGTAAAGACTTGGTGCCGTTTAATCTAACCAGTTGGAACGATTTGGGAGATCCCCGCTTGAAAAACCGGATGACTTTTGATTCTGCCGTTAAAGTGGGCAGCGGGTACATTGCTGTTCAAGCCGCCGGCTTGGTTCTCAAACAAGACTGGACCAAATGGCGCAAAGCTGACGGCACGTTAAATAAACAAGCGATCACCCCCGCACTGCGTTTAGTCAGGAAATGGTACCAAAATGCCTTAACTTTGACAGAGGGTTCGGGAACAATCCGTCCGTTGTTGCAAAGGGGTGAGTCGCTAGCTTCATGCTGGTGGTCTTATCAAACATTGGCGGAAAAAGCCAGCGGCCAAAATGTCGAATTTGTTTTTCTCAAAGAGGGCGCGCTTGCTGCCAACGGTACCGCATGCATCATGGTGCCGACCAGAGCTTCGCATAAAAATTTAGCCATCGAATGGATTAAATATCTGTACTCTAAAGAAGGTTATCAAGCCGCTTATGATGCCAAGATATATGGAAATCTGGCCCCCCGGACCGATATGGAGTTGCCGGAGATTGAAAAAACTTTACAACCACCCAAAAATTTAAAGGTATACGAAAGCACCGATTTCCGGACCTGGGCATCGGGCGACACCGTAAGAGCCGATTTCCTTAACCTTTACACCCAGATCGTGATCCAAGGAATGTAAAATAGGTTGCCGGTGAAGGAAGATCTTCGTTTGCAGGTCGCTGTCCGCCAAGGGCGATAAAAATGAGGAGATATACAAGATCATAATTCCCGTGTGTTGTATATCTCCCTTTTTCAACTGCGGGAAGCCATACTCTGATAAAGAAAAATAGGAAGTTGGTAAAATCATGGCTGGAACTTCTCAAAAATCAGTTTCCAAGGATAACTCCAAGGAACAACGTTTTTTTCTACTAATGGTTGCGCCGACGATTTTGATTGCTTTTTTTACGGCCGTTGTTCCCTTGTGCCTGATTGTCTACGATAGTTTTAAAACGAAAGCAGGGTTATTTACTTTAACCCAGTATTTGAAGATTTTCGGCGATGCCTATTTCCTGGCGAGTTTGGGTTATACATTGATGCTCGCCTTTATCGTGACGATTATTTGTATTGTTATCAGTTTTCCCCTCTCCTATATTTTGGCCAGAAATGAGAAGATTCGTAATGTTTTATTGGGAATTATCAGCGTCCCAAAAATGTTGCCGTTTTTTGTGATTGGTTATTCGTTAATCTTATTGTTAGCCCCCTATACTGGGCTTATTAATGTCTTACTGGTCAAACAGCTTCATATTTTGAAACAACCGCTGTTTTTGCTTTTCAACGGACCCGATTTGGTAATCGCTTTGACCTACATTACTTCCGTAATGGCAGTGGCGATGCTGACCGGGATTATACAGGCCATCGACCCAAACTTGGAAGCGGCCGCCGAAAGTATGGGCGCCAGTCGGCTGACTACGTTTATCCGTGTAATTCTCCCGTTATCGACTTCGGGTACCATCGCCGTTTCGGCTCTGGTTTTTTCGGAGGCGGTCGCTTCATTTTCCGTCCCGTTAATGCTCAGCGGCAAAGGGCTGCCGATGGTTTCTTTATTAATCCGCAATCAATTGCTCTTTATGGAAGATTGGAATTATGCTTTTGCGCAAGCGATTGTGGTGGCCTTTTTTGCGGTGATCTGCACCGTCATCACGAAGTGGGCCCTGGAAAGGGGGAAATAAACAATGGAAATGCGCAGGAATGGTTTTGGAAAAATGTTGTCAAAAACCGGGTTCTATTCTTATCTTAGTTTGATGGTAATCTGGTTCGTTTTCCCAATTTTCTTGATTGTCTATGCTTCATTTCAAGGAACGTTGGAAATCAGCTTAATTCCTAAAACTCTTTCTTTCCATGCCTATCGGATGATTCCACCGGTGTACTGGGATTCATTCATCTTTAGCTTATGGCTGTCGATAATTGCGGCGGTCGTTTCAGTGATGGTGGCCGCCCCGGCCTCCTGGGCGCTTGTTCGAGGCAATTTGCCAGGCAAAAGTTTGTTATCCAATATTGTCCTGTTGCCGATTTTGATTCCGAAAATCGTGATTGCGATTGCCTTATTACGGTTCTTTTTGCCGTTGCATTTAAACAATAATTTCTTTGGTTTACTGCTGGCCTTGGTCGGCGCCAATGGTCTGCCGCTGGCTTTTCGTTATACCTTGGCGATCGCGGAAGGGATCAACAGTTCCTATGAAGAGGCTGCACAAACTCTGGGGGCCGGTAGAATGACGGTCTTTTCGCGCATCGTTTTACCGTTGATGGGACCGGGAATCATCGTCAGTACGTTATTCGTTTTTATGTCGAACTTAATGAGTTTCTTAATTATTTTCTTTATCGCTGGGCCTCTGTCCAGCCCGATCTCGATCCGTTTATTTAGTGATATCGTAGAAAGAGGAGCTTTACCCCATTCGATTGCAATGTCGGCCATCCTGATTTTTGTGGCGATATTATTTTATATCTTAATTAGTGTTGTTTTGGGTCCGGCTTATTTCGGGGGTGTAGTCTTTGCCAAGAAGGATAATTGAGCTGATTGCTGTAAGGAGGGTTAATAATGGCGACTGTCCGTTTTGAAGGTGTATCGAAGAATTTTGGGGAAACCAGTGTAATCAAGGATCTTTCGTTTGAGATCAAAGATGGGGAACTGATTACCCTTTTAGGACCGAGCGGTTGTGGCAAAAGCACTACTTTAAAAATGATCGCCGGATTATTGAATCCAAGCCATGGAGAGATTTATTTCGATAGTCAGAGAATTGATACGGTTCCCAGTAACCGGCGGAATATCGGAATGGTCTTTCAAAATTATGCGTTGTTTCCGCATATGACTGTTTTTCAAAATGTGGCTTTTGGTCTGCAGATGAAAAAGAAAAAAACCGCCGAGATTGAGAAAAGAGTCGATGAAGTTTTAAGCTTGGTGCATATGGAAGAGTACCAAAAACGAAAGCCCGCTGAATTGAGCGGGGGGCAACAACAGCGCGTGGCCATTGCCCGGGCGCTGGCTTTTGACCCGGATGTCCTATTACTGGACGAACCTTTATCCAATCTTGACGCGAAGCTGCGGGAGAACGTCCGTCTGGAGTTGCGCGGCATTCAGAAGAAAACCGGAAAAACCACTATTTTCGTTACCCATGATCAAATCGAAGCGCTGACCATGTCGGATCAAATCTTCTTAATGAATTCCGGAGTCATCGAACAGGCGGGTACCCCTTTCGAAATCTATAACCGGCCGAAATCAACGTTTTCCGCTGATTTTATCGGTTCCAACAATTTCATTGATGTGGTCATTCAAGCCAATACCGAGCAGGAACTGGTGATCGAGTTTGCCAACAAGACGCTCCGCTTGCCCAAAGAGCTGCTGGGATTAGTGGGAGTTGACCAAGTTGGTTCAAAGGCCCGTTTGTGCGTACGGCCCGAAAATTTGAAATGGAACAGTTCCAGCCCAATTTCGTCACTGGTGGCTTTTGAAGGGAAAGTTTTAGAGAAAATGTTTATGGGTGGTTTTGTCCTGATCTATCTTGATGTGGACGGGACAGTATTAAAGTTTCAAGCCGAGCAGAATGAAGCCGCTAAAATCGCAATTGACCAGAATGTTTCGGTCAGTTTTAATGAATGTATTCTGCTGCCTGCCTTAAGCGGCGATTAAAAATATTGCGGAAGTGGAGCGGTTGATGGAATCATCTCCCCTCTTGTAGTTTCAATCAACCGTTTGTAGCGAGGAAACCTTTAGGACCGGGGCTGTCTCAAAAGTAAATGGAACGATATAGAAATACAATATATTGAAATTCGCACATCTGGCGAAGCTGTCTATTATATTTCTTATCCATTTCAAGTTGCTTTTGAGACAGCCTCTTTTATTTAGCTGAAATTTGGAACCTGCCAAACGAATACCAAAACGGAACGGATGATTTAATGATTACGGTATTCACCCCGCATCAATCTTTGTTACAAATCACATAATACCGGTCATTCATTATAGGCATCATGAATAAAGTAACCCGCCGCCGCAATCCGTGCCCCTCAAAATATTATTCCTAATGATATTGAAAAATCCGGAAAAAATATTACAATGAGTCCTTTTTTCCCTCCAACGACATCCCGGCGTTCCATTCCGGTCAACCCCGGTTGTTTTTTCAAAGAAAGCAGCGCTTATGGTACCATGTTAAAAAAATCAAAAATCCACAGGTTCAAATGATAATAGCCATCACCGAGAGTAATTCAAGGGATAGGTCAATTTTATACAATACAGATCCTGATGCTTCAGCTAATATAGACTTAGCAAAGATAAGGAGTCTGTTATGAATAAAATCAAAATAGTGCTGGTGATGATTATTTGGGGGAGCCTGGGCGTATTTACCAGAGCCATTCCATTGTCCGCTTTAAGTCTGGCTTTTCTGAGGGCCTTCATTGCCCTGCCGCTCCTTTTTATGGTCATGAAAATGAAAAAAACCGCCACGGTGAAATGGCAACTTTTAATACCCTATCTTATTTCAGGCGTTTTACTGGGTTTGGGCTGGTTAACTTTATTCTATGGCTTCAAGCACACCAGTATCTCTTCTGCTGTCATTATCTACAATATGTGCCCGGTATATGTGATGTTATTGGCGCCCCTGATATTAAAGGAGAGTATCTCCAAGATTCAAATTGCCGTGATTACCATTTCATTTCTCGGCCTCTTGCTGATTGTCGGCCATAACCTGTCCAAAGGTTACGGAAACATGGGGCTGGCGCTTAGCGCCGTTTCAGGAATGATGTATGCAGCCATCGTGCTTATAAACCGCAACATCAAAGTGAGGGTGGATAATCAAACGGCCACCTTTGTGCAAATACTCGCGGCGATGATTGTCTTGCTGCCATTTGTATTGATCGACGGAAATATTTTTACCTTCGTCCACCTGGATGCCAGGGCGGTTACCTATACCGTTCTATTGGGTGTATTCCATACCGGTGTGGCCTATACCCTGTTCTTTTCTCTTTATGCCCATATGAAATCCGTTGAAATAGTGTCCTATAGCTTTCTGGAGCCTTTATTCGGTATTTTATTCAGTGTTCTCTTTGTCGGAGAGACATTGGCGCTCCCTCAGATTATCGGCGGGATTTTGATATTGGGTTCAACCTATGCCGGGGAAATACTTACGGATAGAAAATTATCGAAAGAAAAAAATCCTGCGCCAAAAATATCCCAAACTCACCAGGAAGATTGGGGTCCCTTACAGAAATAGTCACTCACTAGAATCATTTTATCGGAGGCATCATGTTATCATCAGAGTGGCAAAAATTGCAAAACGGCAGTGATATCCGGGGGATCGCCCTGGATGGCGTCGCCGGAGAAAAAGTCAACCTGACTGGAGATACGGCCCACACCATCGCCCTGGCTTTCGGAGCGTGGCTGGGCAAGCTTAAAAACAAGCCTGCCGATGAATTGACCATCGCCGTCGGCCATGATTCCAGGCTCTCGGCCCCGGCTCTCAAAAGAGAGGTCATCCGGGGTTTGAGTGAAACCGGCTGTCGGGTCTTCGACTGTTCCTTGGCTTCCACCCCGGCGATGTTCATGACCACCGTGACCCCGGGATATGAATACGACGGCAGCATCATGATCACAGCCAGCCATCTTCCGTTCAACCGCAACGGGCTCAAATTTTTCACCAAGGATGGCGGCCTGGAAAAAAAAGACATCACCGCCATACTAACCCTTGCCGAACAAGGCGGCTTTCCCATTCCCGAAAAGTTGGGAGATGTTCAGGAAGTCGACTTTATCTCGGTTTACGCCAATATTCTGGTGGAAAAAATCCGCCGCTCCGTGAATCATCCCCGGGATTACCGGGAACCCTTGAAAGGTTTTAAAATCGTTGTCGATGCCGGAAACGGCGCCGGAGGCTTTTTTGCCGCTAAAGTCCTCAAGCCTTTGGGGGCGGATACGGCCGGCAGTCAATTTTTGGAACCGGACGGCTCTTTCCCCAATCATATTCCCAATCCGGAGAACTCCGCCGCCATGGAATCCATCAGTCAGGCGGTGCTCAACAGCAAGGCTGATTTGGGGATTATCTTCGATACCGATGTCGACCGGGCCAGCGCGGTTGATCAAAACGGCAAGGAAATCAATCGTAACCGGCTGATCGCATTAATGGCCGCAATTGTCCTTGAAGAACACCCCGGTTCGGCCATTGTAACGGACTCGGTCACTTCCAGCGGGCTTAAAACGTTTATTGAAAACTTAGGCGGTGTCCACCACCGTTTCAAACGGGGATATAAAAACGTAATCAATGAAGCCATCCGCCTCAACTCTCAAGGGACCGCGTCGGAATTGGCCATCGAAACGTCGGGACACGGCGCTTTGAAAGAGAACTTCTTTTTGGACGACGGCGCCTATTTGGTGGCCAAGATCATCATCAAGATGGCTGGTCTTCAATTAAAAAACAACCTCACCCTCGATCACCTCATTGAGTCTCTGGAGGAGCCACTGGAAAGCAAGGAATTCCGTTTCAATATCCTCATGGACGACTTCAAACCTTACGGGGAAAAAGTTTTACAGGACCTGCAAAACCACGCCCCAACCCTCCCCGGCTGGAAGGTTGAGCCGAATAATTACGAGGGAATCCGCGTATCCTTTGGAAAAGAGGATGGCGACGGCTGGTTTCTATTAAGAATGTCGCTCCATGATCCGCTGATGCCGTTAAACATTGAATCCAATTCAAACGGCGGCGTAAAGCGAATTGCAACAGCTTTATTGCCTTTTCTTACCCAATACGGCCAATTGGATCTAATGCCCCTTAAAACATATCTGAAATAAACTCTGTGCCCTCTGTGTCTCTGTGGCAAAACCAATTGGCCACAGAGACACGGAGACACAGAGAAAGACTTGAGACAAAAAAGTATTTTCTAGATAAACACAGAAACACGGAGAGTAAAATACCCCGGCCCTGCCGGGGCACGTGAAAGGATGAAATTAAGTTATTTATTCTCCCGCAGAGGTTTTATTTTTCGCTTTATTCTGCGTCTGCGGCACCCATGGTGCCGACGCCTCTAGCGGGAGTTTCAATCCTTTAGGCTTTAAAGTATTTTCTAGGTGGGTGAAAACATGATCTGGGATTTAATCGTCATCGGCGGAGGTCCCGCCGGATATTTAGCAGCCCAAAGAGCCGCCCGAGGTGGACTGGCAACCTTACTGATTGAAAAAAAGCATATTGGCGGAGTATGCCTTAATGAAGGCTGTATCCCTTCAAAAACTTTGCTCTATTCGGCCAAAGTACTCGATTCCGCCAAAAACAGCTCCAAGTATGGGGTGTCAATTGAAAAAGCCTCCCTGGAACAGGAATTGGTCCTTAAGAGGAAAAATAAAGTTGTTAAAACCCTGGTAACCGGCGTTCAAAGCAAGTTACGCAGCAGCGGAGTCACTGTGATTGACGGCTTTGCCGAAATCACCGGAGGGGATTCCCAAAGTTTTAATATCCGGGTAAATGGCGAGGTTCATACCGGCAAACGGCTCTTGATTGCCACCGGTTCAGCTCCGTTCATCCCCTCCCTTCCCGGCCTCCCGGAAGGGCTTGAAAAAGGCTTTGTGCTGACCAACCGGGAAATCCTCGACCTGACAACGGTTCCTTCATCCCTGGCGATCATCGGCGGCGGCGTAATCGGTCTGGAAATGGCTTCTTATTTCAATTCGGCCGGTTCAAAGGTAACGGTCGTGGAAATGTTGGACCATATTTCAGGCGAAAGCGACCCTGATATTGCCCAATTTTTGCAGAAAACCCTTCAGAAAAAGGGGGTTCAATTTAAGCTCGGCGCAGGGGTCACTGAAATTCAAGAGCAGGGAGTGTCTTTCACTCAAAACGGAGAAACCGCTACACTACCGGCGGAGAAAGTTCTCCTCTCCATAGGCCGCAAGCCCGTGACCGAAGGCTTCGGGCTGGAAAACACCGGTGTCCTCATGGATAAAGGGCGGATCGTCACCGATGAAAAGGGCGAGACCAATATTCCCGGGATTTTTGCGGCTGGCGATGTCAATGGCCTGTCCATGCTGGCCCATACCGCCTATCGTGAGGCGGAGGTGGTTATCAACAACATTTTGGGCGGACCCGACCGGATTAACTATAGCGCAATCCCCAATGTAATTTATACCAACCCCGAGGTGGCCTCAGTCGGACTGACTGAAAAGTCGGCCCTGCAAAAAGGCCTGGAATACGAGACTGCTAAGATTTCCATGCGCTATAGCGGCAGATTTCTGGCGGAAAATGAAGGGGAAGACGGCATTTGCAAGTTACTGGTCGATAAAAAAGACCAGCGGCTCCTGGGAGTCCACCTCCTGGGCAATTATGCTTCCGAGATCATTTATGGAGCCGGTTTGATGGTCGAACAAAACCTGAAATTGCCGGACTTGAAAAAAATAATATTCCCCCACCCTACGGTCTCCGAAATCATCCGGGAAGCGCTCTTTGAAATATAAACCGACCCGAGGAGAGGAATTCACCTATTTCCCCTCCTTCTTCATCTTTCCGTCACTGTTAACCCCCACATTCAGCATGCCGCTGAGGTCATCCACTGTGATTTTATCGAGTTTAAATTGGAATTCTTTCACATCAACCTTCCGGACATACAACTTTTCAATGACAATATTTCTGGCAGCTAATAACTCAATTTGTTGGGCCTTCAATTCCATAATTTCCGCTTCCAACTGAGCTATTTTTGAGTACAGGTCAGGGCCGGGTACCCTGAATTCGTTGAGATTGCTTATTTTATCAGCGATGAATCTCACCTCTTGTTTCATTCATCAATTTATTTCATCGTAATATCGTAAAACGTTCTCTAAATAACCAATCCAATCCTTGGGAACGTTCTACTCATCATCAGGTAGCTTTGAGAATAACAGGCGCTGTCGTCATATCCAAGTTGTTATCGATGGTCGGAGTATCGACACCATCGGGATCATTGTTAATGTTGATATTATTAATACTAACACATCCAATACCGTAAATTCTCTGGCCTTGATTGCTTTTAGACGGAGAATCCCAGCCTTGTTGCACATTCTCACCAAAAAACACTCCGGTAGCATTGGTTAAATTATTGATCACCATTACCCCAAAATTAATAAATACTGCCATGGAACACCTCAACCTGAATAGACATAAAGTATATCACATCATACGTAATCAAAGTTTCTTCTGTGCATTATCGCTCTTACGTGGAGACTCTGGACCTAGAATGGGGAAAAGACATGAAAGAATTGAATTTTCAGCTGTCCATCCATTCCATCACCATCGGCAATATTCAAAATGCTTCCTCCTTTAACATCGGCCGAAATTTCCTGCGCGAATTCAAAAACATGAGTAAAACCAACGCCGGTATCGGTACGATTTCAGGAAGCCATAATTCCCTGCCATCCAGCACCAATTATGTTCACGATCCCGATAATATCGATATGTGCTGGGATACACCCAAAGAAAAAATCGAAAATATTGCCAAACAGAAAAACCCTTTTTCACGTTTCACCAATTCTTAAAAAAATAACGGTTTTTCCTTTTCACTCCTCCATGAAAGGGTGAACAATATGGACTTTCATATTCAAATCGATAACCTTACCATCAATGAAATCAGAGCAAGCTCCGGAATATTCAGCGGTGAAAATTCCCATGCCGGGTGGTCGGTTATGGACAAAGCCAATACCGGTCTCAGTTTGGGAGGAACGAATATTAGCCATGGCTGTATTAATATAGTATCCGATAGGGACTCCATCGACATGTGGGATAAGAGCGGTATGGTCGGAAATCAAATTCCAAGGAGGATGAATCCGGAATGATGTTCAACGAATCATGGCTCTCGGAGCTGATGGAACTGCAAAAAAAAGCCGCCGAAATGGCCAAGAATAAAAATTCCGCCGACGAAATTCAAGGTTTGGTCAAGTCAGTCTTAGGACAATGGGGAATCTCCGGTTTTCCGTGGGAGCAAAGTTTCCAATCCAGCGGTTTTCCAAGAAATGAACCTTTTGAAGAAAAAACGGATTCCCCTTCTGATGAGAATCATTACAATATCGATATTTCAGAGCAAAAGAAGTCCGTTCAAATTCAAATCCAAATCCCCGGGATTGGAGATCCCCATGACTTACAGATAAGGCTGGGGGCAAATACCCTTCATATTGCGGCTGCACTCAAAGGGACTGATGATAATGAAGGTTCTTTCAGCCGGAAAATCCGGCTTCCATCCGAGGTTACACCCACAGGGGCCTCGGCCGTATACAAAGATAATTGCCTGACGGTGATTCTCCCCAAAATACCGCCGGAAGGCGAGAACATTCCCTTTGATTTCTATCCATCCCCTTAAAAAATAGGAAAGGAAAAAAACCATGATAACTTCCCGTTACAAATATGGTCTGAAACCCGACCGGAAAGATCTGCGAGATTTTGTTTATAAACCGCTGATAACCCGGCTGCCCAACCGTGTTGATTTACGGCCTCAATTTCCCGGTGTTTATGATCAGGGGCAATTGGGTTCATGTGTGGCCAATGCCGGCGTCGGGATCCGGGAATATTTGGAGATCACTTCAGGAACAGGACCCGCTCCGATTCAATATTATCCCTTCACCCAAGCGGAACCTCTAGAGTGTTTAAACTATATCAATAATTTACGAAGCTGGTTTGAAAAAAAATATGTTCCCCTATCCAGACTCTTTCTTTATTGGCATATCCGGAATCTGGAAGGCACAGTGAATGAAGACAGCGGAGCTTCGCTGGATGACTGTATGAAAATCATGAAAAACACCGGTATCTGTCCCGAAGTCGACTTTCCGTATGATATAACAAAATTCACGGAGCCTCCCAGTGAAAAAGCCAATCATGACGCAGCCGGCTTCAAAATTTCATCTTACTTCAGAGTCCCGGATTTGGATCATCTCAAAGCGGCCCTGGCCGAAGGGAATCCGGTCATTTTCGGTTTCTATGTTTATGAGTCCTTTGAATCGGAAACTGTAGCGCGAACCGGGGTTTGCCCTAAACCGAAAAAAAATGAACATTTATTGGGAGGCCACGCGGTTGTTGCCGTGGGATACGAAGATACTCTGCTGGGTGGCAAACTAATCGTCCGGAATAGTTGGGGGCCCTCATGGGGCAAACAGGGATATTTCACTATGGCCTATGACGTCTTTAAGTTACTGGCTATGGATATGTGGATTGGTTTGCTGGAATAAAGACAATCTTAAGAAATACGTCCCGCATCTTAAGCCCGGAGATAGATGGGTATTAGGATTCTTGAGATAATTCCTTTGTTTTTTAAGGAACAATTTACACGATTGTAAACTGAAATCAACCAATCATGGAATACAAACAACAGGAAAATTATATACTGATCAAGTGTTGTTTCCAACACCCTATTGAAACACTTGCCCGAAAGGAGGAAATCCATGATTTGTCCCGATTGCTCTTCATATAACCGGAACTTTGTCGAGTACTGCCAAAAATGCGGAGCGAATCTATATACCTTGAAGCACGGGAAAAACCTCAAGAACATTCATTGAAATCCGGTAAAGGAATTTCAATGGTTCTAGCCAACCAAAAGCCCTTTTACCCATGGAAGGTAAGAGGGCTTTTTCAATACTCAAATTGAAACAGATTTTTATGAATGATCATTTCGGTTTTTGGATGTTGGATTCCCTTATCGATGAGGGCAAACCCTTTAAGCTTCCTCCTTGATTTCAACCAATTTATTCTTTCCACCTTTATAACATGCAATGCCGGTTATTCTGCATTTACCGTTTGCTCCGTAATTTTCACATACCTTCGCTTCACTAAAATGAATATTTTTATTGGTATATGAGAAAGAAGCAAAAACTTTACCTACCGGATATTGGCAATCCGGACATTTCCACATTGACAACCGCCTCCTTCAATTCCTATCGGCAAAAATTTCAGAAAAATAAAGAGGTTATCGAAATGTTTCAATGTTCCGGGATAATATACGCTGATTCTAATTCTTACGGATGGCTCCAGGATAAAGACCATGGTGGTGCTGATAGGGAAGGAAAAGGGTCCGTTGCAAAATAAGATTTATCGATGGAAAAATACAATATATATAAAGCTTTACCCATTCTTTATGGTATATATTGTATTTCTCATTAATTTTAAACACTTTTGCAACAGCCGCCAGAGGACATATCGGTCATGACAGTATGTAGGGTAAATCGTTTCCAGCTTTTTATTTCCCTATTGTCGAAAACTTCTGGGCCCCCAAAAAGGTCCCTGTTTCAAATAACGTCTTCGCACAACAAATTTGCCGGTCATAATGGCCTTCATAATCCAAGGGATATTCGGGTTCATCAAATTACCCAAAAGTTCCCCGTCCATATTCAGGTAGATATTTTTGAGATGCCTATACTGAAGATGGGAAATTATTGGATGATCAAAAGCTTCATCTTTTTTGGACCGATGATCCCATATCCATCCGACGGGATAAATGATGTGACTGCCAAATTTCTTTTTCACCGGATTTCCATCCCCTAAATTTGATTACAATTTACTTTCCTCTATTGTAATTGATTTTTGACGGTTTGAATTCTAAAAAAAGGTTACATTTGGGTAAAATTATCATCTGCTATTTGCTACTAACTCCAATATTACCTTGACTCTTTAATCCCTGATGGTCATGATTTCATCCAATCTCATCATATGCCGTTGCGAAAGGCCGCAACTTCCAATTGAAATCCACGCCCCGACCGCCAGTTTGAGAGTATTCCATCCATACTTGGCATTGATTTTATCCAACCGGATTATTTCGGCTATCTAATTTCAGTTGATACCGATTGGCCAAACTTTGGACTGTCTTACTCTGCGCATAAAAGAAACCAATTTGAAACACCATCCTAAACTTTAATCGTCAAAATATCTTCCCACCTCGTAGTATAACAAGGAGAAAGCTTCTCTTGCCGTAATTTCCACTTAGAAGTCGATTCAAATCCCTGTACTGCCAGTTTCACCGTATCCCGGCCAAATCTGGCGTTTATTTGGTCCATAGCCTTCATAATTTCATCATGTTTTCCCCGGTCAACCTGGTCGAACAAAGACCCTTGTATCTCAGTGGCCGGAACCACTTCCGTTACCAAAATTCCCGTCTTTTTGTAACGGTAGCCCTTCCGGAAAATAGCTGCTAAACCCTTAAAAGCGTATTTAGTTATCTCCATCGTGCTATTGGTCGCCACTGGCAAAGGAATCACAACATTTTGGGCATGCTGTGGATCTTGTTGATTAAAACCATTGGTGTGAATAAAAACCATTATCACCTTGGCGCAGCTTTTTTGTCTCCGGAGCTTATAGGCACACCGACTGGCGAAAGTCGCCAGGGCCGCTTTAATGGGTTCTAACTCCGTTTGGGCCTCACCGAAGGACCGGGAAGTACAGATCGCTTTTTTGGGCGCCGCGATCAATTCCATTGGCAGACATGAAACTCCCTCTAATTCTTTTTTAATCCGAAGTCCAACCACAGTCATTTTTTTTCTGACCCAATCATCCGGCAACCGGGTAAAATCCCAAGCTGATTTTACTTGATGATGATTTAACATTGTTGCGTAATTTCTGCCGATACCCCATACTTCCCCGATGTCAAAAATCTTTAACGCCTCATCGATCTTTTCCGGACTATCCAAGATGAAAGCCCCCTGATTTTCGGGCACTTTTTTAGCGTAATAGTTGGCCGTTTTAGCCAAAACTTTAGTGGGGCCTATTCCTACACTTACTGGAATCCCGGTATGCTTATAGACCTTTTGCCGGATTTCCTGGGCATATTCTTTTAAATTGACCGTCATTCCCGTTAAATTCAAAAAAGCTTCATCAATGCTATATATTTCAATCTCAGGGGCATTTTTTGCTAAAATGGAATGGACCCTACAACTGAGATCGCCATAGAGGACATAGTTTGATGAAAAAACGGTAACCCCATATTGCTGTATAATATCTTTAATCTTAAAAGCCGGATCGCCCATCTTTATAATTGACTTGGCTTCTTTCGATCTGGAAACCACACATCCGTCATTATTCGATAAAACAACCACAGGCTTACCGTTCAGATCGGGCCTAAAAACACGTTCGCACGATACGTAAAAGCTGTCTGCGTCTATTAAACCGTATAGGTTTGGCATATTAGAACACCTTTTTTTTGATAATATAAGTGACAATCCCCCACACGGAAAAATCATCATCTTCTTTAATAATGATTGGTTGATAATCTTTGTTTGCCGGCATTAGATATATTGTATTGCCCTCCACCTTGATTCCCTTTAATGTAAATTCACCATTTACAAAACAAACCGCCAAAGCCCCACTCTTGTAACTCAAAGATTTATCAATCACTAAAAGATCCCCGTCATTTACCCCGGCATCGATCATCGAAACACCTTTTACTCGGCCAAAAAAAGTCGAGCTCGGATTTTTAATTAATTCCTTATTTAGATCAAGTGTGGATTCTAAATAATCCTCCGCTGGAGAAGGGAACCCAGCGACTATTTGTTTGCCAACATACTGCAAATTTAATTCAGAACGTTGTTCAGCAAAAAAAATTTCCAAACCCATGTTCATTCAAACCCCGCAAACATATGTTCGATCTACTTATATTATAAAGAAATTTTTCTAAAATAATACTGGAAATTCTAGTAAGGATCTTAGATTTACGCTTATATAAAAATTGTACTGGTATTTATTAGGAAGTTAAGAATTTAATCACCGAGCGGCGTTTGGGAAATATCTTGCAAAAACTCAATAAAAAAAGCCCAGCCGCCCAGGCAGGCGACAAGGCTGAAAGGAGATAATGATGTGAAAAAGGAGTTGATATTGAGTATAACGGGATTGTAATTTAAAAGTTCCAAATCTCAAAAACGCTCTTCAAGTAACTCCCTTATCCATAGCAGGCAGCTCTGAAGTAACCCTGGACACCTTTGGTTGTATTTCGTACAAGGGAATTACAACATCCGACGGTTTGAGCTTTTTAAATTGCGGCTTTGATGCCACTTTTGAAGGTTCGGGCGGATAATCATCTCCATTTAATAACTTTGGATCGATCTTCCATGGTGTTAAAATTAAGGCTGTATATATCATTAGCATCAAAGCGGCAAAGAAAACCATTTTAAATCCATTGGCGCTCACACCCGGGATCATATCGTGCATACTGTCAAAGACGCTTTTTTCATAATGAATCGTTAGGATTGAAGCCTTTTTTAATTCGCTTTCAAATTCGGCTTGCTCGGCTTTAAGATTATCAATTTCTTTTTGAAGTTGATTATATTTAGGCCCCCGGCCATGGTCGGCAAATTCTATTTTCTGCTCATCGGTTTTGTTCTGGATCTGTTTTTCATCCCGCTTGATTTTATCTTGAAGGTTAATTTTATCGAAATTGGCCTGGCTATATATCTGCTCACTTTTATTGACCTGGCATGAGAAAGTGCCTACAGCCGAGAGAAAGGCAAAGATAACGATGTATATCAAATATATTGCCCTGAGCCAGAATGCTTTCCAGAAAATTTTCGCTTTGGCATATGCCAAAGCCAGGCCCCAGTCAAATTGAGCAAATAGCTCAACAAACACTGCACCACACCCGAAGAAAGCTTGCCAAAACGGAGCGGTTGACATCTTGGTCATCGTATCGAATACCATTCGCCAAGACAGAGCCAAGGCCGATATATGGATAACCCATTTCACAGTGTTGTAATGCTTAGTCGTGACAATCAACTGATCACCTCCTTTTTAATAAGTGTCCAATCCGATAACTATTTTTGCTGCTTTAATATTATAAACACAACAATTCTTTTGGTTACCTCCAATTGATTTAACTCCTATTAATTTTCCATTGACTGCGGCATCATAAAACACCATAATTTAAGCAGGAGGTGGAGAAATTAAATGGATTATCATGCGGCTTGGGACGCCTTAAAAAAAGAGCTCCAAAACAAGGTCAATCAAATGGCGCCCGTCAATCAATTTTACTACAATCGGGTATTAGAAATCATGTCCAGTATTGAAGAAAATCTAGAAGAATAAAATCCGGGTTCATCTCTACCTGATTTTTTTAGCTAGTTTTTGATTATTTTTCACAAAAAAATTTCCATGGGAATTTTTTTGAACGATTTGCGTTAAATTAAGGGGTACTATTATCTTGCCTATCGGGTATAGCCACTCCAACAACAATCCGATACAGCTGATGATTTTTTATTGTGTTGATCCCCAAAAAATTATACTAGGAAGGAAGTTGCTCATGAAGATTTCTGAATCCGATCTGCCGGCAATTGGTCGAAAATTCCAAATTGAAACTACCAGCGGAGATAAACTGGTAATTATTGTCCACGATGATGGGCGGCGCGAATTATATCATTTTTATTATGACCGTCCGGATGAAAGCATTTCTATGGTAACCCTGGATGATGATGAAGCCAGAATGGTTGCGGGGATAATTGGCGGGTTGACCTACAAACCCAAAGCATTGGAACAAATCGACGTTGCATTGGATGATTTGGTCATTGAATGGCATCGTATCGAAACCGGTTCCAAATGTATTGGTAAAACCATCGGAGAACTTAAAGTGCGTCGCAAGACCGGAGTCTCAATCATCGCGGTTGTTGAAAAGGACCACAACAAAAATATTAATCCCGGACCCGAATATGTGTTTACCGCCAATTCCACTTTGATCATCGCGGGAGAGAGAGAATATCTGAAGCAATTTAAGGAATTGTTGTTGCACGGCGGCGAGTAGACCGAATGTCTGACTCAATAAACTATACTGGGGGGAAAAATGAATACAGTTATTTTTGAAATAGGCCTTGCCATAGGATTAATTGCCCTTGTAGGATTGATCTCCACCAAGCTCCGTTTTTCAGTAATTCCTTTTTACATATTAGTCGGCATGGCAGTTGGACCTCATGCTCCTCACCTCGGCATCATCGATCTCCGGTTTATTCAAAGTTCATCTTTTATCGATTTTTTGGGACGAATCGGCGTCCTTTGTTTGCTTTTTTATCTGGGGCTAGAGTTTTCCGTAGGCCGCCTTTTAAAATCGGGACGTTCCATCCTCGTAGGTGGAACTCTTTATATCACAATGAATTTCCTCTCCGGACTCCTGCTCGGTTGGATCATGGGTTTCCCTATTAAAGAAACCTTAATCGCTTGCGGTATCATGACCAGCTCATCAACGGCAATCGTGGCTAAAGTGTTGGTCGATCTAAAACGGACCGCGAATCCGGAGACAGAGATCATCATGGGCATGATTATGTTTGATGATCTCTTTATTGCAATCCACATGTCAATCTTATCCGGTTTGCTCCTAAGCGGGGCCACTTCATTCATGGGTATATTGCTGAATACACTGGGGGCCTTCGGCTTTATTGTACTCTTCTTATTTTGCGGCCGAAGAATCATGAAATATGTTGATCACGCTTTAAACATTCAATCCTCGGAATTGTTTCTCCTGGTGATTATGGCCGGATTATTTTTGGTCGCCGGTTTTTCAGAGACTGTGCATGTGGCGGAAGCGATTGGCGCATTAATGCTTGGACTGGTACTAGCGGAATCAGCTCATGTGAAACGGATTGAACAGATTGTTCTCCCGTTTCGCGATTTTTTCGGAGCCTTATTTTTTTTCAGTTTCGGCCTGAGTATTGATCCGTTATCGTTAGGCGGAGCAGTTCCGGCTGCACTTATCGGAGTGCTGTTAACCATCTTCGGCAATATGTTTTCCGGGGCGATGGCCGGGCGGATTGCAAGGATTTCCGGCCGTTCTTCGGCCAATATTGGTCTTACTTTAGTTTCCCGTGGTGAATTTTCAATTATCATGGCAAATATGGGAAGGGCCGCTGGATTATTACCGGCGATTCAATCTTTCGCTGTCTTATATGTGCTTATATTAGCCGTTCTTGGCCCCTTATTAACCAAGGAGTCAAAAAAGATTTACGGAGGATGGCAAAAAACGTTGGATTGGGCTCAAAGTTTCAGGAAAAGCAAGGATTCTTAAAATAATGTTATTCAGGTAAAAGCTACAATTTCTGAAGCCCATAAAATATGCCTCAAGTGTCTTATAAATTAAGAGGCGGGATTAGCTAAACGCATAATTCTGTTTTTCCCGATATATCATCAATTGGGTACGAGCTAGCTTTGGAAATTCCGATCCCTATATTTTTAATAAAAATAGTTTATGGCGATAAAAATATAGAAGATTAATAATGTTATATATTGCATGCTGTTATCATAGTAACTTGCTTAGCTTTTGTAGGTTATATTTTTTATTGCTTTCTTTTCCTGGAAAAAAATAGCAAAAGAGAAAAACGACGAAAAGACCCATAAAAGATATAGAGGCTGTCTAAAAAGGGGTAGTCCGATGAAATAAGCTGATTGCATGGATCGCTCTTTGTCTTTTTTCATTCATTCATAGCGATTTCCTCATTAAAGTTTTCTGAAAATTTAACCGATTAGTAATTTGGGTGCCGATTTAAAAGGAGTAACATGGATGAAAAATTAAGTTTTTCTAGAAAACAACGGATCAAAATCGAATGCCCAGAATGTAAGAAAAAACTTACTGTGTTAGCCGAGAAATTAATTATTTACACCAAAATAGCTTGTAAGAACTGCAACACAATCATTGAGATTCAACATGAATCCAGTAAAGCCGGGTCATGTGGAGATTATTCATTAGAAAAAGCTGTTGGCAAATAATTAAAAGTGAATCGGCACCTAATTATTTCCTGGAGTGATACCCTTGAATATCTGGCAAATTTTCATTACCCTAGCCAAAATACTTTCAAATGGCCTAATCACCGCGATGATTGTTTTTTGTATCACAACTTTCGTTAATCGTCGAAAGGAATTAAAACGGTACAGAAATTTATTAACACTGATCGCAATTGAACTTTATTACGATTATTATGCTTTCTGCAGCTACGAACAGCTTTTTCCCAATACACCGATGAAAATCAAAACTGCCGATTGGGAAAAGGTTAAGGTTGAAATTGTGTCCAAACTACCATCCAACCTGGTACCCGATTTGGCGGCGCAATACTATTCATTAGGCGAATTTAACGGAAAAGTAATCCGGGAGCTTATGAATGCCAAAGCTCCTTATACAGTCATTAAAGACTCTACTCTAGTCCTTGCTGATAAAGTAAAAAAACTAAGTAAATGTGATATTCACGAATTTCAAAGGGATAAAATCATCAGTTTTAATCAAGAAATCAGCCGATAAAGCTGCATAAAACGGGGGAAGATATTCATCTAGCGTCACAGGAAGTATTTTCCCCTATCAAGCATGGCATATCGTAGGATCCAAGGCATTATCTTGGCGGGAAAAGGAGAGATTGATATGAAGCGCTGTAGACTGGCTATTATTGCCTTATTGCTGGGAATAACTTCAATGATTAATCTTTTGGGATTAGAAAAAGGGGTGATGGCAGTTATCGTTGGCTGGCTTGCTATTGGCGAGATCAAAAACCAACCATCGTTAAAAGGAAAAGGAATGGCATGGGCAGGTCTTATTTTAGGAGTCTTGTCAATAATAACCATCCTTGTTGTACTAATTTGGAAGGGCCCCCAATTATTACATCAGTTAAAGCTTTTTCAAAAATAACCAAAACACTCAAGCAGGAATTTATAAATTCCTGCTTGAGTGTGGGAAGCCCATTGATAATGTCCCTTTAAAACAAAAATAAAACCTGATATCATTTTGCCATTGGATATTCATTGCATAATAATCTGTAAGGCTCCTGGTCTTCCTCGATTTCCGGAAAGCGGCCTACTGATTCATAAAACCGATTGTCATTTTCATCATCATTGCACATGGATACTTCGCCAAGCAAAACTTGACCGCCATCTTTCGGTACAATAAAGTCATGATACATATACTGTGGGATGGAGATGCTCTCACCCGGCTTTAAAAGTATCTTTGTTCCCGCAGAAACAACAAACTCTTTTCCGTCTTTATGTACAGTCACATCCGTGGCAAGCTTTGTACCGCTTTCAGCTCCATTGTATACCGCAATGTAGACATCATTGCCGCCCCGGTTGATAATATCTTCCATTTTACTCCAATGATAATGCATCGGTACAGTCTGGCCTGGATATAGCATCAAAAGTTTTTCGGCATAAGTCTTCGTATATTTTTTCTTATATTGATTTCCATTCCGGATCGTTATGAGGGAAAGACCTGCTTCCTCAAATTTTCCAAGACCAAAATCGGTAATATCCCATCCCAGCTTATTATCACGAATTTCATCATATTCATGTCCTGCTTTATCCCAGTCTGCCGGCATCCATTTTACAAATGGCGGAAGCTCATAACGATGTTTTTCGGCTAACTTTTCCATATCCTTGATTACTTGATTGATTTGGGACCGTTTCATGTCATAAACCTCTTTACGCATTATTCTTATAATTTGTATTCCGATAGAATGATTTCCGGCTTATCAGCCCGATTGGCGGCTATGGTCTCTTGATTCGTGACAAAGTGCAATAGGGCGTCAATCACAGCCATTTCTTTTAATCGGGAATAGCTTTTATAATAATTGAATGACTTTTCATCCGGACTCGATAACAACAGATAATCTGCAAGCCGGGAAACCGGAGAATATTCATGCCCTGTAATGGCTATTATCTTCAAGCCTTTTTCCTTGGCAAGCTCCATTGCTTGTACTACTTGCTTGGAGCTGCCCGACTGACAAATAGCTACGACAATGTCATCAGCGTCTGCTAAATTCACCTGATTCATAAAATATTCAGGGACCATATTATACGTGCATTTCACTCCCAGCCGTCCCAGTCTGAAACCCATATACTGCGCAAGAGGACTTGTGTTTCCTACGGCAACAATATGAACCTGCTTGCATTTTTTGATTAAGTCCACACATTCCATTAATTTATTCTGTTTCAGATTTTTGCCGATTGCTATCAGTTCTGCAGCAAAAGAATAAAGCAGAGTGCTGACTTGATCGCCGTTTCCATTTTCCATATCAATATCGGATATCTGCATTCGCCCCAGATCTCTGGATAAACAAAGTTTCAGCTGATAATACCCTTCATACCCCAAATGCTTACACAGCCTTATAACCGTTGCATCACTGACACCACTATAGTTTGCCAATTCCGACACATTGGCATTGACTGCCATTTCAGGATTTTCTAATATGAAGTCTGCTACTTTCTTTTCCGCCGAAAAGATCTGATGATATTGTTCCTTAATTGTTTCTACAACAGTTTTTCCCTGCATAGTATCCATATTTACAATCCTCTCTAGTATTCCCTAACGCAATCAAAGGGACAAAAATCGGATGGTTTCAACTAGGGGATTCAAACCCTCGGCTTTAGCGCTAGCTTTGGGTTTCAATCCCGTAGTTGAGAAGAAGTACTTCGCGCTGATTATATCATGAATATATTTCCAATTCAAATACATTAAATACCTTGAAACCGCTACCGGGTTTCCCTGCCTATTGGATAAGAGCAGGCAAAAAGCCTCCTACAAAAGCATCACCAAGACCAATCGTAGTTGCTTTGGTTTCTTCAGCCTGTATACAGGCCAGACAGCATACTTTTTCACCCAACTGTCTTTTAATCGCATCAGCAAAGACGACCCCTTCATTTTGGAGAATATTTTGCTCTGCTTGGTGATAATTTTCCAAGGTAAAATCATCACCAAATCTGAAGCGCGTGCCGGCCATGTTGATTCCGCCTTTCAGCGCCTTTGCAAATAAACCCGCATTCATGCCATAAGCCAGCGCCCAGTATCGGGTATGCACCACAATTACCGGTACATGGATCAATTGATGTACGTCTTCCAGTGCCCTGATTATCTGGTCCGGCTTCAGTAAATCCAGTTTTCTTTTCAAATATCCCTGGAGTTCGTCTTCATTAAGACTGTAAATATCGATCTTTCCAATCAAAGTATCACGCACCGGCTTACTTAAGCCGGCATCGTGAAAGCACGCATCCTCATAAAATACGTATGCTTTTTCAGGAAGAGCCGCCATGATCTTTAAGAGCGTCTGAAGCCTTTCTTCAAGCAGAGTTTTACTATGCATTGCATTAAAACCTGAAATCAAAAATACTTCGGCGTCGGTTATTAGCTCGCGCAAGTTTCCGCTCAATTTCATTTCCACATTGTCTGGGTCATTGTCATAGATAATCCGGTTACTGCGGCTGGTATAAATGTCTATGTCCGATGCCGTTACTTTCATACCCCCAGTGAATTGAACGATCAGATGGGGGTATATATGCTCTTCATCAGCACTGCATACATAGGGACAATCTGGTGGAAGCAGCCTGCGAACATGGTCATTGATTGTTACAAGATGAAGAGCGGAAGTATAGCCCAACTTGCGCATGGCTGTGGCGGCCCTTACCGATGTTCCTCCCATCGTGATCCGGCATTCAAAATTTTTAGCAAATTTCTCGATGATATCCGGAGAAACAACATAGCGTTCGCCGCCGACTTCTTCCTTCAAGAATCCAAGAATCGAAACAACTAAATCGCGTTCACTGTTTACAGGGATTTCATTCGACAATTCATCCTTATGGATTCCATATTGGATGATCATCTCCTCAAACACCCTTGAATCCCAAACGATTTCATAATCAATATTGTTGCCCAGTCCCAAAATGATCTTTTCTTTCACGATCCGCGCCCTCCCGGGTAGTTGCCTAGTAAACCGTTCTCTAAATAACTACTCAATGATTGGGAACGTTTTACTCAAGTAAAACCTATCTTCCCCATTTCTGATTGCCGTTTATTTACGATACGCTCTACTATATAGGTTGAAATAAATTTTAGGGCTAAATCAATGGCAATCCGCGGGTTAAAACCTCGCGGCTGCTTAAACCCATATCGGTTGAAACCAATATCACGATAAGACAACGTTCTCTGAATTGCATTTCTACCGGCTTTAGCCGGTATGATTTCTCCAAGCCGTGGATTTTAATCCGCGGTCTCCATCGAAGCCGGCGTTCAAATTATTTATTTCAACA